>NZ_JANFNG010000003.1 GCF_024436035.1 Streptomyces humicola
CCCCGACCCCACCCACCCACACAGCGCCCACGTGACCCGCCCAGTCACGGCAACGGGCGGGCGGCGGGGAAAACACCCCACCCCAGCCGAGACGGCGGGGAACAGGCGAACCGATCCCAGAATGCCAGCGCAGCGTCACCGCATAAGGTTCATCCATGAGAACGCTGGTCGTAGGCGCGGCCCTGCTGGACACCGCACGGGGCCGGCTCCTCGCCGCGCGCCGCTCCGCGCCGCCCGCGCTGGCGGGGCGTTGGGAGCTCCCCGGCGGCAAGGTGGAGCCGGGCGAGAGCCCGCAGCACGCGCTCGTGCGCGAGCTGCGCGAAGAGCTCGGCGTCGACGCCGAACCGCTCGACCGCATCCCCGGCGAGTGGCCGCTCCGGCCCGGCCTGACCCTGCAGGTGTGGACCGCCCGAATCGTCGCGGGCGAGCCCCGCCCGCTCGAGGACCATGACGCACTCCGCTGGCTCGCGCCCGCCGAGGAGGACGCCGTCGACTGGCTCGACCAGGACCGGCCCGCGGTCGCGGAGGCCATGCGGCGCCTGGCTGCGCTGTCGTGCGATCCGACGGGGTGAACGGAGCAACGCGGCGCGCCTGCGGACGTATACTCCGTTGACCATGGGGTAAGGGGGTTTCGCCCACTTCGTCCATTTGCTCGGGAGGTGTGCCGCATGAGCACCAGTCCCGAGCCGCTGCAGCCCTCGGCGAAGCTGCCGCCGCCCCCTACCCATACGCATCTGCACCCGGCGTCCTCGCACGGACGCGGAGGGCTGCAGCCCGCGGGTCCGCCGTCGGCCGCGTCCGGCGGACTCCTCGACACCCTGCGGGTGGGCGTTGTCATGCTCGACACCCGCGGCCGCGTCGTCCTCTGGTCCCCGCTCGCCGAGGAGATGCTCGGCTGGGCCGGTGAGCACATCGTCGGCCGCCGACTGGACACGATCATCAAGCCGTGGGCCGGTACGGAGGCCCGCGAAGCCCCCGCGGGCTCCGGGGCCGAGGCGCCGCACCGCGGTCGCGTGCCGCCCCCCGGGCCCGCCGAGCGGCTGATGGCCGAGCTGCTGCGCTCCGGCCGCTGGGGCGGGGTGCTCCCGTTGCGCCACCGCGACGGGCACACGGTCTTCGCCGAGGTGCGCGCCTCGCTGCTCGTCGACGGCGACGGCAAACCGTTCGTCCTGGCCTCGATCGCCGAGACCCACCTGCTGCGCGGGGTCGAACACGACCTCGCCCTCATCGACGCCGTCTTCGACACCTCACCGCTCGGTATCGCCGTCTACGACACCGACCTGCGCTGCGTCCGCGTCAACCAGGCGCTCTGCCGGATGGACGACCTCCCGGCCGAGGACCACATCGGCCGCACCGTCGACGAGATCCTCCTCGGCGAGACGGGCGACGACCTCGCCATCGTCCAGAAGACCGTGCTCGACACCGGCCGCACCGTGCTCGACCTGCGTACTCCCGGGCCCCACGGCCGCGGGATGCGATCCAGCTCGTACAGCAGGATCACCGACCGCGCGGGGCATGTGCTCGGCGTCTCCGCCGTGGTCATGGACATTACCGACCGTTTCCTCTCCGCCGCCAAGGTCGAGCGGGCCCGCACGCGCCTGGCGCTGCTCAACGACGTCGGTGCGTCCCTCGCCGACCTCCTCGACGTCGACCGGATCGCGCGGGCGCTCGCGGAGGCGCTGGTGCCTGCCTTCTGCGACTACGCGGGGGTGCTGCTGGTACGGGCCGTTCCGCGCGGCGGCGAGCTGCCGCGCCACTCGCACACCCCCGGTACCCCGCTCGTACTGCTCGGTGCGGCCAGCCCGCCCGGTGACGTGCAGATCGCGCCGCTCCTGCAGCCGGGCATGGTGATGACCTTCCCGGCCGGCTCGCCGCTGTCGGACGTGCTCGCGAGCGGCCCGGCCTGGTTCGCCGAGACCCCGGCCGACCTGGGCGGCGGCCTCCCCGTGGAGGCGCTCGACCCGCGCATCCGCAAGGCACTCGAACTGGGCATAGGCTCGGCGCTCGCGGTACCGCTGCGGGCCCGCGGCGTCGTGCTCGGGCTGCTGGTCGGCTGCCGCGACGGCGAACGCGAACCCTTCGACCCCGACGACCTGGCGCTCGCCACCGAGCTCTCGGACCGGGCCGGCGCGGCGCTGGACAACGCCCGGCTCTACGCGCGCGAGCGGCAGGGCGCGCTGATGCTCCAGCGCAGCCTGCTGCCGCAGCACGTCCCGGAGCCGCCGGGTATCGAGATCGCCTACCGCTATGTGCCCGGCAGCACCGGTGCCGAGGTCGGCGGCGACTGGTTCGACGTCATCCCGCTGGCCGGCGGGCGCACCGCGTTCGTTGTCGGCGACGTCATGGGTCACGGGCTGCGCGCCGCCGCGACGATGGGACGGCTGCGCACCGCCGTCCGCACCCTCGCGGGGCTCGATCTGACACCCGACGAGTTGCTGCGCCGCATCAACAACCTCTCCGACGACTTCATGCAGACCCCCGAGGAGCCGATGATGGCGACGGTGGTCTACGCGGTCTACGAACCGTCCACGCGGCGCTGCTCCATCGCCCGGGCCGGCCATCTGCCGCCGCTGCTGGTGCGCTACGACGACATCGGGTTCGACTGCACGGTGCAGCGGCTCGAACTGCCGTCCGGCACACCGATCGGCGTCGAGGGGAGCGATTTCGAGTCGGAGGAGCTCGATGTCCCCGACGGGTCGGTGCTCGTGCTCTACACCGACGGACTGGTCGAGCGGCGTGGTCAGGACCTCACCACCGGTATCGACCAGTTGGTCGCCGTGCTCGGCCGCAGGCACGCCTCGCTGGAGGACGCGTGCGACGAGGTGCTGTCGACGCTGGTGCCGCCGCTGGAGCCGGACGACGTCGCGGTGTTGATGGCCCGGCTCGGCGGACTACCGGAAGGCAGCGCGGCCTTCTGGGAATTCTCGGCCGAGGCTAGTGCGGTGCGGCAGGCGCGGCTGCACGTGGGGGAGACGCTGGCCGCATGGGGGCTCGCGGCGCTCACTGACGTGACGATCCTGCTGGTCAGCGAACTGGTAACGAATTCATTGCGACATGCTCACGGGCCCATCGGCGTGCGGATGGTGCGCGGCACCTCGCTGCTGGTAGAGGTCTCCGATCCGCTGCCGGAGCCGCCGCGTACGCGCTCGGCCGCACACGACGACGAGGGCGGGCGCGGGATGCAGCTCGTCGCCCGCGCCTCGCGTCGCTGGGGCACCCGGCAGGGGCCGCTCGGCAAGACCGTCTGGTTCGAACTCGCCTTGCCGGGTAACTGATTCCTCTGATGATGTCCTTGACGCGCTAGTTGAACACGGGAAGATTGCTGTGATCGACGGGACCATGAGGTGCGGGAGATCGCGGCCCCGCTAGTGGCTGTGGTCGACCCCGGGTTTGCTGAATACTCGGTAGCGGCCGGTCCTTGAAGGAACTGGAGGGGTCGTGCGCTGCATACGCGGAGGAGACGCCCGTCCCCGGGTGAACGCCCGGGCCCGGGAGGCCGTCCATGGGTGATGTGCCTCGACCACGGGACGCCGGTGCGTTCGACGAACAGCAGGAGGCGTCCCGGGCCGCGTTCGAAGCGATTTTCAGCCAGTCGTCCATGGGATTCTTCCTGACGGACGCCCAGCCGAAGCTCATCCGCGTCAACGAGCGCTTCGCGCACGTCTACGGCAAGCCGCCAGAGGACTACCGCGGCCTGACCCCGCACGACTTCCTGCCGCGCGTCGAGGCCGACCGGCTCGCGGGGGCGCTGCGGCACGTCCTCGACACCGGCGATCCCGTCGTCGACATGCACGTGGTGGGGACCAGCTCGGTTGCACCTGGCCGCCGGCGCTGGGCGATCTCCCTGTACCGGTTGCACGGGGTAGCCGGCGAGCCGGTCGGAGTGGCTGGGCTCGCCACCGATGTGACCACACGTCAGCGTGCCGAGCGGGAGGCCGCGCACACCCGCCGAGACCTCGCCCTGCTCAACGAGGCGGGCGCCCGCATCGGCAACTCCCTGGACTTGGAGACCACCGCGCGTCAGCTGCTCGACGTCGCCGTCCCGCACTTCTGCGACCTGGCCGCCGTCGACCTCTACCGGGCGCTGCTCACAGGCGACGAGGACCCCGTCGGCGTCACCGACGGATCGGGCGAGGTCCGCAGGGTTGCCGGGGCGAGCGCCGTCTCCGGCGGGCCCGGGACGCTGGGGGGCGAGGGTGCCGTCCCGGTGGGCGCGGTGCACCGCTACCCGTTCAACTCACCTGCGGCGAGCGCCCTGCGCACCGCCCAGGTCCAGGTCGTCGGCGCGCTTGAGGGCGGCGAGCCGGAGGGCGGTGAACGGGTCGAGCTCGGCGGCGTCGTCCATTCGACGCTCGTGGTGCCGATGGTGGCCCGGGACACCGTGCTCGGCCTCGTCCAGTTCTCACGCGCCAAGGGCAGTGAGCCGTTCGGCGAACGCGACACCGCGCTCGCCGCGGAACTGGCCGCACGCGCCGCCGTCTGCATCGACAACGCGCGTCTGTACCGCCGCGAGCACGAGCGCGCCCTGCTCCTGCAGCGCAGTCTGCTGCCGCCGGGCAACCCGGAGGCCGCCGGGCTCGACATCGCCTGCCGCTATCTGCCCGGCAACACGGCGGCGGAGGTCGGAGGCGACTGGTTCGACGTGATCGAACTGCCCGGCCACCGTACGGCGCTCGTCGTCGGCGACGTCATGGGCCGAGGGCTGCGCGCCGCCGTCGCCATGGGCGAACTGCGCATGGCCGTCCGCACGTTGGCGCTGCTCGACATGGAGCCGGTCGAGATCCTCAGTCAGCTCGACGAGATCGCCCGTGGCCTGTCCGACCCCTCGCGCGGGCGGCCGCGCCGCACCAAGGAACGCGACGGCTCCGACCTCGCCGAGGTGTACCTCGCCACCTGCGTCTACGCGGTGTACGACCCGGTGACGCGGCGCTGCACCATCGCCAACGCGGGCCATCTGCCGCCCGTCCTCGTCCAGCCGGGCGACCCCGCGCTGATGCTCGACGTACCGTCCGGCATGCCGCTCGGCGTCGGAGGTGAGCCGTTCGAGGAGGTCGAGATCGAACTCCCTGACGGCGCACTGCTCGCCCTCTACACCGACGGCCTGGTCGAATCGCGCCGCCACCCCCTCGACGTCGGCCTGGAGGCGTTCCGCGACGCGCTCTCGGGCGCGGCGCAGCCGCTGGAGGACGTCTGCGACCACGTGCTGACCAGCCTCGACACCCACCACGGCGAGGACGACGTCGCCCTGCTCATGGCCCGCGTCCACGGCCTGCCGGCCGAATCCGTCGGCGACTGGACGTTGCCGCCCGAGGGCCAGTCGGTCGCCAAGGCGCGCGATCTCGCGCGCGGGCGACTGGAGGAGTGGGGTCTGGAGGAGCTCGTCGACACCAGCGAGCTGCTCGTCAGCGAGCTGGTGACCAATGCCCTGCGGCACGGTGAAGGCGACATACGCCTGCGGCTGCTGCTCGACCGCACGCTCGTGTGCGAGGTGTGGGACTCCGGTCTCGTCCAGCCGCGGCGCCGGCGCGCGCGCGACACGGACGAGGGCGGCCGCGGGCTTCAGCTGGTGAGCCTGCTCAGCGAGAGCTGGGGCTCGCGCCGTACGCCGCATGGCAAGACGGTCTGGTTCGAACTGGCGCTCCCGGGAAACGACTCGCCGGGGCCGGACCTCACGGAAGCGCTTCTTAGTGTTTTCTGACCCCGGTGACGCGGCTTCCCGCGGTTGCGGTGTCGTTGCGCTGGGCGCTGGGCCTTTGGGGGTCGGTTCGCGTGTTTCCCGCGGTTGCGGCTGGGGTGGGGTGTTTTTCCCGCCGCCCGCGGTTGCGTGACACTGCGGCTTGCGCGAGGTGTTTTTCCCGCCGCCCGCCCGTTGCCGTGATCGGGTGGGTCGCGTGGGCGTTGCGTGGGTGGGTGGGGTCGGTGCCGCTGTGGGGTGTCTCCTCGGCGCTCGAACGTCACCTCGTACGGACAGTGGGCGTGGAATTGTTCTCGTCGCCTGCGGGGGCACCCCTGCGCGCCCCCTCCCGGGCCGGCTTCGCGCCTGCCACCCGGCAGCACGAGAGGGTTCCTTCTTTTGCGGCTCCCGCGGACAGAGGTGTCGGCGGAAGGTGCCACCGGCCCGCAGCCGCGCGACGGCAATGGAGGGGACGCGCAGGGGTGCCCCCGCAGGCGACGAGAACAACCGCGCGGCACACAAAGCAGGTCACGTGACGTTCGAGCGCCGAGGAGGCACCCCACAGCGGCCAAGGCGCAACGCGCCCCCGGGCACGTGACCGGGCCAACCACGCCAGCGGTGCCGCGCGCACGTGACCAGACCGATCACGCCGACGGGCCGACGGCGCGCAGCGCCAAGGCGCACGTGACCGGGCCAGTCACGGCAGCGGCGCCGAGGCGCACGTGACCCCACAGGTCACGGCGAACGGGCCCGCGCGACGTCAGTCGATGGCGCCGCGGCGGCGGATCACGGAGCCCAGCCAGACCAGCGGATCGTACTTACGATCCGCTGCCCGTTCCTTGAGCGGGATCAGCGCATTGTCCGTGATCTTGATGTGCTCCGGGCACACCTCCGTACAGCACTTGGTGATGTTGCAGTAGCCGAGCCCGTGCTCGTCCTGCGCCGTCGTCTTCCGGTCCAGGCCGGTCTCCTCCGCCGCGTCGAGCGGGTGCATGTCCAGCTCGGCCATGCGCATCAGGAAGCGCGGTCCCGCGAACGCGGTCTTGTTCTCCTCGTGGTCGCGCACCACGTGGCAGACGTTCTGGCACAGGAAGCATTCGATGCACTTGCGGAACTCCTGCGACCGTTCCACGTCCTCCTGCTGCATCCGGTACTCGCCGGGCCCCAGCCGCGGCGGCGGTACGAACGACGGGATCTCCCGCGCCTTGGTGTAGTTGAACGACACGTCGGTCACCAGGTCGCGCACCACGGGGAAGGTCCGCATCGGCGTGACCGTCACCGTCTCGGACTCGTCGAAGACCGACATCCGGGTCATGCACATCAGCCGGGGACGGCCGTTGATCTCCGCGCTGCACGAACCGCATTTGCCCGCTTTGCAGTTCCACCGCACGGCGAGGTCGTGCGCCTGCGTGGCCTGCAGCCGGTGGATGATGTCGAGGACGACCTCGCCCTCGTTCACCTCCACCTCGAAGTCCTGCAGTTCCCCGCCCCCGGCGTCTCCGCGCCAGACCTTGAAACGTCCTGTATAGCTCACGCGCTGAGCTCCTCGTCCGTCAGGTACTTCAGCAGCTCGTCCTTCTCGAAGAGAGCGAGCAGGTCGGCACGGATCGGCGGCATGTCGCTGCGGGTCAGTTTGATCTGGCCCATCGCCGGGTCCTGGCCCGCCGGACCCCCGCGGTAGTCGGCGAGTTCACACACCAGGTTCGACTTGCGCCACTGCCGGTCCATCTCCGGGTAGTCGTCGCGGGTGTGGCCGCCGCGGCTCTCGGTGCGTTCCAGCGCGGCGCGTGCCACGCACTCGCTCACCAGCAGCATGTTGCGCAGGTCGATCGCAAGGTGCCAGCCCGGGTTGAACTGGCGGTGGCCCTCGACGCCCGCGGCCCGCGACCGGACGCGCAGGTCGGCGAGGCGGCGCAGCGCCTCTTCCATCTCGCCCGCGCGGCGGATGATGCCGACCAGGTCGTTCATGGTCTGCTGCAGCTCCTGGTGGAGCGCGTACGGGTTCTCGGCCCGGCCGCCGACCGTGCCGGTGTCCTCGGCGCTGAACGGGCGCAGCGCCTCGGCCGCCGCGTTGTCGATCTGCTCCTCGGCGATCCGGGGGCGGGAGCCGCCGAGATCCGCCGCGTACGTGGCCGCGTGCAGTCCGGCGCGGCGTCCGAAGACCAGCAGGTCGGAGAGGGAGTTGCCGCCGAGGCGGTTGGAGCCGTGCATGCCGCCTGCGACCTCGCCGGCAGCGAAGAGGCCAAGGACGCCGGTGGCGGCCGCGGTGTCCGGGTCGACGTCGACGCCGCCCATCACGTAGTGGCAGGTCGGCCCGACCTCCATCGGCTCCGCCGTGATGTCCACGTCCGCCAGCTCCTTGAACTGGTGGTGCATCGACGGCAGGCGCCGTTTGATCTCCTCGGCCGGCAGGCGCGTCGAGACGTCGAGGAAGACTCCGCCGTGCGGGCTGCCGCGTCCCGCCTTCACCTCGGCGTTGATGGCGCGGGCCACCTCGTCGCGGGGCAGCAGCTCCGGCGGCCGCCGGTGGGTGTCGGGAGCGGTGTACCAGCCGTCGGCCTCGGCCTCGTCCTGTGCGTACTTCTCCTTGAAGACGTCGGGGATGTAGTCGAACATGAAGCGCTTGCCGTCGCTGTTGCGCAGTACCCCGCCGTCGCCGCGCACGGATTCGGTGACGAGGATTCCCTTCACCGACGGCGGCCAGACCATTCCGGTCGGGTGGAACTGCACGAACTCCATGTTGATCAGGGGCGCGCCGGCCAGCAGCGCGAGCGCGTGCCCGTCGCCGGTGTACTCCCAGGAGTTCGAGGTGACCTTGAACGACTTGCCGATGCCTCCGGTGGCCAGGACGACCGAGGGTGCCTCGATGACGAAGAAGCGTCCGGATTCCCGCACGTAGCCGAAGATCCCGGCGACCCGGCCGTCCTCCTTGAGCACGCGTGTGACCGTGCACTCCTGGAAGACCTTGATGCGGGCCTCGTAGTCGCCGAACTCCTTCTTGTCCTCCTGCTGCAGCGAGACGATCTTCTGCTGCAGCGTCCTGATCAGCTCCAGGCCCGTACGGTCTCCCACGTGCGCGAGCCGCGGGTATTCGTGGCCGCCGAAGTTGCGCTGGGAGATCTTCCCGTCCTTCGTACGGTCGAAGAGCGCGCCCCAGGTCTCCAGTTCCCAGACCCGGTCGGGCGCCTCCTTCGCGTGCAGCTCGGCCATGCGCCACTGATTGAGGAACTTGCCGCCCCGCATCGTGTCGCGGAAATGGACCTGCCAGTTGTCGTTCTCATTGACGTTGCCCATGCTGGCGGCGATGCCGCCCTCGGCCATCACCGTGTGGGCCTTGCCGAAGAGAGACTTGCAGATCACCGCTGTGCGCATGCCCTGACTTCGTGCCTCGATGGCGGCGCGAAGTCCCGCACCGCCCGCGCCCACCACGACCACGTCGTACGAGTGCCGCTCGACTTGCGTCATTTGGTGCCGCATCCCCTTCTAGAAGAACCGTGGGTCGTGGAAGGCCCCGCTGGCGACCAGGTAGACGTAGAAATCGGCGAGCGCGACGCTCACCAGCGAGGCCCACGCCAGCGCCATGTGCCGTGCGTTGAGCTTGCCCACCCACGTCCACATCCGGTACCGCACCGGATGCTTGGAGAAGTTCTTCAGCCGGCCGCCGACGATGTGCCGGCAGGAGTGACAGGACAGGGTGTAGACCCAGATCAACGCGATGTTGACGAGCAGAACGAGAGTGCCGAGGCCCATGTGGCCCCATTGCCCGGCGGCGTTGCGGAATCCCAGCACCGCGTCGTAGCTCAGGATCACGGCGAAGATCACCGCGAAGTAGAAGAAGTAGCGGTGGATGTTCTGCAGGATCAGCGGGAAGCGGGTCTCACCGGAGTACTTGGCGTGTGGCTCGGCGACCGCGCAGGCCGGGGGAGCGGCCCAGAAACCGCGGTAGTACGCCTTGCGGTAGTAGTAGCAGGTGAGCCGGAAGCCGAGCGGGAAGATCAGCACGATCAGCGCGGGCGAGATTCCCCACCACGGGCCGAAGATCTGCAGATCGGCGCCGCCCTTCATGGGCACGCAGTTCGAGGCGAGGCAGGGTGAGTAGAAGGGCGAGACGTAGGGCGCCGCGTAGTAGTCGCTGTTGGCGAAGGCGCGCCACGTGGAGTAGATGACGAAGGCGGTGAGCACCGCGACTGTCACGGTGGGCGCGAGCCACCAGCGGTCGGTGCGCAGATGCCGGTCGGGGATGGAGGCGCGGCCTGGCGTGCGGATGCCGGTTCCGGTGCCTGGGGTCTGGGTCGTGGCCAAGGGGACTCCGTACGGAGTGAGGGGGATCGGGGCCGTGCGCGGACGTTGCCGGCAGTCGACTGAAGTCGGCGTTGGTGTTGGGGGATTACGGCGCGTGCCGGCCCTGGTAACCCAGCCCCTCGTCCTCGGCGTCCTTCCAGAGGCTGGGGTCGTACGGCGCGTCCGGGATGGTGACCATCTCGGCGTCGGGGCGGCCGCCCCGTTCCTCACGCGCGGTCTCACGCAGCAACGACAACGAGTCGCGGAGGTGCTCGGCGTCGGTGCGGACCCGGCGCATGTCGAGGCCATGACCCACATGGTTCTCGAGTGTGCCGAGGCTGCGCATCAGATCGTCGAGGCGTCGCTGAATTGCCGTCAAATCATCCTGAATTGACATGGTTGGCACCTTAGCGGGAGCGGACTGGCGGCGACGTTCACGCGCAGAGAGTGTCGCGCGTCACGTGTGTGGTTGGGAAGACGGCGGTGGGCGATTCCCCCTCCGGGGGGACGGCATCCGGGCGCTACGGGCCGTGCGCGACCGCACGACGGCATGCGGGCGGTCGGTTCTCTCCGCCCTCCCCATGCCTTGCGGCAGGGGCCCCCTCCGCCAGCTTGCGTGCGACGCTCACGGCGCTCGTGTCACCCGCCCGAGTGGCGTGGCGGCTCGCCCCGTCGTGTCGGCGCACCGGGTTCGTGTGCGTCACCTTCACTGGAGCCTGTCCTAAATAACCCAGATAAGAGCGATAGCGACAAATACTGACATAAGCATATGTCACGCAGAAGTCTGCGGCCCACGCCGCCCTGCGGCCCGTGCCGTGGAGGCGGCGGTACATCCCGGAGGTAGGACACATGCCGCACCCAGTCAAGGCCGCCGCCGCTCTCGTCGGTGCCTTCGCGCTGCTCCCCGCGCTCGGCGGGTGCGGCTCCTCCGGCGACGACGCCCCGGCCGCGATCGACATCGCCGCCGCCCCCCGCGCCCTCGTACGCGACGGAGGCACCCTGCGCTGGGCCGTCGACGACGTCCCCGCTACCTTCAACACCTTCCAGGCGGACGCGGACACGCAGACAGCGCAGATCGCCGCCGCGACGCTGCCTTCCCTCTTCACCATCGACGGGCGCGGCCGTCCGCAGCGCGACCCCGACTATCTGCTCTCGGCCCACGTCGTCCAGCGCTCGCCACAGCAGATCGTGGACTACAAGCTCAACCCGAAAGCGGAGTGGAGCGACGGCAGGCCGGTCACCGCGGCCGACTTCATCGCCCAGTGGAAGGCGCTGAACGGCGGCGAATCCACGTACTGGGCCGCTCACAACGACGGGTACAACCGGATCGCCAAGGTCGAACAAGGCGCCGACGAGCACGAGGTGCGGGTCACCTTCGCCACCCCGCTGTCCACCTGGCAGTCGCTGTTCACCCCTCTCTACCCGCAGTCCGTCACCGAAAGCCCCGACGCCTTCAACGACGGCGCGCGCGGCAAGCTGCCGGCCACCGCGGGCCCGTTCACCGTGGAGCGCGTCACCGGCTCCACGGTCACGCTGGTGCGCAACCCGCGCTGGTGGGGAGAGCGCGCCAAACTCGACCGGATCGAGCTGACCGTCGTGCCCCGCGACCAGCGCGCGGACGCCCTCGCCGACGGATCGATCGACGTGGCCGGGATCGACCCCTCCGCGCTGCCCGGCGTGGCGAGGGACCGCGGCGTCGTCGTGCGCCGCGCCCCGGGCGCCGCGTACACGCAGCTGACGATGAATGGCAGCACCGGACCGCTTGCCGACGAGCGGGTGCGGCGCGCCGTTGCCCGTGCCATCGACCGCCAGGCCATCGCGACAGCGGTGCTGCGTCCGGCGGGCCTGCCCGTGCGGACGCTCGGCAACCATCTGGTGATGGCCTCGCAGTACGGCTACCAGGACAACAGCTCGGCGATCGGTTCCATGAGCCTGCAGTCGGCGCAGATGCTGCTCGCCGATGCCGGGTGGCAGGCCGGCCGGTCCGGGCAGAACGAGATCCCGGGGCAGGACCGGACGCAGGAGCAGGGCGCCAAGGCCGGCGGCCCCGGTCCCGGGAGCGCCGCTCCGGCGGTTCATACCTCCGCTCAACCGTCGGCGCAGCTGTCCGCGTCGGCCCCGGGCGGCCAGGCCGAGGCCGAGATGAGCGGGCCCGTGATCGAGCCCGCCGCCGTGCGCACCGACAAGGCCGGCCACCCGCTGACCCTGCGCTTCGTCCTGCCCGGCGACGACCCGACGCTCGTCTCGGTCGGCGAGCGGATCGCGCACATGCTGACCGCCGTAGGCATCCGCACCGAGATCACCCGCGTCTCGGGCGACAGCTTCTTCCGCGACCACATCGCCAACGGCGACTTCGATCTCGCTCTCTACTCCTGGCCGGGCAGTGCCTACCCGGCGACCGATGCCCGCCCGGTCTACGCCAAGCCCGTCCCGGCCCCCGACGGCTCGCTCAACGTGGAGGAGAACTACGCCCGGGTCGGCAGCGACCGCGTCGACCAACTGCTCGACCAGGCCTCCACCACGCTCGACCCGAGCACGGCACGCGGCCTCGCGGAGCGCGCCGACACCCGGATCTGGGCCACGGCCGCGTCGATTCCCCTGTACCAGCGCCCCGAGCTGGTCGCCGAGCGGTGGACCATCGTCAATGCCGGCGCCTTCGGCTTCGCCACGCCGCGCTATCAGGACATCGGCTTCCGGCGCCCCTAGCCCCGTCCGCGCCTGGCGCCCTTCCCGGCCGCATGACGTGAACCTGCCGGGGCGGTTGTCCTCGCCCCGGCCCCGTACCATGGAGGAAGGCCGTGGCGTGACCCTGCCCGGCGAGCGCGCGTACCGGACCGTACGCGCCGCCACCCACGAACCCGGGAGAAGCGCCCCAGCATGCCCACGCGCCACGACATCCGTAACGTCGCCATCGTCGCCCACGTCGACCACGGCAAGACCACGCTGGTCGACGCCATGCTCAAGCAGGCAGGTGCCTTCGCCGCCCACCAGCACGTCGACGACCGGGTCATGGACTCCAACGACCTGGAGCGTGAGAAGGGCATCACGATCCTGGCCAAGAACACGGCGGTCAAGTACCACCCCAAGGACGGCTCCGAGCCGATCACCATCAACATCATCGACACCCCCGGCCACGCCGACTTCGGCGGCGAGGTCGAGCGCGGCCTGTCGATGGTCGACGGCGTGGTACTGCTCGTCGACGCCTCCGAGGGCCCGCTGCCGCAGACCCGTTTCGTGCTGCGCAAGGCGCTCGCCGCCAAGCTTCCGGTGATCCTGTGCATCAACAAGGTCGACCGGCCCGACTCGCGGATCGCCGAGGTCGTCGACGAGACGTACGAGCTGTTCATGGACCTCGACGCGACCGAGGAGCAGATCGAGTTCCCGATCGTCTACGCGTGCGCCCGTGACGGCCAGGCCTCCCTCAACCGCCCGGCCAACGGCGCGGCCCCGGACAACGACACGCTGGAGCCCTTCTTCCAGACGATCCTGGACACCGTGCCCGCCCCGACGTACGAGGAGGACGCGCCGCTGCAGGCGCACGTCACCAACCTCGACGCCTCCAACTTCCTCGGCCGGATCGCCCTGTGCCGGGTGCACAACGGCACGATCCGCAAGGGCCAGCAGGTCGCCTGGTGCCGCCACGACGGCTCGGTCGAGCGGGTGAAGATCACCGAGCTGCTGCTCACCGAGGCGCTGGAGCGCAAGCCGGCCGAGAAGGCCGGGCCCGGCGACATCATCGCCATAGCCGGCATCCCGGACATCATGATCGGCGACACCCTCGCCGACCCCGAGGACCCGCGCCCGCTGCCGCTGATCACGGTCGACGAGCCGGCGATCTCGATGACCATCGGCACCAACACCTCTCCGCTGGTCGGGAAGGGCGGCAAGGGCCACAAGGTCACCGCGCGCCTGGTCAAGGACCGCCTCGACCGCGAGCTGATCGGCAACGTGTCGCTGCGCGTGCTGCCGACCGAGCGTCCGGACGCCTGGGAGGTCCAGGGCCGCGGCGAGCTCGCGCTGGCGATCCTGGTCGAGACCATGCGCCGCGAGGGCTTCGAGCTGACGGTCGGCAAGCCGCAGGTGGTCGCCAAGGAGATCGACGGCAAGAAGCACGAGCCCGTCGAGCGGCTGACCATCGACGCGCCCGAGGAGTACCTGGGTGCCATCACCCAGCTGCTCGCGGTCCGCAAGGGTCGCATGGAGACGATGACCAACCACGGCACCGGTTGGATCCGGATGGAGTTCGTGGTCCCGTCGCGCGGCCTGATCGGCTTCCGCACCGAGTTCCTCACCGACACCCGCGGCACCGGTATCGCGCACCACGTCTTCGAGGGGTACGAGCCGTGGTTCGGCGAGCTGCGCACCCGTAACAACGGGTCGCTGGTCGCGGACCGCGCGGGCGCGGTCACCGCCTTCGCGATGATCAACCTCCAGGAGCGCGGCACGCTCTTCATCGAGCCGGGCACCGAGGTCTACGAGGGCATGATCGTCGGCGAGAACTCGCGCTCCGACGACATGGACGTGAATATCACCAAGGAGAAGAAGCTCACCAACATGCGCTCGTCGACGGCGGACGAGACCGAGAAGATCATCCCGCCGCGCAAGCTGTCGCTCGAGCAGTCCCTGGAGTTCTGCCGCGAGGACGAGTGCATCGAGGTGACGCCGGAGACGGTACGCATCCGCAAGGTCGTCCTCGACCAGAAGGAGCGGGGCCGCGCGGCCGCCCGCGCCAAGCGGTAACGACTTCGGCGCGTTCCACAAGTTCCCCGGGCTCCGCCACGTCCCCGCCTCACCGCTGAGTGGGGGCTTGGCGGAGCGCGTCGGCACAGCGCCAACGATCGATACCCTCCGCGGGGTAAGGACGACACAGCTGCGTACGAGGGGTGGTTGCCCATGAGCAGCCAACCGGCAGTCACTGGCGAGGGGCCGCTGATTCCGATGCCCGCCCTGGACGCCGAGTCCTTGAGAGCCGCAGTGGAGATGATCGTCCCGACGCGTCGGCCGGAGTTCGACCGGCATATGGCCCGGGCGATGCATCAGGCGCGGGATCAGGAGAGCCTGGCACCGCTGCGTCTGTTCTCCCTCCACTGGGGCATGATCATCGCAGTCGAACGCTGGCCTGATCGCGCCGCCCGGATGAGGGAATGCGAGGCCCTGGCCGTTGAGGCCCCTGACGACAAGCGCCGGAGCACGGCGCTTGCAGAGATTCGCGCAATCCTCGACGTTGCCGAGCGTGAGGTCCGGGCTCTGTGAGCGACGCGTGGTCGTGGTCGTACGACCCGGATCGTGAGCAGGTGGTGGCCGGCCTGCCGGACTCGATCACCAGTGTGGTCGAGCACACCGCACGGCAATTGGCGGAGCTTGGCCGAGACGCGTGTGAAGTGGGCACGGGGCACCGGCTTCGCGTGGTCGACATCGACGGCGGAGCGATGTTGTGGTTCCTGCCGCTCGAGAACAGCAACTGATCGTCGTGGTGAGAGTGGTGTGGGCCGGCTGACCGGGCTGGACGGCATCACCGGTTTCGATCTGAGGGGCCCCGGCCCAGCTCCGGGCCAGGACCCAGGCTGGAGCGCTCGCGCCGGGACCCCCGGGGCCTCCGGCGTCGTCGGGTGCGTGTCTGGCGGGGCAGACACCCAGGTATGGGTGTTTATTTATAGGTATGCGCGGATTCGGACGCGTCGCGTGCGCCGCCTGCGCGGTGATGGCCGTGGCGGCGGCGGCCGTCGGCTGCGGCGGCGGTGCGGGGATCGGGGGACCGGGCATCGTACGGGCCTCCTGGGGCGACCCGCAGAACCCGCTGGAGCCGGCCAACACCAATGAGGTGCAGGGCGGCAAAGTCCTGGACATGATCTTCCGCGGGCTGAAGAAGTACGACCCGAGGACCGGCGCCGCCGACAACTGGATCGCCGACTCGATCACCACCTCCGACCAGCAGAACTTCACGGTGAAGCTGAAGCCCGGCTGGAAGTTCTCCGACGGCGAGCCCGTCACCGCCCACTCCTTCGTGGACGCCTGGAACTACGGCGCACTCGTCACCGACAGGCAGCTCAACGCGCCGTTCTTCTCCTACATCGACGGGTACGACCAGGCGCACCCTGCCTCCGGCGCCCCCACCGCCACGACCATGTCGGGGCTGCAGGTCAAGGATGACCTCACCTTCACCGTCCGGCTCTCGCAGAAGTTCTCCACCTGGCCCGACACCCTCGGCTACTCCGCGTTCTACCCGCTTCCCCGGACGTTCTTCACCGACCATTCCGGCTGGCTGAAGAAGCCGGTCGGCGACGGGCCGTACGAGATCACGTCGTACACCCGCGGCGCGGTCATGTCGCTGCGCAAGTGGGACGGCTACCACGGCTCCGACGCGGCGCGGAACAAAGGCGTCGACCTCGTCGTCTACACCGACAACAACACCGCTTACACCGATCTGCAGGCGGGAAATCTCGACCTCGTCGACGAGATCCCGGCCACGCAGCTGAAGAACGTCACGAAGGACCTCGGCGGCCGCTACGTCAACGAGCCGGCCGGGATCATCCAGACGATCACCTTCCCCATGTACGACGCGAAATGGGGCGGCCCAAACACGGACAAGCTGCGGCGCGGCATCTCCATGGCGATCGACCGCGCGGCCATCACCGCGAAGATCTTCCGGAACACCCGCACCCCGGCCACCGACTGGACCTCGCCCGTGCTCGGCGCCAAGGGCGGCTACAAGGAGAACCTGTGCGGCGACGCCTGCACCTACAACCCGGCCATGGCCAAGTCCCTGATCCAGCAGGGCGGCGGATTGCCCGGCGGGCACATGTCGATCGGATACAACGCCGACATCGGCGACAACAAGGAATGGGTCGACGCGGTCTGCAACAGCATCAACAACGTGCTCGGCAACGGAACGGCATGCGTGGGCGCGCCCGTCGGCACCTTCGCCGACTTCCGCAGCCGGATCACGGCCAAGACCGAGACCGATCCCTTCCGCTCCGGCTGGCAGATGGACTACCCGCTGATCCAGGACTTCCTGCAGCCGTTGTACTACACCGGCGGATCGTCGAACGACGCGCATTTCAGCAACCCGGACTTCGACAAACTGGTGGACCGGGCCAACAGCGAATCCGACCCCGTGCTCGCCGTTGCCGAATTCCAGCGGGCGGAGCAGATCCTCGCCCAGCAGATGCCGGCCATCCCGTTGTGGTACCAGAACGGCAGCGTCGGTTATTCGTCGAACATCTCCCACGTGATGCTCAACCAGTTCAGCGTCCCGCTCTACAACGAGATCACGGTGAGCTGATCCACTCCGGTTCCCCTCGTCTTTGGAAGGCATCATGGGACGCTATGTGATCCGCCGGCTGCTGCAGATGATCCCGGTGTTCATCGGAAGCACGTTTCTGATCTTCTTCATGGTCTATGCGCTCGGCGACCCGGTGGCCGCCCTCTTCGGCCAGCGTGCACCGGACCCGGCGGTCGCCGCCCAGATCCGCAAGGACCTCTACCTCGACCATCCGCTCGGCGCCCAGTACGTCCACTACATGAGCCAGGTCTTCGCCGGGAACTTCGGCACCGCATTCAACGGACAGGCCGTCACCGCGCTGATGGGCAGTGCCTTTCCCGTCACCATGCGCCTCACCCTCGTGGCGATCGTCGTCGAGGCGGTCATCGGCATTGCGCTCGGTGTGGCGAGCGGGCTGCGGCGCGGACGCGCCGTCGACACCGGCGTGCTGCTGCTCACGCTCGTCGTGGTCTCCATCCCGACCTTCGTCAGCGGCTACGTGCTGCAGTACCTGTTCGGAGTGAAGTGGGGCCTGGTCAATCCGTCGGTCTCCTTCGCCGCCCCCATCAACCAGCTGATCCTGCCCGGCGTCGTCCTCGCCCTCGTCTCGCTCGCCTACGTCACCCGGCTGACGAGGACCTCGATCGCCGAGAACACGCGCGCCGACTACGTGCGCACCGCGATCGCCAAGGGGCTGCCGCGCGGCCGGGTGATCCGGCGTCATCTGCTGCGCAACTCGCTCATCCCGGTGGTCACCTTCATCGGCACCGACATCGGCGCCCTGATGGGCGGCGCCATCGTCACCGAGCGGATCTTCAACATCCACGGCGTCGGCTACCAGCTCTACCAGGGCATTCTCCGGCAGAACTCACCGACCGTCGTCGGCTTCGTGACCATCCTGGTGATCGTCTTCCTGGTGGCGAACCTGCTCGTCGACCTGCTCTACGCGGTCCTGGACCCGAGGATCCGGTATGCCTGACCCCCGCCGCAACATCAGCCGCTCCCGCGGCAGGCCGGACGAACCACCCGAGTCCGTCGCTCCCACCGGCTTCGGCGGGGCGATGGACCTCGCCGCGAGCGAGGCCGAGACGCTGGAGCGGGCGCCCGGCCCCGGCAGGCCACGCAGCCTGTGGTCGGACGCCTGGCGAGACCTGCGCCGCAATCCGGTCTTCATTGTCTCGGCGCTGATCATCCTGTTTCTGGTGGCGATCGCCATCTGGCCGAAGCTGATCGCCAGCGGGGATCCGCTCGCCTGCGACATCACCAAGTCCCAGGACGGCGCGGCACCCGGTCACCCCTTCGGCTTCGACACACAGGGGTGCGACGTCTACACCCGTACGGTCTACGGCGCGCGGGCGTCGGTCACGGTCGGGGTGTGCGCCACGGCCGGGGCTGCGCTCCTCGGGTCCGTGCTCGGCGGGCTCGCCGGGTTCTTCGGCGGATGGTGGGACGCGCTGCTGTCGAGGATCAGCGACGTCTTCTTCGGCATCCCCATCATCCTCGGCGGCCTGGTCTTCCTCTCCGTCGTCACCAACACCACGGTCTGGCCGGTGATCGGCTTCATCGTGCTGCTGGGCTGGCCGCAGATCGGCCGTATCGCACGCGGCGCGGTGATCACCGCCAAGCAGAACGACTATGTGCAGGCGGCGCGGGCGCTCGGCGCGAGCGGCCCGCGGATCCTGCTGCGGCACATCGCCCCGAACGCCGTCGCGCCGGTGATCGTCGTCGCCACCATCGCGCTCGGCAGCTACATCGCGCTGGAGGCGACCCTCTCGTTCCTGGGAGTCGGGCTGCGGCCGCCGACGGTCTCCTGGGGCATCGACATCTCGTCGGCCTCGATCCAGATCCGCAACGCACCGCACATGCTGCTGTGGCCGGCGGGCGCGCTGTCCGTCACGGTGCTCGCGTTCATCATGCTCGGCGAGGCCGTCCGTGACGCTCTCGACCCCAGGCTGCGCTGACAGTGGGCGGAGAAGCGAACAAAGAACGGAGGAGCTCTTCGATGACGAGTTCGCCGACCGCACTGCTCGACGTGCGCGACCTGCATGTCGCGTTCCGCACCCGGGAGGGCGTCGCCAAGGCCGTCAACGGCGTCAGCTACTCGGTGAACGCGGGCGAGACGCTTGCCGTGCTCGGCGAATCGGGATCCGGGAAGTCGGTCACCGCCCAGGCGATCACGGGCATCCTCGACACCCCGCCCGGTTTCATCAGCAAGGGGGAGATCCTCTTCAAGGGCACCGACCTGCTGCGGATGAGCGGGGGAGAGCGGCGCAAGGTGCGTGGCGCGCAGATGGCGATGATCTTCCAGGACGCGCTCTCCGCGCTCAACCCCGTGCTCAACGTCGGCGACCAGCTCGGCGAGATGTTCGTGGTGCACCGGGGGATGTCCCACAAGGACGCCAGGGCCAAGGCCGTCGAACTGATGGACAGGGTACGGATCCCCGCCGCACGTGAACGCGTCGGACAGTATCCGCACCAGTTCAGCGGCGGCATGCGGCAACGCATCATGATCGCGATGGCGATCGCCCTCGAACCCGAGCTGATCATCGCCGACGAGCCGACGACCGCGCTCGACGTCACCGTGCAGGCGCAGGTGATGGAGCTCCTCGCCGAGCTGCGCCGGGAGTTGGGGATGGGACTGATCCTGATCACGCACGATCTGGGGGTGGTCGCCGACGTCGCGGACAAGATCGCCGTGATGTACGCGGGCAGGATCGTCGAGACCGCGCCCGTCCACGAGATCTACCGCAGCCCAGCGCACCCCTACACCAAGGGGCTGTTGGAGTCGATCCCGCGCCTCGACCAGAAGGGGCGCCAACTGTACGCGATCAAAGGTCTCCCGCCCAGCCTGCTCCGCATTCCGCCCGGTTGTGCGTTCCACCCGCGATGCCCGCTGGCGCGGCAGGTGTGCCGTACCGACGAACCGCCGCTCTACGAGGTCGGGCCGGGCCGGCGGAGCGCCTGCCACTTCTGGAAGGAGTGCCTCGTTGAGCGAACCGATTCTTCAGGTGCGTGACCTCGTCAAGCACTTCCCGCTCACCCAGGGGATCCTGTTCAAGCGTCAGATCGGCGCGGTCAAGGCCGTCGACGGGGTGAGCTTCGACCTTCACAAGGGCGAGACCCTCGGCATCGTCGGAGAATCGGGGTGCGGCAAGTCGACCGTCGCCAGGCTGCTGATGAACCTGGAGCGCGCAACGTCGGGACAGGTGCTCTACAAGGGCCAGGACATCACCCGCCTGCGCGGGCGGGCACTGAAAGCCGTGCGCCGTAACATCCAGATGGTCTTCCAGGACCCCTACACCTCGCTCAACCCGCGGATGACCGTCGGCGACATTGTCGGGGAGCCGTTCGACATCCACCCGGAGGTGGCGCCCAGGGGCGACCGCCGGCGAAGGGTGCAGGAGCTGCTGGACGTCGTCGGGCTCAACCCCGAGTACATCAACCGCTATCCGCACCAGTTCTCCGGCGGGCAGCGGCAGCGCATCGGCATCGCCCGCGGCCTCGCGCTGCGTCCCGAGGTCATCGTCGCCGACGAGCCGGTCTCGGCGCTCGACGTTTCCATCCAGGCGCAGGTCATCAACCTCATGGCCCGCCTGCAGGACGAGTTCGACCTCTCCTACATCTTCATCGCGCACGACCTGTCGATCGTCCGGCACATCTCCGACCGGGTCGCGGTGATGTACCTCGGCAAGTTCATGGAGCTGGGCGACGAGGACCAGATCTACGAGCACTCCACCCACCCGTACACCCAAGCGTTGCTCTCCGCGGTCCCCGTTCCCGACCCGGCCGGGCGGGAGCAGCGGAAACGGATCATTCTGCACGGGGACGTGCCGTCGCCTGCGGCGCCTCCGTCCGGCTGCGTCTTCCGCACCCGCTGCTGGAAGGCGCAGGAGCGGTGCGCCCGCGAGGTGCCGCTGCTCGCCGTGCCGGAGGCGTTCCGCGGCACGCACGGGCCGGCGGCGCACCCGAGCGCGTGCCTGTTCGCCGAAGAACTCAAGGGGTAGCGGTCGTCGGGTCCTGCGGGTAGTGGCATGCGGTCAGGTGGCCTGTGTTGTTCCCTGCGATCTGCAGCAGTGGGGGTTCCTCGGTTGTGCACTTTTGCTGTGCTTTCCAGCAGCGGGTGCGGAAGCGGCAGCCGGTTGGGGGGTTGATGGGTGAGGGGACGTCGCCGGCGAGGCGGATGCGTTCTTGTTCGTCGTCGGGGTTGGCTTCGGGGGCTGCGGACAGGAGTGCGTGGGTGTAGGGGTGGCGTGGTGTTTCGTAGATGTCGGTGCGGTTGCCGATTTCCATGATTTTGCCGAGGTACATGACGGCGACGCGGTGGGAGAAGTGGCGGACGATGGCGAGGTCGTGGGCGATGAAGAGGAAGGCGATGCCGAGTTCGTGCTGGAGTTTTTGCAGGAGGTTGACGACTTGGGCTTGGATGGAGACGTCGAGTGCGGAGACGGGTTCGTCGGCGATGATGAGTTTGGGTTGCATGCCGAGTGCGCGGGCGATGCCGATGCGTTGGCGTTGGCCGCCGGAGAATTCGTGGGGGAAGCGGTTGTAGTGCTCGGGGTTGAGGCCGACGGTTTCGAGGAGTTCGCGTACGCGTTTCTCGTGGCCGCCGGGTGGTTGGATGTGGTTGATTTCCATGGGGCCGGTGATGATCGTTCCGACTGTTTGTCGTGGGTTGAGTGATGCGTAGGGGTCTTGGAAGATCATCTGGATTTGTGAGCGGATGGGTGCGAGGTGTTTGCGGTCGGTGTGGGTGATGTTGTGGCCCTGGTAGAGGATCTGTCCGGCGGTTGGTTCGAGTAGTCGGGTCACGAGTCGTCCGGTGGTTGATTTGCCGCAGCCGGACTCGCCGACGAGGCCGAGTGCCTCGCCTTCGTGGATGGTGAAGTCGACGCCGTCCACGGCCTGGACGGCGCCGACCTGCCGCTTGAACAGGAAGCCGTCCCGGAGCGGGAAGTGCTTGGTGAGTCCCTCGACCTCAAGCAGCGGACCGCCCTTGCGCTGCGACGGTAGTGCGGGCTTGGCCAGGCTCAGCTGTTCACTCATCGTCGTTCCCCTGATTCCTGATCCTGATCAGCTCCGGCCCAGCAGCGGCCGGATCTGCTCGGCGAAGATCGACTTCTGCTGCTCGGCCGGGAGGTGGCAGGCCGCGCCCCGGCCGCTGTCGAGCGTGAGCATCGGTCGCTCGTCCTGGCAGCGCGTGTCACCCACATATTCACGGAATTCGCAGCGGGGGTGGAAGGGGCAGCCGGTCGGGGGCTTGAGCAGGCTCGGCGGGGTGCCCGGGATCGGCCTCAGCGGCGCGTCGACGGGGGCCTTGCGTCGCGGGACTGAGCTGAGCAGTCCCCACGCGTAGGGGTGTCGGGGCGTGGTGAGGATGTCGCGTACTGTTCCGCGTTCCACGCAGCGGCCTGCGTACATCACCAGTACGTCGTCGCAGATACGGGCGACCACGCCCAGGTCGTGGGTGATGAAGATGATCGCGGTGCCGGTCTCCTGCTGCAGTTGCTTGAGCAGGTCGAGGATTTGTGCTTGGACGGTGACGTCGAGTGCGGTCGTCGGTTCGTCGGCGATCAGCAGTTGTGGGTCGCAGACGAGTGCGAGTGCGATCACGGCGCGTTGTCGCATGCCGCCGGAGAACTGGTGGGGGTAGTCGTCGACTCGCAGCTCGGGTTGGGGGATGCCGACCCGGCGCAACATCTCGACGGCTCGCTCCCGGGCCGCCTTCCTGCTTGCTCCGGTGTGCTTGCGGAACGGTTCGGCGATCTGGCGGCCCACGGTGTAGTACGGGGAGAGCGCCGAGAGGGAGTCCTGGAAGATCATCGCCATTGTGTTGCCGCGCAGCTTTTCCAGTGTGCGTTGGGGGGCTCCGGTCAGCTCGTGGCCGTTGAGGACGATCTCGCCGGTGATGGCGGTGTTCCGTGGATTGTGCAGGCCGAGTACGGCGAGGTTGGTGACGGATTTCCCGGAGCCCGACTCGCCGACGATGCCGAGCGTCCGGCCTCGTTCGACGTCGAAGGAGAGCCCGTCGACCGCCTTGACGATGCCGTCCTCGGTGGCGAACTGCACGGAGAGGTCATGCACAGAGAGGAAGGGCATGGTCACGAGAGCCTCACTCGTGGGTCGATGACGGCGTATGAGGCGTCGATCAGGACGTTGAACAGCACGATCGCGGCGGCGCTGAAGAGCATCACGCCCATCTCCAACGGCAGATCGGTCTGGGTGACCGCGGAGACCGCAAGCTGTCCGAGCCCGTGCAGCCCGAACGTCGATTCGGTGATGATCGCGCCGCCGAGGATCGAGCCGAGGTCGATGCCGAAAATGGTGACGATCGGACCCATCGCACCGCGCAGCGCGTAGCGGAAGAAGACGTAGGCCGCGCTCATGCCCTTGGCGCGGGCGGTGCGCACATGGTCCTCTGCGAGCTGCTCCACCATCAACGAGCGCGTCTGGCGGCTGTAGTTGGACCAGAAGATCACCGACATCACCAAGCACGGCAGGATCAGGCCGCTGATCGAACCGGCCGGGCCGTGGGACCAGTCCGGGTCGTGTCCGGGGTCGGTCCAGCCGAGGGTGTCGGCGAACAGATAGATGGCAAGCGGCCCGATGAAGTAGATCTGCACCGACTGGCCCATCAGCGACACCGAGCCGGCGATCTTGTCGATGGGCTTGCCCTGCCGCCATGCGGAGATCAGGCCGAGCCCGACGCCGATGGTGAGAAAGGCCGCCGCGCCCCCGATGGCGAGCGAGAGGGTGGTCGGATATCGGCTCTTGATGATCTCCCAGATCGGCATGTTGCCGGCGAAGGAGAGCCCGAAGCAGGGCGCCGGGCAGGTGCCGAGCGGCAGGTGACGGCCGAAGAGGATCCCGGCCATGTACTCCCCGTACTGGACCGGTACGGGCTGGTCGAGGCCCAGGTTCTTGTGGATGAGGGTGACATTCTGGGGGCTGCAGTTCTTGCCGCAGGAGAGCAGCGCCGGATCGCTCGGCAGGGTGAAGAAGAGCAGATAGGTGATGGCGCTGATCAGCAGCAGGATGACGACGGCGCCGAGCATCCGGCGGACGAGGAATCTCAGCATGGCCTCTACTTCACGTAGAGCGTGGTCGGATTGATGGTGCCGATGGCCGGGTTGTAGGTGACGCCGCCGAGTCCCGTCCCGTAGACCTGGAAGTACTTGTCGTACAGGTAGGGGATCTCCGGGGTGTCGTGGCGCAGGATGTACGCCGACAGCTGCTCCCACTGGGCGGCCTGCTGCGTCAGGTCCGTGACCGCGTCGATCCGGTCGATCTCGGAGTCCACGCGGCTGTCATGAAGATGTGAGTAGTCGGTGCTGTCGTCGCTCATCTGCCGGCCGTCCAGGGTGGGCGGGATGACGGTGGAGGCGTTGGGCCAGTCCGCGCCCCAGCCGCTGCGGTAGATGTCGTACGTGTTGGTGATCCTGCCGATCAGGCTGTAATAGGAGGTCGCGTCGATCGCCTTGGTCTGCAGGTCGATCCCGGCCCGGGCCATCGCCTTCTGCAGGATCACCGCGACATCCTGCCAGCGGCCGGTGTTGGCGTAGGCAAAGGTGAGCTTCAGGTGCGTCACGCCCGCCTGCCGCAGCAGATGCCTGGCCTTCGCCGGGTCGCCGGCGGGCTCGGCCAGCTTCCCGAACGGGTCGTCGGGCCTGAAGCCGGTGACCGTGGGACCGATCAGGTTGGTGGCCAGGTCGCCCTGCGCGGCGCCGCCGAGCGTGATCTGGATCTGCTTCATGGGAAAGGCGTACATGATCGCCTGCCGCACCCGTTCGTCCTTGACACGTGAGGTGTTGATGGTGAACACGTCGACGAACGGCTGGTACTGGCTGACGGTTCGTCCTCGGTACTCCGGCCCCGTCAGGATCGTCGGCGTCTGGGTCGGGTCGGCGCTCGACACCAGTGACACCGCGTTCCTGTCCTGCCCTGCGGAGGCCATCAACCGCTGCGTCAGTCCTGGCTGAGGGATACCCAGTTGGATGTTCCACTCGTCCGGATAGGCGTTGCGGATCGGGTCGGTCCTGGGATCCCAGGAGGCGTTGCGGGTGAGGATCATCTCCTTGCCCGGCTGATAGCTCTTGATCTTGTACGGTCCGTCCGAGAACGGTTTCTGGTCATACCCCGTCCTCGTGTCCTTCGACGGGAGGACGGGCGAGGCCGCGGGAAGGGCCATCGCATAGGGGGCGTCCGCGTGCGGGGCCCGGAAGTGGAAGACGACGGTGCGGCTGTCCGGCGCGGCGACCAACGAGTCCGGGAGCGACCTGCCGCCGTACGGGCCCGGGTAGGCGCGGCGGTAGTCGGTGCCGGAGAGCCAGGTCTGGAGGTACTCGGGGCCCGCGGTCTCGAAGCTCGCGTAGAGCCGCTCGACGCCGTACTTGACCTGACTACTGGTGATCGGCTCGCCGTCCTGCCACCTCAGGCCTGACTTGAGGTGGTACGTCCAGGTCCTGCCACCGTCCGACGACTCACCCGTATCGGTGGCGAGGTCGCCCACGAGCACGGTCCGGCCCGTTCGCGGGTCGATCTTGTAGTCGGTGAGCGTGCGGACGAAGAGGGAGCCGATGGCCTGCTCGCGGTTGACATACACCTGAGCCGGGTCGAGATGGTTGAGCCCTGTCTCCTCAAGGTCGACGACCACCCCGCCGCGCCGTGCGCCCGGCACGGCGGGGGCCGGGCCGGCCGAATCGGCCGCCGCGCCGAGCCTCACGGTCTGCACCGAGGCGGTGGCGCCGCCCGCGCCCGTGCCCAGGCCGCCGCCGGGCGGGCTGCATGCGCCCAGTGCGCCCATCGCGCTGATGACGAGGACGCCCGCCGCCGTCGCCGCGAGACGGCGCACCGGATGCGGCCTCACCGGATGCGGCCTCACCGGACGGTCCTCGGGTCGAGCGCGTCGCGGACGGCATCGCCCAACAGGTTGAATGCGACGACGAAGACGACCATCGCGATGCCGGGGAAGAACATGTATGTGATGTCGGAGCGGTAGTACTGCGCGGCGTCCTGGAACATCAGCCCCCAGTCGGGGGTGGGTTTCTGCATGCCGACGCCGAGGAAGGACAGGCCCGCCTCCGCGGTGACGTTCAATGGGAGCAGCAGCGTCGCCTGCACCAGGACGGTGCTCCACACGTTCGGCAGCAGCTCCCTGCGGATGATCCGCCCGGGCGAGGCGCCCGAAAGATGCGCCGCCTCGACGTACTCGCGCGTCCGCAGCGACAGCACCTGCGCCCTGACCAGCCGACCGAGGCTCATCCAGCCCAACGCGAACTGCACCAGGACCAGCGCGGTGAACCGGATCCAGGTCGGCTCCTGGTCGCTGGGGCTGACGAACATCGCGATGATGACGGGCGTGAACGCGATGAAGAACAACTGGCTCGGAAACGCCATCATCAGGTCGGAGAAACGCCCGACGACGTAGTCCGTGCCGCCGCCCAGATACCCCTGGACCAGACCGACGCAGACGCCGAGCGCCACGGAGAGCAGCGTTACGCACAGGGAGATCCCGAGCGAGGTGCGGATGCCGTACACCAGCAGCGCGAAGATGTCGCGTCCCAGGCCCGGCTCGATGCCGAACCAGTGGTCTGCGTCGATGCCCCCGTTGGCCTTGACCGGCAGTCCGTAGGAGTTGAGCAGGTTGTCGTCCTGCCCGTAGAGCGTGTACGCGTTCTTGCCGTACAACCAGGTGATCACCGGAGCGAATACCGCGACCAGGATGAAGAACGCGACGATCACCGCACAGACGATGCCGGTCCTGTCCCGCTTGAAGCGCAGCCAGGCCAGCTGCCGCGGCGAGCGCCCGACGATCTCCGCGGCCACGGTGGCGTCTGCACCGCCGGTGCTCCGTGAGGGCTCCGGGTACGTCGTGGCTTGGGTGGGGCTGGACATCGTGACGCCCACTGTCGCGGCGAAGCCCCGGTCAAGTCCAAGAGGCGCACGGAGGAAGCGGGGCAAAAGGCCCGGAAGCCCCATCATGTCGTTTACGAACCGGCAACGTGATGCACTCGCCACCGACATGCGAACGCCGCAGGCTGAACTGCGTGCGGCCAGTGCGGGTGCCGTAGAACGGCCGGGGAGCGCAGATGCGCACTCCGGCCGTTCGTGTTGCGGGTGTCCCGGCCTACTGCTCCTCGGCGGAGCCCTCAGCGGACTCCTCGGCCGACTCCTCGGCCGACTCCTGGGCGTTCTGCTCCAGCGCCGCGAGCGCCGGGTCGAGGACGACATCCTCGTCGCGCGCCGCGGTCGTCGGGTCCTGCGGGTAGTGGCATGCGGTCAGGTGGCCTGTGTTGTTCCCTGCGATCTGCAGCAGTGGGGGTTCCTCGGTTGTGCACTTTTGCTGTGCTTTCCAGCAGCGGGTGCGGAAGCGGCAGCCGGTTGGGGGGTTGATGGGTGAGGGGACGTCGCCGGCGAGGCGGATGCGTTCTTGTTCGTCGTCGGGGTTGGCTTCGGGGGCTGCGGACAGGAGTGCGTGGGTGTAGGGGTGGCGTGGTGTTTCGTAGATGTCGGTGCGGTTGCCGATTTCCATGATTTTGCCGAGGTACATGACGGCGACGCGGTGGGAGAAGTGGCGGACGATGGCGAGGTCGTGGGCGATGAAGAGGAAGGCGATGCCGAGTTCGTGCTGGAGTTTTTGCAGGAGGTTGACGACTTGGGCTTGGATGGAGACGTCGAGTGCGGAGACGGGTTCGTCGGCGATGATGAGTTTGGGTTGCATGCCGAGTGCGCGGGCGATGCCGATGCGTTGGCGTTGGCCGCCGGAGAATTCGTGGGGGAAGCGGTTGTAGTGCTCGGGGTTGAGGCCGACGGTTTCGAGGAGTTCGCGTACGCGTTTCTCGTGGCCGCCGGGTGGTTGGATGTGGTTGATTTCCATGGGGCCGGTGATGATCGTTCCGACTGTTTGTCGTGGGTTGAGTGATGCGTAGGGGTCTTGGAAGATCATCTGGATTTGTGAGCGGATGGGTGCGAGGTGTTTGCGGTCGGTGTGGGTGATGTTGTGGCCCTGGTAGAGGATCTGTCCGGCGGTTGGTTCGAGTAGTCGGGTCACGAGTCGTCCGGTGGTTGATTTGCCGCAGCCGGACTCGCCGACGAGGCCGAGTGCCTCGCCTTCGTGGATGGTGAAGTCGACGCCGTCCACGGCCTGGACGGCGCCGACCTGCCGCTTGAACAGGAAGCCGTCCCGGAGCGGGAAGTGCTTGGTGAGTCCCTCGACCTCAAGCAGCGGACCGCCCTTGCGCTGCGACGGTAGTGCGGGCTTGGCCAGGCTCAGCTGTTCACTCATCGTCGTTCCCCTGATTCCTGATCCTGATCAGCTCCGGCCCAGCAGCGGCCGGATCTGCTCGGCGAAGATCGACTTCTGCTGCTCGGCCGGGAGGTGGCAGGCCGCGCCCCGGCCGCTGTCGAGCGTGAGCATCGGTCGCTCGTCCTGGCAGCGCGTGTCACCCACATATTCACGGAATTCGCAGCGGGGGTGGAAGGGGCAGCCGGTCGGGGGCTTGAGCAGGCTCGGCGGGGTGCCCGGGATCGGCCTCAGCGGCGCGTCGACGGGGGCCTTGCGTCGCGGGACTGAGCTGAGCAGTCCCCACGCGTAGGGGTGTCGGGGCGTGGTGAGGATGTCGCGTACTGTTCCGCGTTCCACGCAGCGGCCTGCGTACATCACCAGTACGTCGTCGCAGATACGGGCGACCACGCCCAGGTCGTGGGTGATGAAGATGATCGCGGTGCCGGTCTCCTGCTGCAGTTGCTTGAGCAGGTCGAGGATTTGTGCTTGGACGGTGACGTCGAGTGCGGTCGTCGGTTCGTCGGCGATCAGCAGTTGTGGGTCGCAGACGAGTGCGAGTGCGATCATGGCGCGTTGTCGCATGCCGCCGGAGAACTGGTGGGGGTAGTCGTCGACTCGCAGCTCGGGTTGGGGGATGCCGACCCGGCGCAACATCTCGACGGCTCGCTCCCGGGCCGCCTTCCTGCTTGCTCCGGTGTGCTTGCGGAACGGTTCGGCGATCTGGCGGCCCACGGTGTAGTACGGGGAGAGCGCCGAGAGGGAGTCCTGGAAGATCATCGCCATTGTGTTGCCGCGCAGCTTTTCCAGTGTGCGTTGGGGGGCTCCGGTCAGCTCGTGGCCGTTGAGGACGATCTCGCCGGTGATGGCGGTGTTCCGTGGATTGTGCAGGCCGAGTACGGCGAGGTTGGTGACGGATTTCCCGGAGCCCGACTCGCCGACGATGCCGAGCGTCCGGCCCCGTTCGACGTCGAAGGAGAGCCCGTCGACCGCCTTGACGATGCCGTCCTCGGTGGCGAACTGCACGGAGAGGTCACGCACAGAGAGGAACGGTGCCCCATCGCGGCGACCGGATGGCTGCTCCGGCTTGGTGAGCGTGGTCACGTGAGGGGCCTCCTCTGGTGCGTTGCGCGCGCCGCTCATGAGAGCCGGATCCGCGGGTCGATGACGGCGTAGCAGGCGTCGACGATGATGTTGGCGATCACGATCGCGGCCGCGCCGAACAGCATGACGCCCATCTCCAACGGCAGATCGGTCTGGGTGACTGCGGAGACCGCGAGTTGGCCGAGTCCATGGAGACCGAAGGTGTACTCGGTGATGATCGCGCCGCCGAAGACCGAGCTGAGGTCCATGCCGAAGATGGTGATGATGGGCCCCATGGCGCCACGCAGCGCGTAGCGCATGAAGACATAGCGGGACGTCATGCCTTTCGCCCGGGCGGTCCGTACGTGATCTTCGGAGAGTTGCTCGACCATCAATGAACGTGTCTGCCGACTGTAGTTGGACCAGAAGATCACCGACATCACCATGGCCGGAAGAATCATTCCCGTGATCGAACCGACCGGGTCGTGGGTCCAGTCCGGGTCGTGTCCTCGGCTGAGCCAGCCGAGGGTGTCGGCGAACAAATAGATCGCGAGAGGGCCGATGAAGTAGATCTGTACCGACTGCCCGGTCAGCGAGACCGCGCTGGCGATCTTGTCGAACGCCGTGCCCTGGCGAGCCGCCGAGATCAGGCCGAGGCCCACACCGATAACAAGGAAAATCAATGCGCCCATCGCAGCGAGGGTCACGGTGGTCGGGTAGCGGTTCATGAGCGTCGACCAAACGGGCTGCTGGCTGGCGAACGAATATCCGAAACACGGGGCCGAGCAGTGGCCGATCGTCATATTCCGGCCCAAGAAGATCCCGATCATGTACTGCCAGTACTGCACTGGGACCGGCTCGTCGAGGCCGAGGTTCTTGCGGATGAGGGCAAGGGTCTGCGGATTGCAGTTCTTGCCGCACGAGAGGGCGGCCGGATCGGCCGGGAGGGCGAAGAAGAGGAAGTAGGTGACGGCGCTGATCAGCAGCAGAATGACGATGGCACCGAGCACCCGGCGTACGAGGAAACGCAGCATGGGGCGGGCTCTTCCCTAGGAGCGAGGACAGGACCGCAGATCCGGCCGGAGGCCGGTCCCGCCCGGTTGGGCGGGGCCGGCTGGACGTGCCGGATTCGGCGCCAGGACTTACTTGACGTAGACCGTGCCCGGGTTGATCGTGCCGATCACCTGGTTATAGGTGACACCGCCGAGACCGTCACCGTAGACCTGGTAGAACTTGTCGTACAGGAACGGGATCTGCGTGGTGTCGTGGGTCAGGATGTACTCTGACAGCTTCTCCCACTGGGCGTCCGCCTGGTTGACGTCCGTGATCTTGTTGATCGCGTCAATCTGTGAGTTCACGTACGGGTCGTTCAGGTGGGAGTAGTTGGGGCTTCCGTCGCCGATGGTACGGCCGTCGAAGGACGGCGGGATAACCGTGGAGCCCACCGGCCAGTCGGCGCCCCAGCCCGTGCGGTACATCGCGTACTGATTGTTCGCCTTGCCGACCAGCGTGTAGTACGAGGTCGGGTCGAGCGGAATGCGCTGGACGTTGATGCCGGCGTTGGCCAGCGCCTTCTGGATGATCAGCGAGACCTCCTGCCAGCGCGGGGTGTTGGCGTAGGCGAAGGAGAGAGTCAGGTTGTGTACGCCCGCCTGCTGGAGCAACTGCTTGGCCTTGGCAGGGTCTCCCTGTGGCTGCTTGAGCTTGTTGTACGGGTCGAAGGGCTTGAAGCCGCCGATGGTGGGGCTGAGGAGGTTGGTGCCCAGGTCGCCTTGTGCCGCGCCGCCCATGGCCTGCTGGATGCCGGTGAGCGGGAGCGCGTAGGCGATGGCCTGGCGTACCCGCTCGTCCTTGATCACGTTGGCATTGAGGTTGATGACCTCGACGTATGGCTGGTAGGCGCTCACAGTACGCGACGGGTATTGCGAACCGCTGACCAGAGTGGACATCTGCGACGCGTCTGCTGGCTGAGAGAGTGCCAGGGCGTCCTTGTCGGTGCCGGACTCCGCCATCAGGCGCTGCGTCAGGCCCGGGTTGGCGATGCCGAGCTGAAGGTTCCATTCATCCGGGTACGCGTTGCGGATCGGATCCGTCTTGGGGTCCCAGTACTTGTTCCGGGTGAGGACCAGCTGCTTGCCGGGCTGATAGCTCTGGATCTGGTACGGGCCGGACGACACCGGGTGGTTGTTGTAGCTCTGCTTGTCGTCCTTGGACGCGGGGATCGGCGAGACGTTCGGCATCGCCATCGCGTACGGGGCGTCCGCGTGCGGCGCCTGGAAGTGGAAGATGATGGTCTTGGAGTCCGGCGTGGCGATGGCGGAGTCGGGCAGGGACTTGCCACCGTACGGACCGGAGTAGACGTTGCGGTAGTTCACACCGTCGAGCCACGTGGGGATGTAGGTCGGACCCTGGGTCTCGAAGTTGGCGTACAGCCGCTCGATGCCGTACTTGATGTCCTGCGAGGTGATGGGCGTGCCGTCCTGGAACTTCAGGTTGTCCTTGAGGTGGTACGTCCAGGTCTTGTCGCCGGCCGACGGTTCACCCGTGTCGGTGGCGAGGTCGCCGACGAGGATGGTCTTGCCTGTTTTCGGGTCGATCTTGTAGCCCGTGAGTGAACGGTTGTAGAGCTGGGCGATGGCAAGTTCGTTGCTGACGTAGACCTGCCCCGGGTCGAGATAGTCGATGCCGGTCGGCTCCAGATCGGTGACCGTCCCGCCGGTCTTCGCACCAGAGACGGGCGTGGCCGGGCCTTGGGAGTCGGCTGCGGTGCCGAGCCCGAAGTTCTGGACTGTGGCCGTCGGTCCGTTGCCGCTGGTTCCACTGCCGCCACCGCCGCCGGCGCTGCACGCACTAAGGGCCAGTGCCCCCACCGCCAGAATCGCGGCGTAATGAGCCTTACGCGTTCTCATGATTCCCGCCTGTCACTGGACTGCCTTTGGATGCCGACCTACCGGGGACCCGGACGGACGACGTGGACACACTCAACGAATGGTCTTGGGATCGAGAGCGTCCCGGACCGAATCCCCAAGCAGGTTGAACGCGACAACGAAGATGAGCATCGCGATGCCGGGGAAGAACATGTAGGTGATGTCGGACTGGTAGTACTCGGCTGCCTTCTGGAACATCAGGCCCCAGTCAGGCGTCGGGTCCTGCATTCCAACGCCGAGGTACGACAGCCCTGCCTCGGTCGTGACGTTCACAGGGAGCAGCAAGGTGGTCTGTACGAGGATGGTGCTGCCGATGTTCGGGAGCAGTTCCTTGGAGACGATCCGCCATGTGGATGCACCGGTGAGCTGGGCAGCCTCGACGAACTCGCGTTCGCGGAGCGAGAGCACCTGAGACCTGACCAGTCGGCTCACCGACATCCACCCGAGGAAGAACTGTACGAGCACCAGGGCGAAGAAGCGGATGTACGTCGGCTCCTGCTCGGTGGGCTTGACGAACAGCGCGATCACCACGGGCGTGAAGGCGATGAAGAACAACTGCTGGGGAAAGGACATCATCAAGTCGGTGAGCCGGCCCAGGAAGTAGTCCGTCTTGCGGCCGACGTAGCCCTGGATGAGGCCCACGAGTACGCCGAGTGCGACCGACAGGATCGTCACGCAGAGGGAGATCCCCAGGGAGGTGCGGATGCCGTACATCAACAAGGCGAAGATGTCGCGCCCCAGACCCGGCTCGATGCCGAACCAATGATTCGAATCAATACCGCCGTTGGGCTTGATGGGCATGCCGTACGAGTTGAGCAGGTTGTCGTTCTGCCCGTAGAGCGTGTAGGGATTCTTGCCGTACAGCGCGCAGATCAAGGGAGCGAAGATCGCGATGAGGATGAACGCTCCGACGATGCCCGCACAGATGACGCCGGTCCTATCCCGCTTGAAGCGGAGCCAGGCCAACTGCCGCGGGGAGCGCCCGATGATTTCCAACGGCACAGCGGCGGTGTCAGCCGACGGGCCCTCAGGGATTTGATCATTCCCTGCAGTTGCCTGGGTGGAACTCGACATGGTGGCTCCATCCCCGCGCACGGCGGATCGGTGCAGCCTCTGTATTGCCTTGGTTTGACGGGACTTTCGCAATGGACTCATCGTTGAGTCAAGAGGCTGGCGAGGGTGGATGTGAAGTCCGTCACCTTCTTAGGCAGAAGTTTTGCAAATTGCTATGCCGTCGTGCTTGACGTGCCCCGATGGAGGGGGCGAATTCCCATAACCTGGAATCCGTTGGGTTTACAGTGCAGCAACTTCTGTGTCGCACCGCCGACATACGAACATGTTGTGCCCAACAGCGTGTGGCCGGGCCGGTGGGGGTGCTGTAGAACGGCCGACGCGCTCTTGCCCACCTTTGCCAATTGCTTGTCTTCGGTTGATAGATCCGCACAGCCGACTTTCGGCCTACACAGAGGCAGGCACGCCATCGGCCGGGGTGCACACATGTGCACCCCGGCCGATGGCTCTGCTACCGCGCAGGCGGGCTCTCAGTCCTTGTCGGTCGCCTTCTCCGACTTCTCCGGGGTGGCTGCCTTGTCCGCCTCGCCCGTCGAGGACTCGGCCGCAGCTCCGCTGCCCGCAGATTCCTCCAGCGCGGCGAGCGCCGGGTCCAGGACAACGTCCTCATCGCGCGACGTGATCGACGGCTCCTCCGGGAAGTGGCACGCCGTCAGGTGACCCGCGCTGTTCCCCGAGATCTGCACCAGCGGCGGCTCCTCCGTTGCGCACTTCTCCTGCGCCTTCCAGCACCGGGTGCGGAAGCGGCAGCCGGACGGCGGGTTGATCGGCGACGGCACGTCGCCGGCGAGTCGGATCCGCTCGCGGTCGCCGCCGTCCGGGTCGGCCTCGGGCACGGCGGAGAGCAGCGCGTGGGTGTACGGGTGGCGCGGGCGCGCGTAGATGTCCTCGCGGTTGCCGACCTCGACGATCTTGCCGAGGTACATCACCGCGACGCGCTGAGAGAAGTGGCGCACGACGGCCAGGTCGTGGGCGATAAACAGGAACGCGATGCCCATCTCCTCCTGCAGAGACTGCAGCAGGTTCACCACCTGGGCCTGGATGGAGACGTCCAGCGCCGAGACCGGCTCGTCGGCGACGATCAGCTTCGGCTTCAGCGCCAGGGCGCGGGCGATGCCGATGCGCTGCCGCTGGCCGCCGGAGAACTCGTTGGGGTAGCGGTTGTAGTGCTCCGGGTTGAGACCGACGATTTCCAGCAGTTCCTGGGCGCGCTTCTTGTGCCCCTGCTCCGGGTTGATGCCGTTGAGCCGCATCGGCGTCTCGATGATCGTGCCAACCGTGTGTCGCGGGTTGAGCGACGAGTACGGGTCCTGGAAGATCATCTGCAGCTGCTGCCGGGCCGTGCGCATCTTGGTGACCGGCTTGTGGGTGATGTCCTCGCCGTCGAACCGGATGGAGCCGGCGGTCGGCTCCAGCAGCCTCGTCACCAGACGCCCGGTCGTCGACTTGCCGCAGCCGGACTCGCCGACGAGGCCGAGCGACTCGCCCGGTTTCACGGCGAAGTCGATGCCGTCGACTGCCCGGACCGCGCCGATCTGCCGCTGGAAGAGGATGCCCTGACGGATCGGGAAGTGCATCTGGAGGCCATTGACCTCCAGCAGGTTCTCCCCGCCGCCGGACTGCGCGGCGGATGCCGGCTTCTGCTCGGGAATGGACTCGGTGGTGCTCACGCCATGCTCCTGTTCGTCCGCCGTCGTCACTTCGCGAGCCGGTCGGTCTTGTCGCGGGTGCCGCGGATCTCGGCCTTCTCCTCATCCGCGAGGTGGCAGGCCGCGATGTGCTTCTCATTGCCCGCCATGGGCCGCAGTTCGGGACGCTCCGTGGTGCAGCGCCCGTCGGGGACGCGGTCCTTGAAGGCGCACCGCGGGTTGAAGGCGCAGCCGCTTGGCAGATTGATCAGGCTTGGCGGGGTGCCCTTGATGGGGTTGAGCTTCGCGTGGACGTCCCCAGTGAGGCTGGGCATCGACTGGAGCAGACCCCAGGTGTAGGGGTGCTCGGGATGCTTGAGGACCTCCCGGGCCGATCCGTACTCGATGCGACGGCCCCCGTACATCACAAGGATGTCGTCAGCAACCTGCGAGACGACGCCCAGGTCGTGGGTGATGATGATGACCGCGGAGCCGTACTCCTCCTGCAGGTCGGCGATGAGGTCGAGGATCTGCGCCTGGACGGTCACGTCGAGAGCGGTCGTCGGTTCGTCCGCGATGAGCAGCTCGGGGTTGCACACCAGTGACATGGCGATCATGGCGCGTTGCCGCATACCGCCCGAGAACTGGTGCGGGTAGTCGCTGACCCGGCGATCGGGCTGCGGGATGCCCACCCTCTTGAGCATCTCGACGGCGCGCTCCTTGGCCTCCTTCTTGGAGACCTTGTGGTGCACCATGTAGGCCTCGGCGATCTGGTTGCCGACCGTGTAAAAGGGGTGCAGAGCGGAGAGTGGGTCCTGGAAGATCATGGAGACCTTCTCGCCGCGCAGCGCGCGCATCTCGGCCTCCGAGAGTCCGACCAGCTCGTTGCCGTCGAGCCAGACCTCCCCGGAGACCTGGGCACGCGTTCCCTTGTGCAGGCCGAGCAGGGCGAGGCTGGTGACGGACTTGCCGGAGCCGGACTCGCCGACGATACCGAGCGTCTTGCCCTTCTCCAAGGCGAAGGAGACACCGTCTACTGACTTGACGAGGCCGTCCTCGGTGGGGAAGTGCACGCGCAAGTCCCGGACGTCGAGGAAGGTGGAGGGGACGGTGCCGTCCGCGGTCTGCGGCGAGAGTTCGATGGCCACTGGGTACTTCCTTGGTTTCCGGCCAGGGGCCCGGGGGTTTTCCCCGGGATGGCACAGCAGTTATGCGAGGCGGACGCGGGGGTCGATGAGGCCGTAGACGATGTCGACCACGACGTTTGCGAGGACGATCGCCACCGCCGCGAAGAGCGTGGTGGCCAGGATGGTCGGCAGGTCGAAGTTGGTCACCGAGTCGACCGCGAGCTTGCCGATGCCGTTGAGGCCGAACACGCTCTCGGTGATGACGGCAGTACCACCGATCAGGTAGCCGAAGTCCATGCCGAAGATCGTCACGATCGGGGTGATCGCGGCCCGCAGCCCATGCTTGAGGATCACTGTGCGGCGGGGGAGGCCCTTGGCCCGGGCGGTGCGGATGTAGTCCTCACTGAGCACCTCCAGCATCGACGAGCGCGACAGCCGGGTGTACATAGCGAGGAAGAGGATGACCAGCGTGGCCCAGGGGAGGATCAGCCCCTCGAACCAGGCGACCGGGTCCTGGGTGATCGGGGTGTAGCCGGGGGCCGGAAGCAGCTGCCACTTGTCCACGAAGGCCCACAGGAGTACCAGGCCGAGGAAGAAGGGCATCAGCGAGACGCCCAACAGGGCGAAGCCCACCGAGAGCTTGTCGGCGAGCCGTCCCTTGCGCACGGCGGCCAGCACACCGAGGCCGACGCCGACGATGAGGAAGATCACCGCGGAGCCCAGGGCCAGGGAGAGGTCGACGGGGAAGTCCTGCATCAGGGTCTGGAAAACCGGGGTGTCGGAGGCGAAGGAGATGCCCAGGCAGGGGGCGCTGCACTGGACCACCACGCTGTTGTCGCCGAAGGTCCGTCCGGCGACGATTCCCTTGGCGAAGTTCCAGTACTGAGTGGCCAGGCTCTGGTCGAGCCCCAGCGAGTGCTTGATCTCCGCGAGCCGGGAGGGGCTGCACGTCTTACCGCACGCGAGCAGCGCGGGGTTCGACGGCAGCGCAAAGAAGATGACGAAGGTGATCAGGCTGATCACCACGATGACGACGGCCGCGGCCAGTAGGCGTCGGATCAGATAACGAAACATGCGGTGCTAAGACCTGGCGTGAAGCCTGGTCTGCCTCCCTCTCGCGGTGGACCGGCGGGGTGTGACCTGCGCTCGGGTGACGATGGTGGCGGAGTGCCCCGCCGGCGGCGTGGCCGCCGGCGGGGCTGTGTTGTGCGGCGCGGTCACCGGGTCGCGGCGACCACCGGCACTATTGCTTGACGTACACGTGGGCCAGGTTGAGCTCGGCCTCGACCGGGTCGGGGACGATGCCGCCGACCTTGGAGCCGGTCATGTCGCTGAAGTTCATGTAGAACAGCGGCACGACGGAGGCGTCCTTGAGAATCTGCTCGTCCAGGTTGCCGTAGGCGGCGTCGGCCTGGGCCGGGTTGGTGATCTTCGCGGCAGCGTCGATCGCCGAGTTGACCGCCGGGTCGTTCAGGTATGAGATGTCCTGGTTCGACTGCGGAAGCTTCGCGATCTGGCGGCCGTCGAAGAGAACGGGAAGCACGGTGCTGGGGTTCGGCCAGTCCGGGATCCAGTCCATCCACGCCATGTCGTACTGGTTCTTGGTGTTGTCCAGCGTGGAGAAGTAGGTGCTCTGGTCGACCGGCGTGATGTTGACGTTGATGCCGATCTTGCCGAGGTCGTTCTTGATGCCGTCGGCGAAGTTCTCCTGGAAGGTGGAGTTCTCCACGGCCAGGGACAGCGTCAGCTTGGGGTTGCCGGCCTGCTGCATGAGCGACTTAGCCTGAGTCAGGTCGCCCATGGGGTTGCTGGTGTAGAGGCTGAAGTCCTTGTGGCCCTCCACACCCGGGGCCAGCATGGTGGTGGCGTAGTCGCCATACACTGAACCGCCGAAGGCACCACGGGCGTTCTGCTTGTTGACCGCGTACTCGATCGCCTCGCGGACCCTGATGTCCTTGATGGTGTTGACGTTCAGGGCGAGGTAGGAGATGCCCGGCGACTTGATGATGTGATAACGCGACTTCACAGCCGGGTTGTTGGCCATCTGGCTCAGGTCCGCTCCGTCGAGCGGGTACTCCTGGAGGGCGTTCTGCGCCGAGGGGCCATCGGACGCGATCAACTGGTCGATGGCGGAGTGGCTCAGCCCCATCTTCACGTCGATCTCGTTGACGTTCTGGTCGCGGATGGGGTCCGTCGACTTCGACCAGTACTTGTTCTTGACCAGGATCAGTTCCTTGTTCTTCGTGTAGGACTGAATCTGGTACGGGCCGTCGGCCCAGACGTGCTGGTCGTAGCTGGAGCCGGTGTCCTTCGCCTTGGGCACAGCGGACCAGCCGGACATGGCGGTGGTCTCGTTGAAGTCGTAGACCGGCTGGTTGAGGTGGAAGACGATCGTAGATGCGTCAGGCGTCTGGATGGAGTCCAGCGACTTGCCCTGGTACGGCCCGGTGTAATTGGCACCGCCGACCAGCCACTCGCTCGCGTAGGGCGGGCCACCGTTGATGTCGGGGGAGAACTGGCGCTCCACGCCATACTTGACGTCGTACGAGGTGACGGTGGTGCCATCCTGATACTTGATGCCCGGACGGATGTGGAACGTCCACACCGTGTCATTTTGGCTGGCCTCGCCGGTGTCGGTCGCGAGGTCGCCGACCAGCTTCGGCTTGGAGCCGTCGACCGGCTCGTCCCAGCCGGTGAGCGTCCGGATGATGGAGTTGTCCATCTCCTGACCCTCAGTCGTGTACGTGCGCTGAGGGTCGATGTGGTCGAAGTCGCTGGGCGCGTAGTAAATGAGGGTGCCACCCTTGGTTGCCTGGCCGCTGCCTGAGGACCCACCGCAGGCGGTGGCGCCCAGGGCAAGCGCGATCGCGGCCGCCGTGAGGGCGGTCGTGCGCGTCCTGCGCATCATGGGGAGTGCTCCTTCTTGTATTTCTCGGTTCGGACGTGCACCGGGATGGAACACGCCGCGCGACCGACGGAGGGGGCGCGCGTCAGCTGCGGTTCGCGCGTGGGTCGAGTGCATCTCGCACGCCATCGCCGAAGAGGTTGAGGGCCAAGACGAGGATCAGCAGCAGGATGCCGGGGATGAACAGGTAGGCCGGGTCGTTGATGAAGAACTCGGCAGCGGTGGAGAGCATGGCGCCCCAGTCGGGGTTCGGTGGGACGACACCGACGCCGAGGAACGACAGCGACGCCTCGGTGGCGATGTTCTGCGGCACGGCCAGCGCGAACGAGATCAGGATCGGCGCCCAGAGATTGGGCAGCAGCTGCCGGAAGAGGATGTGCCTCCGGCCCGCGCCCATGATCTTCGCCGCTTCGATGAACTCGCGCCCGCGCAGGGAGAGCACCTGGCCGCGTACCAGGCGCGCTGTGTAGGCCCACGCGAACACGGAGATGTTGATGATCAGAACGAGCAGCCGCAGGTTCTCGTTAGTGCCGCCGTGGGCGTTGGTCTGCAGCGCGTTTTCGATGACCGGGGTCAGTGCGATGAGGAACAGCAGCTGCGGGAAGGCCAGGACGATGTCCATGATGCGCGACAGGATCTGGTCGAGCTTGCCACCGAAGTAGCCGGCGGCCAGGCCGACCACGGTGCCGACCACGGTGGAGATGACCGCGGCGCTCAGGGCGACCTCAAGCGAGGTACGCAGGCCGTAGACGACGCGGGCGAAGATGTCGTACCCGGTGCCCGGCTCCACGCCGAGCAGGTGCTTGGCGCTGATGCCGCCGAACGATCCGTACGGATAGTTACCCGTGTCCGGGTTGATCGCCTTGGAATCTGCGGTGATCGGTCCCCAGCCACCCACTTTCGCAAGCAAGGGGGCGCATATTGCTATCAAAATGAATGCGACAGTGACGCCTAGGCAGATCAACGTCACGCGGTCGCGCTTCATTCGCTCCCACGCCATCCGGCCCGGGGAACGGCCTGCGATAGCCGGGGCGCCGCCCGCAGGCTGCGGGCTCTGCGGCGCTTCTGCCGATTCGTCAGCCGGCGAAGGGGTCTCGCGGGTGGCGTCGATCGGTTGGGGTTGCTGGGTCATCGTGCGGACATCCCCGGGAGTGAGATCAGTTGTTCATGGCGCTACGCGGTGAGGGGACTCTACGCATGAGTCATTTCAGCGCTCAAGAGACGTAGGCAGGCTGAGACCGGAATGAGATCAGGCGAGATTCGCAGCTTGTGAATGACTGCGGCTATTGTCCGTATTTGGGGTGCGCTTGATCCCGCTCCTGTAGTCCGTTTTAAGTTGTTTTTCTAGCAAATATCCTTTGCCACCCCGACCAGTGGTGACTTGGCCAATTGTTTACACTGCAACCTTGATCGCCAATGGGCCGCCGTTGTAAAAGGTGCTGTGTGAGGCGTCGTCAGCCCATAGTGAAGAGATCTATGCAGAGCGTTTCCCCTCTGACCTTCCGGCAATCGTCCCGAGGAAGAACAACAGGGGAAGACGGGGAAAGAAATCAGCCTGCGTGGCGGCCTGTGCTAGCCCCGTCCAGGAGCGTGCTTGAGGCTTGCGCCAGCCTCTCCGTGGCTTGATCGGTGACATGGGAACGCCCAGAAGAACGCCGGTCAGCGATGCACCTGGGCTCCGTGCGGGTGCGGCATCCCGCTCAGCAGTGGCCGACGGAGGATGGGGCACGTTGGGGAGTGCGGACCCACACGCGTGCGTAGGGGTGCGTCCCCGTACGCTCAGGGGCTGAGTGAAAGCAGTGCAGCCCGTGGCTGATGCGAACGTCCGTCTCCCCGCAAACGCGCGTGACCGGGCCGGATCCTGCGGCCAGCAGCCGCAGGTCGCGTCGTGAGGGGCTGCCTGCAGGGCGGCGGTGAAGCACGCCTGGTCGTTGTTGGCGCTGGGCATCGCCTCGATGGTGTAGACCATCGCGCGGCGCAGTCCAAGGGAGCGGGAGGGCCGGATGCTCCGGGCCCTCCCGACGTCGCCCGCTATCGCGCAGCCGCTGCCTCTCCCCCCGACGTACCTGCTGATTCGGCGGTTGGCGCCGACGGCTTCGCATCAACCACCGGCGCCTGCAACGGGAAGTGGCACGCGGCCACGTGGCCGTCCCCGAAGACACGCATCTTCGGCTCCTCGACGGCGCATTGTTCCTGCGCGAACGGGCAGCGGGTACGGAAGCGGCACCCTGACGGCGGGTCCACCGGGCTGGGCAGCTCACCCTTGATGCCGCCGCCGCGCTTGCCGCGCTCGACCTCCGGCTCCGGGACCGGAATCGCCTCCAGCAGGCCCGCGGTATACGGGTGCGCCGGCCGCTCGTAGATGTCCTGGCCGCTGCCGAGCTCGACCATCTTGCCGAGGTACATCACGCCGATCCGGTCCGCCAGGTACTTCACCACGGCGAGGTCGTGCGAGATCACCACATAGGAGAGGTCGTGGGCGGCCTGCAGCCGCTTCATCAGGTTGAGCACCTGCGCGCGGATGGAGACGTCGAGGGCCGAGACCGGTTCGTCGGCGACGATCACCTTGGGGTTGAGGGTGAGCGCACGGGCAAGGCCGATGCGCTGGCGCTGACCGCCGGAGAACTCGTGCGGGAACCGCTCCAGCGCGCTCTTCGGCAGGCCGACCTCGCCCAGTAGCTCGGTCACCCGGTCCAGCTGCTCTTTGCCGGAACCCATCCCCTGGATCCGCAGCGGCTCGCGGAGGATCGCCTCCACGCGCATGCGCGGGTCGAGCGAGGAGTACGGGTCCTGGAACATCATCTGCAGATCGCGGCGGAAGCGGCGCAGCTCGCGCTCCCGCATCGAGGCGATCTCGCGGCCCTCCAGGGTGACCGTGCCGCTGGTCGGCTTCTCCAGGCCCACGATCATCCGGCCGAGTGTGGTCTTGCCGCAGCCGGACTCGCCGACCAGGCCGAAGGTCTGGCCGGGACCGAGGGTGAGGGAGACGCCGGAGACGGCCTTGAGGCTCAGCTGCGACCGTCGGAACAGTCCCGAGGCGATCGGGAACTCCTTGGCCAGATCGGTGACCTCGAGCAGCGGATGTGAGGCGGGCTCCGGTTGGGCGCGCGTCGTGACCGTGGCGACGGGCGCAGCTGCCGGATCGGCCTCCGGCTCGGCGTCGGTTTCCGTCGCGGGCTCTGCCTGCGCATCGGCTTCGGCCTCGTCCTCGGACGGCGCCGAAGCGACCGTGGGGACGGTGAGGTCCAGCGGCCCGTCCACGGGGTGCCAGCAGGCGAACCGGTGATCTTCCTCGGAGCCGACCAGCTCCGGCTCCTCCTCCCGGCACCGGTCCGTCGCATAGGTGCACCGCGCGGCGAAGCGGCAGCCGGCCGGAGGGTCGGACAGGTCCGGCGGCAGACCGGGCACGGTGTAGAGCTTTTGCGCGTTGTCCTGGGCGAGGCGCGGAATGGAGGCCAGCAGCCCCTGGGTATAGGGGTGCCGCATCTCGGAGAACAGCTTGCCGGTCTCCGTCGTCTCGGCGATCCGGCCCGCGTACATGACATTGATGCGGTCCGCGTGCCCCGCGACCACCCCCATGTCATGGGTGATCAGGATCATCGCCATGCCGAGCCGGTCCTTGAGGTCGGCGAGCAGGGTGAGGATCTGTGCCTGGATCGTCACGTCGAGCGCCGTCGTCGGCTCGTCGGCGATGAGCACCTTCGGCTCGCAGGCGAGCGCCATCGCGATCATCACGCGCTGGCGCAGGCCCCCGGAGAGGTGGTGCGGATAGTCGTTCAGCCGCTCCTTCGGCCTGGGCAGGCCGACCAGGGCGAGAACCTCGGTGGCGCGTTCGAGTGCCTGCGCCTTGTCCGCGCCGCGGTGCAGCCGGACCGGCTCGGCCACCTGGTAGCCGATCGTCTTGGTCGGGTCCAGGGATGACATCGGGTCCTGGAAGACCATGGCGATCTCGTTGCCGCGGATCTTGCGCAGTTCGCTGTCCGGCAGTCCGACCAGCTCGCGTCCGTCGAGCCGGATGGAGGATTCGTCGAGCAGTCGGCCGCCCGGGGGCAGCAGCCCCATGAGGGACAGGCCCGTCATCGACTTGCCGCAGCCGGACTCTCCCACCAGGCCGAGCGTCTCGCCCGCTTCGAGGTGGAAGGAGACGTCCTCGACCGCGCGGACCGTCGACCGGGACAGCTGAATGTGAGTGGAGAGGTTCGAGACCTCGAGCAGGGGAGCCATCGTCTTCCTCGATTCCGTCGCTGTCTCGGCCATCAGCGCTTGCGCAGTCGGACGTCGACGGCGTCGCGGAGGCCATCACCGATCAGGTTGAACGCCATCACGACCAGCACCAGCGCGGCGCCGACCGGGAAGACCAGCCACCAGTAGCCGTTGGAGAGTGCGTCCTGGGCGTCGGAGATCTGCGAGCCCCAGTCGGTGTCGGGGTAGTGGACGCCGAAGTTCAGATAGCCGAGGGCGGCGAGGGCGAGGATGGCGTCGGCGATCTGGAAGGTGATGTTGACGATCACCGTCCCCATCGCGTTCGGGATGAGATGACGGAAGATCAGGTGAGTGCGGGAGCCACCCATCGTGCGTGCGGCGGAGACGAAGTCGCGGACGCGCAGGGTGAGCACCTCGCCGCGGACGAGACGCGCCGGCACCAGCCAGGAAAAGACACCCAGGATCAGGCTGAGGTTCCAGATGTTGGAGCCGTAGCGGTGGGCGACGATCAGGACGACCAGAAGGAAGGGGATGGAGAGCAGGATGTCGACGACGCGCATCAGGGCGGCGTCGATCAGTCCGCCGATGAGTCCGGCGACAGCCCCCCAGAGCGTGCCGATGATGGTGGCGATGACGGCCGCGATGAAGCCGATCTCCAGCGACGTCTGGCCGCCGAGCATGAGGCGCCCGAGCACGTCGAAGCCGTTGGTGTCGGTGCCCAGCGGATTGCTGCCGCTGGGTGCCTGATTAGTGTTGAGCAGGTCGGTGTCGATCTGGTTGGTGTGGTAGACCAGCGGCCCCAGGAAGCAGAAGGCGATAAAGAACACGAGGATCGCCACGCCGGCGACAGCCAGCTTGTTGCTCATGAACTCCCGGAGCGTGAGCTTCCAGCCGACGGTGGTGACGGTGCTCAAGTCACCGGCGTCGGAGGAGGCGGGGCCGGACCCGGGACCGCCGGGGCCGGCCGGGATGGGCTCGATGACTGTGGTCACTTCGACTCCTCCGTCGGGCCGATGGGTGCGGGGTGCATCAGTCGGGTCATGGGTCACACCAGCCTGATCCGCGGGTCGGAGACGGTGAGCGCGAGGTCGGCGATGAGGTTGCCGACGACGGTGAGGACGGCCGTCAGCAGCGTGTAGCCGAGCAGGACGTTGTAGTCGTCGTTCTGGAGGCTGTTGACGAAGAGCAGCCCGAGCCCGTTGATGTTGAAAGCGTATTCGATCAGCACATTGCCGGCGATCAGCGCGGGCAGGGAGAGCCCGATGAGCGTGATCATCGGCAGGGAAGCGTTGCGGATCAGATGGCGCGAGTAGACCAGGCGATTCGAGAGCCCCTTGGCCCTGGCGACCTTGATGAAGTCCTGGGCGAGAACGTCGAGGGACGACGATCGCTGGTAGCGGGAGTACGAGGCGACGGCGGTCGTGGCGAGCGCGGCGATCGGCAGGATCAGGTCCTTCCAGTCGTTCAACGCGCCGCTGAGCGACTGGTCCTGCGAGACGTTGGGGTCGACCCATCCCAGACTGAGGGCGAAGACCTGGATCATGAGCAGGGCGACCATGAAGACCGGCATCGAGTACAGGACGAAGGCGAGCGTGGTCGCGGTGATGTCGCCGATGCTGTTGCGCTTGACCGCCTGGTAGATCCCGAGCGGCATGGCGATGGCCACTGCCACGATGAGGGAGACTCCGGAAAGGAAGGCGCTGAGCGGAGCCTTCTCGGCGAAGATCGCGTTGACGGACTGGTTGGTCTTGTAGGACCAGCCGAAGTTGCCGTGCAGTACATGGTTCAGGTACGTACCGAACTGCTCGTACCACGGGCGGTCGAATCCGTTCGCGTGGTTGTAGGCGCGGATGGCTGCCTGTGAGGCCTTGGGCCCGAGCACGGTCTGACCCGGTGACGGAGCGACGATGTGCAGCATCAAGAACGTCACGAGGGTGATGCCGAAGACCACGACGATGGCCGTGGCCAGGCGTTTGATGAGATAGCCGGCCATATCCGGATCTCCTGCTTCATAGCGTTATGCGTGTGGGAGGATTGGTTGCTTTTGGGGAATACCCGGTTACCGCGCAGGCCCGCCCGGCTTCGCTGAGCGGAGCTGAGCGGGCCGGGCTGACGCGGTGCGGGCTTCCGGACTACTTGGTGAAGTACCAGTCCTCCGGGTTGAGCATTGTCTGGGTGGTCGCTGCGAAGGCGTCAGGGGAGCCAGAGAGCTTGGGGCTCCAGGCGACAATGGTGTCCGGGTTGGGCTGGAAGATGGCCGGTAGGGCTGCGTCCACTCCATTGATCTCGGCAGTCAGCGCGCTGGAGTTGGGCGAGTACATCGAGTTGTTGGTGAGGGCGTCGATCGTCTTGTCGGAGAAGCCCCCCTCGTTGTACGTGCCGGTGGTGTTGAAGAGACTGTCGGTCGTGGGGTAGATGTCCTGGGTGAAGCCGCCGAAGTCGGCCATGCCCCAGTTGTTGTCGTTCTTCGGGTTGGAGGCGTCGTCTTCCTGGGAGTACACGTTGTTGAATGTGTCGGTCTTCAGGGTGGCGTTGATGCCGATCTGCTTGAGGTTGGCAGCGAAGGCCGTGACCTCCTGCCCGATGACCTTCGGGGTGGTCGCGTAGTAGAACGTGAAGTCCAGGTTCTGCCCCTTGGCGATACCCGCACCGCACTGGTTGGCGCCTGTGCCCGGGTTGGTGCATGTGGTGGTGCCGTTGGGGACGACCGTCCAGCCGTGGCCGGTCAGCAACTGCTTGGCGGTGTCGACGGAGAACGGGAACGGGTTCTTCAGCGCGTTGGCCGGGGTGTACGGCGACTTGGGCACCACGCCGAGCGGGCCGTACGCGGGCGCTGCCTTGTTCTGGAAGATGCCTTTGATCTCGGCGTCCTCGTCCTGCAGGTGGGCGAAGGCCTGGCGGATGTAGAGCTGGTTGACGGCCTTGTCGAAGCCGCCGGTCGCGTCCTTGAAGTTGAAGTACATGTCGTTGAACGCGAAGGTGGGCAGGCCGTAGAGGTTGAAGTTCTTGGTCTTGAGCCTGTTGAGCTGTGGCCAGTCCTCTGTGTCGACGTAGCCGAAGTCGAGCTTGCCGCTGAGCAGATCGTTGAACTCAGAGGTCGGAGAGGTGTACGAGAGCAGATCCACCTCGGAGATGTTCGGCTTGCCCTCGCCGGTGTAGGTGGTGTTGGCCGCGAAGTCAGCTGCACCGGTGGAGGTGTTGTATGACTTGATCTTGTACGGTCCGTCCACGACCTGCCACAGCGGGTTGGTGCCGTAGGTGGACAGATCCTTCGACTGGGCGGCGAGGTAGTCGTAGATGGCCTTGGCGTTCGACGGGTTGGTGTAGTCGACCACGGGGCCGTTGGCGGAGGTCTTGCTCCAGGCATGGGCGGGCATTGGCACGATCAGGGCGAACGCCGTACCCATCAACCAGTCTGGGTTGTAGACCTTGTCGAAGGTGAAGGACACGGTCTGGTCGTCCACGGCTGTGGCGGAGGTGACGTTGTCCGGGAACTGGCCGGGGACGTAGTTCCCGGAGTTCGAGGGGTTCTCCTTCAGCGCGGCTTTGTAGACGTCGAACCAGAACAGCACGTCCTTGGCCGAGACCTTGGTCCCGTCGCTCCAGGTGTACTTGCCGTTGAGCTTGATGGTGAAGGTCTTGCCGCCGTTGGAAACGGTCGGCTTGCCGTCGGTCATCGAGCGGGACCAGTCCCACTCCGGGCTGGACCCCTTGGGCGACCAGAGCAGTGTCCGCCAGCTCAGGTACTGGAACTGGTCGATGTCGTACACGGACGAGTTGGCGGACGGGGTGATCGGGAAGATCCAGTTGGGCGCCGAACCGGGGTATTCGGGGACATGTAGCACCCCGCCCTGCTTCACGCTCGACGAGGCGGCGGGGATGCTCCCGTAGGAGTAGGCCGTGGCGGCCGTACCAGCCGCGGAGGACCCGGAACTGCTGCTGCACCCGGAGAGGGCCAGTGCGCCGGCGGCGAGAACCGCCATCCCCCCGATGACCCGTTCTTTCCCGCTTCTCATCAGTTTCCCCACTTCTCAAGATGACAGGTCGCCTGTTGACTGCCGCTCGTGCTCGCCCGGCGGTGGCATCGATCTCCCCACCGGCCGGACCGGTCCGCAGCGCAGACCCGGGCGGACGCGATCCGATGGCGAAAGTTCTCGTCCGCGGGGTGGTCTGGCGCAAGAGTTTGGTTCCAACGGCTTGGCGACTCATCTTGCTGATATGCACAGATCATGTCGACACACCATCGATTAAAGATTGATAACGCTCGGCTTTATGTAATGGATGACTTGACCGATTGCCAGTCCTTGTCACCACCCAAAGTGGTGACATCTGAGGATGTTTGAGGAGGTGTCACCCGTTTGAGGGTCTGTAATCCGGACACTCGGGCATCCGGCCCGCTCTGGTCTTGCATGCACCGTATCAAGGGGCAGCAAACCGGGCATCGGTGCAGCGGCGCCCTGGTGGAGTGGGTGGCACCCGGCGCGGGCCGACATGTAGCTGTCGAGTTGTTGACCGGTCAAATTCCGGTGCGTATGCGCGCCGCGAATCTCTGTGCCAGTTGTGCCACCACTGTGAGTGGTGCTCTAATGGCGGGACTTGCGGAGGTCCGCCCGGCGGCCTTCCGTTTTTCCGCGTGCATTCAGTCGTGCATCCGACTGCTACGCCACTCCCAGTGAACGCCTCAGGAATGCCACCTGCAGCAGCAACAGGTTTTCCGCGACCTGTTCCTGAGGCGTCATGTGCGTGACGCCGGAGAGCGGAAGCACCTCATGCGGCCGTCCCGCGGCCAGCAGCGCGGAGGAAAGCCGCAGCGTATGGGCTGCGACGACGTTGTCGTCCGCGAGGCCGTGGATGATCATCAGCGGGCGGGCGGGAACGGTGGCGCCCGACAACTCACCGCCCTCGACGAGCGAGTTGGCGGTATAGACCTCCGGTGACTGAGACGGATCGCCCAGATAACGCTCCGTGTAGTGGGTGTCGTACAGACGCCAGTCGGTGACGGGCGCCCCCGCCACGCCCGCGTGGAACACATCCGGCCGCCGCAACACTGCGAGAGCCGCCAGATAGCCGCCGTACGACCAGCCGCGAATACCCACCCGCGTGAGGTCCAGCGGATACCCATCGGCCAGCGCATGCAGCGCGTCGACCTGGTCCTCCAGCGTGGCCCCGGCGAAGTTCCCCGCCACGGCCTTCTCCCACGCCGGGGAGCGGCCGGGCGTGCCGCGGCCGTCCGCCACGACCACCGCGAACCCCTGGTCGGCGAACCACTGCGAGGTCAGATGCGGATTGTGCGCGGCCACGACGCGCTGGCCGTGCGGGCCACCGTAGGGATCCATGAGCACCGGGAGCGGACCGTCCCCCTCCCGGTAGCCGGACGGGAGCAGCACCGCGGCCGGGATGCGCCGCTCGCCCGCCTCCACCAGCCGCGGCCGCGCCGTGATCACGGGGGTCTGCGCATACGAGGCGATCTCGGCGACCGGCTTGCCCTCCCGCAGTACGCGGACCACCGCCCCCGGACGGCCCGGCACCGCGGAGGCGAGCACCGTCAACGGCCCGCCACGCACGGCCGAGTGACAACCGGGCTCCTCGGAGAGGCGGAACGCCCCCTGTGCGCTCACCCGGTAGACGTGCACCTCGCCCGTGCCCGGATCGTCCGCCTCGGGCCCGGCGGAGGCGGCGACGAGCACGTCCTCGTCCGCGACGTCGAGTACCGCCCGCACATGCAACTGCGCTCCGGTCAGCGGACGGTCGCCGACCACGACCACCCGCGCCCCGCCCTTGTCCTCGATGCGCACCAGACGCCGGTCGGGCGTCCAGGCCGGCACCCCCGAGAACAGGTCCAGCCATACCGGATCCTCGTCCGCGTGCAGCGGAGTCGTCGCCCCCGTCCCGGCGTTCACCGACAGGCACACCTGGCTGCGCTGGTCGCGCGCCTGGACGAGAATCAGCGGAGGCCCGGCCGCGGACCAGTGGACGCGCGCGAGATACGGATAGCGCTCGCGGTCCCATTCGACCGCGGTGTGCGAGCCGTCCAGACCGATCAGGGCGAGCGAGACATCCGCGTTCGGCGTGCCGGCCGCCGGGTACGCCACCTCGGCAGGCTCCTGGTCCGGGTTGGCCGGATCGGAGATCCACCAGCGCCGCACCGGCGCGTCGTCGACCCGGGCCGCCAGCAGCCGGTCGCCCTCCGGCGACCACCAGAAGCCGCGGGAGCGGCCCATCTCCTCGGCGGCGATGAACTCGGCCAGGCCCCAGCTCTCGTGCTCGCCCGCCGGCTCGGCGAGCGGGCGGTCACCGGTACCGTCAGCGTCGACGACGCGCAGCGCGCCCGTCGCCACATAGGCGATGCGGCGGCCGTCGGGGGAGGGACGGGGGTCGGTCACCGGCCCCGGCACGGGCAGTTCGCGGGTGGTGCCGGCCCGCAGCTCGGCGGTGAAGAGCCGCCCCGACAGCGCAAACGCCGCCAACTCCACGGCGTCGTCGGTGGCGTAGCCGACCACACCGGCAGAGCCCTCGCGGCTGCGCTCGCGCCGCGCCCGTTCCTCGGCCGTCAGCTCCTCCTCGGCACCGGCGAGCAGTACGCGGGGGTCGGCGGCGATGCGTTCCGTACCGGAGCCGACGTCGAGCACCCACAGCATGGTGGCCCGGTCGGTCCCGGAAGCGGAGCGCAGGAAGGCGACGCGCTCGCCGTCGGGTGAGGCCGAGAAGGTACGGGGGGCACCGAGCGTGAACCGCTGGGTGCGGGCGTACTGCTGGGGGAAGGACACGTGCTCGTGGTCGCCGTCGTCGTGAGGCTGCTGCTCGTGATCGCTCATGGCGCCGAGCGTATTCGTCCGGAGCGCGATTGCCCGCGGGGACGACGCGCGCCTGTTACCCGCAAACGGGCGTGGCCAAAGATCGCACGTGTGATCCCTGGCGATCCCACATGCCGGACGGTTTCGGACGGCTCGCGGCCCCGCTTCCGAGGGCGTGTACGCATGAGGCCGGCGGCATGTGCCGGCCCGCCGCGCTCTTACTCCCAGGTCGGGGCTGTCGATGCGTCAACTGGCGGACGAGGGTGCGTACATGCGTGCGCCCCCACGTGCTTCCGTGCACCGACGTATGCGGTCGCGCGGAAAGTTATGATCGTCGGGCGTAGGTGGGTAATGACCTGCCGGCACGGTCCGGCCTTGCGTACGTGGAGGTGAGCCGCTGTGGCACTTTCGGTATCGGCGGTGCTGCTGCTGCTGATCGTCGTCTTCCTTCTCATTCGCAAGTCCGGACTGAAGGGCGGCCACGCGCTGGTCTGCGTGCTGCTCGGCTTCTACCTCGCCAGCTCTTCCATCGCGCCCACCATCCACCAGCTGACGACGAACGTGGCCGGGATGATCAGCAGCTTCAAGTTCTGACCCGCGCTGACCCGCGCTGATTCAGGATCCGGGCCGGAACGTCATACCCTGCGTGGTATGAGCCAACCGCCCGACCACCGACTCCGCCGTCTGCTGCTCGTGCACGCCCATCCCGACGACGAGTCGATCAACAACGGCGCGACCATGGCCAAGTACGCCGCCGAGGGCGCTGCGGTGACGCTGGTGACGTGCACGCTCGGTGAGGAGGGCGAGGTCATCCCGCCCGGCCTCGCCCATCTGGCGGCCGACCGCGACGACATCCTCGGCGAGTACCGGATCGGGGAACTGGCCGCGGCCATGAAGGAGCTGGGGGTGACCGACCACCGCTTCCTCGGCGGTCCCGGCCGCTACCGCGACTCCGGGATGATGGGCGCTCCGCAGAACGAGCGGCCGGGCTGCTTCTGGCAGGCCGACCTGGACGAGGCGGCGGGGGATCTGGTCGAGGTAATCCGCGAAGTACAGCCTCAGGTGCTCGTCACCTACGACACCAACGGCGGCTACGGGCACCCCGACCACATCAAGGCACACCAGGTCGCGATGCGCGCCGCCGACCTCGCCGCCGACCCGGCCCACGGCGACGGCGAGCCGCACACCATCTCCAAGATCTACTGGAACTGCGTGCCGCGCTCCGTCGTCGAGGAGGGCTTCCGCCGGCTGCGGGCGGCCGGTCGTTCGTTCCCCTTCGAGGGGATCGCCACCGCCGACGACGTGCCGGGCGTCCTGGACGACGCTCAGGTGACGGCGGCGATCGACGCAGGCGCCCACGCGGAGCGGAAGTCGGCGGCGATGCGGGCGCACGCGACGCAGATCGCGGTGGACGGGCCGTTCTTCGCGCTCTCCAACGACCTCGGGCAGCCGGTCTTCGCGACCGAGTACTACCGGTTGGTGCGGGGGACGCCGGGAACCGGCGGAGGAGCGGACGCGCGTGAGGACGATCTGTTCGCCGGGCTGGGGGTGTGACGATGTCGCGTAACCGCCCGTTCATCTCGTCCATCGGATATGTCGGTTTGGCCGTGCTCGGCTGTCTCGTCGCGGTGGCTGGTGCGCTTGTCCAGGACGGCTGGTTTCCCGGCGGTTTGATCCTGGCCCTGGTGGGTACGGCTGCGCTCTTCTATGGCGGCAGGACGCTGATGGAGAGCCGACTGGGCGCCGTGGTCCCCCTGGTGGCGTGGTTCCTCACCGTGATGTACCTCAGCGTCTCGCGGCCGGAAGGAGACTTCCTCTTCGCCGCCGAAATCGGCCCGTACATCTTCCTGCTCGGTGGTATGGCCGCCGGGGTGATCTGCGCTACGGTGCAGCGTCATTCGCCATCGGGCCCGCCACCGAGTGTGCGGGGCGCCCGACTTGGGCAGTGATGAGAGCTGCGTCCCGGAAGCTGACTCGCCGGCGGGGCATCGGTCGTGCATCGGTATCGGTTCGGATCGGCGGTCCCGGGGCCCTGCCTGGCGCAGGCCAGTATGGTGGTGCGCGCCGGCGAGCCGCCTGCGGATGGCCGTGACGGGTGGCGAAGCTAACCGGGAGAACCTGCATTGAGCCGTGAAACTGACAGTTCGTCCTCAGGACCCCAGGGGCGCGGCGGTGCCGCGTACCCGTCCGGGACCCCGCCGTACGGAACGCGCCAGTATCCGTCGCTGCATCCGCAGGAGGATCCGCTGGGCGGCGGTGACGGCCCCGCAGGGAGCGGGGCGGCCGCGGAGAGCGCGGGCGCGGCCGAGCGCCGCCCCGATGGGCCGAAGACCGAGACCACGCTGACCACCCGGATCCGGATCAACATCCCCGGCTCCCGGCCGATTCCGCCGGTGGTGGTGCGTACTCCGGTAACGGAGGGCAAGGACGGCTCGGCGAAGAGCCAGGGCAGCGCGGGTGCTGCGGGGGAGGTGCCCTCTGCCGACTCGGGGCAGGCGCCTGCTCCTTGGCCGCCACCGGGCGTCGGTTCCGCGGGCGCTGCCGGTGCTGCGAGTGCGGGCGCGGCTGCGGGTATGGCTGCGGCCGAGGCCGGTGCGCCGGGCGGCGGTACGGAAAAGCCTCCCGCCAGCGACTGGTTCGCGCCACGCAAGCCGCCGAGCGCGTCCGGCTCGTCCGGCTCAGCCGCATCGTCCGGTGCGGTAGGTGAATCCGGGGGCCCGTCGTCCGGCGGGATGCCGTCGGCCACGGGCGGCCCGGGCGCCGGTGTCCCGCGTCAGCCCAACATCCCGTACCTGAACGGGAATGCGGGCGTGCCGCACCCCGCGGGGCCCGTCGAGCAGGAGGCGCCCTCCCGCACGGCTCCGCCGTGGCCGCCGGAGACGGGTCCGTCGTCCGATCAGGAGCAGGGCCCGGTCGCCGGGCCGCCGGCCGGCAGCGTGCCGTTCCCGACGCAGACGTCACCCGCGGCCGGGCAGGAGCCGCCCGCCGGTCCCACTGTCGGCCCGATGACGGGCGGGCTGCGTACGCCGACGGAGTCGCCGCGGCCCGGGTACCGTCCGCCGAGCGGCGGCACCGGGTCCTTCCGCCCACTCTCCGACGCCGCGGCCGACGCACCGGCAGCGGCTCCCGGCCCGCTGGGTTCGCCGGGTGTGCCGGGAGTGCCGGGTGCGCCCGCTGCGCCGAGAATGTTTGATATGCCCGGTCCGACGCCCGAGGTGCCGAACGCGTCGGCAGCGTCGTCCATGTCCTCGGCTGCCGACGACGGCCCGGGGGCGCACGTCTCCGGCGACACGCTGATCAGCGGCGTGCGCACGGTGCCCCCGCCGGGGGCGAACCCCCTCACGCCGCAGGCTGCGGGCTCCGCTTCGTCCTCCCGAAGGGGGGTGGGCGCCAAGCCGGCGTCCAAGGGGCGTTCCAAGCTGGTGCTGGCGGGTGCCGGCCTGGTCGGCGTGCTCGCTGTCGCCTACGGCGCGGGCCTGCTCATGGACCACGCGGACGTTCCCAACGGCACCGTCGTGCTGGGGACGAACATCGGCGGGAAGAGCAAGGACGACGCGGTCAAGGCGCTGGATGCGGCTATGGGCAACCGGGCCACCGCACCGCTGCAGATCGAGGTCGGCAACCAGTCCAAGCAGTTGGACCCGCAGCTCGCCGGGCTCGGCATCGACACGGACGAAACGGTCCGCGAGGTCGCGCACCGCGACTACAACCCGATCTCCGTGATCAGCTCACTCTTCGGAGGAACGCACGACGTCGCACCGGCGATCACCGTCGACCAGGACAAACTGGGCAGCGCGCTGCAGACGCTGACGGCGGGCACGGGCTCCGGCTCCGGCTCAGACGGCATGGTCAAGTTCGTCGACGGCAAACCGGTCGCCGTCCCGGGCAGGCCCTACCAGGCCGTCGATCCGAACTCCGCCGCGCAGAAGATAACGGCGGAGTACACGCAGCGCGCCGAGACCGGCCAGAACCAACCGGTGCCGCTTCAGGTGACCGTCCAGCAGCCCAAGGTCACGCAGGCCGCGCTCGAAAAGGCGATCATGACGATCGGTGATCCGGCGATGTCCGGAAGGATCACCGTGGTCGCGGGGACGAAGGAGGTCCCGTTCAGCCCGCAGAAGTCGCTGAGCAAGATCCTCACGATCGTCCCGGACGCGCAGGGGCAGCTCACGCTCCACTTCGACCTGCAGGTGCTGCAGCAGCTGTACGGCAACTCCTTCGACGGTGTCCTACTGGTGCGCGGCGACGGCTCCAAGACGCCGGTCACCCCGCAGGACGTGGCGTCGGCGATGATGCCGGAGCTGCGCAAGACCGCGGCAACGAAGATCGCGACGATCCCCAACGTGGCGAAGTAGCGCGCCGACAGCTGGGATCCACCGCTGGGATGTCACGTCCTGGGGATGACAGATGTCATCCCCAGGACACGACGGGCGGCACTGCCGCGAGGGCGGGCGGGTTGGCGAAGCTGTATGCCATGAGCGCTACAGCCGCACCGACATCCGCATCCACGCCGCCGCCAAAACGTGACACGGGAACACCCGTCGTCCGCTTCTCGGGCGTGAACAAGAGCTACGGACAGGTCAAGGCCGTCCAGGAGCTCCATCTGAATCTGCACTCCGGCGAGACGGTGGCACTGCTCGGGCCGAACGGCGCGGGCAAGTCCACCACCCTCGACCTGCTGCTCGGACTGCGCAACGCCGATTCGGGCACCGTCGAGGTCTTCGGGTCCACGCCCGCGCGTGCCATAGCCAGGGGCAAGGTGGGCGCGATGCTGCAGAGCGGCGGCCTGATGGAGGAGGTCAAGGTCCGCGAGCTGGTCAAGCTCGCCTGCGACCTGCACCCGCGCGCCTATCCGGTCGAGAAGGTGATGCAGAGCGCGGGCGTCCAGGACATAGCCGACCGCATGGTCAACAAGCTCTCCGGAGGCCAGGAGCAGCGGGTGCGCTTCGCCCTCGCCACTGCGGGCGCGAGCGACCTGATCATCCTCGACGAACCGACCACCGGCATGGACGTCACCGTCCGCCAGGCCTTCTGGGCGAAGATGCGGGAGCAGGCGGCCCAGGGCCGCACGGTCCTGTTCGCCACGCACTACCTCGAAGAAGCCGACGCCATCGCCGACCGGGTGATCGTCCTGCACCGGGGGCGGATACTCGCCGACGGCTCGGCCGCGGAGATCAAGGCGAAGGCCGGTGCCCGTCGCATCGTCTTCGACCTTGAGGGGCCGATCGACGAGGCCGCGCTCCGCGGGCTGCCGTCCCTCACCACGCTCTCCGTCTCGGGCCGCACGGTCCGCATCCAGTCCACCGACGCCGACGCGACCACACACGCGATCTACGGGCTCGGTCTCTACCCCCGCAATCTGGAAGTCTCCGGCCTTGGCCTGGAGCAGGCGTTCATAGCGATCACCGACGCCGCGACCGCCGAGGAGGCAGCCCGATGAAGACGCTCGTCAAGCTTGAGATCATCCGCACCGTGCGCAACAAGCGGTTCATGTTCTTCTCGGTGATCTACCCGTCGGCGCTGTTCATGCTCATCGCCGGCCCGGCGAAGAACGACACGGCGATAGGCGGCACCGGCCTGACCATGCCGCTGTACTACATGGTCGCCATGGCCTCGTTCGGCGCCCTGACGGCGGTGCTGATGGGCAACAGCGAGCGCATCGCCAAGGAGCGCGAGAAGGGGTGGGTACGGCAGCTTCGGCTCACCTCGCTGCCCGGCCGGGGATACGTCATAGCCAAGATCGCCTCGGCGGCCACGGTGACCCTGCCCTCGATCGTGATGGTCCAGATAGTGGCGGCCGCCTTCAAGGGCGTGCGGCTGGACGCCTGGCAGTGGGGCGCGCTCACGGTCTCCATCTGGGCAGGGAGCCTCGTCTTCGCGGCCCTGGGCGTGGCCATCGGCTACATGGCCTCCGGTGACGCCGTGCGCCCGCTCACCATGCTCGTCTACTTCGCCCTGTCGATACTCGGCGGCCTGTGGATGCCGTTCACGATCTTCCCGCACTGGCTGCAGGAGACCGCCAAGTGGCTGCCCACCCACCCCTACACCGCTCTCGGCCAGGCGATCGAGCTCGGCAATGCACCGCACGTCAAGGACATGGCGATCCTCGCCGCATATCTCGTGATCTTCGTAGGTGCGGCAGCATGGCTGTACCGCAAGGACACCCGCAAGGCGTGAGGACGTGACCGTGAGGGAGACCCGCCTCGGAATGGGGGACGCGCCGGAGACCCGGCGGGAGCAGTGGATCAAGCTGTGCTGGACCTCGGTCTACCTGCTGTACATGGCATCCACGGTCGGCGACCTGGTCAGCGGGCGTCACACCCCGTTGGCCACCGCGCTGGGCTGGCTGGGGCTCGCGGCCTTCCTGGTCCCGTACTACTACCTGGTGCTCAGCCGACGCCCCCGCGACCCGCTGGCGTGGTGGCAGGTCGCCATTCTCTCCTGGCTGTACACGACGGCGGGGGTCCTGACGCTGATGCTCGGGGTGCCGTGGCTGGTGCTGTTCGTCTACGTGACGATCGGGACGGGCATTCTGCTGCCGTACCGGCGCGCGAGGTGGGCGGTGCCGTTCTCGGCGCTGTCGCTGCTGGGATTCGGCAAGCTGGTGGGCGCCGGCGGCTGGGTCCTGGCCGGCGAGTTCCTTCCGGCGATGATGGGCGGTGCGGCGATGATGGGCGTCGCGCAGATGCGGCGCACCATGCGCGAGCTGCGCGACGCCCGGGAGACCATCGCGCATCTGGCGGCCAACGAGGAGCGTCTGCGGCTCGCCCGCGATCTGCACGACCTGTTGGGGCACTCGCTCTCGCTCATCACGCTCAAGAGCGAGCTGGCGGGCCGCATGCTTCCCGACCGCCCGGAGGACGCGGCCAAGCAGGTCGCCGACATCGAACAGGTCAGCCGCCAGGCGCTCGTCGACGTGCGGGAGGCGGTCAGCGGCTACCGGCGGCCGACGCTGGGTGTGGAGCTCGCGGGCGTGCGCACGGCGCTGCGCACGGCGGGGGTCGAGGCGAGGATCGCACCGTCACTCGACCGCCCGCCGCAGGAGCAGTACCCCGGGCTCGGAGCGGAGGAGGAAGGCGCGCTCGCCTGGGCGCTGCGCGAGGCCGTGACCAACGTCGTGCGGCACAGCAGCGCCAAGCGCTGCGATCTCGCGCTCGACGAGGTGTGGGACGCCGACGAGGGCCGCTACCTGCGTCTCGAAGTCGTCGATGACGGTCACGGCCCGGCGCGTGGCCACCGCATGGGGAATGGGCTGAACGGTCTGGAGGAGCGCCTGCTGCTCTCCGGCGGCCGCCTGGAGACCGGTTCGCCCGGGCGCGGCGGCTTCTCTCTGAAGGCGTATGTGCCGTTGCGCAGGGTGAATGAGACGGAGACCGAGGCGGTCACCTCCCCGCGAGGCTGACCCAGAGGCGGCCGACCCGGGCAGTTGTCCACAGGCCCGGATCGGGTGCGCGGCCAGTCGCTACCCTGCTCGCATGATCAGGGTGCTGCTGGCGGAGGACCAGGGGATGGTCCGCGAGGCGCTGGCCACGCTTCTCGGGCTCGAGGACGACATCGAGGTGGTTGCGCAGGTCGCGCGCGGCGACGAGATCGTCCCGGCGGCCCGGGAGCACGGGGTGGACGTCGCGCTGCTCGACATCGAGATGCCGGGGATGACCGGTATCGACGCGGCTGCGCAGCTGCGCAAGGAGCTCCCCGGTGTGAAGGTGGTGATCGTCACCACCTTCGGCCGTCCCGGCTATCTGCGCCGCGCCATGGAGAACGGCACGGACGCCTTCCTCGTCAAGGACGCCCCCGCGGCGCAGCTCGCCGACGCGGTGCGCGCAGTGCTGCGCGGTGAGAAGGTCATCGATCCGACGCTGGCGGCCGCTGCGCTCTCCGAGGGCGCCGACCCCTTGACCGCCCGCGAGCGTGATGTGCTGCGGGCCGTGGCCGGGGGCTCGGTCAACGCAGAGATCGCCACCGCCCTCCACCTCTCCGAGGGCACCGTGCGCAACTACCTGTCCACGGCGATCCAGAAGACCGGTGCCCGCAACCGTTCCGAGGCGGTCCGCATTGCACGGGAGAAGGGCTGGCTTTGACGGGCCGCGCGGTCAGTTGAGCATCGCCCGGGCCGCGCGGGCCCGCCGGCGTACGGTTTCCGCGGCCGCTGGGTCCAGCTCCTCCACGACCTGGGCGTACTCCTCCATCTCGACGGCGCCGTCGATGAACTTCCCGCGCTGCACGAGCAGTTGGGCCCGCTCGAAGCGCAGCCGTGCGGGATGGCGGGGGAGCAGCAGAGAAAGATCGACCGCCCACAGCTGCACGCCGGTGTGTTCGGGGCGCGCGGCGGCCCAGGCCCTTATGTTGTTGAGGATCCGGGCGATGATGTCGAGCGGCTCCGCGGGTTCCAGCATCGAGGGGGCGAGCGCGGTGCCGGCGGCGCCGGTGACGAGCAGCTCGGTGTCCTCGACGGTCAGTGGCTGTCCGCCCCGGAACGGATCGGCGAGCACATGCGACCCGTCCGGATCGCCGATTCCCACCACGAAGTGCCCGGGCAACGCCACCCCGTACACCGGGGCGTCCAGCCTGCGCCCCACCTCCATCCACACCACCGACAGCAGGATCGGCAGCCCACGCCTGCGCCGTAGCACGTGCTGGAGCAGCGAGGAGTCCAGGCGCCGGTAGTCCGACTGCAGCCCGTGGAAGCCGTAGCCCTCGCCGAGGACGTCGGCGAGGGCTTCCGCCCAGTCGTGCGGATCCTCCGGGACGCGGTGCTGCACCACAGCCTCCGCAAGCCGGTCGAGCTCGTCCATGCAGGCCGCCATCTCGGGCGTGCCGAACTCCGGATCCGCCTCAGCGCCCACGAGCAGGCACAACAGTGCGAGGTTCGGCTGCTCGGCACGCACCTCCTCGAAGAAACGTTGGCGACGGCCGGCCTCGTCCATGCTCCACACCTACCCGTTGGCGCCGAGCGGAGCGCGTCGGTAGTGATAGGTGTGGTGTGTGGTGAAGCCCATCCGGTCGTAGAGCGCGTGCGCCCCTTCGTTGCCGTCCTCGACCTGCAGATACGCGCCGGCCGCGCCCTCGTCGAGCGCCTTGCGCGCGAGTGCTGCCATCACCGCGGTCGCCAGGCCCTGCCGTCTGCGCTCGAGGGCGACCTCGACGGCCCCGAACAGCGCCCAGGGGGCACCGCCCGGGCCGTTGGGCCCGGGGGGACCGTCCACCACGCAGCGGCCTATCGCCGCGGGACCGGGTGCTGCGCCGGGCACGGTCGCAAACCACACCGACGGCCCCCCGGCCAGCACCTTCAGCGCGTCGTCGGCGAGGTCGCCGGTGCGGTGATAGGCGGCCAGCCACGCCGGGTCGGGTTCGCGGGACAGGACGACGCGTTCGGCCCCGGCGGCGTCGGCGAGCGGGGCCAGCGCCGCGGTGCGCAGCGTGGCGTGGCCCTCGGCGGTCCAGCCGCGCCGCTCCAGCTCCGCCGCGAGCCGGGCGTCGCGCTCCGCGTCACCCGTGGTCACCTGCACATAAGCCGGCAGCCCGCGCTCGCCGTACCAGTCGACGACACGTCGCAGCGCGGTGTCGAGCGGAACGCCCGGGTCGCCGTGCGGCAGGACGGAGTTGGCGCGCCGCGTGAAGCCGCCGGATGCGCGCAGGGTCCACTCCCCGAGGCGTTCGTTCTCCAGCGCGGGCCAGCCGCGCGCCGCCATCTCCTGCAGCTCGCGCGCGGAGACGGAGGGCGGCCGCGCACCCCGTCGACGGGCCGGCGCGTCCGGCACGACCTTGCCCGCCACCACCGAGGATTCCGTGATGTGGACGGCCTGTCCGTCCCGGCGTGTGATGATCAGCACACCATCGGCCCACGATGTGAGAACGCCGACCGCATCGGAGAACACGGGACGCCCTCCCACGATCTCCGCTACCCTCCGCACCGATACGCGTTTGCCCACGTCAGCGGGGGTAAAGCGGATGTCGAGCCGTGCTCCGCCAGAGAACATCATGGTGCCTCCCGCCCTGAAGTTCGTATGCCGACCGGGAACGGAGATACTAGAGGCGGGCATCGACGACGCCGCGCTCCCGCGCGAGATGAGCCCTACCGAGGAGGAACGACAGCGTGACCTACGTCATCGCGCAGCCTTGTGTCGACGTGAAGGACAAGGCGTGCATCGAGGAGTGCCCCGTCGACTGCATTTACGAGGGCGCCCGGTCCTTGTACATCCACCCGGACGAATGCGTGGACTGCGGGGCATGTGAGCCGGTCTGCCCGGTGGAGGCGATCTTCTACGAGGATGACACGCCGGAGGAGTGGAAGGACTACTACAAGGCGAATGTCGAGTTCTTCGACGAGCTCGGTTCGCCCGGTGGCGCCTCCAAGCTGGGCCTGATCGAGCGTGACCACCCCATCATCGCCGCACTGCCCCCGCAGAACACGGACGCCTGAGCGCGTCTGACGAGCGGACTTGCGGCGACTGGACAGCCGAGGCGGTTCCGTGCGGCAGCGCGCCGTACGGGACCGCTTTTCCGAGTTTGAGGAACACGAGGAAAGTGAGCAGCACCGTGGCCCGAGTCTCCGACCGGCTTCCCGTCTTTCCCTGGGACCGCCTCGAGCCGTACAAGACCGCGGCCGCGGCACACCCCGACGGTGTCGTCGACCTGTCCGTGGGCACTCCGGTCGACCCGGTTCCGGCCATCGTCCAGCAGGCGCTCACGGCCGCGGCCGACAGCCCCGGCTACCCCACCACCTACGGGACGCCCGCGCTGCGCGAGGCGATCGCCGGCTGGCTGCGCGAGCGTCTCGGTGTGGCGGCCGACCCGGCGCACGTGCTGCCGCTGATCGGCTCCAAGGAGCTGGTCGGCTGGCTTCCGACGCTGCTCGACCTGGGCCCCGGTGACCAGGTGGCCTACCCCGAGCTGGCCTACCCGACCTACGAGATCGGTTCGCGCGTCGCCCGGGCGGAGGCGGTCGCCTACGCAGACCCCGTGGCCGGTCTCGACCCGGCGCGCGTCAAGCTGCTGTGGCTCAACACCCCGTCGAACCCGACCGGCCGCACGCTCGACGCGGCCGAGCTGCGCCGCATCGTGGGGTGGGCGCGCGAGCACGGCGTCCTCGTCGTCTCCGACGAGTGCTACATCGAGTTGGGCTGGGAGACCGAACCGGTCTCGGTGCTGCATCCGGACGTGTGCGGGGGCTCGCACGAAGGCCTGCTGGCCGTCCACTCGCTCTCCAAGCGCTCCAACTTCGCCGGCTACCGCGGGGCGTTCCTCGCGGGTGACCCGGCGGTGGTCAAGGAACTGCTCGGGGTGCGCAAGCACCTGGGCCTGATGGTGCCGACGCCCGTGCAGAACGCGATGATCGCAGCGCTCGGCGACCGTGCTCACGTCGAGGAGCAGCGTGCCCGGTACGCCCGGCGTCGCGCTGCGTTGCGCGGTGCCTTCGAAGGGGCCGGGTTCCGCATCGAGCACAGCGAGGCGAGCCTGTACCTGTGGGCGACCCGGGACGAGCCGTGCTGGGACACCGTCGGCGGTCTCGCCAAGGACGGCATCCTCGTCGCACCGGGCGAGTTCTACGGGCGGGCGGGGGAGACGTTCGTGCGCATCGCGTTCACCGCAACCGACGAGCGGGTGGAGGCGGCGGTGCGGCGGCTGAGCCGGGCGTAGCGGGCGGTAGCGGGCGCGCAACAGCGGCGAAGCCGCAGCGCCGAAGCGACGCGCGGGGCCCGGAGAACATGCGCCGGGCCCCGATGCCTCTGCGAGACGTCACCCGCCCCGCTTCCGCTCCTGTCTCAGCTGAGCGGCAGACCCTGGATCGGTGCGTTGAGCGGCTGGGCCTGCGCGCCCTGCAACGGCAGGTCCTGGACCGCCTGCAGTCCGCGCCCCACCAGGTCGGAGGCCGTCGGCATGCCGGCGGTCTGCACGGGCATCGCGCTGTTCACCAGGTCGCCATTCTGCAGGGACTTCGATGCCTGGTCGGTGACCTGACCCAGCACCTTGGAGGCGTCGCCCGTGGCTTCCTGCGTGGCCGGTACGGCGTTCTTGCCCGCACTGTCGACGAGGCCGGCGGCCGCCGGCGTGGCGTCGTTGACGGTGGTGCCGAGGGGGACGGCGTTGTCCAGGCTGCTCATTCCACCCAGGCCGGCCGCCTGGGGCTGCTCGGCGGCCGACGCCGTGGTGGCGCCCATTCCGATCACGGGGGCAGCTGCCGCCACGAGCAGGGCGGCCCGGGCGATCCGGCTCTTGAGGGGGAGGGACATGGTGCTCCTTTTACGGAGAGAAACGACAGAGAACTTCAGACGTTGCAGAGTCCGGCGGGCGGACGCCGTGACTACCGTCCGAGGAGCCCTAAAGTTGCGGCTGTTCGAAGTAAAGAATTGGCAATGCATCGCATAATATCGTTTCGGGAGAATGGGGCATTCCGCTCGACTCGGCTCTGTGTGAAGAATCGTCACAGCGCCACGGCCGCTTGTTAAGTCAGGGCAATACGGGGGAGCGCGGGAGAACGCCTCGACCGGCCGCGCGACGCGAACCCGCCATTAATCCGGAGGAGTTAACCGCCGTACCCCTGCACGCCTATCGGGCGACCGCGATCCGAACGTCTTCGTACGGCTGTCCGGACGCACCCGGCCGGCCCGGGGCGTCCGCGGCGGGATCCTCGACCCACCCCTTTCCCGAGTGCGAGGCCCGCCACACCCGGCCCGCATACGAGACCTCGGCGATCCGCAGAGCCTGCGCATGGGCCACCGCCCATTGCGCCAGCACCCATCCATGCTGCGATGCCTGGCCGGCCGAAGCGCCGGCGCCGGGAGCGACGACAGGCACGTCGACCGACGCCTGCGACGCGTCCTGCTGGGGCAGCGCCTGCTGCCCGAACTCCCGCGCCAGCTGGGCCCGCACCGCGGCCGCGTTCCCGGCGCCCTCGTCCGGCACCACCCGGCACGTCAGACTCGGCACCCGCCCGGAGAGCGCCGAGGCGAGCACCGAGGCGTCGCCCTCGCGCTTCGCGTAAGCCTGCGGGTAACCGCTGTGCTGCACCCGCTGCGCGGCGACGGTCAGCGGGAGGTCGGCATAGCCGGGGATCTTGACCAACTGGTCGAAGAACTCGTTCGCCGAGTACACCGGGTCCACGATCTGCTGCGCCGTGCCCCAGCCCTGAGAGGGACGCTGCTGGAAGAGACCGAGCGAATCGCGGTCGCCGTCACGGAGATTGCGCAGCCCCGACTCCTGCATGGCGGTGGCGAGAGCTATCGCCAACGCACGCTCCGGCAGATCGCGGGAGGAGGCCACCGCGCCGATCGTCGTGGCGTTGGCCGCCTGCTCCGGCTGCAGCGCCACGCGCTCGCCGTTCGCCTCCACGGTGCACTCCGTGGCCGCGCCGGTGAGCGTACGGAAGGTCACATAACCGACAACCGCCAGCAGCGTGAGCAGCGCGGCGCCGTACCGCACCCGGCGACGGCGCCGCCCGGCAGGAGCGGCCGCAGAGCTCCCGCGCTGCGAAGATCGCTCGGACTCGCGCATGGTCCACACCGTAGACCACACCGCGGCCGAGACCTGCGCGCCGGTAAGGTCGCGCACATGAGCAATCCCGCACTCGATCTCAGCCAGGACGCCGTGGCCGTGACCGCGCAGCTCGTCGACATTCCGTCGGTCAGCCGTGAGGAGAAGACCCTCGCCGACGCCGTCGAGCAGGCGCTGCGCGCGCTGCCGCACCTGACCGTCGACCGGGACGGCGATGCGGTGGTGGCCCGTACCGAACTGGGCCGGGCCGAGCGCGTGGTGCTCGCCGGCCACCTGGACACCGTGCCGATCGCCGACAACCTGCCGTCGCGCTTCGACGGCGGACTGCTGTACGGCTGCGGGACCACGGACATGAAGTCCGGCGTCGCGGTCCAGCTGCGCCTCGCCGCCACCCTGCCGGAACCCAACCGGGACCTGACCTTCGTCTTCTACGACGCCGAGGAGATTGCTGCCGAGTTCAACGGCCTGGGGAGGCTCGCCGAACACCACCCGCAGTGGCTCGCCGGAGACTTCGCGGTGCTCCTCGAACCGACCTCGGCCGTGGTCGAGGGCGGCTGCCAGGGGACGCTGCGGGTGCGCGTCGAGACCACCGGGCGGCGCGCCCACTCCGCGCGCAGCTGGCTGGGCGAGAACGCCATCCACGCCGCCGCGCCCGTGCTCGCCCGCCTCGCCGCCTACGAGCCGCGCCGGGTGGAGATCGACGGACTCACCTACCGCGAAGGGCTGAACGCGGTGATGATCGAGGGCGGCCACGCCGGGAACGTCATCCCCGACTCCTGCGCGGTCACCGTCAACTACCGCTTCGCGCCCAATCGTTCGGAGGACGAGGCGCTGGCGCACGTACGGGAGGTCTTCGACGGCTTCACCGTGGTGCTCACCGACTCCGCGCCCGGTGCGCTGCCCGGACTGTCCCACCCGGCGGCCGCCGCCTTCGTCGAGGCGATCGGCGGCGAGCCCACGCCGAAGGAAGCCTGGACCGACGTGGCCCGTTTCTCGGCCCTCGGCGTGCCGGCCGTCAACTACGGCCCCGGCGATCCCAAGCTCGCCCACACCCGCGAGGAATACGTCGAGACCGCGGCCGTCCTGCGGTGCGAGGAGCGCCTTCGACACTGGCTGACGTCGTGATCCCGCCGGGGTACGTACGCTGAAGCGAGGCTGCGAGCGACGCACGCGAGCAGGCGGAGTGGGCGGCCGAGGCTCCTGTCGAGGGCGCCTCCGGCACGACAGGCCGTCCGCGGAGCCTGGGAGCGGGCGGAGAAGCGAGCAGAGGGCACGGCAACCGCCGATGCCCGTGGAGGGAGTGCGACGTGGGAAACGCGAGGGACTCCAGGGAGTCACGAGACTCAAGGGACCCGAAGGACACCAGGAACATCAAGGACCCCAGGCATTCGGCCGAGGAACAGGGCCGAGCGGTCGGCCACCCCTGGCGCGAGGCGCAGGAGTCCGCCGCGCGCGCCGCGGCCGAGGCGGAGCGCCTCCCGCGCGGCCAGGGCTGGCCCGAGCGGTACACCGGCCCGGTGCTGCGCCGCCGTGGCCAGGTGACGCCGGGCACGACGGACCAGCGGCTGCTGGACACCCAGGGGTCGACGGAGTGGCTGCACGGCGATCCGTGGCGGGTGATGCGCATCCAGTCGGAGTTCGTCGAGGGCTTCGGCGCTCTCGCCGAACTCGGGCCCGCGGTCAGTGTGTTCGGCTCCTCGCGGAGCGCGCCCGACTCGCCGGAGTACGAGGCCGGGGTGCGCATCGGACGGGCGCTCGCCGGGGCCGGGTTCGCGGTGATCACCGGCGGCGGCCCAGGGGCGATGGAGGCGGCCAACAAGGGCGCCTGCGAAGCGGGGGGTGTCTCGGTCGGGCTCGGCATCGAGCTCCCCTTCGAGCAGGGCCTCAACAACTACGTCGACATCGGGGTGAACTTCCGCTACTTCTTCGTCCGCAAGACCATGTTCGTCAAGTACGCGCAGGGCTTCGTGGTGCTGCCCGGCGGATTCGGCACGCTGGACGAGCTGTTCGAGGCGCTCACGCTGGTGCAGACGCAGAAGGTCACCCGCTTCCCGATCGTCCTGTTCGGCAACGGCTACTGGGAGGGGCTGGTCGACTGGGTGCGCGACAAGGTGGTGGGGGAGGGAAAGGCGTCGCCCGCCGATCTGGAGCTCTTCCACGTCACCGACGACGTGGACGAGGCCGTCGCCCTGGTCACCAAGGAAGTGGAGCTGTAGAGGCGGAGCTCCAGCCGCGCCGGTGGGACGCCTCAGACCAGGCCGCGGCGGGCCACCGACGGGGCGCGTTGGCCCGCGATCGAGGCGACCATGTCCAGCACCTGCTTCGTCTCTGCGACCTCGTGCACCCGGTAGACGCGGGCGCCGATCCATGCCGAGACCGCCGTCGTGGCGAGCGTACCGATGAGCCGTTCCTTCACCGGCCGGTCGAGCGTCTCCCCGACGAAGTCCTTGTTGGAGAGCGAGACGAGCACCGGCCAGCCCGTCCTGGTCATCTCGCCGAGCCGCCGCGTCGCCTCCAGCGAGTGCCGTGTGTTCTTGCCGAAGTCGTGCCCGGGGTCGATGAGGATCCCGTCCCGGCGCACGCCGAGCCCGACCGCGCGTTCCGCGAGGCCGAGCGTGACGCGCAGGATGTCGGCCATCACATCCTCGTACTGCGCGCGGTGCGGGCGTGTACGCGGCTGCGCACCGCCCGCGTGCGTGCACACCAGACCCGTACCGAAGCGCGCAGCGACCTCGGCGAGCGCCGGATCCACCCCACCCCACGCGTCGTTGAGCAGATCCGCGCCCGCCTCGCAGACCGCTTCCGCGACCTCGTGCCGCCAGGTGTCAACACTGATCACCACATCGGGATGGCGCCGTCGCACCTTCCCCACGAACGCGGCAGTTCGCCTGATCTCCTCCTCGGCCGACACCTCCTCCCCCGGACCGGCCTTCACCCCGCCGATGTCGATGATGGCAGCACCCTCTGACACCGCCCGGTCCACGCGTACGAGCGCCGCCTCGTCGGCGAAGGTGGCGCCGCGGTCGTAGAAGGAGTCCGGCGTCCGGTTCACGATCGCCATGATCACCGGTTCGTGGTCCCCGAACTCCCGCGTGCCCAGCCGCAACATCTTCCGAACGCCTTCCTCGTCGCCTTCCCCCGGGCGACCCTAATGCCTGCCTGATGCCTGGCACTCTCCGCAGCGGGGGGACCGCGCGCCGGACGGCATGGCACGATCGTCCCCGACACCTGGCAACACGTAGCATGGATGGCCTGGCACCCGGGGAGATCGTCTTGTTCTGGTTCATGCTCATCGCGCTGGTCGCGGTGGTTGCCGCCGTCGCGCTCGCGGTGCTCGGCGACGGCGAGGTGCTCGGTGAGGCCGAGCCCGACCGTCTGCACGACCCGCTCCCCGACGACCGGCCACTGGGCCGCGCCGACCTCGACGCGCTGCGGCTGCCGACCGCCCTGCGCGGCTACCGCATGAGCGACGTCGACGACGTGCTCGACCGGCTCGGCGCCGAGCTCACCGAACGTGACGCCAGGATCGCCGAGTTGGAGGCCGCCCTCGCCGGTGCGCACGCCGCGCAGCAACGCCCGCAGCCGCTGCGGTCCCCGGAGCCCCCGCAGCCGCCGCACCGTCCGGGAGGCCCTCGATGAGCGGCACTGGCCCGGTGGTCGGCCCCGACGGTCTCGTCCGCTGCCCCTGGGGGCTGGACGCCGACGACTACCGCGCCTATCACGACACCGAGTGGGGCCGCCCGGTTCACGGCGACGACCTTCTCTACGAGCGGCTGTGCCTCGAAGCCTTCCAGTCGGGCCTGTCGTGGCTGACCATCCTGCGCCGCCGCGAGGGATTCCGCAGCGCCTTCGCCGGGTTCCGCGTCAAGGACGTCGCCGAGTTCACCGACGCCGACCGCGCACGGCTGCTCGCCGACCCCGGAATCATCCGCAACCGCGCGAAGATCGACGCGGCCATCGCCAACGCCCGCGCCGCCCGCGAGCTCACCGAGAACCACGACGGCGGTCTCGACGCGCTCATCTGGTCGTACGCACCCGACCCGGCCGCGCGCCCGGCCCCCCGCACCACCGCCGACGTGCCGGCCACCACCCCCGAATCCACCGCGCTCGCCAAGGAGCTGAAGAAAAGAGGCTTCCGCTTCGTCGGACCGACCACCGCGTACGCGCTGATGCAAGCGTGCGGCCTGGTCAACGACCACCTCGCCGACTGCCACGCCCGCTAACGGCCGACGTACGTGGGGGGCTCCTTCTTCAAGAACGCCTCGACCGCGATCCGGTGGTCCTCCGACGTGCCCGCGCGCTCCTGCAGCTCGTCCTCCTTGGCGAGGGTCTCGACGAGCGAGTGCCCGGCGCCGTAGGCGAGCGACTCCTTGATCGCCGCGTAGGCGACCGTCGGGCCCTCGGCGAGCCGCCGCGCGACCTCCGCCGCCGTGGCGGGCAGCTGCTCCGCCGGCACCACCTGCTGGGCGATGCCGAGCTCCAGCGCCTCCTGAGCGGTGATCTTGCGGGGGAAGAGCAGCAGGTCGGCGGCGCGGCCATGGCCGACGAGGCGCGGCAGCGACCACGAGACGCCCGAGTCGGCGGTGAGGGCGACCCCGGCGAACGAGGTGTTGAACGAGGCCGTCTCCGCGACGATCCGGTAGTCGGCGGCGAAGGCGAACCCCGCACCCGCGCCGGCGGCGACGCCGTTGACCGCCGCGAGCACCGGCTTCGGCATGGTCGCGATCGCCGTGACGATGGGGTTGTAGTGCTCGGCGACCGTGCTCATGGTGCGGCCGCCCGCGTCCTGCCCGCTTCCCGTGAGCGTGCCGATGTGCTCCTTGAGGTCCTGCCCGACGCAGAACGCACGCCCGCTGCCGATCAACAGCACGGCCCGCACCGCCTGGTCCTGCGCCGCCTCCTGCAGCACGTCCCGGAGCGCGACCTTGGTCGCCGTGTCGAGGGCGTTCATCGCCTCCGGCCGGTTCAGGGTGATCGTCGCGAGCCCATCAGCCACCTCGTACAGCACGGTGTCGGCCATGGCAGTCTTCCCCTCCGTTGCGGCTCCTGCACGGCTTGTCGGGCTCAGCATGCCGGAGATCTTCGGCCAGGGACATGTGACCTGCATCAAATAAACACACGCGCCGTCGACCGCGCCGAGTGTCATTGGTGGCGAAGTATTGCAGTCCCATCGCCGTATTGGGTGGTTTTGGGACAGCGGGTCGTCGAACGGGCGGTCCCCGATATTGGTCATCGGGGACCGGCATGCGGGATAATGGCCTGGAACCAATGTGTTCGAGTCCGGTGGCGCCTGGGTCGCCGGTTGCGAAGAGCTGGTTTCAGGAAGGGGAACGAGCATGGCGGCCATGAAGCCGCGGACGGGTGATGGCCCGCTCGAGGTGACCAAGGAGGGGCGGGGCATCGTCATGCGCGTTCCGCTCGAGGGCGGCGGACGTCTCGTCGTCGAGCTGACACCCGATGAGGCCAAGGCCCTCGGGGAGGCCCTGGAGAAGGTCAGCGTCTGAATCCGGGGCGCCGGCCGCGCCTTCGGCGCGCTCGCCCTTCGGAGCTCTTTCGGCTCCCGGTTCGCACGTACGGATCCGTACGTGCGAACCGGGAGCCGAAACCGTTGGCTGGGGGCCGACGGCCCGGCGGTCAGCGCTTCACCGCGCAGAGCAGACCGTCGTCGGTCGGCAGCAGGACGGGGACGAGTGCCGTGTTGTCCCGCACCTCCCGCATCACCTCGCGCAGCCCCCGTACTTCCGTCTCCTGGAACGAGGCGTCCATCGCCCGGCCGCGGGCGAAGACGCCCTCGAAGCAGACGAGACCGCCGGGCCGCAGCAGACGCAATGATTCGGCCAGGTACTCCGGGTACTCCAGCCGGTCGCCGTCACAGAACACCAGGTCGTAGCCGCCGTCCGCGAGCCGCGGCAGGACGTCGAGGGCGCGTCCGGGGATGAGCCGCGCCCGGTTCGGGGCGAACCCCGCCTCCCGGTACGCCTCCCGGGCCAGCTGCTGTCGGTCCGGCTCGGTGTCGACGGTGGTCAGTACCCCGTCGGGGCGCATTCCGTGCAGCAGGTGGATGCCCGAGACGCCGGCGCCGGTGCCGATCTCGACGATCAGCCGTGCCCCGGCCGTCGCCGCAAGCATCCGCAGGGTCGCCCCCGTACCGGGCGACACGGCGCGCACACCGGATTCGTGTGCGCGTTCCCGGGCACGTAGCAACGCGTCGTCCTCGGCGACGAACGCGTCGGCGAACGCCCAGCTCGCCTGCCGGTTGCCGGTAATGGCCGTCTCCTGTCCCCGTTCGCTTCTCCACCCGCTCACAGGTTCCGCAGCCGGCCTGCCGTGCCGGAGGCGCGCCCCTCGATGGGAGCCTCGACCGCCCTCCCCCTGCCTTGCGGCGGGGGGACCCCCTTCGCCTGCTCGCGTGAGTCGCTCACGGTGTCCCCGTCTCTCCCCGGCGTGGTCTCGCCCGCCGGTCGCGCTGAAAGCCGCTCGGCGACTGTATCCGTTGCGCCCGGGAACCCGTGGACGAGCCCGTGCGTTAGCGCTGGTAGGGCTCGGGTACGGATTCGGTCACGGAAGGGACGCGCAGGCCCTCCGCCGCCGACTCCGTCACGGAGCGGACAGTGTTCATTCGGAGATGACTGGGCTTATCCGGAGCTAACGGGCGAGGTGGATATGGTAGGGGCTCTACTGGAGACCACCAGAGCCGACAGGGGAGGTGCGGCTGCAGCCGAGGGCCGGGGAGCGTTTCTGCGCTTCCTCAGGTTGGGCGGGCAGCCGGAATCCGTGAACGAGAGCGCTGACCGTCCGACCGACGCCGCCACCGCAGGCAGCTCCGAGACCGCCACCGCGACCTTCGCCACGGCGGCTTCCTTCGGCGCCGACGGTGACGCGTCGACGTGGACGCCTCCCACCTGGGAGGAGATCGTCAGCACCCACAGTGCACGGGTCTACCGCCTCGCCTACCGCCTGACCGGCAATCAGCACGACGCCGAGGACCTCACCCAGGAGGTCTTCGTACGGGTCTTCCGCTCCCTTTCCTCCTACACACCCGGCACCTTCGAGGGCTGGCTGCACCGCATCACCACCAACCTCTTCCTGGACATGGTGCGGCGCCGTCAGCGGATCCGTTTCGACGCCCTCGCCGACGACGCCGCCGAACGGCTCGCGAGCCGCGAGCCGTCCCCCGCACAGCACTTCAGCGACACCCACTTCGAGGCGGACGTGCAGCAGGCGCTCGACACGCTCGCACCGGAGTTCCGGGCCGCGGTCGTGCTGTGCGACATCGAGGGGCTGTCGTACGAGGAGATCGCCGCCACTCTCGGAGTCAAGCTGGGCACCGTTCGCAGCCGTATTCACCGCGGTCGCTCCCACCTGCGCAGCGCCTTGCAGCACCGTGCGCCCGCCGCCCGCCCCGGGCGTGCGATGGCCGCGGTGACGTCCGGCGCGGAGAGCAGCGGCGGATCGGCGACGCGGGGGAGAACGTGAGCGGCACTGGTCCTTTCCGTCATCCCCGGATCTCCGCACGGACCCCGGCGGAGGAGCACCTGGGTGATCGCCTCGCTGCCTTCGTCGACGGCGAGCTCGACAACGGCACGCGCGAACGCGTTGCCGCCCATCTGGCCACCTGCGAGCAGTGCAAGGCCGAGGCCGACGAGCAGCGCCGGCTGAAGAACGTCGTCGCCGGCGCCATGCCGCCCGCTCTGTCCGCGGGCCTGATCGCCCGGCTGCAGGGGCTTCCGGGCGGGGGCCCCGACGGCCCGGGGGACGGCGGTCCGTTCGACGGCGGACTCCTCGGGCGAGATGCCTTCGCGCCGCGCACGGGGCTCGGCGGACGCGGTGGACGCGGCGGATTCGGCGAGCTCGGTTCCGATGGGGAGGCCGATTCGTATCTCACGCCCGGCCGCGGCAGTGTTCTGGCCCCGACCGGGGAGCGCCTCGAAGGCTTCCGGATCCACGACGTCACCCGTTCGGCCTCACGCGGGCGCAGATTCGCATTCGTCGCCGCGGGCGCCTTCTCGATGGCCGCCATCGCGCTCGGCGGGGCGCTGCCGTTCGACGCGGCGCTGGAGGGCGGTGCAGCGGGCGACGGCGGGGCGGCTGCGACCTCGGCGAACATCACTGACGTGCCGCACGCCACCCGCCAGCAGCCGGGTGGGCAGGGCGTAACGCCCGGCGTCGGCGCCACCCCGGTCTCCGATCTCCAGCGGCTGTTCGCACCGCAGGGCGGGCGCGCGCACGCTGCGCTTCCGTCGCCCGCCGACGGCGTCTCCCCGGCCGACGTCGCCGCCGCGACGCCGCTGTCGGCGCGGTCCATGCCGCCGCGGGCGATACCCGTGCTCGGCCCGCCCCACAACGCTCCCTCTCGCGCCCCTCAGCTCCCCTGACGGAGTGATCGTCCGGTACGCCCGATTGATTCCTGGTATTCAATCGAGAGGTGGCCTGAACGGGTATCCGGACAGACAGGGGAACCCATGGACGAGGGGCAGGGCGTACCGCGGCGCGGCCGGCTGTTCGCCGGTGCGCTGCTGCTCGCGCTGCTCGCGGGCGGCGTCGGCGGGGTGACCGGCGCATACCTCCAAAGCAGCGGATTCGGCAGCGATATGAGCCTGTCCCAGTCTCCGGCCGGCGCCTCCGCCCGCCCGCCCGGTACCGTCGCCGCGATAGCCGCCGCCCTGCCGAGCGTCGTCTACATCGATGTCAAGGGCGGCGGGGTCGAAGGCAAGGGCACGGGCTTCGTCGCCGACACGGCCGGCCACATCGTCACCAACAACCATGTCGTGGCCCCCGCCGCCTCCGCCGGCGACATCATGGTGACCTTCAACGACGGCACCGTGCACAAGGCGTCCATCGTGGGCCGTGACACGGGCTACGACCTCGCCGTCATCACGGTGCGCGGGGTCTCCTCGCTCAGGCCGCTGCCCCTCGGTGACTCCGACTCCGTACGCGTCGGCGAACCGGTGGTAGCCATCGGTGCCCCGTACGGGCTCGACGCCACCGTCACCTCGGGGATCATCAGCGCCAAGGACCGCCCCATCACGGCAGGCGGCGACGAGGGAGGCGGATCCGACACCTCCTACGTCAACGCGCTGCAGACCGATGCGGCGATCAACCCCGGAAACTCGGGCGGCCCGCTGGTCGACCCGCAGGGACGGGTGGTCGGCATCAACTGCGCCATGCGTTCGGCCGACGGGGGCTTCGGCGGCCCGGGCAGCCAGGGCGGCAGCATAGGGTTGGGCTTCGCCATCCCGGTCAACGAGGCCAAGCGTGTCACCGAGCAGCTGATCGCCACGGGCCGGGCGACCCACCCGGTCATGGGGGTGACCGTCGACATGGGCTACCGCGGCGACGGCGCGCGGATCGCCGCACAGGGCCGTGGCGGCCGCCCCGGGGTCACGCCAGGAGGCCCCGGCGACAAGGCCGGACTCAGCCCGGGCGACGTGATCAAGGCCGTGGACGGTCGGCGTGTCCACAGCGGCAGGGAGCTGATCGCCCGCACCCGCAGCCACCGGCCCGGCGACCACATGACGCTGACCGTCCGGGGCGGCAGCGGCACCCGCACCGTCGACCTGGTGCTCGGCACCGCCGGCGGCAGCTGATCATCGTGCCGCAGCCTGCACATTCCAGCGCGGTACCCTCCCGCCTCGTCTGTGCGGCCGGGTACCGTGGTCTTCTCGGACGTCCCAAGGAGCTGCAACGGTGTTCTTCGACATAGGGCCATTGGAACTGGTCACTATCGTGCTCCTTGCGGTGATCATTTTCGGCCCGGACAAGCTGCCCAAGCTGATCCAGGACGCAAGCCGGATGATCCGCAAGCTCCGCGAGTTCTCCGACAGCGCCCGGGAGGACATCCGCAAGGAGCTCGGCCCGGAGTTCAAGGACTTCGAGTTCGAGGACCTCAACCCCAAGACGTTCGTCCGCAAGAACCTGCTGGACAACGACAGCCTGGGGTTGAAGGACATCCGCAACAGCTTGGACCTCAAAGCCGAGATGGCGGCGGTGACCGACGCCGCCCGCGAGACCGACCGCACGGTGCGCGACGCCGCCTCGGACCGCGCCGTGGGCGCGGCAGGTGCACGAGGCAGCGCCGACGCGTTCGGCACGCAGGAGCCGCTGCGCCCGGGTGAGCGCCCGCCCTTCGACGCCGACGCCACCTGATCCGAACCTGCCTGCTTCGTCCTCGCTCGGTGGATATCCTCACTCAGGTTGACTCAGGTTGGCATTGCGCGCGGGGTGGGGCATGGGCATGGAGGAGGCGCCGCTAGTGGAGACGACGAGCCAGGCCGGGGCGGAGATGGGTGGCTATCTCATGGCGTCTTTCCCCTGGTACGGGCTGGACGACGCGTTCACGGGCCCCCGCTGGCTGATGCAGGTGGGGACGAGCGCCGACGGGACCGTCGAGCACGGTTCGCTCGGCCACGGTGACGTGCCGACGCTCAAGGCGTCGCTGCCCATGGCCGACCCGGCCCCCGACGCCCAGCGTTTCGCCGTCGTCGTCACGCTCGCCCACCGCCCGGTGCGCCGCAGCGCAGACGGCACCGGTGTGCTCGACGCCACCTCCGTCTCCTCGGCGGCCTGGCTGGCGGGTGTCGGGCTGCTCGGCTCGACCTGGCCGCACCGCATAGACCGCAGCCTGCGCCAGGACTGGCTCGAACAGCAGTCCGCGATCGCCTGGGACCTCGCCGACAACGTCGAAGGGCCCGACTGGACGTCGCTGACGCTGCCGGTGGAGGGGGTGCCGACGCCGTTCCAGTACCGCGAGTCCGAGTTCGGCTGGGTGCTGGCAGGGACCGCGCAGGACGCGCACATCGGCGCGTACGGGCGCGGCATGAGCGCCTACGGCCTCGGCTTCTCGGTGATCAAGGACCTCGGCGCCTACGAGGCCTGAGCCCGCAGCCTGCGGGCACCGGGCTCGCCGGAGGTCATCACAACCCGCTCCGGCAAGCCGGTAAGAACGTGTTCCTCAGAACTTGTTCCGAGGGGTGATGCCGAGCGACATCCCCGCCAGACCGCGCTGCCGCCCGCCGAGCTTGCCCGCGATTGCCCGCAGCGCCGCGCCGGCCGGGGACTCCGGATCGGTGAGCACCACCGGCTTGCCCTCGTCGCCGCCCTCGCGCAGCCGCACGTCGATCGGGATCGAGCCGAGCACGGGCACATTGGTGCCGGTCACCTGCGTCAGCCCATCGGCGACCCGCTGGCCGCCGCCTGTGCCGAACACGTCCACGACCTCGTCGCAGTGCGGGCATGGCATCCCGGACATGTTCTCGATCACGCCGACGATCTTCTGGTGGGTCTGCACGGCGATCGAGCCGGCCCGCTCCGCGACCTCCGCGGCGGCCTGCTGAGGCGTCGTCACCACCAGGATCTCCGCGTTCGGTACGAGCTGGGCGACCGAAATCGCGATGTCGCCGGTGCCGGGCGGCAGGTCGAGCAGGAGCACGTCCAGATCGCCCCAGTAGACGTCGGCGAGGAACTGCTGCAACGCGCGGTGGAGCATCGGGCCGCGCCAGACCACCGGCGAGTTGCCCGGCGTGAACATCCCGATCGAGATGACCCGCACGCCGTTCGCCGACGGCGGCATGATCATGTTCTCGACCTGGGTGGGACGCCCGTCGACGCCCAGCATCCGAGGCACCGAGTGGCCGTAGATGTCCGCGTCGACCACACCGACCTTGAGGCCGTCGGCCGCCATCGCGGCGGCCAGGTTCACCGTCACGGAGGACTTGCCGACGCCACCCTTGCCCGAGGCCACCGCGTAGACCCGTGTCAGCGAGCCCGGCTTGGCGAACGGGACCTCCCGCTCGGCCTGCCCGCCGCGCAGCGAGGCGGCAAGCTCGCGCCGCTGCTCGTCGCTCATCACATCGAGGGTCACCTCGACGCCCGTCACACCGGGCACCTTCGAGACGGCCGCGGTGACCTCGCGGGTGATCGTCTCACGCAGTGGACAACCGGACACGGTGAGATACACCTCGACCCGGACCGCGCCGCCGTCTGCGACCTCGACGGATTTGACCATGCCGAGGTCGGTGATGGGGCGGTGGATCTCCGGGTCGTTCACCGTCGCGAGCGCTGCGCGCACCGCATCGGTGTCGGGGACGGTGCCGTACGTGTCGGTAGCCATGTCCCGATGGTACGGCGACGGTCCGCAGGTTACGGGCGGGGTCCGCCGTCTCGTTGGTCACGTACGGCGTCCACGGCCTCCTCGTGCGCGGGCAGCCCGTCGCGCAGCTCGGCGCGCAGCTGGGCGTACTGCCGTTCCTCCAGCTCCTTGAGCATGTCCTGCAGCTCGGAGCGTATCCAGTCGCGCGTCGCCACCTCGCCCAGATTCATCCGAAGACCCGCGATCTCGCGGGTCAGATACTCGGTGTCGGCGATGCTGCGCTCGTTCTGCCTGCGGTCGCGGTCCAGATTGACCCGGTCCCGGTCGTCCTGGCGGTTCTGCGCCAGCAGGATCAGCGGAGCGGCATAGGCGGCCTGCAGCGACAGACCCAGGTTCATGAAGATGAACGGGTACTGGTCGAAGCGCAGGGAGGGCGGGGCCGAGGTATTCCACACCACCCAGGTGATCAGGACGACCGTCATCCACACCAGGAACCGGCCGGTGCCGAGGAAGCGCGCGACACGCTCAGACAGCCGCCCGAACGCCTCGGGATCGTAGGCAGACAGCAGGCTGCGGCTCTGCGAGCGCGGCACGTCGAGCCGCGTACGCGCCCTGGTGAGCGTCCTCTCAGTGGCCATTCGCGCCCTCCCCTCGAACAGGAACCGGAACAGGAACCGGCACAGGAACCGGAACCTGAGCCGGCTCGCGGTGCGCCGATTCGCGCCAGTCGTCCGGCAGTAGATGGTCGAGTACGTCGTCGACCGTCACCGCGCCGAGCAGAGCTCCGCTCTCGTCGACGACGGGCGCGGCGACCATGTTGTAGGTCGCCAGGTAGCTGGTGACCGCCGGCAGCGGCGTATCGGGCGGCAGCGGCCGCAGATCGGTGTCGACGATGGAGCCGACGAGGGTGAACGGCGGGTCGCGCAGCAGCCGTTGGAAGTGGACCAGGCCCAGGTACTTGCCGGTGGGCGTCTCCTCGGGCGGGCGGCAGACATAAACCTGGGCGGCGAGCGCAGGGGAGAGGTCCTCCTTGCGGACGCGGGCGAGGGCGTCCGCAACGGTGGCGTCGGGGCGCAGCACGATCGGGTCGGTGGTCATCAGACCGCCCGCCGTGCGCTCCTCGTACGACAGCAGTCGGCGCAGAGGCTCCGCGTCGTGCGGCTGCATCAGCGCGAGCAGCCGCTCCTTGTCGCTCTCGGGAAGTTCGGAGAGGAGGTCGGCGGCGTCGTCCGGGTCCATCGCCTCCAGCACGTCGGCGGCGCGCTCCTCGGCGAGCTTGCCGAAGATCTCCACCTGGTCGTCCTCCGGGAGCTCCTCGAGGACGTCGGCGAGGCGGTCGTCGTCGAGCGCCGCCGCCACCTCGGCGCGGCGCTTCGCCGACAGGTGGTGCAGCACGTTGGCGAGGTCGGCGGGGCGCAGCTGCTCGAAGGTGGCCAGCAGGGACTCGGCGCCCTGTTCGTGCTCGACGACGGAGAAGCCCATGACCGCCGACCAGTCGACGGTGAGCGTCTCTCCCCGGCGCCGCAGCGGCCCGCCGCGTCCCTGGCGGCCGCGGCGGACGAAGACCTTGTCGATCTCCCAGTCGCGGCGGGCCGGCAGCTGGACCATGGACACATCCAGCACCGTCACCTCCTCGCCGTCGCCCTGCCCCGGCGCCTGCCCCTGCTCCTCGCCCGGGATGTCGATGAGACGCACGCGCCGGTCGAGGAGCTCGCCGAGGACCAGGGTCTCGGCGGCGCGCTGCTCGAAGCGCCGCAGATTGACCACGCCGGTGGTGATGACCTGCCCGGACTCCAGACTCGTCACGCGGGTCATCGGCACGAAGATCCGGCGCCTGCTGACCACCTCGACCACGAGCCCGAGCACGCGCGGCGGCCTGCTGCCGGTGCGCAGCATGACGACGACGTCGCGCACCCGGCCGACCTGATCACCATTGGGGTCGAACACCGCCACACCAGACAGGTGCGAGATGAAGACCCTAGGCGTCCCTGCGGCCATGCCGAGCCTCCCATGATCCGGTGGTCTGCTGATACGGCTGATAACGCGGTGCTGGCGGTGATACGACGGGAAGTAATGAAGACCGGAGGCCAAGCGTAGTGGCGCTGCGCCCTCAGCCCTTCCGTGACCTCCGTCGCAGCAGCAGCCTGGGCAGCCCGGCCGGGATCGGCCGCCGCGTGGTGGCCGTGGTCGGTACGGGTACGGCGGCGCCGCCGCCGTCGGGCATCGCTCCGGGTTTCTCGGTCACGGGACCGGTCGGTTCGAGCCGCAGCACCCGGCACTCGCGCGCCCAGCGCTCGGGCATCGTCTCGGCGTCGGGGGCGTTGAGCCGCTTGCCCTTCAGCTCGTCGACGGCGGACTGCCACGCCTCGCTGTGCGGCGCGAGCTCCGTGATCCGGGCCTGGAAGGCGACGAGCCGTCCCCACTTGTCCTTGCTGCGGACGGTCACGGTGGCCGTCCCGCCGTCGGCGAGCCCGCGCAGCGGCTGCTCGCCCGGCCCGCCGCCGACGAGGCACACGGCGCCGTCATGCCACACGTGCCACAACGGCACCGCAGGGCCCTCGGCCCCCTGCACCCACACCAGCCCGGACTTCTTCGCGGCCTCCTCGACGAGGGCGCGCTCCAGCAGGCGAGGGTCCATGGTGTCCGTCATGGGGGAAGCCTATGCGGCCGTCCGGGGAATTCCCCCATTCGCCCGGAAGGACAGCTGTAACGGCTTGACACACGCCTTACGTTGGAGCCATCCCCTCATCTCATCGATCCCGGAAGGATCGCCGTGCCTCCCGCGCCGCGTGCCACGCCCGGTCGTCCCGCCCATGCCTCACCGGCACGGGCCGCGGCCGGCCGCGGCCCGCAGGCGGCGCCTGCCCACCGCATGGATCTGCTGCTGCTCGCCGTCGCGGTCTCCGGGATCTCGTTCTCCGCGCCGCTCATCGCAGCGACCGCCGCGCCCGCGCTCGCCATCGCCTTCTGGCGCAACGCCATCGCGGTGGGCGCGCTGAGCCCGTTCGCCCTGCTGCGCCACCGCGCCGAGGTGCGCCGGATGGGACGGCGCGCGGTGCTGCTCTCCGCAGCCGCCGGTGCGGTGCTGGCCCTGCACTTCGGGCTGTGGCTGCCGAGCCTGTCGATGACCTCCGTCGCCTCCTCGACCGCTCTGGTGACCACCACGCCGATCTGGACGACGCTGATCCTGCGGCTGCGCGGGCAGCGTCGTCCCGCGCTGGTGTGGGCGGGAAGCGCGCTGGCGATCCTCGGCGTGGTGATGATCTCCGGCGTCGACCTGTCGATGTCGCCGCGAGCGCTCCTCGGCGACGCACTGGCGCTCGGCGCGGGGATCGCGGCCGCCGGGTACGTGCTGATCGGCGCGGAGGTACGGCGCACGGTGAGCACGACCGCGTACACCTACGTCTGCTACTCGACGACCTCGCTGGTGCTGCTCGTCGCCTGCCTGCTCTCCGGCGCCTCGCTCGGTTCCGGGTACGACGCGCAGACCTGGCTCAAGCTCGTCGCCCTCACCGTCGCCGCGCAGCTGCTCGGGCACTCGCTGATCAACCGCGTGGTGCACGGACTCGGCCCGTCCGTCACCTCCACCGCGATCCTGCTGGAGACGCCGGGTGCCGCGCTGGTCGCCGCTGTGTGGCTGGGCCAGCGGCCGCCGGCCGCTACCTATCCGGCGCTGCTGGTGATTCTCGCCGGGCTCGCCATGGTGATCCTCTCCGACCGCCGCGGCAAGCAGGGCTGACCACGCGATCTATGCTCAGCCCATGGACGATGTGCTGGAGTTGACGGAGGCGCGGCTGCGTACGGCGTTCGGCGAACCGGATGCGCGCGCCGCGGTAACCTTCCTCGGCGCCGAGCGCATCGAGGTCCTGCGTTTCGTCGACGCCGAGAACGAGACGCTGCGCTACGCCACGCTCGGCATGTCCCGCCGGCCGATGACCGACCCGAACGAGCTCGTCGCCGAACCGGTGCGCGGTCCGCGCGCCGAACTCGTCCTGTCCGTACGGGCGGGCCATGCGGAGACCGACAAGGCGCTGCGGCCGCTCGCCGTGCTCGCCGCATCCCCGCAGGTCGAGGGCGTGGTCGTGGCTCCGGGCGCCTCCCTCGACCTGGGCGGGCCGCTGTGGCCGGGCGCGCCCTTCCCGGCGGTGCTCGTCGCCGAGCCGGGAGGCCTCGTCGAGGACCTGGAGCTGGACCCGCCGATGGACCCGGTGCGCTTCTTCCCGCTGCTGCCGATGACGGCGAACGAGGCGGCATGGAAGCGGGCGCGGGGCGCGGCCGCGCTCCAGGAGCGCTGGCTGCGGATGGGCACGGACCTGCGCGACCCCTTCCGCGGATCGGTCCCACTCGTCGACTGACGCCACTGGCGTTGCTCGAGGGCCTATGACGCCACAACCGACCCGCTGCGTACGGGTGATCGTCCTTGACGCGGGCCCGGCGGACGAGGACCGTGGAGCGCTATGAGGGGCGAACCCAGTTGCCCGAAGTGCGGTGGCCGGGTACGGGCGCCCGGCCTCTTCGCCGATTCCTGGCAGTGCGACGTGCACGGCACCGTGTACCCGCTGCAGCCGGTGGTACCGCCGAGCGTCGAGGCGCTCGGCGTGGTCGTGAACCGCTCGCACGTGCCGGTGTGGATGCTGTGGCCGCTGCCGGTCGGCTGGCTGTTCACCGGCGTCGCATCGGCCGGTGACGACCGCAGCGGAGGCCGGGCCACCGCCGTCGCCTGCTCCGGTCCGGGGCCGCTCGGCGGCCCCGGCGAGCTGCTGATCGTCGCCGAGGAGCTCGGCGTGGGCCTCGGCGCACGGTATGCCGGCATCCCCGGACCCGATCCGGGGCCGCAGATGTGCGTCAACAAGCCTCCGGACGCCAAGGTGTTGGCCGCAGGCCGCCCCACCCCGCTGTGGCACGTCGCCAACGTCCCCTCCGACCGTGCCGTCTTCGCGGGCGAGGCGCGCGGGTTGTGGCTGTGGGCGATCATCTGGCCGGAGCAGTCCGGGTTGTTGCTCTACGACGAGCTGATACTGACCGATCTGCGGGAGGCTGGCGCGGAGGTCGACCTGCTGCCGTGCGGTGCGCTCTCGCCCCGCCTGCTCCAGTGATGCCCCCGTCCGTCGCCTGGGACTGTGAGGGTCTTCGCGGCCGTTATCCTTGACTTTCGACTGTCGTGATCGAGACCAGACGAGAGCAGAGGGGAGTCCGAGCCGTGCGCATCGACCTGCATACGCACTCCACGGCGTCGGACGGTACGGACACCCCTGCGGAGCTGGTCCGGAACGCGGCACGCGCCGGACTCGACGTCGTCGCCCTCACCGACCACGACACCGTCGCCGGGCACGCGGAGGCGGCAGCGGCGCTGCGGCAGCTCGGCGCCCCGCTGACGCTGGTCCCGGGGGCGGAGCTCTCGTGCCGTCTCGCCGGTACGAGCCTGCACATGCTGGCGTATCTCTTCGACCCGGACGAGCCGGAGTTCGCGCGTGAACGCGAGCTCGTGCGGGACGACCGGGTGCCGCGCGCCCGGGGCATGGTGGCCAAGCTGCGGGAGCTGGGCGTTCCGATCACGTGGGAGCAGGTCGCACGGATCGCCGACGGCGGCGCGGTGGGAAGGCCGCATGTGGCCAGCGCGCTGGTGGAGCTCGGCGTGGTGGAGACTGTCTCCGACGCGTTCACGCAGGCGTGGCTCGCCGACGGCGGCCGGGCGTACGTGGAGAAGCACGAGCTGGACCCGTTCGAGGCGATCCGTCTGGTCAAGGGTGCCGGCGGAGTCTCCGTCTTCGCGCACCCGGCCGCCGTCAAGCGCGGCGAGACCGTGCCGGAGACGGCGATCGCCGAACTTGCCGCCGCCGGGCTCGACGGCATCGAGGTCGACCACATGGACCACGACGAGGAGACCCGCGTCCGGCTGCGCGGCCTCGCCGGCGACCTCGGGCTGCTGACCACCGGCTCCAGCGACTACCACGGCAGCCGCAAGGAGTGCCGGCTCGGGGAGTACACCACTGACCCCGAGGTCTACCGCGAGATCTCGCGCCGCGCGACCGGGGCCGTCCCGATCACCGCCATTTAGCGCGCCGCACGAGCGCGCACCCGGCACGTCTCCGGGGTCCTGCGCTGCCGTGCCGGCGTGCTGCGTGCTTCGCCCCTGTCCCTGTCTGTCCTTGTCTGTCCTTGTTTGTCCTCCCCCAACCGCTCCCTTCCGCCGAAAGCGCTCATTCACCATGTTCGACGTCACCCTCTTCGGGTCCGTGTTCGTCACACTGTTCGTGATCATGGACCCGCCGGGCATCACCCCGATCTTCATCGCCCTCACCTCGGGGCGGGCCACCAAGGTGCAGCGCAGAATGGCGCTCCAAGCGGTGCTGGTCGCCTTCGGCGTCATCGCCGTTTTCGCCGTCTGCGGCCAGCAGATCCTCGACTATCTGCATGTCTCGGTGCCGGCGCTGCGGATCGCCGGCGGTCTGCTGTTGCTGCTGATCGCCCTCGATCTGCTGACGGGGAAGGCGGACGAGCCGACGCAGACCAAGGACGTCAACGTGGCGCTCGTGCCGCTCGGCATGCCGCTGCTCGCCGGGCCGGGTGCGATCGTCACGGTGATTCTCGCGGTGCAGCACGCGCAGGGCGCGGGCCAGCAGATATCGGTGTGGGCGGCGATCGTCGCGATGCACGTGGTGCTGTGGCTGACGATGCGCTATTCGCTGGCGATCATCAGGCTGATCAAGGACGGGGGTGTGGTGCTGGTGACCAGGCTCTCCGGCATGCTGCTCTCCGCGATCGCCGTGCAGCAGGTGGCCAACGGCGTGATGGGCTTCGTCCACGGCGGCTCGTGAGCGGGGCGTGAGCATGCCGTGAGCGGTTCGTGATACGTCGAGCGCCCCGTACGTCGCTGTACGGGGCGCTGTGCGTCGTCGCCGGATCAGGGCCGTGGGTGGCCCGTCGGAGTCACTCTGCAGGGCGGATGTAAAGGCGCTCGCCGGTGGCCGCGGCCTGCTGAACGATCTTCTTGACGGAGGCGGCGTCCACGACGGTGCTGTCGATGGCGATGCCGTCGACGTCGTCGAGTCGCATGATCTCGAAGCGCATGGGGCGTCTCCCTTCGTCGGTTCTGTACTGGTCAACGGCTGAACCGACGAAAACATTCCCTACGCTAAGGAAATTTTTTCTCTGTCTAAACGTGTAACGACTATGTTACCGGCTTGTTCCCCAGAAGTTGTCGAGCACTGCCGCGGTCGCCTCCGGCTGCTCGGCGTTGGGCGAGTGCTCGGCGCCCCCGATCACCTCACGACGTGCGGAGAGCTCCTCGGCCATCGAGTCCAGCCACGGCGTGGGCCATGCGTAGTCCACCTCCCCGGACATCACCAGCTTCGGCAGCACCACGGCCGCCAGCTCGGCGACGCGATCCGGCTCCGACACCAGCTGACGGCCGGTGGCCGTCAGCTGCTCGGGTACGGTCGCAAGCCAACGCCGGTGCAGGAACTCGTCGATGGCATCCGGCGAGGTGCGGGTGTCCAGGTCCTCGGCGTCGAGCCGGCGCATCTGCTGCCACACGCTCTCCATGTCGTTGCCGTTCGCGGCGAGCGCGTCGGTCAGGAGCTGCGTACGGACCTGCTGGCTCGCGTCGATTGCCGCCGGACCGGAGCTCATCAGCGTCAACGAGGCCCAGAGCGAGGCATCATGAGCGGCATCCCGAAGGACGGCGGCACGGGCGACGAGCCCGCCGAACGAATGCCCCAGAAGGTGGACCGGCCCGCCGTCGCCGACGGCTTCCGCCTGCGCGATGACATCCGCGGCCAACTCGGCCTGGGCATAGGCCTTCTCGTCGTGCGGCCCCTCACTCTCGTACTGGCCGCGGCCGTCGATGGCGACGACGCGCCACCCGGCGTCGGCAAGCGGCTCCAGCAGCGCAATGAAGTCCTCCTTGCTGCCGGTGAATCCGGGCACGAGCAGCGCGGTGCCGCGGAGCGGCCGGCCGGCATCGAGGACTGCGAACGCCCCGCGGGAGGTCTCCAACGCATAGGCAAGCGCGGCGTCCGGCAGGACAAGCGTGGGGGGTCGGCTCATGGCCCGAGCGTACGACGCACCCGGGCCGCGCGGTTGCGCGGCCCGTGACCCGGCGTCGGCGGCGGGTCAGCTCTCCGGGATGTCGGCGGAGGAGCGGCGAGTGCGGCGGCGACGACGGGGCTTGGCGGGCTCGTCGGACGTCGCCGCGGGGTTCGGGGCTGTGTCGGCCGCGGCAGCGTCGGCCGGGACGCCGGCGCGGGTGCGGCGGCGCCGGCGCGGGGCCGCCGCCTTCGGTGCGTCGGCCTCGGCCTGGGCTTCGGCTGCCGCGGGCTCGGCCGCGGACTCAGGCTGCTCCGGGGCGTCGACCGGCTTGCCGGCGCGCGTGCGACGACGTGGGCGCTGGCGCTTGGGGCGCTCCGAACGCTCCGAACGCTCGGAACGCTCCGGGGCGGCGGAGCGGCGGCGGCCGCCCGTCTCGCCCAGGTCTTCGATCTCCTCGGCCGCAAGACCCGCACGCGTGCGCTCCGCGCGCGGAAGCACACCCGTCGTCCCTTCCGGGATGCCCAGCAGCTCGTAGAGGTGGTCGGAGGTCGAGTACGTCTCCTCCGGCTCGTTGAACGGCAGGTCGAGCGCCTTGTTGATCAGCTGCCAGCGCGGGATGTCGTCCCAGTCGACGAGTGTGACGGCCGTACCCGAGGCGCCTGCGCGGCCGGTGCGGCCGACGCGGTGCAGGTAGGTCTTCTCGTCCTCCGGGGACTGGTAGTTGATCACGTGCGTGACGCCGTCGACGTCGATGCCGCGCGCCGCGACGTCCGTGCAGACGAGCACGTCCACCTTGCCGTTGCGGAACGCCCGCAGAGCCTGCTCGCGCGCGCTCTGGCCCAGGTCGCCGTGGACGGCGCCCGCCGCGAAGCCGCGATGGGAGAGCTGGTCGGCGATGTCGGCCGCCGTCCGCTTCGTACGGCAGAAGATCATCGCGAGGCCGCGGCCCTCCGCCTGCAGAATGCGGGAGACGACCTCCGGCTTGTCGAGCGAGTGCGCACGGAAGACGTGCTGCGTGATGTTGGCGACGGTCGCGCCCTCGTCGTCCGGGGCGGTCGCCCGGATGTGGGTGGGCTGCGACAGGTAGCGGCGCGCGAGCGAGATGACCTGGCCCGGCATGGTCGCCGAGAACAGCATGGTCTGCCGCTTGGCCGGCAGCATTTCGATGATCTTCTCGACGTCGGGCAGGAAGCCGAGGTCGAGCATCTCGTCGGCCTCGTCGAGCACGAGCACCCGCACCGCCTTCAGGCTCAGCTTGCGCTGGCCGGCGAGGTCGAGCAGGCGGCCCGGGGTGCCGACGACGACGTCGACGCCCCTCTTCAGCGCCTCGACCTGCGGCTCGTACGCACGGCCGCCGTAGATCGCGGCGACCCGCACATTGCGGACCTTGCCGGCGGTCAGCAGGTCGTTGGTGACCTGCTGGCACAGCTCGCGGGTGGGGACGACGACGAGCGCCTGAGGGGTGTCGCAGAGCTCTTCGGGCTGCGCGCGGCCGGCCTCGACATCGGCGGGGACGGTGACGCGTTCGAGGAGCGGGATGCCGAAACCGAGCGTCTTGCCGGTTCCGGTCTTGGCCTGGCCGATGACGTCGTTGCCGGGCAGTGCGACCGGCAGCGTCATCTCCTGGATCGGGAACGGTGTGGTGATGCCGACTGCCTCAAGGGCCTCGGCGGTCTCGGGGAGAATCCCCAGGTCGCGGAAGGTCGTTGTGGACAGGATGCTTGCCTCTTCCATTCGCGCGGCACTGTGTGGTGAGGGGGGTCGAGCATCCGTTGTCTCATCGGGTGCTGACCGCGCCGTGGGGAGTCGTACGGCCGCGGGATTCCCCTCCCCCATAGCCCTTCGGGCATGAGAGGTGCCCCCTCCAAAGGCCAGGGGAGGCCGAGAAGCGCGGGACCGCAGCCCTCACGTGTGCCGCGAGCGGGCCCCTCCCACCGGGGGGTGGGGAGGGTGGTCGGTTCGGAGCCGATCGGGCCACCGACCGGGCATCCGCATTCGTGCGATGACCCGCCAGGATCTGGCAGGTCCTTTATCACTGTACCCCGGAATCGCGCAGCCAAGTCCGAATCGTTGTTTCAGCACCTTTACGAGGGCATCGAGCCCACCCTCGCCCAGGACGTCCGCAAGATGTCCGTAAGACGTCCGCAGGACATCACGGCAGGCCACCGGCGGGCTATTGTGCCCAGCATGGAGACGCCTGACGAGACCAACGCCAACGCCACCACCGACGCCGCCGGCGCTGCCACGAACGGCATCGCCGCCCAGGACTGGGCCACCGCCTCCGCGGACCCGCACTACCGGGCCGCCGTCGTCGATCTGCTGGGTGCGCTGGCGTACGGGGAGCTGGCCGCGTTCGAGCGGCTGGCGGAGGACGCCAAGCTCGCACCGACCCTCGCCGACAAGGCGGAGCTGGCCGCGATGGCATCCGCAGAGTTCGGCCACTTCGAGCGGCTGCGCGACCGGCTCGCCGACATCGGTGAGGACCCGACGTCCGCCATGGAGCCCTTCGCGACCGCACTGGACGAGTTCCACCGTCAGACTGCGCCGTCCGACTGGCTGGAGGGCCTGGTCAAGGCGTACGTCGGCGACTCGATCGCCAGCGACTTCTACCGCGAGGTCGCGGTGCGGCTGGACTCGGACACCCGGGGCCTGGTGCTCGCGGTACTCGACGACACCGGGCACGCCAGCTTCGCGGTGGAGAAGGTACGCGCGGCGATCGAGGCCGAGCCGAGGGTCGGAGGGCGGCTCGCGCTGTGGGCGCGGCGGCTGATGGGCGAGGCGCTGTCCCAGGCCCAGCGGGTCGTCGCTGAGCGCGACGCGCTGTCGACGATGCTCGTGGGCGGGGTCGCGGACGGCTTCGATCTCGCGGAGGTCGGGCGGATGTTCACCCGGATCACGGAGGCGCACACCAAGCGGATGGCTGCGCTCGGCCTCGCTGCCTAGTCAGACCACGCGCGGGGTGCGTGATCGGCGCGGTGCGGGGGCCCGGACGAGGAGGGAGAGGATCGCCGCGCCGACCGCCAGGGCGGCGACGAGCGTGACGGGAATGTGCCCGGGGCCCAGGATGATGCGGGTGATCAGGCCGCCGACCAGGCCTGCCGAGGGGCCCGTGGCGAGGACCATCGTGCGGGACGGGAAGCGGCGTGGCAGCCAGCGCAGTGCCGCCCAGGCAGCGGCCAGTCCCACGAGCGCGCTGCCGAGTGCTTCCCAGATCATCGCGATCCCTCCCGCAGCGGTGAAAATCAGACGTCTCCGGTCCTACCCACTTCACGGCGGTTTGCAAACGGAAGGCGGCGGCCGTCCCGGATTCTCACCGGGACGGCCGCCGCCTTCTTCAGTGCTCGGATGTCTCAGAGCGTTCCGAAGCCCACCTTGTGCTTGGTCGGCTCGCCGATCTCGACGTACGCCAGCCGGTCGGCGGGCACCAGGATCTTGCGGCCCCGGTCGTCGGTCAGGCTGAGCAGCTTCGCGGCGCCGGAGAGAGCCGCGGAAACGGCCTGCTCGATCTCCTCGGCCGACTGCTCGCTCTCGATGTTGATCTCGCGCGGCGCATTCTGCACGCCGATCTTGACCTCCACGGCTGTTTCCCTCCGATGGTCTGCCGATGGGCGCTTCAGGTCGCGCCGTACGCGGCCCACATTAGTCGCAGGTCGGGCCGGCGTCTGTGCTGGCCCGCCTCAGTGCTGGCCCTGCTGGCCTTCGCCGCCGTGCAGAGGGAAGCCCGCGATACCGCGCCAGGCGAGCGAGGTGAGCAGCTGCACCGCCTCCTCGCGCGGGATCGAGCCGCCCGAGGAGAGCCAGTAGCGCGCCACCACCTGCGAGACGCCGCCGAGGCCGACGGCGAGCAGCATCGACTGCTCCCTGGGCAGGCCGGTGTCCTCGGCGATCACCTCGCTGATCGCCTCCGCGCAGTCGAGCGCGACCTTGTCGACCCGCTCGCGCACCGCCGTCTCGTTGGTCAGGTCGGACTCGAAGACGAGGCGGAAGGCGCCGCCCTCGTCCTCGACGTACGCGAAGTAGGCGTGCATCGTGGCCTCGACGCGCTTCTTGTTGTCCGTCGTGGACGCGAGCGCGGTGCGGACCGCGTGCAGCAGGGCCTCGCAGTGCTGGTCGAGCAGGGCGAGATAGAGCTCCAGCTTCCCGGGGAAGTGCTGGTAGAGCACCGGCTTGCTGACGCCGGCGCGCTCGGCGATGTCGTCCATGGCGGCCGCGTGGTAGCCCTGTGCGACGAACACTTCCTGCGCGGCGCCCAGAAGCTGGTTACGGCGGGCACGGCGCGGCAGACGCGTCCCGCGCGGGCGCGCCTCTGTCTGCTCGATGGCTGTCACGCCGCCTCCCAATGCTGGCTATGGCTTCGGCTTGCTTACCGGATGGCTTGCGTATCCCCGGCATCCCCCGGCACTCGCGGCGCTGCGATGCGAGTGATGCGTACGCCATCGTACTTTTCGGTAACCGACCTGTGCGTGGCGCTGCCCCAGAATCTCACCAAGTGGATTTTGTGAGAAGCCGACAATGCCCCACTTTGTGCACCGATGACGGCTACCAGCGGTAGTCGTCCTCGTCCAGTGGAACCGTCCGGTGCTGCTCGGCGGCGTCGGCCGGATTGGCCTCGTCCGGGGTCTCCTCGATGGTTTCGAGGGCCGCGCCCTCGTCATCCACCAGCTCGAACTGTTGCTCCGCGGCATCGGCCTCGTTCGCCTCGGGCTCTACGTCGGACATGGCGCCTCCCTTTCACTGACGAGCGTAGGAGAGCCGGGCGGGGAACGCACCGTGGTGGAGCTGTTGACCTGCGCAGGATCTGTGTCTTTCGGCGGTCGCCCTGGCAGTTGCCGCGGCATTGCGCGGCGTGCGGCGTGCGGCACAGGCGGTGTGGCCTGTGTGATCGGCTCGTAATATTGCTCCATGTCTTCGACCGAGTCGCCTGATGCCGCCCGGGCAGCCGTGGGTCCCGCCGAAGTAACGTCAGCCGCTGGCGCGGCGGTGCCGACGGGACCCCAGACACTCGACGGAGAGGTGGTCGGCTCGGTGTCGCTGCCCGGGCTGACGCTGACCGTACGGCGGCGGGCCGCGCAACGCGACGGGCTCTCGCCCGCGCTCTTCGTGCACGGCCTGGACGGCTCGTCGGACAACTGGTCGGCGCTGATGCGACGGCTGGAGGACGTCGTGGAGTGCGAGGCGCTCGACCTGCCCGGCTTCGGGTACTCGCCGCCGCCCGACGACGGCGACTACTCGATCAACGGGCATGCGCGGGCGGTCGTGCGGCTGGTCGAGGCGAGCGGGCGCGGCCCCGTCCATCTCTTCGGCAACTCGATGGGAGGGACGGTGGCCACACGCATCGCCGCGCTGCGTCCCGATCTTGTCCGCACGCTCACCCTCGTCTCGCCGGCACTGCCCGAGCTGCTGGTGCAGCGCACCGCGTGGTTCACCGTCCTCGCCTCGGTGCCGGGCCTGCCTCAGCTGTACGCGCGCGCCTCGCGGGGCTGGCCGGGCGATCGGCGGGCGCGTGCGCTCGCCGAACTCGTCTACGGCGATCCCTCCTCGATCCCGCCGGAGGAGCTGGCGGCCGCGGCGCGCGAATCCGAGCGGCGGATGGCGCTCCCGTACTACTGGGACGCGCTGATCCGCTCCACGCGCGGCATCGTCGACGCATACACCCTCGGCGGCCAGCACTGCTTGTGGCGGCAGGCGGAACGGGTGCTCGCGCCGACCCTGCTGGTGTACGGCGGGCGCGACAAGCTGGTCTCGTTCCGCATGGCACGCAGGGCGCTCAAGGCCTTCCGTGACGCACGCCTCGTGGCGATCCCCGAGGGCGGGCACGTGTGCATGATGGAACACCCGGATGTGGTGGCCCGTGCCTTCCGTGATCTGCTCGCGGAGACCGCCGAGCGGGAGCAGGGCTCATTCACACGGTTTTGACATCCGCTGTTGAATCATTCAATCTTCTCGGCATGCCGAAGTATCGTCACGCCATCGAGCCCGCCAGCATCGAGCTGGCGCTCATCGGCGTGACCTGGCTGTGCGTGGCCGATATCCACTGTCGCTGACCCCGCCCGTCCCCGACGCGTAGAGGCCGAGCCTCCGCTCAGGGACACCGTCTTCCGCGGGCGCAGCCTTTCCTGCCACCATGCTTGCCGTGCCGGCCGTCGCTCCCGCCTGCGGATTTCCCGTCACCCGTACACAGTTCGTGTCGCCGTGATCCGCTCGACGCAGCGAAAGGCTCGTTCCGATGTCCCACCATCCCCACAGATCCCGCCGCTTGGCCGCGGTGGCCGTCAGCGCCGCCCTCCTCGGAGGGGCCGCCGCCTGCGGCCCGAAGAGCGGGGACACGAACTCGGCCGACGCCACGCCGCACAAGGGCGGCACGCTCTACGTCCTCAACCAGAACCCGCAGAACGAGTTCGACCCCGCCAGGCTGTACACCACCGGCGGCGGTGACGTGCCCTCGCTTGTCTTCCGGACGCTGACCACCCGCAACCGGGTGAACGGCGCGGAGGGCACCAAGGTCGTGCCGGACCTCGCCACCGACACCGGCGAGCCTTCGCAGAACGCCACGGTCTGGACGTACCACCTCAAGAAGGGCTTGAAGTTCGAGGACGGCACGCCCATCACCTCGGCCGACGTCAAGTACGGCATCGAGCGCTCCTTCGCCCCCGAGCTCTCCGGCGGCCCGCCGTACTTCCGCGACTGGCTGGTCGGCGGCGCCGGCTACCAGGGTCCGTACAAGGACCCCCAGGGCCTGGACTCGATCGCGACGCCCGACCCCTGGACCATTGTCTTCCACCTCACCAAGCCCGAGGGCGACTTCCCGTACCTCGCGACGATGACGCAGTTCGCGCCGGTGCCCAAGGCGAAGGACACTGGGACGAACTACTACAAGCACCCCATATCCTCCGGCCCGTACGAGGTCGCGGAGAACCAGAACGACGGTGTGCACCTCATCCTCAAGCGCAACCCGTACTGGTCGACGGCGACCGACAGCCAGCGCAAGGCCTATCCCGACACGGTCGACGTGCTCGCCGGGCTCGACCCCTCGGTGATCAACCAGCGGCTTTCCGCCGGCACCGGCAACGACGCGGACGCCGTCACCACCGACACCAACCTCGACCCGGCCGAACTCGCACAGGTCAGCTCCGACAAGCAGCTCGCATCGCGGGTCGGCACCGGCCACTTCGGCGAAACCTACTACCTCGCCTTCAACCCGAAGGTGAAGCCGTTCGACAACATCAAGGTGCGTGAGGCCATCGCCTACGCGATCAATCGCACCTCGGTCGTCAACGCGGCCGGCGGCTCCTCGCTCGCCGACCCCGCCACCACCTTCCTGCCCGACCAGGCGGCCTTCGGCTACACGCCGTACGACCCCTTCCCGGCGGGCGCGACGGGCAACCCGGCCAGGGCCAAGGAGCTGCTGAAGGAGGCCGGTTACCCGAACGGGCTCACCGTCAATCTCACCCACGAGAGCGACGACGCCGACTACAAGGGACCGGCCCTTGCCACTGCCGTGCAGGACGCGCTGAAGGCCGCCGGGATCACGGTGAAGTTCACCGCCGTCCAGGACGACAACTACGACAACACCATCGACTCGACCAAGACCGAGCCGGGCTTCTTCCTTTCCGGCTGGGGCGCCGACTGGCCCTCCGGCGCGCCGTTCCTGGCGCCCATCTTCGACGGCCGTCAGATCGTCACCAACGGCTCCAACTTCAACTCTGCCCAGCTCAACGACCCGACCGTCAACGCCACCATCGATCGGATCAACACGCTGACCGACCACGCCGCCGCCGCCAGACAGTGGGGCGCGCTCGATCAGCAGATCGGCCAGGAGGCGCTGGACGTGCCGCTCTTCCACCCCATCTACAAGCGGCTGTTCGGCAAGAACATCCGCAACGTGGTGATCGAGGACTGGGACGGACGTCTCGACCTCGCCGAGGCAGCGGTCAAGTAATGAGCACGCAAGACCTGTTGACCGGGGGTACGCCTGCGATCGCGGGCGCATCCCCGGCCGCCGGGCCCCGGCAGGTGTGGCGGCGGCTGCGCTCGCAGCGCGCCGCCCTCGCGGGCGCGATCGTCATCGCCCTGCTGGTGGTGGTCGCGGTCGCCGCACCGCTGCTGACCGCCCTCGAGGGCCAGGACCCCAACACGTACCATGACTCCCTTGTCAACTCCGCGACGGGCGGCGTCCCGATCGGCTCCTTCGGCGGGGTCAGCGCCCAGCACTGGCTCGGCGTCGAACCGGGCACCGGGCGCGATCTCTTCGCCCGCCTCGTCTACGGGGCGCAGATCTCGCTGCTCGTCGCCGTCGGTGCCACCCTGGTCGAGGTGGCCGTCGGCGTCGGGGTCGGCCTGGCCGCGGGCCTCGGCAACCGCCTCCTCGACCAGCTGCTCAGCCGGACCACCGACGTCATGCTCGCGCTGCCCTGGCTGCTCTTCGCCATCGCGCTGATCGCGATCGTGCCCCCTGGCTTCCCGCGCCCGCTGCTGCTGATGCTCGCCATCGGTCTATTGGGCTGGGGCGGGATTTCCCGCATCGTGCGGGCCCAGACGCTGACGCTCAAGGAGCTCGACTACGTGGCGGCGGCGCGGCTCGGCGGCTCCGGGCCGTGGCGGATCGCGCGACGCGAGCTGCTGCCGACACTGACCGCACCCGTGGTCACCTACGCGGCGCTGCTGCTGCCGGCGAACGTGGTCGGCGAGGCGTCCATGTCGTTCCTCGGAGTCGGGGTTCAGCCGCCGACGTCGTCGTGGGGGCAGATGCTCTCCTCGGCGACCACCTGGTTCCGTGAGGACCCGACGTACGTGCTGCTGCCCTCCGGGCTGATCTTCGTCACCGTCCTCGCCTTCACCGTCCTCGGCGACGGGATACGCACCGCACTCGACCCGCGCGCCGCCTCTCGCTTGCGCGTCGGCACGGGACGGAAGAGGGAGGCGCAGTCATGAAGGGCTATCTGCTGCGCCGGTTCATCGGCATGGTGTCCGTGCTGCTGGCGCTCTCCCTCGTCGTCTACGCGATCTTCTACATCGCCCCGAGCAATCCCGCCCAGCTCGCCTGCGGGCTCAAGTGCAGCCCGGCACAGGTGGCGCAAGTTCGCCAGCGACTCGGTCTCGACGCCCCCGTCTACCTGCAGTACGCGCGCTTCCTCGAGGGGATCTTCGTGGGACGCGACTTCTCTACGGGAACGGGCGTCATGCACTGCAACGCGCCCTGTCTGGGCATCTCCTACCGCACCGGCGAACAGGTCACCAGCATGCTCGCCACCCGGCTGCCGGTGACGGCGTCCCTCGCGCTCGGCGCGATGGTCGCCTGGCTGCTGCTCGGCGTGGGGACGGGGCTGGTCTCCGCGTTGCGCCGAGGCCGCTTCACCGAGCGGGCGCTGACCACGCTCACCCTCGCCGGAAACTCCCTGCCCGTCTTCATCATCGGCCTGCTGCTGCTCATCGTCTTCTGCTCGGTGCTCCAGTGGCTGCCGTTCCCCACGTACGTGGGACTCAGCCAGGATCCGCAGCAGTGGTTCTGGGGGCTGCTGCTGCCGTGGACGACGCTGGCGCTCTACGAGTCCGCCAAGTACGCGCGCCTGACGCGGGCTTCGATGCTGGAGACGCTTGCCGAGGACCACATCAGGACCTTCCGCGCCTACGGCGTCGGCGAGCGCCACCTGATCACCCGGCATGCGCTGCGCGGAGCGCTCACCTCGGTGATCGCGCTGTCCGCGATCGACCTGGGCACGATGTTCGGCGGTGCCGTGCTGACCGAATCGCTCTTCGGACTTCCCGGGATCGGGCGGCTGCTGGTGTATTCGGTGCAGATCGTCGATCTGCCGGTGGTCGTCGGGGTGACGCTGGTCACCGGGGTCTTCGTGGTATTCGCCAACGCCGTCGCGGACGTGCTGTACGCGGTGGCCGACCGACGGGTGGTGCTGACATGAGCGCGCAGCCTCAGGCCGAGCCTTTGGTGGAGGTGAGCGGGCTCACCGTCGAATTCCCCGTCGGCGACGGCGTCGTCAAGGCCGTCGACGGTCTCGACTTCACCCTCGGCGCGGGGCAGGCGCTCGGGATCGTCGGCGAATCCGGATCCGGCAAGAGCGCAACCGCGTTCAGTCTGCTGGGCATGCACCGCGGGACGGGCGCACGGATCGGCGGCTCGGTGCGGGTGGCGGGCGTCGACCCGCGCACCGCGGAAGGGGACGAACTCACCCGGCTGCGCGGCGGCCTTGCGGCGATGGTCTTCCAGGACCCGCTCTCCGCCCTCGACCCGTACTACGCCATCGGTGACCAGATCGCCGAGGTCTACCGGGTGCACACGAAGGCAACGCGGCGCGCCGCCCGCGCCCGCGCCGTCCAGGCGCTCGACCGGGTCGGCATTCCGGACGCCGCGAGGCGCTCCCGTTCCCGGCCGCACGAGTTCAGCGGTGGCATGCGGCAGCGCGCGCTCATCGCGATGGCTCTCGTCTGCGAGCCCCGGCTGATCATCGCCGACGAGCCGACCACCGCCCTCGACGTGACGGTCCAGGCGCAGATCCTGGACCTGCTGCACGAGGTGCGCACCGAGAACGGCACCGGGCTCATCCTCGTCACCCACGACCTCGGAGTGATCGCGGGGAGCGTCGATGACGTGCTGGTGATGAAGGACGGGCGTGCGGTGGAGCGTGGCACCGTCGCCGAGGTGCTGGGCGCGCCCCGCGAGAGGTACACCCGGGCGCTGGTTGACGCCGTGCCCAGGGTGGACGCCGCACCGCCGCCGCGCGCGGCGCCCGGGCGTGAGGTGCTGCTCGAAGCGGACGGCCTGCGACACACGTTCGGCCGCCGCGGCGCCGCAGTGACCGCGGTCGACGATGTGTCGCTGACCGTGGGGCGCGGTGAGACGATCGGCATCGTCGGCGAGTCCGGCAGCGGCAAGACCACCCTTGGCCGGATGCTCGTGCGGCTTGTGGAGCCCTCCGCAGGCCGGATCCGTTACGAGGGGCGGGAGATCGGCCGGCTGCGGGAGAAGGAGCTGCGACCGCTGCGGCGCGAGCTGCAGATGGTCTTCCAGGACCCGGTCTCCTCGCTCAACCCGCGCCGCAGCATCGGCGAGTCGATCGCCGATCCGCTGCGCGCGGCGGGCGAACGCGACGAGAAGCGGATCGCGGCACGCGTCGGCGAGCTGCTCGAACGGGTCGGTCTCGACCCCGACTGGTACCACCGCTATCCGCACGAGTTCTCCGGCGGCCAGCGCCAGCGCGTCGGCATCGCCCGGGCACTGGCCCCCGGCCCGAAGCTGATCGTGTGCGACGAGCCGGTCTCGGCGCTCGACGTCACCACGCAGTCGCACGTCGTGGAGCTGCTTGGGGAGTTGCAGCGCGACCTCGGGCTGTCGCTCGTCTTCATCGCCCACGACCTGGCGGTGGTGCGGCAGGTGAGCGACCGGGTGGCGGTGATGCGCGCGGGCCGCATCGTCGAGGAGGGCACGGCCGACCAGGTCTACGGCGCTCCCCAGCACCCCTACACCAAGGGGTTGTTGGCGGCGGTGCCGGTACTGGACCCGGAGGAGTCGGCGGCCCGGCGGGAGTCGCGGCTCGCGAGCGCGTAGCGAAGCGGTTGCCATCCCCGGCGTTCGCCCCGAGGCGAAGACGAGCTTGCGTCCTACCGCAACGGGCGGGCGTACACGCAGAACGGTTGCGGGGGTGGAAAGTTACGACCGTTCACCCCTTTTGGTGGCGCGGTGGACAACCGTCCGCCGCGCCACTGCCATGTCGGCATAGCGTCACCCCGTCGACTTACACCTGGTCACGAGGGGGTGCGTTCATGCGCATTGCGTTGCTCACGGAAGGCGGCCTTCCGCAGCCGTACGGCGATGCCTCCGCGTGGTGCGACCGTCTCGTACGCGGGCTCGCGGGCCAGGACTTCGAGGTGTTCGCGCTCGCCCGCGCACCCGGGGAGGTGCCCGGGGGGAGGCCCGAACTCCCGCCGCAGGTAAGGGCCGTGCACATCCTCCCGGTCTACGGGGCGCCACCGGCGGACGGGGCGCGCATTCCGCGGCGGCGCTTCCTGGAGTGCTACCAGGAGTTCGTGGCGGCGCTCACCGTGCGCCCGGACACCTCCGCCCTCCCGTCTCCCGCCCCTGGCCTGCGGCATGGGGGACCCCGCACCCTCAACGGAGGCGCTGCGCGCTCCTCCACCGATCAGGCGGACCGTTTCGCCGCAAGTCTGTACGGACTTGCCGAGCTCGCCCGTGAGCACGGCGGCCTCCCCGCCGCGCTCCGCTCCGAGACAGCGATCCGGGCGCTCGAAGCCGCCTGCCGCGCACCCGGCGCCGAACCCCTCGTGGGCGGCGCCCAGGTCCGCGATCTGCTCACGGCGAGCGCGCTTCTGGAGCGTGCCCTGCGGCCACTCTCCGTGCCCTGGTACGGGGAGTGCGCGGCGTACGAGGCGTCGTATGCGGCGTATGAGGCGCACGAAGGCGGAACGCTCGCGTCCGCGGATCTGTGCCATGCCACGACGGGTGGACCCGCAGCGCTGCCCGGGATCGTCGCAAAACGATTCTGCGGAACGCCGCTCCTCATCACCGAGTACGCGGTCCGGTTGCGCGAGCACTACCTCGGCGAAGCCGCGAGTGAACTGCCCACGCAGGTCAGGGCGTTGCTTGCGGCCTTCCACCGGCTGCTCGCGGGCGAGGTGTACCGCCAGGCGGATCTGATCACCCCCGGCAATGCCCACGTCAGGCGCTGGCAGGAACGTTGCGGTGCGCCGCGTACGAAGATCAGGACCGTCCATCCGGGCATGGACGCCGGACCGCTCGCCGCCGTGGGCGAGGCCGCGGAGGCGGGTTTGCTCGACGCCGACGAGCTCACGCTCGCATGGGTGGGGCGCGCCGGACCGGACAAGGATCTCGTCGGGCTGCTGCACGCGTTCGCCGACGTACGCAAGGAAGAGCCCAGCGCGCGCCTGCGCATCATCTCGGCCGATGTGGAGGAGCGCGCAGACGACAGGGGCGGCGAGGACACTGCGAACGACGGACCGTCCCCCGAGTGCCTGGACTCCTGCCGTGCCCTCGCCGCCCAGCTCTTCCCCGACGAGGCGGCCGACGCGGTCTCCGTCGGCGAGAATCCGGTCTCCTTCGAGGAGGTCGGCTCGCCGTACGTGCCGGAGCGCGCGGACGCGTACGCGGCAGGTGCCGTCGTCGTGCTCTCCAGCGTCGTGGAGGGGTTCCCGCTCTCCCTCGTGGAGGCGATGTTCTGCGGCCGGCCCACCGTCTCCACCGACGTCGGAGCCGTCCGCGAAGTGATCGGCGGTACCGGCCTCGTCGTCCCGCCGCGCAACCCGCGGGCGCTCGCCGAGGCGTGCGTCGAGCTTCTGCGCGACCCCGAGCGCCGTGCGCGCCTGGGCGCGGCGGCACGCGCCCGCGCACTCGAACTCTTCACCGTCGAACAGAACATCCGCGCCTTCCGGGAGATCTACCTCGACCTGGTCGCCCATCGCGAACCTGCCGCCGCGGAGACCGACGCCGTCCCGTTCGCGCTGCCGGCCGAGGCCCATCTGCCCGGCACCTGGACGGGGACGCCCGGACGGCCCCGCCGCGGCCCGGCCTGGGCGGCCCGGGGCGAAAGGGAGTACGCATGACCGACGCACCCCGCCTCGATCCGCCACCCCGCCTCGATCCGCCACCCCGCCTCGATCCGCCACCCCGCCTCGACGAGCCACCACGCCGCAACCAGCCACCCCGCCTGGCCGAACCCCCTGGGCGCAACGCCGCGCCGCGCCCCTACGAGCAGCCACGGCGCCGCAGCCCGGCCGATCCCGTGCTCGCGTTGATGCACCGTCACTACGACCTGTGCGCCCGCGCGGTCGACCCGCTGGAGATCGCCGCCGCGCTCGAAGCCCACGGCGTCACCGATCGCGCGGCGGCCCGCTTCCGCCACCGGGACGTCTTCTCGCTCGCCGAGGAGCTGTACGCCCGCGTGCCGCGCGAGCCGGCGGACGGCTCCGCCGCCTCACCACCGCCGCAACCGGAGCTCCCTGGCCGGCTGACCGCGCGGCGGGCGGCGCTGCATCTGCTGCCCGGCCTCCTCTGTGCCGCCGGGGTCGTCGCCTCGCACCTGCTCGCCGCGGTGCCGTACGGACAGGCTGCGGAAGCCGCACTCGTCCTCGTCCTCGCCCTGCCGGCCGCCCGCGCCGCGGTGCGCCACGGGCCGCTCCGCGCGGGCAGCATGGGCGGTAACGCACTGTGGACGTGCTGGCTGCTCGCCTTCGGGCTCTACGGGGCGCAAGGGGTGACCACGCTGCTCGACGCGCGGTCCTCCGGTCCGACGGCGGGCCTTCCCGGGCTGCTCGTCCCGGCATTCGCGCTGCTGCCCGCCGCCTGGTGCGCGCGCCGCTATGCGCTGCGCACGCGGGCACGGCTCGCCGACAGCCACGGGCTCGCCGAGTTCGCCTCCGAGGTGAGGCCGCTGCTGGTGCGCACCTTCGCGCTCTTCGGCGTTGCGCTGCTCGTCCTGCTCGCCGCCGCGTACACCGCCGTCACGATCCTCGCCCCGGCCCAGGCCGCGCGGCGCCCCGATCCCGTCGATCTCGTCGCGCTCGCCGGTAGCGCACTCCTCGGCCTGCTGCTCTTCGTCGCCCAGCTGCTCTCCGTCCACGGCTTCCCGGCCGTCGCAGCCGCCGGAACGGGAGCCGCGTGCGCCCTCGAAGCGGCCGCCCTCGTCACCGCCGCACTCCAGCGGCTGCCCGGCCTGCACGCCGCAGGCCGCCCGTTGCGCGATCTCGTCCGTGCGGCGGGCCCCGGCTCGGTCCAGGCCGTCGCGTGCACCGCAGCCGTCGTCGCGCTGATCGCCTGCGCGCTCCCGGCACTCTGCCGGGTCTCCGCACACGCGACAGCCGACCTCACGGACCCCACCTCACAAGAAGCCTGACCCCACAAGAAGCCGTAGGAGCAGAGAAGACATGACGCACCACCGACAGCACGTGGGCGGAAGCCGATGAGAGTGTTGCTGCTCGGCGCCGACGGATTCCTCGGCCGCCATGTGGCCGAACGGCTGCTCGCCGACCCGGCCGTCCAACTCACGGCGCTCGGCCGCCGCGACGACTCCGACGTCCGGTTCGACCTGGCGAGCGGCAGCCCTGGCGCCCTCGCCCGGTTCTTCGACGCCGTGCACCCCGGCGTCGTCGTCAACTGCGCCGGCACCACCCGCGGCAGCGCCCGCGACCTGGCACGTCACAACACCGTCGCGGTCGCGAGCATCTGCGAGGCGCTGCGGCGCAGCAGCTGCGGAGCGCGGCTCGTACAGCTGGGCTGCGCCGCCGAGTACGGGCCCTCGCAGCCGGGTTCGTGCACGGCGGAGGACGCCACGCCGCGGCCGGGAGGCCCGTACGGGGTGAGCAAACTCGCCGCCACCGAACTCGTCCTCGGCTCCGGCCTCGACGCGATCGTGCTGCGCGTCTTCTCCCCGGTCGGCCCCGGCACGCCGCCCGCCTCGCCGCTGGGCCGCCTCGCCGAAGCGCTGCGCCGTGCGATGCAGAACGGCGACGGCGAGTTGAAGCTCAGCGGACTCGGCGTCCAGCGCGACTTCGTGGACGTGCGGGACGTGGCACGCGCCGTCCACGCGGCCTCGCTCTCCGCCGCTCAGGGCGTGGTGAACATCGGCACCGGTCGCGCGGTACGGCTGCGTGACTCGGTCGCCAACCTCGCCCGCGCCGCCGGGTTCGCCGGCTCCCTGCACGAGCTGGACGACCCCGCGGTGCTGCCGGCCGCGGGCTCCGCCCCGTACCCCGACGGCTGCGGCGTCTGGCAGCAGGCCGATGTGCGCACCGCGCGCGACCGGCTGGGCTGGCGCCCCCGTATCGCTCTCGACGAATCCCTCGCCGACATCTGGATGGAGGCGGCATGCCGCATCTGACCATCGACGTCGCGGGCTTCGGTGTCCCGGCCCACGCCCACCCCCTGGTCGCACCCTCGGAATGGGACGCACTCGCCCGCCCCGACGCGCCTGTCCACTGGGTCGTGCTCAATGTCGACGACGGGCCCGGCGCCTGCCCCGACCCCTTGTACGCGAAGGCGGTGGCGCGGCTGCGCGAGGCGAGGGTGCGAGTGCTCGGCCACCTCGATGCGGCGTACGGGGACCGGGGGTTCGCCGAGCTCGTCTCCGACGCCCGCCACTATCTGGACTGGTACGAGGTGACCGGCTTCTACCTGGACCGTGCGCCGCAGACCCGGGACCGGCTCCCGGAGTGCCGGCGGGCGGCGGCGACGCTCGAAGCGCTGCTCGGCCGCGGCGACGGCCACATCGTGCTGGGGCACGGCACCCATCCGTACCCCGGCTTTGCGGAGATCGCCGATCAGCTCGTGACGTACTGCGGGCCGTGGACCGGCTACCGCTGGTCGGAGGCGCCCGAATGGACGGCGGGCTATCCACCGGAGCGTTTCTGCCATCTGGTCCACGGGGTGCCGCGGCCGCATCTGGAGGAGGCGATGCGCATCGCCCGCTGGCAGGGCGCCGCCAGCGTCTACTTCACCGACCGCACGGATGGTGCGGATGATGAATACGCGACCTACGCGACCGATGCGGCGCGTGATGCCGTGGGGAGGGGGTTCGATCCCTGGGAAGGGCTGCCCGCATACTGGGACGAAGCGGCACGAATACTCCGGGATCAACCACCTCCCAGTCGCTGAATGCCCCGGATGCCCGGCATTTGGGCCGCAATCGTCTCGCGGACCGGACCGGCGGTCTCGGAATGCCGACGGTCGTGGCACTGTTACGGGGAGAGTAACCGTTGTCCTACCGATCCGGAGTCCCCGTGACGCTGCCACCCTTGGTCGAGCCGGCTTCCGAGCTCACCGTCGACGAGGTCCGCAGGTACTCCCGCCACCTGATCATCCCGGATGTCGGGATGGACGGGCAGAAGCGGCTGAAGAACGCGAAGGTGCTCTGTGTGGGCGCCGGCGGTCTGGGTTCGCCGGCGCTGATGTACCTGGCCGCCGCCGGCGTGGGCACTCTCGGCATCGTCGAGTTCGACGAGGTCGACGAATCGAATCTGCAGCGCCAGATCATCCACAGCCAGGCCGACATCGGCCGTTCCAAGGCCGAGTCCGCGCGCGACACCGTGCTCGGCATCAACCCGTACGTCACGGTCAATCTCCACGAGGAGCGCCTCGACTCCTCGAACGTGATGGAGCTGTTCGCGCAGTACGACCTGATCGTCGACGGCACTGACAACTTCGCCACGCGCTACCTGGTCAACGACGCCTGCGTGCTGCTGAACAAGCCGTACGTGTGGGGCTCGATCTACCGCTTCGACGGCCAGGCGTCGGTCTTCTGGAGCGAGCACGGTCCGTGCTACCGCTGCCTGTACCCGGAGCCCCCGCCGCCCGGCATGGTCCCGTCGTGCGCCGAGGGCGGCGTGCTCGGCGTGCTGTGCGCGTCGATCGGCTCGATCCAGGTCAACGAGGCGATCAAGGTGCTGACGGGTATCGGCGAGCCGCTGGTCGGCCGCCTGATGATCTACGACGCCCTGGAGATGAAGTACCGCGAGGTCAAGGTCCGCAAGGACCCGGAGTGCGCGGTCTGCGGCAAGAACCCGACCGTCACCGAGCTCATCGACTACGAGGCCTTCTGCGGAGTCGTCTCGGAGGAGGCCCAGGAGGCCGCCGCCGGTTCCACGATCACGCCGAAGCAGCTGAAGGAGTGGATCGACGGCGGCGAGAACATCGAGATCATCGATGTCCGCGAGCCGAACGAGTACGAGATCGTCTCCATCCCCGGCGCCCGCCTGGTCCCGAAGAACGAGTTCCTGATGGGCAACGCCCTTCAGGACCTCCCGCAGGACAAGCGCATCGTCCTGCACTGCAAGACCGGCGTACGGTCGGCCGAGGTGCTCGCCGTGCTGAAGAACGCGGGCTTCGCGGACGCCGTCCATGTCGGCGGCGGCGTGATCGGCTGGGTCAACCAGGTCGAGCCGCACAAGCCGGTGTACTAATCAGCCGTCCGGCTGACCAGTGAGGCAGAACAGGCCCACGGCTCTGACCAGTTCAGATGCCGTGGGCCTGTGCCATTGTTGGTCGGCGTTGGCTGACGTCATACGGCCCAGCGACGGCCCGGCCTCGGAGGGGCCCCTTGATGCCGCACGTGATCACGCGGGCGGTGGTCCGAGACTTTGGGCGGGAGCCGCCATGGGCGAGAGGTCATGGGGCCGTAAGCCGCACCGCGAATCGGGCTGGCTGCTCGCCTGACGTCGCGTCGTTATGTGGCGGGTGGTTGGGGTGTGACGGAGGGTGCCTGGTCCCGGCGGCAGATGGTGATCGTGTAGGTGACATTGCCGGTGGGCACGGGTCCGGGTGACCAAAGTCTGACGAGAGACACGAGGGAGCGGTTCGCTCTACAGTGCCACCAGGGTGATTTCGGTGGCCTTGACGCTGACCCAGACGGTGCCGCCCTCCGCGAGGGCGAGTTCGGCCGCGGCGGAGGCGGTGATCTCGGCGAGCGCGTCGAGCCCGTCCGATGTGACCAGCGCCCGCATCCGGCTGCCCAGTGCGGTGAGTTCGCGCACCTGCCCCTGCCATACATTGCGCGGGCTTCCCGAGGGCCGTACCCGGTGCAGGGAGACCGCCTCGGGACCGACCACGGCGAGCGCCGCCGTCCCCTCGGGCAGCGGTTCCGCCGCCACCAGACGAGCCCCGCCGGGAAGTTCGAGGCCGTCCGCCTTCGCGGTGCCCGCCCACGCGTTTCGGCCGAGCATCCGTGCCACCCACGGCGAACGGGGGTGACGGGCGACATCGGCGGGCGATGCGTACTGCACGGCGCGCCCGTCCTCCAGTACGAGCACCCGGTCGGCGAGCGTGACGGCCTCCACCGGATCGTGCGTGACGATCAGACAGGCCCCGGTGAACCCGGCGAGGTGCTCGCGCAGCGTGTGCCGCACCTTGGCGCGCGTCGTCTGGTCCAGCGCGGCGAGCGGTTCGTCGAGCAGAAGCAGGCGCGGGCGCACGGCCAGTGCACGCGCCAGCGCGACGCGCCCGGCCTGCCCGCCGCTGATGCGCCCCGGCTTGCGGTCGGCGAGGTCGCCCACGCCGAGCCGGTCGAGCCACAGCTGCGCCTGCGCGCGCGCCGACCGGCGTGGCACGCCCTGGGCGCGCAGCCCGTATGCGGTGTTGCCCAGCACCGTCAGATGCGGGAAGAGCGCACCGTCCTGCGGGACCCAGGCGACACCGCGCTTGTGCGGCGGTGCCCCGGCCGCGTCCACCGCGCCCAGCAGCAACTGCTCCGCATGGGCGCGGTGGGTGAGGCCGAGCAGTGCACGCAGCAGCGTGGTCTTGCCTGCGCCGTTGGGGCCGACGACGGCGACGGTGGTGCCCGGTTCGGCTTCGAGGGAGAGCCGGGTGAAACCGGTCACGGTGGTCTTGAGCGGCCAGCGCTCGGGCGGCGGCTCCGTGGGCACGGTGGCGGATGCGGCGGGCGCCGGAGCCTCCGCCTCGGCCTCGACCGCATCCAGTACCGCATCGGGTGCTGCGGCCGGAGCCGGGTCGGCGGCCGTGGCGGTCCTCGCCCCCGACCCCGTCCAGCGGCCGCGCAGCCCGGTCAGCACGACCATGGCCACCACAAGAAGCAGCAACGAGACGGAGGTTGCCCCCTCGGGGTTGTCCTGGAGCAGCAGATAGACATTGAGCGGAAGCGTCTGCGTCACCCCGGGGAGATTGCCCGCGAAGGTGATCGTCGCCCCGAACTCTCCGAGTGCGCGCGCCCAGCACAGCGCCGCCGCCGCGACGAGGCCGGGTGCGGCCATGGGGACGGTGACGGTGAGGAAGGCACGCAGTGGCCTTGCGCCGAGCGAGGCCGCCGTCTCCTCGTACCGCGGGTGGAGCGAAGTGAGCGTGCCTTCCAGGCTGATGACGAGGAACGGCATCGCGACGAAGGCCGCCGCGACGACCGCGCCGGGCGTGGAGAAGGGGAGGGTGACACCGAAATCGGCGAGCAGCGGTCCGAGCAGCCCCCTGCGGCCGAACCCCATCAGCAGCGCGACACCGCCGACGGTGGGCGGCAGCACCATCGGGAGCATGACGAGGGCGCGCACCGCCGGTTTGCCGGGGAAGTCGACGCGCGCCAGGATCCAGGCCAGCGGCACCCCGAGAACGACTGCGAGGCCGAGCGCCCACAGCGAGACGGTGAGCGACAACCAGAGCGCCTGGGTGACTTCGGGGCTGGTCAGCTGGTCCGGGAGGGTGGACCAGGGGGTGCGGGCGAGCACACCGGCCAGCGGCAGCGCCAGGAAACAGACCGCTGCCAGCGCGGGGAGTACGAGGGCGATCGGCAGCCTCGCTGCCGCCGCCGGCCGGGTGCTGGTCACGGTTGCTGGAAGCCGTAGCTGCGCAGGATCTGCTGCCCCTGTGCGGAGGAGAGGAACGCCACGAAGGAGGCGGCGGCCGAAGCGTCCTTGGAGGTGTTGAGGGTGGCTGCGGGGTAGGAGGCGATGGCGTTCTGCGCGTCGGGGATGGTGACGGTGGCGACCTTGCCCTTGGCCGACTCCGCGTCGGTGATGTAGACGATTCCGGCGTCGGCCTCGCCGAGCTCCACCTTGGTCAGCACGGCGCGAACGTTGGTCTCCAGCGACACCGGCTTGACGTTGAGGTGCTGCTCCTGCAGCACCTTCGCGCCGTAGTTGCCGACCGGCACCTGCGGGGCGGCCAGGTCGACCTTCAGACCCGGCTTGGCGAGGTCGGCGAGACTGGTGATCTTCTTCGGGTTGCCGGGGGCGGTGACGATGGTCAGCCGGTTCTTGGCGATGATCGTCGGGGTACGGGTGTCGCTCTTGAGGCCGTCCATCGTCTTGGTGTCGGCGGTGACGAGGACGTCGGCGGGCGCGCCCTGGCCGACCTGCGCGGCCAGCTCCTGCGAGCCGGCGTAGGAGAACTTGATGGTGGTGCCGGGGTGGGCCTTCTCGTAGGCCTTGCCCTCGGCGTTGAAGACATCGGTGAGCGAGGCGGCGGCCAGCACGGTCAGGCTCGCCGGCTTGCTGCTGCCGGTGGAGGAGGAGCTGGTCGCCGCCGACTTGCTGCCACCGCAGGCGGCGAGCGGGATGGCGAGGGCGGCGGCCAGCAGCGGCAGAGCCAGCTTCCGGCGGCGGGGCATGTGGCGGGGCATCGTGTCACTCCAGGCGCTAGGGCGCGGTCGTTCAGGCGCGGTCGATATGGACGTTGGTGGACTTCACGCGGGCCACGGCCTCCATGCCGACTTCGAAGCCCAGCTCTTCTACGGCTTCGCGGGTGAGGAGGGAAACGAGGCGGTGCGGCCCGGCCTGGATCTCGACCTGGGCCGCGACGTCCCCGAGCTTGACGGCGGTGATGATGCCGGGGAACGCGTTACGGGCGGAGGTGTACGGGCCGTCGGCCTCCTCGGCACTCGCCTCCTCGGCGAGCGTCACGGAGAACGCGGCCAAGTCCCGGCCGTCGATCAGCCGTTTGCCGGACTCGTCCCGATGGGTCGGGATCCGTCCCGCGTCCGCCCAGCGGCGCGCGGTGTCCGGGCTGACGCCGAGCAGTCGCGCTGCCCGGCCGATGGTGTAGGACCGCATGTGCGGCACGTTAGAGCTGCAGGGACCGCATCTGCAAGAAAATTCGGTCGATGAGACTGGTAGATGCGGGCGTGGCTGTAGCTTCCTCCGATGCTAGAGGGAGCCCTTCTTCGTGAGATACGTGAAGGAGGCCCACCCGGGCAGCACGGGCACCCAGAAGGTCAGCAGCCGGTACAGCAGCGTCGCCGACAACGCGGTGGAGGCGGGCAGCCCCGCGAGGGTGAGGGCACCGGCGATCGCGGCCTCGATCGGGCCGACACCGCCCGGCGTGGGGATCGCCGAACCCGCCGCGTTGGCGACGAGGAAGACGACGGCGATGGTCGCGAAGCTGAGCGACTGCCCGAACGCCCGCACCGAGGTGTCGAGGCAGGCCATGAACGCCAGATTGAGCAGCAGGATGCCGCTGATGCCGCTGATCAGTTTCGTCGGACGCTGCAGCAGATCGAGCATGCGGGGCACGACACCGGCGAACAGCGCCCGCACCCGCGTGACGACGAACCTGCGCAGCTGCGGTACGGCGGCGACGACCAGCACCAGCACGGCCGCGGTCAGCAGCCCGCCGATCACCGCCCTGGACGGCGAGAGCGACGGCGTGTGCTGCGTGCCCGTGACGTAACCGAAGGCCAGCAGCAGGGTGAGGTGGCTGCACGCCGTGGCCAGCTGCGAGGCGCCGACACTGGCGACGGCGAGGCCGGGACGCACCTTGTTGCGCTGCAGGAAGCGGGTGTTGAGCGCGACACCGCCGATCGCGGCGGGCGCGACGAGTTTCACGAACGAGCCGGCGATCTGCGCCATCACCGCGCGCCAGAACGGCACTTTCTCGGGGACGAACCCGAGCAGGCTCATCGCCGCCGCAATGTAGGTGAGCGCGGCGAAGGCGAGCGCGGCCACCACCCAGAGCCAGTGGGCCTGGTGGACCATGGCGCCCAGTTTGATCGTGATGAGCTGGGAGAGCAGGTAGTACGCGGCGATGACGCCCGCGATCAGGCTGACCAGGGTGCGGCCCCTGATCCGTTCCAGCCGAGCGGGGACGGCCGGGGCCTGCGGTCTGATCAACAGCACCTGGCGGCGGATCTGGGCGAGCATGTCGTCCTCGTGGGCCTGCTCCACGGCCTCGTCGAGAGCCCGCTTCTCGGCGTCCTTCTGGGCCTTGGCCTCCGCCTTGCTGGCCTTGCGGTCCTTTGCGTCGTCCGTGTCACCGGCGGACGAGGACTTGCGGGCGTGGAAGGCGGCGAGCACCGCCTCGCGTTCGCGTTCCGCCCGCTCCTTGGCGAGCCTGCGGAGCGTGGCGCGGGTCGAACGGCTCAGCGCGATCGGCTGCAGCAGGGGGAGGCTGTCGGCGACCGCGTCGGTGCCGAGGACGCGCAGCGCCGAGGCGACCGAGCGCTCGGCGCCTGCACGCAGCGCGAACGTGGTCAGCAGCTGGGCGATGTCCATCCGCAGGACGATGTCGCCCGCGGCGATCTCCCCGCTGCGCAGGTCGGTGACGTAGAGCGTGCCGGAACGATCCACCAGGAGCGACTCGCCGGTCAGCCGGCGGTGGGCGATGCGCCGCGACTGCAGCGCCTTGACCTGCTCCCAGGCGGCGTCGAGCACGTCGTCGGTGATGTCGTCGTCGGTGAGGGAGTCGAGCGTGCGGCCGTCGATGTGCTCGTAGACGAGCATCACCGCGTCCGGGCCGAGCTCGGAGGTGGCGATCAGCTTGGGGGCATGCGCTCCGGCGGAGATCGCGGCGTAGGCGAGCAGCGCCTCCTGCTCCAGCGCCTGGCGCAGCGACTGCAGGCTGCGGCGCTCGGTGATGCCGCGCAGCTGCATCCGCCGCCAGACCCGGTAGAAGAAGCCGTGCGCCTGCTGCTCGCGGTCGACGACCGTGATGTCGAGCGGTGGCCCGTCCTCCAGGGTGACCAGATAGCGGCGGCCGCGTTCGGAGTCCGATGGTTCGACGCCGTCGTCGAGGCGCTGGGCCGTGAGCGGCGCGAAGCCGACGCGGCGCAGCCCGGCGAGAAGGGTGCGGCCGGTGGGCCGCACGTTGGGCGAGCCGACCGTGTAGACGGTGCCGTATGCCACCGTCCAGCCGATCAGCACGGTCACCAGGATCGAGAACGGCGTGGTGTAGCCGCCGACGAGCACCGCGAAGGCGTCGAGGACGAGCACGCACCACAAGGCGATGCGCCAGCGCGGGCGCCGTGCCATGCCGACGGCCGTCATGTATGCGATGACGGGCGCGAGATACCCGTGCACGGGATCGGTGATTCCGCCGCTCGGCGCGGTACGCGTGAGCGCGTCGCGGATCGCGGCGGGGGCGGAGCCGGTCACCCACAGATCGCCGGCGAGGGACACGCCGTGCGCGAGGACGGCCGCGAGCACACCGTCGGCGACGCGCAGCCCGTCCCTCTTGATCAGCCGCTCGACCGCGAACGCGACCGGGACGATCAGGACGGCGACGCTCGCGGTGAAGCCGGCGAAGCTGATCAGGAAATTGGGGGCGTTGTTGGTGCCGCGTGAGATGTCCTGCTCGACACCGGTGGTGGTGCCGTGCGCGAAACCGGCGATGCCGAGCACCACGGCAATCCCCACGATTCCCATGAGGAAGCGCAGCAGGTCCACCGGCCGGTGCACGCGCGCGGCCAGCAGCGGCTCGTCGCCCGCGACCTCGTCGACGTGCGCCACGTGCTCGCCGTGCGGCTCCGGCGGGGTGCGGTCGTCGTCGCCCGGGGGATCAGGGGGATCGGTGGAGGGGGTCGGCGAGGCGGGCTCGGGCGCGGGCTCGGACACGGACCCGGGGGCGGGCTCGGGCCCGGTTGCGGGCATGCCCGAGGCATCGCGCAGCGCATCACTTTGCTCCGCGCTCATCTCTCCCGCCGTCGCATCTTGATCTCGTATCACCAGTCACCGCCCGGACGATGGTGGCATGGCCGATCCCCGTACGGGGGCATGAGGGTGCATTTCGGGGTGGTGAACGCCGGATGATATGCGCCCCTGCACCCCGCGGGACGTGCGGCAGGATGGCCTCGATGACTGAGGCTGCGATGACTGAGAACAGCAAGATCCCCGAGTATGCGGAGCGGGTGCTGCACGTCGCCGAGCTGATTCCGCGCGGCCGCGTGATGACCTACGGCGACGTCGCGGAGTGGCTGGAGGAAGGCGGTCCCCGTCAGGTGGGCCGGGTGATGGCGCTGTACGGGGGCGCCGTGCCCTGGTGGCGCGTGGTGCGCTCGGACGGTGTGCTGCTGCCCGGCCACGAGCAGCGCGCGCTGGCGCACTACCGGGAGGAGGGTACCCCGCTGCGCGGCGCCTCCCGGGCGGCGCAGGGCCACATCCCGCGTGTGGACATGGCGCGGGCCCGCTGGGACGGCCCGGTCGGCGACGAACCGGCTGACGAACCGGGCTACGAACCTTGGGACGGCGACGGATGACCTGCACCTCACACCATCCAGCTTCCGCCATCCGGGGCCCAAGCATGCTCCGGGCGGCCCATACCGCCCGTAAGGCGTAATCCGTTCGCGAATGGTCGACCCGCCTGCGGCCCGCATGCGGCGTGGCGTACCGTCGGCACCCGAACGGAACTCACGGAACCCCCGAACCACGTGACATCCTCCATCTCGTCCGTCCCGACCGTGCCCGCACCGCCCGTGGCCACGGGCGGTTACCGCCTGCTGCGCACACCGCCGGCCCCCCCGGTGCCCCCTGATCTGGACGCCCGCCAACGCGCTGTGGTTGAGCACGCGAACGGGCCGCTTCTCGTGCTCGCCGGGCCCGGCACCGGCAAGACCACCACCCTCGTCGAGGCGGTCGCCGAGCGCGTGCGCCAGGGGGCCGACCCGGCGCGCCTCCTCGTCCTCACCTTCAGCCGCAGGGCCGCGCTCGAACTGCGCGACCGGATGACGGCCCGCCTGACCGGGACACAGGCGCAGGCGCAGGCCCCGCAGGCGACGACGTTCCACTCCTTCTGCTACGCCCTCGTCCGCGCTCACCAGGAACCCGAGCTGTTCGCCGACCCGCTGCGGCTGCTGTCGGGACCGGAGCAGGACGTCGTCGTGCGTGAGCTGCTGGCCGGCCACAGCGAGGGTCTCGGCTCGGTGCGCTGGCCCGACGAGCTGCGGGCCTGCCTGACCACCCGTGGCTTCGCCGACGAGGTGCGGGCCGTGCTCGCCCGCAGCCGTGAGCTGGGCCTCGGCCCCAATGAGCTCGCCGCCTTCGCCGAGCGGGCCGGACGCCCGGACTGGCGGGCCGCGGCCGGTTTCCTCGCCGAGTATCTCGACAACCTGGACGCGCAGGGCGTCGTCGACTACGCGGAACTCGTGCACCGCGCCGTGCTCCTCGCCGGGCGCCCCGAGGTCGCGGCCCGCCTCGCCACTGCCTACGAGGCGGTCTTCGTCGACGAATATCAGGACGCCGACTCCGCCCAGATCCGGCTGTTGCACGCGCTCGCCGGCTCCGGCCGTACCCTCGTCGCCTTCGGCGACCCCGACCAGTCGATCTACGCCTTCCGTGGCGCCGACGTCGGCGGCATCCTCGGCTTCCCGCACGACTTCCCGCGCGCCGACGGCCGCCCCGCCCCCGTCGAGGTGCTGCGGGTCAGCCGCCGCTCCGGGGCCGGGCTGCTCGCCGCGACCCGGCTGATCACGCGCCGGATGCCGCTGGGCCGGCTGCCCGCCGAGGCGGTACGCGCGCACCGCGACCTGACCGCCGTGCGGGACGGCGGCCGCGTCGAGGTGCTCACCTACCCGACGCCGGGCGCCGAGACCGAGAACATCGCCGACATCCTGCGCCGGGCGCATCTGGAGGACGGGGTGCCCTGGAGCGGGATGGCCGTCCTCGTGCGCGCCGGCGCGCGCTCCATTCCCGGCCTGCGCCGGGCGCTGACCAATGCCGGTGTACCGGTCGAGATCGACGGCGACGACCTCCCGCTGCGCGAGGAACCCGCCGTCGCGCCGCTGCTCCTCGCCCTGCGCGCCGCCGCGCAGGCGGCACTGCGCCCCGACGAGGCCGCGGACACGCCCGCCGCGCTCCCCGTCGACGAAGCCCTCACGCTGCTCTCCTCGCCGCTGGGCGGAACGGACGCCACCGACCTGCGCCGTCTCGGCCGTGCCCTGCGCGACGAGGAGCGGGGCGCGGGGGTCACCGTGCCCCGGCCCTCCGACGTCCTGCTCGCCGAGGCGCTGGCCGAGCCGGGACGGCTCGTCGCCCACGATCCGTCGTACGCCCGTGGTGCCCAGCGGCTCGGGCTGCTGCTGCAACGCGCCCGCACCGTGCTCGCCGACGGCGGCACCGCGGAACAGGCGCTGTGGGAGCTGTGGGACGGCACGTCGTGGCCGCAGCGCCTGGAACGCGCGGCAGCCCGCGGAGGCGCGGCCGGCCGCAACGCCGACCGCGACCTCGACGCCGTCTGCGCGCTGTTCGAGACGGCGGCCCGCGCCGAGCGTTCGGGCGGGCGCGGGGCCCTCAACTTCCTCGACGAGCTCGCGGCCCAGGACATCGCCGCCGATGTCCTCAGCCGCCGCACGGCCCGCCTCGAGGCCGTGCGGCTGATGACGGCCCACCGCTCCAAGGGGCTCGAATGGCGGCTGGTCGTCGTCGCCGGGGTGCAGGAGGGGCTGTGGCCGGATCTGCGCCGCCGCGGCTCGCTCCTGGAAGCGGACAGGATCGGAGGCGACGGCCTCGCCGAGCCGCTGCCCGCGGGCGCCCTGCTCGCCGAGGAGCGGCGGCTGTTCTACGTCGCCGCGACCCGCGCCAGGGAGCGGCTCGTCGTCACCGCGGTCAAGGCACCGGCGGACGACGGTGACCAGCCCTCCCGTTTCCTCACCGAACTCGGCGTCGAGCCACGGGACGTGACGCACCGCCCCCGCCGCCCGCTCGCCGTCTCCGCGCTCGTCGCCGAGCTCCGCGCCACCACCGTCGACCCGCAGGCCTCGCCCGCGCTGCGCAAGGCGGCCGCCGAGCGCCTCGCGCGCTTTGCCGCGCTGCGCGACGAGGAGGGGCAACCCCTCGTGCCGGCCGCGCACCCGCGCCGCTGGTGGGGCCTTGACGAGCCGACCCGGTCGCAGATCCCGCTGCGCGACCGCGAACGCCCAGTGACCCTGTCCGGCAGCGCGCTCGACCAGCTCGTCAACAGGTGTGCGCTGCAATGGTTCCTGGGGCGTGAGGTCAAGGCGGACGAGCTGCCCACCGCCGCCCAGGGATTCGGCAACGTGGTGCACGTCCTCGCCGACGAGGTCGCCTCCGGCCGCACGGCGGCCGAACTCGACGTGCTCATGGCCCGGTTGGACTCCGTCTGGGACGCACTCGCCTTCGACGCGCCGTGGAAGTCGCGGCAGGAGCGCGAGCAGGCGCGCGCCGCACTGGAACGTTTCCTGCGCTGGCACGTCCTGGAACGCGGCCGCGAGGTGGCGGGCACGGAGCACGGCTTCGACGTGACGCTGGCAGCGGGCGAGTACGAGGTACGGATCCGGGGCAGCATGGACCGCGTCGAACGGGACGCGGAGGGCAACGCCTACGTCGTCGACTTCAAGACCGGCAAGGGCGCCCCCACCGCCGCGGAGGTCGCCGGCCATCCCCAGCTCGCGGTCTACCAGCTGGCGGTGGCCGAGGGCGCGGTGGACGACGCCTTCGACGGCCGGCGCCCCCGCCCGGGCGGCGCGGAGCTCGTCCAGCTTCGCCAGGGTGCCCCCAAACGGGACGGCGGCGATGCGCTGCCGAAGGTGCAGGCACAACCGGCGCTCGACGGCGACTGGGTGGGCGAGCTGTTGACGACGGCGGCGGCCAAGGTCCTGGACGAACGCTTCACGCCCACCCCCGGCCGGCACTGTACGACCTGCGCCTTCCGCAGCAGCTGCAGTGCCCGGCCCGAAGGCCGTCACGTCATCGAGTGAGACGGCCGCGCTGTCAGTGGTGCCCGATAGCCTCACTCGGGTGGCGTCCCGTATCACCGAACCCGACGAGCTCAAGGAGCTCCTCGGCATCCCGTTCACCCCAGAGCAGCTGGCGTGCATCACCGCACCGCTCGCCCCGAACGTCATCGTGGCCGGGGCCGGATCGGGCAAGACCACCGTCATGGCGGCCCGCGTCGTCTGGCTGGTCGGCACGGGCCAGGTCGCGCCCGAGCAGGTGCTCGGGCTCACCTTCACCAACAAGGCGGCCGGCGAGCTCTCCGGGCGGGTGCGCAAAGCCCTCGTGGAGGCAGGCGTCACGGGCACGGACACGAGCACGAGCGCAGGCCCCGAGCCGCCCGAGGAACCGCCTGGCGACCCGAGGATCTCCACGTACCACGCCTTCGCCGGTCAGCTGCTGAAGGACCACGGACTGCGTATAGGCCTCGAACCGGGCGCCCGGCTGCTCGCCGACGCCACCCGCTTCCAGCTCGCCGCACATGTGCTGCGCGCCGCCCCCGGCCCGTACCCCGCGCTCACCAAGGGCCTGTCCGCGCTCGCCGCCGATCTGCTCGCCCTCGACGCGGAGCTCGCCGAGCACCTCGTTCCCGTCGACGCCGTGCGCGAGTACGACGCGGAGCTCGCCGAGCGCCTCGACCCGTTCGACCCGGAGCGGCGCGGCTTCGCCTGGGTGCGCGAGGTGGCCTCTGCCGTCGCGGCGCGGCGCGACCTCGCCGGGCTCGTCCAGGCCTACCGCGAGCAGAAGACCCGCCGCGACCTGCTCGACTTCGGCGACCAGATCGCCCTGTCCGCCGAGCTCGCCCGCACCAGGCCCGAGGTCGGCCGCGCGCTGCGCGAGGAGTTCGCCGTCGTGCTCCTCGACGAGTACCAGGACACCTCCGTCGCCCAACGGCTGCTGCTCGCCGGCCTGTTCGGCGGCGGCACCGGCCATCCCGTCACCGCCGTCGGCGACCCCTGCCAGGCGATCTACGGATGGCGCGGCGCCTCCGTCGCCAACCTTGACGACTTCCCGCGCCACTTCCCCGGTGCCGACTCCACCCCGGCCCGCCGCTACTCGCTCAGCGAGAACCGCCGCAGCGGCGGCCGCCTGCTGCAGTTCGCCAACGCACTCGCCGCCCCGCTGCGCGAACGCCACGAGGGCGTCGAGGCGCTGCGGCCCGCACCGGGCGCCGAACGGGACGGGGTGGTGCGCTGCGCCCTGCTCCCCACCTACGCCGACGAGATCGCCTGGATCGCCGACTCCATCCGGCATCTGACCGCGACGGGCACCCCGCCCGGTGAGATCGCGGTGCTGTGCCGCACGGCAGGCCAGTTCGCCGATCTGCATGCGGCGCTCGTCGCTCGCGATGTGCCGGTGGAGGTCGTGGGCCTGTCCGGACTGCTGCACCTGCCCGAGGTCGCCGACCTCGTCGCCACCTGCGAGGTGCTCCAGGACCCGACCGCCAACGCCTCCCTCGTTCGGCTGCTCACCGGCCCGCGCTGGCGGATCGGCCCCCGCGATCTGGCGCTGCTCGGCCGCCGGGCCCGGCTGCAGGTGCGGCACGCGCAGCCCGAGGGCGAACCGGATCGCCTCGCGGAGGCCGTGGAAGGCGTCGACCCGGCCGAGGCCGTCTCGCTCGCCGACGCCCTGGAGACCTTCCTCCACGCCGAAGAACCCGACGACGGCCTGCCCTTCTCGCCCGAGGCGCGCATCCGGTTCGCCCGCCTCGCCGCCGAGATACGCGACCTGCGGCGGTCGCTAGCCGATCCGCTCATGGACGTCCTGCACAAGGTCCTCGCCGTCACCGGGCTCGACGTCGAGCTGTCCGCGTCCCCTCACGCGCTCGCCGCCCGCCGCCGTGAGACGCTGCAGTCCTTCCTCGACATCGCCGCGGGCTTCGCCTCGCTCGACGGGGAAGCCACCCTCCTCGCCTTCCTCGCCTTCCTGCGGACCGCGGCGCAGCACGAGAAGGGCCTCGACAGCTCACTCCCCGGCGGGGAGAACACCGTCAAGGTGCTCACCGCCCACAAGTCCAAGGGGCTGGAGTGGGACGTGGTCGCTGCCCCCGGCCTGGTCGAGGACGCCTTCCCCAGCGCGCGGGTCCGCGAACTGTGGCCCTGGCACGGCAAGGTCCTCCCGCACGCGCTGCGCGGCGACGCGCCGACCCTGCCCGACGTGACGCAGTGGACCAAGCAGGGCCTCGACGCCTTCAAGGAGGCGATGAAGGATCACAACTCCACCGAGGAACTACGCCTCGGATACGTCACCTTCACCCGGCCGAGGTCGCTGCTGCTCGCATCGGGGCACTGGTGGGGGCCGTCCCAGAAGAAGCCGCGCGGCCCGTCCTCCTTCCTCCGGCGGCTGCGCGAGCACTGCGAAGCCGGCCACGGCGAGATCGAGCACTGGGCCGCGGAGCCGGCACCGGACACCGAGAACCCCGCGCTCGACCGCACCACCGAGTATGCCTGGCCGTTGCCGCTCGACCCCGAGGCGCTGGACCGCCGCCGCCGGGCCGCCAAGACCGTCCTCGCGCACCTCGAGCACCCCGACGGCGCGCAGGCGCGAACGCTGACGGCGACACAGCTGGCGACGCAGACGGCGATGCAGACGGCGACGGCGACGGAAGATCAAGCGGCGCCGGAACTGCCGCCCGAGGAGGCCCGGCTCGTCGCCTCCTGGGACCGGGACCTCGAAGCGCTCGCCGGCGAGCTGCGCCGATCGCGCACCGCCGTACGCGAGGTCCCGCTCCCGGCATCCCTCAGCGCCTCCCAGCTGATGCGGCTCGCCGCCGACCCCGACGACTTCGCCCGCGACCTGGCCCGGCCGATGCCGCGCCGACCGCAGCCCGCGGCCCGCCGTGGCACCCGCTTCCACGCCTGGGTCGAGTCGCGCTTCGACGAGCTGCCGCTGCTCGGACTCGACGAGCTGCCCGGCATGGAGGAAGGCGGCGCCGAGGAGATCGCCGACGAGAAGGACCTCGACATGCTCAAGGAGGCCTTCCTGCGCACCTCGTACGCCCACCGCACCCCGTACCGGGTCGAGGCCCCGTTCCAGCTGAGTCTCGCGGGCCGCGTCATCCGCGGCCGCATCGACGCGGTGTACAAGGACGAGGAGACCGGCGGCTACGAGATCGTCGACTGGAAGACCAACCACGCTCCCACCGCCGACCCTCTGCAGCTCGCCGTCTACCGCCTCGCCTGGGCCGAGCAGCACCGCCTGCCGCCGCGGCGGGTCGCCGCCGCATTCGTCTACGTACGCACCGGGCAGACCGTCCGACCCGACGACCTGCCCGACCGGCCGGCTCTCGAGCGGCTCCTCCTGGGGGAAAGGCCCTGACCGGCGCAGGACCGGCGCCGGATAGGCTCGGGGACATGAGCGAGCGCAGTGTGAGGGTATCCCCGGCCGAAGGCTGGGGAAGAATCATGGGAAGGTCCGCACCGTGCGACGGCGCGGCCGAGCGCAGCGAGGCCGGCGCATGAGCACCGCCTTCGCAGACCAGGCACCGGACACCGCGGTCCGCGCCTACATCGACACGCACCGCGCCGCCTTCCTCGACGATCTGGCGGCATGGCTGCGCATCCCATCGGTCTCCGCCGACCCGCAGCGCGCGGACGACGTGCGGCGCAGCGCCGAATGGCTCGCGGCGGAGCTCAGCGCGACCGGCTTCCCCGTGGTGGAGGTCTGGGAGACGGCGGGCCTGCCCGCGGTCTTCGCCGAGTGGCCCTCCGGCGACCCGGACGCCCCGACCGTCCTCGTCTACGGACATCACGACGTCCAGCCCGCGGCCCGCGAGGACGGCTGGGACAGCGAGCCGTTCGAACCCGTCGTACGGGACGGCCGGATGTACGGGCGCGGTGCCGCCGACGACAAGGGCCAGGTCTTCTTCCACACCCTCGGCGTCCGCGCGCACCTCGCCGCGACCGGCCGCCACGCCCCCGCCGTCAACCTCAAGCTGATCATCGAGGGCGAGGAGGAATCCGGCTCGCCCCACTTCGGCGCCCTGATCCGCGAGCGTGCCGCGCGCCTCGCATGCGACACCGTGATCGTCTCCGACACCGGCATGTGGGCCGAGGACACCCCGACGGTCTGCACAGGCATGCGCGGGCTCACCGACTGCCAGATCGACCTGACCGGGCCCGACCAGGACATCCACTCCGGCTCCTTCGGCGGCGCCGTGCCCAACCCGGCCACCGAGGCCGCCCGGCTCGTCGCCGCCCTCCACGACGAGCACCGCCGCGTCGCCATCCCCGGCTTCTACGATGGGGTCGCCGAGCTCACCGACCGCGAGCGCGAACTCTTCGCCGAGCTGCCCTTCGACGAGGAGGCGTGGCTGCGCACCGCCAAGTCGCACGCGGCGATGGGCGAGGCGGGATACAGCACCCTGGAGCGGATCTGGGCCCGACCGACCGCCGAGGTCAACGGCATCCACGGCGGCTACGGCGGTCCCGGCGGCAAGACGATCGTCCCCGCCTCCGCCCAGCTCAAGCTCTCCTTCCGGCTGGTCGCCGGGCAGGACGCGGAGAAGGTGCAGCAGGCGGTGCGGCAGTGGGTCGCGAGCAGGCTGCCCGACGGCATCCGGCACGAGATCACCTTCTGGGGAGCGACGCGGCCCTGCCTGACCCCGCTCGACCACCCGGCGCTGCAGTCCACCGTGCGCGCGATGGGCCGTGCCTTCGGACAGAAGGTTCTCTTCACCCGCGAGGGCGGCTCGGGACCGGCCGCCGAACTGCAGGACGTGCTTGATGTCCCCGTCCTGTTCCTGGGAATTTCCGTGCCGTCCGACGGTTGGCACTCAGTGAACGAGAAGGTCGAACTCGACCTGCTGCTCAAGGGCGTGGAGACGTCCGCGTACCTGTGGAGCGATCTCGCCGAGCACTGGACCGCACGCTGACCGTTGATCACTCACGTCCTACGGGGAGTTGGAAGCAGCCTTGTCCGCCTTGTCGCGCAGTGACCTGACCGGCCGTAACGCACCTGCCGAAGCACGTGTCACGAGGCCGCTGGCGCTCACCCGCGCAGCCGTCGACCGCGCCGCACACCACCGCCTCGACGAGGCGTGGCTCGCCGCCGCATGGAGCCACCCGTCCACCCGCGTCCTGGTGGTCTCCGGCGGCCAGGTGCTGGTCGAGGAGACCGAGGACGGCCGCACCGAACTCGTCATGGTCCCGTCCTTCGACGCGCCCCCGAGCGAGAACCACCGCTACTTCCTCGGTACCGACGCGGACGGGGTGAGCTACTTCGCGCTGCAGAAGGACACCCTGCCGGGGAGGATGGACGACGCCGCCCGTCCGGCGGGGCTGCGCGAGGTCGGCGGGTTGCTCTCCGAGCGCGACGCAGGTCTGATGGTGCACGCGGTGGCGCTGGAGAACTGGCAGCGGATGCACCGCTTCTGCTCGCGCTGCGGCGAACGCACGGTGATCGCCGCGGCCGGCCACGTACGCCGCTGCCCGGCGTGCGGCGCTGAGCACTACCCGCGTACCGACCCCGCGGTGATCATGCTGGTCACCGACGACCAGGACCGCGCGCTCCTCGGCCGCCAACTGCACTGGCCCGAGGGCCGCTTCTCCACCCTCGCCGGCTTCGTGGAACCGGGGGAGTCGCTGGAGCAGGCGGTCGCCCGCGAGGTCCTGGAGGAGTCCGGGGTGCGGGTCGGTGAGGTCTCCTACGTCGCGAGCCAGCCGTGGCCGTTCCCCTCCAGCCTGATGCTCGGCTTCACGGCGCGCGCCACCACCTCGCAGATCCAGGTGGACGGCGAGGAGATCCACGAGGCGCGCTGGTTCTCCCGCGACGACCTGCGCAAGGGCATCGAGTCGGGCGAGATCCTGCCCCCGTCGGGAATCTCGATCGCGGCGCGCCTGATCGAGCTGTGGTACGGCAAGCCGCTGCCCGCGGCCCCGCGCCAGCCGTAGCCGGAGCCGCGTGACATGCTGCCCGGCTGTCCGGCTGAAGTCCTCCCGCGCCCCGAAGTGATCGTCGCCGACGCATCGATGACGGAGCCCCGTGACGTCACCGGCCCGCTGGGGCCCTCGTGGCCTGCGCGCCCGATACGACAGGTAGACACGGCACGTTGGCACGTGGAGGACGCGGCAACCCCCGACGAGCCGCGAAGGCCGGTCGGGGGGCGCGCGGCAGGGGACGATCAGGCGCTCAGAGCCTGCTTGACCTGGGCGAGAGAGGGGTTGGTCATGACGACCTCGGAGCCGCCGTCGGCAGGAATCACCAAAACCGTCGGGACGGTCTGGTTGCCGCCGTTGGCCTTTTCCACGAACGCGGCCGAGTCCGGGTCCTGCTCGATGTTGATCTCGGTGTAGGCGATGCCTTCGCGATCCATCTGGCTCTTCAGGCGGCGGCAGTAGCCGCACCAGGTGGTGCTGTACATGGTCACGGTGCCCGACATCGGATCCTCGCTTCGTGTGGCTGGGTGGTCCTCCGGGGAGGGAACGCTAACCCAGGGGCCCCGCATTCCTGCGGTCCCATGATCACACCACGCCTGTGGATAACTTTCCCTGCCGCCTCACAGGACCTGGCAGCATGGCGGGGTGACTGCAGCAACGGACGCCTTGCCCTTCCCGGCCTTCCCGGAGGCACCATCCTCCGCCGACGCGGTGCTCGACGGGCTCGATCCCGAGCAGCGCGAGGTGGCCACCTCGCTGCACGGGCCGGTGTGCGTGCTCGCCGGCGCCGGCACCGGCAAGACGCGGGCGATCACCCACCGGATCGCGTACGGGGTGCGGGCGGGGATGCTGCAGCCCGGCAATGTGCTCGCCGTCACCTTCACCGCACGGGCCGCGGGCGAGATGCGCGGGCGGCTGCGTCAGCTCGGCGCCGGAGGGGTGCAGGCCCGCACCTTCCACTCGGCCGCGCTGCGGCAGCTGCAGTACTTCTGGCCGCGCGCGGTGGGCGGCGAGCTGCCCCGGCTGCTGGAGCGCAAGATCCAGCTGGTCGCCGAGGCCGCCGCGCGCTGCCGTGTCCGGCTCGACCGCAATGAGCTGCGCGATGTGACCGGCGAGATCGAGTGGTCGAAGGTCACCCAGACCGTGCCCGAGGACTATCCGGCGGCCGCCGGCAAGTCGGGCCGTGAGACGCCGCGCGACGCTGCCGAGATCGCCCGCATCTACACCACGTACGAGCAGCTCAAGCGGGACCGCTCGGTGATCGACTTCGAGGACGTGCTGCTGCTCACCGTCGGGGTGCTCGAAGAGCGCCCGGATGTCGCCGATCAAGTGCGTGCCCAGTACCAGCACTTCGTCGTCGACGAGTACCAGGACGTCAGCCCGCTGCAGCAGCGGCTGCTCGATCTGTGGCTCGGTGACCGGGACAGCCTGTGCGTGGTCGGTGACGCCAGCCAGACCATCTACTCCTTCACCGGCGCCACCCCGGAGTACCTGCTGGGTTTCCGCACCCGGCACCCGCAGGCCACCGTGATCAAGCTGGTGCGCGACTACCGGTCGACCCCTCAGGTGGTCCACCTCGCCAACGGGCTGCTGGCGCAGGCCCGAGGCCAGGCCGCGACCCACCGCCTCGAACTGGTCTCGCAGCGCGAGACCGGCCCGGAGCCCTCGTACACCGAGTACACCGACGAGCCGGCCGAGGCGGAGGGCGTCGCGCGCAGCATCCGGCAGCTCATCGACGCGGGCACCCGGCCCAGCGAGATCGCCGTGCTGTACCGGATCAACGCGCAGTCCGAGGTGTACGAGCAGGCGCTGGCGGACGCCGGGGTGCCGTATCAGCTGCGCGGCGCCGAGCGGTTCTTCGAACGGCCCGAGGTGCGGGAGGCCGGGATGCTGCTGCGCGGGGCCGCCCGCGCCGGGGGCACCTCGGATCCCGCTCTCGACGAGGCCGATGTGCCGTCCCAGGTCCGCGCGGTGCTGGGCACGCGCGGCTGGTCGCCGGAGCCGCCCGCGGGATCGGGCGCGGTGCGCGACCGCTGGGAGTCGCTGGCAGCCCTGGTCCGATTGGCCGAGGATTTCGCGGGCGCCCGGCCGGACGCGACACTCGCCGGCTTCGTCGCCGAGCTCGACGAGCGTGCGGGCGCCCAGCACGCCCCGACCGTGGAGGGTGTCACCCTTGGTTCGCTGCACGCGGCCAAGGGTCTGGAGTGGGACGCGGTGTTCCTGGTCGGCCTCACCGAGGGGATGATGCCGATCACCTACGCCAGGACCGAGGAGCAGGTGGAAGAGGAGCGGCGGCTGCTCTACGTCGGGGTGACGCGGGCCCGGCTCCATCTGGCACTGTCGTGGGCGCTCTCCCGTGCGCCCGGCGGGCGCGGCGGGCGGCGGCCGTCCCGCTTCCTCACCGGACTGCGTCCGGGGCCGTCGGCCCGCGGCGGCGGTGGGGCCGGCCTGACGGGTGGCGGGGTGGAGCGCGGCTCGGGCGGGCGCCGCAAGCGGGGGCCGGTGCACTGCCGGGTGTGCGGACGCACCTTGTCCGACGCCGGCGAGATCAAGCTGATGCGGTGTGAGGACTGCCCGTCCGACCTCGACGAGGCGCTCTACGAGCGGCTGCGCGATTGGCGTACGGCACAGGCCAAGCGGCTCGGGCAGCCCGCATACTGCGTGTTCACCGACAAGACGCTGCTGGCGATCGCCGAGAACGTGCCTGGCGACGAAGCCGCGTTGAGCCGCATCGCCGGGGTGGGCGCACGTAAGCTGGAGAGGTTCGGGGCGGATGTATTGGCACTGTGTGCCGGGGCACCGGCCGGAATCCCGGATTCCGGAGAATCCGCTGATGAAACCGCTGAGGATTCGTCGGAAAAATAGTTTGCGCGCGCCACGCGAATACCCATAGCCTGCGTGAGCACGGTCGCAGTGACACCAGCCGCTGACGCGGCGGGGCCCTTCACGGGACCGCTGAAGCCGTGCTGTACTGGCCCATACGCCCTACGAGACGCCGAGAGGAGGCGAGCCCGATGATCAGCTTCACGAAAATGACCGCCGTTCGTTCGGCCGCCGCCTGCGGTCTGTCCGGTTCCCGCCTCCGCGGCACCGGTCTGTCCGGCGTCGAGTCCGTGCGTCCGGGCGCCTTTGGGGTCCTTCCGCTCATCGAGCGACCGACCAAGGCACCGGCGGCAGCGGCGGCAGCGCAGGCCTCCGCCTATGCGTTCGCGGCCAATGGTGCCGGCACCAGCGAACCGACCGTAACGACGCAGCAGCACCAGATGATGCGGGCCTTCCGCGGGCTCGAACCCTGGAGAGATCCAGCCTGATAGGACATCAGGTCGGCGCCTTCCAGGGCCGCGGAACCCGTGAACCGGGATCCGCGGCCCTTCTGTTTTCTCGGGTGAAAGCCCAGGTGAAAGCGGGTGGAGGGGCCTCGGAGCAGCACCGACCCGGTACCGACAGACACCGGCCCACCGGCCGGCCGACAGACAGGAAGACACAGACCGTGCATCCCGAAGCGCACGCCCCGTCAGTGCCGCATTCCGAAACGATCCCGCCGCCTGTCCCTCCGGAGGTTCCCTTGCTGCCCCTGTCCGAGCTCGACGACGAGATCGAGCGCCTCGGCGTACCCGTCCCGTGCCGGTCGTACGACCCGGAGGTCTTCTTCGCCGAGACCCCGGCCGACGTCGAGTACGCCAAGTCGCTGTGCCAGACCTGCCCGGTGCGTGAGGCCTGCCTCGCCGGGGCCAAGGCCCGCCGCGAGCCGTGGGGCGTCTGGGGCGGCGAGCTCTTCGTCCAGGGCGTCGTGGTCGCCCGGAAGCGGCCGCGGGGACGTCCGCGCAAGCACGAGGTCGTGGCATGAACGCCCGTACGGCCGTCGGAACCATCGACAACCCCCTGACGCACGATCCGCAGAAGCAGGCAGCCCCTATGAACCCGTCCGCCACCGACACGCCCGTCCGCCGAAACGACGCCGAGGCGTCGCGCCAGAACAGGACCCGTCAGATGCAATTGATGCACGAAGCCCTGGCCCGGGCTCAATACCGCTCGCGGCTGTACGAGGCCGAATCCGAACGCAGGGCCCTCCGTCTGGCCCGGGCCAGGCGGTTGCAGCGCCGCGCCGAGCGCGCGTCGCTGCGGGCCCGCCGCGCCATCGCCCTCGCGGTGATGCAGTAGCAGCCGCCTGAGGCTCGCACTCCGAAACCTGTCGGCGACAAAGCAAGGTCGGCCACCGCTGGGCCGGTTCCGAACGGGACCGGCCCAGCGGTGCGTTGCGTCGTAGTCCGCGCGGTAGGTGGAGGTATCGTCGGCAGGTGGATCAGAAGACTCAGCAAACCGCTTCTGAAGACCGGACCGCTCGGCCGGCCCCGGCCGTGTGCGCGCGCTGCGGCGCCACCAGCGACAACCTGCCCATCACCTGGACCTGCTCCGTGGAGGGCGGGGTACGCCTTTACTTCTGCGACCACTGCGGCCGCACCCATCTGCGCAGCATCGAGGGACGGCTCGACTCCGCCTGGTGGTAGTCAGGCCGTCTCGGTCTGCTCCGGGTGGGCGAATCCGGGCAGCCATTCCAGCAGTTCGTCGCGCAGCCGCACGGTGGCGTCCAGCTGGCACAGCACGCCGATCGTGCTGAGCGTCACGCGGTGGATGAGCAGGTACGACGGCGGCAGATTGAGCTGCTTGCCCAACTGGTAGGCGGGGGAGCGGGGATCGGCCACGCGTGCCGCCTGGGCGCGCATCCACGCCCTGCCGAAAGTGAACTCCGTGACCCGGGCAGGTTCGATCACCGGCCGCAGGTAGTCCAGTACGGCGTCGGGGTCGAGCTTGATCGTCGGCCTGACGAACCCTTCGTCGCACAGGATGGCAAGCACCTCTTCAGCCTCGTCCTCCAGGGCCAGCCGCAGCGATGTGCCTATCGGCAGCGGCAGCCCCTCGGGCAGGCGGTCGACCGTGCCGAAGTCCAGAACGCCCAGCCGCCATCCCTCCGCCGGGCCGTCGTCGACGAGCAGCCGGAAGTTCCCCGGATGCGGGTCGGCGTGCAGCAGCCCGGTGCGGGCCGGACCGGCGAAGAGGAAGCGCGCGAGCAACTGCCCCGCCCTGTTCCTCTCCTCCGCACTGCCACGGGAGATCACCTCGGCCAGCGGCACCCCCTCCAGCCATTCGGTGACGAGCACCTCGTCGGCCTGATGCACGACGTCGGGCACCACCACATCCGGGTCATCCGCGAACTCGACCGCGTGCGCATGCTGGGCCGAAGCCTCCAGCGCGTAGTCCAGCTCCTCCTTGACCCGGTCGCGCAGCTCCGCGATGAGCGGCTTCATGTCCATGCCCGGAATCAGCGGACCAAACAGCCGTGCCACCCGGCTGAGTTGGGACAGGTCTGACAGCAGCGCATCTCCGGCCCCGGGATACTGCACCTTCACCGCGACCTCGCGCCCGTCCTGCCAGACGCCGCGGTGCACCTGGCCGATCGATGCGGCTGCGGAGGGCTTGTCCTCGAAGTTCTCGAAGAGATCCCGCCAGTCCTCGCCGAGCCGTTTCGCCAGCACGTCGTGAACGGTGCGCGCTGGCATCGGCGGCGCGGCGTCCTGCAGCTTGGTGAGCGCGGCCCGGTAGGGCCCCGCGACCTCCTCCGGCAGCGCTGCCTCGAACACTGACAGCGCCTGGCCGAACTTCATGGCTCCGCCCTTGAGCTCGCCCAGCACCTTGAACAGCTGCTCAGCGGTCTGCTGCTGCAGCTCGCTCGCCACCACGTCGGCCGGCCGGCCCCCGATCCGCTTGCCGAGCCCGATGGTGGCACGGCCTGCAAAGCCGAGCGGCAGCGCGGCCAACTTCGCGGTACGGGTCATGGCCTTACGAGGAAGATCCGACATGCGCCCTCTTTCGGTCGGGATGGCACAGCAACTGCCCAGTCGCTCACGGTGAGCCGGGTGGTCACCCGGCCATTGTCGCGCGTGCTGCCGACTGTGAAGCACTGCACCCGCAACCACACTCGGGATGCGCCGCGATCCGCGTGTGCCTCAGGCCGAGTCCGGACAAGGAGAACTCCAGGCGCGCCCCCACGCTGGGCGGAGTGCCGCCGTCGAGGAAGGCGAGCGCATGCGTGCCCGCCAGCCCCGCGACCAGTGTCGCCAGGGCCACGTCGCAGGCAGGCACCGCCGGCGGACGGCCGGAGCGCAGCTGGGCGAGGATCCTCGGCCACGCAGGATCGGCGTCGGCGCGGCCCAGCTCAAGACACCCGGCGCACGGCGAGCGGCCCGGCACCACCAGCGGCCCGACGAATCCGACACCCTCGACAACGCCCGCGTACAGGTGGGGGATCCCGGCCATGACCAGCGGCTCCGCCTCCGCGGGGTCGGGTGCGTACGCCGCCAGACCGTCGCGCGGCGCCAGCACCATCAACCCCAGAGCGGGTTCGGAACCCGCTGGGCGCCCGGAGCGGGACGAGGCAGGCCGCGGGTCGGGCGCGGCGCGCCGGACCGCGGCGCGCGCCGCCGACTCCCTGCGCTCTCCCACCTGTATCGCAGGGATGCCGCACGGCGCCGCGTCCCACGGCTCTGCTTTTCCGCCGTCCTGCACATCGACGCGGGCGAGACCGGCGGCCGAGAGCACCGCGGCGAGCGACGCCCCCACCCGCCCGGCGCCGCGCACCCTGACGCGGAGGGCACGCCGAGCCGCCATCCGCGCGGCGGCAGCACCCGGCTCGCGGTGGACCAGCGAAAGCGACGCCAGATCCGGCCGCAGCCGTTCGAGCGCACCCGTCCCGCTCCCCATGACGTCGCTGAGCCCTCCCGTGCTGTCCGCGTCGTCGAGCACGCCGCCGCGTGCGAGCTCGTCCAGGAGCCGCTCGGCGCGATCCGGCGCGAGGCCGAGCGCCGCGGCCTCCTGGTAGAGCAGGCCGAGGCCGCGTGTCCCGTCGAGCAGACGGAGGAAGCGCGATGCCGGGCCGTCCAGCGACTCCAGCACCACTGCCTGCTCCGGGCCGACCCCGAACTGCAGGCTCGTGCGCTCCCGCCAGCTGCGCCGCAGTGCGGGCTTGAGCATCGGATGCATGACACGTCCCCCTTGTCCCGTTATCCCGTTTTCTCGTTGTCCTGTGCCGGGTTTCCTCCGGTCGGCTCCAGAATGCACGCTCCTCCCGGGCCCTGCCGGAAGTTATCCACAGGCTGTGGGCATTAGTCATTTCATAGGCGTCAGCCCGGGACGCGCGACTTATCCGCACCCCAGCCGGTAACGTCGGGGCGTGTCCGCCGAGCCCGTATCCCCCGCATCCCGCAGTCATCCCCTCGGCTCCCGGGCGACCGCAGTGGAGGTACGGCGCAGCGCGCGCCGCCGCAGAACGGTTTCCGCGTACCGCGAGGGAAATCGCACCATCGTGCTGATCCCCGCCCGGATGTCGGCAGCCGAGGAGCAGCGCTGGGTCGCCGTGATGCTCGACAAGCTCGCCGCCCAGGAGAGCAAACGGATGCTCGGCGACGACGAGCTCGCCGAACGCGCGGCATGGCTGTCCGAGCAATATCTCGACGGACGCGCCAGGCCCGACACCGTACGGTGGGTCACCAACCAGAACACCCGCTGGGGCTCGTGCACCCCTGCCGAGGGCAGCATCAGGCTCTCCCACCGCCTGCAGGGCATGCCCGAGTACGTCGTCGACTACGTGCTGCTGCACGAGCTCGCGCACCTGCTCGTCCCCGGCCACGGGCCGCGCTTCTGGGCGCTGTTGGAGGCGTATCCACGCACCGAACGGGCGCGCGGCTATCTCGAAGGGGTGGTCGCGGCGGCCCGTCTGCCCTGTCTGCCGACGGCCCGCGACGGACGCGGCGGGCAGCGCGAGGAGCGTTAGACCAGCGCGCGGGTGCGGTCGAGGAGCCGTACCACCGACTCGTCGGCCACCGACGCGACCTCTGCGTACGCGTACCAGCGCAGGTCGAGCGACTCATCGCTGATCGCCGCCACGGCGCCGGGAGGTGCGATGGCCGCGTACTGCACATCCAAGTGCCAGGCGCACGGCGTGCGATGACGGTCCAGCCTCACCGGGCCGCCGTCGAGCAGCGTGAGGCCGGGGACCCCGGACTCCTCCGTCGCCTCGCGCAGCGCCGCGTCCGCCAAGGTGGCGTCGTCCGGCTCGCAATGGCCGCCCATCTGCAGCCACTTGCGCAGCTTGCGGTGGAGCGTGAGCAGTACGCGCCCGCGGTCCGCGTCGACGACGAGCGCGCTCGCCGTGATGTGCCCGTCGCGGCAGGACTTCCACATCCCGTCAGGGTGTGCGGCGAGGTGGCCGAGATACTCCAGCCGCAGCTGCTCCTGACCTGGAGCGTCGTGCGGCGCTTTCCAGTGGGTCAGGACGCGCGCCGAGTCCGCGTACAGGCTGTGCGGGCTCACTTCTCGCCGTCGCCCTCGTTCCGTTCGCCGCCGTCCTTGCCGTCGTCCTTGCGTGCGGCCTCGCCCAGCAACTTGTCGAGCGCGTCGAAATCGATGCCTTCGTCCTCCGGCGTCGGCTCGCGGTGTACGAAACCGTCCGGATCGTCGAGATCGTGCGCCGTCGGCAGCATGTCCGGGTGCGCCCACAACCCGTCCCGCCCGTCGACGCCGCGGGCATCGGTGAGCGAGGCCCACAGTCGCGAGGCGTCCCGCAGCCGGCGAGGCCGCAGCTCGAGACCGATCAGCGTGGCGAAGGTCTGCTCGGCAGGACCGCCGGTCGCCCGGCGCCGCCGCAGCGTCTCGCGCAGTGCGCTCGCCGACGGCAGATGCGGTGCCGCCGCCGCGTGCACCACCGCGTCCACCCAGCCCTCGACCAGTGCGAGTGCCGTCTCCAGACGAGCCAGCGCCGCCTTCTGCTCGGGGGTGTCCTCCGGCTGGAACATCCCCTGCTGGAGCGCTTCCTGCAGCGCCTCCGGGTTCGACGGGTCGAGCTGCCCGACCGCGTCCTCCAGCTTCGCCGTGTCCACCTTGATCCCGCGCGCATATCCCTCGACCGCACCGAACAGGTGCGCCCGCAGCCACGGCACATGCGCGAACAGCCGCTGGTGCGCCGCCTCACGCAGCGCAAGGTACAGCCGCACGTCCCCCCCGGGTACGCCGAGTCCCGCCCCGAACGCCGCAATGTTCGCCGGGAGTAGCGCGGCCTTGCCCGCCGGGCCGAGCGGCAGGCCGATGTCGGTCGAGCCGACCACCTCGCCCGCGAGCACCCCGAGCGCCTGCCCGATCTGCGTACCGAACATCGCGCCGCCCATGGAGCGCATCATGCCGAGCAGCGGGCCGGCCATGGCCTGCATCTCCTCGGGGAGCACTCCACTCATGGCGGTGCCGACCCGCTCGGCCACCGGGTCCACCAGCTCCTGCCAGGCCGGCAGCGTCGCCTCGACCCACTCCGCACGGCTCCAGGCGACCGCGGACCCTGCGCCCGAGGGCAGCGACGTCGCGTCGTCCAGCCACAGATCGGCGAGTCGCACCGCCTCCTCGACCGCCGCGCGCTCGCTCGCCCCGACGCTCGCGTCCTTGGAGCCGTCCGGCGCGCCCTGGGCGACGGTCTGGCGGGCGATGTCCTTTGCCATGTCCCAGTTCACCGGGCCGCCCTCGTAGGAGAGCATCTGGCCCAGCTGCTGGAAGGCCGCGCCGAGATCGTTCGGGTTCAGCGAACCGAACATCGCGGCGAGCGGGTTGTCGCCGCCCTGGCCCGACCCGCCGCCGAAGCCCCCTGCGCCGAAACCGAAGGGGTTGCCGGGCACGCCAGAACCCCCCGCACCACTGGATCCACCGCCGGGCAGACCCTTCTTCTTGCCCTCGTCCCCGTCCTCGGGCTCCTCAGGAGGGACGCCGAATCCAAATGGGGTGTCACTCACGGGCTTCCTCGGCTCTATGTGTCAGTGGATTCTGTCTGTGCGTACGGAGTTGCGCTCCGACCGTTGCGTGCGTCAGCTGCGTTCGTCACCACTCGATACGGCTCGTTACGCGCAGGGGCCTGTACCACCAGCCTAGACACGTCTCGGGCAGGATGGGACCTGCGCATCCTGTACATACCTCGTACCAGCAACAACAGTGGGAGACACCCGGTGAGTTCCCCATCGCCGCACGTTCGCTCTGGGCGGAGCGCCGCAGCCTCGCGGCGGCCGGTCGTCGCGGTCACGGGTGCCGCGTCCGGCGTCGGGCTGCTGCTGACACGGCGCCTCGCCGAATCCGACGAGGTCAAGAAGGTCGTCGCGATCGACGAGCGGCGCGGTGACGTCCCGGGTGTGCAGTGGCGTGTCCTGGACGTGCGGGATCCGGCGATCGCGGACCGGCTGCGCGCCGAGGGCCACCCCGTCGACGTCGTCGTGCATCTCGCCCTCGACCTGGACCTCGAATCCGACCCCAAGGCACGCACCGCCTTCAACGTGCGGGGTACGCAGACCGTGCTCACTGCGGCCGCCGCTGCCGGGGTGCACCGCGTGGTGCTCGTCACCTCGGCGATGGTCTACGGGGCGCTCGAAGACAACGATGTACCGCTCGCCGAGGACGCCCCGCTGCGCGCCACCGCGGAGGCCACCTGCGTCGGCGACCTGCTGGAGATCGAACGCCTGGGCCGCCGCGCGCCGCGCGCCCACCCCGGCCTCAACGTCAGCGTCGTGCGGCCCGCGGTGCTCGTCGGCGGCACCGACACCGCGCTCACCCGCTACTTCGAGTCGCCGCGCCTGCTCGTGGTGGCCGGCAGCCGCCCGTGCTGGCAGTTCTGTCACGTCGAGGATCTCGTCTCGGCGCTGGAGTACGCGGCGCTCGGCAAGGCTGAGGGCGAGATGGCGGTCGGCTGCGACGGCTGGCTGGAGCAGGAGGAGGTCGAGGAGCTCTCCGGGATCCGGCGCATGGAGCTGCCGCAGTCGGTGGCGCTCGGCGCGGCCGCCCGGCTGCACCGGCTGGGCCTGACCCCGTCCCCGGCCGGTGACCTCGCGTACACGATGCACCCCTGGGTGGTGAGCGGAAGCCGGCTTCACGAAGCGGGCTGGCGGCCGAAGTGGACGAACGAGGAGGTGCTCGCGGAGCTGCTGGAGGAGGTCGAGGGCCGGCATACCGTCGGAGGCCGCCGCCTCGGCCGCAAGGACGCGGCAACCCTCGGCGCGGCCGGTGCCACCGTGGCGCTGGTGGGCACGGCGGCCCTGGTCAGGCGGGCGCGCAAGCGGCGCGGCGGCTGAGCGGGGCGAGGCGCCCTGTCGTGTGCGGGACGGAAGCCCCTTTCCGTAGGGAGGGGCGGTGGGGCACCATGGCGTCCATGGCACGCATGTACGACGGTCAGGACCCCATCCGGCTCCTCGCCATTCGCGACACTCCACTCTCTGTGGACGAGGTGTTCGGCGCGGTCGGTGACGACGCGGCCGGTGGCACGGCGCTCTTCGTGGGCACCGTACGCGACCACGACCGCGATGGGGACTCCGAGGTGACGGGTCTGTCCTACTCCGCGCACCCCACCGCCGATGCGGAGCTGCGCCGGGTGGCGGAGAAGGTCGCCGCGGATTTCCCCGTACGGGCGATGGCTGCCGTGCACCGCGTGGGTGACCTCGACGTGGGCGATCTGGCGGTCGTCGTGGCCGTCTCGTGCCCGCACCGGGGTGAGGCGTTCGCCGCCTGCCGCCGCCTGATCGACGACCTCAAGCGAGAGGTGCCGATCTGGAAGCACCAGACCTTCGCCGACGGCACCGAGGAATGGGTGGGCGCGTAGCGGCCCACTGGCGCCTCACCTTGATGACTCTTTTCCGGTGTTTTCCCTGCGCACGGGTTGCGTAACTCGCGACCCGGCCTGAGCGTTGGAATGTCGAGCGGTTAATCTGCTCATAGGTCCTTCATCGGTGAGTGCGTTGGTCGGGAGGCCGGTATGGCGGCGCTCGTTTGGTTGCTGATTCCGGTCATCGGTGCGATTGCCGCCAGCCTGTGGGCCGGCTGGGCGAGCCGTACCCGTCGGGCACAGGACGACACCGATTCGCTCGCGGGCTACGAGCGGTTCCGCGAGGCCATGACGAGGACGCACACGCACTCCGGCTCCGACGTGGTGTAACGATCCTCCGACGCACGATCCTCCGCCCGGCCCCGATGCGCGGCCCGACGGCGCATCGTGCGGGCTCGTCCCGTACTGTCGTGCCATGCCACGCCGTACCGCGACCATGCTCACCTCTACGCTGCTGCTCATAGCGCTGCTGTGCATCGGGGTGCTGATGCCTGTGCCGTACGCCGAAATGTCGCCGGGGCCCACCGTCAATACGCTCAGCGAGAACGTCGGCCAGCCGGTGCTCCAGATCTCCGGGCACAAGACGTATCCGACGACCGGCAATCTCAACATGACGACGGTCCGGGTGACGGGTTCCGACTATTCGATGAACCTGCTCGAAGCGATCAGCGGGTGGCTGTCCAACGACGACGAAGTCGTCCCGAAGGAGACCCTCTACCCCACCGGCCAGACCGCACAGCAGGTCGACCAACAGAATGCCGAGGAATTCACCCAGTCCCAGGACAGCGCCAAGGCGGCGGCGCTGAAGGAGCTCGGGTACCACGTGGGCTCGGATGTCGTGGTCGGGAGCGTGGTCAAGGGTGCCCCGGCGGAGGGCAGGCTCCACGCGGGAGACGTGATCAAGGCCGTGGACGGCACGGCGGTCGTCCAGCCCACGGACGTGGCCAAGCTCGTCACCAAGCACAAGCCCGGCCAGGACGTGGTTTTCACCGTCGTCCCGGCGAACGACGCCACCAACCCCGGTGCGCCCGCCCGCCAGGTCACCATCAGGACCGAGAAGGCACAGGACGGCACGGGCCGGGCCATCGTCGGCATCCAGGCCGAGAGCAGCCACCAGTTCCCGTTCACCGTCAATGTCCAGCTCGCCGACGTCGGCGGGCCGAGCGCGGGCCTGATGTTCTCGCTGGGCATCATCGACAAGCTGACGCCGACCGACCTGACGGGCGGAAAGTTCATCGCGGGGACCGGGACGATAGACGACAACGGCAATGTCGGCCCGATCGGCGGCATCGCGTTGAAGATCATCGCCGCACGGGACGCCGGCGCCCAGTACTTCCTCACGCCGCAGGACAACTGCGGCGCGGCGTCGAAGAACACCCCGTCCGGGCTGCGGCTGGTGAAGGTCTCCACCCTCAAGGGGGCGCTCGACGCCCTCGCCGACATCCGTCAGGGGAAGACGGCCGACCTGCCGAGTTGCACGGCAGGCTGACCGTACGGGCGCGCGGGCGTAGGCGGCTGCCGGGCCCTACTCCTCGAAGGTCGCGGAGAGCGCCTCGGCGAGCCCTGGCACCAGCGAGGATCCCGTCAGTACCTCGGTCGGTGAGTCCTTCCCACGCAGCCTGATCGCGGACTCCCGGCTGCCGTCGCGCAGGACGCCCACGGTCATCCGTACCTCCTGCCGGTCCGGGTGCTCGGCGACCCACTTGGCCAGCGAGGCCTCGTCGGCCTCGTCGAGCGCGGCAGGCATCGACTCCTCGGCCGACGGCGGCAGCATCAGCCGCTCGACGGTGAGCGCGCAGCCCACCACGACGTCGGGCCAGGCGATGGTGGCGAGGAATTCGTCGAGCGGGGCGTCCGCCGGGATCTCGTCCTGCTCGACGGGGGTCAGCGAGCCGGCCGTCCCACCGCCGTCTCCGTCCCCGTCCTCGCCGATGCCGAGCTGTCGGCTCAGCTCCGGCTCCTCGGCGCGCAGCCGCGCCGTGTCGACCAGGGCGAAGAGCCGTGCGGGCTGGTCCCAGCCGAGGGTGGAGGCGTAGTCGTCGATCTCGAGTACGGCGCGGGTGAGCGGGTTGGCGGCGAGGGGGGTGCCCTCGCTGGAAATGTTGGACATGGGCAACATCCTGCACGTTCCGAGCCCCCGGGCGGGAACCGTGCCATCCCTGAGTAAGTTGCATGGATGGGTGTCCGGGCCGGACACCCTTCGGGTACCAGGTGGCAGAGCGCGGATTTCGAGGGGCGATCTTGGCTTTCCAGATGCCGGAGCGCGGCGCGGGCCCATCGCGTCCGCGGACCGGAGCGGTACGACCGTCGCGGCATGCCCGGACGCTGTTCCTGACGCTCGCGGTGCTGGTGATGGCGGCCATGGCGTTCGTGATGTTCTCCGGCTTCTGGACCGACTGGCTGTGGTACCGGTCGGTCCACTACTCCTCCGTTTTCTCCATCACCGTCACTGCCCGGCTCGGCCTGTTCTTCGTCTTCGGCCTGGTGATGGCCGTCACCGTCGGCCTCAACATCCATCTCGCGCACCGGCTGCGTCCGCAGCTCGGCGCGATGTCCGTCGAGCAGCAGAGCCTCGACCGCTACCGGCTCGGCATCGCGCCCTACCGCGGATGGGTGCTGCTGACGGTGAGTCTGCTGGTGGGGCTGGTCACCGGTGCGTCGGCCTCCGGCGAGTGGAGCACGTGGCTGAGCTACGTCAACGCCGTCCCGTTCGGCACCAAGGACCCGCAGTTCCACAAGGACGTCTCCTTCTACGTCTTCGACCTGCCGTGGTACCGGTTCCTGCTCGGATTCGGCTTCGCCGCCGTGGTGCTGAGCCTGATCGCCGCCGCGGTCGTGCACTACCTGTACGGGGGGCTGCGGATCAGCGCTCCGGGCACACGGGCGACGGCGGCCGCGACCGGCCATCTGTCGGTGCTGCTCGGCATCTTCGTGTCGCTCAAGGCGGTTGCGTACTGGCTCGACCGTTACGGGCTCGCGGTGAAGTCGAGCAGCTTCAAGGCGGCCACGGGATGGACCGGCCTGCGCTATGTGGACGCCAACGCCTATCTGCCGGCGAAGACGATCCTGTTCTGCATCGCGATCATCTGCGCGCTGCTGTTCTTCGCGACGCTGTGGCGGCGCACCTGGAGCCTTCCGGTGATCGGCTTCGGGCTGATGGTGCTCTCCGCGATCCTCATCGGCGGGCTGTACCCCTTGATCGTTCAGAAATTCCAGGTGCAGCCGGACGAGGCGGCCAAGGAGGGCCCGTACATCCAGCGGAACATCAACGCCACACGCGCCGCATACGGGATCGACGGCACGAAGGCCACCGACTACCCCGGCACCAGCGGTTCGACACCCAACAGCACGCTGCGCGCGGATGCCAACACCACGGCGAGCATCCGGCTGCTCGACCCGAACGTCGTCTCGCCCACCTTCCAACAGCTGCAGCAGATGCGCAGCTACTACTCGTTCAACTCACCGCTCGCCGTGGACCGCTATCCGGCGGGCGGCGGGCAGCAGGGGACGCAGAACACGCAGGACACCGTGGTCGGCCTGCGCGAACTGAACATCAAGGGGATTCCGGACAGCAACTGGATCAACGACCACTTCAAGTACACCCACGGATACGGACTGGTCGCGGCGAACGGCACAGCGGTCACCGACACCGGAGCGCCCTCCTTCACCGAGTCCAACCTTCCACCGCAGGGGCAGCTCGGCTCGTACCAGCCGCGGATCTACTACGGCGAGCAGACCACGCAGTGGTCGATCGTCGGCGGTCCGACCAAGGAGATCGACTACTCGACCGACAACGGGGAGAAGAGCTACACCTACACCGGCAGAAGCGGGGTGAGCCTGGCCAACCCCGTCACGCGGGCCGCATACGCGGTGCAGATGGACGAGCCGCAGCTGATGTACTCGCAGGCGATCGGCAAGGGGTCGAGACTCCTGTACAACCGCACCCCGAAGGAGCGGGTCGAGTCGGTCGCGCCGTGGCTGACGATCGACGGCGACCCGTACCCGGCGGTGGTGAACGGGCGCATTGTGTGGATCGTCGACGGCTATACCACCACCGACAGCTATCCGTACTCCTCGCGCACGACGCTCGGGGACACGACGGCCGATTCGCTGACCGGAGGCGGCCGTTCCGTGCTCGCTCAGCAGGACGAGGTCAACTACATCCGCAACTCGGTCAAGGCGACAGTGGACGCCTACGACGGCACGGTGAAGCTGTACCAGTGGGACACCGGCGACCCGGTGCTGAAGACGTGGATGAAGGCGTATCCGGGCACGGTCCTGCCGCGCAGCGCGATCAGCCCCCAGCTGATGCAGCATCTGCGCTATCCGCAGGACCTGTTCAAGGTGCAGCGCCAGATGCTGACCCGCTACCACGTCACCGACGCCTCGACGTTCTACAGCGGCAGCGAGGTCTGGCAGGTGCCGGACGACCCGTCGAAGCGGGACGGCGCCGCGGTTCCGCCGTACTACCAGAGCCTGAAGATGCCGGGCCAGAGCGCGCAGGCGTTCTCGCTCACCACCACGTTCACACCCAGCGGGCGGGACAACCTGGGCGCGTACATGGCCGTGGACGCCGATGCGACGAGCCCGGACTACGGCACCATCAGGCTCCTGCAACTGCCCACCTCCAGCACGGTCTCCGGGCCGAAGCAGGTGCAGAGCAAGTTCAACTCCGATCCCGCAGTGGCCAACCAGGTCAACATCTGGCAGAAGGGCGACTCCGAGGTCGAGTACGGCAACCTGCTGACCGTGCCGCTCGACGGCGGACTGCTGTACGTCGAGCCGGTGTACGTACGCGGCGCCGGTACCAACTATCCGCTGCTGAAGAAGGTGTTGGTGACGTACGGTGACAGCACGGCGTTCGACGACACCCTCTCGCAGGCGCTCGACGACGTGTTCGCGGCGCCCACGTCGGAACCGACGGGTCGGCAGCAGCCGCCGCCCGGCACAGGCGGGTCGCAATCCGCGGATCCGACCGTCAAACAGGCGCTCGCCGATGCTCAGGCGGCCTTCGATGCCGGGCAGCAGGCGCTGAAGAGGGGTGACTGGGCGGCCTACGGCACGGCCCAGGCAGAACTGCAGGCGGCGCTCAAGCGAGCAGAGGACGCGTCAACTGGACGCCGCTCCTGATCGCTTGTGCGGGGGGACTGTGGCCATTGTGGTTTGAGGTGTCGGCGTGTCGGGAAGTCGGGAAGTCGACAAAACGCTGAAGTGACCTCAAGGGCTGCGGTATACCTGGTGTACGCCGGTTGCAGGTGGTGCGACGATGGATCCCATGGGGGATGGTGCAAAACTGCTGGAGCCACGCGGCCCGGCCAGGGACGGGGAAGCGACCCGCCCCGACGTCGTGGTGCACGCTCAAGTTCACGCTGAGGTCGAGACCGGGACCGAGGCCGACGTTGCACTTGATGACGACGTCCTGTCTGCGCGGGAGGAGGCCGAGCTGGAGGCGCGCTACCGCCGCGCCGCCGAACTCGGCGACCCCAACGCCCAGAGCATGATCGGCACGTCACTGTTGCGCCGGGGTGATCTCGACGGGGCCGAGCCCTATCTGCGCAGCGCCACCGCAGCCGGTGACCGCGCCGCCGCCAACAACCTCGGGCTGCTGCTCCACCAGCGCGGTTACGGCGACGAGGCCGCCGCCTGGTGGCGGATCGCCGCCGTCGCCGGCAGCACATCGGCCGCGCACGCGCTCGGCCGCCACTACCGCGACCGCGGTGACGAGCCCGGCGCCGAGTACTGGCTGCGGCAGGCCGCCGAATCCGGCCACGTCCTCGGCGCGTACGCTCTCGCCGACTTGCTCGACCACCGGCGCGACGTGGGCGCCGAGCGGTGGTACCGGGCGGCCGCGGAGCACGGCCACCGCGAGGCGACTTACCGCGTCGCCCGCATCTGCGCCGACCGCGGCGAGGAGGCGGAGGCCGAGCAGTGGTTCCGGCAGGCCGCGGCCCGCGGCCACCGGCGCGCCGCCCTGCGCCTCGGCGCTCTGCTCGAAGCGCGCGGCGACGTGACGGAGGCCGGACGCTGGTATCTGACCGCGGCGCGCGACGGCGACCCGAAGGCCGCCTGTGCCCTCGGGTTCCTGCTGCGCGACGCGGGCGACATCGACGGTGCCGCCGAGTGGTGGCGCCGTGCCGCCCTGGACGGCGACGGCCAGGCCGCGAACGCACTCGGCGCGCTGCACGCACAGGAGGGCGAGACACAGACCGCCGAGCGCTGGTACCGGGTCGCGCTCGACGCAGGCGACGACAACGGCGCATACAACCTCGGCCTGCTCTGCGCCGAGCGCGGGAGCACCGCGCAGGCCGAGCAGTGGTACCGGCGCGCCGCCTACGCCGGCCACCGCGAGGCCGCCAACGCGCTTGCCGTGCTGCTCCTGCAGCGCGGCGACGCGGCGGGCGCGGAACCGTGGTTCTCCAAGGCGGCCGAGGCCGGCAGCGTGGACGCCGCCTTCAACCTCGGCATCCTGTGCGCGGGCCGCGAGGGCGCCGAGAACGCGGCGGCCGCCCGCCGCTGGTACGAGCGCGCCGCCGCCGCGGGTCACACCGAGGCCGCGCTGCAGGTCGCCATAGCGCTGCAGCGGGAGGGCGATGCGGCCGGCGCCGAGCCGCATCTGCGGCGTGCCGCCGAGGCCGGCAGCGCGGAGGCCGCCTTCCGGTTGGGCTCCCTGCTCGACCAGGAGTCGCCGGAGAGCGAGAAGTGGTACGAGCGCGCCGCCAACCGGGGGCACCGCCGCTCCCAGGTCCGGCTCGGCATGTGCGCGGCCCGTCGCGGTGACACGGAGGACGCCGCGCGCTGGTACCGGCGCGCCGCCGAGGCCGGCAGCCGCAACGGGGCCTTCAACCTCGGCCTGCTCCTCGCCCGGGAGGGCAGCGAGCCGGAGGCCGCGCTGTGGTGGAAGCGCGCCGCCGAGGCCGGTCACGGCCGTGCCGCGCTGCGCCTCGCGCTGCTCGCCGCCCGCCACGGTGAGCTGGGGGAGGCCGAGCGCTGGTGCGGCCGTGCGGTCGAACTGGGCCCCGCGGAGGTCGCCGAGCGCGCCGCCCGGCTCGCTGACGCGCTGCGTCAGGAGCTGAGCGCGTTCAGTGCATAGGCGCGCGGGCACGTGATTTGCCCGCCTCGGTGGCACCTGGTTACACTGGGCACACAACGACGCGGGGTGGAGCAGCTCGGTAGCTCGCTGGGCTCATAACCCAGAGGTCGCAGGTTCAAATCCTGTCCCCGCTACTGACACGGAGGCCCGGAACCAGTACGGTTCCGGGCCTCCGTCTTCTGTTGTGCGTCTGTGCGTCGTGGCGCGTCGCTTCAGCCCGCGTCCTGGCCACCGTCGTCGTCCACCGCCTGCTGGTACAGCGCCATGGTGTCGTTGGTGAAGTACGGGCTGTAGGAGATCGCGTCGGCGTGCGCGTCGTCGTCCGACGGTCCGCCGCCGTTGTACCCGCCGACGACCCCGATCAGCGCGCCCGTCCGGGCGCCCGGCTTGAGCAGCACCCACGGGCCGCCCGAGACACCGGCGTAGTAGCCGCCGCAGCGCATCTCCCGGTACTGGTCGTGGGCGCCGGACTGGTAGGTGTTCATGGTGCAGGTGATCTGCTGGTCACCGGGGTTGCTGCTGTCCGGGTAGCCGGTGGTCGTCACCCCGCGGAGGTCGAACGGCTCGTTGACGGTGAGGGTGTTCCCGCCGACCGCGTCCTCGATCTCGGGACCGCCGGGCCGCGAGACCCGCAGGAACGCGTAGTCGTACCGTTCGTCACCCTGCGTGTATCGCGGGTCGACCCAGATCCTGTCGACGTTCCAGGTGCCGTGCTGGTCCGCGCCGCCGGTGGTGCCCGGCGCGACGCTCACTCCGGTGTTGTAGGTGCCGCCGCTGTACACGCAGTGAGCAGCGGTGATGACGATGTCCGCACCGGGGCTGTGCACCACGCTGCCGCTGCAGAACGGGGAGCCGTCGCTGCCCAGCAACCGCACCACGCTGGGGTACGCCTGAGCGGCGCTCAGATAGGTGCCCTTCTTGTTCCAGTCGGTGGGCGGCCCCGCGTCCTCGGAGATGTGGTGCTTGGGCTCGGCGAGGGCGAGCACGTCGGGTGCGTACTGGATGAGACCGGCCACCGCGAGGGCTCCCACCGCGCACAGCATGGCGGCTCTCGTACGACTGCGACGGCGCACCCAGGCCCTCCCGTCTGCTGCGTATGTGGCGTCGGCTCGGCTTGAGCAAGGATAAGTGCAGTGTCTGAGAACAGGCTTATAACGATTACGCGGATCTTCAATGGTGTGTCGCTCCACGCTTCGGTAGAGGAGCGGTATGGCCTGGGCAAAGCCCAGCGAACTCCCTTGGAGCCGGGACCCGCGCTGAGTGATGCTTGCCTGTGAGCAGCGTGTGGGCGGCAAGAGGCGGACGGGCGAACGGGCGGAGGCGGCATTGCTGCGCAGAGGGCAGGCCCGATCGGTTCTGCGCCGCCGGAGTACTTCCCCCGAGACTGAGGCGCAGGACACCGGCCGCTGGGAGCGCTTGTGCCGGGAGGCCTCCACCGGACGCCGCGCCGCCGCCGATGTGCTCCTCGACGAGGTGTGGGCGGTAGACGCCGGCGGCACGGCCCAGGAGCGCAGGCGCGTCCTGGAGCAGTTGCTCGCGGCCCCGCCGCACCTGTGGCTGCACCTCGACCGTTTCGCTCGCCGCGGCTCATACGGCTCCGGCTCGTCCGGTCTCTCCCGGCGCCGCGGTCTGCCCGCCGACGCCGACCCGCTCCACCTCGTGCTCGCCTCGTTCGACGCGGACGGCCGGGTCCGCCAGGCCGCCGTGGAACGCCTCGCCCGTCGCAGCGGCCGGTTCGTCGCCATGGCGCTCACCCTGCGCACCGACGACTGGGTGGAGCAGGTGCGGGAGCCGGCGGTGGCGGCACTGCTCGACCATGTCGCCCCCGACGAGGCGGCTGTCGCGATCAGACTGCTCTCGCGTCTCGACCGGCGTCGTCGCGCGGGCGGGGTGCTCGACGCGTACCGCGCCGCGCTCTGCCGGCCCGAGCGCCGCCGCACGGTGCGCCGCCTTGCCGCGGAGCCCGATCCCCATGTGCGGCGCTTCGGCGTCGAACTCGCCCTGGATCTGGGGGAGTACGTACGCGGCGACCTCGCCCGTACCGCGCTCCACGACCGTGACCAGGTGTGCCGCGCGCTCTGCGCCGAGCGGCTGCTCGAACTCGACCCCGACCAGGCGGGACGGCTGATGGGGGCGCGGTCCGCGGCGGTGCGGGAGCTGGCGGTCGCCGCGCTGCCCGACGACGTACCGGCCACCCGGCTCGTCGCGCCGCTCGCCGACCGCTCCCGTATGGTGCGTGCCCAGGCGCGCTGGAAGCTGTACAAGCGGGGCGAACCGCCGGTCGACGTCTACCGCAAGCAGCTGCGGCGCTGCGGCCGTTCCACGCAGCCGCGTCTGGTGGCCGGGCTCACCGCCGGGCTCGGCGAGTGCGGGGAGGCCTGCGATGTGCCGATGCTGGAGGTGCTGGCCCGGGACGAGAGCTGGGCCCCGGTGGTGCGCAGGGCCGCCGTGCGGGCGCTGGGGCGGCTCGGGAGCCCCGAACAGCTGGCCGCCGCGCTGGGCCCGATCAGCGCCGACCCCGCGCCGAGCCTCGCCCGCGAGGCGCTCGACGCGCTTGCGGCGGCGGGTGCGGCCGCACCCCAGCCGGTCCGCAGCGCGCTGGCGCGCCCGGAGCCGCCGGTGTGGAGAGCGGCGCTGCGGGCGGCGCGCGCCACCGCTCCGTGGGATCGTCTGGAGCTGTCCCTGAACGCGGCCGCCGATCCGCGGCCCGAGCTGGCCGCCCGCGGGCGGACGGATGTCCGCACCTGGCTGCGGACGCAGGTCTACGAGCTTCCTGATGCGGATCAACTCCAGCGCATCCGCGGCCTGCTCGACCGGGCCGGTCTGCCGGCCGCCGACCGCGACGGTCTGGCGTTCATCCTCTCCCGGCTCAGGCCGGGTCAGGCCCGTGCGCAGCCCGTGCGCAGCCCGGGCACAGCCCCCGGTAGGTGACCTCGACCTCGGAGACGGTGAATCCGAAGCGCTCGCCCGCCGGCAGGTCCGCCAGAGGATTGCCGCCGGGGTGGATGTCGCGGATGGCGCCGCAGCGCGAGCACACCAGGTGCTGGTGCGGGCGGTGGGCATTGGGGTCGTACCGCTTGGCGCGGCCGTCGGTGGACACCTCGAGCACTTCGCCGAGCGAGACGAGCTCGCCGAGGGTGTTGTAGACGGTGGCGCGGGAGATCTCCGGGAGCCGTGCGGCGGCGCGCGCGTGCACCTCGTCCGCGGTCAGGTGTACGTGATCACCGTCGAGCACCTCGGCGACGACCCGGCGCTGTGCGGTCAGCCGCCAGCCGCGTCCGCGAAGCCGTTCCAGCAGGTCACTCATGGCTACAGCCTAACAGCGAGGAGTCCGGAATCTGAATCCGTACGGATCTGAGCCTCTTCTTGACTTAGACTGTGTCTACTGTAGGATCGGTTCCGGCGATAGCCCAGGGGCAGGAAAGTACGTCTGAGGAGGCGCACGTGACGACTCGGGACACGACAGCCGGCCCGCTGACCACGGAGTCAGGGGCTCCCGTCGCGGACAACCAGAACAGTGAGCAGACGGGCGTCGGCGGCCCGGTCCTGGTCCAGGACCAACTGCTGCTGGAGAAGCTCGCGCACTTCAACCGCGAGCGCATCCCGGAGCGCATCGTCCACGCGCGCGGCGCCGGCGCCTACGGCACCTTCACCGTGACGGCGGACGTCACCAAGTACACCCGCGCCACGTTCCTCTCCGAGATCGGCAAGCAGACCGAGGTCTTCGCGCGCTTCTCGACCGTGGCCGGCAACCTCGGCTCGGCGGACGCGGTGCGCGACCCGCGCGGCTTCGCGCTCAAGTTCTACACCGAGGAGGGCAACTACGACCTCGTCGGCAACAACACCCCGGTCTTCTTCATCAAGGACGCCATCAAGTTCCCGGACTTCATCCACACCCAGAAGCGTGACCCGTACACCGGTTCCCAGGAGGCGGACAACGTATGGGACTTCTGGGGCCTGAGCCCGGAGTCGACGCACCAGGTCACCTGGCTGTTCGGTGACCGCGGCATCCCCGCCTCGTACCGCCACATGAACGGCTACGGCTCGCACACGTTCCAGTGGAACAACGAGGCCGGCGAGGTCTTCTGGGTCAAGTACCACTTCAAGACCGACCAGGGCATCAAGAACCTCACCTCGCAGGAGGCGGCGAAGCTCGCGGGCGAGGACCCGGACAGTCACCAGCGCGACCTGCGTGAGGCGATCGAGCGCGGCGAGTACCCGAGCTGGACCGTGCAGGTGCAGATCATGCCGGCGGCCGAGGCGGCGAACTACCGCTTCAACCCGTTCGACCTGACCAAGGTCTGGCCGCACGAGGACTACCCGCCGATCGAGATCGGCAGGCTGGAGCTCAACCGCAACCCGCAGAACATCTTCGCCGAGGTCGAGCAGTCGATCTTCTCGCCGATCCACTTCGTGCCCGGCATCGGCCCGTCCCCGGACAAGATGCTCCAGGGCCGGCTGTTCGCCTACGGGGACGCGCACCGCTACCGCGTCGGCATCAACGCCGACCACCTGCCGGTCAACCGCCCGCACGCCACCGAGGCCCGTACCTACGGCCGCGACGGTTACCTCTACGACGGCCGGCACACCGGGATGAAGAACTACGAGCCCAACAGCTTCGACGGCCCGAAGGAGACCGGCCGCGCACTGTGGCAGCCGGTCCCGGTCAGCGGCCCCACCGGTAAGCACGAGGCACCCTCGCACGCCGAGGACAACGACTTCGTCCAGGCGGGCAACCTCTACCGCCTGATGTCGGAGGACGAGAAGGAGCGCCTGATCGCCAACCTCGCGGGCTTCATCGCCGAGGTCTCCCGCGACGACATCGCCGAGCGGGCGATCAACAACTTCCGCCAGGCGGACGCTGACTACGGCAAGCGGCTGGAGGCCGCGGTCCAGGCCCTGCGCGGCTGACGGACGCTTGCCGTACCAACCGAAGAGGCCGGACGCCATGGGGCTCCGGCCTCTTCGTCTGCCCCGGGTGAGCCCGGGTCACGCAGCCAGCGCCGGGGCCCAGCAGCGGATGATGTCGCGGACGGAGACCATGCCGACGAGCTCGTGGCCGTCGAGCACGATGAGGTGGCGGAAGCCGCCGCGGACCATGGAGGCCGCCGCCTCTTCGAGCGTCCACTCGGGCGCGGCGAAGACGACGTCGGTGGTGGTGTGGGCGGCGGCGCGTTCGTGGTCCGGGTCCTGGCCCGCGCCGACCGAGTTGAGGATGTCGCGCTCGGTGAGGATGCCGAGGCCGTAGGTGTCGGGATCGAGGACGACCGCCGAGCCCACCTTGCGGGCGGACATCAGCCGGGCGGCCTGGCGGAGTGTGTGGTCGGGGCCGATGGTGAGGACGATGGTGCTCATCGCGTCCGATACGAGCATTGGACTCCCCTTGGGTCGGCGGCTCACTGGGGATGAACTTGAGAAGGAATTCACAAGTTCACAAGCTCGGGGACTCTCATAGTCACACCGGTCGCACGGCCTGGCAAGGGTGCAGTGCGTGACAGGCACGCGTCAGAGCCGGCCGGTCCGCTCCAGATCTGGCTAGACCTGGCTGAGGTAGCCCAGCAGCTCCTCGTGGAGCAGGCCGTTCGAGGCCGCCGCGTTCGTCCCGTACGGGCCCGGCCGGCCGTCGAGGTCGGTGTAGCGGCCGCCGGCCTCCCGCACGATCACCGACGGTGCGGCCATGTCCCACAGATTGAGCTCGGGCTCGGCGCACATGTCCACGGACCCCTCGGCGACCATCATGTACGGCCAGAAGTCGCCGTAGCCGCGGGTGCGCCAGCAGGCCCGGGTCAGGTCGAGGAACCCGTCCAGGCGGCCCAGCTCCTCCCAGCCGCTGAGCGAGGAGTACGCGAAGGAGGCGTCCGCGACGTCGTCCACCCTCGAGACGTGCAGCCGTGTCGCGGACGACAGGCTCCGTCCGGTGTACGCGCCGCCGCCCTTCGCCGCCCACCAGCGACGCCCGAGCGCGGGCGCCGAGACCAGGCCCACCACTCCGTCGTCGCCCTCGGGGCCGCCCTCGCCGCGCACCGCGAGCCCGATCAGCGTCGCCCACACCGGGACGCCGCGCACGTAGTTCTTGGTGCCGTCGATGGGATCGACGATCCAGCGCCGCGCGCTCTGGCCCTCGCTGCCGAACTCCTCGCCGAGCACGGCGTCGCGCGGCCTGGCCCGCTGCAGCTGGCTGCGGATCAGCTCCTCGGCCGCCTTGTCGGCCTCGCTGACCGGCGTCATGTCCGGCTTGGTCTCGACCTTCAGGTCGAGCGCCTTGAAGCGTTCCATGGTGACGGCGTCGGCGGCATCGGCCAGGATGTGGGCGAGGCGCAGATCGTCGTAGAAGTCGGCCATGGTGCGAACAGTAGCGATCGTGCCCACGCCAGGGCTACGCGGCATGGCCGACGACAGTAGTAAGGACACACGAAGGAGCGGAATGGCGGAGCGCGAGCGCATTCGGCGCGTCGCATCGCGTGCGTCGCTCCGGCGGTCTTGACAGCGTGTAGTCCCGCGTCAATTCTTTGCGCACGGCCGCATTGACGGCCTTGGAGGCAAAGATGCCGACAGCGCGCGATTCCTTACTGAATGCGGCTTTGGGCGCCCTGGAGGAGCGTCCGTGGGACACGGTGCGGATGGTCGAGGTGGCGGCCGCCGCCGGTGTGTCACGGCAAACGCTCTACAACGAGTTCGGGGGAAAGGACGGACTCGCCCGCGCCCTGGTACGCCGTGCGGCTGACGACTATCTGGCGGGTGTCGAACACGTCCTTGCCGCGGCCGGGCGGCGCGGCGCCGACGCCGGCGAGTGCCTCGCGGCCGCCACCGCATGGACGTTGCACGCGGCCCGCCGCAGCGCGTTGCTGCGCGAGGCGCTCACCGGCTGCCGCGGCCGCAGGCTGCCGGCGGCGCCCGACCCCTCGCCCGGCGACCTGGTCGAGGCGCTGCGCGGCCGTGCCGTGGGCGCCGTCGAGCAGTGCGGCCCGAGGTGCGGCGCGGCCGACATCGGCCGGGCCTGCGACGCCGCCGCGAGGCTGACGCTCAGTTATGTCCTGGTGCCCGCACCGTCGGACGAGGACGCGTGCCTGGAGGTGTCGCGCCTGGTGCGCGGACTGCTCAACGGAGCGGCAGCTTGAAGCCGATGTGGCTGGCCTGGAAGCCGAGCTTCTCGTAGAAGCGGTGCGCGTCGATGCGGGTGGCGTCCGACGTCAACTGGACCAGCGTGCACCCCTCGTCGCGGGACCGCTCCACGCACCATTCGATCAGCTGCGAGCCCAGCCCCGTGCCGCGCGCCTCGGCCGCCACCCGTACCCCTTCGATCTGGGCGCGCTTGGCCGCCCTGCGGGACAGTCCCGCGATGATCGTCAGTTGGGCCGTGCCGATCACCGCGCCGTCCCGTTCGGCGACGATGATCATGTTCCGCGGGTCCTCGTCGGCCTCCTTGAAGGCGGCCCGGTACGGGGCCAGATCCTCCGGGGATTCGCGGACGGCCCCCAAGGAGTCGTCGGCGAGCAGTGCGACGATGCGTGCGACGTCGGCCTCGGTGGCACGCCGGAAGGTGATCTCGTCCATGGCCGCATCCCATCACCCGCGCGCCCCGGGGCGTGCGCCGGGGGTCAGTGAGAGCTGCCGGAGAGCTGCAGGCCGATCACCCCGACGACGACGAGGCTGATCGAGACGATCTTCAAGGTGCTGACCAGGTCACCCAGGAAGATCATGCCGTAGGTCGCGGTGCCCGCCGCGCCGATGCCCGTCCACACCGCGTAGGCGGGGCCGACGTCGAGCTTCCTCAGCGCGAGCGTCAGCAGCCCGAAGCTGCCGAGCGCGAAGACGGCGAAGGCGAGCGTCGGCCACAGCCGGGTGAAGCCGTGGGAGATCTTGAGGCAGACGGCGAACCCGGTCTCCAGCAGCCCTGCGACCACGACGAGCAGCCATGCCATCCCGTGCCTCCCGTTCAGCGCAGCTCCGGTCGATCATCCCGCGTCGATTGTCATACGGGGGTGCGTGTGCCACGTCGGGCGACGCGCCCGAACGGGCGTATTCCTCAGTCGCCTTCGCGGCGCTCCCGGGTGGCGAGCAGCCGGCGCAGCGAGTAGAGCCGCGCCGGGTCGGCGTTCCCCGCCTCCACCCATGCGTCCAGGACGCAGTCCGGCTCGTCGTGGCTGCAGGCGCGCGGGCACTCGGCCGTGCCCGGCTCCAGATCGGGGAAGGCATGGATGACCCGTGCCGGGTTGACGTGATGGAGCCCGAACGATCGCACGCCAGGGGTGTCGATCACCCAGCCCTCGCCGTCGGGCAGCGGCAGCGCCAGTGCCGAGGTGGTGGTGTGACGGCCGCGGCCGGTGACCGCATTGACCATGCCCGTTGCCCGGGCGCGCTCCGGCACCAGCGCGTTGACCAGCGTCGTCTTGCCCACCCCGCTGTGACCCACCAGCGCCGTGATCCGCCCCGCAAGACGCTCGCGCACCCGCTCCGCCGCCGCGCCGTCCAACTCGTCGTGGCGGGTGACCACGCACTCCACGCCGAGCGGAATGTAGGAGGCCAACAGCGGCTCGGCCGACGCCAGATCGGCCTTGGTGAGCACGAGCAGCGGGGTGATGCCCGCGTCGTAGGCGGCCACCAGACAGCGGTCGATCAGCCGCGGGCGCGGCTCCGGGTCGGCGAGCGCGGTGACGATCGCCAGCTGGTCGGCGTTGGCGACGACCACGCGCTCGAACGGATCGTCGTCGTCGGCGGTGCGCCGCAGCACCGAGCTGCGCTCCTGCACCCGCACGATGCGCGCCAGGGTGTCCTTCGCGCCGGACAGGTCGCCGACGATGTCGACCCGGTCGCCGACCGCGATTCCCTTGCGGCCCAGCTCGCGGGCCTTCATAGCGGTGACCTGGCGGTCGTCGACGAGGCAGGTGATCCGGCCGCGGTCGACGGTGAGCACGAACCCCTCGGCGGCATCCTCGTGCTTGGGGCGGATCCGGGTGCGTGGACGGCTGCCCCGTCGGCCGGGGCGTACCCTCACGTCCTCCTCGTCAGCGTCCTTGCCATAGCGCCGCATGACGGTATGTCAGACTCCTCGCGCCGCGTAGGACGCCGGTGCATCGCTGCGGCCGGCGAGCATGCCGCTCCACAGCTCGGGAAACTCCGGCAGGGTCTTGCCGGTGGTGGCGATGTTCTCCACCTCGAGGCCGTCGACCGCGAGGCCCAGCACGGCGGCCGCGGTGGCGAGGCGGTGGTCCTCATAGGTGTGGAACACCCCGCCGTGCAGCGGCCGCGGACGGATCCTCAGCCCGTCCTCGGTCTCCGACACATCGCCGCCGAGCTCGTTGAACTCCTTGGCGAGCGCGGCCAGCCGGTCGGTCTCGTGGAGTCGCAGATGGGCGATGCCGCGCAGCACGGACTCGGAGTCGGCGAGCGCCGCGACGGCGGCGATCACCGGGGTGAGCTCGCCCACGTCGTGCAGATCGACGTCGATGCCTTTGATGCGGCCGGTGCCCTTGAACGTCAGGCCCGCGTCGTCGAGTTCGCACTCGCCACCCATCAGGGTGAAGATCTCGCGCAGCGCGTCACCGGGCTGAGTGGTGCGCTCCGGCCAGTCGGGGACGGTGACCCGGCCGCCGGTGACCAGTGCCGCCGCCAGGAACGGCGCAGCGTTCGACAGATCGGGCTCCACGGTCAGATCACGGCCGAGCAGCGCACTCGGCGCGACCCGCCACACATCGCGCTCGCCGCCGCCGTCGGGCGAGTCCACCTGGGCACCGGCCATGCGCAGCATGTCGATGGTCATCCGGATGTGCGGCAGCGACGGGAGCGTCCGGCCGACGTGCCGCAGCTCGATGCCCTGGTTGAAACGCGGCGCGGAGAGCAGCAGCGCGCTGATGAACTGGGACGACGAGGAGGCGTCGACCTCGACCCGGCCGCCGGTCAGCGATCCCGCGCCCTGCACGGTGAGCGGCAGCGCGCCGCGCCCGTCGTCGTCGATGCGGGCGCCGAGCGCGCGCAGCGCATCGATCACGCCGTGCAGCGGGCGTTCGTACGAGCGGGGATCACCGTCGAAGTGGACCGGACCGTCGGCGAGCGCGGCGACCGGCGGCAGGAAGCGCATGACGGTGCCGGCGTTGCCGACGTCGACGTGGGCCGGGCCGTGCAGTCCGGCGGGGATGACCCGCCACGCCTCGCCGCCGGTGGCGTTCACCTGCTCCTCGATGCCGACGCCCATCGCGCGCAGCGCCTCGGCCATCAGCAGGGTGTCGCGGCTGCGCAGCGGGCGGCGCAGCCAGCCCGGTTCCGATGCCAGCGCGGCGAGCACGAGTCCACGGTTCGTGACCGATTTCGATCCGGGCACGGTGACGGTCGCGTCGACGGCGCCGGTCGCGGTCGGTGCGGGCCAGAGCGGGGTGTGCGCGGGGTTACCGGTCATGGGAAGCAACTGTAGTGGCTCCACGGAGCGAAGAATCTTGATCGAATCGGTCGAAACCTGAGCGAAACAGGGGCTTGGTATGAGCCTACGCGCAGCAGAAACCGTTCAAATGCGCGATCGCGTGTGCTCTCACACGCCGAGCAGCCACCGGCCGCCGCCCAGCAGCGAGCACAGCGCCACCGTGTGGAAGAGCACGAGCCATATCGCGGCCGGCAGGTGGGTCAGCCGCGCCAACTGGTCGGCGTCCGAGTCCCGAGCTCCTCCGTACCGGCGCTTGCGCTGCAGCTCGAAGACCGGCCGCACCCCGCCCAACAGCAGGAACCACACCACCAGATAGCCGAACGCCGCCTGCACGGCCGCCGTCGTCAGCCACGAGACGAGGAAGAACGCCGCACCCGCGAGCACCACGGTGAGCAGCCCGTACGCATTCCTGATCATCACCAGCATCGCGGCGAGCAGCGCCACCGCGCCCCAGAGCAGCAGCGTGATGTGCCCGGCCGCCAGCAGCCAGGCACCTGCGAGACCCAGCAGCGACGGTGCGGTGTAGCCCGCGGCGGCGGTGAACACCATCCCCAGCCCGTGCGGCTTGCCGCGCGAGACCGTGAGCCCGGAGGTGTCCGAATGAAGCCGGATGCCTTCGAGCCGCCGCCCGCTGAGCAGCGCCACGAGGCCGTGCCCGCCCTCGTGCGCGATGGTGACCGCGTTGCGCGTCACCTGCCAGATGCCGTGCGGGAGGACCGCCGCGAGCGCCGCCACGCAGGTGGCGGCGACCAGCCACCCCGACGGGTGCGGCTGGACCCCGACAACCCGGTCCCACACACCGGTGATGCTGTTCGTGTTCATCTCACCCCTGCAACGAGCGACGTCCTCGGCCAGTGCCGTGGCAGTGTTGCACTCATGTGCGGTCGATATGCAGCGAGCAGGAAACCGGAGGATCTCGTCGGCCTCTTCCACGTGTCCAAGTGGGAGCCCACGCAGACGCTGGCGCCCGACTGGAACGTGGCGCCGACTGCCGACGTCTATGCCGTCCTGGAGCGGCCCGACAAGGAGTCCGGCTCACCGGTGCCGGTGCGCCAGATGCGGGCGTTGCGCTGGGGTCTGGTGCCGTCGTGGGCGAAGTCGCCGGACGTCGGCGTGAAGATGATCAACGCCCGCGCGGAGAGCGTCCACGAGAAGCCGTCCTACCGGCGGCCGTTCGTCACCCGCCGCTGCCTGCTCCCTGCCGACGGCTACTACGAGTGGATGACCAGCAAGGACGAGCGGCAGCTCGAAGAGCAGGGCAAGAAGAAGCGTCCACGCAAGCAGCCGTACTTCGTCACCCCGGCCGACGGCTCGGTGATGGCCATGGCCGGCCTCTACGAGTTCTGGCGCGACCGCACGCTGCCCGACGACCACCCCAGGGCTTGGTGGGTGACCTGCGCCGTCATCACCACCGACGCCGAGACCACGCCGCTCGCCGGCGGCGCAGCGGAAGGCGCCGGCGAAGGCGTGGGCGCGGGGGACGGCGCAGGCGAAGGCGTGGGCGCGGGGGACGGCGCAGGCCAGGGCCCGCGCTCCCTGTCCGAGATACACCCGCGCATGCCGCTCGTGCTGACGCCGGACCGCTGGGACGCCTGGCTCGACCCGTCCCGCACCGATATCGACGACCTGCGAGGACTGCTGGCACCGCCGCCGCCCGGTTTCATGCGGGCGTACCCGGTCTCGACGGCCGTGAGCAACGTCCGCAACAACGGCCCCGAACTCGTCGAACCGCTCCCCGTGCCTGAAGAGGAAACGTTGTTCTGATGACCGCCGTGCTGACACCGAGCGCCGAGACCGTGACGACGCCGGCCGGCGACGCCCGCATCACCTGGCACCTGCCGCCCCGCCGCTCCCCGAAGCCGCGCGCCGTGGTAGCCCTCGGCCACGGTGCCGGGGGCGGCATTGAGGCCCGGGACCTGCAGGCGCTCGCCGCCACCCTGCCGCCGCTCGGCTGGGGCGTCGCACTCGTCGAGCAGCCGTGGCGGGTGGCGGGCAAGAAGCTCGCACCCGCGCCGAAGGCCCTCGACGCGGCGTGGACGGCGCTGTGGCCCGCGCTCGTCGAGCGCGGCCTGCCGGTGATCGCGGGCGGGCGCAGCGCCGGCGCCCGGGTCGCCTGCCGCACCGCCCAGGGGCTCGGCGCCCATGCCGTGCTCGCGCTCTCCTTTCCCCTGCATCCTCCGGGCAAGCCGGAGAAGTCCCGCGCCGAGGAACTGGCGGCGGCCGGACTGCCGACGCTGGTCGTCCAGGGCGGGCGCGACCCCTTCGGACGGCCGGAGGAGTTCCCGCGGGGCACCCGCATCGCCGAGGTCCCGTACGGCGATCACGGCTTTGCCGTCCCGAAGTCCGCAGACCTCACGCAGGACGACGCACTCGCCGTGCTCACCTCCGCCGTGGCGCAGTGGCTCGACGGCCTGCCCGGCCCGCCGCGCTGACCTGCGGACCCGCGCGACCGGCCCGGGAATGAGCGCCGGCCTCGCCGCGTTATGAAGGCACCTCCCGCCGGAGGCAGGGGGAGCGCACCTCCCCCCCGGAGGCAGGCACGGACGCAAGACGTGAGGAAGGCAGCCCGCATGGTTTCAGTCGTGTGCCCCGCTCGTGCGGAGGCCCCGTATCTGTCGTGGCCCGAGTGGTCATCGGCGGGCGGCGGGTCCGCAGGCCAGTCCGGCGGCCCGCTCGCGTCCGGGATATTCTCCGAATCGGGTGATGCCGCTCCCGGTCTCGCCCCGGTGTCGGAGGAGGTGGGTCCGGTCACAGGGACCGACAACGGTACGACGGGCGAACAGCCGCGCCCCGAGGACGACGCGCGGGAGTCCTCGGCAGAGCGTAGTGCGCGCTTTGAACGGGACGCCCTTGCCTTCCTCGACCAGATGTACTCGGCGGCTCTGCGCATGACGCGCAACCCGGCCGACGCAGAGGATCTGGTCCAGGAGATGTATGCGAAGGCATACGCGTCCTTCCACCAGTTCAAGGAAGGCACGAACCTCAAGGCCTGGCTCTACCGCATCCTCACCAACACCTTCATCAACTCCTACCGCAAGAAGCAGCGCGAGCCCCAGCGCAGCGGCACGGAGGAGATCGAGGACTGGCAGCTGGCGCGCGCCGAGTCGCACATGTCGACCGGACTGCGCTCCGCCGAGTCGCAGGCGCTCGACCACCTGCCCGACTCGGACGTGAAGTCCGCGCTGCAGGCAATCCCGGAGGAGTTCCGGATCGCCGTGTATCTGGCGGACGTCGAGGGCTTTGCCTACAAGGAGATCGCCGACATCATGGGGACACCCATCGGCACGGTGATGTCCCGGCTGCACCGCGGGCGACGCCAGCTGCGAGGCCTGCTTGAGGATTACGCACGCGACCGGGGACTCGTCCCGGCGGGCGCCGTGCTGGGCGAGCACGATCGGAAAGGCTCGGACACATGAGCTGCGGCGAACCGCATGAGACGGACTGCTCCGAGGTACTTGACCACCTCTACGAGTACCTCGACCGCGAGATGTCCGATGTAGAACGCCACAAGTTCGAGGAACACTTTGGCGAGTGCAGCCCGTGCCTGGAGAAGTACGGGTTGGAGCAAGCGGTGAAGAAGCTGGTCAAGCGGTGCTGCGGGCACGACGACGTTCCCGGCGACCTGCGGGCCAAGGTGCTCACCCGAATCGAGCTGATCCGATCGGGCCAGATTCCGCCGGTCTCCGAGCGGTCGGCGGGCGACGCCGGCCCTGCGGCAGCCACCTGACGCGATCACGCTGCGGCTCTGCAGCCTCATGCTCATGCATTCACGGGTGCGGTCCGGACCTTCCCCACGAACCCGCAGGGGAGGACGGACCGCGCCCGTTGTGCTGAACTCGGTGGTAGGAGGCGAGCGCACCGACGGACATGGTTGGATGCGTCGACAGGGACCGGGTACCGGGACCACTGACAGGGACAGGGTGTGACGGCCCCGTCCGCTGGCAAGGAAGAGTGGTGAGCGAAGGAAAACCGGGCGGCCCGTTGAATCCGGAGGAAGAGGCGGCCGATATGTGGCAGGTTGTCGTCCGACCGAGCAATGGTTGACCGGCAGGCAGGGATCGTGAGGATCTTCGGCAGAGTGCGGCACAGGCCCTCCGCCACGTGGCGGCAGGCGACCGACCGTGCCTTCACACTGATCGACGACGGGCGCTACGAGGACGCGGGCGCCCTGCTCACCCGCGCCGCCGACCTCGAGCCCTGGCTCCCCGAGTCCTGGTACAACCTCGCGCTGCTGCACAAGTTCCGGCACGACTGGGAGCAGGCCCGCACCGCAGGGCTGCGCGCCGTCGCCCTGCTCGATCGCGACGCCGGCGCCCCGGACTGGTGGAACATCGGCATCGCCGCGACGGCGCTGCAGGACTGGCCGCTGGCCCGCCGCGCCTGGCAGGCGTATGGGCTGCGGCTGCCCGCCGCCGAGTCCGCGGCCGCATCGGACACCCCCGTGCGGATGCCGCTGGGCAGTGCGACGGTGCGCCTCTCGCCCGAGGGCGAGGCCGAGGTGGTGTGGGGCCGTCGGCTCGACCCGGCCCGCATCGAGGTGCTGAGCATTCCGCTGCCGTCCTCCGGGCGCCGTTGGGGCGAGGTCGTGCTGCACGACGGCGTACCGCACGGTGAGCGCGTCGCCGCCGACGGCGGCGCCTACCCCGTCTTCGACGAGATCGAGCTGTGGGCGCCCTCCCCGGTCCCCACCTGGCTCGTCCTGCTCGAAGCCGCCACCGAGGCCGACCGCGACGCGCTGGAGCGGCTCGCCGCGGACGCCGGGTTCGCGGCGGAGGACTGGTCGTCCTCGGTGCGGCTGCTGTGCCGCTCGTGCTCGGAGAGCCGGATGCCGACCGACGACGGCTCCAACGCCTCCCGCGACCCCCACGACCACGGTGAGCCCGGTCACCCCGGGCATCTCAGCCACCGCAGCGCGGGCGCACTGTGGGTGCCCGAGCGCGAGTGCGGGATAGCGGCGCCGGCGGCGCTCGTACGCGGCCTGCTCGACGGCTGGGTCGCCGACAGCCCGGACACGCGCGACTGGCGCGATCTCGAAGAGGTCTGCTGAGCCGTCCGGGCGACCTGCGTACCCTTGTGGACCAGGCCCCTTTGGATCGGACGAGCGGACCAGGAAGGCGTACGAGCAACCCATGACCGAGCACGAGCAGATCGACGAGGCACCGGAGCAGTCGTCGGAGTTCATCGACGATGTGACGGACGCCGAGGCGCGTGAGGCGGCCCACCGCGAGCGCGGTACGGCCCGCCCGATCACCGTCGTCGGCAACCCGGTGCTGCACCGCCCGTGCCAGGTGGTGACGGAGTTCGACGACAAGCTGGCCCAGCTCATCGACGACATGTTCGCCAGCCAGCGCGCCGCCGAGGGCGTCGGCCTCGCCGCCAACCAGATCGGCGTCGACCTGCGCGTCTTCGTCTACGACTGCCCGGACGACGACGGTGTGCGCCACGTCGGCCACGTCGTCAACCCCGTCCTCGACGAACTCCCCGTCGAAAGCCGGGTGCTGGACGACTCCGACGAGGGCTGCCTCTCCGTCCCCGGTGCCTACGCGCCGCTGCCGCGCCCCGACTACGCGATCGTCCGAGGCCAGGACATGCACGGCAATCCGATCGCCGTCCATGGCACGGGCTATTTCGCCCGCTGCCTCCAGCATGAGACGGACCACCTGTACGGCTACCTCTACATCGACCGGCTCTCCAAGCGGGAGCGCAAGGACGCCCTGCGTCAGATGGCCGAGCTCACCCCGAAGTACGAGACGGTGCCGAACGACTGAGTATCGGCGGTCGGCTCAGGGCCGCGCTCTCGGGTCGGGGCGGTCGATGTTCCAGTGGCGGACCACCTGGCAGATCCAGCCGTCCTCGTCGTCGTGACGCGGTATCAGGGACAGCCGACTGACGGTGCGCTGCCCGCCCTCGTAATCCCCGTACATCAGGTCGACGTTGATGCGTGCCCTGTTCTTCACCGGGTCGAGCAGGGCGGCGAAGTCGGGATCCTGCCGGTCGCGGATCGCTGCGTGCCAGAAACTGGTGTCGCCAGGAGCCACGTAAAGATCGCGCAGTTGGGGCCGGAACGATTCCGGGGCGGGATGCGCCTGGTCGGCGTAGGTGGGGTGGTCGGCGAGGCGCCAGCCGTGGATCACGGCGAGGCCGGGGCCGATGTTGCGGATCGAGGCCGCGATGTAGAGGTGATCGTCCTCGATGCGCACGTATCCGGCGCTGCCCGCGAGATGCGTGCAGTGGCCGTCGGACCAGATCAGCTTCTGCTTCGGGGCCTCGATGCGGGAGGCGATCAGCAGCGGACGCAACGATGCCTGGACGGCGCGCTCGGCGGACAGGGCGGCGCGGTCGGCGGAGCGGATGGAGGCGAACGACGCCCCGGCCAGCACCAACGTGCCTGCGGCCGTGGCCAGGGAGGAGATGGTTGCCCAGTCAGCCATGGGCGGTCCGTGACCCCGTCGAAGCGGATCGTGATCGTATGTGCTGCATGGGTGCACTGTACGGGCCACCCGAGCGCGGCCACGAGGGTGGGACCGGCACGCCCGGTCCCACCCTCGTGGACCGGGCTCAGAAGTCGTCGTCGAAGGAGACCGACCCCTCGACCGCGATCTGGTAAGCGGAGGCGCGGCGCTCGAAGAAGTTGGTCAGCTCCTGCACGCCCTGCAGCTCCATGAACGAGAACGGGTTCTGCGAGCCGTAGCGTGGGGGCAGCCCGAGGCGCGCCAGGCGCTGGTCGGCGACGCACTCCAGGTATGCGCGCATCGAGTGGGTGTTCATGCCGGGCAGCCCGTCGCCGCACAGATCGCGGGCGAACAGCAGCTCCGCCTCGACGGCTTCCTCGAGCATCGCGGCGACCTGCTTGCCCATCTCCTCGTCGAAGAGATCCGGTTCCTCCTCGCGCACGGTGTCCACGACGTGGAAGGCGAAGTCCATGTGCATGGATTCGTCGCGGAAGACCCAGTTGGTCCCGGTGGCCAGGCCGTGCAACAGCCCGCGGGAGCGGAACCAGTAGACGTAGGCGAACGCGCCGTAGAAGAACAGGCCCTCGATGCAGGCGGCGAAACAGATCAGATTGAGCAGGAACCGGCGCCGGTCCCCCCTGGTGCGAAGGCGGTCGATCTCCTCGACAGAATCCATCCACCGGAAGCAGAACCGTGCCTTTTCACTGATGGACGGGATGTTCTCCACCGCGGCGAAGGCCGCCGCCCGGTCGTCGTGGTCGGGCAGGTACGTGTCGAGCAGTGTCAGATAGAACTGGACGTGCACCGCCTCCTCGAAGAGCTGCCGGGAGAGGTAGAGGCGGGCCTCAGGGGAGTTGATGTGCTTGTAGAGGGTGAGCACGAGGTTGTTGGCGACGATGGAGTCGCCGGTGGCGAAGAAGGCGACGAGTCTGCCGATCAGGTGCTGCTCGCCCGGGGAGAGCTTGGCGAGGTCGGCCACGTCGGAGTGGAGGTCGACCTCCTCAACCGTCCAGGTGTTCTTGATCGCGTTGCGGTAGTGCTCGTAGAAGGCCGGGTAACGCATCGGACGCAGCGTCAGTTCGAAACCCGGGTCGAGAAGGTTCTGGGTGGTCATTACTGGCATGCCTCGCAGGACTCGGGGTCGGTCAGGGAGCAGGTGATCGCCTCGTCGGTCATGGCCGCCGGCCGGCCGGACGCGGCGCGGGCGATCCTCGTCGCCGGGCGGGACCGCAGGTAGTACGTGGTCTTCAGCCCCTTCTTCCAGGCGTATGCGTACATCGAGCTGAGCTTTCCGATGGTCGGCGATGCCATGAAGAGGTTCAGCGACTGGCTCTGGTCGAGATACGCGGTACGGGAGGCCGCCATGTCGATCAGGGCCCGCTGGGGGAGTTCCCAGGCCGTGCGGTAGAGCGTGCGGAGCTCCTCCGGGAGCCAGGTCAGTTCCTGCACCGAGCCGCCCGACTCGCGCAGCGCCTCGCGGGTGGTCGCGTCCCAGGCGCCGAGCCGCTTGAGGTCGTCGACCAGATAGGAGTTGACCTGCAGGAACTCGCCGCTGAGCGTTTCGCGTTTGAAGAGATTGGAGACCTGCGGCTCGATGCACTCGTAGACCCCGGCGATCGAGGCGATCGTCGCCGTTGGTGCGATGGCCAGCAGCAGCGCATTGCGCATTCCGGTGGCGCCGATGCGCTCGCGCAGCGCGGCCCACCGCTGCGGCCAGTGCGGGGTGACGTCGAAGTGGTCGGGGTGGAGCACGCCGCGAGCAGTGCGCGTCCCGGACCAGGCCGGGTGGGGGCCGTGACGTTCTGCCAGGTCGCAGGAGACCTCGTAGGCGGCGAGCATGATGCGCTCTGCGATCTGCGTGGACAGGCGGTGGGCTGCGGGGGAGTCGAAGGGCAGACGGAGCCGGAAGAAGACGTCCTGCAGGCCCATCATGCCCAGGCCCACCGGGCGCCAGCGGGCGTTGGAGGCTGCGGCCTGTTCGGTCGGGTAGAAGTTGATGTCGACGACACGGTCGAGGAAGGTGACGGCGGTGCGGACGGTCGCGTCGAGCCGTTCCCAGTCCATCCGGCCGTCCGGGCCGAGGTGGGCGGCGAGATTGACCGAGCCGAGGTTGCAGACCGCGGTCTCGCCGTCGTCGGTCACCTCCAGGATCTCGGTGCACAAGTTGGACGAGTGCACGACCCGGCCGGGCTCGGCGGTCTGGTTGGCCGTACGGTTGGCCGCGTCCTTGAACGTCATCCAGCCGTTCCCGGTCTGGGCGAGGGTGCGCATCATGCCTGCATAGATCTGACGCGCCGGCACCTGCCGTACGAAACGCCCCTCGGCCTCGGCTCTGCGATAGGCGGCGTCGAACTCCTCGCCCCACAGATCGGGGAGCTCGGGAACGTCGGACGGGGAGAAGAGCGACCACAGGGCGTCGGCCTCGACGCGGCGCATGAACTCGTCCGGAATCCAGTGGGCGATGTTGAGGTTGTGGGTGCGGCGGGCGTCCTCGCCGGTGTTGTCGCGCAGTTCCAGGAACTCCTCGATGTCCGCGTGCCAGGTCTCCAGATAGACGCAGGCCGCCCCCTTGCGCCGGCCGCCCTGGTTGACGGCGGCGACCGAGGCGTCCAGCGTGCGCAGGAACGGCACGACGCCGTTGGAGTGCCCGTTGGTGCCGCGGATCAGCGAACCGCGGGCGCGCACGCGGGTGTACGGGATGCCGATGCCGCCCGCGTGCTTGGAGAGACGGGCGATCTGGTGGTAGCGCTCGTAGACCGAGTCGAGCTGGTCGAGGGGCGAGTCGAGCAGGTAGCAGGACGACATCTGGGGATGGCGCGTGCCGGAGTTGAAGAGCGTGGGGGAGCTGGGCAGGTAGTCGAGGCGGCTGATCAGGTCGTAGAGCGCGGCGACATCGTCGAGCGCACGCGGTGAGTCGTCCTCGGCGAGGCCGCAGGCGACGCGCAGCATGAAGTGCTGTGGGGTCTCGATCACTTGACGCGACGTCGGATTGCGCAGCAGGTAGCGGGTGTGGAGCGTGCGCAGGCCGAAGTAGCCGATGCGGTCGTCCGCTCCGGCGTCGATCAGCGCGTCGAGACGGGCGGCATGCGCGCGGACGAACTTCGTTGTGGTGTCGGAGATGAGGCCCTCGCGGTGACCGACGCCGATGGAATCGGAGAACGCGATGACGCCCTCGCGGGCCGCCTCGTCGCCGATGGTGCGGGCGAGCAGCCGGGCCGCGAGGCGGCTGTACTGCGGGTCGTCGGGGATCAGCCCGGCGGCCGCCTCCGTCGCCAGCTCGCGCAACTCGGCCTCGTCGGACCCCGCGTGCCGGCCGCGCAGCGCGGAGGCCGCGACCCGCCCCGGGTCGGTTTCGGGAAGGTCGGCGGTCAGCTCCGTCAGGGTGCGCAGCAGCGCGGTGCCCGGTGCGTCGGTGGGCGCTTCGTCGGTGGGCGGTGCTGCCGAGGCGGGTTCTGCGGGCGCGATGGTCACGGCGGTCTCTCCCTCGTTGACGGCCTCGCCGCGAGGGATGAGCGGGCGCATGCGGGCATGCCGCATCGCGTCCGCAGACCCAACCCGCGAGGCCCGGACGTGAGCAGCCCTCCGGGCGTTCCGGCGGGCGCGCCGTCGGCAGGTGCTCGGGCTCACGGGCAGCGCGCAGGCATGCCCGTACACCGTTGCGGGGCAGCCCCGGATTCGCACCGGGTTCCCCTGCGGCGACAGCGGAGTTGAGCATACATCTAGTGGTGACCTTCGGAAGATGCCCCAGATGTTGTGTCGCCTTCGGGTGTGGACGTACTACAGTGCCACCGTGAACGCCAGCAGGGATACGCCCGGTACGGGCTCCCAGTCCCGCTCCGGCAGGCGTATGAAACCGAGCCGCTCGTACAGCCGGTGCGCAGTGTGCATCGTCTGCTGGCTGCAGATCACGACGTGTTCCAGGCCCAGCGAACGCGCCCGGTCCAGACAGGCGCGCACCAGCGCTTCGGCCGCACCGCGGCGGCGCGCGGCGCGGGCGACGGCGAGCATGCGGAACTCGCCCTCGCCGGGCTGTGCCAGCTCCGCGTACGGCGTGCCGTGCGCGGCGAACGCCACCGCCCCCACCACCCGGTCGCTCGCCGCGTCGGCGGCGACCAGCACCTCCGCGTGCTCGGCCCGGTGACGCGCATCGCGGAGTGTCTTCAGATACGGGTCCTTCTCCCCGTAGGTGAGCAACCTGTCGCCCAGATAGGCCTCGGCCGTGATCTCGCCGACGGTGTCGAGCTCATCGGGCCGTACGCCCCGCACGATGATGTCCATGTACCGAAGTCTGCACGAGGCCACTGACATCGCGGCCCGCTCTCAGGCCCCGGCTCACAAATGCCCGAGCAGCGCGTGCAGCGCGGGATTGTCGTTGTTGCGGCGCCATGCGAGGGACAGTCGCACCGGCTCGGGGTCGGGCAGCTCCACCGGCTTGAACGTCAGCCCCGCGTAGCGCAGTTGCGCTGCGGCCGCCGGTACCAGGGCGACGCCCCACCCCCCGCCCACCAGTGCCAGGATGCTGTGCACCTGGCTTAGGTACTGCGAGTACACCGGGGAGGTGTCCGCCTCGCAGAAGATGCTGATCAGCAGCTCGTGGAAGTAGCGCGCCTCCATCGGTGGCTACATGATGAACGGTTGCGCATCGAAGTCGGGGATCCGCAGCGGCCCTTCCCTCCCGCTCAACGGATGGCCGACCGGCACCGCGGCGAGCAGCGGCTCGCGCAGCGCCGTGCGGGAGTCCAGCTCGGCGCTGGTGACCGGCGGCCGGACCAGGCCGAGATCGAGGCCGCCCTCGGCCAGGGCCTGGAGCTGGTCCATGGTTACCATCTCCCGCAACGCCACGTCCACGTTGGGCATGGCCGTGCGCGTGGTCTCCAGCAGCGTGCCGAGCATGGCGTACGCACTCGCCGCGGTGAAGCCGATCGTGATGGTGCCTGCTTCTCCCGATGACAGCTGGCGTACCGACACGGCGGCGTGCTCGGCCCGGCGCAGCAGCCGGCGTGCCTCGACGAGGAAGGCGCGCCCGGCCGGGGTGAGGCGCACTGTGCGGTTGCTGCGGTCGAAGAGCTGGACGCGCAGTTCGCTTTCGAGCAACTGGATCTGGCGGCTCAGCGGGGGCTGGGTCATGCGCAGCCGCTCGGCGGCCCGGCCGAAGTGCAGCTCCTCGGCCACCACCACGAAGTTCGCCAGCTGGTAGCGTGAACACGCCAGTGTCCTCGATGCGTTCAAGGTATCGATAGATCTAAAATTGGTGTTGGACTTGGATCGATCGGTCATCCTAGCGTCGTCATGTGACGACGACAGCCGCAGGTACAGCTGCAGGTGCAGCCGCTTCGATTCAAGCCGCCTTCCAGCCGGGCGAGGCGACCCTGGACCGCATCTCCTGGGTCAGGCTCTCTGCCGTCCGCCTCCCGTTGGCGACGCCGGTCAGTGATGCGAAGGTCCTCACCGGACGGCAGCGGCCGATGACGGAGATCGCGTTCCTGTTCGCCGAGATCGCCACCGAGGAGGGCCATCACGGCATCGGCTTCAGCTACTCCAAACGCGCCGGCGGCCCCGGCCAGTACGCCCACGCGAAGGAGATCACCCCCGTACTGATCGGCGAGGATCCCAGCGACATCGCCAAGATCTGGACCAAGCTCGTCTGGGCCGGGGCCTCCGTCGGCCGCAGCGGGCTGGCGACCCAGGCCATTGCCGCCGTCGACGTGGCCCTGTGGGACCTGAAGGCCAAGCGGGCCGGCCTGCCGCTCGCCAAGCTGCTGGGCAGCCATCGCGACTCCGTACGCTGCTACAACACTTCCGGCGGATTCCTGCACACGCCGATCGAGCAGGTCCTGGAGAACGCCACCGCATCGCTCGGCCGCGGCATCAGCGGCATCAAGATCAAGGTCGGCCAGCCCGACACCGCCGAGGACCTGTGCCGGCTCGCCGCCGTGCGCGAACACCTCGGTGACGGCGTTCCGCTCATGGTCGATGCCAACCAGCAGTGGGACCGGCCCACGGCCCAGCGCATGGGCCGTGCGATGGAGTCGTTCAACCTGGTCTGGATCGAGGAGCCCCTCGACGCCTACGACGTCGAGGGCCACGCCGCCCTCGCGTCGTCGCTCGACACCCCGGTCGCGACGGGGGAGATGCTGGCAAGCGTCGCCGAGCACTGGGAGCTCATCCGGGGCCGCGCCGCGGATGTCATCCAGCCCGACGCCCCGCGCATCGGCGGCATCACCCCGTTCCTCAGACTCGCCGCGCTCGCCGACCACCACCACCTGCAGCTGGCGCCGCACTTCGCGATGGAGATCCATCTCCACCTCGCGGCCGCCTACCCGCACGAGCCGTGGGTCGAGCACTTCGAGTGGCTCGAACCGCTCTTCAACGAGCGGCTCGACATCCGTGACGGGCGGATGCACGTGCCGGGGCGCCCGGGACTCGGATTCACCCTCAGCGACCAGGCGCGGGCCTGGACCACGGAGGAGTGCGAGTTCGGCAAGCGCCCCTGACACGTGCACACGCACGGCGTGCGGCGACGGCGTACGGCTCAGTGCGCCTCGGCGAGCGGGAGCTCCTCGACGCCTTCCTCGCCTGCTTCGGCGGTGTAGTCGGTGCGTGTGGTCTCGTCCGTGCCGGCCGGGGCCTTGGCGGCCTGCAGGACGAGGGTGAGGACGACGGCGACGGCGATGTTGAGGACGATGGCGGTCACGCCGATGTAGCCGAGTTTGCCGATGCCGGGGATGAGTTTGGAGCTGCCGCCGAAGTGGGCCTGGGTGGGGCTGGCGACGGTCCAGGCCGCCCAGGTGCCGTAGACCATGCCGACGGCCCAGCCGGCGAGCAGGGCCCACCGGTGGAACCAGCGGGTGTACAGGCCGGTGACGAGGGCGGGGAAGGTCTGCAGGATCCAGATGCCGCCGAGCAGCTGGAAGTTGATGGCGGCGGACTGGTCCATGGTCAGGACGAAGACCAGGGCACCGACCTTGACCACCAGGGAGGCGAGCTTGGAGACGCGGGTCTCCTGTTCGGGGGTGGCATCCGGGCGCAGGAAGTCCTTGTAGATGTTGCGGGTGAACAGGTTGGCGGCGGCGATCGACATGATGGCGGCCGGGACGAGGGCGCCGATGCCGATGGCGGCGAAGGCGACGCCGGCGAACCAGGAGGGGAAGAGGTTGTCGAAGAGCTGAGGGATGGCCAGCTGGGAGTTGTAGCCCTTGATGCCCTTGCCCACGCCGTCGGCGATGGCCATGAACCCCAGCAGGGCCAGCAGGCCGAGCATGAGGGAGTACAGCGGCAGGATGATGGTGTTGCGCCGGACCACCGCGCGGCTGCGGCCGGACAGGGTCGCGGTGACCGAGTGCGGGTACATGAACAGCGCCATCGCCGAGCCCAGGGCCAGCGTGCCGTAGGCCCACTGGTTCTTGGCGCTGCTGACCAGCTCGCCGCGGGGTTTGCCGGTGGCCGGGCTGACCTTGGTCAGCGCCTGCTCGGAGATGTGGAAGATGTGGGCGAAACCGCCCAGGCGGATCGGGATGTAGATGATCGCCACCGCGATGACGATGTAGATGAGCGTGTCCTTGACGAACGCGATCAGCGCCGGGGCGCGCAGCCCGGAGGAGTAGGTGTAGGCGGCCAGCACCGCGAAGGCGATCAGCAGCGGCAGGTCCTTGACGAAGGCGTTGGACGAGGCGCTGCCGCCGATGCCGATGACGTCCAGCACCGCCTGGATGCCCACCAGTTGCAGGGCCACATACGGCATCGTGGCCAGGATCCCGGTCAGGGCCACGGCCAGCGACAGCCCCTTCGACCCGTACCGTCCGCGCACGAAGTCCGAGGTGGTGACATAGCCGTGCCGGTGCGCCACCGACCACAGCCGCGGCAGGAAGCAGAAGATCAGCGGATAGACCAGGATCGTGTACGGCACAGCGAAGAACCCCGAGGCCCCGGCCGCGTACACCGCCGCAGGAACCGCCACGAACGTGTACGCCGTGTACAGGTCACCACCGAGCAGGAACCAGCTGATCCACGTACCGAAACTGCGCCCGCCGAGCCCCCACTCGTCCAGGGTCTCGGCGTTGGCGGCCCGCCGCCACCGCGCCGCCAGGAACCCCAGCACACTGACCAGCACGAAGAAAACGACGAAGACGGCGAGCGCGACACCGTTGATCCCGTGCTTCATGCCGCACCCCCCTGAGCCTCGTCCTGCCCGCGCCGCGCGCGTTCGTCACGACGGATCAGCACATACGCGACCGCGGTGAGCGCACAGGTGATCAGCACCCAGGAGATCTGGTACCAGTAGAAGAACGGGATCCCGATGAACGTCGGCTTCAACCGCGCGTACGAATTCACCCACAGCATTGACACCAACGGAAGGATGAGACACACGGCAGCACCCACACGGGCGCCGGTGACCACCGGTACCCGTCTGGCCTGCGATGGTTGTGGCTCCGACTGCACAGTCATGGCGGCGGCTCCCCGATTTTCGCTTCTTTGACCGACTCTTGCCTGTGTAATGCGCAGGCAATGTAGGCCAGAATGGAGCACCCCGTCACTACCCGTCCGCATATCGGTACGGAAACGGATCGGCCATCAGGTAGAGGGCCGCTGCAGGCGCGCGACGAATTTGTAGCGATCGCCGCGGTAGACCGAGCGGACCCATTCGACGGGTTCGCCCGTGGTGTCGATCGAATGGCGGGACAGCATCAGCATCGGCAGCCCGACGTCGGTGCCGAGCAGCCCGGCCTCGCGCGGGGTGGCGAGCGAGGTCTCGATCGTCTCCTCGGCCTCGGCGAGGTGGACGTCGTACACCTCGGCCAACGCGGCATACAGCGAGGTGTGCTTGGCGAGGTTGCGGCGGAGCGCCGGGAAGCGCTTGGCGGACAGATGGGTGGTCTCGATCGCCATCGGTTCGCCGTTGGCCAGCCGCAGTCGCTCGATGCGCAGCACCCGTCCGCCCGGCTTGATGTCGAGCAGCTCGGCGAGCCGGTCGTCGGCGGTGACGTAGCCGATGTCGAGCAGCTGGGATGTCGGCTCGAGCCCCTGCGCCCGCATGTCCTCGGTGTACGAAGTGAGTTGCAGCGCCTGGGCGACCTTGGGCTTGGCGACGAAGGTGCCCTTGCCCTGGATGCGTTCGAGGCGGCCCTCGACGACGAGCTCCTGCAGTGCCTGGCGCACGGTGGTGCGCGAGGTGTCGAACTCGGCGGCGAGGGTGCGCTCCGGCGGTACGGGGGTGCCGGGCGGCATGGTCTGGGTGATGTCGAGCAGGTGCCGTTTCAGCCGGTAGTACTTGGGCACGCGCGTGGTGCGGACGCCTGTTCCGTTGCCGCTCCCGGTGTCCTGCGGTTCTTGCGGACCCTGCGGTTCCTCCGCTGCCGACGCCGCGGCGCCTGGTTCGGTCTCCATGCGGTGTGCTCCCGATCCCCTCTCAGCTGCCGTCACCGGCTCCTCCGTCGTCCCGTAGCGGCTCACATGGTGGCACGGCTTGTCCGGTCGAGCAGCCGCAAGACGGCGTCCTCGCCGAGGTGTCGGTCCGGTAACGGACTCGACTGCCGCTCTTATACACCCTTGACACCCCTAAAGGTCTAGGCCAAGCTCGCGGGTACTGGTCTAAACCATTAAAGACCAGTACCCAGACCCACGAGCACAACGCGTCCGCGATGACCTAGCGGTGGCGGCGATTTCGGGCGATGGGGGGAGTTTCGGGCATCCCTGAGGAGGATGGCATGAAGCGCAAGGGCAGAGCGGCGGCGGCCGTACTGGGGGCCGCGGTGCTGGCCGTGTCGGTCGCGGCGTGCGGGTCGAGCGGTGGCAGCAGCAACAACGCGAGCTCCGGGAACGACTTCAAGGGCAAGACGCTGACGGTCTGGTTCATGAGCGGATCCAACCCCCCTGGATGGACGAAGGACATCACCGCCGCGTTCGAGAAGGACCACCCCGGCGCCAAGCTCAACGTCCAGGTGCAGCAGTGGACCGGCATCCAGCAGAAGCTGACCACCGCCCTGTCGGAGAGCAACCCGCCGGACGTCTTCGAGGTGGGCAACACCCAGACGCCGTACTACGCATCCACCGGCGGCCTGATGGACCTGAGCAGCATCAAGTCCGACCTGGGCGGCAACGACTGGGTGCCGTCGCTGAACGGGTCCGCCGTCTACAACGGCAAGCAGTACGCGGCGCCGTGGTACTTCGCCGACCGCGTCGTCATCTACAACAAGCAGATCTGGCAGAAGGCCGGCATCACCGGCCCCCCGCAGACGATGAGCGAGTTCGAGTCCGACCTCGCCAAGATCCAATCGAGCGGCACCCAGGACGCTCTCTACCTGCCCGGTGAGAACTGGTACGCCTTCGACGGCTTCCTCCTCGACCAGGGCGCACAGATCGTCAAGCAGCAGGGCAGCGCGTACGTCGGCAACCTCGACACGCCGCAGGCCGCCGCCGCGATCAACCTCTACAAGAAGCTCAACTCCTACGGCACCGCGCCCAAGGACACCGACGAGGCCACCCCGCAGCAGTACACGGTCTTCGCCAAGGGCAATGTCGGCTCCATGATCGGTCTCGGCTGGGAGGCCGCCTCGGCCGTCGCCGCCAACCCGAAGCTGAACGGCCAGATCGGCTATTTCGCGATCCCGGGCTCGACCGCGGGCACCCCGGCCAAGGTCTTCCTGGGTGGCTCGAACCTGGCCGTCGCCCAGAACAGCAAGAACCAGCAGCTGGCCCAGGACTTCCTCAAGCTCGCGATGTCGGACCAGTTCGAGGGCGAGCTCGCCAAGCAGAACGGCATCATCCCCAACAAGGCCTCCCTCAACTCGAACCTCGCGAGCAGCGCCTACGGCACCGTCGCGGCCGCCGCCGCGGCGAACGGCGGAACGACCCCGCTCATCCCGACCTGGGGCAACGTCGAGAACCCGCCGAACCCGATCAAGACGCTCTACATGGCTCCCGTGCTGCAGGGAACGGACCCCTCCTCCGCGGCCCAGAAAGCCGACGCACAGATCACCAAGCTCCTCAGCCAGCAGCAGTAGCGACAGCGACGACGCCCGGCGCGGCCTGCACCCGTCAGGGGAGCGTGCCGCGCGGGCGAGCTGACGCACGGTGAGAAAAGCCGAGGAAGGCATGAGCATGGCCGCTCGACCGGATACGACGCAGACGACGCAGACGACGCAAGAGGCGTCGGGCGAGACACCTGCGCAGGCCCCGCCCTCACGCGTCACCGGCGGAGTACGTGTCACCTCAACCGAGGGCAGGCAACGACGCGCTGGGAAAGGGCTCGTCGAGCGCAGCACCCCCTACCTGCTGATCCTGCCCACCCTGGCGGTCACTGCGGTACTGCTCGGTTACCCGCTGGTGCGCAACCTGCTGATCTCGTTCCAGAAGCTGGATCCCTTCCAGCTGATCCAGCACACCACCCAGTGGAACGGCTTCAGCAACTACACATACCTGCTGACCAGCGGCGACTTCTGGCACACCACGCTCCGCTCGGTCGGCTTCACCGCCGCCAACGTCGTCCTGATCATGCTCGGCGGCACCCTCGTCGGCCTGCTGCTGAACCGTCTCGGCAAGCGCATGCGGCTGTTCCTCTCGGTCGGCCTGGTCTTCGCCTGGGCGATGCCGATCGTCGCTGGCACCACGGTGTACCAGTGGCTCTTCAACACCCAGTACGGCGTCGTCAACTGGTTCCTCAGCGGCTTGGGCTGGCACTCGATGGCGCAGTACGACTGGTTCAGCGGCCAGATGTCGACGTTCGCCGTCATCACCCTGATGATTGTGTGGCAGTCGATCCCCTTCGTCGCACTCAACCTGTACGCGGGGCTGACCACCATCGCCACCGAGCTCTTCGAGGCGGCTCGGATGGACGGCGCCACGGCGTGGCGCACCTTCCAGTCCGTCACCTTCCCGATACTCAAACCGTTCTTCCTGAGCACGACCTTCCTGGAGATCATCTGGGTCTTCGGAGCCTTCACCCAGATCTACGCCCTCAACCAGGGCGGTCCCCAGGGACTGACCGAGACCCTTCCCGTCTACGCCTTCATCGAGGGCGCGGGCAACCAGCACTACGGCATGGGGGCTGCCATCTCGGTGCTGACCATCCTGATGCTGCTGGTGATGATGTCGTACTACTTCCGGATCATCCTGAGGCAGGAGGACGACCTGTGAGGCGCTCGCTCTTCGGACGCGTCTGGCCCAATGCCATCGCCGTCGTCCTCTTCCTGTTCTTCATCTTCCCCGTCTACTGGATGGTGGTCACGGCCTTCAAGCCGGACCTCGACATCATCAGCAAGACGCCTGTCTTCATCCCGTTCGATGCCACGCTCACGCACTTCGCCAAGGCGGTCGACGCGTCCGGCTTCTGGACACTGGTCCGTAACAGCTTCACCGCGACACTCGGCGCGGTGGCACTGTCGCTGCTGATCGCGCTGCTCGCCTCGTTCGCCGTGGCCCGGATGCGGTTCAGAGGACGCAAAGCGTTCATCCTGCTGATCATGGTGGCGCAGATGGCGCCCTGGCAGGTGCTGCCGATCGCCATCTACCTGATCGTCCGCGACCGGAACATGCTCAACAGCGTCGTCCCGCTGATCCTCTTCTACATGATGATGGTCCTGCCGTTCACCATCTGGGTGCTCCGCGGCTTCGTCGCGGCCGTACCCAAGGAACTGGAGGAATCCGCACTCGTCGACGGCTGCACCCGCCTGCAGGCCTTCGTCAGGATCGTCTTCCCGCTGCTCGCTCCCGGACTCATGGCCACCTCGCTGTTCGGCTTCATCACCGCCTGGAACGAGTTCCCGCTCGTGCTGATCCTCAACAAGGACAGCGGGCAGACGCTGCCGCTGTGGCTGACGCAGTTCCAGACCACCTTCGGCGACGACTGGGGAGCCACCATGGCCGCCTCCACGCTGTTCACGATTCCCGTGCTGATCGTCTTCCTCGTCCTGCAGCGCCGGGCCGTGGGCGGCCTGACGGCCGGGGCGGTGAAGGGATGACCACGCTGATCACGGATACCCTCACCCGCGACGCGCTCGCCGTTCTCCAGCCGGGGTTCACCGGCACCACCGCGCCCGACTGGCTGCTGCGCAGGCTCGGCGAAGGGCTGGGCTCGGTCGCGCTCTTCTCCCGCAACATCGAGACTCCCGGACAACTCGCAGCGCTCACCACCCGGTTGCGCGCGGAGGCTCCCGAGGTGATCGTCGCCGCGGACGAGGAGGGGGGCGACGTCACCCGTCTGGAGGCGCGCAGCGGATCCTCCTTCCCCGGCAACCATGCGCTCGGCGCCGTCGACGACACCGACCTCACCCGGGCCGTCGCCCGCGAGCTGGGACGACGCCTCGCCTCCTGCGGCGTCAACCTCAACTGGGCGCCGTCCGCCGACGTCAACTCCAACCCCGACAACCCGGTCATCGGCGTACGGTCGTTCGGCGACGACCCCGAGCTGGTCGCCCGTCACACCGCCGCGTACGTCGAGGGGCTGCAGCAGGCCGGGGTGGCCGCATGCACCAAGCACTTCCCCGGCCACGGCGACACCTCGGTCGACTCCCACCACGACCTGCCGCGCATCGACGCCGACCTGACGACGCTTTACGCCCGTGAGCTGGTGCCGTTCCGGGCCGCGCTCGCCGCGGGCACCAAAGCCGTCATGAGCGCCCACATCCTGCTGCCCGCCGTGGACCGCTTGCTGCCCGCCACCCTCAGCCCCGCGGCCCTCACCGGCCTGCTGCGCTCTCCCGTGAGCGAGGGAGGGCTCGGCTACGACGGGGTGATCGCCACCGACGCCGTCGAGATGCGCGCCATCTCCGCGACGTACGGCATCGAGCAGGGCACCGTGCTCGCGCTCGCGGCCGGAGCTGACGCCGTCTGCGTGGGCGGCGGCCTCGCCGACGAGGAGACCGTGCTGCGGCTGCGCGACGCGCTGGTGCGGGCGGTACGGGAGGGCGAGTTGCCGGAGGAACGGCTGGCGCAGGCCGCGGCACGGGTCAGGGCGCTCGGCGCATGGGCGCGCACAGCCGCACGGGAAGCCCAGGGTGCACGGGGGCCGGGCGCGCGGGAGGGGAGCGCGCCCGGCCCCGGGGACGGCAGGTTCGGGGACGGGCAGATCGGGCTGGTCGCCGCGCGGCGGGCGCTGCGTGTGACCCGCAACGCAGGCCCGTACGATCCGCCCACCGGCCCGGTGTACGTCGCCGCCTTCACCCCCGTGGCCAACATCGCCGTCGGCGACACCACTCCCTGGGGGGTCGGCGCCGAGCTGGAGCGCCTCCTGCCCGGCACCGGCACGGCCACGTACCGCGAGTCCGACGCCCAGGAAAGGGGTCTGACCTCGTTGGTCGCAAATGTGCTCCGGTCAGCCGCGGACCGTAGGATCGTCATCGTGGTTCGCGACGTTCACCGTCACGGGTGGATGGCGGCTGCACTGCATGCCCTGCTCGCCGCACGACCCGATGCGGTCGTCGTCGAGATGGGCGTGCCGCAGGCGCCCCCGGCCGGAGCGCTGCACATCGCGACCCATGGCGCTGCCCGCGTCTGCGGGCGCGCAGCCGCGGAAGTCATCGCCGGCGACGGAGCCGGCCTGTGAGCCGCGGGTGAGAAGTCAACACAGCCTGGAGGCTCATCGCATGTCCGCCACGAACCCGACCCCGCAGGCTCCTGCCCCCGGGACCGGTGCCGCTGTGCAGCCCGAAACCGCTGGACAGCCGGGACGGATCATGTCCGGCGAAATGGCCCAGCAGCCTGCAGTGCTGCGCCGCATCCTCGACGCGGGCGCGCCGAGGATCCGCGAGATCGCCGAGCGGATCGCGGCACGCAACCCGCGGTTCGTCCTGCTCACCGCGCGCGGCACGTCCGACAACGCCGCCCTGTACGCGAAGTACCTGATCGAGGTGCTGCTCGGCAAGCCGGCCGGTCTGACCTCGATGTCCACCACGACCGCGTACGGGGCCCGCCCGGACCTCACCGACGTGCTGGTGATCACCGTCAGCCAGTCCGGCGGCTCGCCCGACCTCGTCGCCTCCACCGAGGCCGCCCGTGCCGCCGGTGCGATCACCCTCGCGGTGACCAACAACCCCGACTCGCCGCTCGCCGAGGTCTCCGAGTTCCACATCGACGTACTCGCGGGACCGGAGAAGGCGCTGCCCGCCACCAAGACGTACACCGCAGAGCTGCTCGCGCTCTACCTCTTCGTCGAGGGACTGCGCGGCGGCGACGGCTCGGCGGCCAAGGGGCTGCCGGAGCTCGCCGACCAGATCCTCGCCCGCAAGGACGAGGTCAAGGCGCTCGCCGGCCGCTACCGCTTCGCCGAGCGGCTGGTCCTCACCTCCCGCGGCTACGGCTACCCGACCGCCAAGGAGGCGGCGCTGAAGCTGATGGAGACCAGCTACATCCCGGCGCTCTCCTTCTCCGGCGCGGATCTGCTGCACGGTCCGCTCGCGATGGTCGACAACGTCTCGCCGGTGATCGCCATCGTCACCGACGGCAAGGGCGGCAAGGCGCTGCAGCCGGTGCTCGACCGGCTGCGCGGGCGCGGCGCCGATCTCGTCGTCATCGGCAACGAGCGTCAGGTGGAGGCGGCCTCCGCGGGGTTCGTCCTGCCGACGGAGGGGGTCGCGGAGGAGGTCCAGCCGATTCTGGAGATCATCCCGCTGCAGATGCTCGCCTACGAGATCACCATCGCCCGTGGCCAGGACCCGGACGCGCCGCGTGCGCTGGCGAAGGTCACCGAGACGAGGTAGGTGAGGTAGGTGGTGAGCGGCTGACGCCGCGGGCCGCGGCGCCGGGAAGGGACCCTCAGCCCTTTCAGCGCCGCAGCCCGGAGCTGCCAGTCGGCTCCTGCACCGCGGAGTGTGCGGTTCCCCGCGGCCGGTTCGGCCGACTCGAAGAGGCCCGAGGCGCAGTCAGGGCAGAAGGCGCCGAGGGCCTCGTTCCGTCCTCCTGTGCGGGGAGGGCGGAAGCGATGCTGTTTCAATTGTGGACTAGACCACTCTTCGCTGTCCACAGGAGTCCACAAGCAGGAGTCCACAAGTAAAGAGTCCGCATGTGGCTGGATGCGAGCCTACCCCCGCGACGCAAGTAGGCTCACGGTGTGCCCTCCATGAACGACCTCGTACGCCAGCACACTGCACTCGGGACCGAAGACCTCGAGTGGCTGCACCTGCTGGTCTCGGAGTGGCAGCTGCTCTCCGACCTCTCCTTCGCCGACCTCGTGCTGTGGGTTCCCACGCGCGACGGGACGCGCTACGTCTCCGTGGCGCAGATGCGGCCCAACACCGGGCCCACCTCCTATCAGGACGACATGGTCGGCCACCTGGTTCCGCGCGGCCGGCGCCCGATGCTCGATGCGGCGCTCGACGAGGGACGCATCGTGCGCGAGGGCGACCCCGAGTGGCGCGAGGAGGTGCCGGTACGGGTCGAGTCCATCCCCGTACGACGTGAGGGCCGCGTGCTCGGCGTGATCGCGCGCAACACCAACCTGCTCACGGTGCGCACACCGAGCCGGCTGGAGCTCACGTATCTGCAGAGCGCCTCCGACCTCGCGCAGATGATCGCCGCAGGATCGTTTCCCTTCCCTGCCGAACAGGTCGACATGGACGCCTCGCCGCGCGCCGGCGACGGTCTGATCAGGCTCGACGCAGAGGGCGTGGTGCAGTACGCGAGCCCCAACGCCCTCTCCGCCTACCACCGGCTCGGGCTCGCTGCCGATCTCGTCGGCCTCCACCTCGGCAAGATCACCGCGGAGCTCGCGCCCTCGCGCGGTCCCGTCGACGAGGCGCTGGAGAAGCTGGCCAGCGGCTGGGCACCCCGCGAGACGGAGGTCGAGGGCGGCGACGGCGTCATCCAGCTGCGCGCGATCCCCCTCAAGCCCAAGGGAACGCGGATCGGTTCGCTGGTGCTGCTGCGCGACGTGACCGAACTGCGCCGCCGCGAACGGGAGTTGATCACCAAGGACGCCACCATCCGGGAGATCCACCACCGGGTGAAGAACAACCTGCAGACGGTGGCGGCGCTGCTGCGGCTCCAGGCACGGCGGATGGACTCCGACAAGGCACGCGGTGCGCTGGAAGAGGCGGTACGGCGGGTCGGCTCGATCGCGATCGTCCACGAGACGCTGTCGCAGAACCTCGACGAGCGGGTCGAGTTCGATGACATCGCCGACCGTGTGATCGCCATGGTCTCGGAGCTCTCGCCGGGCCGGGTGACGGCGTCCCGCACGGGCCGCTTCGGCATCCTCACCGCGGAGACGGCGACGCCGCTGTCGATGGTGCTCACCGAACTGCTCCAGAACGCCCTGGAACACGGTTTCGGCCCGGCCCGGCGCGGCAGGGTCGAGGTGGGCGCCGTGCGCGGCTCCGACCGTCTGCTGATCACCATCGAGGACGACGGCCGCGGCCTCCCCGAGGGCTTCGACCCGCAACGTGCCGGGAACTTGGGCCTCCAGATCGTCCGCACGCTGGTGGTAGGGGAGTTGAGCGGCACGTTTGACATGACCCCCGCCCCCTCCGGCGGCACCCGCGTGACCTTGGACATCCCCCTCGCCGACCCCGAGCCCTAGCGCTCGCCCTGCGCCGGGCAAGAAGAACGGGCCCCGGGCTCGACGACCGTGCCCGCAGAGGCTGGGGGCGAAGCCCTCAGCGACGGTGCGCTCCAGCGTGCGTTGCGACAGAGGCGAATTCCCGCCGGTGGTGGGCCCGGCGCGCGGGGGGCGAAGCCGCCGGGATGGTGGTTCCGGGGCGGGTGTCGTCGAGGGTTCGGGGGAGTAGGGCCCGCGTGGCGGTGCGTCGGGAGGGCGCCCTCGGGCGGGGTGGGTCCCGTGCATGTGTCACCGGGGGTTCGGGGCGAAGCTCCCGGGATGGTGGTCACGGAGCATGTGTCATACGGGGGTTCGCGGGCCGAGTTCCCGGGGGGGTCTCAGAGCACGCGTCACCGCAGGAGGGCCCGGGGGGCGAAGCCCCCCGGAGCATGAGGTGTTGGGCACGGGCCCTTCGGGCCCGGAAAGCATCGAGCCCCGGTCGGAACCGACCGGGGCTGTTGCCTACTGCCTTGTGCTCTTGTGTCTCTGTGCTGCGCGATCACGGCTCTGCGCGCTGCGGCTCGGGGACGGTCACTGCGTTCCGTACGTGTGTTGTACGGCCGCGCCGTGACGTTCGGGCACGAAGGGCGGGCGTCAGGCGCTGACGTTGCGCGCCCGGTTGCGGGCGGCGCGGCGCTTCATCGCGCGGCGCTCGTCCTCGCTGAGGCCACCCCAGACACCGGCGTCCTGACCGGACTCCAGCGCCCACTGCAGGCACTGCTCCATGACGGGGCAGCGACGGCAGACGGCCTTGGCTTCCTCGATCTGCAGCAGCGCAGGACCGGTGTTGCCGATCGGGAAGAAGAGCTCCGGGTCTTCCTCGCGGCAAATGGCGCGATGACGCCAGTCCATGTCTGCTCCAACTCCTGGTGTGTTGCTGTCACGTGCTTGTGAATGTGAACGCTTTCACGAATCCTCCCGAAACAACGGACCGACAGCCAGTCTCCTGGCGCGGACCGCGGAAGGAAGAGGAGGGTTCGGGCTTTCGAGGGGTTCCATGGGGTTCCGTGGAAGGCCCCTTCCGATCGCCAAGAAGAGACTCGCAAACCTCGGCGGCGGATACAACCCCTTCCTGGAAGTTTTTTTTGATTCCTCGGTGTCGCGTCGATCACAGCCGTACTTCCATGGGGTGCAGGTGAGGGTAAACGTTCGAGTGAAAGGACTTTGGGCCCTACCACTCACACAATCACACGCAGTGCACGGCGTACGCCTGTGAAGGTTGCGCTGACACGGAGCCCAAGGTGGTCACCGTCGACCTGAAACGGCAGTGGCGCCTGGGATTGCAAGGTGAACTCGGTGAGGTCGTGCAGGGACACCACGTGCTTGCCCTTGGGCCCGCGCTCCGCTGTGGAACGGAGCAGCTGCGACCCGTGACGGGCGGCCGGCAGCGGCGACAGCTTGGTGAGCGCGAGCACGTCGAGGGCCGTGTCGAAGGAGGCCTCGGGCGTGGCGTAGACGGGACGGTTCCCGAGGAACGTCCACGGAGAGGTATTGCACACTATGGCGAGCACGAGCTCGTCGATCGTCTCGACCGTACCGTCGGCGGGTTTGCTGAGCGTGATCGACCCATGGCGCCGGTTCCGCTCGCCCAGGAACTGCCGTGCGACCTGACGCATGTAGAGAGCGTGCGTCGAGCGCTTGCCGCGCTGCCGCTGCTGCTCCACCCGGCCGACCACGCCGGCGTCGAAACCGAACCCCGCACAGAAGGTGAACCAGCGCGACGGTACCCCCTCGTCCTCGGTGCCCGGGGTGCCGCTGACCCGGCCGAGGCCGACCGTGCGTTCGCTCCCCTCGTGCAACGCGTTGAGCAGCGCGCCGGTCGCCTCCACCGCGTCGTTGGGCAGGCCGAGTGCGCGGGCGAAGACGTTGGTGCTGCCGCCGGGGACTACCGCGAGACGGGGGAGTGCCTCGAGCGAAGGGCCGTTGTGCAGCAGGCCGTTGACCACCTCGTTGACGGTCCCGTCGCCGCCGAGGGCCACGACGAGGGCGATCTCGCCGCCCTCCGCGGCGCGGCGTGCGGCGTCCCGGGCGTGACCGCGGTACTCGGTGGTGACAACATCCAGCTTCAGGTCGCTTGCGAGCGCGTGGATGAGGACGTCCCGGGTCCGCGCACCGGTGGTGGTGGCCGTCGGGTTGACCACGAGAAGCGCGCGCATGAGTGGAAGACTACCTACCCACCGGTACCCGGGCCCTGCGAGGGCCGGGCCGCTCCACGGCGTGAGTGCCGGGCTACCCTGCTGAGGTGAGCTCCCAGCAGAAGACCGCGCCTGAAGCCGCGGACACCACCGCGCGGCGGCCGCGCAGGCTGACCGCCGCTGCCGCACTCGCCGCCCTGCAGGGCGTGGCGCTGGCGCTCGGCGGCGTGTACATGATGGCGATGCCGATCGTCGGGCATCCGGCGAGTGTCCAGGAGGCCGAGATGGGCGGCCTCACGGTTCTCGCGATGGCCGCGCTGCCGCTCGCCGCGGCGTACGGGCTGTGGCACGCCCGGCGTTGGAGCCGTGGGCCGGTGCTCATCATCGAACTCATCGCCCTGCCAGCGGCCTGGACCATGGCGCACTACGGTGCTGCGATGCTCGCCGCCGCCGTGGCGCTCGGCGTTGTCGCCATCGCCGAACTCGTGCTGCTCGTCCACCCGGCGGCGGCGGACGCGCTGGGCATCCGCCGGGCCGCCGAGGGCTGACGGCCTGCCGGCGCGGCCTCGTCACGCCCCGCCGCTCGTCACTCCTCGACGAGGAGCCTGTCGCGGAGCTGGGCGAGAGTGCGGGCGAGCAGCCGCGAGACGTGCATCTGGGAGATCCCGACCTCCTGGGCGATCTGCGACTGGGTCATGTTGCCGAAGAACCGCAGCAGCAGGATCTTCTTCTCGCGCGGCGGCAGCTGTTCGAGCAGCGGCTTGAGCGACTCGCGGTACTCCACCCCCTCCAGCGCGTCGTCCTCGGCACCGAGGGTGTCGGCGACGGCCGGGGACTCGTCGTCGGTGTCGGGAACGTCGAGGGAGAGCGTGCTGTAGGCGTTCGCCGACTCCAGTCCTTCGAGCACCTCCTCCTCGGAGATCTTCAGATGCTCGGCCAGCTCGTGGACCGTGGGCGCACGGCCGTGCTCCTGGGAGAGCTCGCCGGTGGCCGTCGTCAGCGCGAGCCGCAGCTCCTGCAGCCTCCTGGGAACGCGGACCGCCCAGCCCTTGTCGCGGAAGTGCCGCTTGATCTCGCCCACCACCGTGGGGGTGGCATAGGTGGAGAACTCGACGCCCCGTTCGGGGTCGAAACGGTTCACCGACTTGATCAGCCCGATGGTCGCGACCTGGGTGAGGTCGTCCAGCGGCTCGCCCCGGTTGCGGAAGCGTCGAGCCAGGTGCTCGACCAGCGGCAGGTGCATCTGCACCAGCTGGTTGCGCAGCTCAGCGCGCTCGGGGGAGCCCTCAGGGAGCTTGCTCAGCTCGATGAAGAGCGCTCGGGCGCCGGCCCGGTCGTGCGGGTCGTGCTGCTCGTGCTGGTCCATGGGATCGGCCTGCTCCGCGTGGTCCGTTCCGTCGGTGCGCGGCACGGGGTGGTGGCGCGCCTGATGCCTTCGGGCCGTGAACGCAGGCCGGTCGGGCTGGGAGGGCACGGCCACGCCGCGCCCGGCGGGACCGGTGTGCCTGCCGGTGTTGTCGACAGGCACACCGGGCGTCAGCTCCCGAGGAGATTCAGTACTCACGGCGGTCCCCCGATCCGTGCACGGTTGTACCGTTACCGGCCCGCTGTCGGGCCGGGACGCGCTGACCCCACCGGGGTCCGGAGCTGCGGGTTGCCGTCATGATCAGACCTCACGACTGTCCGGGTCCGGCGCCGCGCTTCTTGTGCAGGCTGATGCTGACCGTGTTGTCCTCGGCCACGGAGGAGTCCACCTCGCCGGCGAGTGCGGAGAGCACCGTCCAGGCGAAGGTGTCGCGCTCGGGCGCGCGGCCGTCGGTGGTCGGGGCTGACACGGTCACCCACAGAGCGTCTTCGACCAGCCGGAAGACGCACGACAGCACGCTTCCGGGGACGGCCTGCTGCAGCAGGATGGCGCAGGCCTCGTCCACGGCGATGCGCAAGTCTTCGATCTCGTCGAGGGTGAAGTCCAACCGGGCTGCGAGTCCGGCCGTCGCCGTACGCAGTACCGAGAGGTAGGCCCCCGCCGCGGGCAGCCGGACCTCCACGAAGTCCTTCGACCCGGGCTCGCCTGCGATCTGGGACACCCTCACCTCCAAGGTGGAACACGGTGATTGAGCTGGATTGTCTGCCCGGTCCACCGCGGGGTGGCGGCGGACCGGCACGTCACACGGTCCGCATACTCCGGATGGCCGGAGTCGGCGCGGACCGTCAGCGACGGTATCGCGATCTGTGCCCCGGTGTCGCCCGGAACAAGCGCAGCCTTTCCCACGAGGGAACCGGAGCCCGGAACCCCGCTGTTGTCACTCATGGTAAGCCTATGAGTACACACAGTGGCAGGGGTTTGTGGTCTCAATTCGAAAGAGATATCGCGTCGTTGGCCTGACGCGGAACGGGCGGGGCGACGGAGACCGGTGAGGCGGGCGCGGCGGTTGCGGCCAGCGCCCGCAAGGGCTCTCCCGACAACCGGTACACCGTCCATTCGTCCATCGCCCTCGCCCCCAGCGAGGCGTAGAAGCCGATCGACGGCTCGTTCCAGTCGAGCACCGACCACTCGAACCGCTCGTAACCGCGCTCCACGCAGATCCGCGCGAGCTCGGCGAGCAGCGCCTTGCCATGGCCGGTGCCGCGCGCCGCGGGGCGAACGTACAGATCCTCCAGGTAGACCCCGTGGGTGCCGGTCCATGTGGAGAAGTTGCGGAACCACAGCGCGAAGCCGACAGGCTCCTGCACGGAGTCGTCCTCCGCGATCAGCGCGAAGGCGGCGGGATGCGCACCGAACAGCGCCTCGCGCAGCTGTGCAGGGGTCGCCCGCGCGTCCCCGAGCGACCGCTCGCACTCCGCAAGTTCGCGGATCATGGCATGGATCGCCGGGACGTCGGAAGCGGATGCGGCACGAATCATGCCCTCAAGGCTAACCGGAAGCTGTGACAACCAGCTGTGGCTTGTGTGGAACGTGGAATCAGGTGAGCCGCTGATCGACGTAGCACCAGCGCCAGCTCTCACCGGGCTCGAAGGAACGCATCACCGGATGTCCGGTCTCCCGGAAGTGCTCGCCCGCATGCCGGTACGTCGAGGAGTCGCAGCAGCCCACATGCCCGCACCGCAGGCACAGCCGCAGCTGCACGGGGTGGGTGCCGGCCGCCACGCATTCGAGGCAGGTCTCGCTCAGCGCGGCCGGTTCGGGGCGCGGCAGCTCCGGAACATGTGCGCACTCCTTCATGATTCCTAGGTTAGGCGGGTGCAGCAGGAGCGGCAGATACGGAGCGGGGACGGCGGAGCATGACTGGTGCGGGCGCGACTGCGGGCGCGGGGGCGGTGGCGACGGGCGGGGCGGCGCTGCTGCTCCTGGTGGCCGGGAGCGCCGCGGTCGCGGGCGCGGCGCGCAGGACGGGGATCTCGGCGGCGTTGCTGCTGGTCACCGTGGGCCTTGCGGTCTCGTACATCCCGGGTGTCCCCGGCTACCGGCTCGACCCGCATCTCGTGCTGCCGTTCGTGCTGCCGCCGCTGCTGCACACCGAGGCGCTCGACAGCTCCTATCTCGGTCTGCGCGCCAATCTGCGGCCGGTCGCGCTGCTCTCCGTCGGCTATGTGCTCTTTGCGACCGCGCTGATCGGCACGGCAGCGTACCTGCTGATCCCTGGGCTGCCGCTGGCCGCTGCCCTGGTGCTCGGTGCCGTCGTCGCGCCGTCCGACGCGGTGGCGGCGACCGCGATCGCGCGGCGGGTGGGGCTCCCGGCCCGGATGGTGACGATTCTGCAGGGCGAGTCGCTGCTCAACGACGCCACCGCCATCACCGCCTACCGCGTCGCGCTCGCGGCGGCGGTCGGCACGTCCATCGGCTGGCTGCACGGGATCGGCGACTTCCTGCGTGCGGCGGTGGGCGGCGTCGGCGTGGGCCTGGTGCTGATGGTGCCGCTGCACTGGCTGCGTATCCGGCTCACCCGGCTGCGCGAGCCGCTGCTGCAGAACACCCTCTCGCTGCTGATCCCGTTCGTCGCCTACGCCGCGGCGGAACGGGCCGGTGCGTCCGGGGTGCTCGCCGTGGTGGTCGTCGGGCTCTACCTGGGGCACCACTCCTTCCAGGTGGACTTCGCCACCCGGCTGCAGGAGGCCGCGGTGTGGAAGATGGTCGCGTTCATCCTGGAGTCGGCGGTCTTCGCGCTCATCGGCCTGCAACTGCGTGTCGTCGTCAAGGGGCTCGGCCACCACAGCCTGCCCCAGGCGGCCGGGTACGCGCTCGTGCTGCTCACCGTGCTGATCCTGTCGCGGTTCGTGTGGACCTTCCCCGCCACCTATCTGCCCCGCCGCCTGTTCCGGCGGGTTCGGGAGGCGGATCCGGCGCCGACGTGGACGACGCCGTTTGTCATCTCATGGGCCGGGATGCGCGGGGTGGTCTCGCTCGCCGTCGCCTTCTCGATCCCGCTGACGACGCAGAGCGGCGGGCAGTTCCCCTCCCGCGATCTGCTGCTCTTCCTCGCCTTCAGCTGTGTGATCGGGACGCTGGTGCTGCAGGGCTTCACCCTTCCCGCAGTCGTACGGCGTCTCGACCTGCCGCAGCGGGACCTCCGCCGGGAGACGCTCATCGAGGCACAGGCCCAGAGCGAGGCGTCGCAGGCCGCCGAGGAGCGGCTCGAACGGAGGCTGACGGAGCCGGGCAACGCACTGCCGTCGCCGCTGGCGGACCGGCTGCGCACCGTGCTGGAGCGACGGCGCAACGCGGTGTGGGAGCGGCTCGGCGGGGTCAGCGAGGTGACGGGTGAGTCGGCCGACGCCACCTACCGGCGGCTTGCGCAGGAGATGATCGGCGCCGAGCGCGAGGTGTTCGTACGGCTGCGGGACGAGCGGCGGATCGACGACGAGATGCTGCGGACCCTGCTGCGCCGCCTCGACCTGGAGGAGGCCGCCGCCGAGCGCCCGGAACCGTAACGGGACGGGCGCTCCGCGGTTCACCCCGTGATGACGGCAGCGACGCGCGTACCGGGCGGAAAGGCGTTCTCCCGGGCGAGTTCGAAGATCCCGTACAGCATTTTCGCGACATATGTGGGGTCGGGCAGCAGGCCGTGCCGTCCGGCGAAGTCGGCGGCGAATTCGGTGAGTTCGGGGCTGGTGCGGGCGTAACCGCCGAAGTGGAAACGGTCGTCGAGCGACCAGGTGCCGCGAGGTCTGCCGAACGCCTGTTTCTGGAGCCTTTCGATGTCGTCCGCCAGAAAAGCACCGCCTTTGAGAACGGGGAATCCGATCACCCGTTGCGTTCCCGCGTCGAGTCCCGCGTCGAGTCCTGCCGCGAGCCCGGCGAGTGTGCCGCCGGTGCCGCAGGCGACGGTGACGACGTCGGCGTGTCCGCGCAGCTCGCGCCCGAGATCGGCGCACCCGAGGGCGGCGAGTGCGTTGCTGCCGCCCTCGGGGAGGAGGTGGAACCGCCCGAAGCGGTCGGCCAGCTCCGCGGCCACCGCGGGATCATCGATGGCTCGGTAGCGGCGGAAGGTCGCGCGGTCGGTGAAGTGCAGCCGCATGCCGTCGCCGGCCGCGCAGGCGAGCGAGGAGTTGAGCGGCCGGTCCGCCAGCTCGTCCCCCCGTACGACGCCGATGGTCGCGAAGCCGAAGAGCCGGCCCGCGGCGGCGGTGGCCCGCAGGTGGTTGGAGTAGGCGCCGCCGAAGGTCAGCAATGTGTCATGTCCGCATTCACGCGCGGCGAGCAGATTGCGATGCAGTTTGCGCCATTTGTTGCCGACGAGTTCGGGGTGTATCAGATCGTCGCGCTTGAGCAGCAGTCGTATCCCGCGGCGGTCCAGCCGCTCATCCTCGGCCTCCTCGATCGGCGAGGGCAGCACTGGAAGCGGTGAGACGGAGGGCGGCGGTGTGATCACGTGCCAATTCTAGTGACGGCTTGATAACGAATTCCGGGTGCGGATCCCCCGTGGCCAACGTTGTCTTTCGCGCAAAACGCGCCAGGAATCAACCGTTCACAACATGCCTGCAACAAATCGTTGACGCGCTCTCTGGATGCCCATAACGTTCCTCCATTCGAAAAGATAATTCCACGATGCGGAAAATGATCAAACTGGCCGGGAAGATCCACTGGGAAGGTTCATGAAAATCGATCTTGCGCACATAGACAGCGGCGCCACAGCGTGGGTTCTCATCAGCGCCGCACTGGTGCTGTTCATGACGCCGGGCGTCGCCTTCTTCTACGGCGGCATGGTGCGTGCCAAGCACGTCCTGGCCGTGATCATGCAGAACTTCATCACGATCGGCCTGGTCAGCGTGGTCTGGGTGGTCGTCGGATACTCGCTCGCCTTCGGCAAGGGCAACGGGCTCATCGGCGACCTGCACTTCGCGGGTCTTGCGCATATGGACGAGGCGGTTCCCGGCCTCGGAACGGCGCTCGTCATCCCGCCGTTGGTCTTCGCGATCTACCAGATGATGTTCGCGGTGATCACCCCTGCACTGATCACCGGGGCGACCGCCGACCGCTGGAAGTTCAGCTCGTTCGTGCCGTTCGTCGTGGCGTGGTCCGTCCTCGTCTACGGCCCGGTCGCGCACTGGCTCTTCTCGCCCGAGGGCTGGCTGGCCAAGCTCGGTGCCGTCGACTTCGCCGGCGGAATCGTGGTCCACGCCAGCGCCGGGACCGCCGCTCTCGCCCTGTGCCTCTTCCTGGGACGGCGGCGCGGCTGGCCGCAGAAGGAGCTCAAGAGCCACAACATGCCGCTGATGCTCATCGGGGCGGCCATGCTCTGGTTCGGCTGGTTCGGCTTCAACGCCGGTTCCGCTCTCGGCGCCAACGGGCTCGCCGCCACTGCGTTCATCAACACCAACACCGCGGGCGCCGTGGCAATGCTCACCTGGGTCGCCGTCGAGCGCATCCGGCACGGCAAGGCCACCACGCTCGGCGCCGCGGCCGGTGCGGTCGCCGGCCTCGCCGCGATCACCCCGTGCGCCGGTTACGTCAGCCCGCTCGCCTCGCTGGCCATCGGTGTGGCGTCGGGCGCACTGTGCTGCTTCGCGGTGGAGTGGAAGAACCGGTTCGGCTACGACGACTCGCTCGACGTCGTGGGCGTGCACCTCGTCGGCGGTGTGCTCGGAGCGCTCTGCGTCGGCCTCTTCGCCACCACGTCGGTCAACCCGTCAGTCTCCAACGGCCTGTTCTACGGCGGCGGTTTCTCGCTCCTCGGCAAGCAGGCGCTGGCCACCGTCGTGGTCATGGCCTGGTCGTTCGCCGTGACGGCTGCGCTCGCCCTGGTCCTGAAGAAGGTGACCGGCAACCGCGTCAGCGAGGACGACGAGGAACTCGGCCTGGACCTGGCGCTGCACGGCGAGACGGCGTACGTCCTCACCGAGCAGGAGGAGCCGGCGGTGCAGGTCGCCTCGGCCTCGGCCCCGGACACCGACCCCGACGCCGACGGAGAGCTCGTCCTGACCGGCTGACGGGCTGACTCCCGGGCGCCGTACCCGGTCCGACGGGATCTCTTGGCCGTCGTCCCGCCGGGCCGGGTACGGATTTCACGCTCGGTGTCGCCACCGCAGCGGGCACCGATTGACGTTTCGTTTCCGTACACCCTGCTGCTTCTCATCCAGCTCTTCGGCGAGTTCTCCCGGCTGCTGGAGTTCGGCGGCCGCTACGTCTGCATCACGGGCTGCTACAACGACGTGACGGGTGGGCGCTCCAAGGCCGTCAGCCGCATCGACGAGCACTACACCTGCAACGTCCACCCTCGCAGCCGCTACTTCGAGGCCATGGCGGCAGGCGGGCTGGCCCCGATCGGCGTGGTCGACCTGACGGCGCAGACGATCCCGTACTGGGAGCTGCGGGCGAAGTCCTCGGTGGCCACCGGGATCGAGGAGCCGTTCCCCACCGCCTACAAGGAAGGCAGCTTCCACTACCTGCTCATCGCGGCCGACCGCATCTGACGTGTCCTTTGCGGGACGGAACGGGCCTATGGCAGGCCAGGGAGGCGATTCCCCCACCGGGTCAGGTCGGCGGGGGGATCGCACATATTTGAGGGTTGGTGCCCACCCACCGGGTCAGATGTGCGCCGGCGCCCGAAGGGGACTGGGCGGTCCGTCACCGGCCTGCGTGGCGGCGCCCAGTGACTCGATCGGGTTGCAGTACGGCAGGCCGGTGAGCGGTTGATCGGTACAGAACCTGACGATCACGTCGGCGAACTCCGCCATCCGTTCCACAGGTGCCAGATGGTCGGCCTCTTTGATGGTGGTGAAGGACGAAGCGGGCAGCGAAGCGGCGACCTCGCGGCCCATGGCGGGCGGGCAGAGCGTGTCGCATTCGCCGGTGAACACCAGCGACGGCACGGCGGGCACCGGCTCGTCCCGATACCACTCGTGGCTCAGCAGCCGCGCGTTGTGCTCCACGGACATCCTGATCTCTTCGTCCGACTGCCTCATGAACTGTGCGTAGAGCAGCCGGGAGACGACCTCGTGCTTACGCACCAGACCAGTGCCGGCCGGGGACATGAACCGCTGGACCAGTTCGGTGGCGATCTGTGCGCGGTCGCCGCGCTCCAACATCCGCGTCCAGCGCGGTACGGCATCGACGTAATCATCGGGAATGACCTTGGTCATGCCGACCAGCCCCAGCCGTGCCAGATAGCTCGGGTAGTGCTGAGCGAAGCGCAGGGCGATGGCCCCACCGAAGCAGGTGCCGATGAGGTTCACCTTCGGCATGCCCAGCTCTGTCAGCATGTGCCGGACGTTTGCGGCGAGGAAGTCCAGGCCGTAGCGGGCGGGCAGGAAGTCCGCGGCCCCGTACCCGGGGAGGTCGACCGTGACCATCGTGCACTGTGGGGTCAGCCACTTCTCGTGTCGCAGCCACGCGAAACGGTTCTGTGAGGAACCGCCCAGCAGCACCAACGGAACGGTCTGCGGGCGGTCCTGATGAAGAATGCGGCAGTGGTATGCGAAGCCTTCGAACGCGAGCGTCCGCTCCTCCATCGGCACATGCATCGGCACATGTTCCGGTGACCGTGGGCCGGACGCTGACGAGGGTGTGTCCTGTGCGGTGTCGATGTCAGAGCGCATATGGACTCCGGGGGAAAGGGAGCGTTGACCGAATTCCCATGATTGCTCATTAGGTCATATGTGATCGTAATTAGCCTTAATGAGTGTGTCGGCGGCAGCGGCGTCGCCTGAAGTTGAGTCGCTCGGTTGGGTGATGCGTGGCGCGCGACGCATGACGCGGGCGATGGAGGGCGGCGCGGCGAGTGCTGTCGCGGATCTGTGGGGGGCTCCGCTGTGGCCCGACACGGGCCGTGGAGCGATGCGAAACCCACTCTGATGGCTACTGTTAGTGTGCGCATACTGGCAATGCGTAATCAGACCACGAAGGGCACGGGTTCCATGCGTAAGTTTCAGCAGGTCGCGGTCGTCGCCGCAGCAGCAGTGGGCGGCCTCTCCACGATCGGAGCCGGCGTCAGCTTCTCCGACGCTCCTCACGTCGGGTACAACGGTGCTGCCTCGGAGCAGGGCCGGACGGCCATGCAGCCGCACATGGCCGCACCGCAGGCGCAGCTGCCCCCTCCGCAGCAGGGCCCGCTGCTGGCTCCTCAGCTGTCCCCGCAGTTCGCCCCGGATCTGCAGCCGCAAGTCTCCCCGCAGCTCGCTCCCCCGCGGGAGCAGGACAACCTCTTCCACCCGTACCAGGAGTGCAGTCCGCAGGCGGTGCTCGAGGCCAACGTCCCGGTCGGCCTGCTCGCCACCCCGGAGACCAACGGCGAAGCCTGCAGTCAGTCGGTCAGCCCCTTCATCCATCACTGAAGCCATCGGGAGTCGCCGGGAGTCGCCACGCGCGACGCCCACTGCGGGCCCTTCGAGTCTCGATCCCCGAAGGGCCCGTTCATGTGCAGTACAGCCGAACGGGTTGGTTTCGCCGCCGAGCGTCCGTCGGTTTCCGGCGCGTCGATGCCCCGGGCTGGCCAGGGTGCGGGGCAGGCCCCGGGTCGGGTGATCGCTTGTAGTGATCTCGCACGGAGGCTCGCCGCTGAGCGGCGCGGCGTTTTTCATACTAACGTCCGTTACCGTACGAAGTCGGTCTGTAACAGACCGCATCCGCTCGACCAACGGAGAAGACATGCGCAAGCTTCACAAGGCCGTCGTGGTGGCCACCGTGCTCGGCAGCGTCGCCTTCATCGGTGCCGGCACCGCTTCCGCCGACGGCTGGGGGCGTGGCGGCCGCCTCGGCGTCTCGCAGGGCGTCTGGTGTAAATCGCACGACCTGAACCTCGACGTCCTCGGCGAGGTGGGGATCCTGAACGGCCTGGCGGGCAACCTGATCAATGGCGAGGGCAACCCCGGTGGCCAGGGCACTCACATGGGCTCGTCCATGGGCTGCAGCAACAGCGCCTTCTGAACGTCGGGCAGTCAGGTGAGTGATTGAGCATGGGTCCCGGTGTCCGAGCCACGGGCCGGGCGCCGGGGCCCATTTCTGACCTTCTTCTGAGCCCGGGCGCGGGTCGTGTGCAGCGTCCGGGCCTTATCACAAACGTCCGGGCCTTATCACAAAGGAACGCATCACATGTTCAGTCGGAACAAGATCGCAGCCGTCCTGGGGCTTCTGGGCGGCCTCTCCATGACCTGCGTCGGCGTCGCCCAGGCGCACGGCAAAGGGCCGTCGAACGGCTGCAAGCGCGACGGCCAGGGCAACGTCACCTGCGTCCGGAAGAGCCAGACCATCTACACCACCAAGGACGGCAAGCACATCGTGGTGAAGGTGAAGCAGACGCAGAATTGCTCGACGGCCTCCCGGCACCGCCTGCTGTGGCCCGGAATCAACATCGGCGGCACTGCGACCTCGACTACGGAGATCGGGCCGAAGATGAGCTGCTCCAACAACCTGCCGCGGAACAACAATGCGTCGCTGCCCGACGGCCTCACGCTGCCCAGCTTCCTTCTGCCCTGAATCCCACACCGTGGTGGCCGCACCGGGTTGAGGCGACTCGGCCTTGATCTGCAGCCGGAATCGTGAGTGCCCGGCCGACGTGGTCGTCGGCCACACGACCCACGCGCTCAGCTGCGCGCCGACTTCCGCGATCCCCGCATCCGGATCCATTCTCGCGGCGCGTACCCGGTACACGTGACCGAGCACCGAGGCCCTCCATGTCCGCGCGTACGGCGCGGACTTCCGCATGCCTGCCCTCATCCGCGGCCGGACGCGCCACGCGAACCGTCCCGGCCCGGGCTCCGGCGAACGTCGAAGAGCGGGTCCCGGCGCCGCGGCTCGGACACCGGGACCCGTTCTCCACTACTTACTGAGAGCCTGGTTGTTGCAGCCTGCGGTCGAGCCCAGGTGAGTGGCCTGCCCGCCAGGGTGACCCTCGCCGTTGAGCGCGTTGCCCAGCAGGCCGTTGGCGATTCCGACCTCACCGAGGATGTCCAGGTTCAGGTCGTGCGACCTGCACTGGGTGACCTGCTTGACGTCGACGTCGCGACGGCCCTCTTCCCTGCCCCCGTGGCGCCAGCCGTCGTCGTCCCCCCGACCCCAGTCGTCGTCCTGCCGGCCGTAGGACGGCTGAGCGTAGCCCTGCTGACCGGAGGCCTGCGGACCGTAGGACGGCTGACCGGAGGCCTGCGGACCGTACATGGGCTGACCATACACGGGCTGAGCGTATGCGGGCTGGGCGTAGGCAGGTTGAGCGTAGACGGGCTGGACGTAGGCAGGTTGAGCGTAGACCGGCTGGCCGCCATAGGCCGGCGCCCAGCCGTCGGCCGAAGCGGTGCCGGCACCGATGAGGCTGACGCTGCCGATCACGGCGGTCATCACGACGGCCTTGTGAAGCTTGCGCATTTCTTCTCCGTTGGTTGAGCGAATACGGTCTGTAGTAGACCGACTTCGTACGGTAACGAAAGTTAGTATGAAAAGCACCGCACCGCTCAGCGGCGCGCCCTGCCGCAGGGCAAACTGCGAACGGGTTACCCGGCCGGAGAATGCCCGTATCCCGGTCGGTCTGGGGCATTGACGCGAGGTGCTGGACCGCGAAATCAACCCGTTCGGCTGTCGTGCAGATGCATGGGCCCCTCGGGGGGCCATCCCGAAGGACCCATGGAAGAGGCCGAAGAATGGGCCCCGGCGCCGGGCCTTGCGGCTCGGACATCGGGACCCACTTCTCGTTGTCTATTTCGACTATGTGTGGCCCTACTTGCCGAAGGCGCTGTTGTTGCAGCCCATGGACGAGCCCAACGAGCTTGCCTGTGCACCCGGGTTGCCCTCGCCGTTGAGCGCGTTGCCCGCCAGGCCGTTCAGGAGCCCGACCTCGCCGAGGACGTCAAGGTTAAGGTCGTGCGACTTGCACTGGGCGCTCTGCGAGACGCCGAGCTCGCCGAACCCCCCGCCGCCCCAGCCGTCGGCGGAAGCGGTGCCGGCACCGAGGAAGCCGACGCTGCCGATCACGGCGGTCATCACGACGGCCTTGTGAAGCTTGCGCATTTCTTCTCCGTTGGTTGAGCGGATGCGGTCTGTAATAGACCGACTTCATACAGTTATAGAAGCTAGTATGAAAAGTGCCGCACCGCTCAGAGGCGCGCTCCGGTGAAGAACCACTGCGGGCAATGAGGTGGTCGGGGGAATGCCCCGCATCCTGGTCAGGGCCGGGCATCGACGCGCTGGAACAGTCCAAGACCCTTCGTGGAGAACAACCCGTTCGGCTGTAGTGCACATGCATGGGCCCTTCGGGGGTTGATTCCCGAAGGGCCCATGCATGAGCGTCTCCTGAGGTGGCGTCGGACTCGAGGCTCCGGCGTGCCCGGCTGCCGGTCGGCCTATGGGGCGACCTGCGGTGACAGCTGCGGGGAGAACTGGCCGCCCAGATTCGGGGCCACCTGCGGGACGAACTGGGGGGCCACCTGCGGTACCAGTTCCGGGAGCCACCGCGGAGCGGCCACCTGCGGGGCCACCTGGGGCGCCACCTGCGGGACAACCTGCGGGACGACCTGGGGAACAACCTGCGACGGCGGTGCCGTTTCCGTCTGATACCCCACCGCCTGGGGCTGGGGCGCCATTTGCGGCTGAGGGGCCATCTGCGGCTGGTATCCCACCGGCTGCGGCTGAGGGGCCATCTGCGGTGGTGGTGCCATCTGTGGCTGAGGGGCCATCATCTGTGGCTGAGGGGCCATCATCTGCGGTTGGGGCGCCATCTGCGGCTGGTACCCCATCCCCTGTGGCTGATACCCCATCGGCTGTGGCTGAGGGGCCATCTGCTCCGGAGCGTAGCCGTTGTATGCGACGGGGGGAGGAGCGTCGGCGAAGGCGACGCCGGCACCGATGGTGGACAGACCGCCTACCGCTGCTGCGGCGACGGCTGCGACCTGCTGAAGCTTGCGCATGGAACCCCTGGTCCTTCACTCACATGTATGCGGAGGTGTGATTACTTATTGCGAGCTTACGCACACTAACAGTAGCCGAAGGCGCGATTCGCATCGCCGTGCGCCCCGTGTTGGGCTACAGCGGAAGCCTCCCGCGGGCCCGCGTCAGCACTCGCTGCGCTGTCCTCCAACGCCGCGCAAAGCCGAACGGCGGACCCCATCGCCTCTCCTCTGGTCTTTCCAACAGCACGTTTGCCGACGTGGCCTGTCAGTGGCCGCCGAGGGCCGCCCCTGACGCCGGGGGGAGCGCCTTTCCGCCGGTGGCGGTCCACGGACTGATCGCCATCCCCTCCCCCAACCCAACGACCCACCTCCGGACCGGTCACGGGAGCCGTTGCACGGCACCCGTTTCGGTGGAGACGGTCCGCCCCGCGTCCGGTCCTGAAAGAGGGTCGAAGAATGGGTCCCGGTGTCCGAGCCGCAAGGCTCGGACACCGGGACCCATTTCTCGATCACCTGTTTCGACTGCCGGAGGCGGGTCGCTCTCGCCGTTGTCTGCCGCCGCCCGGCGCGCCGTGACCGTCGGTCAGCGGTACATCGGCGGGCCGTAGACGGGCTGGCCGTAGCCGTACATCGGCGGGCCGTAGGCGGGCTGGCTGTAGCTGTAGACCGGCTGGCTGTAGCTGTAGGCGGGCTGGCTGTAGCTGTAGACCGGCTGGCTGTAGCTGTAGGCGGGCTGGCTGTAGCTGTAGACCGGCTGGCTGTAGCCGTACACGGGCTGGCTGTAGCCGTACACGGGCTGGCCATAGACCGGCGCCCAGCCGTCGGCGGAAGCGGTGCCGGCACCGATGAAGCCGACACTGCCGAGCGTCGCGGCCACGACGACGGCCTTTTGAAGCTTGCGCATTTCTTCTCCCATTGATTGAGTGCGAAGCGGTCTGCAATAGACCGACTTCGTACGGTTATGGAAGTTAGCCCCAGCGTGTCGCCGAGCGGTACAGGGCGTTCGGATGCTCCATGGCGAACCACCCGTACGGCCCCATCGCACAACCACCGGGTGGTTCGAGGGGGTCAACTCCCTTGAAGGGCGAAGTGGTCGGGCCTCGCAACCGTACGATCGGGTGATCGCTTGGCGTGGGGGTCGGAGCCTGTCCGCTCCGGGTGGAAGGGTGCAAGCAGCACCCCAAATGTCACGAAGTGAAGCAGGAGTCGCCATGCGCCGTGCACTCGCCACCCTTGTGGGAGCCCTCGCTTTCGCCGGGGCCCTCTCCGTCCCTGCCCATGCCGACGGACCCGGCTCAGGCGTCAGCGGCCTCCTCGGTGAACCCGTGAAGACTGCCTCCGACATCGGCGGGCTGCACTTCGGCGAACTGCCGTTGAAGGGGCTGCTCGGTTAGGGCTGTTCAGCTGATCGTCCGGCAGCCCGGAAGGCTGCCGGACGGCGGTGCGGGAACACAAACGGTGGATGACCGGCCCCGGGATCAACCCGGTCCGGCCATCCACCGTTTGAGGTTCAGCGCACGACGATGCGGGCCGGCGTGAGGCCCTACGGCTGCGAGTACGAGTTGGAGCAGTTGATGGCGGGCCCGGTCTCCGTGCTGGTGGTCCCAGTCTGCCCCACGCCGACTTCGGGCCACGCCTCGCTGCCCTGCCGGTAGGTCGTCGAGCAGTCCCGAGACTGCTGGACCACGTTCCTGCCGTCCTTGCTGGTGTAGTTGTTCTGGCCCTGTTGCATGCAGGTGACGTTGCCCTGGTCGTCCGTCGTGCAGCCGCTCGAGGGTCCTGCATCGTCCGCCTGGGCGACACCGGCGCAGGTCATGGCCAGACCGATCAGGAGCCCCGACACGGCTGCGATCTTCTTCCGACTGAACATGTGCTGCCTTCCTTTGCGATCAACGCCCGGACGATGCACCGAGTACCGGCCCGCGCCGGGCCCTGAAGAAGGTTGAGAAATGGGCCCCGACGCCGGACCTGTGGCTCGGACGCCGGGACCCATTTCTCCATTGCCTATTCGACTGCCGGTGGCCTTACCTGTTGAGGGCGCCGTTGTTGCAGCCCATGGTCGAGCCCAGCTTGGTGGCTTGCGCAGCCGGGTTGCCCTCGCCGTTGAGCAGGCTGCCCGCCAGCGCATTCAGGGCCCCGACCGCGCCGAGGACATCGACGTTCAGGTCGTGCGACCTGCACTGGGTGCTCTGCGTGATGTCGGCCTGGTCGACGCCCTGCCCCCAGCCGTCGGCGGAAGCGGTGCCGGCGCCGACGAAGCCGACGCTGCCGAGCACGACGGCCACCACGACGGCCTTTTGAAGCTTGCGCATTTCTTCTCCGTTGGTTGAGACGGATGCGGTCTGCATCAGACCGACTTCATACAGTGATGGGAGGTTAATGCGAAATGTCCCGTGTGCCGCTCAGCGAAGCGCTCGATTGTAAAAATCGTTGCGAGCAATCACCCGGCCCGGGGAATTGACCCGCATCCTGCTCAGCCAGGGCATCGAGGCGCCGAAACGGGCCGGGCCCCCTTGCGGAGAACAACCCGTTCGGCCGTACTGCACACGAGGGGCCCCTACGCGAATCAATCCCCGAAGTGGCCCCGCGGCGTGCGCGGCCTTACGGTCGCTGCGCCGCGCCCGCCGGAGGCTGCTCCGTCCCGCAGTAACGGCACTTGCCGGCCGCGGCCGGGATGTCGTCGGACAGGCAGGCGGGACAGGTCTTGACCGGGCCGGGCTCCTCGAAGGCGGTGACACCGCGCCGCGCCTGGAACTTCTTGTACGGCACGACGATCAGAAAGTAGACGACGGCCATGAAGATGATGAAGTAGACGATCGCCGAGATGAACGACCCGAGATCGAGGAAGGTCGCTTTGTTGCCGGGCCGGCCGAGCTGCCATCCCAGTCCCAACGTCCGGCCCCCCTGCGCACGCGCGATGATCGGGTTGATCACGCTGTCCGTGAATGACTTGATGAGCGTGCTGAAGGCGAGCGCGACGATCAGTCCGACCGCCACGACGACGATGTCGCCCCGCATCAGGAAGTTCTTGAATCCCCTGAGCATCTTTGTTTCTCCCCGTTCGGTGTCGAATTATCTGATTTGTCATCAGAAAACTAATGGTCCAGTGTGCGGGAAGGGAGCGTGACGCGCGGGATCGCGCATCCGAAGGTGTAGGCGACCGGAAAACCGGGTGCGGCCCGGCCCGATGGATCTCGAGGCGGCCTGCGAACGCTGCGTCTCGCGGGCCACGGCCCCGAATGCCGGGACCCGGAGAGGCCGGGTTACATCTACACCGACGACCGGGGACGGGCGTCGCTGCTGGCTGCCGCGCATCCGGAGACCGCGCAGAGTCGCGGCAGGGCGTTACTGGGCGGTCCGGACGGGTGACTGCGCGCAGACCGCTCGGCCCGGAGGGCCCGGGGTGGGTCGGCGGGGCCGGGATCTGGCTCCGCGCACGAACAACTCGGTTCGATCCCGGTGACGTTCGACATTCGCCCCATGCGGGCGGGCGTTCGCACGCCCGTCAACTGCCGCCGTTGGAAGACCGGGTGGAACCTCCGCGCAGCCGCGGCCGGGTGAAAAAAGCCCGCACCCGGTCCGACCTCGACGCCGTGGTTGGCGCCTTGCGGACCGGGTGCGGGCTGCGAACCTGCGAAAGTGGTGTTATCGCAGGTCAAGCGTTTGATGCAAGATCAGGCCTTCTTGGTCTCCCAGAAGATCTTGTCGATCTCAGCGATGAGGTCGAGGGCCTTCTGGCCGGTCTTCGGGTCGTTGGAGGCCTTCGCTGCGCTCAGGGCCTTGAGGGTGTCGTTGACCAGCTGGTGCAGCTGCGGGTACTTCTCGAAGTGCGGGGCCTTGAAGTAGTCGCTCCACAGGACCGAGACGTGGTGCTTGGCGAGCTCGGCGCGCTGCTCCTTGATGAGGATGGCGCGGGTGCGGAAGTCGGAGTCCTCGTTGGCCTGGTACTTCTCCTGGACTGCCTTGACCGACTCGGCCTCGATGCGGGCCTGGGCCGGGTCGTAAACGCCACAGGGCAGGTCGCAGTGGGCGCTGACCTTCACCTTCGGCGCGAACAGGCGAGAGAACATGGCTGTCCTTCCTCGTGATCGTCTGTGCACGTGGGACATTACCCCGTGCCGGGCCCCATTTCTCGGGTGCCCCCTGGTGCTTAGGACAAAAGTCTGGTGTCACCCTGGTGCCGGTGGAGGATCTGACAGGAGGCGCGTTATGCGCGAGCAGGGGGCCAGGCTGCCGTACGGACTTGCCGAGGTGACCGGACCCTCGATGGTGCCGACGCTGCACCACGGGGACCAGCTCCTCGTCCGGCATGGGGCGCAGGTCCGGCCGGGCGACGTGGTGGTGTTGCGCCATCCGCTCCAGCAGGATCTGCTCATCGTCAAGCGGGCGGTGGAGCGCCGCGACGGCGGGTGGTGGGTGCTGGGGGACAATCCGTTCGCAGAGTCCGACAGCCGGACGTTCGGGGCGGTTCCGGACGAGATGGTGCTCGCGCGGGTGCTCGGCAGGTTCCGGCCGCCGCGTGAGCTGAGGTGGCAGGGGTCGCTGCGGGCGGTGCTCGGGTGGGCGGCGTCTGCGCTGCGGCCGGTGCGGCGGCTGCGCGGCGCGCGTTAGCCCTGGTCCGGTTGCTGCCGCGCCTGCTGCTCCTGGCGTTTGCGCGCCCGGTACGCGGCGACGTTGGCGCGGGTGGCGCAGCGGTCGGAGCAGTAGCGGCGGGAGCGGTTGGTCGAGGTGTCGACGTAGGCGTTGCGGCACGGGGATGCCTGGCAGATGCCGAGGCGGTCGACGCCGAGCTCCGCGAGGCGGCAGGCCAGGCCCATGCAGGCGGTCGCGGTGTAGCCGGCGGTGGCGTTGGTGGCGTGGTCGGCGAGGTGCATGTGCCACTGGGGGCGGCCCTGCTCGTTGAGGAAGCCGTGGCCGGAGATCTGCGGGCTCACCGGGAACTCCAGCAGCAGCGCGTTGAGCAGGTCGACCGCGCGCACCTCGTCGCCCGCGTCGGCGGCTTCGAAGACCGAGCGCAGCCGCGACCTCACGGCGCGCAGCTTCGTCACGTCGGCCTCGCCGGCACGGCGGGCGATCTGAGTGCTCGCTCCGCACAGCTCGCGGACGGCCTCGACGGAGGTGAGCGTGTCCTCGCCGCGCTCGGGTTGCTCGGTGTTGACGAGCCGCACGGCGAAGTCTGAGTAATAAGCCAGTTCCACTTGTGGTCCTTACTCCGCGCGAGCTAGTGTCGGTAATAGACGTGACGGGTCCAAGGGTATTACACACTCGAGGAGGATGCTGTGACCGCAGTGACCGACTGGCAAGCATGGCAGGACAGCTGGGACCGGCAGCAGGAGTGGTATCTGCCCGACCGGGAGGAGCGCTTCCGGGTGATGCTCGACATGGTGGAGGCGGTGGCGGGCCCGGCGCCGCGCGTGCTCGACCTCGCGTGCGGCACGGGCAGCATCTCCGCCCGCGTGCTGCGGCGCTTCCCCGACGCGAGGGTGACCGGGGTGGACCTGGACCCCGCGTTGCTGACCATCGCCCGTGGGTACTTCGAGGGGGACGACAGGATCACCTTCGTCACCGCGGACCTGCAGGATGCGAAGTGGACGCAGCGCCTGCCGCACACCCGGTACGACGCCGTCCTCACCGCCACCGCGCTTCACTGGCTGTGCACCGAGCCGCTTCGGCAGCTCTACGGCCGGATCGCGGGCGTGCTGGGGGACGGCGGTGTGTTCATGAATGCCGACCACATGCCCGACGAGTCCACGCCCCGCCTCAACGCCGCCGAGCGGGCGCTGCGCCACGCCCGGATGGAGCGCGAGCAGGCGGCAGGGGTCCTGGACTGGGAGACGTGGTGGATGACCGCGGCGGCGGACGAGCGGCTGGCCGAGCCGGTGGCGCGCCGTTACGAGATCTTCGGCAGCCATGCGGACGGCGAATTCCAGCCCGTCGAATGGCACGCGCAGGCACTTAGGGAAGCGGGGTTCGGCGAGGCGCGCTGCGTGTGGCGGTCGGTGACGGACGCGATCGTGCTCGGCCTGAAGTAGCCCTTCGGCCGGGACTGATCCGGGACTGATCCGAAAGGCGGGGCGGGCCCGGTTCGTCCGGGCCCGCCCCGCCTTTGTGCGCCTACCGGCGGGCGACGCCCTCCGCGCGGGCCGCGGCGGCGACGGCCTTGGTGACGGCGGGCGCGACGCGTTCGTCGAAGGGGGACGGGATGACCTTGTCCGCGCTGAGCTCGCCGTCCACGACGGCGGCGAGCGCCTCCGCGGCGGCGATCTTCATGCCCTCGGTGATGGTGGTGGCGCGCACCTGGAGTGCGCCCGCGAAGATGCCGGGGAAGGCGAGGACGTTGTTGATCTGGTTCGGGTAGTCGCTGCGGCCGGTGGCGACCACGGCCGCGTACTTGTGCGCGATGTCGGGGTGGATCTCCGGGGTCGGGTTGGCCATCGCGAAGATGAACGCGCCCTCGGCCATCTTCGACACCGCCGGCTCAGGCACGGTGCCGCCGGAGACGCCGATGAACACGTCCGCCCCGGCGAGCGCGTCCTCCAGTGAGCCGGTCAGGCCGCCCTTGTTGGTGAACGAGGCGAGCTCACGCTTGACGTCGGTGAGGTCGGTGCGTTCGGCGTGGACGACGCCCTTGCGGTCGGTGACGGCGACGTCCCCGATGCCGGCGCCGATGAGGATCTTGGCGATCGCGACGCCCGCCGCGCCCGCACCGGAGATCACCGCGCGCAGGTCGCCGAGGTCGCGGCCGGTCAGGCGGCAGGCGTTGCGCAGGGCGGCGAGGGTGACGATCGCGGTGCCGTGCTGGTCGTCGTGGAAGACCGGGATGTCCAGGCGCTCCTGGAGCTTGCGCTCGATCTCGAAGCAGCGGGGCGCGGAGATGTCCTCCAGGTTCACTCCGCCGAAGGACGGGGCGAGCCGGACGACGGTTTCGACGATCTCGTCGACGTCGGTGGTGGCGAGCGCGATCGGCACCGCGTCCACCCCGCCGAACTGCTTGAAGAGGATCGCCTTGCCCTCCATGACCGGCAGCGACGCCTCGGGACCGATGTCACCGAGCCCGAGCACCGCGGTGCCGTCCGTGACCACGGCCACGACCTGCGACTTCCACGTGTAGTCGTTGACCAGCTCGGGCTGCTCGGCGATCGCCGTGCACACCTGTGCCACCCCAGGCGTGTAGGCGAGGGACAGATCCTCACGGTCGCGCACCGGCACCGTGGCGGAGATCTCCATCTTGCCGCCACGGTGGAGCGCGAAGACGGGATCGATGATGTCCTGGTCCTCCGTCTCGCTGCGAGGGTTGACGATCTCCGCTGCCACTTTATGACCCCTTTGTCGAAATTAAATGCTGAGGGTACCTCCCCCGGGTGCGGGGGAAGGCGGGGCTTGGCCCCGGGATGAGGGGTGAAAGATCCGTTCTACCGGAAGAGTGATCCGCTGACGAGTCGATAAAGTCTCGCCAAGGTGTCCGGAGCCCGGCCTGAGCGCGGCTCGGAACGGCGTGAACGACTCGTGCTGCGCGTCGTGATGCGCGGTACAGCGCGACCCAACACGGTCCGGCCCGTGTACCGGCCCGATGGGGTTTCGGGGATCGCCCGTTCCCCCATTTTCGCACATGCGGCGGATGGACCACGGGTGATGTGCGTCGCTTCCCGCCCGGTGGACTGGTGGCGCCCCTCCCACGGGTCTAGTTTCAAGGTCATGTTCGCCGCTTACGCCGCACGGATCGACCGGGAAGAACCGCTGAACGGGCTGGAGCTGGGAGAGCGCCCCGAGCCGGAGGTGGCTCCCGGCTGGACGGCCGTCACCGTCAAGGCGGCATCGCTCAATCACCACGACCTGTGGTCGCTGCAGGGCGTCGGTCTGTCCGAGGAGAACCTGCCGATGATCCTCGGCTGCGATGCGGCCGGGATCGACGAGGACGGCAACGAGGTCGTCCTGCATTCGGTGATCGGCCAGTCCGGGCACGGCGTCGGGCCGCGCGAACCGCGCTCGATCCTGACGGAGCGCTACCAGGGCACCTTCGCCGAACGCGTTGCGGTTCCGGTGTGGAACGTGCTGCGCAAGCCGAAGGAGCTCACCTTCGAGGAGGCGGCGTGCCTGCCGACGGCGTGGCTGACCGCTTACCGGATGCTCTTTACCAACGCCGGTGTACGGCCCGGGGATTCGGTGCTCGTGCAGGGTGCGGGCGGCGGGGTCGCCACCGCCGCGATCGTCCTCGGCAAGGCGGCGGGGCTGCGCGTCTTCGCCACAAGCCGGGACGAGGCCAAGCGCAAGCGGGCCGAGGACCTCGGGGCGGAGGCCGCGTTCGGGCCGGGCGCACGCCTGCCGCACCGGGTGGACGCGGTGATCGAGACGGTTGGCGCCGCCACCTGGTCGCACTCGGTCAAGTCGCTGCGGCCGGGCGGCACGTTGGTGATCTCCGGCGCGACCAGCGGTCCGAACCCCAAGGCCACCGAACTGACCCGCATCTTCTTTCTCGAATTGAAGGTCGTGGGCTCGACGATGGGCACCAAGGACGAGCTCGAGGACCTGCTCAGCTTCTGTGCGGCGACCGGCGTGCGCCCGGTGATCGACTCCGTGCTGCCGCTCGACCGGGCGCGCGAGGGGTTCGAGAAGATGGCCGGCGGCGACCTCTTCGGCAAGGTGGTCCTCACCGTCTGAGGTCTGAGGGCGTCGGCCCTTCCCGGCTGCCTCAGCTCTTGCGGCTGCGCAGGACCGCGACGATGTGCGCCGCCGCCGTCGACAGATGACGCCTGGCCTCGCGCAGCTGGCCGGCATCGACGCCGTGGTCGCGGGCGGCGTCGCGGATGTCGTCGCGGAACCTGTCCAGCAGCCGCTCCAGGTCGCGCACCGGGTCACCGGAGGACTCCTGGTCCTCCTTCGCCCACTCGGGCGCGGACTCCTCCTCGGTCGTCTCGTCCGCGGGTCCGGGCCTGACGTACCCGGGCCAGGCCGTGGTACGGCCGAACTGGCCGAACTGCCGCATCTCGCGGCTGAATTCGGCGAGGCCCTCCTTCATCGCGCTCTGCCAGTCGCCCTGGCGCATGTGGTCCTGCATCTCGTCCTGGACGCGGCGGACGAGCCGCTGCACCTCGTCGCGCGCGAACTGCTGGGCCTCGCGCGCCTGCCGGCGGGCGCTGCGTGCCTCCTCCTTGGCGCGGCGGCTCTCCTCCTTCCACTGCCGCGCCTGTTCCTTCCACTCCTGCTTCATCCGGCCGAAGTCACCACCCGGCCGGCTGCGCGTCTGCTGTGCCGCCTCGCGGATCTCCCGGCGCAGGTCGCTCGCCGTGCCGCGGACGTCCTCGCGGATCTCGGCGGCGAGTTCGGAGACGGAGTCGCGGATCTCCTGCTCCAGGTCCTCCAGCTCGCCCTGGCGCGCCGCCACTTCGGCGCGGCCGGAGTCGGTGAGGGAGTAGACCTTGCGGCCGCCCTCCGTGGTGTGGGTGACCAGGCCCTCCTTCTCCAGCTTGGCCAGGCGCGGGTAGACCGTGCCGGCGGAGGGGGCGTAGAGGCCCTGGAAGCGTTCCTCCAGCAGCCGGATCACCTCGTAGCCGTGGCGTGGGGACTCGTCCAGCAGCTTGAGCAGGTACAGGCGCAGGCGGCCGTGGCCGAAGACGGGGGCCATGTCAGGCGTCCTTCCCGAACGAGGGCCTGTCCGACGGTTCTGCTGGTTCTGCCGGTTCTGCCGGCGGTTGGTCCTGTGGTTCCGTGCCGCCCACCCGTGGTCGACGCAGCAGGGCGATGGCCCCGGTGACCGTCGTCGCCCTCAGTCGTGCGTCGCCACTGCCCATCCGGCCGGAGATCCGTTTGGCGCCCCACTCGCCGCTGACCCGCAGCTCGTCGAAGGCGCAGGAGACGGCTCCGCTGGTGGTGTTGGCGTCGACCTCGGCATCCCCGGGCTCCGGGATGCGGATCGCGATCTCACCGGAGACGGTGGTGAGCCGCACGTCGGCGCCGGCGGACGGGTCCAGGTCGAGCACCATGTTGCCGCTGACCGAGTCCGCGCTCACCTTCGAACCGGTGCCCTCGACGACGGTGAGGTCGCCGGAGACCGAGCTCACCCTCAAGTCGCCGGAGAGGGCCTGGGCCTCGACGCTGCCGGAGACGGTGTCGGCGTTGACCGGTCCCGAGATGCCGACCAGCGTGGCGTCGCCGCTGACGCCGTGCACCGCGGTACGGGAGGAGATCCCGGAGACGACGGCGTGGGCGCTGACGACACCGAGCTCGACGCAGGTGTCCGCCGGTACGGCGAGCGAGACCGCCGCGTGCCGCTTCCACCCCTTGCGGTCGAGCAGGCCGAACAGGCCCTTCCAGGGGAGGTCCTCGTACGAGACGGTGAGGGTGCCGCCGTCGCGCGTGACGATCAGCGGCGGGCCCTCGATCTCGGAGACCTCCAGGCGCGCGGCGCCGTCCTCGCTCCCGACGACATTGACGGTGCCGCCGACGATGCGGACATGGAGATCGTTGACGGGCCCCTCGAAGGTGATCTTCTGTGGCTCCGCCACGGTGTGTGTCTCGTGTGACATCCCCGGCCTCCCGACGCGGACGCAACATATCGCGTTCTCGATGCCTACACGATATATCGCGTCCCTCTGGAATGGGAAGGGGCCTGGAAAGAACGGAACGAGGGGGAGTGGGATGGGGTAAGGGCGGGCTACTCCTCCTCTTCCTCGTCGAGGCGGGCGAGCCAGGTGGCGAGACGCTCGACCGGGATCTCGAACTCGGGATTGAGGTCGACGAACTCCTGCAGGCGTGCGGCGAGCCACTCGAAAGTGATCTCCTCCTCGCCGCGCCGGTCCTCCAGCTCCTCGATGCCGCGGTCGGTGAAGTACAAGGGGTGCTCCGGGATGCTCTGATGGATCGATCTGCGGTCTACCTGGTCAGGATACGGACACGGGGGCTAGCCTGATCTTTCACTCGATCGGGCGAGCGGGAGGCGTCGTGGGGGATCGGGCGCAGCGCATCGCGCTACCGGACGGTACGGAGGTGTGGGCCCGGCTGTCCCCGGTGACGGCTCACGGGGACGACGCGGACTACGCCGATGACACCGAATACGGCGGATACGAGGACGTCGGCGCCCTCGACAAGGTCGTCGCCCGCGTTCAGCACCTGAGAGAGCTCGTCACCGGGGTCGCGGCATCCGTGCGGGACGCCGCAGCGCAGGCGGCACCGGACGAGGTGAGCGTGGAGTTCGGCGTCGAACTCGCCGTGAAATCAGGAGCGGTGATCAGCGTGCTCGCCGACAGCGAGGCAAAGGCCGCCCTCACCGTCACCCTCACCTGGCGCGACCGCTTCGGCCGCAGCGCGCCGCTGCCGGACCGTCCCCTGCCGCCTGCCGTGCCGCCGATGCCCACGCTGCCGCCCGCGGCGCCGCAGCGGCGGGGCACCACGGAGAGGCAGGGCGAGCCCGGCGGGACCGGCACGGACAGCTGAGACCGGACACTGCCCACGACCTGGGAAAGACCGGATAGCAACGGGGAGGCGGATGACCGGCGAAGCGCAGGCCCGGCTGCGGGACCTGGCGAGGCAGGCGGCCGTCGCCGTCCAGGCCGACCCGCACGACGAGGCCTCCGAATTCTGGGGAAGCGGGTTGCTGATCGCCCCGCACTGGGTGCTCACCTGCGCTCATGTCCTGATGCGCCGCGACTCGTCGGGCCGCAGGCGGTGGGTCGGCGGCGGCGCTGTCGGGGTGCGGATCGCAGGCCGCCTCTTCGCGGGCCGGGCGGTCTATGCGCTCCCGCACCCCGAGTCGATGGCCGTCTGGGACCGCGACGACGAGCGCGGCGCCGACCTCGCCCCAGACCTCGCGCTGATCAGGCTCACCGAGGAGGCCCCGCACAGCTGTGCATGGCTCTCCGACCGCGCCGTGCCGCCGGTCAGCAGTCAGGTCGCCGCCTACGGATGGCGCAGGCCCGCCGGCGACAGGCCTCTCGGTGAGCAGGCCGAGCTGGAGGCGTGGGACGGCACCTGCACCGTCCCCGGCAACGACCGCCTCGACGTCTTCCGGCTGGGCCCTGACTCCGAGATTCCGGACGGCGTCTCCGGTGGTCTTGTCGTCGACCTCGCGCACGGCCGGGTCGTCGGTGTCGTCAAGGCGCGCCGCCGCAGCCGGGACGGCGGCAAGGCCGTCCTGCTCACGGCGTTGCGCGACCTGGCGGCGAGCGAGCCGCTCGTACCCGAGCTGGCGCCCGGCCCCGACCCGTACCAGGAGCTCGTCCGCGCCCACGACCTCTGGCACTACCAGCAGCAGCGCCCGCGCCCCGAGGCGCGCGCCACCTGGATCGACGTCCAGGGGCGGCTGTCGGACGTGATCGGGGAGTGGTCGCCCTTCGACCGGGCCAAGGCACTCGGCCTGCTCGCGGCGCTGCCGCCGCCACGCGGCGGCGGCGTGGTACAGCGTCTCGTCGAGCGTGTTCTCGGCCCGGGCACGGTGCGCGATCCGCTGCCGGTCGCCTGGCGGGACGGACACGGGCTGCTCTACGAGCCGGAGGACGGCAAGCAGTTGCTCGCCTTCCTCATCTACCTCGTCCTCGTCGCGGACGAGGTGAGCGGGCAGGACCCGGATCGTGCCGCGGAGTTGAAGGAGTGGGCGCTCGACCGCGGCCTTGCGCTGCCCGCCGCGGACCGCACCCGCCTGGTGGAGCTGGCGCGGTCGGCCACGGCGTCGGCCACGGCGCACTCGTCGGTGCTCGTGGCGCTGGCGCCCGTGGTCTGGGAGGAGAACCGGCCCGTCAGGTTCCGCTGGGAGATCCAGCTCGTCCATGCGCCCGACCACCGTCAGATCGCCGAGGTCTGCGACGAGCGCGACGGCGTGGCCTTCGACGAGGCCGTGCGGCAGGTGCAGGCGCCGCTGGCCATCGCCCTCGACCGGGCCGACGAATCGGGCAGCCCCGCCGCCGTCGAAATCGCCCTGCCCGTCCACCACTTCGACACCAGGGCCCATCTGTGGACGCCGGGCAGGCGCCGCGCCTACGCCCCGGCGCGTCCGATGGGCGCGCGCAGGCCCGTGGTGGTGCGCGACGTCGAACGCGTGCCGCCGCCCGTGGAGTGGCTCGGCCGGTGGGCGCACGTCGCCGGTCTCGCCGGTCTCAAGCCGTTGCCGCTGAACGTGATCGACCGCAGCCCCGGGTACGAGCTGCTGCGCGGCGCGCCCGCGGAGGCGGTGCCCGTGCTGTGCGGCCCGGTCGGTCAGGGAGAGGGCCTGCTCACCATGGTGGACGCGCTCGACGCCGGGCACGGCCTGGCGCTGTGGCGGACGGCCGACCATCCGCCGGACGCCTGCGGCCCGGACTGCGTCGCCTTCCGGCGCGAGGCGGACGCGCTGCTGGCGGGCGTCGGCGCCGCCGCCGATCTGCCCGAGGCGGTCCGGAAGCTGCGCGCGTACGGATACGACGCCCGGCCGGAGCGGGGGTGGGTCGAGGACTTGGTGCTGCTCTACGACGACGCGCACCTGCCGTTGCCCGGACTCACCGGCTGAGCGGGCGAGTTGACGTGACGCAGGAGCGGTCCGGGCGTCCGGAAATCATCGTTCGCCCTTGTGCTACTGGGTACATTCGTAGGGGGTGCACGGCCCGTGACACCTCCTCCTTGCCTGTGTGAGGAGCGCGTTGTGAACGAGTGGCTCATCTACCGCGGCACGGGACGACCGCATGACGGCATCGACCGCCTGCCAGGCCCTCCACCGTGGCGCAATTTCGACGGTTACCCGCTCGTCAGCCCGCCCGCGCCCATCGACACCGCTTCCACCCGCCGCCTCGGCCTCCAGCAGGACCTCGCCGAGCAGTACCGCCCCGGCCCGGTCGAACTCGAACTCGTCAACGCCGCGCTGTACCTGCGCCGCCCGCTGCTCGTCACCGGTGAGCCCGGCAGCGGCAAGAGCACCCTCGCCCACGCCGTCGCCCACGAACTGGGGCTCGGCCGGGTGCTGCGCTGGCCCATCGTCAGCCGTACGGTGCTGCGCGACGGCCTCTACCAGTACGACGCACTCGCACGCCTGCAGGACCTGCAGATCTCCCGGACCGCGACCGGCGCCCCGCCCGAGCGCGAGGCGAGGACGCCCACCCGTCTCCCGCCCCTGGCCGCCGGCCTCGGGGACCCCGCGCCCTCAACCGAGGCGCTTGGCGCCACAGACACGATCGCCGAGGGGATCGGGCGCTACATCAGGCTCGGCCCGCTCGGCACCGCGCTGCTGCCCGCTGCCAAACCCCGTGTGCTGCTCGTCGACGAGCTCGACAAGAGCGACATCGACCTGCCCAACGACCTGCTGAACGCCCTCGAGGAGGGCGAGTTCGCCATCCCCGAGCTCGAACGCATCGCGGAGCGCCATCCGCAGGTCGAGGTGCAGGACGACGACGGCGGCCGGGTCGTGGTCCGCGGCGGGCGGGTGCGCTGCCGTGCCTTCCCGTTCGTCGTCCTGACCAGCAACGGTGAACGCGACTTCCCCGCGCCGCTGCTGCGCCGCTGCATCCACCTGCGGCTCGACACGCCGGACGAGGAGCGGCTCGCCGCCATGGTGCGGGCCCACTTCGGGCCCGAGGCGGCCGAGCGGAACGCCGCGATCATCCAGCAGTTCCTCGACCGCAGGCCCGGTGAGCAGCGCTCCGCCGATCAGTTGCTCAACGCCATCTACCTCACCCAGCAGGCCCGGGACGAGGATCCGGGCACGCGCGAACGCCTCGCCGACGAACTCATGCAGCCGCTCAACCGGGTGAGGTGAGGCCCGTGCCGCCGGCGCCCGAGGCCCTGCTCGCGCAGCTCATCGACCGGTTGCGCGCGGCGGGCATGGCTCCGGACGCAGAGGGGCTCTCCGACGCGCTGTGGCTCGCCCAGTGGATGGACGCGGCCGACGAGGACGGACGTGATACCGGTACCGGCGGGGAGCGTCGGTTTCCGGCCACGATCGGCGACCGCCGGCAGGGCGGCCGGGAGCAGGAGCAGGACCGGGGGCAGCAGCGCACCGGCCGCGACCCGAGCGGCCCTCCCGCCGACGGATCACGCGAGCGGCCGCTGCCCGTGCACGCCGTACGCCCGTCCGACACCCCGGCGTCCGAGGACGGCACCCAGATCCGCGTACCCGTCGCCACCGCCTTCCCCGGGCTGCTCCCTCTCGAGCGCGCCCTGCGCCCGCTGCAGCGCTACCGCCCGCGCACGGCCGGGCCGCGCGGCCCGCTCGACGAGGCCGCCACCGCGGAACGCAGCGCCCGTGCCGGGCACATCCTGCCCGTGTTCGGCGAAGTGCGGCGCAAACAGGCGGCGTTGCTGCTGGTGATGGACGACTCGCCGTCCATGGTCGTGTGGGACCGGATGCTGGACGAGCTGCGCCTGGTCTGCGAACAGGTCGGCGCCTTCCGCGACGTCGCCGTGCACTACCTGCGCCCCGGACCCGACGGCGAGGCGGGTGTGGCAGCCGCACCCGGCGGCGAACCGCTCGCGTCCGCGGACCGGCTCCGCGACCCCACGGGGCGCACCGTCACCCTGCTGCTCAGCGACTGCTCCGGCGCACTGTGGCGGGGCGGCGCCGCTCAGCGTCTGCTGCACAGGTTCGCCCGCACCGGTCCGGTCGCCGTCGTGCAGCCGCTGCCGCAGCGCATGTGGCCGCGGACGTTGCTGCCCGCCGAGCCCGGCATGCTGCGTGGCAGGGAAGAGGCGGGCGGGCGCCTGGAGTTCACCCCGCGCAGGAGACGCGGCACCGTGCGCGAGCCGGGTTCGCTCGCCGTCCCGGTCCTGGCCCCGACCGAGGCGGGCCTGGGCGCCTGGGCGCGGACGGTGTCGGGCACCGCTCGCTCCTGGGTGGACGCCTGCGCCGCCTGGGTGCACGGCCGGCACCCCGGAGCCGAGCCCCAACCCCGGCAGCGGCGCTCCGCGGAGGAACTGCTGCGGGAGTTCCAGGCCGTCTCCTCGCCCGCCGCACAGCACTTGGCGGCGTTCCTGTCGGCGGCGCCGCTCACGTACCGGGTGATGCAGCTCGTCCAGCGGGCGATGATGCCGCAGACCGGGCCGGTCGAGATGGCCGAGGTGCTGCTGAGCGGGCTGCTCGTACCCGCGGACGAACCGTCGGACGAACCGTCGGGCGGGCAGAGCGAGGACCAACGCCGCGACGGCGGGCCGTGGTACGAGTTCGCGCCGGGCGTGCAGGACGGACTGCTGCGCAGGCTCAGCCTGGGCGAGGCGTCGTTGGTGCTCAAGCACTGCTCGCTCTACATCGAGCGGGTCTTCGGGCGGCGGGCACGCAACTTCCCGGCGATGGCGGTCGGTTATCTGTCGGGATCCTCCGCCCGGACGGGCGGAGAGGCGACGCGTACGGCGCAGGTGCCGGTGCCGAGGGCGTTCGCCGAGGTGGCGCGGAAGGTTCTGCTGAGGTTCCAGCCCGGCGGCGTGGGGCCGGTGGCCGAGGAGTTCGGCTCGGACGGTCGTGGATTCCGGGTGGTCGACGGCACGGGCTCGCCGCCATCCGGCGGAGTGGTGATCGAACACCCGGGACGGGTCGCCGAGCGGGCGCGTGAACGGCTGGAGCGCTTCCAGCGGCAGGGCACCATCCGTGACCTGTGGGAGGCGATCAGGCTGCTGCGCTCGGTGCCCGCCGACGAGCGCCGGCCCGAACGGTTCCTGTTGTTGCGGACCCTGCTCGCCGAGTGCCTGCTCAGCCTCTGGAAGGCGCGGCAGGACGATGACGTGCTGGCGGAGGCCGAGCGGACGGCGCGAGGGGCCGTCGAGCTCGCCGTCCAGGCGCAGGCGGACTCCGATGCGTCGCGGGCGCACTTCGTCCTCGGCTGCGTGCTGCAGGCCATGGCCCGGCAGGACCCCGGCCCACGGGCGCTCGACGAGGCCGCGGCTCACCTCGACCGCGCCTTCGCGCTGCTGCGCGGCGCACCGGGCCCGGGCCCGCTGCTCGATGTGGCTCTGCGCAGCGCCGAGATCGCGGGGGAACGCTACGGGCGCACCCTCGACCGCACGGTGCTCCAGGAGGCGCAGGCACGCCTGGACACGACGATCGCTTCCTGGCCGTACGCCGACGTCTTTCCTGAGGAGGCCTGGCTGGCGCGCGGCGGGCTGCTGCTGGCACTGGCGCAGGATGCCCGGACGCGGGAGGCCGCGGACGAGGCGCGCTCGCTTGCGCTGCGGGCCGTCGCGGACTTCGAGACCGTTGCCGGTTCGCCTCCGGATCAGGCGGCGGGGCTGTGCCGGGTGCTGCTGCAGCTCGCCGAGGCGCGGGAGGCCGCCGCCGGCGACCCCGGTGCGCCGGAGGCCGTCGCGGAGCTGCGCCGCGCGCTGGAGGCCGCGGCCGGCGTCCCGGAGCGGGAGCTGGAGCTGGACTGCCTGCGCCGCCTCGCGCGGGCCTACGCGGCGCGCTACGCGCACACCGGCGACACCGCCGAACTCGCCGAGGCCGACGCCGCGTTGGCCGGGGCCCAGCGTCTGGTGCAGATCGACGACCCGGTGCGTGCCGAGGTGCTCGCCGAGCGCGGCCGGGTGCTGGTCGAATGGGCGCAGCAGGGCGGCGGCATCGCGGTGGCGACCGACGGCGTACGGGTGTTGCGGGAAGCGCTCGCGCAGACCCCCGAGAGCGCCCCCCGCCTCGCCGAGCGCAGGCTGCTCTTCGGGCGTGCGCTGCGGCAGCGGCGCGCCTCGGGCGGCGCGCCGACCGATCTGCACGAGGCCGAGTGGATACTGGCGCGCGCCGCGCGCGGCGCCGCAGACCCGCGGATATCGGCGCAGGCCTGGCTCGAACTCGGCCAGGTGCTCCGGGAGTTGGCACAGGATCCGGGCGCGGCGCAAAGACGTGACGATGCCGCAGAGTCGTTCCGTCGCGCCGCGGAGGACGCGGTGCGTGCGGGTGACATGCTGCTCGCCGCCCAGTCCCACCATCTGCGCGGGGCGGTGCTCGAACTGACGGCGGGCCCGGCGCGGGCGCTGGAGTCCTACCGTGCGGCCTGGGAGTTGTGGCAGCGCTCGGGTGCGGCGGGCGGTCCGCAGGCCCGCTCGACCCGCGAGCGGATGCTCGCGTTGGAGGCAACGGCGTGACGAGCGTGCAGGACGAATACAAGCGGGAGGCGGCGGGCGGCAAGCAGCCGCTTCCCGACTACACCGGAGTGGACCTCGACGAGCTCGCGGCCCGAACCACCCGTCCGGTGCTGGGCGCCGTGCTCGCCGGGCTGCGGCGCCGCGCCGGGCGTGCGGAGCAGGCCGTCGCGTACCACGAGGACTCGCCGGGCATCTCACCCGACTGATCTCGCCGATCCCGCCCGACTGATCGACTCATTGGTCGTATCAAGGCGTCAGGCGGTCAAAATCGGTCAGCTGTGGACGTGGAACGTTTGCGGCACGCCCGCAGGGGTCATCCACGCTGAGTGGTGACCCCCGCCCCCTGGCCGATTGCCGCGCTCGACGTACCCGCCCTGCGCGCGGCCGGACGACGTGCCGTCCCGCTGCGTCAGTTCGTCCTGAAGGTGCACAGCCGCTGCAACCTCGCCTGCTCCTACTGCTACATCTACCAGGGAGCGGACACCAGTTGGCGCCGCCGCCCCGCCCGCGCCGACGCATCCACCATGCGGCAGACCGCGCTGCGCATCGCCGAACACGTGCGCCGCCACCACCTGCAGGAGATCCGCGTCGACCTGCACGGCGGCGAACCACTGATGGCCGGCCCCGGACCCGTCCTCGACTACGCGGCTGCCGTCCGCTCCGCACTGCCGGCGACGTGCGCGGTAGCCGTCACCGTGCAGACCAACGGCACCCGGCTCACCGCATCGGTGCTCGCCGACCTGGCCGACGCCGGGATCCGCATCGGCATCAGTCTCGACGGCGGCACCGCCGCGCTCAACGCCCGCCGCGCCGACCACGCCGGACGCCCCTCCTGGCCCGCGGTCTCCCGCGCCGCCCGGCTGCTCGCCCGCCACCCCGCCTCGTACGCCGGACTGCTGTGCACCGTCGACATCGCCACGAACCCTGCCGAGGTGTACCGTTCGCTCACCGCGCTGCTCCCGCCCCGCCTCGACCTGCTCCTGCCGCACGCCAACTGGACCAACCCGCCGCCCGGCCTGCCCTCCCGCACCGCCCCGTACGGGCGGTGGCTGGCGACCGCATTCGACCTGTGGTGGGACGACCGCAGCGCCGGCGCACCCCGGATCAGGCTGTTCACCGAGATCATCGCCCTGCTGCTGGGCATGGAGAGCACCACGGAATCGATCGGGCTCTCCCCGACTGCGGCGCTCGTCGTCGACACCGACGGAGCCATCGAGCAGGTCGACTCGCTCAAGACCGCGTACGAACAGGCCCCCGCGACCGGCCTCGACGTCTTCCGCCACACCTTCGACGACGCGCTCGACCATCCCGGTGTCGCCTCCCGCCAGCTGGGCCTCGACGGGCTCGCCGCCACCTGCCGCGGCTGCCCCGTCGTCCGCGTCTGCGGCGGTGGCAACTACACCCACCGCTACCGGCACGGCAGCGGATTCCGCCACCCGTCCGTCTACTGCCACGACCTGGAACACCTGATCAGGCACATCGCCCGCCGTTTGTCCACGGAGCTCGACGCGATCGCCTGGGCGGGTGGCCAGTAGGCGTCGGCGTACCCGCGACCAACCACCCGCTGGGATATTGTGCCTGATAGGCAGTCAAATCCCAGCTCAAGTGAGCCGGCTCAAGTGAGGAGACGGTCGCATGGCCGAGAAGCCACGGGCGGGCGGCGGCCCGCGTGAGCCCATCACCATCAGCTACGCGGGGTTCAACCGGCCCTGGGCGGCCTGGATCGCGCACCAGCTCGAACGGCTGGGACACCGCACCGTGCTCCTGCGCTGGGACCCGCCGATGGAGATCACGCTCGCCGACGCGCTCGGCAGCCTGCTCGACGCTCCCGGCCGCGTCCTGCTCGTCCTCGACGACTGGTACTTCTCCCTCGGCCCGCGCTCCGACACCGAGTGGACGGAGGCGCTGCGCACCGTCGTCCCGCCGAACATCGACCGGTTCGCCGCCGTCAGCGTCGCCACCCGCGCGCTGCCGCCCACCGCCGCCCCGCTGGGCCCCGTCGACCTGCGCGACCTCGATGCGCGCGAGGCCCGCCGCCGCACCCTGCGCCGCCTCGGCCTCGACCCGGCCGCGGCGGAACCCGAAGCCGACCCCTCCGCGCCACGCTTCCCCAACGACCCGCCCGCTGTCTGGAGCCTGCCGCGCCGCAACGTCCGCTTCACCGGGCGCGACGCCGCCCTCGAAACGCTTCACGAAAACTTCGCAGCCGGCGGCCGGGCGGGCGCCCGCTGTGCGCTGCGCGGCATCTCCGGCGTCGGCAAGTCCCAGATCGCCGCCGAGTACGCGCACCGCTTCGGCAACGACTACGACATCGTCTGGTGGGTGAGCGCGAGCTTCCGCGCCACCGCACGCGAGCAGTTCGCCGCCCTCGCCCCCCGCCTCGGCCTGGAGACCGGCCAGGAGCTCGGCGACCGCATCCGCGCCGTCCACGAGGCGCTGCGCACCGGCACCCCCTACCGTCGCTGGCTGCTGGTCTTCGACAGCGCCGACGACATGGAGCAGGTCGAGGACCTGATCCCGGAGGGCAACGGCCACGTGCTGATCACCACCCTCAGCCGCGGCTGGGCCGCCACCGGCACCGTCACCGAGCTCGAAGTACGCCCTTTCGAACGCACCGAGTCCATCGCCTACGCCCGCCGCACCGCCGAACGGCTCACCGTCGAGGAGGCCGACGCGCTCGCCGACGCCGTCGAGGACCTGCCACTGCTGCTCGCCCAGACCTCCGCGTGGCTCGCCACCAACACCATGTCCGCCAAGGACTACATCGAGCTGATCCGGCGCGGCAGCCCCAGCCAGATCGCCATCCGCATCTCGTCCGACTACTCGATGGGCTTCCAGACCAGCTGGTCGATAACGCTCAACACGCTGCAGGAGCGCAGCCCCGAGGCGACCGAACTGCTGGAACTCTTCGGCCTGTTCGCGCCCGACGCCGTCCCCGTACGGCTCGTCCAGACCGCCCGCCCCTCCGACCTGCCCGACCACCTGGCTGCGCTCGCCGCCGACCCGATCCGCTGGCACACCGCGCTGCGCCGCCTGTCGGAATCGACGGCAGTGCGCATGGACTATGTCGAGGGCCCGGAGCGCGAGCCGTTCGTCGACACCGTGCAGATGCACCGCCTCTACCACGGCTTCCTGCTCAGCAACCTCACCGAGGACCGCCGTGAGGAACTCTCCGCCGCCGCCTGCCGGGTGCTCGCCGGAGCCGACCCCCGCACCCCCGGCGACACCCGCGAATGGTCCCGCTACGCCGACCTGATCCCGCACCTGGAGCCGTCAGGCGCGCTGGAGAGCAGCGACCCCGACGTACGCCAGCTGATCATCAACTGCGTCGAATACCTCAAGGTGCGCGGCGAGAACACTTCGGGCCTGCGGCTGTGCGAGCTCACGGTCGCCCGCTGGCGCAACCAGCTCGCCGCCGACGACCCCACCATGCTCGTCATGCTGCTGATGCACGCCAACATGCTGCGGCGCTGCGGCCGTTACCGCGAGGCCGAAGCCGTCGGCCGCGCCGCCGTCGCCCAGCTCAGCGAGTCCCGCGAGCCCGACGACCCCGACGTGCTCTGGGCCCGCAACAGCCTCGGCGGCAGCATGCTCGCGCTCGGAGCCTACGAAGAGGCCCGCGAACTGTTCATGGGCTCCGTGCGCACCTACACGCGGCTGCTCGGCGACGAGGCGCCGCGCACCGTGCAGGACCGCAGCAACCTCGCCGTCGCGCTCGGCCTGCTCGGCCGCTACGAGGAGGCGCTCGAACTCCATGGCCTCAATCTGCGCGTCCGTGAACGGCTGCTGCGCCCCCGGCACCACCTCACCCTCCACTCCGGCCTGCTCTACGCCTGGACGCTGCGCCTGCTCGGCCGCTACCCGGAGGCCATGTCCCGCCAGGAGCAGAACGTCCGCGTGCACCGCCAGGTCATGGACCGCTTCAACCCGCAGACCATGCGCGCCGAGCACAACCTGGCGCTGTGCATGCGGCGCACCGGCGACCTGCTCGCCGCCGAGGCGCTGATGCGCAGCGTCGTCGAACGCTTCCAGCAGACGCAGGGGCCACGTCACCCCGAGACGCTCATGGTGCAGGCCGACTACGCGACCTTCATCCGCGAGCACGGCGATCTGAACCAGGCGCGCGAGCTGGCCGAGTCCGTCGCCGAGCGCTACCGCGCCCTCGTCGGCCCGGCCCACCCGTACGCCATCGGCACCGCGGGCAACGTCGGGCTGGTGCTGTGGGAGTACGGCGAGCGGGAGGAAGCGCTGGCCATCGGCGAGCGGGCGAGGGAGGAGATGGCGCGGGCGGTCGGCCCGGCCCACCCGTGGACGCTCGGCTGCGCGCTCAACGCCTCGGGCGCCCGCAGCTTCGTCGGCGACGACGAGGGCGCCGCCCAGCTCAGCCGCGTCACCCTGGAACAGGCCAAGTCGGTGCTCGGTGACACCCAGCCGCTCACGCTCTCCTGCAAGGCGGCGCTCGCCGCGGACCTGCGGGCACTGCGCCGCAGCCAGGAGGCGGCCAAGACCGAGCAGGAGGCGCTGGAGCAGCTCGCCGAGACCCTCGGCCCGCAGCACCCGCACACCATGTCGGTCCGCAGGCGCGAGCGCCCCTACTGGGACTTCGAGCCGCAGCCCGCCTGAGCACCGCCTTCCGGCGGGCTCGGACGGGCTGCGGCTCGGTTGTGCCGATCGGACCGGCGGCTCAGATCTCGAAGACCTCGGCCACCAGCTGGGCCTGCTCCTGCTGGTGCCGCTTGGCGGAGCCGACCGCCGGCGACGACGAGGACGGACGCGAGACGCGGCGCAGCCGGTCGGCGTTGTCCGGCGCCGCACCGAGCACCAGGTCGAGGTGGTCGATCAGGTTGAGCGCGATGAACGGCCAGGCACCCTGGTTCGCCGGCTCCTCCTGGGCCCACACGTACTTCTGCGCCTTGGTGTACTTCGCCAACTCCTCCTGGATCTCGGAGCCGGGCAGCGGGTAGAGCCGCTCGATGCGCACCAGGGCGGTGTCCATCGCGCCGCGCTTCTCGCGCTCGGCGGCGAGGTCGTAGTAGACCTTGCCGGAGCAGAAGACGACCTTGCGCACGGCCAGCGGGTCCACCGCCTCGTCGCCGATGACCGGACGGAAGCCACCGCTGGTGAACTCCTCCGCCTTCGACGTCGCGGCCTTCAGCCGGAGCATCGACTTCGGCGTGAAGACGATCAGCGGCTTGTGGTGCGGGTTGTGGACCTGCCAGCGCAGCAGGTGGAAGTAGTTCGACGGCAGGGTGGGCATCGCGACCGTCATGTTGTTCTGCGCGCACAGCGCCAGGTAGCGCTCGATACGGGCCGAGGAGTGGTCGGGGCCCTGGCCCTCGTAGCCGTGCGGCAGCAGCAGCACGACGCCGGAGGTCTGCCCCCACTTCTGCTCGGAGGCCGAGATGTACTCGTCCACGATGTTCTGGGCGCCGTTGGCGAAGTCGCCGAACTGCGCCTCCCACATCACCAGTGCGTTCGGGCGGGCGAGCGAGTAACCGTACTCGAAGCCCATCGCCGCGTACTCGCTCAGCAGCGAGTCGTAGACCGTGAAACGCGCCTGGTCCTCGGACAGGTACAGCAGCGGGGTGTAGTCCTCGCCGGTGACCCGGTCGACCAGCACGGCGTGGCGCTGTCCGAAGGTGCCGCGGCGCGAGTCCTGGCCGGCGAGCCGGACCGGGGTGCCCTCCATCAGCAGCGAACCGAATGCGAGGGTCTCGCCCATGGCCCAGTCGATGGTGCCCTCCTCCACGCTCGCCGCACGCCGCTGCAGCTGCGGCAGCAGCCGCGGGTGGACGTGGACCCGCTCGGGCAGGTTCACCTGCGACTCGGCGATCCGCTTGACGACCTCCTGGGAGACCGCGGTGTCGAGCTTGACCGGGAACTGCTGTGCGGGCACCGGGATCTCGGCCTCGGCCGGGGCCGCGGTGGCCTCCCGCACCTCGGTGAAGACCTTCTCCAGCTGGCCCTGGTAGTCCTGCAGCGCCTGCTCGGCCTCCTCCAGCGTGATGTCGCCGCGCCCGATCAGCGACTCGGTGTAGAGCTTGCGCACCGAGCGCTTCTTGTCGATCAGGTCGTACATCAGCGGCTGGGTGAACGAGGGGTTGTCGGCCTCGTTGTGGCCCCGGCGGCGGTAGCAGATCAGGTCGATGACCACGTCCTTGTTGAACGCCTGGCGGAACTCGAAGGCGAGCCGCGCGACGCGGACCACGGCCTCCGGGTCGTCACCGTTGACGTGGAAGATCGGCGCCTCGATCATGCGCGCGACGTCGGTGCAGTAGAACGACGAGCGCGAGGCGGCCGGGGCGGCGGTGAAACCGACCTGGTTGTTGATCACGATGTGCACGGTGCCGCCGGTGCGGTAGCCGCGCAGCTGGGACATGTTGAGCGTCTCGGCCACCACGCCCTGGCCCGCGAAGGCCGCGTCGCCGTGCAGCTGGACCGGAAGCACGGTGAAGTCCGTGCCGCCCTTGCCGATCAGGTCCTGCTTGGCGCGTGCGATGCCCTCGACGACCGGGTCGACGGTCTCCAGGTGCGAGGGGTTGGCGGCGAGCGAGACCTTGATTTGCTCACCGTCGAGGCCGGTGAAGGTGCCCTCGGCGCCCAGGTGGTACTTCACGTCGCCGGAGCCGTGCATCGACTTCGGGTCGAGGTTGCCCTCGAACTCGCGGAAGATCTGCGCGTACGACTTGCCGACGATGTTGGCCAGCACGTTGAGGCGGCCGCGGTGGGCCATGCCGATGACGACCTCGTCGAGCCGCGATTCGGCCGCGGAGTCGAGCACCGCGTCGAGCAGCGGGATCACCGACTCGCCGCCCTCGAGCGAGAACCGCTTCTGGCCGACGTACTTGGTCTGCAGGAACGTCTCGAACGCCTCGGCGGCGTTGAGGCGGCGCAGGATCCGCAGCTGCTCCTCGCGCTCCGGCTTGGAGTGGGGGCGCTCGACACGGTCCTGGATCCACTTGCGCTGCTTCGGGTCCTGGATGTGCATGAACTCGATGCCGACGCTGCGGCAGTACGAGTCGCGCAGCACGCCGAGGATGTCGCGCAGCTTCATCATCGACTTGCCGGCGAAGCCGCCGACGGCGAACTCGCGCTCCAGGTCCCACAGCGTGAGCCCGTGCTCGATGATGTCGAGGTCGGGGTGCTTGCGCTGCTTGTACTCCAGCGGGTCGGTGTCGGCCATGACGTGGCCGCGCACCCGGTAGGAGTGGATCAGCTCGAAGACGCGGGCGGCCTTGGTGACGTCGTCGTCGTGGGCGACGTCGATGTCCTGGCGCCAGCGGACCGGCTCGTACGGGATCCGCAGCGACTCGAAGATCTCGTCGTAGAAGCCGTTCTCGCCCAGCAGCAGCTGGTGCATGATGCGCAGGAACTCGCCGGAGGCGGCGCCCTGGATCACCCGGTGGTCATAGGTGCTGGTCAGCGTCATGACCTTGGAGACGCCGAGACGGTTGAGGGTCTCCTGCGAGGTGCCCTGGAACTCCGCCGGGTACTCCATCGAGCCGACGCCGATGATCACGCTCTGGCCCGGCATCAGGCGCGGCACGGAGTGGACGGTGCCGATGCCGCCGGGGTTGGTGAGCGAGCAGGTGACGCCGGTGAAGTCGTCCATCGTCAGCTTGCCGGCGCGGGCGCGGCGGACGATGTCCTCGTATGCCTGCCAGAAGTCGAAGAAGTTGAGCGTCTCGGCCTTCTTGATCGCCGCGACCACCAGCTGACGGTCGCCGTTCGGCTTGACCAGGTCGATGGCGAGACCGAGGTTGACGTGCTCGGGCTTGACGAGGGTCGGCTTGCCGTCCTTCTCCGCGTAGGAGTAGTTCATCGACGGCATGACCTTCATCGCCTGCACCACCGCGTAGCCGATCAGGTGCGTGAAGGACACCTTGCCGCCGCGGGCGCGCTTGAGGTGGTTGTTGATGACGATGCGGTTGTCGAACAGCAGCTTCACCGGGATCGCCCGGACGCTGGTCGCCGTCGGCAGCTCGAGGCTGGCGTTCATGTTCTTCACGACGGCGGCGGACGGCCCCCGGAGGGTGACGTACTCCGGGCCGCCCTCGGCCGGCTTCGCGGCCGGTGCCGCCTCGGCCGGCTTTGCGGCTGCCGGCTTCGCCGGCGCGGCGGCCGGGGTGCCGTTCGGCGACGTGGGCGCCGCGGCCGGGGCGGGCTTCGCCGGTTCGCGGGTCGGTGCGGGTGCCGGCGCCTGCGGCGCGGCGGTCGTGCCCGTGACGGTGATCCCGTTGGGGGTGGCCGTGGCAGTTGCGGGTGCGGCGGGCCGGGCGGCGGCGGTCCCGTTCGCGGTCGTGGCCGCGGCAGACGTGCTCGGCGCTTGCGGCGCGGCGCCCGCGGGGGGCGCGGGGGGCGCAGTCGGGCCGGCAGGAGCGGCCGGGGAAGCGGGCGTGGCCGTGCCGGCCGCCGCCCCCGGCTTGTAGTCGGCGAAGAAGTCCCACCAGGCTCGGTCTACGGAGTTCGGGTCCTGGAGGTACTGCTGGTAGATCTCATCGACGAGCCACTCGTTCGCTCCGAATCCGGCCGCAGGGCTCGTGCCCTGCCCGTCGGCCTCGGTCGAGACACTCGATGTGTTGGGGGACTGTGACGACACGGCGGCAACCGCCCTCTTCCGCTTCACAAGGTGATGGACAGCGGAAATAAAGGCTACGCCTACTGGGGGGGTCGGTGCAGGCTACAAGGCGCGGTCGTCGCGCACATCACACCCGGAACCTGGTTTGACGCAGCTCTTTGGCGGGAAATCGGCATCCTTTTGGGCGCCTGCGCCCCCTTGTCGCCTGCACGCACGCGCCTGACCGGCGGGATTACGGTTCGCTTACCGGATTAAGAGTCAACCCGACGCAGGGTCCCTACCCGGGAGAGTGAGGTGGATGCGGCATCCGCGTGAGGATTCGGCCACACGAATCCGGCCACCGTGCAGCTCCACCGCCCAGCGGGCGATCGCCAGGCCCAACCCCGTCCCGCCGTCGCTTCCCGGACCGTTCGCGGCCGGGCCGCTGCCCCTGCTGAAGCGTTCGAAGACCTTCGTCCACTGCGACTCGGGGATGCCCGGACCCTCGTCGAGCACTTCGAGCTCCAGGCTCTCCGGAGTCGCCCCCTGCCGCGCGCGGACGGTGACCCGGCCACTCGGCGGGCTGTGCTTGACCGCGTTGTCGACGAGGTTCGACACCACCTGGTGGAGCCGCTCGGCGTCGGCGTAACCGGTGAGCTCCGGCGGCGAGACGTCCAGGTGCAGGTGGACGTCGTTGCGGGAGCGCCCGTGGGACGGGACGGCCATCGCCACGCCCGGTTTGATGCTGGCCGCCTTCAGCACATCGGACAGGTACGGCCACACCTCGAAGCGGCGCGCGTTCAGCGGCACCACTCCGCTGTCGAGACGTGAGAGATCCAACAGATCGGCCACGAGACGGCCGAGGCGCTCGGTCTGTGCGAGTGCTGTGCGCATCGTCTCCGGATCGGCCTCGCACACGCCGTCGACGACGTTCTCCAGCAAGGCCCGCAGACCTGAGATGGGGGTGCGCAGCTCGTGCGAGACATTGGCCACGAGCTCCTTGCGGTGCTGGTCCGCGGCTTGGAGGTCGGCGGCCATGCTGTTGAAGGTCACCGCGAGCTCGCCGAGCTCGTCGCGCCGGCCGGTGCGCACCCGGCGGCTGTAGTCGCCGTGCGCCATCGCGCGGGCCACCACGGTCATCTCGCGCAGCGGCGAGGTCAGCCCGTGCGAGACGAACTGCATGAACAGCATCGACGTGATGATCGAGAAGATCGTGATCACGCGCAGTTCGGTGTCGGAGTGGATCGCGACGAAGACCAGGAAGGTCGTCACCACCACCGAGGTGATCACCAGCAGCCCGAGCGCGGCCTTGATCGAGCGGAACGGGTCGACGGGGCGCAGCCCCTCCCAGACGCGCTGCCACAGCCCGGCCCAGCCGAGCCCGCGGTACCGGCGGAGCCGACGGCGCCCGGCGTGCCCGTCCCGTCCGTCACGTCCGCTGTCGAGGCTCCGCGGCCACAGTCGGAAGCCGCCCGGCTCCGCCGTCACGGCGCCGGGGTCTCCAGCGCGTAGCCGACGCCGTGGACGGTTCGGATGCGTTCCGCGCCGATCTTGCGGCGCAGCGCCTTGATGTGGCTGTCGACGGTCCTGGTGCCCGAGGCGTCCGCCCAGTCCCACACCTCGGCGAGCAGCTGCTCGCGCGAGAGCACCGCGCGCGGTGTCTGCGCCAGGCAGGCGAGCAGGTCGAACTCGGTCGGCGTGAGGTGGACGTCGGCGCCGCGTACCCGCACCCGGCGCTGCGCATGGTCGATGGCGAGGTCGCCGAGCTGCAGCGTGCCGCCGCGCGGGCTGCGGGCGGCGACCGTGGCGCGTTCGACGCGTCTGAGCAGCACGTGCACCCGGGCGGCGAGCTCGCGCATCGAGAACGGCTTGGTCATGTAGTCGTCGGCGCCGACGCCGAGGCCGACGAGCATGTCCGTCTCGTCGTCCCGCGCGGTGAGCATCAGCACGGGCACGGGCCGCTGGGCCTGCACCCGGCGGCAGACTTCGAGGCCGTCGTAGCCCGGCAGCATGACGTCGAGCACCAGCAGATCCGGCTGCCAGGCATGGGCGGTGTCGACGGCGGCGGGGCCGTCGCCCGCGGTGTGCACCTGGAATCCCTCGGCGCGCAGGCGTGCCGAGATCGCATCGGCGATCGTCGGGTCGTCCTCGACGACGAGTACGCGGCGTTGCGTACCCGTCATCGGCGTGCCGCTTGCGCCGTGCGTCGTGCTCGTCTGTGTGTTCTCCATCGGGCCCCGCCCCACTCGGTCGCGCTGCTTGCCCAGCAGCGTAAGGGGCAGTGCAGGTCGCAGGCTACGCGGGCTGCGCGCAGATGTGGACGACATCGGGCACTCCCCGCGGAACGGACACGGTAATGGTCCGTACCTGCTCGAAGCCCGCGGCCCGCAGTGCGTCCTCGAACGCGGCCGAGGGCTGCGCGGACCAGACGGCGAGGACTCCGCCGGGCGCCAGGCGCCTGCGGCAGGCGGCGAGGCCGTCGGGGGAGTAGAGCGAGTCGTTGGAGTCGGTGACGGTCCAGTCCGGGCCGTTGTCGATGTCGAGGCAGAGCGCGTCGTAGGTGGCGCCCGCCTCGCGTACGTAGGCCACGAGATCGGCTTCGACGATCTCGACCCGGGGATCGTCCAGCGCGTGCTCCGAGAACGGCGCCAGGTGTCCCGTGCGGTGCCAGTCGATCACCGCGGGCTCCCGCTCCACGACGGCGATGCGTTCCCAGCGCGGCTCGGCCGCGGCCTCGGCGAGCGAGAAGCCGACGCCGAGCCCCCCGATGAGCACGGACAGGCCGTTGCGACCGGGTGCGAGCGCATCGAGCGCGTCGAGCGCGGCGCGTACCAGCAGCCGCTCGGAGCGCCCGTCGGAGGTGTCCATCAGGAAGCAGCCGTTCTCGATGATCTCGAACCGCCCGCCACGCCTGCGCAGCACCACCTCGCTGTACGGGCCGTCGCGTCGCTCGACGGTCACGGCCTGCTTCTGCTCCTCCGGCTCCCGTCCCGCGTACATGCCGCCAGGCTAACGAGCGGTGCGTCGGGGGCTGATCGCTCAGAGCGAACACGGTTCCGGGAACACCAGGGGGCCTCAGAAGCATTGAGTCAATGCAACTCAACTTGATTGCCTAGGGAGAGATCATGGCTGCTGATTCCCCGGCGTCTCACGCCCCCTCGCCGCTCACCCTGCCCGTCCTGCCGCTCGACGACGCGGTGGTGCTGCCCGGCATGGTCGTACCGCTCGACCTGACCGACAGCGAGGTGCGGGCCGCCGTCGAGGCGGCGCAGGCAGTGGAATCCACCGACTCCGGAAACACCCACGTGCCCGGCATCCGTTCCTCTGGCGCGTCGCGCAAGCCACGCGTGCTGCTCGTACCGCGCATCGACGGCGAATACGCGGCCGTCGGCACCCTCGGCGCGGTCGAGCAGGTCGGCCGGCTCGCCGACGGGGACCCCGGGGCGGTCATCCGTGGCCTGAGCCGGGTGCGCATCGGCGCGGGCACCACGGGACCGGGCGCGGCGCTGTGGGTCGAGGGCAGTGAGATCACCGAACCCGAGCCGACCGAGCCGCCCGGTGCCGTCGCCGAGCTCGTCAAGGAGTACAAGGCGCTCGCCACCAGCTGGCTGCGCAAGCGCGGCGCCTGGCAGATCGTCGACCGCGTCCAGGCGATCGACGACGTCTCCCAGCTCGCCGACAACTCCGGTTACTCGCCCTTCCTCGACGTCAGCCAGCGCGTCACCCTGCTGGAGACCGTCGACCCCGTCGAGCGGCTGCGCCTGGCCACCAGCTGGCTGCGCGACCACCTCGCCGAGCAGGATGTCGCCGACACCATCCGCAAGGACGTCCAGGAGGGCATGGACAAGCAGCAGCGCGAGTTCCTGCTCCGCCGCCAGCTGGACGCGGTGCGCAAGGAGCTCGCGGAGCTCAACGGCGACCCGGAGGACGAGGCGGGCGACTACCGCGCCCGCGTCGAGGCCGCCGGCCTGCCGGAGAAGGTGCGGGAAGCCGCGCTGAAGGAGGTCGAGAAGCTCGAACGCGCCTCCGACGCCTCGCCCGAGGGAAGCTGGATCCGCACCTGGCTCGACACCGTCCTGGAACTGCCGTGGAACACCACGACCGAGGACGCCTACGACATCCCCGGCGCGCGCGCCGTGCTCGACGCCGATCACGCGGGACTGAACGACGTCAAGGAACGCATCACCGAATACCTGGCGGTGCGCAAGCGCCGGCTCGATCGCGGCCTCGGCGTCGTCGGCGGGCGTCGCGGCGGCGCGGTGCTCGCGCTCGTCGGACCGCCCGGCGTCGGCAAGACCTCGCTCGGCGAGTCGGTGGCGCGCGCGATGGGCCGGAAGTTCGTCCGCGTGGCGCTCGGTGGCGTGCGCGACGAGGCGGAGATCCGCGGTCACCGCAGGACGTACGTCGGCGCCCTGCCCGGCCGTATCGTCCGCGCCATCAAGGAAGCCGGGTCGATGAACCCGGTGGTGCTGCTCGACGAGATCGACAAGGTCGGCTCCGACTACCGGGGCGACCCGGCCGCCGCCCTGCTCGAAGTCCTCGACCCGGCGCAGAACCACACCTTCCGCGACCACTACCTCGAAGTCGAGCTCGACCTGTCGGACGTGGTGTTCCTCGCCACCGCCAACGTCATGGAGACCATCCCGCAGGCGCTGCTCGACCGTATGGAGGTCGTGCAGCTCGACGGCTACACCGAGGACGAGAAGATCGTCATCGCCCGTGACCACCTGCTCCCGCGCCAGCTGGAGAAGGCGGGTCTGACCCCGGAGGAGGTCACGGTCGACGAGGCGAGCCTGCGCAAGCTCGCCGGCGAGTACACGCGTGAGGCCGGAGTACGGAACCTGGAGCGGTCCATCGCCAGGATCCTGCGCAAGGCGGCGGCCCAGCACGAACTCGGCGAGCTCACTCTGCCGGTGAGCGTCGGCGAGGACGACCTGCGGCGCCTGATCGGACGGCCGCACCACACGCCCGAGTCCGCGCAGGACCCGGAGGAGCGCCGCACGGCCGTGCCCGGTGTGGCGACCGGCCTCGCCGTCACCGGCGCCGGCGGTGACGTGCTCTTCGTCGAGGCGTCGCTCTCCGACCCGGAGACCGGCGGCACGGGCCTGGCCCTCACCGGTCAGCTGGGCGATGTGATGAAGGAATCCGCGCAGATCGCGCTCTCCTTCCTCCGCTCGCACGGCGCGGAACTGGGGCTGCCGGTCGGTGACTTGAAGGACCGCGGCGTGCACCTGCACGTCCCGGCGGGCGCGGTGCCCAAGGACGGGCCGAGCGCGGGCATCACGATGACCACGGCGCTGGCGTCGCTGCTCTCCGGGCGCAGGGTGCGCGACGACGTGGCGATGACGGGAGAGGTGTCCCTGACCGGGCGCGTGCTGCCGATCGGCGGGGTCAAGCAGAAGCTGCTCGCCGCGCACCGGGCCGGGGTCACCACCGTGATCATCCCCAAGCGGAACGAGGCCGACCTGGACGACGTCCCGGCCGAGGTGCTGGAACGGCTCGAGGTGCACGCGGTCTCCGACGTCCGCCAGGTGATCGAGCTGGCGCTGGAGCGCGCCGGCGCCGAGCAGGTGATGGCGACCGCGGCGTAGGCCCGGCCGCGCAATACCCTGCTGCGAAATACTGGGGGTGAGCAGCGGAAGGGGCAGGCGTGGGCACGGCGGCAGAGGACGGAACCGGTGAGCCTTGGGGCACGGACCCTGAGATGGACGCACTGGAGCGGGAGATCACCGTCTTCTACCGCCGTGCCCGCGCCTCCTCCGGCGAGATGGCCCGCCAGGTCCACCCCGACCTCGAACCCGCCGCCTACGGGTTGATGCAACGCCTGGAGGACGCGGGGGCGGAGCGGGCCACCGACCTGGCGGCCTACTTCGGCGTCGGCAAGGCGACGATGAGCAGGCAGTTGCGTGCGCTGGAGGAGCTGGGGCTGGTCAGCCGCGAGCCGGATCCGGCGGACGGCCGGGCGGCGCTGGTCCGGCTGACGCCGGAGGGGCACCGCCGCTTCACACGGGTCAGGGACGCGCGGCGGGAACGGTATCGCCTGCGCCTGGCGCAGTGGGATCGTGATGACATCCGCGAGCTCGCGAGGCTGTTGCGGGAGTTGAATCTGCTGAGCGAGGAACAGTGAGGCGCCGTCCCGGTTGCGGTAGGTGATGTGCCCGACCTCCCGCCACCGCGATCGTCAGATCACGGCCAGGATTGCCGTGGCGTCGTCGTGGCGCTTGCCGCGGGGGTATGCGGTGCACGTGGGGTCCGCCGACTCCGCGGCGCGGACGCGAGTGATCAGGCCTTGCGGGCCCTCCTTGCGCAGCAGGGCGAACGCGTCCGCCCAGCCGCCCTCGTGGAAGACCTCGACCAGACGGCCCGCCCCGTCCGTCAGCGCCGCGACCGCCCGCACCGCCCGGCGTGGCGTCGTCCCCGTCACCGCGAGCCGCGCCACCGCAGGGTCCGCCGCCGCGGTGAAGAACGCCCCCTCGACGCCCACGGCGTTCCGCAGCGCCTCCACCGCGCGCCCGTACGCGGCGCCCGCGGCCTCCCGCTCCGCCGACCCGCGCTCCATCGCCCGCACGGCCGCGCGCATGGCCCGCACCTGCTCCGGCATCCGGTCGAGACGGTCGTCGAGCACGGCCCGTACATCCCCACTCTCGCCCTCGATGAGCAACACCGAGTCCGACAGCACCAGATGCTCGACCGCCTCCTCGTCCCAGCGCGCGAGGACGACGGTTGACTGCGGCGTATGCGTATGAGAAAGCTCACAGGTTCCGGCGTGGGCTGCGGCGGTGCGGGCGATCGACTCGGCAAGGCAGTCGGCGAGCGTCAGATCCCGCCGCGAAGCGGACAGTTCGAGCAGCGCACCACCGAGCCGGGCGACGTACCAGGGCACCCCGTGGACGCAGCCCGTGCCGTCCCGGTGCGGGGTGACCCCGTCCAGCAGGACCAGCGTTCCGCCCTGTCCTGAAGCGGGCAGGGCGACGGCGGCGAAGTCCTCGTCGGGCCGCTGCGGGCTGCCCGGCTCCGTGGCGGTCTCGATGCGCATGGGGACAGTCTGCCCGAACGGCGTTCGAACGCCGTGGCGCACACCTGACCTGTGGCGATCCGCTGCCTCGCCCTCGCGCGCCCAGGCACCCGCGATGTGGGTGGGCATCTTTCCAGGAGGCCGCCGGGAGTTCAAAACCCTGGCCCATGGAGCCGACCGCCCTGAGCCGCCGCCGAGTTGAAGGCGAACTTCCGCTTGTTGTTCACTCCTTCGGGTGCCTCGGCATGATTGCCTGGCACGCGCACAAGCACACAACGCAACGTGAACGCATCGGGGGGAAGCGCCAGGAGCGGCTGCACATCCGCGCTTGGCGCTGGTGCCCAACTGTGATTTGTCGTCACTTCGGAAGCAGCGGCGGACGAGACAGGAATGCGAGAACCGGTGCGGACAACGCGGACACGACAGCGGCTGCTTGCCGCCCTGCTGATATCCGTGATCGCCGTGCTCGCGGCCGGTGCCCCGGGCCTCGCCGCGGCCGTCGGAAACCTCTCGGAGTCCCAGCGGCTGCTCCAGCTCGCCCGCCTCAACACCAACGCCATCGCGCTCTCCCACTCGCTCGCCGACGAGCGCGACGCGATGGCCGCCTTCGTCGCCGGCGGGCGCAGCACCGCCTCCGGGCTCGGGCTCAGCGAGAACGACCGGGAGCGCGTCGACGGCCAGGCCGCAGACGTCACCCAGGCCGCCGCCTCCCTCGACACCGGCGGCTCCTCGGACCTCGCCGGCGTCGCCGCCACCGTGCGCAGCTCACTCGGCGGCCTCGAACACCTCCGGCAGACTGCGCTGTCGGGCCCCGGCTCCGCGAAGGACGTCTTCGACTCGTACACCCCGCTGCTGAACGCGCTCGACGCCGTCAGCGGGGCCCTCGCCCGTGCGCTGCCCTCCCGCGCCGCCTCCCCGGACACCAGCGCGGGCCCCGCGCTCGCCCGCGCCGTCTCGCAGGCCTCGGCCGAACGCGGACTGCTCGTCGCCGCGCTCACCGCGGGCGGCACCGAGGAGCCGCTGGTGACCGATGCCCAGCAGGCCAGGGTCGGGGAACAGGCGGCGCTCGCCGAGTTCGCCGCCACCGCCTCGCCGAGCGCGCAGACCCAGTACGCGCAGACGGTCACCGGCAGCGATGTGACCGCCGCCGAGGACTATCTCACCCGGCTCACCGCCAAGCCCTATCTGACCAGCGCCGACAACACCCTCAAGACCTCCGACGTCGAGGCCGGGCTGTCCGCACGGCTCGACCGCATGCGCGCCGTCCAGGCCTCTCTCGCCCAGGACGACACCACCAGGCTCAGCGCACTGCGGGGCTCCGACGTCACCGCACTGGAGTTGCGCATCGCGCTCGTCGCCCTGTGCGCGCTGCTCGCCCTCGGCATCGGCGTCCAGACCGCCCGCGCCGTCACCCGCCCGCTCGCCACGCTGCAGCGCTACGCCCGCGACCCGCAGCCGCCGGTGCCGTTCACCGGCAGCGACGAGTTCGCCGCCGTCGCCCTCGCCGTCGAACGCCTCGCCCAGGACGCCGCCAGGCTGCGCACCGAGGCCGTCGAACAGGAGGAGGAGCGGGTACGGCTGGTGGGCGCCCGCAACGCGGCGGCCGGGGAACGGGACGAGCTGCGGCAGCGGCAGGCCGCACTCGTGGCGGAGAAGGACGCGCTCGCCGAGCGCATCTCGGCTCTGCAGGGCGCCGTCCACACGACCTTCGTCAACCTCTCGCTGCGGACGCTCGCTCTGGTCGAACGCCAACTCGCCCTTATCGAGGGCCTGGAGGACCGCGAACACGATCCCGAGCAGCTGGCCACCCTCTTCAAGCTCGACCACCTCGCCACCCGGATGCGGCGCAACAGCGAGAGCCTGCTCGTGCTCGCCGGGGCGGAGACCACCGCGGGCGCGCTCGCCAAGCCGGTCCCGCTGATCGACGTCGTACGCGCCGGCATCTCCGAGATCGACCGCTACGAGCGGGTGCAGATCTCGTTCCTGCCGCGGGCCCAGCTCGCCGGCTTCGCCGCGGACGACTCCAGTCACCTCGTCGCCGAACTGCTAGAGAACGCCACCGCCTTCTCCCCGCCGCAGGCCGAAGTACGCGTCTCCGGCTGGCTGCTGGAGAACGGAGAGGTGATGCTCTCCGTCGAGGACGAGGGCATCGGCATCCCCGAGGCACGGCTCGCCGAACTCAACCAGCTGCTCGGCGAGGCGCACCCGGACGAGTCGGCGGCGACGGCGGGGCTCGGCCTGTACGTGGTGGCCCGGCTGGCGGGCCGGCACGGCATCCGAGTGCAGCTGCGGGAGCAGAAGCAGGGCGGCGTGGCGGCGGTCGTCGTCATCCCCCGCACCCTCGTCGTCCGCCCGCCGGACGACCTCGCGCAGGGTACGGACGGCGCGTCCGCGCTCGTGTCGGCCCCCGTCGCCGCTCCCTTGGCGGCCGGCGTGGACCTGGCCGACCCGCTCGATGTGACACCGCAGCCGGTCAGGCAGCCGACCCGCCACGCCGCCGCAGCAGCTGCCGCTGCCGCTGCCGCAGAACCGGACGAGCACGCACGCCCCGAGCACGACGACGCGCCGGCGCGACCGCGTCACGCACGTCCCGCCGCCGACGACGTCGCGTCAGAGATCGCCGGCGTCACGGGCAAGGGCCTGCCCAAGCGCGTACCACGCACCAGCGGGCTGAGCGGGGAGCCCGCCGCACGGGAGCAGGCGGGTGCGCCGGTGGACGCCGAGACGCTGCGGCGCCGACTCGGGGGCTTCGCGCGCGGCCTGCGCGAGGGGCGGCGCGACGCCGAGGCCGAGGCGACCGGCACCATCGAACTGCCGCGTCCCGTAACCGACTTCGACGACCAGGACAGCTCCTCCGAGGAGGCACGCGGATGAACACGTCGAGTACGGACGACCTGAGTCATGGGGCGCGCAGCCTCCAATGGCTGCTCACCAATCTCGTCGACGAGGTCCCGGGCGTGCGCTCCGTCGCGGTGATCTCCTCCGACGGACTGCTGCTCAGCTCGTCCGAGGTGTCCGCCCAGGCGGACGGTGCTGATGGTCTGGACGGTGCGGACGACGAACCGTCACCGTCCGTCCCGGAGCAGTGGACGAGCGCTCCGGTGCGAGGCCTCGCCAGCGCATCCGGCGACCTCGCCACCGTCGTCTCCGGCCTTGCCTCGCTCACCGACGGGGCGGCGCGGCTGATGGACGCCGGTTCCGTCAAGCAGTCGGTGGTCGCGATGGAGAACGGCTGCCTGTTCGTGATGGCGATCAGCGACGGGTCCCTGCTCGGCGTGCACGCCTCACCCGAGTGCGACATGAGCGTCGTCGCCTACCACATGGCGCTCTTCGTGGGCCGGGCCGGACACGTCCTCACCCCGGAGCTGCGCAGCGAGCTCAGTAAGGCCCGCACGCCGGGCAAGCCGACCGAAAGCGAGCATTGATGCCCGCGCCCTCGCTACCGGTCCGCGGCGCGGACCGCAAACCCTCCCGCGTACGCCCCTATGCGCTCACCGGCGGCCGCACCCGTTTCGGGCATGTGCTGCTCGTCGAGACGTTCGTGGCGACGATCGACGGCCCGGCGGAACGGCTCGAACTGACCTCGGGGGGCATCGCCGCAGGCGTGATGCCCGAGTTGAGGGCGATCGTCGAGCTGTGCCGCCGGATGCGTTCCGTCGCCGAGATCTCGGCGCTGCTGCGCATTCCGCTCGGCGTCGTCCGCGTATTGCTCAGCGACCTGGCCGACCAAGGAAGGATCCGCGTCTACGGCACCGGCCACGGGCCCGGACAGCCGGACCGCGCACTGCTGGAAAGGGTGCTCAGTGGACTTCGAAGGCTCTGAGACGGGTGAGGGGACGGCGCTTCCCGTGGCGGACCCTGCGGACCCTGAGGTCGCGGTGCCCGCTGCGGAGGACGGCCTGCAGGAGTGGCAGAAGGACCGCAGTCGCGCCCCGTCCTCCACCAAGATCGTCGTCGCGGGCGGTTTCGGTGTCGGCAAGACGACCTTCGTCGGATCGGTCTCGGAGATCACCCCGCTGACCACCGAGGCGTTGATGACCCGTGCCAGCGAGGACATCGACGATCTCGGCGCGACCCCCGACAAGACCACGACGACGGTCGCCATGGACTTCGGCCGTATCACCCTCGACCAGGACCTGGTCCTCTACCTCTTCGGCACCCCCGGCCAGCAGCGCTTCTGGTTCATGTGGGACGACCTGGTGCGCGGCGCGATCGGCGGTATCGTCATGGCCGACACGCGCCGCCTCGCGGACTGCTTCCCGGCGCTCGACTACTTCGAGACGTCCGGGCTGCCGTTCATGGTGGCCGTCAACCACTTCGAGGGATCGCCGGAGTACGGGGAGGAGGACGTGCGCGAGGCGTTGTCGATACCCGCCGGGATCCCGGTCGTCATCTGCGATGCGCGCCGCCGTGACTCCGTGATCGAGGCGCTGCTGGCCCTGTGCGGCCACGCGCTGGCCTCGCTCCCCGACTGAATATCAAGTCCAGAAGGAATCCATGCGCAAGATTCTCATCGTCGGAGCCGGCCAGTCCGGCCTCCAACTCGCCCTCGGCCTGCAGGCGAACGGCTACGAGGTCACCTTGATGACCAACCGCACGGCGGACGAGATCCGCGAGGGGCGGGTGATGTCCACCCAGTGCATGTTCACCACCGCCCTGCAGCACGAACGAGACCTCGGTCTGAACTTCTGGGAGAGCCAGGCGCCGCGCATTGACGGCCTCGGCGTCTCGGTGGCGGGGCCCCCTGGGCCAGATGCAGCCAGTCGTCCCATCGACTGGGTGGGGCACCTCGACGGCTACGCCCAGTCCGTCGACCAGCGCGTGAAGATGGCCGGCTGGATGGAGACCTTCGCGCAGCGCGGTGGGCAACTCGTCATCCACGGCGCGGCCGTCTCGGACCTCGACTACTTCGCGCGCCGCTACGACCTGGTGCTCGTCGCCGCGGGCAAGGGCGAACTCGTCTCGATGTTCGGCCGGGACGACTCCCGTTCCCCGTACGACAAGCCGCAGCGTGCCCTCGCCGTCTCCTATGTGCACGGACTCGGGCCCCGCCCGGAGCACCCGGACTTCCACGCCGTGCGGTGCAACCTGGTGCCCGGCGTCGGCGAGATGTTCATCATGCCGTGCCTGACCACCTCCGGGCCCTGCGACATCCTGTTCTGGGAGGGCATCCCCGGCGGGCCGCTCGACGTCTTCGAGGGTGTGAAGGACCCGCGCGAGCACCTGCGGGTCACCCTGGAGCTGATGAAGCAGTTCCTGCCGTGGGAGTACGACCGGGCGCGCGACGTCGAACTCACCGATGCGGGCGGCGTTCTGGCCGGACGCTACGCCCCGACCGTGCGCAACCCGATCGGCGAGCTGCCCTCCGGCGGCCTCGTGCTCGGCGTCGCCGACGTCGTCGTCGCCAACGACCCGATCACCGGACAGGGCTCCAACAACGCGGCGAAGTGCGCCGCTTCGTACCTGGAGAGCATCGTCTCCCACGGCGACAAGCCCTTCGACCGCGAGTGGATGCAGGCCGCCTTCGACCGGTACTGGGAGTACGCGCAGCACGTCACCAAGTGGACCAACGCCATGCTCGCGCCGCCGCCGGAGCACGTGCTCCAACTGATCGGCGCGGGCGGCCGGTTCCAGGCCGTGGCCGACCGGTTCGCCAACGCCTTCGACAATCCGGCCGACTTCGAGGAGTGGTTCTTCGAGCCCGGGCTCGCCCAGGCGTATCTCGCGTCGGTGGCGGCTGGCTGAGCGTCGGTCCATGTCAGTCCATTGGCAGCGCATACACCGCGTTGCCGTGCTGGACGTAGAGCCGGTCGCCGAGCGAGGCGGTGCGTATGGTGCCGGCTGCGCGGTGCGCGGGACGGAAGGTCCAGGCGATGCGGCGGCTGGTGGTGTCGAAGACGGCGAGCGGGGTGCGGTCGTCGGTGGTGATCGCGTAAAGGCGGTCGCGGTAGGCGATCGGGGCGTCGGCGGCGAGCAGGGCGGGGCCCGACGCCGGGCGGCGCCACAGCACAGTGCCCGAGAGGGCGTCGAGCGCCGTCAGTCCGGACGCGCGTCCGACGGCGTAGGCGACGCCTCCGAGGAGCGCGGGATCGCCGTAACGTTCCGGTGGCGTGCTCCACGCGACGCGGCCGCTCGCCAGCTCGACGGCGGTGACCGCGTCTCCCGCCACATAGGCGCGCACCTCGTCGACGACGGGGCGGCCGTAACCGGCGCCCGGCAGCCGGACCAGCCACTGCCGGGCGCCGGTGCGCGTGTCGTACGCGGCGAGTGAGGCCCCGTCACAGACGACGAGCCGGGCCCGGTCGAGCACGGCCAGCGGCGCGGCCCCCGCTCCGGGGCCCGGCGCGCGCCAGCGCTCCCTGCGGGTCGCGAGGGCGTACGCCAGCACCAGCGGCTCGCCGTCGGCGGTCGTCGCGGCGACGTAGAGCGAGGTGTCGTCGGAGGCGAGCAACGCGCCGGGCGGAAAGTGCAGCGACGGCGGGGCGGCGAGCGTCCAGCAGGTGCGGCCGTGCCCCGACGGGTCGACGGCTTGGGGTGTCCGGCTGTGGCCGGCGGCGCGGGCGAGGCCGGCGACGAGCCCGTCGCCGGTGGGGAGCGCGGCGCCCTCGGCCAGCACGTTCCTCGCCGTCGTCCAGCGGTGGTGCCCGCTGCCGGCGTCGAGGCCGATGAGCCCGTCGACCCCCTTGACCACGACGAGCGATTCGCTGACGGGGACGGGCGGTGCGCCGGTCAGCCGCGCCTTGTCGTACGTCCACAACGGCTTGGGCGCGATGCCGGGCGCGCGCGTCGTGGTGGGCAGGATCGTGGACGGCACCGAGGGATTGACGGCGACGCTCTGGGCGGCGGGGCCGCTGCCGCGGACGAGCGAGGAGACGACACCGGCGGTCGCCGCCGCGCTCACCCCGCCGATCGCCGCGACGACGAGCACGCGGCGGGACGGGACGCTCTCGTGCGAGCCGGAGCCTGAGCCATCGGGCCGATGCGGATCCATGGCGCCCCCAACCGTGTCCGTCCACAGCAAGTACAGTTTATCGGTTTATGGCCAACTGTCCTATGTGCGACGGTGGTTGCGTCCCCATGGCCACCGCATCCGGGGCGGCCGGCCCTCCGCGTCGTACGCGTACCGCCAGCGCGAGCGGCGTGGCCTCGCCGCCGGGGCGAGCCGGTAGACGTGCACGAGACCGGGCGCGCCGCCCTCGCCGGGCACGGGGACGGTGTACACCTTCGGCGGCTTGCCGGTGGCGCCCACCAGCACCGCCATCACCCGTCCGTCCAGCGGCCCGCCGGTGAACTCGCACTCCTCGCTGCGCACACCACCAGGATCGCATCACGCCAGCAGCCGCCGGGCCAGCACGCCCGCACCGCAGTCCGCGCGCTCCTGGGCGAGCAGCGCGGCGGCGACCTGGGCCGTCTGGCGGTCGCTCGCCGCCGCGGCGGCGAGAATCCCCACGAAGTGGTCGACCAGCCAGTCGCGCAGCTCGTCGGCGGGCGGCCGGCGCCCCTCGTCCAGCCACGTCAGGGACACCGCCTCGACCGCCGCGATCCACGACCGCACCGCCATCCGCAGCCGCAGGCCCGGCGCCTCCACCTGGAGGTGGACGAAGACCTGTTCCGCCGCGCCCCTGCGCACCCCGTCGATGATCGCGGTGGTCCGGCTGGTCTCGGTGACGCAGCCGCCCCGCACCAGCGCCGAGAACCCCGCGTCGTGCCCGGCGACGAAGGCGAGATAGCGGTCGAGCACATTGGCGAGCCGCTGCGTTGGCGTGCCCTCGGGCGGCTCGACGAAGCAGGCCGTCAGCTCCTCGGCGGCACTGCGCAGCGCCGCCTCGTAGATCTGCTGCTTGCCGCCGGGGAAGTAGCGGTAGACCAGCGGCCGCGAGGCGCCTGCGGCCGCCGCGATGTCGTCGATCGAGATGTGCTCGGGGCTGCGGTGGCTGAACAGCTCCAGTGCGGTGGAGAGCAGTTGCCGGCGCCTCTCCTCCACCGGCAGCCTCCGGTACGCCGTCGCTCTTCGCTGGTCACCGCCCACGCCGGGCAGCGTATAGGCCCCGCTCGTCTCCTGTGCCATCGTTCGCTTCTCCGCCCGCTCCCGCGCTCCGCGGACGGCCTCGTCCCTCGTCCTTCGGCCGGCCTCCCCCTGCTTCCCGGGGGGACCCCCGCCGCTTGCTCGCGTGCGTCGCTCCGTCACCCCAGCAGGCCGGAGCTGCGCCACAGCGCCTTCGCCGGGCCGCGCAGCACGCCGATCTCGTCGAGGAAGTCGGTCAGCCGCTGCGAGGAGCGGCGCATGACCTGTTGCCGGTGCGGGCTGTTCCTGACCTGTTGCAGCGCGTAGGCAGGATCGAGGCCGACCGAGGCGTAGACCTGCGGACTGATCAGCGACATCGCCACCACGCGCGCGGTCTCGCCCGACATCAGCCGGGTCAGGCCGGCCTCCCAGCGCGGGGCGGTGGCCATCTGCCGCCGCAGCTCCTCACGCGCGTACCGCACATGCCGGGCCTCCTCGACCACGTGGATGCGGGTGACCCCGCGCACCAGCGGCTGGATGCGCTCGTCCGGGAAGGTCTGGCGCTGCATCCAGTCGAGGATCTCCTCGACCAGCAGGGTCGCGGTGAACGAGCCGGGCGTCGTGGAGATCGTCTTCATCACCCGGGCGAGGTTGTGGTGGAGGCGGCTCGGCCGGTAAACGGGCGTGCCGTACTTGCCTACAAGGCGCGCGAACATCATCGAGTGCCGGCACTCGTCGGCGGTCTCGGTGAGGGCGTAGCGCACATGGCGGCTGGTCGGGTCGATGTCGTAGATGTGCCGCATCAGCAGCTGCATGAGGATGACCTCGAACCAGATGCCGACGGAGGCGAGCGACGCCGATTCGTGCTTGCTCAGCTCGATCCGCTGCTCCTGCGACATGTGGTTCCACAGCGGGGTGTCGTAGAGCGAGCACAGCTCGGGCGGCCAGAACCACTTGCCGTCCTCGAACGGGGCGTCCCAGTCCAGCTCGGTGTCGGGGTCGAAGGAGTGCCGGGCTGATGCTTCGAGCAGCCGCTCGGCGACCTGCTCGCGTTCCTTGAGTGCGCCGATCCGGTCGTTGGCGGCGCCGGCGACGCTGACGGAAGAGCTCATGGGACTGTCACCTCTGACGGCCGGAGCTGGACAGCACGAGGGGTTACCCTCGGTCACACCTTTATGAGACTACTTGTCAGCAAGACCGTCAAGACCTTGCCGACCAATTGTTGACCGGGCCGCCGCGTCATGTGACGCTTCAGTAACAAACGCGAGGGGAGGCGCCGGTGTCGACGCACGAGCTGTACGTACACGGCCCCGCAGAGCAGGAGTGGGATGTCCAGGCCACCGGTCAGGCCCGCTTCACCTGGGAGTACGACGACGGCCGTGACCGGCTGCTCGCCCTGTACCAGAAGGGCAAGGACAAACAGTGGGACGGCACCAAGCGGATCGACTGGGAGCTGGAGGTCGACCCGTACGACCCGCTGGGCGTGCCCGACCAGAACATGACGATCTACGGCACGCCGTACTGGGAGAAGATGAGCGAGCAGGACAAGCGTGACCTGCGCCGCCACTACGCCTCCTGGCAGTTCAGCCAGTTCCTCCACGGCGAGCAGGGTGCGATGATCTGTGCGGCGCGCATCGTGGAGTCCGCCCCCGACCTCGACGCGAAGTTCTACTCCGCGACCCAGACCATGGACGAGGCGCGGCACGCCGAGATATACGCGCGCTTCCTCCACGAGAAGATCGGGATGCTCTACCCGATCAACGACAACCTGCAGAGTCTGCTCGGCGACACGCTCCGCGACTCGCGCTGGGACATGCCCTACCTGGGCATGCAGGTGCTCATCGAAGGTCTTGCGCTCGCCGCGTTCGGCATGCTGCGCGACACCACCGACAAGCCGCTGCCCAAGCAGATCCTCGCATATGTCATGCAGGACGAGGCGCGGCACGTGGCCTTCGGGCGGATGGCGTTGCGCGACTACTACAAGCAGCTCACCGACGCCGAACTGCGCGAGCGCGAGGAGTTCGTCATCGAGGGCTGCTACCTGATGCGCGACCGGCTGCGCGGCGCCGAGGTGCTGGAGAACTTCGGCATACCGGCGAAGGAGGCGAACGAACTCAGCGAGCAGTCCGAGTACCTGGCGCTCTTCCGCAAGCTCCTCTTCAGCCGGATCGTGCCGTGCGTGAAGGACATCGGGCTGTGGGGCGAACGGCTGCAGCGCGCCTACCTCGACATGGGTGTCTTCGAGATGGGCGACTCCAACCTCGACCTGCTGATGGCCCAGGACGAGGAGATCGCCGAGAAGCTCGACGCGGAACGATTCGCCGCCGAGGAGGCGGAGCGCAAGGCGGAGGTGGCCGACGCGATCGCCCAGGGCACGCAGTCCTGACGTGCGGTCATCCCCGGGTGAGAGTCCGGAAAACGTTGCTTGACACGGCGGAAACCACCGGCTGACGCTGCCTGCATGGCGTCGACCGATGTGACGGGGTGAACGGACGGGCACACGGGGACCAGGCGGCAAACGCAAGCCGCGGCTGCGTGAGGACGGATACCTGGCCAGGGCCCGGTCGTCCTACGACGCGGTTGCCGAGGATTACGCCGAACGAGTGAGCCCGCTGTTCGCCAAGTCTGTGTTCGGGTGGGCGATGCTGGCCGGGTTTGCGGAGCTGGTGCGAGCCGACGGCGGGCGGCCGGTCGCCGATTTCGGGTGCGGTCCGGGTCACGTCACCGCACACTTGGACTCGCTCGGCGTCAGCGCCTTCGGCATCGACCTGTCGCCCAGGATGGTGGAGATCGCCCGACGGAGATACCCGGATCTGCGGTCGAGGTAGGCTCGATGACCGCTTTGGACCTGGCCGACGGCGGACTCGGCGGGATCGTCGCCTGGTGGTCGGTCATCCACACGCCACCGCAGGTGCTGCCGGAGGTGTTCGCGGAGTTCCATCGGACGCTGGCCCCGGGTGGCCATGCGGCCGCAGGCGTGCCTGCTCGGCCGCAAGGCCATGGCGTGACGCCGCGTGGCCCGACCTGCCCGAGTGGGTCCAGGCGGTTGCCGGGGTCCCGGCGCCGACGTAGGACAGAACCGGACGGAACCGAGCAAGTCGGTTCCCCTGTCCTCGAGGAGACGTCATGCAGAAGACCCAGAAGGCCGGCCAGGCGACCAAGATGACCAAGGAGATGCAGCAGTGCCTGGAGGCGTGCCTCACCTGCCACAACATGTGTGAGCAGGCCATGACCGACTGCCTGCAGAAGGGCGGCGGCCAGGCCGAGATGCAGGTCATGCGCGCCATCATGGACTGCAGCGAGATGACCCGGACGTGCGCCGACATGATGATGCGCAGGTCGCCGATGATGGCGGAGATGTGCGCGATGTGCGCCCGCGCCTGCGACATGTGCGCCGAGGCGTGTATGCGCATGCCCGAAGCCCCCCACCTGGCGGAATGTGCGGACAGCTGTCGCCGCTGCGCCGAGATGTGCCGCGCGATGGCGGGCGCGGCCGCCTGACGCGCCCCCGCGTCCAGGGGGCGCCGGTCGCCTGACCGGCGCCCCCTGTCACGTCAGCTCGAACCAGACGGTCTTGCCGGGCCCCGGGTCGTAGCGGCATACACCCCACTCGGCGGCACACGCGTCGATCAGCGCAACCCCGCGTCCGGTCTCGGCGTCCCCGGTGGGGGCGACCCGCGTCGGGCGTCCCGGTGCCTCGTCGTGGACGAGCACGCGCAGCGCGCCCGAGTACTTCGCGTACACGGTGAGCGGGGCTGAACACCCGCTGGTGCGGCATGCGTTGACAGCATTGGTCACTGCCTCGCTCGTCAGGAGGGCGGCAGTGTCCGCGAGTTCGTCGGCTCTGACGGCTGTGAGCAGCGTACGGACGGCTTCGCGGGCGGAACGGACCCAGAGCGGGTCGGGCGGGAAGACGAGCGAGCAGTCAGTTGGTGGCATGGGGGCGCCTCTCTGGACGGTACAGGGCGCTGCGCGGCAGCGGTGGCGTTGCCCGCTTCAACTTTCTTGAGAACGGGTGCACTTCCGTACCGTGCGCTGTCTTCGACGGTAATCTCACGCGTGAGAATGCCGCAACCGTGTACCACAAACTCACCTCGTGCGGGTGACGTGATCGTTTGCTGGTGGACCAGCGGGAGGCTGCGCGGCACACTGCCCCTGGCCACGAGGAGGGATCCATGGCACCCAGGACCAGCCCCAGCGAGCGGCAGCGCCGACTCGGGGCAGAGCTGCGCAAGCTGCGGACGCACGCGGGCCTGTCGGGTGATGAGGCCGGCGTGCTTCTTGACGCGGACCGCACCCGGATCAGCCATATTGAAGCTGGGAGGGCGGATGTCCCGCGCAATGGCCTGCACAGCTTGTTGCGTGCGTACGGCTGTCCCGAAGGCCCACTGTTCGACGGGCTCATGGCGATGGCGCAGGACCGGGGCAAGGGGTGGTGGGACGACCATCGGAGCGTGATGGGGCGCGCTGCACGGGATGTCGCGGAGCTGGAATCACGTTCGACCCGCATCCGTATCCATGAACCGTTGTTCGTTCCCGGACTGCTGCAAACTCCGGACTACGCACATGCGGTGATCTCGGCGGTCGAAGACGACTCGGAACTTGTTGCGGGTTACGTCAAGTTCCGGCTTGCTCGGCAGCGGATCCTCAGCTCCATGGTGGCCTACCATGCGGTGATCCATGAGTCGGCGCTACGTGTCCGGGTCGGCGATGGCAAGATCATGCGCAAGCAACTTTTGCGGCTCATCGAGGTGGCCCGGTGGCCCAACGTCACGTTGCAGATCTTCCCGTTCGAAGCGGGACCGTATGCGGCCTTCAGTCGTCCGTTCATCCTGTTCGGCAGCTCTACGCCAGAGTTGGACACGGTGTATCTCGAACACCCGCTTGATACCGTATTTCTTGGGGATAGGGATCGCATCGACGAGTACGACAGAATGTTTGAACGGCTCAGCGCGCTGGCGCTCGGGCCGGTGGATCCGGAGTCGGCCCCCGAGTCCCATGAGGGTCAGGACTCGCTGAGCCTCATCCAGCACATCATGTACGAGTTGTAGAGGGAGCCTTATGTCCCAGCTCGCGTGGCAGAAGTCCTCGTTCAGCACCGGTGGTCAGGGTGAATGCGTCGAGGTCGCGGCGAGCGCTCACGGGCAAATCCACCTCCGCGAGAGCGACCGTCCCGGTGAGGTCCTCACGACGACCGCGCGGAAGTTGGAGGCGTTCCTCAAGGGGGTCAAAGCCGGGGAGTTCGACGACCTCGCGGACTGACCCTCTTTGCGCCGTATATCCAACTTCGCTCACCTGGTGGTGTCCGCGATGCGGGACTACCCTTGTCTCCGACAAGGAACAAGCAAGTAATTCCGCGCTGGGGGGTGCTCCCCGATGGGCATCGGCGAACCGCATCTCGAACCGGCGATCGACGCGATCCGGTCGTTCAACCGCTTCTACACCAGCGTCATCGGTGCCGTCGACTACTCCGGGAAGCTCGGGACGCCGTACTCGCTCACCGAAGCGCGTGTGCTCTACGAGCTGAACCGGGTCGAGCAGATGCAGGTGCCGTGGCTGCGGGATGCGATCCGGGCGGAGGCGGCGCACCTGAGCCGGGTGCTGACGCGGCTGGGGAGGGCCGGTCTCGTCGAACGCGAAACGCATCCGATCGACGGTCGCGTCCACGTCGTACGGCTCACCCCGCAGGGGCGTGAGGCCGCGGCGGTGCTGGACGAGCGCTCCCAGCAGGCGATCGGCGACCTCGTGGGCCGGCTCCCGCAAGGTGAGCGGCGTCGGCTGACCGAATCGCTGCGGACGGTGCAGGACGTGCTCACCCGGCCCCGACTCGGCCTCGTCGGCCTGCGCCGTCCGCAACCCGGCGATCTGGGATGGGTGATCCAGCGCAACGGTGCCGTCTACGCCGAGGAGTTCGGCTGGAACGAGGAGTACGAGGCGCTGGTCGCGCGCATCGTCGCGGAGTTCGCCGCCGAGCACGATCCGCAGTGCGAGGCCGCGTGGATCGCGACGTTCGACGACGAGCCGGTCGGCTGCGTCTTCTGCGTGCGCGACGAGGCCCCCGGCACCGCACGCCTGCGGCTGCTGCTCGTCGATCCGAAGGCGCGCGGCCACGGCATCGGCGACCGCCTCGTCCGTACCTGCATCGAGTTTACGCGTCGAGCGGGCTACCGCGAAATGGTGCTGTGGACCAACGACGTGCTCGCGGCGGCGCGCGGCATCTATCAGCGCGCCGGATTCGAGCTCGTCGCGGAGAAGCCGCACCACAGCTTCGGCAAGGAGCTGGTCGGGCAGGACTGGCGGCTCAGCCTGTGAGGCCCAGCCCGTGAAGTTCAGCCCGTGAAGTTCAGCGTCGCGCCGGTGCCGGGCGCGAGGTGGATGTCGAGCTCGGAGTCGAGCGCCCGCGCCAGGCGTTCCAGCAGCGGCAGCGTGGGAACGGTGTCCCCGCCCTCGATGCGTGAGAACTGCGGCTGGGACATGTTGGCGCGGCGGGCGACCTCGGAGGGCGTCAGGCCCAGCGCCGTACGCCGCTCGCAGACGGCCTCGCCGAGGGCTCTCGCGTACTGCACCTCCAGCCGGATGGCGGTGACCGCGGGGCTTTCCCGCACTTCGTCTCTGAGGACCTCACGGGTCCGTGCGGTCTTCCACCGTGCGTGGTCCATTGCAGGTGCCCTTCGCTGACGGTCGATTGATGGCCGATCCACCGCGCATTGTGGCCCTGGCGGAGGTGGCTGGGAAGACGACGGGCCGCCCCGCAGGCGGCGGGACGGCCCTCCTGCGCAGAGCGGTCGTCGGCAGGGGTAGGCGATGCACTACCGATCAGCTGGTGCCGTTCCCGTGCTCGCCACGGGCACCTCACAGTTCACGCGGCGGGTCGTCCGTGGCGGCCCTGCGCGACAGCGGGTTGGAACCGATCGAGTTGTGGATCGCGAAGGTGACTGAACCCGGGCGGTAGCGGTCGTCCGACCACTCGATGGGGCGACCCGCGTGCGTCGTCGTCACGCGGCGGATACGCAGCAGGGGAGCGCCGCGGCGCATGCCGAGCAGCTCAGCGTCGCGGGTGCCCGCCGCGACCGCGTCGATGACGTGCTCGCCGTACGCGAAGACCAGGCCCACTTCGTCGTAGAGCGCCTGGACCACCGACTTGCAGTCGCGCGGCAGCCGTTCGACGGTGTCGGCGACCCAGGCCGGGTAGACATTGCGCTCGACCAGCACCCGTTCGCCGTCGAGGCCGCGCACGCGCAGGACCTGGAGCACCTCGGCACCCGGCTCCAACTGCAGCCGCAGCACATCCTCGTCGTCCGCCGGGCGCCGGAACTGCTCGATGACGCGCCCGGTGGCCGTTCGGCCCATCGACTGCGCCCACTGCGCGAAGCTCCGCAGCTCGGCGAAGCTCTGGCTGCGGTGGTTGCCGAGCACGACCCTGCGGGCGCCCTGGCGGGAGCCGACGCGGCCCTCCGCGGTGAGTGCGGCGACCGCCTGCCGGACCGTGCCGCGCGCGACGCCGTAGCGGGCGGCGAGTTCGCTCTCGGACGGGAGCAGCGCGCCCACGGCGTAGACCCCGCCGTCGATCGCCTGCCGCAGAGCCTCGGCGATCTCCTCGTGCCGTGCGCTCACGCAATGACCCCTCAGGACGCACCAACGTTTCCGTCGGCCACTGTATGTGACGAATCCTGGCGTCCGCCCACCCGCTCGGGCACGGCCAAGAAGCCGCGCTATCGCATCGAAAAGGTCATGCCCCGTTCATCGTCACGACATGAACATACGGCGTACTGAGGCCCACTTGTTCGGACAAGTGAACCCTGCGCCCGCGCCCCTGCGCCCCCTCGGGAGACCCTCGTGACGACGTCAAGACTCCGCCTCCGCCTGGTCGGCCTCGCCGCCGGCCTGACCGGCGCCGCCCTCGCCCTGAGCGCGTGCGGCGCCGCCCCCACCACGGAGACCACCTCCGGTGGCAAGAGCGCCGCCACCGCGACCTCCGCCGCCGACTTCGGCGGCATGAACGCGCTGATCGCCGCGGCGAAGAAGGAGGGCACGCTCAACGCGATCACCCTGCCGCGCGACTGGGCCAACTACGGCGCCCTGATGGACGGGTTCACCAAGAAGTACGGCATCAAGGTCAACGACGAGAACCCCGAGGGCACCAGCCAGGACGAGATCAACGCGATCACCTCCCGTCAGGGCCAGGAGCGTGCCCCGGACGTGGTCGACGTCGGCAGCTCCTTCGCGCTCAGCGGCCAGCAGCAGGGCCTGTTCGCCCCGTACAAGGTCGCCGGCTTCGCCAAGATCCCGGCGGGCCAGGCCGCCACCGACGGCACCTGGTACAACGACTACGGCGGCTACATCTCCATCGGCTGCAACGCCTCGAAGGTGCCGTCCTGCCCCAAGAGCTTCGCCGACCTGCTCAAGCCCGAGTACAAGGGCATGGTCGCGCTCAACGGCGACCCCACCCAGGCGGGCGCGGCCTTCGCCGCCGTCTACGCCGCTGCCCTCGCGAGCGGCGGAAGCTTCGACAACATCCAGCCGGGCATCGACTTCTTCGCCAAGCTGAAGAAGGCAGGCAACTTCAACCCGGTGCAGGCCAAGCAGACCACCGTCGAGTCCGGCGAGACCCCGATCACCATCGACTGGGACTACCTCAACGCGGGCTACTCCGACGAGTTCAAGTCCAAGGGCATCAACTGGCAGGTCAACATCCCGACCGACGGCAAGTACGCCAACTACTACAACCAGGCCATCAACAAGAACGCCCCGCACCCGGCCGCTGCCCGGCTGTGGGAGGAGTACCTGTACAGCACCGAGGGCCAGAACCTCTTCCTCGGCGGCTTCGCCCGCCCGGTGCTGATGGCCGCCATGGAACAGGACGGCTCGCTCGACAAGGCCGCGGCCGCCAAACTGCCCGCGGTGAGCGGCACGCCGAGCTTCCCGACCCAGGCGCAGCTCAACAAGGCCAAGCAGGTGCTCGGCCAGGGCTGGGGACAGGCCGTCTCCGGATGAGTGCGAGCACCGACGTCACGGCGACGGCCGCCCCGGCGGCGGCCGCAGCCCCGGCCACGGCCCGCCGCCGCGCCCATGCGGCGGCGGGCCCGCTCGCGGTCGCCCCGCTCCTGATCGTCGTCGCCGTGGCTTTCGGTATCCCGGCGCTGGCGATGCTCGGCGGCGCGTTCACCACGACGGACAACGGTCCCGGCACCGCCGTCCACTACACGACCGGGAACCTGACCGCGTCCCTGCAGGGCGCCTACCTCACCGCGCTCCTCGGCAGCGTCAAACTCTCCCTCACCGCGGCGCTGATCAGCACCGTCGCCGGGCTCCTGCTCGCCCAGGCGGTGGTGACCTCCCGTTACGCAGTGCTGCGGCACGCGGTGCTCAGCGCCTCCGGCGTGCTCGCCAACTTCGGCGGTGTGCCGCTGGCGTTCGCCTTCGTCGCCACCCTGGGCAACGCGGGCGTGCTCACCCAGCATCTCGGCCTGGACAAGGCGGGCTGGAGCCTCTACAGCTTCTGGGGCCTGGTCCTGGTCTACCTCTACTTCCTCGTCCCGTTGATGGTACTCACCGTCATCCCGTCGCTCGACGGGCTGCGCGCGCAGTGGCGGGAGGCTGCGCAGAACAACGGCGCGACGACATGGCAGTACTGGCGGCACGTCGCGCTCCCGGTGCTGGCGCCGTCGCTGCTCGGCGGGTTCGTGCTGCTCTTCGGCAGCGCCTTCGCCGCATACGCCACCGCGCGCGCCATGGTCGGCGCCTCGGTGCCGCTGATCACGCTGCAGATCGCCAACGCCCTCAACGGCAATGTCTTCGCCGGGCAGGGCAACGTCGGCCTTGCGATGAGCCTGGACATGGTCGTGGTCGCCGGCCTGGTGATGGCCGTCTACATCCCGTTGCAGCGGAGGAGCGCACGATGGCTCGTCTGATCCCGTCGATCCCGTCGATCCCGTCGCGCAGACCGCGGTTCGGGCGGGGCGCGGTGCTCGCGGTGAGCGCGGCGTACTTCGCCGTGCCGCTGCTCGCCGCCGTCGTCTACACCGTCGACGACCCGGTCAAGGGCGTCACCCTCTCCGCATACACCGGCATCCTCGGCGCGGGCGGATTCCTGCCGGCCCTGTTGCTCTCGCTCGAGCTCGCCGCCGCCACGATCGCCGTGGTGCTGCTGATCCTGGTCCCCGCCGCCATCGCGGTGCGGCTCGGCGGGTCGAGGCTGCGCGCCGCGGTGGAGGTGGTGTGCACGCTGCCGCTGGTCGTCCCGCCGATCGCACTCGCCGCCGGGCTCACCACCGTGCTCAAGTGGGGGCCCGAGTACCTGGCCCGGACGCCGTTCTTCCAGACGATCGTCGCGCTGCAGAATCCCGGCTTCCCGGTCGTCCTGGTGCTGGCCTACGTGGTCATGTCGCTGCCGCTCGCCTACCGCGCGCTCGACGCGGGGCTGCGCACGCTCGACGTGCCCACCCTGATGGAGGCTGCGCTCAACAACGGGGCGGGACGCATCCGCGCCGTGACCGGCGTGATCCTGCCGAACCTGCGCGGTGCGCTGCTCAACGCCGTCTTCCTCACCCTGGCGCTGGTGCTCGGTGAGTACACGGTGGCGTCGATCCTCGGCTTCCAGCCCTTCACGGTGTGGATCGTCAACGGCTCGGCCAGCGCGCAGGGTCCGGTCACCATCGCCGTCTCCGTCCTCAGCCTGCTGCTCACCTGGGCGCTGCTGCTCGTGCTCTCCGCGAGCGGTGGACGGCGCCATACGAGCGCGCCTGCGTCGCGCAACACGAAGGGAACAACCTGATGTCCAGCTCAGCAGCGCCCGCGACGACGGGGGGTACCTCCCGCCGAATGCAGGGGGAGGCCGCGACAGCCGCCCAGGAGGACCGGCAGGACCGGGAGACGGGCGCCACCGTGGAGTTCCGCCAGGTGCGGCGCGCCTTCGGAGCAGCGGTCGCGCTCGACGGCCTCGACCTCGACGTGCGCCCGGGTGAACTGCTCGCCCTGCTCGGGCCGTCCGGCTGCGGAAAGACCACCGCCCTGCGCATGCTCGCCGGCTTCGAGACCCCCGAATCCGGCGAGGTGGTGGTCGATGGCGAGGACGTCACCTCGGTGCCCGCGAACCGCCGCGACGCCGGGATGGTTTTCCAGTCCTACAGCCTCTTCCCGCACCTGAGCGCCGCCGACAACGTGGCCTTCGGGCTGCGTATGCGCAAGGTCAGCGCACGTGAACGCCGTGCCCGCGCCGCCGAGTTGCTTGAACTGGTCGGCCTGCCGCACCACGGCGACCGCTACCCGCACCAGCTCTCCGGCGGACAGCAGCAGCGCATCGCGCTCGCCCGCGCACTGGCGCTGCGCCCGCGCGTCCTGCTGCTCGACGAGCCGCTGTCCGCGCTCGACGCCAAGGTGCGGCTCGCGCTGCGGGAGGAGATCCGACGGCTGCAGCGGGAACTGGCGATCACCACGCTCTTCGTCACCCACGACCAGGAGGAGGCGCTGTCGATGGCCGACCGCGTCGCGGTGATGCACGCCGGGCGGCTCGAACAGTGCGCCGAACCTGGCGAGTTGTATGCGCGACCGGCCACTGCCTTCGTCGCCGAGTTCGTCGGTACGATGAACCGCATCCCGGGCCGTACGGGGGACGACGGCGGCGTCGTCGAGGTGGTGGGCCGTCGGCTTCCGGTGGACGGGCCGGGGGCGGCCCCGCACCGGGAGGTGGACGTGCTGGTCAGGCCGGAGGCGGTCGAACTCGCCGTGGCCGAGAAGGGCACGAAGGGCGCGGAGGGCACGGCGCGGGTGACGGGCACGACGTTCCTGGGCGCGGTCACGCGGATCAGCGTGCGCCTCGCCGACGGCACCCTGGTCAAGGCCGACATGACGACGCACACCGCCACCGCGTTCCCGGCGGGCACCGCCGTCACCGTGGGGCTGCCGGAGCGCCCGGTCCTCGTCGACGAGCGTCGCGCGTGAGCGCACCCGCGGCTTTGCAGGCCGTTCTGTTCGACATGGACGGCACCCTCGTCGACACCGAGCAACTGTGGTGGCAGGCGGCCGAGGAGGAGGCGGCGCGGCTCGGTCACCGGCTCGGTGACGCCGACGTCCCCGAGGTGCTCGGCCGGGCGGTCGGCCACACCGCCGCCCACCTGCATCGCGTCACGGGCGGCGACCAGCCGGCCGGCCTGATCGGCGAACGCCTCGACGCACGTTTCACAGCGCTCGTCTCCGCAGGGCTCCGCCCGCTGCCCGGCGCGCTGGCGCTGCTCGACGCGCTCGCCGCCGACGGCGTGCCGCTCGGCCTGGTCTCCGCCTCGCCGCGCTCCGTCGTCGACCTGGTGCTGGGGAGGCTGGGCGGCAGCCGGTTCGCCGTGACAGTGGCCGCGGGGGAGACGCCCCGCACCAAGCCGGCACCCGACCCGTACCTGGCGGCGGCGCGCAGGCTCGGTGCCGCACCCGGCGGCTGTGTCGCCGTCGAGGACACACCCACCGGTGTCGCCTCCGCCGAGGCGGCCGGATGCCGGGTGCTCGCCGTCCCCTCGCTGGCCCCGATACCCCCGGCCGCGGGCCGCGCCGTCGTGCGCAGCCTGTCCGACGCCGATCCGGCGCTGCTGCACGCGCTGGCTACCCGCTAGGTTGGCCGCCATGCCGCCGATCCCGCCGTATCTGGTGCTCGCGCTCGCCATCTCCAGCGAGATCTGCTCCACCGTCGCACTGAAGTACACGCACGGGTTCACCCGCCTGCTGCCGACTGCGATCACCGTCACCGGCTATGTGGTCTCCTTCATCCTCCTGGGCCGCGCGCTGCGCACCATTCCCGTGAGCATCGCGTACGCGATCTGGTCGGGCGCCGGCACCGCGGTGGTCGCCGCGGTCGGCTTCACCTTCCTCGGCGAACCCGTCGGCCGTCTGCAGGTGATCGGCATCCTGCTGATCATCGCGGGGGTGGTGGCCCTCAACCTGGGCGGGGCCACGCACTGACCGCATAGAGAGCCGGCAGCTCCACGGGGCCGCGTTCCAGGGCGATCATGGCGACGTCGTCGTCCATGGGGCCGCCGACGTGGACGGCCAGGTCGTCGGCGAGGTGCTGGAGCAGCCGGTCCGGGCCTCCGCCGCTCCACCGGGCGGCGCGCTCGGTGAGCGGGTAGAAGTCGCGGTTGGCGTCGCGTGCCTCGCTCACGCCGTCGGTGTAGAGCAGCAGCAGGTCGCCGGGGGCGAAGTCGAAGGTGGTCGGCTCGTAGACGGGGTTGCACAGCTCGCCGAGGCCCAGCGGGGGCGCGGCGCGGCGCACCTTCAGCGTGGACGCGCGCCCGTGGCGCAGCAGCAGGGGCGGGGGGTGGCCGCAGCTGATCATGTGGATGACGCTGCGGTCGTCGGGGATGTCGAGCACTGCGGCGGTGACGAAGCGCTCGCCGATGTCCTGATCCTCCTCGGCGTTCTCGGCGGCGCCGAATTCCGCCAGGCCCCAGGCGACGCTGCCCTCCAGATATACGACGAGCTCGGCGAGCGGGGCCTGGCGGTGGGCTGCCGCGCGGAACGCGCCGAGCAGCAGCGCGGTGTCGCTGATCGAGGCGATGCCCTTCCCTTTCACATCGCCGATGATCAGCCGGGTGGAGCCGGCGGTGCGGGCGACCGCGTACAGGTCGCCGCCGATCTGCGTGTCGGCGGCCGCGGCGTCGGCCGCCCGGTAACGCGAGGCGATCAGCAGCGGGCCCAGGCGCTCCGGGAGCGGACGCATGACGACTTTATGGGCGGCCTCCGAAACGGCTCGAATGCGCCGCAGCTCGCGTGTACGCCGCTCGCGCACCTGGCAGAACACGACGAGCAGGGCCGAGATCAGCACCAGCGAGGCGATCTGCACCTGGATGTTCTCGGTGTAGAAGACGTCCCGCTCGACCCCTATCATCGCCAGGCCCGCCACGGCGAACAGGGCGATCAGCCCGGTGATGCGCGGCCCCGAGAAGGCGGCGGTGAAGGCGGGGGCCACGATCAGCAGCGGGCCGAGGTGTATGTCGGGTGGCGAGAGGATGTCGGCCGTCGCGATCACTGCGATCAGGACGAGCGGTATCGCCAGCAACGCGTGCCCCGGCTGTATCGACCCCCTGAGGTCGACCCGCCGGTGATTGCGCATAAAACCTGCTTACACCCCGTATGTGCACTGTGCATGCGAGAACGAGGGCCCGGCCCGGGCGCATCCGGGGGGTGCTGCCACGCCCGGGCCGAGTACGCACAATCTACTACACGCTTGTAGACATAACGCCAGAGGGTGGCAAAGATTGTTTCAGCTTGCACCATAGCCCGAGTCTGAACGGTCGTTGTACGGTCCCGTCATGGATTGCGACGTGATCGTCATCGGTGGCGGGATCATCGGACTGACCACGGCGGTACGCCTCGCCGAGGACGGCACGCGGGTGCGGGTCTGGAGCCGCGACGTGGCCGACGAGACCACGTCGGCGCTGGCCGGCGGCCTGTGGGAGCCGTACCGGGTCGAGCCGCAGGACCGGGTCGCCGCCTGGTCGCGCCGCGCCTTCGAGGTGTTCGCGGAGCTCGCAGAGAAGCCGGACGAGACGGGTGTGCGGATGCGGGAGGGCATCTCGGCGTGGCCGGGCGAGTTCACCCTCCCCTACTGGGCCCGCGCCGTCCCAGGGCTCAGGCAGGCCCGTCCCGACGAGCTGCCGCCCGGCTACGGCTCGGGGTTCCGCGCCCGCGTCCCGGTGGTCGACACCCCGGCCCACCTCGCCTACCTGATCCGCCGCCTCCAGGCGGCCGGCGGCGAGCTCGAACAGCGCACCGCGGCCTCCCTCGCCGACGCGGCGGAGCACGCCCCGCGGATCGTCAACTGCACCGGCCTCGGCGCTCACGACCTCGTGCCCGACCCTCGCGTGCGCCCGGTCCAGGGCGAGATCGTGATCGTGGAGAACCCGGGCGTCACGGAATGGTTCGTCGAGGGCGAGAACGAGGGCGAGGGCGAGGAGGCCCCCGCGTCCCAGGAGGCCGTGTACGTCATCCCGCAGCCGTACGGCGTTGTACTCGGCGGGGTCGCGAGGGAGGGCGTCTGGGAGCGCACCCCCGACCCGGTGACTGCCGAGGGCATCGTGCGGCGCTGCGCGCGCATCGACCCCCGCCTGGCACAGGCGCGGGTCCTGCGCCACCGCGTGGGGCTGCGCCCCTACCGTGACGAAGTCCGGCTCGAACGCGAGACGTTGGCGGACGGCCGCGCCTGCGTGCACAACTACGGACACGGCGGCGCCGGGATCACCGTCTCCTGGGGCTGCGCCGAGGAAGCGGCCGCCCTCGCTCGCTGTTGACTTCCGGCGTCGCCTGCTCCTGCACCGGGCACCCCGCCCGCATATGCCTTGCGCCACAGGCGCGAGGCACGGCACGTCACCCGGTCAGGGCTTCACCACACTGTTGGCCGCCAGGAACGGGATGGTGTCGATGACGTTGCTGGGGATGTCGGCATTGCCGCAGTGGTTCAGCGGCCCGGACAGCGGCGTGCTCAACACGTTCGATACCGCCGCGCCGCCGCCGGCCGTGGTGGCTCCCACGGTCCCGGCGGCGGTACGGGTGACGCAGCCGTGAGCGAGCGATGGTGATGCGGTGTCACCGAGGCCGTCTGCCCATGCGGGGGCGGCGGTTGCAAAGGCGCCGGCCACGACGGCGCCGACAGCAGCGGTACGGATCCATGCGCGTGTCCTCATGGTCGGGTCAACGACTTCGGGGCCGCTTTCGGTACGAAAGTCCCCGATTTGGACGTCATCATTGAGCGTTCACTCGGGTGATATGTGTAACTATCTGGATTTCTTCGTGAAATAAGGCGGTATGCAGCTTCTGTAGAAGAGACTGATCCGATGCACGGGGAGCTAGGTTGCGCAACATTGCGATCGTCGGCATGGGGTGCAGATTTCCCGGCGCGCGGAGCGTTCCCGCGTACTGGAGGATGCTGCGTCGAGCCACGCCGCAGTTCCGTGCCGTCCCACCCGAGCGCTGGGACCACTCACTGATTCACACGCCGCAGGACCGGCGTGCGCGCGCCGGGACCTACACCGACCGGCTCGCGACGGTCGACGGCGCCGACCTTTTCGACGCCCGCCACTATCGGATGTCGCCGCGCCGGGTCCAGGCGATGGATCCGCAGCACCGGCTGCTGCTCGACGCCTCCCGTGAGGCATTGCAGGATGCCGGCTGGGAGCGGCGCGCCTTCGACCACGACTCGACCGGGGTCTTCTTCGGTCTCAACGTCAGCGAGTACCTGGAGCTGTTGCCCGACGTGCTCACCGCCCCGGCCGCCACCATGCCGGGTGTGCTGCACAACATGGCCGCGACCAATGTCAGCCGGTTCTTCGACCTGCACGGGCCGAGCTTCACCGTCGACGCCGCATGCTCCGCCAGCCTGGTGGCGCTCCATCAGGCGCTCGCCCACCTCGGCAGCGGGGAGTGCCGCGTCGCCCTCGTCGGCGGTGCGTATCTGGCCCTCGATCCGCGCACCCTGCTGGGATTCTCCAAGGTCGGCGCCGTCTCCCCGTCCGGCGTGTGCCGCCCCTTCGACCGGGACGCCGACGGCTTCGTGCTGGGCGACGGCGTGGGCGTGGTGGTGCTGCGCTCGCTGGAGGAGGCACTGTCCGACGGTGACCGGGTGTATGCCGTGATCCGGGGCATCGGAACCTCCAACGACGGGACCGCCGAAGGCCCGATGACCCCGTCCGTCGAGGGCCAGCTGATGGCGCTGCGCCGGGCCTACGCGGATGCCGGGGTGGCGCCGCTGTCCATCGGTTTTCTCGAGGCCCACGGTACGGCGACCGCGGTAGGGGACTCCGTGGAACTTCAGGCGCTCGCGCGGCTGAGGTCCGAGACCATGCACGGGGCGCCGCCGCACGACACGGCAGGCCGCGCCTGTCTCTCCTCGGCGAAGGCGCTGATGGGCCATTCACTCGGCGCCTCCGGCATCGCCTCCCTGATCAAGACCGCCCTCGTCCTCCATCACCGCACCATCGTGCCGATGCCCGCCACCACCCCGGCCGACCGCGGGCTCCTCGAGGCGGCCGGCCTGCGCATCCCCCGCTCGGAGGAACCCTGGCGGCGTTCCGGCACACAGCCGCTGCGGGCTTCGGTCAGCAACTTCGGCTTCGGGGGCACCAATGTGCACATCATCGTGGAGGAGTCTCCGCAGCCGCAGGCAGCCGTCCGGACCGGAAAGCGCGGCAACTCCCCTGCGGAGGCTCAGCTGTTTCTCTTCTCCGCGGGCTCGCTGCTGCAGCTGGAGGCATACCTGGTCCGATTCCTGGAGACGTTGCAGGATTCCCCCGCCATGCCGCTGCCCGCGATCGCCCGCACGCTCGCGGTGCGGCAGCTGCTTCCTGCCAGACTCGCCCTTGTCGCGGGCGACCATGCCGAGTTGCGCAATCGGGTCCAGCAAGCCCGGTCCGCACTGGCGCAGGGCCGGGTGGGGCCGCTGGGCGAGGGAATGCACGCGGCGGCCGAACCGCTACCCGCCGCCGAACGCCGCACCGCCTTCCTCTTTCCCGGCCAGGGCACCCAGCGCCCCGGCATGGCTCGGGATCTGTACGCGCGCTTCCCCGCTGTGCGTACCTGCCTCGAAGGCCTGAACGCGGTCGCCGTGGACCACGAGGGAGGTTTCTCACTGCTCGACGCGGTGTACGGACCGGGCGGCTCGACGCCCGCAGGCCGCGAGCGGCTCACCCGGACGGATGTGTGCCAACCCGTGGTGGGCGCATTCTCCATGGCCGTCTCCCGCTTCCTGCGCGCTCTCGGAGCCGAACCCGATGTCTGCTTCGGGCACAGCATGGGCGAGTTCACCGCGGCGGCGGCCGCCGGAGCCCTCGACGACGCCGACTGCCTGCGGCTGCTGCTGGCACGCGGCGCCGTGATGCGCCGCGCGGAGTCGCCCGGACGCGGCGGCATGCTGGCGGTCCGCGGGGGACACGACGAGATCACGCCGCTGGCCGAGAATCTGGACGAGGTCTGGGCCGCGTGCTGGAACCACCCGAAGGAGACCGTTTACAGCGGCACCGCCCCAGCGCTCGCGGAGTTGGCCCGCAGGTGTGCCGACGCGGGCCTGCCGGTGACCGCGCTGCAGGTCTCCAACGGCTTCCACTCGCCGCTGATCGATACCGTCCTCGACGACCTGGTGGCCGATGCCGCCTCACGCCATGTCACCCGTCCGGCAGGCGCGTTCGTCTCGTCGGTGAGTGGAGCGGTTGAGGACGACCCCGATGTCCTGCGGGGGTTGTGGGGCCGCCACGCCTGCGCGCCGGTGCGGTTCGCGGACGCCTCGCAAGCCGCATACGACGCGGGTGCCCGGCTGTTCGTACAGGTCTGCGGCGGGCGCGGGCTGCTCGGCGCGGTACGGCAGAGCCTGGCGGATCCGGGTGCGGCCAGGTACGTCGCGCTCACCGGAGACGGTCCCGACGAGGCGCGCACATTTCTCACCGCGCTGGGTGAACTCGCCGTGGCAGGCGTGGAACTCGACGCCACCAAGCTTGTACCGGAGGGGGCGGCGCTGGTCACCCTGGAAGCTTCGCCGCTGGTGCCGAGTTCGCACTGGTATCCCAGGGTCGCCTCGCGCGTACCACCGCCTCCCACCGTTCCCGCACTCGGCGCAGCGGACAACGCCGCGGCCGTTGCTCACACGAGGCCCCAGGCGCAACAACAAACGGCGTCCGTCCCCGGCCCGCACGGGGAGCACCAGGTGAACGGAGTTTCCGTGCAGCGGCCGCACCTGCCTCGTTGCCACGACCACGAACAGGTACGTGCCCGGGTCTATACCGAGGTCTCTGCGGTCAGTGCCTTCCGTACGGATCAGCTCACCGACGACCTGCTCATCGTCGAGCACCTCGGCTTCGACTCGCTGATGGTGTCGGAGCTGGCGGAGCGGCTGCGCCGGGCCTTCCCTGAGGCGGCGACGCAGCTCAAGGAGGGATTCCTGCTGCAGCGGCCGACGATCGCTCAGGTCGTCGAGGCGACTGCCCGGTTGCTGGGTCTTGGCCCGGCGGCCCATGCAGGCGAGCGCCGCATCGTCGCACCCCCCGCTGCCGCTCCCCTCGCCACGGTGCCCGCCGAACGGCGTATCGAGGACTTTCCCGAGCTCCTCGATCTGGAGCAGCGAATCTCCGCCAGCCGCCACAACCCCTACTTCCTGCTCCACGAGGGCATGCTTCGGGACACCACCGTGGTCGGCGGGCGGCAGTTGATCTCCTTCTCCGGCTACAACTACCTGGGCCTTTCGGGCCATCCGGCGGTCACCTCGGCGGTGAAGGAGGCCGTCGACCGGTACGGCACCTCGGTCTCGGCGAGCAGGTTCCTGTCCGGCGACCGGCCGCTTCACCGCGAACTGGAGGCGGAGCTAGCCGCTCTCACCGGCTCCGAGGCGGCGCTCGCCCTGGTCAGCGGCCATGCCACCAATGTCACCGTGATCGGCCATCTGACGGGTCCGGGCGACCTGATCCTGCATGACGCCCTCGCCCACGACAGCATCCTGCAGGGGTGCACGCTCTCCGGGGCACGCCGCAGGTCGTTCCCGCACAACGACATGGCCGCGCTCGACCGCCTGCTGCACAGCATCCGGGGCCAGTTCCGGCGGGTGCTGATCGTGGTCGAGGGGGTGTACAGCATGGACGGCGACATCGTCGACCTGCCGGCGCTGACCGAGGTGAAGGAGCGCCACGGCGCCATCGTGATGGTCGACGAGGCGCACAGCATCGGCGTGTTGGGCAGCACGGGCGGCGGTGTGGGCGAGCACTTCGGGGTGGAGCGGGCCACGGTGGACCTGTGGTCGGGGACGCTGTCGAAGTCGCTGGCGGGGTGCGGCGGCTTCGTGGCGGGGACGCGGCGGGTGATCGAGTACCTGAAGTACTCGGTGCCCGGGTTCGTCTACAGCGTCGGCATGACCCCTGCCAACGCGGCGGCGTCGCTGGCCGCGATCCGGGTGATGCGTGAGGAGCCCGAACGGCTGAAGCGCCTGCGCGTCAACTCCGACCTCTTCCTCTCTCTGGCGCGAGAAGCCGGGATCGACACCGGCGGCAGCGACGGGACACCGGTGATCCCGGCGATCGTGAAGGACTCGGAGAAGGCGGTACGGCTGGCCGCGGCGCTCTTCGACAGCGGTGTGAGCGTCAATCCGATCCTGTACCCGGCGGTGGCCGAGGATCTGGTGCGGTTGCGGTTCTTCGTCACCAGCGAGCACACGCAGCGACACATCGAGCACAGCGTCGCCTCGCTCGCCGAGCAGTGGCGACTTATTCGGTCGAAGCCGATCCGAACGGGTGCCAGGTGAATACTCCCACCGTCTCCTCTGCAGTCTCCGCCGAGCCGTTCGCGGACACCGGGAAGGGCTCCCCCCGTGCCCCCGACGTCGGGTGGCCGGGCCGAGCACCGCTGCCCTTGCGCCGCCCCCGCACGGTCCTCGCGGTTTCCCTGCTCTTCCTGGTGGTCGCCGCGGCCGTCGCCGGCGGCACGCTCAAGGCGTTGAAGGCCGGCGGCTTCGACGACCCCTCCACCGACTCGGCCGCCGCCGCCCAGCTGCTCCGGGAGAAGTTCCCGACCGCGCAGCCCAACCTCTTCGTACTGGTCCGCGACGACTCAGGTGATGCGGCCGACCCCGCCGCGGTCCGCGTCGGCCGCGCGGTGGTCAAGCAGCTGTCGCACCGCCCGGGGGTCCATCTGGTGGCGTCGTACTACCGCACCCCCTCCCCGGCACTGCGTTCGGCGGACGGGTCGGTCGGACTGACCGCGGTGAACGTGGCCGGTGACCAGGACGCAGCGGGCCGGATCGTCGCAGCGTTGCACACCAGGCTGGCCGGCGGGCATGACGGGGTGCAGGTGCGCTTCGGCGGCATCACTCAGATCAACAATGACCTCAACGACCGCACCGCGCAGGACCTCACGGTGGCCGAGTCCGTAGCGCTCCCGCTCACCTTGCTGCTTCTGGTGCTGGTCTTCCGCGGTGTCGTGGCGGCACTGCTGCCGACGGCCGTCGGGGTGGTGGCGATCCTCGGCGCGCTGGCGGTGCTGCGGTGCGTTGCCGCGTTCACCTCGGTATCGGTCTTCTCCACGACCCTGATCACCGCGCTCGGCCTCGGACTCGCCGTCGACTACAGCCTGTTGATCGTCGCCCGCTACCGGCAGGAGCGGGCCCAGGGCGGGGGCGACCAGGCGGCGTTGCTACGCACCTTGCGCACCGCTGGGCGGACGGTGCTGTTCAGCGCCACCATCGTGGCCACCGTGCTGCTCACGCTGGTCATCTTCCGCCTCTACTTCCTCCGCTCGTTCGCCTACGCGGGCGTGGCCACTGTGGCGATCACGGTACTGGGGGCACTGGGGCCGCTGCCCGCCGCACTGCTGCTGCTCGGGGACCGGGTGGACGCTTGGCGGCTCGGCCGGCCCCCGACGGTGCGTAGCGCGCCCGAGCAGCGGCTGTGGGGCCGGATCGCGGGTGGCTCAATGCGGCGTCCCGCCCTCTGCGGGCTTGCCGTGGCCGCCGGTCTGGTGATGCTGGCGCTGCGGCTGGGCCACGCCCAGTTCGGCATCCCCGACGAGCGAGCGCTGCCGAAGAGCGCCGAGAGCCGTCAGGCATCCGAGGTGCTGCGCAGCGCCTTCCCCGGTAGCCAGGCGAGCGATGCGCTCACCGTTGTCGCGCCTTCGTGGTCGGCGGATCCGGGGGGCACCGCGCTGTCGGCGTACGCCCGTGCGCTCTCCGGTGTTCCCGGAATCGACCGGGTGGAGAGCGCGGAAGGGGGCTTCGCCGCGGGTCACCCGGCCGGACCGCCCATGCCGGGCCTGCGCAACGGCAGAGCGATCCGTCTCGATGTGCGCACCCGGGTGGTGCCCTTCTCGGACACGGGCAGCCGTCTTGCCGAACGGGTGCGGGCCGTGCCCGTCCCGGGCGGGCGGAGGGTTTATGTCGGCGGGCTGGCGGCGCAGTTGAAGGACACCACCTCGTCCCTTGCGAGCGGACTGCCCCTGGCACTCGGCCTGACCGTGCTGATCACCCTCGTCCTGCTCCTCCTCGCCACCGGCAGCGTGCTGTTGCCCGTCAAGGCCGTGCTCTTCAACGCACTCGGCCTGACCGGCGTGCTCGGCGCGATGGTGTGGGTGTTCAACGACGGGCACCTGTCCTGGCTGCTGGGTTTCACTCCGTCACCGCTGGCGCTCACCATGCCGGTTCTACTGGTCTGCGTCGCCTATGCGCTCTCGATGGACTACGAGGTCTTCCTGCTGTCCCGGATCAAGGAGCGGCACGACGCCGGGGATGACACGGAACATGCGGTTCGGGCCGGTCTGGGCGAGAGCGGACCGATCATCAGCGCGGCCGCAGGGCTGCTCGCTGTCTCATTCTTCGCCATCGGCCTGTCCGGGGTCTCTCTGGCCAAGTTCTTCGGCCTCGGCACCGGTATCGCGATCGTCATGGACGCGGTGCTGATCCGCGGTGTGCTCGTGCCCGCTTTCTTCCGGCTGGCCGGCCGGGCCGCGTGGTGGGCACCTGCCCGTTGGCGACGGACGACGTCGTGAGAAGCATGCGGCGGTGCTCGGACGGAGCACAAAAAGACTATCCGCATATGTTGTATGCCCCTATTGTGCACAACGAGGAGTTGTATCCATCGTGAGGAAGTTCATCGCCCACGGGGCCGTAGGCACCGTGCTCTCCGTCGCCGCCCTCGTCCCGCTCGCCGGGGTGTCGCAGGCGAACACGCCCCTTCAGCAGGGGCCGCGCGCCGTCACGTCACACAGTCAGCGCGCCGGCGGCGACACAGACGGCGCAGACGGCGACGGGGCCGGCTACGGCAACTACCGCGGCGACCGATCGCGGGCCGGCTACTGGGAGGGCTTCCGCGACGGCTTCGCCCTCGGCGCCCGACGCGATCTCGACGACGACGGCGGCAAGCACAGAAGATCCGAGTCCTACTGGATCGGCTTCCGCGACGGCTACCGGCTCGGCGAACGCCACAGGCGTCGCCATGAGGAGAAGGGGCGCGAATGCCGTCGCAGCCGCTTCCACGACGGCTACTACGACGCCGGTTACTGCCATCACCGGCACCACCACCGCCGTCACCACCACAAGAAGAAGTGCCCCTGGGAGCTTCTGGGGCTGTGATCCCGGAGCCTGAGCGCTGTCCCGCGCGCAAGCCCGGGTTCGTGCCGCTGAGCCGAGCCGTCCCTTCGTGGGGCGGCTCGCCTCTTCTGGGTCAGCTCTCGGAATTGCGGGCGCGGTCCTGCCCCTCGCGCGTTGGGTCTGGTCGGGCGTGGCCGCCCGGCATACGAGGAGGGCCGGCTCGTCCTGCGCTGCGATGCCACCATCGGCGCCGGAGGCGGTCAAGGTCAGGCTGCGGTAGCGACATCCTGCGGGGGCTCGGTGCGGCCCGGACGATCACCATGTAGGTGCGCACAGCAGGTGCCGCCCCGCCGACGGCTTCGCCTACGACGGCGGCGCCGATGACGCGCCGACGCTCTTACCGATCTTCGTTCTGCTCGGGCTCCGGCTGCGGAGTCTCTTCCGCGTCGCGCAGCTTCGCGCGCTCGGCGGGGCTTTCCGGGCCCTCTTCGGGCTGCCGCGCCTTCTTTCCCTCCGGGCTCTCCTGGTCGTGGCGCCGGGCCTTCTCCGTCATCTGGTGGGCCCGCTTCCTGAAGTCCTCAATGCCGGGCATCGGTGGATCCTTCCTGGATATCTGCATCCCCGGATTCATGGGCTCCCCCCAGCGTGGCACGACGACTCGGATGTCGCATATCGGACGATAACGCATATAGCATAAATATGTCGGATAATCGGGTCGCTTCCGGTTGCCGACCGCGCTCCGGCGGGTTGCAATTGATCTGCAGTCCGCGGGCCCCGGATCTCCGAGTGACCGGCGGCCGCAGCCCGCGGCACAGGCGCATCCCCGCCCCGCCGGACCGGATCGGGAGGCAGCGATGACGATCAGCAATGACACCCCTCGCACGGCTGGGCGCACCCGGTGGAAGAAGCTGGGCATCGTGATGGTGCCGACCCTGCTGGTCTCGGGCGCAGTCCTGGCGGGTGTCGACGCCGGGATCATTCCCGTGAGCCTCGCGGTCAACGCCCAGAACCTCACCCTCTCCGGGCAGAGGCTCAAGATCAGCGCCGACCGGCTGCACGGCACGGGCTTCGTCCAGTACGTGGTCGCGGACCACTCCAAGACCGGGTACTTCCCGGAGGCGTACACCGGTGTCAAGTCTGCCGACCTGTATAACCTGTGCCAGTCGGTCGCCGTCCACGTGCCGCTCCTCGGCCCGGCGACGCTGCGCGTCTCCGCCGGAGGGGGCGGGCATCCCGCGCACGCCGAGAACCTCGTCGTGCATACCGACGACCTCTCCGGCGACGCCTCGTTCCAGAACCTCACCATCGGCCAGGACGTCTCCACGATGCCGGGTCTGTCCAACGTCGCGGCCGGCACCTGGGGGCAGCGCGCCGACGCCGTGACCATCGATCACCTGAAGCAGGCGGCCCCTGCGGTCACCGCCTCGTCGTTCAAGCTCGCCGGTCTGCATCTGAGCGTCAAGGCGGGCGACAAGTCCTGCTACTGACGGGGTTCCCCCGCTGGGCCGTACGGGTGGAGCTGCCCGCCCGTCGGAGTGACGCCTCGAAGGCGTGAGTTACCCGTCGGGCCTCCCGGAGTTGGAGGCCATGTACCGCACACCGTGCGATACCGCAAGCGACTCCGGAGCCGGAGTTCCCGGTCCGCTGTGGCCCGACGGGGAGAGATATGACGATCTGTACGGACAGCACCCTGTTTTCCGGCCCCGCCGGCCGCACGCGCTGGAAGCGGCTGGCCGTGGTGATGGTTCCCACCCTCCTCGCCTCGGCGATGGTGTTCGTCGCCGTCGCGCGGGGCGCGCTCGCCGCATCGTTCGGCGTCTCGGCCAACTCGTTCATCGTCTCGGGCAAGACCTTCGAGATCGCCGCCAGTGAACTCGACGGCGACGGCTTCGTCCAGTTCGGCGCCGTCTCCGTCGGCAAGTTCGAGTCCTTCCCCGAGGCGTTCACCGGCATCAGGTCGGCAACCCTCTTCAACCTGTGCCAGTCCGTCGTCCAGCACCTCCCGCTCGTCGGCGAGTACACGCTGAAGACGACCTCGACCCCCGTGCACGCCGACCGGCTGCTCGTCTGGGCGCACGACCTGCGCGGCGACGCCTTCTTCCGCGACATCAACATCGGCCAGGATGCGTCAACCGTCCATGGAGTGCCGGGAATTCGCGGCGAACCGGGCGGATTCGCCGAGCAGGCGGACTTCACGCGCGTCAACCATCTGCGGCAGGCGACACGTGCGATTCACGCGGCCACGTTCACCTTCCCGAACCTGCACCTCTCGGTGAGGAGGGGCGACCACTCCTGCTTCTGATCCGCCCGCTGCACCGAACCGGGGAGCCCGGCACCGCGGCGGCGGGACGCCGCTGCGGTGCCGGGCTCTCAGACAACCACCAACTCGGGGAGTTCGATGTGAGTAGTGCGCCGGTGCGCGCGGGGGACGAGACGCCGTCCGGCGGTCGGCGTTCCCCTTGGAGGGCGTTCCGGGACTGGCGGCACAGCCGTCCGTTCTGGGCTGGACTGTGGACGCTTCTCGCGGGCCTGGAGATCCTCTCCATCCCCATTGCACCGCTGCCCCTGATGATCCACGAAGGGGTCGCGGGCGTCGCGGGCGGGCTCATGGGGATCTTCATGATCGTCCTCGGGCTGAGCATGTGGGCCGCCCCGAACTACCGGGCGTTCGCGGGGATCGCGACCCTGATCCTCGCCATCGCCTCGCTCGTGCTGTCCAACCTCGGCGGATTCATCATCGGATTCCTGCTCGGCATCATCGGCGGGACGATGGCGATCAGTTGGGTGCCGGACGGTACGCCGGAGCCCCCGCCGATCGTCCCGGACTGGTCGGGTAGCGGCGGCGGGGACGGTCGCGGGGGAGCGGGCAGCCCGGGAGGCAACGGAGGCGCCGGGGGCAACGGGGGTACGCCGGGCTCCGGCGGCATCAGCGGCACGGGCGGACCGGGCGCCGGCGCCTCGGGCGGCGGGTCGGACCGCCCGTCGGGCCCGAGCGTCGCGTACCGCCGCCTCTTCGGCGACCGGCTGCGGGTCCTCGGGGTGCTGCCCGTCGGGGCGCTGATCGCCGGCGGGCTGCACCCGCTGCCCGATCCCGGATCCCGGCTGCCGCCCGATGCCTACGACCCGCTCAGCATGCTCAGCGACGTACTGCAGATCGACTCGAAGCACGGTAAGCAACAGGACCACGGCATCTGCTCGTTGCTCGACGGGCTGATGGGCGCGAGCGATTCGACATCGCACGGACACGGCACCCACTCGTACGACAGCGACCGCAGCTCCGGCAAATCACCCGACCGTCCGAACCTCTACCAGGTGAGCGTGCATGCCCCGTTGGGGCTGCACACCTCCGTCCGCCTGCACTTCCCGGGCCAGCGGGACGACCGCGGCGACCACGACGGCGGCTCGCACAGGAGCACCGTGCGCCACCACTCCGGAGGCGGACTGCTGCGCGCCGTCTCCGACCTGCTCGGCCTCGACGAAAACTCCAGACATCACGCACACGACGCGACCTCCACGAGCCGGGCCGTCCACTCCCCGGCGGCGCCGTCGCGCGCCAGCGTACGGGCGCTCACCGCGCCGCAGCACAGCGACGCGAGCCCGCACCATGACGGAAGCGAGCCGGGCAACTCCGATCACCAGGACGACAAGGGTGATGAGGGAGGCAAAGGCGATACAAGCGACGCATCGAGTCTGCAGGGCCTGCTCTCCGGCAACTCCCTCACCCCGCACCTGCTGCATCTCAAGATCCCCCCGCTCCCGCGCGACGGCGGCATGGACAAGCTGCTGTCGAATCTCCCGCTGCAGTTCACGGCGTCGGGGAAGGCAGACCACGACTCGCCCTGGTGCATCCCGTCCCTCAAGTACGACTTCGTCCCCGACGCCCACAAGTTCAGGCCACCGGTCGCCGCCCAGCCGTTCAAGGTGCTCACACCGCTGCTCGTCCTGGTCAACCTGACGTTCCACGGCATCACCTCGCTGCCGACCAGCGAGGGCCGTACGAAGGTGCTGGTCTTCACGGCGACTCAGGTCGACATCGACAGCCTGCGCCAGACCAACCCGCTGCTGCCGCCCGACTGCGGACACGGCGGACCGCGCATTCACTACCCGCGCTTCCGCGGACTCCCCGGCGTGCGGTTCCCCCTCGACGACGACTCCAGCATCCAAGGCATCAACGGCATCGGCAAGGTCGACCGGCACGCCGACGGACCGTGGAGCGTGTGTCAGGGACGAGTGCATACCGACGCCGCGCCCGGCAGCACCACGGTCGGCACCGGTCGGCCCGTCGTGTTGCTGACAAAGGTGCTCAGCGGCAGCCTCCTCGGCCTGCTCCCGGTCGTCTTCACCCCGAGCATGCCGCCGCCGCTGCCGACCGGGCTCACCCTGCCGATCCCGATCTTCTTCACCAACGTCGTCGCCTACAACCAGTTCCTGAGCACCGAAAGGCTCACCATTCCCGGGCTGCACCTGTACGTCAGCCCGTGAGCCGGACCTGATCCGTACCGGAACCTGCGGACATCGAGAGCCACAGGCACGTCCTAGACTCCTGCGGACGCGGACGGACCATCACCCGCGTCGATGTCGCCGAGACGGGTGTGCTGCATGCCACGATCCCGGCGTGGGTATTCGTCACCATGCCCGTACCGGCCCCGGCATAGCCGCAACCGGTAGATGCGACCCGTGACCGCCCTGCCGTAGGGGGCAGTCGGGAGCGTAAGCGGAGCCGTTACGACCGAGTCAACAAGCTCGGCCGCTACACGGCCGAGCAGTTGACCGTGCTGTGGACGCCGCTGGGCCTGATGCTCGCCGGACCCCCGTACCACTACCCCCCCGGCGGTCATCGGCCTGTTCGGCCTCGCCGGGGCGGCCAGTGCGGTCGCCGCGTCACTGGCCGGGCGGCTGGCCGACTGGGGCGGGGCGCGGCTGACCACCGGGGTGTGCGCGTTGCTGCTGCTGGCGACGTGGCTGCCGATGGGGCTCGGCCAGCACTCGCTCGCTCTGCTGGTGACCGGCATCGCCGCCTTCGATCTGGTCGTCCAGGGGCTGCACATCACCAACCAGAGCCAGATCTACACCCTGCGCCCCGAGGCCCGTGCCCGGCTCACCTCCGCGTACATGACGTGCTACTTCGTCGGCGGCGTGGCGGGCTCGGGGCTCTCCACCCTCGCCTACACCCGCGGCGGCTGGACGGGCGTGGCGCTGCTCGGCGCGGCGCTGGGCGCGGCCACCTGCCTGCTCTGGATCGTCTCCCTCCTGCGCAAGCGCTGAACGCTGCGGGCTCAGCCCTTCGACGAACCGAGGGTCAGTCCCGCCACGAACTGCCGCTGCAGGGCGAAGAAGACGACGAGGGTCGGTACGGCGACGATGAGCGAGGCGGCCGATATCAGGTTGTTGTTGACGAAGAACTCGCCGGTGAGGTTGTTGAGGGCCGCCGTGATCGGGCGGTTGGCGCCGGTCTGCATCAAGACGGTCGCCCAGAAGAAGTCGTTGTAGATCCAGGTGAATTCGAGGGTGGCCAGCGCCGCGAGCACCGGCCTGCACAGCGGCAGGATGATCTGCCAGTACTGGCGCCAGGCGGATGCGCCGTCCATCAGGGCGGCCTCGCCGAGTTCGCCCGGGATGGTGCGCATGTAGTTGGACATGACGAAGGCGCAAAAGCCCGTCTGGAAGGCGACATGGATGAGGATCAGCCCGAGGAAGGAGTCGTCGAGCTTGCCCGACGCGGCCAGCCAGGTGGGCAGCGGCACCAGTTGGTAGATCTTGTAGAGCGGGGTGATGATCGCCTGCTGGGGGAGGAGATTGCCCGCGGTGAAGAGCAGGAGCAGCGCGATGTTGATGCGGAAGCTGTAGCGGGCGACGACGAAGGCGACCATGCTCGCCAGCAGCAGGGTGAACACCAGCGCGGGCACGGTGATCACCATGGAGTTCCAGAAGTAGCGCGGCAGGTCGGCCTGGCTCCACGCGGTGGTGAAGTTGGAGAGGTTGTACGGGCCGCCGACGGAGACATAGCCGCGAGTCGCCGTCGAGTCGTACGGGCGCAGCGCGGTGTAGAAGGCGTAGATCAGCGGCGCCAGCCAGATGACGCAGGTGCCCACCAGGAAGGCGTGCAGGGCGATCCGCGAGATGCGCGCCGGGCGCGGGCGGTGCGCCGCGACGGGCGGGGCGGGCCGCGACGTGGGGCGGTGGACGGTGGTCGCGGTCATTCGCGTTCGTCCTTCCGGAAGATGGTGATCAGATACGGGACGATGAACGCCAGCGAGATGACCAGGAGGATGGTGGCGAGGGCGGAGCCGAAGCCGATGCGGCTGGCCTCCCCGATGATGTTGTCGGTGACGAGGACGGAGAGCAGTTCCAGGCCGTCGGTGCCGCGGTTGATGATGTAGACGATGTCGAAGGCGCGCAGCGACTCGATGACGGTGATGACGAGGACGACGACATTGATGGAACGCAGCGCGGGCCATACGACGTGCTGGAACGCCTGCCATCCATTGGCGCCGTCGAGTGCCGCGGCCTCCTTGAGCGAGGGGTCGACGCTCTTCAGCCCGGCGAGGTAGAGGATCATCACATAGCCGGTCTGGCGCCAGCAGGCCATGACCAGAACGGCCCAGATGTTCAGGTGGGGGTCGCCCAGCCAGTCGATCATGTTGCCCTGGTGGGTGTCCCCGGTGAGGTTGTTGATCAGCCCCTGGGTGGGGGAGAAGATCAGCTCCGTCATGAAGCCGATCAGGGCGAGGGAGAGCACAACCGGCAGGAACAGCACGCTCTGGTAGAGGCGGGAGAACCGTATCTGCTTATCGAGCTGGACGGCGAGGAAGAGTCCGAAGGGCGCCGGGAGCAGGAAGAAGACGGCCAGCCAGAGCAGGTTGTGCTCGATCGCCGGCGGGAACTGCGGGTACTCGGTGAAGATGTTCCGGTAGTTCTCCAGGCCCACCCAGTGGATCGAGGAGACCCCGCCGATCCCGGGCCAGCTGGAGAACGACAACGCCACCGACAGCAGGGCCGGTAGCCATACCAGCCCCACGGTCAGCAGCGTCGGCACGCCGCCCATCAGCGTCAGCGTGATCCGGTCGTGTGAGGTCAGCCGTCGTGAGCGGCGGCGCCCCCGGCCGGTCCCCGTACGCGCGGACGGCGGCGCGCTGCGTGCATCCTGGACGGTCGTCATCCGTTGCTCGCCCAGATCGACTTGGCCTGCTTGTCGATGTTGGAGAGGATCCCGGAGATCGAGCCCGGGTCGTTCAGGAACGACTGGATCTGCGGGAGCATCACCGGGTCGGCGAAGTCGGGCCGGGTGTCGCGGTCCATGAACTGCGAGATCTGCTTCGCGCCCTGGATCAGCTTCATGGCATCGGTCTGCGGCTGCGTGTACTTGGAGGTGTCCACGCCGTTGGCGGTTGCGATGTCCGCCGGGTTGGAGCCGAGCCAGATCTGCTGGGCCTTGGCCGTGCCGAGGTATTCGAGCAGCTTGACCGCACCGTCGTGGTTCTTCGGCGACTTGACCATCATGAACCCGTCGATCGGGGCCTCGACGGCGTCCTGCCCGTAGCTGGGGTTGACTGTCGGGAACGGGAAGAAGCCCAGGTTGCCGGCGTTGGAGCCGGTGAAGATGGTGCCGATCTGGTCGAGGCCGAGGACCATCATCCCGGCCTGCTTGTTGAGGATCTGCTGCGCACCCTCCTGCCAGGTCAGGCCGAGGAAGCCCGGCGAGTAGTACGGGATCAGCTCACGCCACTGGTCGAACACCGCCTTGACCTGCGGGGAGTTCCAGCCCTGGCCGCTGCGCATGAGGTTGATGTGGAAGGTGAACCCGTTCATGCGCATGTTCAGGTAGTCGAACGTGCCCATCGCGGGCCAGCCGTCCTTGTCGGTGAAGGCGATCGGGATCAGCCCGTCCGACTTCATCTTCTTCGCCAGCGCGGTGAACTCGTCCCAAGTGGTGGGGGCGGTGTAGCCCTTCGACTGCCACAGGCTCTTGTTGTAGAAGACGGCCCACGGGTAGTAGTCGAACGGCACGAAGTAGTAGTGCCCGTCGGTCCCCTTGCTCTGCGCCTTCATGGCGTCGGTGTAGTTGGAGCCGATCGCGGACCACACGTCGTCGACGGTGCTGAGCAGGCCCTGCCCGGCGAAGAACTGCATGCGCTCGCCCGCGAACCAGTTGAATACGTCCTGCGGATTGCCCTGCAGATACGTGGTGATGTTCTGCTGGAAGGTGTTGTGGTCCACCCAGTTGACGTCGACCGAGATGCCGGTGGCCGACTTCGCCGCCGCGAACACGGTCTCGTATGCACCCTTCGGCTCCGGCACGGCCGCGTTCGACCCGAAGCTGACGGTCTTGCTGTCGGTGCCGGAACCGCCGCTTCCGGAGCCGCTGCTACAGGCGGTGAGAACCGGCGGCAGCGCCAGAGCGCCCGTGCCGAGCGCCGCCGTGCGCAGCAGGGAACGCCGGGACAGCTGGTGTCCGCCGGAGGTTGACTGTGCCATGACCCCTCCCGAGGGGTGTGATGGGTGGAACACAACCAAACGTGAGCTTCCAGATACCACCGCCGAGAGATCCGCCTGTCAAGGCCCACGGCGCACGACTCCTTGTGATTTTGTTCGGACACGTTTAACTTTGGTGTCCCCTGGAGGATCGTGATGACCCATCAGAGGCGGAACCTGCCACTCAAGGGGAGACGATGCCTAGACACATACGTGCGGTGATGGCCGCATTGACCGCGACATTGACGCTGGCCGGAGCCGCGCTTGCGTCCAGTGCCCCGTCCGCGAACGCCGAGAACAACGGCGTCGGCCTCAAGCCTGCGCTGGGCTGGAGCAGCTGGAGCTTCCTGCGCAGCCACCCGACCGCTTCGGCGATCGACGCCCAGGCGGACGCGATGAAGTCCAGCGGCCTGGCCAAAGAGGGCTACCAGTACGTCAACCTCGACGACTTCTACTACGAATGCCCCGGCAGTCAGGGCCCGAACGTGGACCAGTACGGCCGCTGGGTGACCGACCCCGCCAAGTTCCCGTCCTCCGGCTCGGAGAACGGGATCAAGGCCGTCGCCGACCACGTGCACGCCGACGGCCTGAAGTTCGGCCTCTACGTCACACCCGGCATCTCGAAGCAGGCCGTCGCCCAGAACACGCCCATCCAGGGCACGTCCTACCACGCCGACGACATCGCCGAGCCAAGCGTGTCGGAGAAGAACTACAACTGCGGCGGCATGGTCGGCATCGACTACAGCAAGCCCGGAGCCCAGGCGTTCATCAACTCCTGGGCCGACGAGATGACGTCCTGGGGCGTGGACTACGTCAAGATCGACGGCGTCGGCTCCTGGGACATCCCGGACGTCGAGGCATGGTCGAACGCCCTGCGGCAGACCGGCCGCCCGATCCACCTCGAACTCTCCAACAGCCTGTCCGTCTCCAATGCCTCCACCTGGGAGCAGTACGCCAATGGCTGGCGCACCGGCGGCGACATCGAGTGCTACTGCGGCTCGGGCGGCAGCAGTTATCCGCTCACCGACTGGAACAATGTGGCGGGCCGGTTCAACCAGGTAGCCGCGTGGCAGCCGTACGGCGGGCCCGGGGCGTTCAACGACTACGACTCCACCGAGGTCGGCAACGGCAGCAACGACGGTCTGACACCCGTCGAACGGCAGACCCAGATGAGCCTGTGGGCGATGGCCGCCTCCCCGCTGATCCTTGGCACGGACCTGACCAGCCTCGACCCCACCGACCTCGACTATTTGAAGAACACCGATGTGCTCGCCGTCGACCAGGACGGCATCGACGCCTCCCGGATCGTCAACGGCAGCACCGAACAGGTCTTCGTGAAGAAGGAGAGCAACGGCGACGCGATCGTCGCGCTGTTCAACACCGGGTCGTCGACCGAGACCATCTCGACCACGGCCTCCGCGGCCGGGCTCTCCTCGGCGCCGTCGTATCTGCTGAACGACCTGTGGAGCCACAAGACGACGGAGACCGCGGGCACCATCAGCGCCACCATTCCCTCCCACGGCGTCGCGCTGTACCGGGCGACACCGGCGAGCAACCCCGCGGCGGCGCCCCCCAGCACCACCCTCTCCCTGAGCGGCCTGTCCGAGGTGGCCTCCGGCCAGACCGTGACGGCCACCGAGTCCTTCACCGACAACGGCCGCGAACCGGCCCAGGGCGTCCGGCTCGCCCTGCGCCTGCCCGCAGGGTGGTCGGCCACCCCCAGCACCCCCACGACCTTCGCGGCGGTGCCGACCGGCCGCACCGTCCAGGCCACCTTCCAGGTGAAAGCCCCCACCGCGGCACAGCTCTTCGAGACCGGCACGGCCACCGACGGCGTCACCTACACCTGGCCCGCCGGAACGCAACAGAGCTGGAACGGCAGCCAGAGCGTCACGGTGAGCTCGCCTGTCCAGGCCCCGTACAGGACGGTCGCGTCGACGACGGCGGACTTCGGGCAGGTCGGCACGGAGCTCGGCGTCCGCGCCTCCGGTGCGGACGTCTTCGGCTCGACCAATGAGTACGGAGCGATCTACCAGCAGGGCGCGGAGCAGAACGGCACCGTCGCGACCGTCGAGATCACCTCGCAGAGCGACACCAACGCCTGGGCCAAGGCCGGCATCATGGTGCGCAACGACATCACCGCCGCCAACACCTCACCCGGCTATCTGATCGTCGCGGTCACGCCCGGCCATGGCTACGTCGTGCAGTGGGACTCGACCGGCAACGGCCAACTCGATTCCAACAGCGCCCCGTCCAACGAAGGGCTCGGCACAGCCTCCTACCCCACGTGGCTGAAGCTCGTGCGCAACGGCACGTCGTACAGCGGCTACTACTCGACGGACGACAAGACGTGGACCCTGATCGACACCGTCTCGGTGCCGAGCGCCGCCACCACACAGGACGTCGGTCTGTTCTCCACCGCCCACAACTCCGGCACGATCGGCGAGACCGACTTCGACCACTTCACCCTCTCCCAGTCGTAGCCGACCGGCCCCGGACCGCCCCCGACCGGTCCGTGACCGCGTGGCCGGTGCTCATCGCCCGTATGAGCACCGGCCATTGCTTCGTGGCGATACCGCCTCTTCCGCGGTCTGTTAATCCATGATTGTCGTGGTTCAAGGAAGTACGACAGGCTTTGCGTCACACGACCAGGAGAGCCATGACACTCGCCGGTCCGCTCCGACACCGGATCCGACACAGGAACGGCACCCCCGCCACCGCACCGCGCCCCGACCACCGGCCGCGCGAGCACAACCACCGGCAGCTCGCCGCCGTCGCCGTCGTCTACGTCCTCGCCCAGCTCGTCCTCACCGTCCCCGTCAACCACCGGAGTCTCGCCTGGGACGAGTCGATCTACTTCTCACAGATCGACCCGCACTCCGTCGCCACGTTCTTCAGCGCCCCGCGCTCGCGCGGTGTCTCCCTGCTCGGCGCTCCCGTGGCCCTGTTCACCTCGAACCCGCTGGTCATCCGCCTCTGTCTCGCCGTCGTCTCCGGGATCCTGCTCCACGCGGCCTTCGGGACCTGGCGCCGCCTCATCGGCGCCCGCACCGCCGCACTCGCCGCGCTCCTCTTCGCCACGCTGTGGGTGACCGTCGACTACGGCGCGCAACTGATGCCGAACATCTGGGTGGCGTTCAGCGCCGTGGCCGCCGTCGGCCTCTTCCTGCGCGCAGTCCACGAGCGGCCGCGCCCCCGTCACCTCCTCGGCCTCGCTCTCGCCGTCGGCTGGGCGGCACTCGTCCGCGCACCCGACGGTGCCTATCTGGCCCTGCCGCTGCTGGGCGCAGCCCTGCTGGTACGCGCCTGGCGCCGCCCCGGCGTGGCGGCGGCCGTCGCCGCCGGGCTCGGCGCGGGACTCGCCGAGTGGGTGACGGAGGCATACGTACGCTTCGGCGGGGTGGAGCAACGGCTCGCCGATTCCGGCGTCATCGAGGGCGGCGTAGGGCTGACGTGGAACGTCGCCAACGCCCTGCGCGCGGCCGACGGTCCGCTGCTGTGCCGCCCCTGCCTCGTGGGCTACCCGCCCCTCGGCGACGTCCTGTGGTGGCTGGCCATCCCCGTGCTGGTCCTGGCGGCACTGGCGTCACCGGCGGCCGCGCGGGCGGGCGGGCCGCTCAGGCAGGGCGGTCCGCTCAGGCAGGGCGGTCCAGGCCGGGGCGCGGTGACGGTGACGCCAGTGGTGTGTGCGCTCTCGCTCTCCGTCCCCTACCTCTTCATGATCAACTATTCGGCGCCGCGTTTCCTCCTCCCCGCCTACGCGCTGCTCGCACTGCCGGTCGCCGGGCTCATCGCGCAGGGCCTGAACGCCGTACGGGCCCGTCCCACCCCCTGGGGCGTGGCGGCCGTCCTCCTCGCGGCCGCCGTCTTCGGGCAGCACCTGTCGTTCCAGGAGCAGCTCGCGCGCCGCCACGCCCTCAACCTCGGCCACGACAACGACCACTACCGCGCGCTCGCCGACGCCCTCCACCGCGCAGGCGTCCACCCCCCGTGCCTGGTCGCCGGCAACACCGAGCCGATCGCGTACGACGCCGGCTGCTCCTCGTCCGTCTCCTCCAACCTGCTGACCGACTCCTCGATGGTCTCCGGCCCGGATGCGCTGCGCGCGGGCGCTCACGAGACAGTCGCCGTCCTCGTGCCACCCGGTGGCGCGGCACCCTCGTACGCGCCGCACTGGGTCCGCCACCAGCTCACCGGATCGCGACTCGTCAGCGGCTGGTCGGCCTACCTGCCGCCGGGCCGGTGACGCCCCTCACCTCCAACCCCTCCAGAAGCTGCCGCGTCGCCTCCGCCACCGCGTCCACGGCCTGATCGAAGACCAGCCGGTTGTGCGCTGCGGGTGCGCGGAACCCGGATACCTTGCGTACGTACTGCAACGCCGCCGCCCGGATGTCTTCCTCGCCGGCCCCGGGCATCGCGGGCGGTCGGAGCGTCTTGATACTGCGGCACATGTCCCCAGTGTCTCCCGCCCTGCCCGTCAGGCGGAGGCGCTGGTGATCACCGAGAACGCCGCGCCGTAGCGGTCGCGCAGGGCCGCCATCCGCCCGACGCCTTCGAGATCGGCGGGCCCCATGAGGACGGTGCCGCCTATTCCGGAGACCTTGGCCACCACCGCATCGCAGTCCGCCACCTCGAAGTACGGCAGCCAGTGCGCCGTCGCCCCCGCGCTCCGCGCCTCGTCGCTGAGCCCCATGATCCCGCCCTGGCTCGCCTCCTGCCCGCCGCCCGACGGGCTGACAACGGTGTACGTGAAGCCCCCCATCGGAGCGTCCTGGCTCTCCCAGTCGAAGACCGAGTGGTAGAAGGACTTCGCCTGCTCCGGATCGGTGGTGTGCAGCTCCGTCCAGCACAGGGTGTTCGGATCGTTGACCGCGTCCAGGCCCTTGGTCTTCCCGGGCTGCCAGACGGCGAACTCGGCGCCGGTGGGATCGGTGAAGCCGGCCATCCGACCTCGGTCGAAGACGTCGAACGGCCCGAACCGGACCACCCCTCCTGCCTGTTCGACCGCCTTGGCCGTCGCATCCACGTCCGGCGTATGGAAGTACACCGTCCATGCGGAGGCGGCACCCTCCTCCGAACACGGACCCACGGCCGCGACCGTCTTGCCGTCGAGCACGAACATTCCGTAGCCGCCGGCGTCAGGCCCGGCGGACTGGAACTCCCAGCCGAACAGGGCCTGGTAGTGCGCGGCCGTGGCAGGGATGTCAGGCGTGCTGAGGTCGACCCAGACGGGTGCGCCGGGCACGTAGTTTGTGGTGAGCATGACCCTGAGCCTCCGAGGCGTGCGTGTTCCATCGCGGAACCGCCCGCCTGCACGAGGACCCCGGGCGGATTCCCTTGACGCCCTCAGCTTGGCACCCACCACTGACAATCGCCGTCCGCTGCGCCGGCCACCCGCGCTGACCTGCGACGCCGTGCCCAGCGGTGCTACTCGGCCGCGGCCGGCACTCCGGAGAAGTCGAAGGCCGCCGCCTGCGTCTCGTCCAGCGCAAGCGCCAGCCGCCGCCGCGCGCTCCCGGAGAGCTCGGGCAGCGCGTCCAGCGCGAACCAGCCGACGTCGAGTGACTCGTCATCGTTGACGCGCGCCTCACCACCGACCGCACGGCACCGGAAGGTGATGTCCAGGTACTGCGCCCGGTCCCCGTTGGCGTACTCGATCTCCGGGGAGACGCCGACCGAGCTGATCCGTTCCGGAACCACCAGTACGCCGGTCTCCTCCCAGCACTCCCGGGCCGCCGCATCGGCGGGCTGCTCCCCGGGATCGATGATTCCGCTGATCAGTGCCCACTCACCGGTATCGGCCCGTTTCCCGAGCAGCACCCGCCCTTCGTCGTCGAGGACGACTGCGGTGACACCTGAGAGCCACAGGGGACGCGTACCGACAACGGACCGCAACTCGGCCAGGAACTGGGGGATAGCCATGGCAGCGAGACTAAGCCCTCGGGCATGCTGCGCTCCGGTCGGCGCGACCCGGTCGCCCCGTGACCGCGGCCGAGGCACAGGGCGTGACTACCGCACCGGGATGGCCAGTTCGCGCCCCCGGTAGAAGCTTTCGCGCTCCTCGACGACGTACGGGGCCATGGCCTGGCGCCGTCGCACCTCCGCCTCCGAGGCGCGGTACGCGTCACACGATTCCCTGGTGTCCCAGAACGAAACACCGATGATCTCCGCACCGTCCTCGGACCAGTACGCGAAGGCGCGGCGCAGGCCCTGAGGGGCGGGTTCCGGGCGCCACGCCCCTTCAAAATCGTCCAGCGTCCCCGGCTTGATGCGGCGCGCCGTGATCCAGACGAATTGCTCCTCCATGACGGCTCCTCCAGATCGACTCGGCCCGAAGGTGCTCTCATGCCCACGGTATGCCTGCCGATACTCCGGCGCCTGCCCGTCGACGGATCAAGAGGCCCACCACCTGCGCGGCGAGGGGCGACGAGGGCGTGCCCGGCGGGCCCGCGGTTCAGCTCGTGCGGCGGCGGGCCAGCAGCGCCTCCCGGCGCTCCTCGAATCTGGCCGCCTGGTCGTTCAGGCCGCCCATGAACATCCCGATCTCCTGTTGGGCCTGCAGACCGTCCGGGCCGAGCCCGCCGACCTCCAGCACCTTCAGGTGGCGGAGGACCGGCTGGAGTACATCGTCGTGGTGGATGCGCAGGTTGTAGATCCCGCCGATGGCCATCCGGGCGGCGGCCCGCTCGAAGCCCGGCATCCCGTGGCCGGGCATGCGGAAGCCGGTCACCACATCGGCGATGGCGCGCATCGTCTGGTCGGGCGCGAGCTGGAGGGCTGCGCCCAGCAGGTTGCGGTAGAAGACCATGTGGAGGTTCTCGTCGGTGGCGATCCGGGCGAGCATCCGGTCGCAGACCGGGTCGCCGGAGGCGCGCCCGGTGTTGCGGTGCGCGACGCGGGTGGCCAGCTCCTGGGAGGCCACGTAGGCGATCTGGTGCAGCACGCTGTGGCTGTTGTCGGCCTCGAATCCGGTCGACATGTGCTGCATGCGCAGTCGTTCGAGCTCCACGGGGTCGACGGCGCGGGAGACGAGGAGGTAGTCGCGCATGACGATGGCGTGCCTGCCCTCCTCCGCGGTCCAGCGGTGAACCCAGGTGCCCCAGGCGCCGTCGCGCCCGAAGAGGGTCGCGATCTCGTGGTGGTAGCTGGGCAGGTTGTCCTCGGTCAGCAGGTTGACGACCAGCGATGTCCTGGCGACGTCGGTGACCTTCGACTGATCCAGCGACCATGCCTCACCGCCGAGGATCCCGTCGAAGTTGCGGCCGTCGCTCCACGGAACGTACTCGTGGGGCATCCACTCCCTGGCGGCCTCCAGATGGCGGTTGAGTTCGGTTTCGACCGCCTCTTCCAGGGCATGCAGCAGCTGGACGTCGCTCCACTCCTTCGCGGTGCGGATGCGGGGAACGGAGGCTGTGGTCAAGGGTGCTCCTGGCGTTGCAGGGGAGGGCGGCTCCGTTCAAGCTACTACATGATGTAGAAGTTCACGCCTGGCTCCATGTGACCTGCGCCACGTGAGGGGTGCTCCGGGTGACATCTCCGGCGTGACATCGTCGGGACGGCCGTGACCGGCAAGGATGCCCGCCATGCGTGAGCCCGGTGCCGTTCGCCGTATCAGGCGTTGCGCCGCCGGATCAGGGCATGAACTCGGCGACGCCGGAGGGCCGTTGCTCTTCGCAGGAGCCGCCGTGCTCGCCACGCTCAGCGGCGGGTTCCCCGCCTACGGCGCCTACATCGTCGAATCCGCCTACCCCGACGTCTTCCTGGGGGATCAGCAACAGCGCACCGACGACGCCAACCGCTACTTCGCCCCGGGCGCGTCGCGCGAGGAGCGGCTGCGCATCTGCGCGCCTACTACGTGCGGCGGATTCTCCAGACTGCCCACGACGGGGGCCTGGTACCGTCCGACCCTGCCGTGCAGCGGGTGGCAACCGGCCCCGACGGCGAGATCCTGCTCAACGTCATCGGCTGACCCGCTGACCCGCCTGTCCGCCGAGCGGCAGTGAGTCGCAATCAACGGCACCGACGGGAGTTCAGCGTGCGGCGTGCACGCCGGAAGGGCCGGCCGTGAGCAGCGGCTGGAGTGCCCCCTGACGCAGGGAGCCGACCAGCCCGGCCGCCCAGCGGCGCAGGGCAACGCTGGTCACGTAGGCCACGGGCATGGCGATGACGGCGGCGCCGATGACGTCGTGCGGGTAGTGGTCGCCGAGGTAGACGCGGGTGAAACCCTCGAACATGGCGAAGGCCGTGGCGATCACGGCGAGGCGGCGGTCGAGCAGGAACAGCGCTGCAACCGTCGCCGTGGCCACGGTGGTGTGGCCGCTGGGGAAGGCGTAGTCGTTCGGCGCCGGGCAGGCCGAGACGAAATAGTCGTGCGGCAACGAGTAGCACGGCCGCACCTCGGCTACGAACTTCTTGATCACCTCGGCGACGGCGAAGGCGGTCCCGACGCTCACCGGTGCGGCCAGCGCCACGGCCATGGCCGCGGTATCGCGGCGACGGGCGTTCCACCAACCCACGATCATCAGCACCGCGAACACCGCCAGGCCCGCATTGGTCCACAAGTCAAGCGGCGTGTTGAGCCACTTGGTGGCCTTGGCGAAATCGGTGATCGAGGTGAACAGCGAACCGTCGATCCCGGCACCGTCGAAGGCCAGTTGGACCGCAGAGTGAGCTGTCATCAAGCGCGCTCTTTCGAAGTCGAGGAACAGCCGCACAACACTGAGCAGCTGCAAGGTGAACGGCAGACTAACATCTACAGTGGCGTAGAAGTTAGCCCGGGTGTCCGTCGCTCCGTGCACGTTCGGGCGGGTATAGGTTCTACGGTGATGTAGAAGTTGCGGCTGCTGGCTGCTGGCTGCTGGCTGCTGGCCTCTGGCCGCGGAACCGAATGGAGATCGGAGGGAGGGCACCCCATGGGACCGGACCGGCATCGGCCGGCGGCCGCGGGCGGGCGACGGCCCAGCGGTGCGCTGGAGGCGGAGGTGCTGGCCGCCCTGCAGTCGTCGCCGCAGGCGCTGACGCCCGCCGAGGCCCTGGAGCGACTCGGCGGGGGACTCTCCTACAGCACCGTGGTGACGATTCTGTCCCGGATGCACGACAAGGGAATGCTCACGCGCACCAAACGCGGCCGGGCGTACGCGTACGCACCCGTCACCGATGCCTCAGGCCTGACCGCGCGGCGGATGCGCCAGGTCATGGAGGGCGGCCCGGACCGGGAGTCGGTGCTTTCCCGCTTCGTCGACGAGCTGTCCACCAGCGACGAGGAGTTGCTGCGTCGGCTGCTCGACGGAGACGGAGGCGCCGACCTGGGCACCGGCGCGCGGGGAGGCTGACCTCGTGCAGCTGGCCATGTTCCTGCCGCTGTTGTGCCCCGTACTCGCGGGCGTCTTCGCCCGGCCGCTGGGCAACCGGCTTGAACCGCGCGCCGCCACCTGGACGCTCACCATTTCCGCTGTCGTCCTGGCCGCGGCAAGTTGGGTCGCGCTGGCCGTGCTCGCCCTGACCGGTCTGGCCCGCATCCCACTCGTCGCCGACCTGGGCCACTGGTCAGCCGCCGTCATCCAGCACAACGACCCAGTCTCGCTCGGCATCGCCGCAGCGGCCGGGCTGCTGCTCGTCGTCACGGCCGCCACAGCAGTGCGCATGCTCTGGCGCCGCCTGCGCGCCCTGCTCGCCGCCGGACTCGACGCCGCCTGCATGCCCGGCCCCGACCAGCTCGCCGTCATGGAGGACCCCGCCCCCGACGCCTATGCCATCCCCGGCCTCCCCGGCCGCATCGTGGTCTCTACCGGCATGCTCAGCTCTCTCGACACCACCGAGCGCGACATCCTGCTCGCCCACGAACGCGCCCATCTCACCGCCCACCACTACCTGTTCGTCGCGTCCGCCCAACTCGGCGCCGCCGCCAACCCGTTCCTGCGTCCGCTGGCCACCGCCGTGACGTACACGGTGGAACGCTGGGCCGACGAACACGCCGCCACCGTCTTCGGCGACCGGCACCGAGTGGCCCGCACTGTCGGAAAGGCCGCTCTCGCCACCAAGCACGCCCCCGCCCGCCGCCGCATCCCGGCCGCCGCCCTCGGCCTGATCGGGCGACGCGACGCCCTCAAGTCCGCAGGCCCCGTACCCCGGCGCGTCGCGGCCCTGCTCGCCCCGCCTCCTGAACTTCGCCTGCTGCCTCTGGCCGCCACTGCGGTCGTCCTCATCGCCGCCGGCCTGTCGGCCTTCGACGCCGCCCGCGACCTCCACCTGCTCCTCGAACTCGCCGGCGCAGGCTAGACCCAATACCGTGACTAGCCACCGGTTGGCCTGTCCGAAGTATCGGTGAGATGGTGATGAATATCAGGAAATTCCATCAGAAAGGTCGGATTTGTCATGGCTGAACACCCGAACGCCACACTGGTTCGCAGGGGCTACGAAGCCTTCTCGCGGGCGGACGCGGACACGCTGTCACAGATCATCGCCAAGGACGCCACCTATCACTCCCCGGGCACGCATCCTCTTTCGGGTGACCACAAGGGGCTGGACGCCGTCCTCACCCACTTCGGGAGGCTCGCCGAGGAGACCGGGGGCACCCTCCGGGTGGAGCTGCGCAACCTGATGGTGGACGGCAGGGGACACGTGATGGCCGTCCACCGCGTCACGGCCGAGCGAGGCGGTAAGAAGCTGGACCAAATGGGCGGCATCGTGTTCAGGATCGTCGGCGAGAAGGCAACCGACCTGGACGAGTGCGTCGAGGACCTGGATGCGGTGAACGAGTTCTGGTCGTAGATGACGGGGGTGAGCCCGGACTATGAGCCGACGGCCTTATTCGCCCCTCACTCGCGAGACACAGTGGACCCCGGACGGCCCGTCCGGGGTTTCGGTATTTCTGGGGCTGACCTGGGTGGACGGGTCCAAGATCCCGTCCACAAATAGTCCACAGCGCCCGACATACGGCCGCTCACGGCGGCATCCGGCTGCGTACACGCGAAAACCCCGGACCTGGCGTCTCCGCTGGTCACGGGGTCTTTGGGCACTTCGTGCGAAGTGCCCCCGGCAGGATTCGAACCTGCGCACACGGCTCCGGAGGCCGTTGCTCTATCCCCTGAGCTACGGGGGCGTGTCATTCGCTGTGGCGGCGACGGGTAGAACCCTACCAGCTTGCGGAGGGTGCGCGTGTACAGGGTTTTTGCGGTGTGTGGGGCGGCTGGGGGCGGTGCGTGGTACCCCGGTTGTCGCGGGGGTATGCGGCGGGGTCAGAAAGCTCCCTCGGACGGGGAAGAAGTGGGAAAAACGCGGACGCAACCGGAGGGGCGCGCCTAGGCTTCAGCTGTGCATGGGATGTCCGGTCGGGTGCTCGTCGTGGACGACAACAAGGTCATCCGACAGCTGATCAGGGTCAATCTCGAGCTGGAGGGCTTCGAGGTCGTGACCGCGGGCGATGGCGCGGAGTGCCTGGACGTCGTGCATCAGGTGCGGCCGGATGTCGTGACGCTCGACGTCGTCATGCCGCGGCTCGACGGCCTGCGGACGGCGGCGCGGCTGCGCTCGGACCCGCGGACGGCGCATCTGCCGATCGCGATCGTCAGTGCGTGCAGCCGGTGCGATGTCGAGGGGGGAGAGCGGATCGGGGTGGACGCATTCCTCGGGAAGCCGTTCGAGCCGACGGAGCTGGTGCGGCTGGTGCGGCGGCTGATGCCCGCGAGGGGGCCGCGCGCGGCGGATGCCCGAGCGTCCACGCCACGGTGCTGAGACGATCCGGCCACGGCGCCCCCGATTGCGTCCCTACCGTCCGTACGGCGAAACGCATTCGCTAAGTCACCCCCCACCTCGCCTACGCTTGCCCTGTGACCCCCGCCGAGCTCTCCCGGACCGTGCTGTCCGCGGTCCGTCGTGCCGTCGAGGCGGACGAGCTGCGGGTGGATGTTCCCGAGCGGGTCGTCGTCGAGCGGCCGCCCGGGCACAGACGGGGGGACTACGCCACCAACGTCGCGCTGCGGCTGGCCGGGCCCGCCGGGTGTCGCCCGCGTCAGGTCGCAGAGGTGCTCGCCGGGCGCCTCGCCGCGTGCCCCGGGATCGCCCAGGTGGACGTCGAGGGCCCCGGGTTCCTCAACATCACGCTGCGGGCCGCCGCCCACGCCCGGCTGGTGCGGGACGTCGTCGCGCAGGGGCCGGGATACGGCCGCAACGCCTCGCTCGCCGGCACCCGCGTCGCCCTCGCCCATGACGGCGAGCCCCGCGCCGCCGTCGTCGCCGAGGCCGTCGGAGCGCTGTTGCGGGCGTGCGGGGCCGACACGGGCCGGGCCGACACGGGCCCGCACGGAGAGCCCGTCCGCGTGCGCCCCGTCCCTGTAGCGGAGGACCCCCTGCCGCACCTCGGCCGCGACGCCGCACGGTGGGCACTCCTGCGCCCGGCGCCCGAGGACGAACCCCGGCTCGGCCCGCAGGCGCGGTCCGAGCTGCTCGCCCAGCGTGAGTCGAACCCGCTCTTCCGCGTCCGGTACGCGCACTCCCGCACCCGCGCCCTGCTGCGCAACGCCCATGACCTGGGCATCGATCCGGCTCCCGACGGCGGTTACCACCACCCGGCCGAGACGGAGCTCATCGGCGCCGTCGCCGACTTCCCGCGCATCGTCGAGACGGCCGCCCGGCACCGCGGCCCCGACCGCGTCGCCCGTCATCTCGAACGGACGGCGGATGCGTTCTGGCAGATGCACGACCTGTGTCCGGTGCTGCCGCGCGGCGACGAGAAACCCTCGGCCGCCCACCGTGCCCGGCTGTCCCTCGCCCAAGCAGCCGGCGCGGTGCTCGCAGGCGGCCTGACCCTGCTCGGCATCAGCGCCCCCGTACATCTCTGAGGAGCTTCAGAGCACCATGTCCCGTTCCGCACACCCCGCCGGTCCCCGCCACGCCGACGTACTGCCCGAAGGGCGCTCCATGACGAGCGCAGCGCCGCCCGCCGACCTCAACGCGCTCGACCCGCGCGTCTGGTCCCGCACCGTCACCCGCAACACCGACGGCGTCGTCACGGTCGGGGGCATCGACGTCGTGCGCCTCGCCGAGGAGTTCGGCACCCCCGCCTACATCCTCGACGAGGACGACTTCCGCGCCCGCTGCCGTGCCTGGCACGAGGCGTTCGGCGGGCAGGCCGACGTCTTCTACGCGGGCAAGGCCTTCCTCTCCCGGGCCGTCGTGCGCTGGCTCTACGAAGAAGGGCTGAATCTCGACGTCTGCTCGGGCGGCGAGCTGGCCACCGCCCTGTCCGCAGGGATGCCTGCGGAGCGCATCGCGCTGCACGGCAACAACAAGTCGGTGGCCGAGATCGAGCGGGCGGTCGAGGCCGGTGTCGGCCGGATCGTCCTCGACTCGTTCCAGGAGACCGCGCGCGTCGCCGGCATCGCCGAGCGGCTCGGCAGGCGCCAGCGCGTGCAGATCCGCGTCACCGTGGGTGTCGAGGCGCACACGCACGAGTTCATCGCGACCGCTCACGAGGACCAGAAGTTCGGCATCGCGCTGCCGGGCGGGCATGCCGCGGAGGCGGTGCGCCGCGTCCTCGGGCACGGCTCGCTCGAACTGGTCGGCATCCACTCCCACATCGGCTCGCAGATCTTCGACATGTCCGGGTTCGAGGTGGCCGCGCACCGCGTCGTCGCCCTCCTCGCCCAGATCCGTGACGAGCACGGCGTGGAGCTGCCGGAGATCGACCTCGGCGGCGGCCTCGGCATCGCGTACACCCCGGACGACGACCCGTGCGAGCCGCACGAGATCGCCAAGTCGCTCACCGAGATCGTCACCCGCGAGTGCGCGGCCGCCGGGCTCGCGGTGCCGCGGCTCTCGGTCGAGCCGGGCCGGGCGATCGTCGGGCCGACGACCTTCACCCTGTACGAGGTCGGCACGACCAAGCCGCTGGAGACGTTGCGTACGTATGTGAGCGTGGACGGCGGAATGTCGGACAACATCCGTACCGCGCTCTACGACGCGGAGTACAGCGTCGCGCTCGTCTCCCGCACCTCGGATGCCGAGCCGATGCTCTCCCGTGTCGTCGGCAAGCACTGCGAATCCGGTGACATCGTCGTGCGGGATGCCTTCCTCCCCGCTGACCTGGCGCCGGGCGACCTGCTCGCGGTGCCGGCGACAGGGGCGTACTGCCGCTCCATGGCGAGCAACTACAACCACGCGCTGCGTCCGCCGGTGGTCGCGGTCAAGGACGGGCAGGCGCGCCTGATCGTCCGGCGCGAGACGGAGGAGGATCTCCTGCGTCTCGATGTCGGCTAGCAAGATCTTGGTCTCGGATATTGGACGCGGGACGGAATTTCCCGTCCGGTGGGTGAGACTGGATCCCACATCACGTGCTGTCGGAGCTGTTGAGCCGTTGAGAAGCGAGGTCGGATGATGCGTACGCGTCCGCTGAAGGTGGCGCTGCTGGGCTGCGGGGTTGTCGGCTCCGAGGTCGCGCGCATCATGACGACGCACGCGGACGACCTCGCCGCGCGCATCGGTGCCCCGGTGGAGCTGGCCGGGATCGCGGTGCGGCGCCCGGACCGGGTGCGCCGCGGGGTGCCGGCGGAGCTGATCACCACGGACGCGACGGCGCTGGTCAAGCGTGGGGACATCGACGTCGTGGTCGAGGTGATCGGCGGTATCGAGCCGGTGCGCACCCTGATCACCACCGCGTTCGAGCACGGCGCGAGCGTGGTCTCCGCCAACAAGGCGCTGCTCGCCGCCGACGGCGCGACCCTGCACGCGGCGGCGGCGGAGCACGGCGTCGACCTCTACTACGAGGCGGCGGTGGCGGGCGCGATCCCGCTGATCAGGCCGTTGCGCGAGTCCCTGGCCGGCGACAAGGTCAACCGGGTGCTCGGCATCGTCAACGGGACGACGAACTTCATCCTGGACCGCATGGACTCCACGGGGGCCGGGTATTCGGAGGCGCTGGACGAGGCCACGGCACTGGGGTATGCGGAGGCGGACCCGACGGCCGACGTCGAGGGGTTCGACGCCGCGGCGAAGGCCGCGATCCTCGCCGGGATCGCCTTCCACACCCGGGTGACCATCGGCGACGTCCACCGCGAGGGCCTCACCGAGGTCACGGCCGCCGACATCGCCTCCGCCCAGCAGATGGGGTGCACGGTCAAGCTGCTGGCGATCTGCGAGCGCAGCGCCAACGGGCAGTCGGTGACCGCTCGCGTCCACCCGGCGATGATCCCGCTCACCCATCCGCTCGCCTCCGTCCGTGAGGCGTACAACGCGGTGTTCGTAGAGGCGGACGCTGCGGGACAGCTGATGTTCTACGGGCCGGGGGCGGGCGGCGCGCCCACCGCCTCGGCGGTGCTGGGGGACCTGGTCGCCGCGTGCCGCAACAAGCTGGCCAACACCACCGGCGTGGGTGAATCCGCGTATACGCAGCTGCCGGTCAGCCCGATGGGCGAGGTGGTCACCCGCTACCACATCAATCTGGATGTAGCGGATAAACCTGGTGTTCTCGCCCAGGTCGCCACCGTCTTCGCCGAGCACGGTGTCTCCATCGACACCGTCCGCCAGCAGGGCAAGGACCACTACAGCGGCGCCGTAGACGCCTCCGTTGAGGGTGCGGGGTCCCCCATGCCGAAGGCCAGGGGCGGGCGACGGGCGGGCGGCGACGCCATCCTCGTCGTCGTCACCCACCGCGCGCCCGACGCCGCTTTGTCGGCAACCGTCGAGGCCCTGCGGAAACTCGACACCGTACGCGGCGTCGCGAGCATCATGCGTGTGGAAGGGGAGTAACCCAGATGAATGCACCCGTCGAGCAACCCCCGGTGCCCCGAATGTCCGGCACCCACCAGTGGCGAGGCCTCATCGAGGAGTACCGAGACCGGCTCCCGGTGACCGCCGCGACCCCCGTGGTCACGCTGCTGGAGGGTGGCACCCCGCTCGTTCCCGCGCAGCTGCTCTCCGAGCGCACCGGCTGCGACGTCTACCTGAAGGTCGAAGGCGCCAACCCCACGGGCTCGTTCAAGGACCGCGGCATGACCATGGCCATCTCCAAGGCCAAGGAAGAGGGCGCGCAGGCGGTGATCTGCGCTTCCACCGGCAACACCTCGGCGTCGGCGGCCGCTTACGCGGTGCGCGCCGGGATGGTCTGTGCCGTGCTGGTGCCGCAGGGCAAGATCGCGCTCGGCAAGATGGGCCAGGCGCTGGTGCACGGCTCGCGCATCCTGCAGGTGGACGGGAACTTCGACGATTGTCTTGATCTCGCCCGTGGATTGTCCGAGAAGTACCCGGTCGCTCTGGTCAATTCAGTCAATCCGGCGCGTATTGAGGGTCAGAAGACGGCCGCGTTCGAGATCGTCGACGCGCTCGGCGACGCGCCCGACATCCACATCCTCCCGGTGGGCAACGCGGGCAACATCACCGCCTACTGGAAGGGCTACTGCGAATACGCGCGCCCGTCGCCCGCCGCCACCCTCAACGGAGGCGCTTCGAGCCACATCCTTCCGGCCATCTCGACGCACCGGCCGCGGATGTGGGGCTTCCAGGCCTCGGGCGCGGCGCCGATCGTCCGCGGCGAGCCGGTGCGCAACCCGCAGACGATCGCCACCGCGATCCGCATCGGCAACCCGGCCTCCTGGTCCTTCGCCGAGGCGGCGCGGGACGAGTCGGGCGGCCTCATCGAAGCGGTGACTGACCGTCAGATCCTCTCCGCCTACCGGCTGTTGGCTTCTCGCGAGGGCGTCTTCGTGGAGCCCGCCTCCGCCGCATCGGTGGCCGGCCTGCTCAAGGCCGCCGAGGAGGGGAAGGTCGACCCCGGCCAGCGGATCGTGTGCACCGTCACCGGCAACGGGCTCAAGGACCCCGACTGGGCCGTCGCCGGCGCCCCCCAGCCGATCACCGTCCCGGTGGACGCGGACGCAGCCGCCGAGCGCCTCGGCCTCGCCTGAGCCCCACCACCTGGCCCATCGGCCCTGCGCCCCGCACATCCCGTACGTCCCCATATGCGACATGGGGCGCACGCTCCGGCGTGCGACACGCAACGCGCGCTCTCCATGCGCCCTATGTCGCAGCAGAACCTTCCTTCGATAGGCTGCACTCATCGGCTCGGCACCGCCGAGTACCGTCCCGGTTCATGCCACCGGCTTCAGCCACCGGCATTGGCCCCCAGTCACCGCCGTCGCTGCCCCTGGGCGACGGTCGAACGTGACGGACAAGCCCTCGCGCCGCCCATCAGGCCACCCAGGCCCAAGGCCCCGAGGCAGTACCGCACTTGCCCCACACAAGGAGAGTCATCCACCGATGGCCGGTCCCGCCTTCCGCGCCGCCGCCGTCCGAGTGCGCGTCCCCGCGACCAGCGCCAACCTCGGACCCGGCTTCGACGCCTTCGGCCTGGCCCTCGGGCTGTACGACGACGTCGTGGTCCGGGTCGCCGACTCCGGCCTCCACGTCGACATCGCCGGGGAAGGCGCAGACACCCTGCCCCGTGACGAGAAGCACCTGATCGTACGGTCCCTGCGCACCGCCTTCGACCTGCTCGGAGGCCAGCCGCGCGGCCTGGAGATCGTCTGCGCCAACCGCATCCCGCACGGGCGCGGCCTCGGCTCCTCCTCCGCCGCCATCTGCGCCGGCATCACGGCGGCGCGCGCGGTGACGATAGGCGGCCCCGACAAGCTCGACGACGCCGCGCTCCTCGAACTCGCCACCGAGATCGAAGGCCACCCGGACAACGTGGCCGCGTGCCTGATGGGCGGCTTCACCCTCGCCTGGACGGAGGCCGGAGCGGCTCGCGCGGTCCGTATGGACCCGGCCGCGTCCGTCGTACCGGTGGTCTTCGTCCCCGGACAGCCGCTGCTCACCGAGACCGCGCGCGGGCTGCTGCCGCGCAGCGTGCCGCACGTGGACGCTGCCACCAACGCCGGGCGCGCCGCACTGCTCGTCGAGGCGCTCACCCGCCGCCCCGAGCTGTTGCTCACCGCCACCGAGGACCGCATCCATCAGGAGTACCGCGCACCCGCGATGGAGGAGAGCCTCGCCCTGATGCACCGCCTCCGCTCGGACGGAGTACCGGCGGTTATCTCCGGCGCGGGCCCGACGGTGCTTGCGCTCACCGAGGAGGCGCAGGCGGAGAAGGTCGCCCAGGTGGCGGGGGAGGGCTGGGCCGCCGCGCGGCTCGCGCTCGACGCGAACGGAGCGGCCGTCCTGCCGCTGACGGGCAAGGGCCCCGCGGACCCGGGCGGCGCCCCGGCCGCCGGGCAGGGAACGGGGCCGGGAGCCGGCCTGCGATGATCTGGGGGTTTGAGCCGGTGTACGACAAGGGAAGAACTGCGCGCGGCGGAACCGCGCCCCGTACCGGCAGGACAGGCCCATGCGGCGGGTCCGGCTCGAACCCGATGCACGATTGCCGGGCGCGGAGAGGGGGAATGTTTGTTGGATCCGGTAGTGTTAACCTCAATGCTGCAGACGATGCCCCAAGGGCACGCTGTTGAGCGTCCCGTCTCGGGACCGTCATTCTTCCGGGAGCCTCCCACACTGCCTGAGCAGCCTGCCTTTGCAGTGCCGAGCCCGCTCCGGAGTCGGTGCGAGCGATACGCCACCTCCGTGTGACCTCTTCGCGCCGGAACCACGCATGAATTCTGCCGCCGTCAGGCGGACCACCGCCCCGGATCCGGGCAGCGCAACGAAAGCCCGAATCCGGACAGCACAACCGGTCGCCGAGCCGATCAGGCCGACGCCCGCTCCAGGGAAGGACCCTTCGTGAGCGACACCACCGATCTGATGGGCGCTGCCAACGACACCGCGCCCGCTTCGGACGCCTCTGCCGCGCCTGCCGCTGCCGCCGGTACCGCCACGCGGCGCCGCCGGTCGGGCACCGGCCTCGAGGGCATGGTGCTGGCCGAGCTCCAGCAGGTTGCGTCCGCACTCGGGATCAGGGGCACTGCGCGTATGCGCAAGGGCCAGCTGATCGAGGTCATCAAGGAGAGGCAGGCGGGCGGCGGCGTCGTCGTCGACACCGGTGCGGCCGAGCGGCCCAAGCGCCGGACCACCTCCCGGGCCCGCACCGGCGAGAGCCAGAGCGGCGCTGCTGCCGAGAAGTCCGCGCCGCAGTCCGAGGGCCAGCAGCAGATCGACATCCCCGGCCAGCCGGCCGGAGACAAGGCGGGTGAGCGCCGTACGCGCCGCGCCGCCGCCGATGAGCCGCAGGCCGCCGAGAAGGTCGCGCAGCAGGCCGCCGCGAGCGTGCCCGCGGCGGCGTCCGCCGGATCCGCGCAGGCCGGCACGGCCACCGCCACCGCCACCGCCGTCCAGACCAAGGACGGCCAGGAGGGCGGGCAGGCCGCGGGCAAGGCCGACAGTGGCGAGCAGCAGGGCGACCGCGACGGGCGTCGCGACCGCGGGGAGCGGGGCCAGAAGAACGACCGCCGCGATCGTCAGCGCGACCGCCGTGACCGCCAGGACGGTGGCGACCAGAACCAGGGCGGCCAGGGCGGCCAGGGCGGCGCCGGGCAGGACCAGGGCGGCCGCCAGCAGCGCCAGCAGGACGGCGGCGACGACGAGTTCGCGGCCGGCCGCCGTGGCCGGCGCGGCCGTTACCGTGACCGTCGTGGCCGTCGTGGCCGTGACGAGTACGGCGAGCCGCAGGTGGCCGAGGACGACGTGCTGATCCCGGTCGCCGGCATCCTCGACATCCTCGACAACTACGCGTTCATTCGCACCTCCGGCTACCTGCCGGGCCCGAACGACGTGTACGTCTCGCTCGCCCAGGTCCGCAAGAACGGCCTGCGCAAGGGCGACCACGTCACCGGCGCCGTGCGCCAGCCCAAGGACGGCGAGCGCCGCGAGAAGTTCAACGCGCTGGTGCGCCTGGACTCGGTCAACGGCATGTCGCCAGAGACCGGCCGCGCCCGACCGGAGTTCGGCAAGCTCACCCCGCTGTATCCGCAGGAGCGGCTGCGCCTGGAGAGCGAGCCGAACAACCTGACGCCGCGGATCATCGACCTGGTCGCGCCCATCGGCAAGGGCCAGCGCGGCCTGATCGTCTCGCCGCCGAAGGCGGGCAAGACGATGATCATGCAGTCGATCGCCAACGCGATCACCCGCAACAACCCCGAGTGCCACCTGATGGTCGTCCTCGTCGACGAGCGTCCCGAAGAGGTCACCGACATGCAGCGGTCGGTGAAGGGCGAGGTCATCTCCTCGACCTTCGACCGCCCGGCCGAGGACCACACCACCGTCGCCGAGCTGGCCATCGAGCGGGCCAAGCGCCTGGTCGAGCTGGGTCACGACGTGGTCGTGCTGCTGGACTCCATCACCCGTCTGGGCCGCGCGTACAACCTCGCGGCTCCCGCCTCCGGACGCATCCTGTCCGGTGGTGTCGACTCGACCGCGCTCTACCCGCCGAAGAAGTTCTTCGGCGCCGCGCGGAACATCGAGGACGGCGGCTCGCTGACCATCCTGGCCACCGCACTGGTCGAGACAGGCTCGCGGATGGACGAGGTGATCTTCGAGGAGTTCAAGGGCACCGGCAACATGGAGCTCAAGCTCGACCGGAAGCTGGCCGACAAGCGGATCTTCCCCGCGGTGGACGTCGACCCGTCCGGCACCCGCAAGGAGGAGATCCTGCTCGCCAACGACGAGCTGGCGATCGTGTGGAAGCTGCGCCGGGTGCTGCACGCGCTCGACTCGCAGCAGGCCATCGAGCTGCTGCTGGACAAGATGAAGCAGACCAAGTCCAACGCCGAGTTCCTGATGCAGATCGCCAAGACCACGCCCGGCAACGGCAACGGCGACTGATCCGGTACGACGGACACGAACAAAGCCCCCGGCGTGCACACGCCGGGGGCTTCGTCGTGTCCGCCGCGTCACATTCCGCCCAAACCGGAACTGGTCCGGATGGCCCAACGTCCCCAGTACAGGACAGAGAGCCTAAAGGCGATCAAGGCAGGCGATCTCACCATGAGCACCATGCCGGTCACCTACGACACCACCGACCCGAACCGCGTCGTACCGCTCACCGGCCGGGCCCAGCAGGTCTGGGACGCCCTCAAGGCCGGCGCGCCGGTGCCGGCCTCCGCGCCACACAGGGTTCGGCGGGTGACAGCACCGAGGCCAAGGGGCGTCGTACGGCCCTGACCCGGCCGTGACCACGGCCCGGGTGCGCCCCCGAACCACCGCCGGAATACTTCGGGTGCGCCCCCGGTTTTGGGAGTACGGCCCGGTCCTGGCAAACTGGTCCGTCGGCCCCGGTTCACGTGACGCAATCCCGCGGCACGACCCGGCGCCCTCCCGAACCTAGGAGAACCCTTGAAGCGCGACATCCACCCGGAGTACGTCGAGACGCAGGTCACCTGCACCTGCGGCAACTCGTTCACCACCCGCAGCACCAAGACCGACGGCTCGATCCGAGCCGACATCTGCTCCGCTTGCCACCCCTTCTACACCGGCAAGCAGAAGATCCTTGACACCGGCGGCCGCGTGGCCCGCTTCGAGGCCCGCTTCGGCAAGAACGCCGGCTCCGCCAAGAAGTAGCGAGCCGCAGGCGCCGGTCGTCGGCCGCCCTCGACCAAGGGCGGCCGGACCGGCGCTTTGTCGTGAGCGACGCACGCGAGCAGGCGTAGTGGCTGGCCGAGACCCCGATCGAGGGGCGTGCCTCCGGCACGACAGGCCGTCCGCGAAGCTTGTGAGCGGGCGGAGAAGCGAACCAAGGGTCTGTGTCCTGCAGGCCCGCTCACACAGCTCATACAAGGGAACCGACAATGTTCGAGGCGGTCGAGGAACTGATCGGCGAACACGCCGACCTCGAGAAGCGACTTGCCGACCCGGCGGTCCACGCCGACCAGGCCGAGGCGCGCAGGCTCAACAAGCGCTACGCGGAGCTGACGCCCATCGTCGGCACCTACCGGGCCTGGAAGCAGACGGGCGACGACCTGGAGACGGCACGCGAACTCGGCCAGGACGACCCCGACTTCGCCGTCGAGGTCAAGCAGCTCGAACGCCACCGGGAGGAGCTCACCGACAAGCTGCGGCTGCTGCTCGTCCCGCGCGACCCCAGCGACGACAAGGACGTCATCCTCGAAGTCAAGGCAGGCGAGGGCGGCGAGGAGTCCGCGCTGTTCGCGGGCGATCTGCTGCGGATGTACCTGCGCTACGCCGAGCGCATCGGCTGGAAGACCGAGATCCTCGACGCCAACCCCTCCGACCTCGGCGGCTACAAGGACGTCCAGGTCGCGATCAAGGCCCGCGGCAACGCAGAGCCCGGCCAGGGCGTCTGGGCGCGGCTGAAGTACGAGGGCGGCGTGCACCGCGTGCAGCGCGTGCCCGCCACCGAGTCCCAGGGGCGCATCCACACGTCCGCCGCCGGCGTGCTCGTCACCCCGGAGGCGGAGGAGGTCGAGGTCGAGGTCAACCCCAACGACCTGCGGATCGACGTCTACCGCTCCTCCGGGCCCGGCGGCCAGTCCGTCAACACCACCGACTCCGCGGTGCGCATCACCCACCTGCCGACGGGCCTCGTCGTCTCCTGCCAGAACGAGAAGAGCCAGCTGCAGAACAAGGAGTCGGCGATGCGCATCCTGCGCTCCCGGCTGCTTGCCGCCGCGCAGGAGGAGGCCGAGCGCGAGGCGTCCGACGCCCGCCGCAGCCAGGTGCGTACCGTGGACCGCTCAGAGCGCGTCCGGACGTACAACTTCCCCGAAAACCGCATCTCGGACCACCGCGTGGGCTTCAAGGCGTACAACTTGGACCAGGTGCTCGACGGCGATCTCGACGCCGTCATCCAGGCGTGCGTCGACGCCGACTCCGCGGCCAAGCTGGCCGCGGCCCAGTAAGACAGCGGGAGGCCAGGAGTGCAGTCGCAGAACGGGGGCCGGCCCCAGCGATCCCTTCTGCTCGCCGAGGTGGCCCAGGCCACGCAGCGGCTGGCCGATGCGGGCGTGCCCTCCCCGCGTTTCGACGCCGAGGAGCTGGCCGCGTACGTGCACGGCGTCAAGCGCGGAGAGCTGCACAACGTGCCCGATGCCGACTTCGACGCGCGCTACTGGGAGGCGGTGGCCCGCCGGGAGAACCGCGAGCCGCTGCAGCACATCACCGGCCGTGCCTTCTTCCGCTATCTGGAGCTGCAGGTGGGCCCCGGGGTCTTCGTGCCCCGACCCGAGACCGAGTCGGTCGTCGGCTGGGCGATAGACGCCGTGCGCGCCATGGACGTCGCCGAACCGCTCATCGTCGACCTGTGCACCGGCTCGGGTGCGATCGCCCTCGCCCTCGCCCAGGAGGTCCCGCGCTCGCGCGTGCACGCCGTGGAGCTCGACGAGGGCGCTCTTTACTGGACGCGGAAGAACGTCGAGGGATCCCGGGTCGTTCTCCATCAGGGCGATGCGCTGACCGCGCTGCCCGAGCTGAACGGCCAGGTGGACCTTGTGGTCAGCAACCCGCCGTACATTCCGCTGACCGAGTGGGAGTACGTTGCACCCGAGGCCCGCGACCATGACCCCGAGCTGGCGCTGTTCTCCGGCGAGGACGGACTGGACACCATTCGCGCCATCGAACGCACCGCACACCGACTGCTGCGGCCCGGAGGCGTCGTCGTTGTCGAACACGCCGACACCCAGGGCGGCCAGGTGCCGTGGATCTTCAACGAGGAGACGGGGTGGGTCGACGCGGCCGACCACCGCGACCTCAACAACCGCCCGCGCTTCACGTCCGCCCGCAAGGCGAGGCCGTGAACGGTACGTACGATTCCGCCCGAGGGGCGGCAGTCCAAGCGAACGCACCACAACCGGAGGTTGGTTACATGGCACGGCGTTACGACTGCTCCGACGCGTCCGACCGCGCTGCCGGGCTGCGCGAGGCCGCATCGGCCGTGCGCCGCGGCGAGCTTGTGGTGCTGCCGACCGACACCGTCTACGGCATCGGTGCCGATGCCTTCAACTCCGAGGCCGTGGGCGACCTGTTGGAGGCGAAGGGGCGCGGCCGCAACATGCCCTCGCCGGTGCTGGTCGGCTCGCCCAACACCTTGCATGGCCTCGTCACCGACTTCTCCGAACTCGCCTGGGAGCTCGTCGACGCCTTCTGGCCGGGCGCGTTGACCCTCGTCGCCCGCCACCAGCCCTCGCTGCAGTGGGATCTCGGCGACACCCGCGGTACGGTCGCGGTGCGCATGCCGCTGCACCCGGTCGCCATCGAACTGCTCACCGAGACCGGCCCGATGGCGGTCTCCAGCGCCAACCTCACCGGCCATCCGGCGCCGCAGGACTGCGACGCGGCGCAGGGCATGCTCGGCGACGCCGTGTCGGTCTACCTGGACGGCGGCCGGACGCCCGACAGCGTGCCGTCGTCGATCGTCGACGTGACCGGCAAGGTGCCGGTGCTGCTGCGGGCCGGCGCGGTCAGTGCGGAACAGCTCCGGGAGGTCGTACCCGACCTGGAGGAATCCCATTGATGGCCGGGCTGCGCCAGGGGGACAGCCGAGGCATACGGGCAGGGGGGCGCGTCCCCGAGGCGGATCGTTTCCGCGTGCTGTACGTGTGCACCGGCAGCGTATGCCGTTCCCCCATCGCCGAGCGCCTCACCCGCCTCGAACTCGAGCGGCGGCTCGGTGAGGGCGCCTCCCAGGTTGCCGTCCACTCCGCCGGCACCTGGGGCCACGTCGACGCACCGATGGAGGCGCACGCGGCCACGGTGCTCTCGGAGTACGGCGCGGACCCCGAGGGGTTCCGCGGCCGTGAGCTGCTCGACGAACACGTCATCGAGGCCGATCTCGTGCTGACCGCCACGCGTGACCACCGCGCCCAGGTGATCTCGATGGGCCATGCGGCGGGGCTGCGCACCTTCACGCTCAAGGAGTTCACCCGTCTGGTGCGGGCGATAGACACCGCGACGCTGCCCGACGGCGGGGTGATCGAACGCGCCCGCGCGCTGGTCCGCGCGGCCGCGGCGCTGCGCGGCTGGCTCCAGGCGCCGAGCGCCGAGGCGGACGAGGTCTCGGACCCGTACGGGGCACCCGTGACGGTCTTCCGCCACATCGGTGAGGAGATCCACACCGCGGTCGACCCCGTCGTCACGGCGCTCACCGGAGTCCCGGCGCGGCAGCGCTAAGCGCTTAGCGCGCAGTCGAGTGCGTGGGGGCGCCCCGAAGGGACGCGGGAACTGCGCGACCAGCCGACCACGACCCGCGCTGTTCTCTGCCGGACTTCGGCGAAGCCGCTCAGACACCGTCGGAGCAACGGGGACGCAACCGGAGCGCAGCGATCCGGTAGCGCGCCTACAGTGGAGGGCAGGTCCCCATTCACGCCGGGAGCGGGTCCCATGACGGTTGCCGGAACCACCCCTGAAGCGGCCTCCTCATCGTCCACCGAAGCGCCCGCCGCGCCCTGGGCCGCGGACTTCTCCGCGCTGCGCCGCCAGGACCCCGAGCTCGCGGGCGTACTGCTCGCCGAGTGCGACCGCCAGGCCACCCAGCTGCAGCTCATCGCGGCCGAGAACGTCACCTCGCCCGCCGTGCTCGCCGCCCTCGGCTCCCCGCTGGCCAACAAGTACGCCGAGGGATATCCGGGCCACCGCCACCACGGCGGCTGCGAACTCGTCGACCTCGCCGAGCGGATGGCCGTCGAGCGGGCCTGCGCGCTCTTCGGCTGCGAGCACGCCAACGTGCAGCCGTACTCCGGTTCGCTCGCCGTGTTCGCCGCGTACGCCGCCCTGCTCGTCCCGGGGGACACCGTGCTGGCGATGAGACTGCCGGACGGCGGCCATCTCACCCACGGTTCGGCCGCCAACTTCTCCGGCCGCTGGTTCGACTTCGCCGGCTACGGCGTCGATCCGGTCAGCGGCCTGATCGACTACGACCAGGTGCGTGACCTGGCCCATGCACGCCGCCCCAAGGCGATCATGGCCGGGGCGATCTCCTACCCCCGGCACATCGACTACGCCGCCTTCCGGGAGATCGCCGACGAGGTCGATGCGTATCTGATCGTCGACGCCGCCCACACCCTCGGTCTCGTCGCCGGGGGAGCGGCCCCCAGCCCCGTGCCGTACGCCGACGTGGTCTGCGCGACCACGCACAAGCTGCTGCGCGGCCCGCGCGGGGGCCTCATCCTGTGCGGCTCGGAGCTCGCCCGGCGCATCGACCGCGCCGTCTTCCCCTTCACCCAGGGCGGCCCGCAGATGCACACCATCGCCGCCACGGCCGTGGCGCTCGGCGAGGCGGCGACCCCGGCCTACCGGGCCTACGCCCATCAGGTCACCGCCAACGCCCACGCTCTCGCCGAAGGGCTGATCGCCGAGGGCATGGAGCTGCAGACCGGCGGCACGGACACCCACCTGATCACCGCGGCCACCACCCCGCTCGGGGTGGACGGCCTGCGGGCGCGCGGACGCTGCGCCGCCGCCCGTATCGTCCTCGACAAGTGCGCGATGCCGGGCGATCCGGTGCCCGCCGACGGCTGCTCGGGGATACGGCTCGGGACGGCCGCGGTCACCTCGCAGGGGATGCAGGAGCCCGAGATGGCGCAGATCGCCAAGGTGATCGGGAGTGCGCTGCGGGAGGAGCCCGGGACGGCCGCGCGAGTGGCCGAGCTCGTCGCCGCGTTCCTGCCCTATCGACGGTGATGCATCCCACGACGAACGATCGCTGCAACCGCCGCGCGTTCCTGTGTGTCCTCACTATTGTTCGTTGTTCCTGCCCGGAGGCGAATAAGGTGTGACGCTGTGCGCGAATACCTTCTGACACTCTGCGTCGCAGCGGCCGTCACGTACCTGCTGACTGGCCCGGTGCGGAAGTTCGCCATTGCCGCCGGCGCGATGCCCGAGATCCGCGCACGCGACGTGCACCGCGAGCCGACCCCACGGCTCGGCGGCATCGCGATGTTCGGCGGCCTGTGCGCCGGGCTTCTGGTGGCCTCGCAGCTGACCAGCCTGCGGGACGTCTTCACCCAGACCAACGAACCCCGGGCGCTGCTCTCCGGCGCGGGCCTGATCTGGCTGCTCGGTGTGCTCGACGACAAGTGGGGGGTCGACGCACTCATCAAGCTCGGCGGGCAGATGATCGCCGCGGGCGTGATGGTGATGCAGGGGCTCACCATCCTGTGGCTGCCGGTGCCGGGCTTCGGCACCATCTCGCTCAGCCCGATGCAGGGGACACTGCTGACGGTGGCCCTGGTGGTGATCACCGTCAACGCGGTCAACTTCGTCGACGGGCTCGACGGCCTCGCGGCCGGCATGGTGTGCATCGCCGGGATCGCGTTCTTCATGTACGCCTACCGGCTCTGGTTCGGATACGGGGTGGAGCAGGCCGCTCCCGCGACGCTCTTCAGCGCGATCCTGATCGGCATGTGCGTCGGCTTCCTGCCGCACAACCTCCACCCGGCGCGGATCTTCATGGGTGACTCGGGCGCGCTGCTGCTCGGCCTGGTGATGGCGGCCTCCGCGATCTCGGTCACCGGGCAGGTGGACCCGGACGTGATCACCAACACGACCGGGTCGCTGCGCGACACCGTGCACGAGATGGTGCCTGTCTACATGCCGCTGCTGCTGCCGCTCACCCTGATCGCGATTCCCGCCGCGGACCTGATCCTGGCGATCGTCCGCAGGACGTGGAACGGCCAGTCCCCCTTCGCCGCCGACCGCGGGCACCTCCACCATCGGCTGCTGGAGATCGGGCACTCGCACAGCCGCGCTGTACTGATCATGTACTTCTGGTCGGCGGTGATCGCCTTCGGCACGGTGGGCTTCTCGGCGCGCTCGTCCAGCATGTGGATCGTCCTCACCGTCGTCGGCCTGAGCGCGATCGGGCTCGTCGTCCTGCTGCTGCCGCGCTTCCAGCCGCACACGCCGCGCTGGGCGGAGGCCTTCGTACCGCCCCGGTACCGGCGCAGCCGGCGAACGACGGCGGCGGCAGCGGCGGAGCAGGTCGCCGAGCCCGTGGAGGCAGAGGCCCCGGCCCCCGTCGCCCACGGCCTCAACGGTGCGACCGCCATCGGCGACCGCTCGCGTCTCCCGGAGCGGCGCCGGGTACCGAGCGCGCGGTAGGCCCCGTACTCAACATCCGACGTTTCACCGCATACCAGGCGTATAACCCTCCGTCAGTCCGGCGGGCGGCAGTTTCGCCCGTCAGTGTGACAACGAGCACATGAAATAGGTAAAGACCGCATCAAATACTTTGTGATACCGTTCACGAAAGCGCGGACGAGTGTCGAAGGTCCCAAATGAGCGGGGTCCTGAGGCCGGAGGCTCACCTTCCTGTCCGCCTGTACGCTCGGTAGTACCCCAGCCCCCGACCCCCGCCGGAGCTGCCCCCATGCAGTCCAACGACGCCCGGATCCTCCGGGGCGCCGCGATTGTCGCCGCCCCAGTGGGAATCATTGCCACGGTGGTCAGCGCCGTCATCGCCGGCGAAAAGGGCCTGATCGGTGCCCTGGTGGGGGTGGCTGTCGTCGCCTTCTTCTTCGGGCTCGGCTTCGCGGCGCTGATGCGCCTGACCCAGGACCGGCCGCAGGTGGCGATGATGGCGGGGATGCTGGTCTACGCCGTGCAGATCCTGCTCATGGGCGTCTTCATCATCGTGTTCAGCGGGACCACCCTGTTCAACGGCAAGGCGTTCGCCCTCACGCTGCTGGTCACCGCGCTGGCGTGGATCGGCGGCCAGGTGCGTCTCAGCCTTGCGGGCAGGATGCTCTACGTCGACCCCGAGCCGTCCGTGCCTGCTAAGGACGCCCAAGGCGCCAAAAGCGACAAGGACGCCCAAGGCGCCAAGGGCGACAAGGACGCCCAAGGCGACAAGGACGTCAAGGACGCCAAGGACGACAAGGGCGACAAGGGCGACAAGGGCGACAAGAGGAGCGGCAAGGACACCCGAATGCATTCCCACCCGGTCACGACGAGGTCGTCCGATGGGACGTAAGGGGTGGGTAAAGGGCTGTGAATCCGGTCTGCTATCGTCCGGAATCGCATCCAGCCGTGGGGGCCCCTCTCGTCGGAGAAGGGCGCTGCCCCCTCGGCCTGCGGTGTACTCGGATACTTGGCCGCGCCAGCGGCGCGGATCACGGGTACCCGGTCTTCGATGCAGGCTCCCAGCGGACACCGGTGGCACTGCCACGTCACGTCTGCTGTGCCGACCAGCGGCCTCACCAGCCGCGCTGACACACAGGGTTTCAGTTACTTATGCGTCACGACGAAGGAGTCACGGGTGAGTGCCCACACGCTGCTCGCTGAGAGCGGATGCCACATCAACGCGCACTGTGGCTTCCCCGCGCCGGGCCTCAACTCGTTCGACTTCAAGCCGATCTTCTCCATCGGCGGCATCGACTTCACCAAGCCGATGCTGCTCGCCGTCATCTGCATGCTGCTCGTGGTCGGTTTCTTCTGGGCCGCGTTCGCCAAGCCCAAGCTGGTCCCCGGAAAGCTCCAGCTGGTCGGTGAGATCGGCTACAACTTCATCGCGCGCAGCATCGCCCGCGAAGTGATCGGCAAGAAGGGCGACAAGTACGTCCCCTTCCTCACGTCGATCTTCTTCTTCGTGTGGATCATGAACATCATGTCCATCATCCCGCTGGCGCAGTTCCCGGCGACCTCGCGGTTCGCGTTCCCGGTGGCCCTCGCCCTGCTGGTGTGGATCACGTACATGTTCCTGACGTTCAAGACCCACGGCTTCAAGGGCGGCGTCAAGAACCTGGTGTGGCTCGAGGGCCTGCCCAAGCCCATCACACCGCTGATCGTGCTCCTGGAGTTCATCCAGAACGTGATCACCCGGCCGTTCACCCTCGCGGTGCGACTGTGGGCGAACATGTTCGCCGGCCACATGCTGATCGTGATGTTCAGCGTCGCGGCCTGGTACCTGCTGACTCCCTCGATCATGGCTGCCATCGCAGGCGGTTCCTTCGTCCTGGCAGCCGGCATGACCGCCTTCGAGGTGCTGATCCAGTTCCTTCAGGCGTACATCTTCACGCTGCTCGCCTCGATCTACATCAGCGGAGCCCTCGAAGAGGGTCACTGACCCACTCCGCACCACCATCAGACTTCCGCTGGGAAGCCCCCCAGCGGACCGCATCACACAAGGAAGACAGGGAAATGTCTGCCGACCTCGTTAACCTCGCAGCCAGCACCGGCACCCTCACCGGCAACCTGGGCGCCGTCGCCTACGGTCTCGCCGCCATCGGCCCCGGTGTCGGTATCGGTCTGGTCTTCGGTCACTCGATCGAGGCCATGGCGCGCCAGCCCGAGGCCATGCCGATCATCCGGACCAACATGTTCCTCGGCTTCGCGCTCTGCGAGGTGCTCGCCCTTCTGGGCCTGGTCGTCCCGTTCATCTTCAAGTAAATCGGGCGATCCCTAGCCACACTCGACGAAAGGTTCAGACATGTTGACCTTCCTGGCATCGGAGACAGCGCAGAATCCGCTCGTCCCCGACACCACGGAACTGGTCGTCGGCCTGCTCTGCTTCTTCATCGTCTTCGGCGTCCTCGGCAAGAAGCTGCTGCCCAACATCCAGAAGACCCTGGAAGAGCGGCGCGACGCGATCGAGGGTGGCCTGGAGCGGGCGGAGAAGGCTCAAGCCGAAGCCACCCGGACGCTTGAGGAGTACAAGGCCCAGCTCGCCGAGGCGCGCCACGAGGCCGCCCGGATCACCGAGCAGGCCCGCGAGCAGGGTGCGGTGATCATCGCGGAGATGCGCGAGGAGGGCCAGCGTCAGCGCGATGCCATCATCGCCGCCGGACACGCCCAGATCGAGGCGGACCGCCGGCAGGTGACCGTCACGCTCCGTCAGGAAGTCGGCCGTATCGCCACCGACCTGGCCGGCCGCGTCGTCGGCGAGTCCCTCGAGGACGCCGCACGCCAGAGCCGGGTCATCGACCGCTTCCTGGACGACCTCGAGGCCAAGGCCGACGAGACACAGGGCGCCGCCACGTGAGCAACACCACGCGTCAGTCGAACGCCGCGGCCCGCGAGCGCCTGGAGGCGCTGACGGACAACACCTCCGTCGACGTCGAAAGGCTTGCCGAGGAGTTGGCCGCCGTCACGGCGCTGCTCGACCGTGAGGTGTCGCTGCGCCGGATCCTCACCGACCCGGCACAGCCCGGCGACGCCAAGGCGGACCTGGTGCAGCGGCTGCTGGCCGGGCAGGTCGGCGGCGAGACGCTGGATCTCGTCTCCGGCATGGTCAGGTCCCGCTGGTCTGCCTCGCGTGACCTGGTCGACGCCGTGGAGGAGCTGGCGTCCCTCGCCGAGATCATCGGCGCGGAGCGCTCCGGAGCGCTGGACGACGTGGAGGACGAGCTGTTCCGCACCGCGCGGATCGTCGCCTCCGCCCCCGACCTGCGCGCCGCGCTCACCGACAGCAGGGCCGGCGGCCCCGCCAAGGCCGAGCTGGTCCGCACGCTGCTGAGCGGCAGGGCGCACCCCGTCTCGGTCCGGCTCGTCACGCGTCTTGTGACACTTCCGCGGGGCCGTAGCCTGGAAGCGGGGCTCGATGCCCTCTCCAAGCTGGCCGCGGCTCGCCGTGGCCGGGTGGTCGCGGTGGTCACTTCGGCGATTCCACTGTCCGACCGGCAGAAGCAGCGCCTCGGTGCGGCGCTGGCCAAGCTGTACGGCCGCCCAGTGCACCTGAACCTGGACGTGGACCCCGAGGTCCTCGGCGGGATCAGCGTGCGGGTCGGCGACGAGGTCATCGACGGCACGGTCGCCGGCCGCCTCGAAGAGGCGACGCGGCGGTTGGCCGGGTGACCAGCCACCAACCTAGTTCGTGAGCGACGCGCGCGAGCAGGTGACCGGGGTCTCCCCCGCGGAACCTGGGAGCGGGCGCCAGTGACATCAGCCGCTGGCGCGGCGGAGCGAACGGACGACACAGCACTGAAGCGGCCCTGGTTGGGCCGTAGCGGGCGGGGGAAAGCCCCCGGCCCCGCAGGAAACTTCGGGCCCAACAAGGAGAGCAGGGAACCCAGATGGCGGAGCTCACGATCCGGCCGGAGGAGATCCGGGACGCGCTGGAGACTTTCGTCCAGTCGTACAAGCCGGACGCGGCCTCGCGCGAGGAGGTCGGTACGGTCAGCGAGGCCGGCGACGGCATCGCGAAGGTCGAGGGGCTGCCCTCGGCCATGGCGAACGAGCTGCTGAAGTTCGAGGACGGCACGCTCGGTCTCGCCCTCAACCTGGAGGAGCGGGAGATCGGCGCCGTCATCCTCGGTGAGTTCAGCGGCATCGAGGAGGGGCAGAGCGTCCGCCGTACCGGCGAGGTGCTGTCCGTGCCCGTCGGCGAGGGCTACCTCGGCCGTGTCATCGACCCGCTGGGCAACCCGATCGACGGCCTCGGCGAGATCGAGACCGACAGCCGCCGCGCCCTTGAACTGCAGGCCCCCACGGTCATGCAGCGCAAGTCGGTGCACGAGCCGATGCAGACCGGCCTCAAGGCCGTCGACTCCATGACCCCGATCGGCCGCGGTCAGCGTCAGCTGATCATCGGCGACCGCCAGACCGGAAAGACCGCCCTGGCCGTCGACACGATCATCAACCAGCGCGACAACTGGCGCTCCGGCGACCCGAGCAAGCAGGTCCGCTGCATCTACGTCGCCATCGGCCAGAAGGGCTCCACCATCGCCTCCGTGCGCGGCGCGCTGGAGGAGTCGGGTGCCCTGGAGTACACGACGATCGTCGCCGCCCCGGCGTCCGACCCGGCCGGCTTCAAGTACCTGGCCCCGTACACCGGCTCGGCCATCGGCCAGCACTGGATGTACCAGGGCAAGCACGTCCTGATCATCTTCGACGACCTGTCCAAGCAGGCCGACGCCTACCGTGCCGTCTCCCTGCTGCTGCGCCGCCCGCCGGGCCGCGAGGCCTACCCGGGTGACGTCTTCTACCTGCACTCCCGCCTGCTGGAGCGCTGCGCGAAGCTGTCGGACGACATGGGCGCGGGCTCGATGACCGGCCTGCCGATCGTCGAGACCAAGGCCAACGACGTGTCGGCGTTCATTCCGACCAACGTCATCTCCATCACCGACGGCCAGTGCTTCCTGGAGTCGGACCTGTTCAACGCGGGCCAGCGTCCGGCGGTCAACGTCGGTATCTCCGTCTCCCGTGTCGGCGGCTCCGCGCAGCACAAGGCGATGCGCCAGGTCTCCGGCCGTCTGCGTGTGGACCTGGCCCAGTACCGCGAGCTGGAGGCGTTCGCCGCCTTCGGTTCCGACCTGGACGCGGCCTCCAAGGCGCAGCTGGAGCGGGGCAAGCGCATGGTCGAGCTGCTCAAGCAGGGCCAGTACGAGCCGTACCCGGTCGAGGAGCAGGTCGTCTCCATCTGGTCCGGCACCAACGGCAAGCTGGATGACGTACCGGTCGCGGACATCCGCCGCTTCGAGCGGGAGCTGCTGGACTGGATGCGCCGGGAGAAGAAGGAGCTCCTGACCGCCATCCGCGAGGGTGCCAAGATGCCCGACGAGACCATCGAGGCGATCTCCGAGGCCGTCGACACCTTCAAGAAGCAGTTCGAGACCTCGGACGGCAAGCTGCTGGGTGAGGACTGAGCATGGGCGCCCAACTTCGGGTCTACAAGCGCCGCATCCGCTCCGTCACCGCCACCAAGAAGATCACCAAGGCGATGGAGATGATCGCCGCTGCCCGCATCGTCAAGGCGCAGCGCGCGGTGGCGGCCTCCACCCCGTACGCCGATGAGCTGACGCGCGCGGTGTCGGCGGTTGCCACGGGCTCCGGCCACAAGCACCCGCTGACCACCGAGGCGGACAACCCCGTCCGTGCCGCGATCCTGCTCGTCACCAGCGACCGCGGTCTGGCGGGCGGCTACTCCTCCAACGCGATCAAGGCCGCCGAGCGGCTCACGGAGCGGCTGAGCTCCGAGGGCAAGGAGGTCGTCCTCTACATCGTGGGCCGCAAGGGTGTCGCGTACTACAACTTCCGTGGCCGGGACATCGCCGAGTCGTGGACGGGCTTCACCGACAGCCCGACGTACGCGGACGCGAAGCGGGTCGCCGACCCCCTGATCGAGTCCGTGATCGCGGACACGGCGGAGGGCGGCGTCGACGAGCTGCACATCGTCTTCACGGAATTCGTGTCGATGATGACGCAGACGCCGGTCGACCGCCGGATGCTGCCCCTCAGCCTCGACGAGGTCGAGACGGAGGAGAGCGGCAAGCTGCGTCCGCTGTACGAGTTCGAGCCGTCCCCCGAGGGCGTGCTGGACGCGCTGCTGCCGCGGTACGTCGAGAGCCGGATCTACAACGCCCTGCTGCAGGCGGCCGCCTCCGAGCACGCCGCCCGCCGCCGGGCGATGAAGTCGGCGACCGACAACGCCGAGGAGCTCATCAAGTCGCTCTCGCGGCTTGCCAACGCGGCCCGCCAGGCCGATATCACCCAGGAAATCAGCGAGATCGTCGGTGGCGCTTCCGCCCTCGCCGACGCGACCGCGGGGAGTGACTGAACATCATGACAACCTCTGTTGAGACGGCCCCTGAGGCGGTCGCAGCGACGGGCCGTGTCGCGCGAGTCATCGGCCCGGTCGTCGACGTGGAGTTCCCCGTCGACGCGATGCCGGAGATCTACAACGCACTGCACGTCGAGGTCTCCGACCCCTCCCAGGCCGGAGAGAAGAAGACGCTGACCCTCGAGGTCGCGCAGCACCTGGGCGAGGGCCTGGTCCGTGCGATCTCCATGCAGCCCACCGACGGCCTGGTCCGCCAGGCCGTGGTGACCGACACCGGCGCCGGCATCACCGTGCCGGTCGGCGACGTCACCAAGGGCAAGGTGTTCAACACCTTGGGTGAGGTCCTCAACACCGACCCCGACTCGGTCAAGGGCTCCGAGCGCTGGACGATCCACCGCAAGGCTCCGAGCTTCGACCAGCTGGAGTCGAAGACCGAGATGTTCGAGACCGGCATCAAGGTCATCGACCTGCTGACCCCTTACGTCAAGGGCGGCAAGATCGGCCTGTTCGGCGGCGCCGGTGTGGGCAAGACGGTGCTCATCCAGGAGATGATCTACCGTGTCGCCAACAACCACGACGGTGTGTCGGTCTTCGCGGGGGTCGGTGAGCGCACCCGTGAGGGTAACGACCTCATCGAGGAGATGACCGACTCCGGCGTCATCGACAAGACCGCGCTGGTCTTCGGTCAGATGGACGAGCCGCCGGGTACCCGTCTGCGGGTGGCCCTGGCCGGTCTGACCATGGCGGAGTACTTCCGCGATGTGCAGAAGCAGGACGTTCTGTTCTTCATCGACAACATCTTCCGCTTCACCCAGGCCGGCTCCGAGGTCTCCACGCTGCTCGGCCGTATGCCCTCCGCGGTGGGTTACCAGCCGAACCTCGCGGACGAGATGGGCATCCTGCAGGAGCGCATCACCTCGACCCGCGGCCACTCGATCACCTCGATGCAGGCGATCTACGTCCCGGCGGACGACCTGACCGACCCGGCTCCGGCGACCACCTTCGCGCACCTCGACGCGACGACGGTGCTCTCCCGGCCGATCTCGGAGAAGGGCATCTACCCGGCCGTGGACCCGCTGGACTCCACGTCCCGCATCCTGGACCCGCGCTACATCAGCAAGGACCACTACGACTGCGCCATGCGTGTCAAGGGGATCCTGCAGAAGTACAAGGACCTCCAGGACATCATCGCCATTCTCGGTATCGACGAGCTGGGCGAAGAGGACAAGACCACGGTCTACCGGGCCCGCCGCATCGAGCGGTTCCTGTCGCAGAACACCCACGTGGCGAAGCAGTTCACCGGTGTGGACGGCTCCGACGTGTCGCTCGACGAGTCGGTCGCGGCGTTCAACGCGATCGCCGACGGCGAGTTCGACCACTTCCCCGAGCAGGCGTTCTTCATGTGCGGTGGCCTCGACGACCTCAAGGCCAACGCGAAGAAGCTGGGCGTCTCCTGACGCCTCGCGCCCGGAGCGTGTGAGGGGGCGGGCTGGTCCCGCCCCCGACCCACGCCCCGTTATCCTGTGACCCATCACCTGCCGGAGCCGGTGGGTGGAGACCCGAGGAGCCATCTTGGCCGAGCTGCACGTCGAGCTGGTCGCCGCCGACCGCAAGGTCTGGTCGGGCGAAGCCACGATCGTCGTCGCGCGCACGGCGTCGGGCGACATTGGCATCATGCCGGGCCACAGTCCGCTGCTCAGCGTGCTGGAGTCCGACCCTGTCACCATCCGCACGACCGACGGCGGCACTGTCGTCGCCGCCGTGCACGGAGGATTCATCTCGTTCTCCGACAACAAGCTCTCGATTCTCGCCGAGATCGCCGAGCTTGCCGACGAGATCGATGTCGAGCGCGCCGAGCGTGCGTTCGAGCGTGCCAAGTCGGAGGCGGACGCCGTCGCCGAGAAGCGCGCCGCCATCCGGCTGCGCGCCGCCACAGGCACGTACTGAGACCTGTCTCGGGCCGCGGAGCGCCGACGAGGGCGGCTCCGCGGCTCGACCGCAGAAAGAGCTTTGGCTTTTGGTGAGTGTCCGGCAACCCCGGACCCGAGGCGAGGAGGTCAGTGGACATGGTCCTCGCCTTGCAGGCGTTCGCAACCGCGCTCGTGGTGGCGCTGCTGGGACTCTTCGTCTTCGGCCTGCGCCGCCGGCTGATCCAGCGGCCCGGCGGCACCTTCGACTGCAGCCTGCGCACCCCGCGTGACGCGGCGGATGCGGAGGGCCACTCCGGTAAGGGGTGGGTCTACGGGGTCGCCCGCTACAGCGGTGACCGCGTCGAGTGGTTCCGCGTCTTCTCGTACGCACCGCGGCCGCGCCGCGTGCTCGAACGCGCCGCGATCGAAGTCGTTGAACGCCGGCATCCGCAGGGCGAGGAGGAGCTGGCGCTGCTCTCCGACGCCGTGGTGCTGGCGTGTACCCACCGGGGTGCCCGCCTCGAGCTGGCGATGAGCGACGACGCGCTGACCGGCTTCCTCGCATGGCTCGAAGCCGCCCCGCCTGGCCAGCGCGTCAACGTCGCGTAACGCCCGCTCGCCGCGGTCAGCGGTTCTCGCCGGGTACCCAGAGCACGTCGCCGCGCTCCTTGTTCGCCGTCCTGGCCAGAATGAACAGCAGGTCGGAGAGGCGATTGAGGTATTTGGCCGTGAGGGGATTCATCGACTCGCCGTACGTCTCCAGGGCCGTCCACGTCGAGCGCTCGGCGCGCCGCACTACCGTGCAGGCCTGGTGGAGCAGGGCCGCGCTGGGCGTGCCACCGGGGAGGATGAAGCTGCGGAGCTTCTCCAGGCCTTCGAGGAAGCGGTCGCAGTCCGCCTCCAGCTTGTCGATATAGCTCTGCTCGACCCGCAGCGGCGGGTACTTCGGCTCCTGGACGACTGGCGTCGCCAGGTCCGCCCCCACGTCGAACAGATCGTTCTGCACGCGCACCAGTACGGCGGCGATCTCCTCGTCGAGCCCGCCGAGCGCGACGGCGACCCCGATCGCGGCGTTCGCCTCGTTCACATCGGCATACGCGCCGATCCTCGGATCGGTCTTGGGCGCCCGGCTCATGTCCCCGAGAGCTGTTGTGCCGTCGTCACCCGTGCGGGTGTAGATACGCGAGAGATGGACCATGTGAGCAGGCTATCTCTGCCAAGCTCGGCGCAGCAGTCGGCACTACGATGGGGCGGGGAGGCGAGGAGGTGCCATGACGGTGATGGACCAGGGCAACGCCCACGACTTGGTACGCCTGCTGGAAGACATTCCCGAGTTCGACGGCTACAAGATCGAGCTGATCGACGGGAACATCAAGATGCAGGCCTCGGCGACCCCGATCCACAACTTCATCCAGGCCTCCGTGGCCAGTGCGTTCATCACGCGCGGCTGGTGGTCGTTGACGGAGCAGGCTCTCATCTCGCAGGTGGCTGGCTTCGAGCCCAAGCCCGACACGGTCGTCACTGCAGCCGGTAAAGCCGACGACAACGCCAACCCATTTCCCGCGGATCGCGTCGAGCTGATCGTCGAGATTGTCTCGACCGACAAGGACAGCGACTACATCAAGAAGCGCATGTGGTATGCCAGGAGCGGCATCCCGCTCTACGTTCTGATCGACCCGAACGACGGTGTCTGCGAGCTGTACTCAGAGCCCCACGGCGGCGTATACCGGACCACGCGGACGAGCGAGTTCGGCGAGCCCGTGCTCCTGCCGTCCCCCTTCGACTTCTCGCTCGACACCACCAGCTTCCGGCTCTACCCCCCGCGTTGAGCCGACCGCATGCCCGTCGTGACGAGCGACGAAGAACACACCGTGACTCCCGCCTCTTCCTGCTGCGCAGGAGCGTGAACGGGCGTTAAGGTCCGGCCACAAGCGCATTGCGAGAAGTGGGGTGTGTCGTGGCGAAGAAGCTCGCCGTCATCGGGGCGGGGCTCATGGGTTCCGGGATCGCGCAGGTGTCGGCCCAGGCCGGCTACGAAGTGGTACTGCGTGATGTGACCGACGAGGCGCTGGCCCGGGGGAAGAGCGGTATCGAGGCCTCGTACGGGAAGTTCGTCGCCAAGGGGAAGCTGGAGGCCGAACAGGCCGAGGCGGCGCTCGCGCGGATCACCACGACCACCGACCTGGACGCTGCGGCCGACGCAGACATCGTCGTCGAGGCGGTCTTCGAGAAGATCGAGGTCAAGCAGGAGATCTTCCGCGCGCTCGACAAGATCGTGCGCGAGGAGACGGTGCTCGCCTCCAACACCTCCGCCATCCCGATCACGAAGATCGCCGCAGTGACGGAGCGTCCGGAACGCGTCGTCGGCACGCACTTCTTCTCGCCGGTCCCGATGATGCAGCTGTGCGAGCTGGTGCGCGGCTACAAGACCGGCGACGAAACGCTCGCTGCGGCGCGCGCGTTCGCCGAGGGTGTCGGCAAGACCTGCATCGTCGTCAACCGCGACGTGGCCGGGTTTGTGACGACGCGCCTGATTTCCGCACTCGTCGTCGAGGCGGTCAAGCTCTACGAGTCCGGGGTCGCCTCCGCCGAGGACATCGACACCGCGTGCAAGCTCGGCTTCGGACACGCGATGGGCCCGCTCGCCACCGCCGATCTGACGGGTGTGGACATCCTGTTGCACGCGACCGGGAACATCTACACAGAGTCCCAGGACGAGAAGTTCGCCCCGCCGGAGATCATGCGGCGCATGGTTGATGCAGGGGATATCGGCCGCAAGAGCGGGCAGGGCTTCTACCGTTACTGACAGCCTACGGCGCGTATCACCCGCAAGAGTGAATTGGGTATCGGTTCGCTCACGGACGGCAACGCAAGGGGGCGACGGCTCGTCAGTTGCGGTGAGACTGAACGGATTCGTGAACCTACGACTCGCCGGCTCACCGACCGACTGACCGATGACGGGGATCCACATCCATTGGGAGCACGCATGCGTATCAAGGGCGACCACGCCGAGCTCGCCGTCGGGGGCCGCCTCGACGTACGGAGCGCGGCGGACGCCCGTACGGTCCTGCACTCCGCGGTCGACTCCGGCCGCGGAGACCTCGTGCTCGACCTGACCGAACTCGACTCGTGGGACGCCACGGGCCTCGGCGTGATCATGGAAGCGCACCGCCGTGCGGGACGGGCCAACCGCAGGCTCGTCCTGCGCGGCGTGCCGCCGCAGATGGAGCGGCTGCTTGTCGCCACCCGCCTGCACCGCATCCTCACCATCGACCGGGGACTCGGCGTGACGGACGCCCCGGCTGCGCAGACCCTGCCCCGCCGCTGACCCGGCGTGGCGCCCCCGGGTGAGCGCGGGCGGTGTGCGACGGTTTAAGGTTCGGTTCTCCGGGGTTACCCATGCCCGGGAGGGCCAGGGGAGTACCACACATCCCGGACGCCATGCGCTATGGGGGCGGAGACGGACGATGGACCCACACACCCGAGGACCCGAGGAAGACGCCCCCGGCATGGGGGCCGACGACACCACGCCTATACGACACGTGGAGCAGCCGCCGCAGACGGCCACGGGCGGCGCCGGCCACGCGTCCGGTTCACGCACGGCCGGAGCCGCCCGCACCGCACAGGTCGTGGCCGGTGAGTACCTGCTGACGGTCAACCCCGTCGACGGCAGCGAGGTCGAGCTCTGCCCGCGCGACCGGGTGCCGTCGCCGGAGCGCCGTGACCAGGAGGAGCGCGAGGCGCGCCGCCGCGCCGCTCTCCCCGCGCCCGTGGGCGGTCCGGCCGGGGTACCCGCCCCCGCCCCGCTGCTCGAACGCACCGAGGAGAGCGATCGCCTGGTGCGGCTGCTGGGCCGCGGCCGTTCCGTGCGCGTGACCGGCCCGTCCGGTTCGGGCCGCACCGCGCTGCTGTCGCTGACGGCCGAACGCTGCACCGGCCTCGCCCCCGACGGCGTCGTCCGTCTGACCGGCTACCATCGCACCCCGGCCGATCTGCTGTACGACCTGTACGCCACCGTCTACCGCACCGAGGGAGCCCGCCCCGACCGCCCGCGGCTGCTGGAGCGGGTCCGCGAGATCGGTGCCGTCGTCGTCCTGGACGACATCGAGTTCGGCGGGGCGGCCCTGGAGGAATTGCTCGCCGCGGCTGCCGAGTGCGCCTTCCTGATCTCCGCGACCCCCGATGTCGCGGCCCCCTCGGCCGACTCGCACATCGAAGAGGTCTTTCTCCCCGGCCTGTCCAAGGCGGCCTGCCTCGAGCTGATGGAACGCACCGCAGGGCGCCCCCTGGCCGAGGCGGAGACGGCCCTGGCGCAGGACCTGTGGTTCGCCTGTGAGGGGCTGCCGCTGCGCTTCGTGCAGGCGGGCGCGCTGCTGCGCCGCCGCCACGTACAGCCGCAGCCGCCGGCCGATGACGCATCGCCCTTCGAGGCGACCCTCCCCGGCCGCGCCCCCGAGCCGTTTCCGTCGCTCGCGGAGGCGGCCGACCCCGCCGCAGTGCTGGCGGCCGGGCTGAGCACCGCCGCCGAGCAGACGCTGCGCTACGCCGTCGCGCTCGGCGGGGACTGCCCGCACCCCTCCCATCTGCCCGCCCTGGTCGGCGACACGCACGCCGACGCCGCGCTCGCCGAACTCGTCGGCTGCGGCCTGGTCACGGCGGCCGGCCCGCATTACCGGCTCGCCGCTGGGATACGGGCACAGCTCGTCGAGAGCGTCCCGGACACCGGAGCCAAGGCCCGTACCGCCGCCGAGCACTACGCCTGGTGGACCGGCCACCCGTCGATCGCCGCTGAGCGCATCGGCGCGGAGTCGGACGCCGTGCTCGCCGCCATGGCCGCAGCCAAGAGCTGCGGGCAGCCGGGCGTCGCGGTGCAGCTCGCGCGGACGGCCGCGCCCGCCTTCGCCGCCGCCCTCAACTGGGGCGCCTGGGAGCGGGCGCTGCGCATCGGACTGGAGTCGGCGCGGCTGGCGGGAGAGGTCGGCGAAGAGGCCTACTTCCACCACGAACTGGGCGTCCTCGCGCTCTGCTCCGGCAACCCGGAGCGGGCGCGGACCGAGCTCGAAGCGTCGATAGGGATGCGCGGTGTGCTCGCCGACCGCCAGGGCACCGTGGTGGGCCGGCGTACGCTCGCACTGGTGACGGACCGGCTGGGCGGACTGACGCCGCCGCGTGCTCCGGTGAGTCCGGCGGTGCCGACGAGCCCGGCAGGCCCGGTGGGCGAGGACGTGCCCGCCGTTCCGGCCATGCCCGTCATCCGCAGCGCGTCGCCGCAGCCGACAGTGGGACGGCGCATACCGCCGGCCGAGCCGGACGCGGCGGACGTCACCGAGACCGCCGTCACCCCGCTTGTGCCGGCCGACCCGCCGAGCCACCGGGGACGTCCGGCATCCGCCAGGCGCCGCAACCTGGCGGTGGCCGGGGCGGGCGCGGTGCTCGCCGCCGTCTTCGGCACAGTCGTCACAATCGGCGCGACGTCGGGCAACAACGGAGCGCATGCCACGCCCACGGGTGCCGCCCCCTCCGAGTCGGCGCAGCAGACCGACGACAGCAGCGGTCTTCCCGCGGAGCAACCGGCGGGCGCCAACGGCGCCTCCCACCGCCCGACGGCGCGGGCGAGCGCCTCGCCCAGCGCCTCCTCAAGCCCGTCCGGGAACCCGTCGCCCACGGCCGGCTCCACGGCGCCGGGCGGTCCCGTCACGAGCGGGCCGCCGTCGCCGCGTCACAGTCGGACGCCGACGCCGACGCCCACGCCGACGACGAGCCGCACCTCGTCGCCGTCCCCGACGACGTCGCCCACCCCGACACCGACCACGAGCCCCTCCCCGACCCCGACGCAGACCTCGGGCAGCTCTCCGCCGAGCCCCAGCACGTCCCAGACGCCTACCGGCAGCCCGTCGAGCAGCGGAAGCACGAGCGCCTCACCCTCCAGCTCGTCCTCGTCTTCCTCGTCTTCCTCGTCTTCCTCGTCTTCCTCGTCCGCCTCCCCGACCGGCTGACCACACACCACGCAGAAGGGCCCGGCGCATCCCCGCGCCGGGCCCTTCTTCTCTGAGACGTTCTCTGAAGCGGTTCAGAACAGGCGAAGCTTGTCGTCCTCGATGCCGCGCAGGCCGTCGTAGTCCAGGATCGTGCAGGAGATCCCGCGGTCGGTGGCAAGGACGCGTGCCTGCGGCTTGATCTCCTGGGCCGCGAAGACGCCCTTGACCGGGGCGAGATGGGGATCCCGGTTGAGCAGTTCCAGATAGCGCGTGAGCTGTTCGACGCCGTCGATCTCGCCGCGTCGCTTGATCTCAACGGCGACCGTCCCGCCGTCCGCGTCGCGGCACAGGATGTCCACCGGGCCGATGGCCGTGGGGTATTCGCGCCGAATCAGCGTCCAGCCTTCGCCGAGGGTTTCGATGCGGTCCGCCAGGAGTTCCTGCAGATGTGCCTCGACCCCGTCCTTGATCAACCCGGGGTCCACGCCGAGTTCGTGAGAGGAGTCGTGGAGAACCTCTTCTATGGTGATGATCAGCCGCTCACCCGCCTTGTTCACCACCGTCCACTGGCTGTCCTCCTCCTTGAGAGTGCAGGGCGGCGACATCCAGTTGAGCGGTTTGTAGGCGCGGTCGTCCGCATGGATCGACACACTGCCGTCGGCCTTGATCAGGAGAAGTCGCGGTGCCGGGGGCAGGTGGGCGGTGAGCCGGCCCACATAGTCCACGGAGCAACGAGCAATGACGAGACGCACGGTCGGCCACGCTACTCGAACCGGGGCGGGATACGCGATTCCCGTTCCGTTCCGGCGTTCCGACGAGGCCCGTTGATCGCCACCCGGTGTGGCGGGGGATGCGCAGACTGTATGGGACAGGTCACTCATAGGGCCCTAAGCCGGGCACGCGAGGTTGGCCGGTTGTGCGCGCAAGCTCCTGGTGCGGCCGGGCCTTCGCACCTACCGTTGGAGCCGGGAGTCCGCCGTGCGGGAGTTGGAGCCGAGTCCACGGCTTCAGGACCGGTGGCTTCCCTCCGTTGTCCGTGAGGCCCCGGGCCCGGCTCGGGGTCGCGAGAGGAGTACCCATGTCGCTCGACGTCTCACCGGCCCTCCTCGAACAGGCCGAGCGAGGCGAGGTCGACGAATCCGAATTCGTCGATTGCGTCCGGACTTCCCTGCCTTACGCATGGGAGATGATCAGTTCTCTGGTGGCACAACTCAAGGTAGATGGGGGAGAGTTCGCCGACAACCAGGTCCCGCCGCCGGACGAGCACGCGCGCGGCCAATTGCTTCGCGCACTCGCGAGCGATGCCATACGCGGCGCGCTCCAACGGCACTTCGGGGTCCGTCTCGCATTCCAGAACTGCCACCGCGTCGCCGTCTTCCCACTCGATCCCTCGGTCGACGCGAGGCTTGCCCGGTTCACCTCCGTTCGGGCTCAACTGCTCAACCAATCACCGGAGCTGAGGGACTGCTGAGTTCCTCGTATCGCCATCCTTGTCACTCTGCTCCATCAGCCGACTGCGTCGGCGGGCGGTGATTCCCGTGCTCCCGTTGCGCTCGCCACTACGCGAGCAGCGGGAGCACATCACTTCCCAGGCGCGTCACATTGCGTTCGGTCTCGGCCATGTCGCCGGAGCCCTCGACAAGCAGCGCGAATCGGGTGATACCCGTGCGCTCCGAGGTCGCGGCGAGCTTGTCGGCGCACAGCCGAGGGGTGCCCACCGGGTGCAGCCCGCAGAGCAGTTCGGTGTAGGCGAACGGGTCGCGCATGGCACGTGCGCGGCCGTCGACGGTCACATGTGCGGCGAGCCCGCGCTGCAGCCAGCCCGGCAGCGCCTTCGTCAACGTCTCGACGGCGTCCTGCGCACGATCGGCGATCTGGACCACGCCCGCCGAGACGTGCCCGGCGGCCTTCACCTCATCCGGTGACATTCCGCAGGCCAGCGCCGTCGTGCGCCACAACGCGACCATCTCGGCCTTCTCCTCGTCACCGCAGTGCATGCCCAGCAGCATCGGCAGTCCGCGCTCCGCGGCGAGCCGTACGGTCACGGGTGAGGTGCAGGCGACTATCACCTCGGGCCCGCCGGCCGCTGCGCCCTCGTCGTCGACCATCTCGTCCGCGCGCGGTACGACGGAGACCTCACGGAAGCGGTAGCGCTCGCCGTCGGCCCCCACCCGCGGCTCGCGCAGCCACCGCAGCAGCAGATCGAGCGACTCTGGGAAACCGTGCTCGTACGCCTCGACTCCGGTGCCGAAGACTTCGAGGTCCTGCCACGGGCCGCCGCGACCCACGCCGAGCGTCAGCCGCCCGCCGGAGGTCAGATGGAGCATGGCGGCCTGTTCGCCGAGGGCCACCGGATGCAGCGTCGGCAGCACGCTGACCGCCGTGCCCACGCCGATCCTGCGGGTCCGGCCGAGCAGCAGTCCGGCCAGAGTGATCGCCGACGGGCACACCCCGTACGGCATGAAGTGATGCTCCGCAAGCCAGACGGAGTCGAGCCCGGCCTGCTCAGCCGCTTCGGCGGTCCGCACCGTGCGGTGCAGCGCCTCGGCGTGGCCCTGGCCAGGGAACTGGGCCGAGAGCGCGAATGCCCCGATACGCAATGTTGACACCTCTTTCCTCGCCCGAGCGAGGCTCCCCAATGGCACTAACGCGCGACACGTGCCGAAGGCACGGTGTGTGCGGTGCCGTCGTGAATATTTACTGCGTGATGGCGTGATGGCGTGATGGTCTGAGGCGATGGTGCACCGCCCGCGGGTGTTCCGGGCGAGGGTTACAGGGATTCCGTGCCACCGCGTACGCTGTTTTTTCAGCCCCGTAGCCCCAGAGCAATGTGCCGCTGTCAGTGAGGTGTCCGCGTGTCCCCCCGCCGAAACCGCCCGCAACGGTCCGACAAGCCGGAACGGCGGCCGGAGGGCGAACGCCACGGGCTGGAGCGCACGGAGAGCTGGCAGGGACAGGAGTGGGTGATGAAACCGGTCGCCGGTACCACCGGCAAGACCTATCGCTGCCCGGGCTGCGACCAGGAGATCCCGCCGGGCGTCGGGCATGTGGTGGCGTGGCCCGAGTACGGGGGCGTGGACGACCGGCGCCACTGGCACCGCGCCTGCTGGAACGCGAGGGACCGCCGGAGCGCCAAGCTCCAGCGGTCCCGGAACGCGCCGCGCTACTGAACCCTGCTGAACCGGTGAACCCGGCTACACGTCACGCTTGTTGATGACGAAGAGTGCCCCGGCGAGCGCGACAGCGGTGACGCCGGCCAGTATCCACAGCGGAGTCCAGCCCTGCGGACCGGTGCTCAGCATCGGGATGCCGTAGAGGGTGGCGATCGCGTTGGGCACCGAGTACTCGATGAGCTTGGTGCGGACCGTCGCCAGCGACTGCGTGGCCATGAACAGCGCGAGCAGCAGCGGCAGCAGCACGACGCCGAGCATCGCCGTGATCGCGCCCGCCGAGTGCCGGAGCATCGCACCCACCGCGAGGGCGAGCAGGCCGAGCAGCGCCACGTAGAGGCCGGCGCCGACCGTCGCGCGCAGCCACTGGCTGCCCGACGGGGACGGAATGCCGGAACCGGTGATCATCCCGGCGTCGGCGCCCGCGACGATCAGACAGGCGAGCGTCGACAGTACGAAGGCGATGAGCGCGAAGACGATCGCCTTGGCGGCGAGCACCCGTGAGCGGCTGGGGCACGCCGTCAGCGTCGTACGGATCATGCCCGTGCTGTACTCGGAGCTGATCACCAGCACGCCGAGGGTGATGACGGGCAGGCTGCCGAGCAGCACACCGAAGAAGCCGAAGGCCAGGACCGGGGTGCCCGTCGGGGTGTGGCTGCTCACCAGGCTCGCTACGAGCAGGCCGATGCCGATGACGAGCACCAGCATCACACCCAGCGTCCACATGGTGGAACGGACGGTGCGGATCTTGGTCCACTCGGAGCGCAGCGCGTGGCCGAGGCCGGTGGACTGGACCGGGATCGGCGAGGCGTACGCCTGGTACGGGGTCGCCTGGTAGGGGGTCGTCATCTCAGCGGTCCTCGGTCTCACGCGCAGCGGTCGGGTCGGCGGCAGGGGCGGGCGGCGCCGGCTGCGGCTGCGCAGCGGCGGGCGGCGGACCGAAGGACCCGGGCGGCGCGAACTGCTGTGGTGCGTAGGGCTGCTGAGGTGCGTACGGCTGCGGTTGCCCCGGTTGCCCGTACCCCCACCCGGGCGGCTGCGCCGAGCGATAGTCGACCGCGCCCTGGGTGAGTTGCATGTAGGCCTCCTCCAGGGAGGCCTGGTGCGGGGAGAGCTCCCATAGCCGTACCCCCGTGCCGTGCGCGACGTCACTGATGCGCGGCAGTTCGAGCCCGGTGACCCGCAGCGCGCCGTCCGGCTCGGGCTGCACGCCCGCCCCCGCTTCGGCGAGCGCAGCGGTCAGCTTCTCCCGCTGCTCCGCATCGTCGGGAGTCCGCACCTTCGCGTACGCCGTGGAGTTGCGGGCTATGAACTCCTTCACGCTCATGTCGGCGAGCAGTTGGCCGCGCCCGATCACGATCAGATGATCGGCGGTGAGCGCCATCTCGCTCATGAGGTGGCTGGAGACGAAGACGGTGCGGCCCTCGGCGGCGAGCCGCTTCATCAGGTTGCGGACCCAGTGGATGCCCTCCGGGTCGAGCCCGTTGACCGGCTCGTCGAACAGCAGCACCTGCGGGTCGCCGAGCAGCGCCGCGGCGATGCCCAGCCGCTGGCCCATGCCGAGCGAGAAGCCCTTGGAGCGCTTGCCCGCCACCTCCTGCAGGCCGACGAGGGCGAGCACCTCGTCCACCCGGCTCTTCGGGATGCCGGACAACTGGGCGAGACACAGCAGATGGTGGCGTGCGCTGCGCCCGCCGTGCACCGCCTTGGCGTCGAGCAGGGCGCCCACCTGGCGCGGTGCGTTGGGCAGTTGGCGGTACGGGCGGCCGGCGATGGTCACCGTCCCCGACGTGGGCGCGTCGAGGCCCAGGACCATCCGTATCGTCGTCGACTTGCCTGCGCCGTTGGGGCCTAGGAAGCCGGTCACGCTTCCCGGACGCACCTGGAACGACAGGTTGTACACGGCGGTCTTCGCGCCGTAGGTCTTGGTGAGGCCCCGTGCCTCGATCATGCTCCCGTCCTGTCCCTCGCCTGACATGGAGGGGCACAACGCCCCCGTGAGGCTTAGGAGGCTATCGGGACGCGAAATGGTTCCGGCGGGCGGGGCCGAAAAGGTCAGGCGTCCCGCTCCTTCAGCACGGCGTAGCCTCCCACGAGTGCGGCGATCACCCACAGGGCCATGATGAGCAGGCCGATCCAGGGACCGTAGGGGCGGGAATCACCCGTCGTCACCACCATCATGACCTTTTGCCCTGCCTGGTCCGGCAGGTAGTTGGCGACGTGCCGGGTCGCGCTCACGGCGTGCAGGATGTTGGAGATCAGAAAGAAGAACGGCATCAGGATGGCGAGCGAGAGCAGCGGGCTGCGCAGCATCGCCGCGCACCCCATGGCGAAGACCGAGATCAGCGTCAGGTAGAGGCCGCCACCGAACACCGCGCGCAGGACGCCCGGATCGCTGATGTGCGCACTGTGCGAGCCGAGCGACGCCTGCCCGGCGAAGAAGGCGATGAACGCGGTGATCTCGCCGACGACGAAAGCGAGCAGCGTCGCGACCGCGATCTTGCTGAAGAGGAAGGTCCCCCGCTGCGGTACGGCGGCCAGCGAGGCGCGGATCATGCCCGTGCTGTACTCGTTGCTGACCACGAGCACCCCGAACACGATCATCAGCAGCTGCCCCAGGCTCATCCCCGCGAAGCTGGTGTACGTGGCGTCGAAGGTGATCTGCTCGCTCGCTGGCATCCTGCTGAAGTTGTTGTTGGTGAGGGCGGAGATGAGCACGCCGAGCGCCACCGTGATCAGCACCGCGAGTGAGAGCGTCCACACCGTGGAGCGAACCGACCGGATCTTGGTCCACTCCGATCTGAGGACAGCGGGCACCACTGCCATGATCAGCCTCCCTCGCCCGACCGGCCCCGACCGCGCTGCTGCCAGTTCTCGCCCCAGGCGCCGGCCGGCTCGGCGACCGGCTCGGCGGCGACCGGTTCGGGTGGCGGCGTCTCGTGCGCGTGGTACTCCACCGTCTCCGCGGTCAGCTGCATGAACGCCTCCTCCAGCGAGGCCTGCTGCGGGCTGAGCTCGTGCAGCACGATGCGGTGCTGCGCCGCCAGATCCCCCAGACGGGCGGCGGTCACGCCGCTGATCTCGTACGAGCCGTCGGCAGCAGTCACCGCCGTGATCCCGGCGCCGTGCAGGGCGTCGCGCAGCTGCTCCGGCTGAGGCGTGCGCACCCGTACGAAGGAACGGGAGTTCTGCCGGATGAACTCCGCCATGGTGGTGTCCGCGAGCAGCTTGCCCTTGCCGATCACCACCAGGTGGTCGGCCGTGAGTGCCATCTCGCTCATGAGGTGGCTGGAGACGAAGACGGTGCGGCCCTCGGCGGCGAGCCGCTTCATCAGGTTGCGGATCCAGTGGATGCCTTCGGGGTCGAGCCCGTTCACGGGTTCGTCGAACATCAGGATCGTCGGGTCGCCGAGCAGGGCGGCAGCGATGCCGAGCCGCTGGCCCATGCCGAGCGAGAAACCCTTGGTGCGTTTCTTCGCCACCGCCTGCAGCCCGACGAGATCGAGGACTTCGGCCACGCGGGCGCGCGGGATGCGGTTGCTCTGCGCGAGGCACAGCAGGTGGTTGTAGGCGCTGCGCCCCGGGTGCCGGGCCTGGGCCTCCAGGAGCGCCCCGATGTAGCGCAGCGGCTCGTCCAGGTCCTGGTAGTGCTTGCCGTCGATCCGTACGTCCCCGGCGGTCGGCCGGTCCAGACCGAGCATCAGCCGCATGGTGGTCGACTTCCCGGCGCCGTTCGGCCCGAGAAACCCGGTGACCATGCCTGGCCGCACGGAGAACGTGAGGCTGTCCACGGCCAGCTTCTCGCCGAACCGCTTGGTCAGCCCGTGCAGCTCAATCATGCCGCTCACGCTAGGCGGATACCCGCCCCCCTGCGCGCCGAAGCATGCGAGCGCGCGCCGCGCGGGTGAAGGCCCCTGCGGGGTGATGGGGGGCTGCGTGCTCAGGCCGTGCGGGGGCAGGGGGCTTCGTCCTGGCCGTGTGCGAGGGGCAGCGCTCTTGCGCGCCCCAGGCACCCCAGGGGTGCGGGGCGCTGCCGGGGGTGTGGGCGAGCCTCCCATACCGCGGGAGCCAGGGGCTTGGCACCCCGCGGCGCTGTGGGTGGCGCACCAGGGCGAAGCCCCCGCCCTTGCACGGGCGGGGGCTTCGGCGCGCCTGCGTCAGCGGGACTGCTGGGCGGGGACGCCGCGGGAGAGCGTCTCGTCCTCCGGGTTGGCCGCCGCGGCGACCGCCGCGCCCGTCAGCGTGGCCAGCATCTCGCGGACGTTGGTCAGCTGGGCGTTGATGCTGTCGCGACGGTTCGTCAGCGCGGCGAGCTCGCGCTCGGATTCGCTGCGGATGCGGTCGGCCTTGGCGTTGGCGTCGGCCACGATGTCCTCCGCCTGGCGCTGGGCCGTCTCCACCGTCTGGCGGGCCCGGCGCTCCGCGTCCGTGCGCAGCTTCTCCGCTTCGAGGCGGAGCTGCTCCGCGCGGTGCTCGATCTCCGCGAGCCGCTTCTCCGCCTTGGCCTGACGAGAGGCCAGGTCGCGCTCGGACTGCTCACGCCGCTTGGCGAGATTGGTCTCGAAGTCGGCCGCGGCCTGGGCGGCCTTCGCACGCGTCTCCTCGAAGAGCGCGTCCGCCTCCTCGCGCTTGGCCGCCGCGTCCTTCTGGGCCTCGGCGCGCAGCTGGCTGGCCTCGCCCTTGGCCTTCTCGACGATCCGCGAGCCCTCGTCCTCGGCCTTCGCCTTGCGGTCGGCCGCGTACGACTCGGCGTCCGCACGCACCTGGTTGGCCGCCCCCTCGGCCAGCTCACGGTGCTGCTCCGCGGCCCGGCGGGCCTCCTCGCGCAGGTCCTTGGCCTCCTCCTCGGCGAGACGGAGGATCTTCTCCACGCGGGCACCGAGACCGGCGTACGACGGCTCGGCGTCGTTGATCTGTGCCTGGGCGTTCTGAGTTTCGAGGTGGAGTTCCTCGATGCGCTTCTCCAGCGCGCTGATCCTGGCCAGGGCGCTGTCACGGTCGGCGACGAGCTTGGTGATGCGGTCGTCCACCTGTCCGCGGTCGTATCCACGCCGCACGAGCTCGAAGCCGAAGGGGGAGGAAGTGTCGCTCATGGGGTTCCTGTCAAAGAGACCGGTGAGGTGATAGAGGGAATCCTAGGGTGCCGGACGGCGTGTCATCGAGCGGATGTCCGTAAGGTCTGGAGAATGTCCCCTCAATCGAGTGGAGCGTCCTCGGACCGCTTGCCACTCGAACGAGCGGTTCCGGCGCCGGCGCCCGCCCTGACGGGCCCCGTCTGGTTCGGTACGCCAGGAGCCTTCTTACCTCCACCCGCCGGTGCCTCAAACGACTCCAGCGCCTCCAGGACATCCTGCACCCGGGAGATTTCCGCGTTGATGTCCTCTCGACGGCGCTTGAGTACGTCCAGCTCACGACGACCCTCCTCGACGATCCGTTGCGCCTCCGAGCGCGCCTGGGCCACCGTGCGCTCCGCCGCCCGTTCGGCCTCCGCCCTCTTCTGCTCGGCCTCCTTGAGCAGTCCCTCGGCCTTCTTCACCGCGGCGATACGGATCCTGCCGGCCTCCGCGGACGCCTCGGCGGACAGCTCGGCCGCCTTCTTCTCCGCCTCCTCGACCAGATTGCGTGCCTTCTCCTCAGCCTCTGTCAACTGCTCGGTGGCGGCTGCCACGAGCTTGTCGACGCGTTCGCCCGCGGACTTCATCGCCTCCGCGGACTCCTTGCGGGCCCGCTCGTGCAACTCCTCGACCTCGGCCTCCACGCGGGCGCGCAGCTCCTCGGAGCGCTCCCGGATCGCGGTTGCGTCCCGGCGGGCCTCGGCAAGCAACGTGTCGGCGTCCGCACGGGAACGCTCCACCCGGGAATTGGCCTCCGCCGTCGCCTCACTGACGAGACGTTCGGCCTCGGCGCGCGCCGCGCCGACCATCGCGTCCGCCTGCTCCTCGGCCGCCGTGGCCTTGCGCACGGCGTCGGCCTGGGCCTCGGCGGCGATGCGCTCGGCCTCCGCCGTCGCCTCGGAGAGCAGCTCGTCGGCCTGCTGGGCGGCTTCGCTGCGCTTGCGGTCGGCGTCGGCGCGGGCCTCGTCGCGGATCCGGTCGGCCTCGGCCGCCGCGGCCGCGGCGTGCTCCTCCGCGTCGCGGCGCGTCTGCTCCGCCTCCTGGGCGATGCGTTCGGCGTCCTGGGCCGCGCGGGTGACCCGCTCGTCGGCGTCGGTGCGCAGCCGTCCGGCCTCCTCGGCCGCGCCCGCGACCAAGTCGTCGGCCTGCTGGGCGGCTTCGCTGCGCTTGCGGTCGGCGTCGGCGCGGGCCTCGTCGCGGATCCGGTCGGCCTCGGCCATCGCCTCGGCGACGGTCCGCTCGGCGAGGGCCTTCGCCGCCTCCGCCTCCTCGTGGGCCTCGCGACGGAGGCGCACCGCGTCCTGGCCGGCCCGTTCCCGCTCGGCGTTGGCGTCCGCGTGCAGCCGGTCGGCCTCTGCGCGGGCTTCGGTGCGGACCCGCTCCGCCGCGTGCTCGGCCGCCGAGCGCAGCCCCGCGATCTCCTCCTCGGCCTGCTCGTGCAGCCCGGCGACCGCGTCGCGCACCTGCTGTGCCGTCTGCTCGGCCGCGGCCACCAGTTCGGCAGAGCGCTGCTCGGCCTCGGCGACGAGCCGCTCGGCCTCGGCGCCGGCGTCCTCGACACGCTTACGGGCCGACGCGAGCAGTTCCTCGCTCTGTTCACGCGCACCGGAGCGCTCCTGCTCGGCCTCGCGCCGGGCGTCCGCCAGCAGCTCCTCGGCCTCACGGCGGCGCCGGGCCGCCTCCTCGCGGGCCGCGGCGAGCGCCTCGGTGGCCTCGGTCTCCGTCCGTTCCGCGGCGGCGGCCGCCTCCGCCCGCATCCGGTCGGCGGCCTCGCGCGCCTGGCTGCGCAGCTCCTCGGCCTCTGCGGCGGCCTCGCTGCGCAGCCGCACCGCGACGGACTCGCCCTCGGCACGGGCCTGCGAGGCGTCGGAGGCGGCCTCGGTGCGCAGCCGTTCGGCCTCCGCCTCGGCGTCGGCCTGCAGTGCGCGGATCCGCTCGGCGGCCTCCGACCTGATCCGGTCGGCCTCCTCGGCCGCCTCCCGGCGCAGCCGTTCGGCCTCGGCCCCCGCCTCGCGGAGCGTCTCGTCCGCGGCGGTCAGCCGCTGCCTGAGCTCCGAGCGCTGCCGGTCGAGCTCCTCGCGGGCTTCCTCGTGGAGGCGGCGCGCCGCCTCCACGGCGTCGGTGCGCACCCGCCCGGCGTCGCTCTCCGCCTCCTGCCGGACCTGGCTCGCGGCCTCCTCGGCCTCGGCACGCAGCGACTCGGCCTCGGCGCGGGCCCGTTCCAGGGCCTCCTCGGCCTGGCGGCGCAGGGCGGAGGCGCGCTCGATCGCCTCGGTGCGCACCCGCTCGGACTCGGTGGTGGCGGACTGCCGCAGCTCGTCGGCGTCGCCGCGGGCCTTGGTCAGCAGCTCCTCGGCCTTGTTGGCGGCCTCCTCGATCTGCTGCAGCGCCTCGCGGCGCGCCTCGCCGCGGATCCGCTCGCCCTCGGCGACCGCCTCCGCGCGCAGCTGCTCGGCCTCGCCCCGCAGCCGCCGCGCCTCCTCCTGCAGTTCGACGGTCTTGGCCCGGTACTCCTTGGTGTCGTCCTTGGCCGCGCCCTTGAGCTGCTCGGCGGTCTCGGCCGCCTCGGCGCGCATCCGTTCGGCCTCGGCTTCCGCCTCGCGGCGGATCCGTTCGGCCTCTTCGGCGGCGGCCCGGGTTGCGGCCTGGGCGTCCTCGGTCGCCTTGGCGAGGACCTCTTCGGCGCTGCGGGCGGCCTTGGCGAGCTGGGCGGCGGCGTCCTCCGCGGCGGCGGAGCGCGCGGCCTCTGCGGTCTCGGCGACCAGCCGTTCCGCCTCGGCGCGTGCGTCGTCACGCACCTGTTCGGCCTCGGCCTTGAGGCCCTCGGCCTCCTTGGTGGCCTCGGCGACCAGGCGAGCGATCTCGGCGCGGGCGGTACGGGTGCGCTGCTCGTTCTCGGCCTCGGCGCCGGAGAGACGCTTGGCCGCCGTCTCCTCCGCCTCGGCGCGGATCCGTTCGGCCTCGGTGCGGGCCTCGCGCAGCGCGGTCTCGGCATCGGCCAGCGCCGTCTCGGCGCGCCGGGTCAGCTCGCCGGCTTCCCGCCTGGCCTCCTCGGACTCCGCGCGGGCGCCGGTGCGCAGCTGGTCGGCGTGGTCGGTGGCCTCCTGGGCCTGCGTGGAGGCGGCGGTGAGCAGCCGCTCGGCGTCGGTACGGGCGCGCCGCAGGATCGCTTCGGCTTCGGCGCGGGCCTCGGAGGCGGACGACTCCAGCCGTTCGCGGGCCTGTTCGGTCAGGCGGGCCGCCTCGGCGCGCGCCGCGGCAAGCGCCGCCTCCGCCTCGTTCCGCGACTCGTCGAGCAGCCTGCGGGCCTGGGACTCGGTGCGGGAGCGCAGCTGCTCGGCCCAGGCGACGTTCTCGTTGACGTGCGACTCGACGGTCGAGCGGCGCTCGGCCAGCTCCTCGTCGAGGCGGCGGCGGCGAGCGACCGCCTCCTCGTGCCACTGGGCTTCGAGCTGGGACTGGCGCTCGGCCTGCTCCTGGAGCATCCGCTGGGTCTTGGCGCGGGCCTCGCGCAGCTCGCGTTCGGCGTCGGCGCGCAGCTGGTCGGCCTGGATCTGGGCGTTGCGCAGCAGCTGCTCGGCCTGGTGGCTGATGTTCTCGTAACCACGCGGCTGGGTGATTCGGCGGCGCGCCTCGTGCAGCTTGGCGCGCAACACCTCCACCTGGTAGCCCAGGTCGTCTGCGTGGTCGACGGCCTTGTCCCGCTCTTTCCGAAGCCGTTCCATCTCGGCCTCGAACTGCGAGAGGTGGTCGTCAGCCTCGTAGCCGTCGTAGCCCCGCACTCCGCGGTCCCATCCGTCTCCTGGACTGCTCACCCGCCAACCGGGTGAGCTCTCGGGTGAACATAGCCATTCCGGAGAATGGTGTCAGATCCACACCGCGGATCGGGCCCGTACCCCGTTTCGTCCCCGTGCCCATCCTGCGACCGTCTCCCCGGTCGGCCTGGACAACTGTACCGGGGAGCGGCCGACTGGTCAGGAGTCTTAAGGCACCCGGTCAGTGGTCCTCGGCCGCTGTGACCAGCTCGGTGAGGACTCCGTGGCAGTCCTTGGGGTGGAGGAAGGTGATGCGGGAGCCCATGGATCCGCGGCGGGGCTCGTCGTAGAGCACGCGGACCCCCTTCGAACGGATGTCCGCGGCTGCACCGTCGACGTCCGCGGTGCCGAAGGCGATGTGGTGGACGCCCTCGCCGTTCTTGGCCAGCCACTTGCCGACCGCGGAGTCCTCGCGGGTCGGCTCCAGCAGCTGGAGGTAGGAGGCGCCGCCGTCCGAGGTCTCGTTGATCTTGAGCATGGCCTCGCGTACGCCCTGCTCCTCGTTGACCTCGGTGTGGAACACCTCGAAGCCGTACGTGGCACGGTAGAACTCAACAGTTTTGTCGAGGTCGAAACAGGCGATCCCGATGTGGTCGATGCGCGTCAGCATGGTTCAAGTGCACCGCTCACATGCATGGTCACGCAACGTGCGCGCGATCACATGTCGCAGCCGGTGACCGGAAGCCGTACCCGTCAGTACATTGGCCCTTAACCCTCGTTAACCTCCTCCCTTCGCAAAGGGGCCGCGCCATGACCAGTCAGGCCAGTCAGGCTGAGAAGTCCGTGATCGTTGCAGGCGCCCGGACGCCGATGGGCCGCCTGCTCGGCGCTCTGCGCACGTTCTCCGGTGCGGATCTGGGCGGGTTCGCCATCAAGGCGGCGCTGGACCGCGCAGGCATCGGCGGCGACCAGGTGCAGTACGTGATCATGGGCCAGGTGCTGCAGGCGGGCGCCGGCCAGATCCCGGCCCGTCAGGCCGCGGTCAAGGCCGGTATCCCGATGAACGTCCCGGCGCTCACCGTCAACAAGGTCTGCCTCTCCGGGCTCGACGCGATCGCGCTGGCCGACCAGCTGATCCGGGCCGGCGAGTTCGACATCGTCGTCGCGGGCGGCCAGGAGTCCATGACCAACGCGCCGCACCTGCTGCCGAAGTCCCGTGAGGGGTTCAAGTACGGCGCCGTGGAGATGCTCGACGCGATGGCCTACGACGGCCTCACCGACGCGTTCGAGAACGTCGCAATGGGCGAGTCGACCGAGAAGCACAACACCCGCCTCGGCATCGGCCGCGCGGAGCAGGACGAGTTCGCGGCCCTGTCCCACCAGCGGGCCGCGGCCGCGCAGAAGAACGGCATCTTCGACGCGGAGATCACGCCGGTCGAGATCCCGCAGCGCAAGGGCGAGCCGGTGGTCTGCAGCAAGGACGAAGGCATCCGGGCGGAGACGACGGCCGAGTCGCTGGGCAAGCTGCGGCCCGCGTTCGCCAAGGACGGCACGATCACCGCCGGCACCTCCTCGCAGATCTCCGACGGCGCGGCGGCCGTGGTCGTGATGAGCAAGCGGCGGGCCGAGGAACTGGGCCTGGAGTGGATCGCGGAGATCGGTGCGCACGGGAACGTGGCGGGTCCGGACAACTCGCTGCAGTCGCAGCCGTCCAACGCGATCAAGCACGCGCTGAAGAAGGAGGGGCTGACCGTCGACGACCTCGACCTGATCGAGATCAACGAGGCGTTCGCGGCGGTCGCCGTGCAGTCCATGAAGGACCTTGGTGTGACCCCCGAAAGGGTGAACGTCAACGGCGGCGCGATCGCACTGGGTCACCCGATCGGGATGTCCGGGGCGCGGCTGGCGCTGCACCTCGCCCTGGAGCTGAAGCGCCGCGGCGGCGGCGTCGGTGCGGCTGCCCTGTGCGGCGGCGGCGGCCAGGGCGACGCGCTGATCCTTCGCGTCCCCGGAAACCAGGGCGCCTGACGGGGTCTGACGGCACCTGACGCCGCAGGTCCCGGGCACGGGGAGAATCGGGGGCCGGGTGCCCGGCCCCCGTACGAACGAAGTGAGGAGCACAGCACGGTGGACGTCCAAGGGTTGGTCGCGCAGGCCCGGGAGGGCCGGCCCCGTGCCGTGGCCCGCTTGATCTCGCTCGTCGAGGGGGCGTCGCCGCAGCTGCGCGAGGTCATGGCCACCCTGGCCCCGCTCACCGGCGGTGCCTACGTCGTCGGCCTCACCGGTTCGCCGGGCGTGGGGAAATCGACCTCGACGTCGGCCCTCGTCACGGCGTACCGCAAGCGCGGCAAGCGCGTGGGCGTGCTCGCGGTCGACCCCTCGTCGCCGTTCTCGGGCGGGGCGCTGCTCGGGGACCGGGTGCGGATGTCGGAGCACGCCTCCGACCCCGGCGTCTACATCCGGTCCATGGCCACCCGAGGCCATCTGGGCGGACTCGCGTGGGCCGCGCCGCAGGCGATCCGCGTGCTCGACGCAGCGGGCTGCGAGGTGATCCTCGTGGAGACCGTCGGTGTCGGGCAGTCGGAGGTGGAGATCGCCGCGCAGGCCGACACCTCGGTGGTGCTGCTGGCACCGGGCATGGGCGACGGGATTCAGGCGGCGAAGGCCGGGATCCTGGAGATCGGCGACGTGTACGTGGTCAACAAGGCGGACCGGGACGGCGCCGACGCGACGGCCCGCGAGCTCAACCACATGCTGGGGCTCGGCGAGTCCCGCGCCCCGGGCGACTGGCGTCCGCCGATCGTCAAGACGGTCGCGGCGCGCGCCGAGGGCATCGACGAGGTGGTCGAGGCGCTGGAGAAGCACCGCGCGTGGATGGAGGAGCGTGGCGTGCTCGCCGAACGGCGGCTGCGCCGGGCCGCGCTGGAGGTGGAGCACATCGCCGTGACGGCGCTGCGTGAGCGCATAGGTGACCTCAGCGGCGACCAGCACCTCGACGCGCTGGCCGAGCGCATCGTCGCCGGTGCGCTCGACCCCTACGCGGCTGCCGACGAGCTGATCGCCGGTCTGACCGGTGACCAGGGCCCGGGAGCCCGCCGGCCCGCCTAGCTCTGGACCCGCACGGTGCGCAGGTGCTTGGCCACCGGGGCCAGCGCCTGCTGGAGCGCGTCGAGCTCATTGGGTGACAGCAGGTCGATGAAATGTTCGCGCACGGACGCGACGTGGTGCGGTGCGACCTTCTTCATCGTGTCCCAACCGTGGTCGGTGAGGACGGCGAACAGGCCGCGCCGGTCCGACTCGCAGTTCTCACGACGGACCAGGCCCGCGTTCTCCATGCGCGTGATCTGGTGGGAGAGCCGGCTCTTGGACTGCAGCGTGGCGCGGGCGAGATCGCTCATCCGCATCCGGTGGTCGTCGGCCTCGGAGAGGTTGACGAGGATCTCGTAGTCGTTGTTGGTCAGTCCGAACGGCTGCAGATCCCGTTCGGTCTGATAGGTCAACAGCCGGCACACCTCCAAGTGAGTGCGCCATGCCTGCTGCTCGGTGTCGGTGAGCCAGCGGACGCCGTTCTCGGTCTCCATGGGGGGATTCTACCTAAAGTGTTGAAAAACGGACTAGTAACACTATTGTGCCACTAGTGTTCGACGGCTCCCTGAAGGCTACCGTGTGAAGTGCTCGCGTCACAGTGCGTCGGAGATCGGTGACTCCGGGGGGTCGGCCGCGCCTTCCGCGCCGTTACACCGACGCCCGCTCACCGGCGGCCTGCTCCCCGGCGGCCCGCTCCACCTCGAGCAGCGAAGCACCCCGTCGCTCCGCCTCGAACGCCGCCGCCCCGCCGCGCAGCCCGAACAACCGCTTGGCGAGCAGGATGTAGAGCACCGCGAGGACATTGAGCACCAGCGTGCCGATTTTGAGGTAGCTGACCTTCTCGGTGAGCTCGTAGATCTCCAGCGGCAGGAAGGCGGCGGTCGCCACCACCGTCAGATACTCCGCCCAGCGCTTGGCGAGCCACAGACCGACGCCCTCGATCCCCTCGATCACCGCGTATCCCAGCAGCGCGCCGGCCACGATCAGCAGCGTGGAGTGCTTGTACTGGAAGGTCTTCTGGATGGTGTCGACGACGGGGGAGTGATCGAGGTCGTAGTGGAAGTGCTCGGCGACCGGACGGAAGGCCGTCAGGTCGTTGGAGAACAGCTGGCGCACTGCGTCCTGCGAGTTGCTGAACTTCCACACCGCCACCGCGGCCAGGGCGATGAACACGAAGCGCAGCACGCGCTCGACGGCGAGCACCCGCAGGATGAACAGATCGCGCAGCGCCCGTCCCCGCGGCACCGGCGGCGCGTCTCCCGCCGGTCCGCGAGCCTGCGGTTCGCCCAGCGCGAAGTCGCCGCAGCGCAGGCACTGCCAGGCGTCCCCGAGCGCCGTCTGCGCGTGCAGACGCTCGCGCAGATGCTGCTCGCTCGGCGCGTACGTGACATGGCCGCGCCGGGCGCAGGTCCGTCGGTTCCAGTCCAGCTTCATCGTCGTCCCCCGTGGTCAAGGCCGATCACATCAACCATCGATGCTAGGCCCTGCCCGGGCGATTTTCGTGGGCCCGCGACGCCTACGGCGAGGTCAGCCGCTGCCGCGGCGGGCGCACCTCGCTGCGGTGCCGGGCTCGCCCACCACGCCGCGCCGGCACTGCCCTCGGCGGGGGTAGCCCTGCACCCGACGAGCGGGCTGATCCGCGAAGATCGCCCGGACAGGGCCTCGTGGTGACCACCGACACACCGCCCCGCGCCGAGGGACCGGTGCAGGACTGGGACAATGGCAGGAATTGTGCGCCGTGAAACTCCCCGTGACGATTGAGGACCCCTCGTGGACGTGAAGACCGCCGCCGCCCTGCGCCGCCTGCGCATCATCTCCATCGCCGAGGCCATCTCCTTCCTCGCACTGCTGATCTTCGGCTCGCTGCTGAGCCGCATCACCGACATCAACCTCGTGATGCCGCTCGGCATGATCCACGGCGTGCTCTTCATCCTGTACCTGCTCTTCCTCGCCGACGTGTGGAACAAGGCGAAGTGGCCGCTCGGGCGCGTCGGACTGTTCTTCCTCTTCGCCGTACTGCCCACCGGCGGCTTCTTCGGCGACCGCAGGATCCGCCGCGAGGAGGAGGCCGGCGCGATCGCCGCCAGGGCGCGCAGGGAGGGAGTGGTGAACGCGTGATCGTCGCCTTCTCCGTCACCCCGCTCGGCGTCGGCGAGGACGTGGGCGAGTACGTGGCCGACGCGGTGCGCGTGGTGCGTGAGTCCGGGCTGCCGAACCGCACCGACGCGATGTTCACCTCCGTCGAGGGCGAGTGGGACGAGGTGATGGACGTCGTCAAGCGCGCCGTCGCCGTCGTCGAGGCGCGCGCCCCGCGTGTCTCGCTCGTTCTGAAGGCCGACATCAGGCCCGGCGTCACCGACGGGCTGACGGGCAAGGTGGAAGCGGTCGAGCGGCGCCTCGCCGAGCAGTAGGCAGCAGTAGGCGCGCGCACGCCTCGGACCGCGTGCGGGCCGCCTGCCCGGATCGTGGAACGGCTCTGGCCTGCATATGACCCCCCGGTAGGCTCGGGGCGTGCCGAAGCCGTTGAGCCTGCCTTTCGACCCCATCGCGCGCGCCGACGAACTGTGGCGCCGCCGCTGGGGCGCCGTGCCGTCGATGGCAGCGATCACGTCGGTCATGCGTGCGCAGCAGATCCTGCTCAGCCAGGTCGACGCCATCGTCAAACCGTACGGACTGACCTTCGCCCGTTACGAGGCGCTGGTGCTGCTCACCTTCAGCCAGGCCGGCGAACTGCCCATGTCCAAGATCGGTGAACGCCTGATGGTTCACCCGACCTCCGTCACCAACACCGTCGACCGCCTCGTCAGATCCGGCCTCGTCGACAAGAGGCCCAACCCCAACGACGGCCGCGGCACGCTTGCCTCCATCACCGACAAGGGCCGCGAGGTGGTCGAGGCGGCCACCCGCGACCTGATGGCGATGGATTTCGGTCTCGGGGTCTACGACGACGAGGAGTGCGCGGAGATCTTCGCGCTGCTGCGGCCGCTGCGGATAGCGGCGGGGGACTTCACGGGGGAGTGAGGCGGGGGTCCCGCGAGGAGCTCCAGGAGGGCCGCGTACGCTCGTCTGCCATGAAGCAGAGTGTCCTGACCCGGTACCGCGTGATGGCGTATGTCACGGGTGTCCTTTTGATCCTGCTGACGATCGGCGTGATCGCCAAGTACCTGCTGCACGTCAACGGTGCGGCCGGGTTCGTCGGCATCGTGGGCATCGCGCACGGCTGGCTCTACATCGTCTACCTGGTCTTCGCCTTCGACATGGGCAGCAAGGCCAAGATGCCGTTCGCCAGGCTGCTATGGGTGCTGCTCGCCGGCACCGTGCCGACCGCGGCGTTCTTCGTCGAGCGCGGGGTCACCCGCGAGCTGGAGCCGCTGGTGCGGGACGCGTCCCCGGAGCCGGTCAAGGTCTGAGGCCCCCGAGGCCGCCCCTTGTGCGTCCGCTCTCTCTCACCGACAATTACTAGGACGTCCTAGTAATTGTTTGCGTGCCACTGGAGGCCCGCGACCCGGGCGCCGGAGGCGAAGAGAGGCGGAGACACCGCATGGATGCTGCAGCCATCGAGGAGGGACGCCGCCGCTGGCAGGCGCGTTACGACGCCGCCCGCAAGCGTGACGCGGACTTCAGTACGCTCTCCGGCGATCCCGTGGAGCCCGTCTACGGTCCCCCCGAAGGCGGTACCGTGCCCGGGTTCGAGCGGATCGGCTGGCCGGGAGAGTACCCGTTCACCCGGGGCCTGTATCCGACCGGCTACCGCGGGCGCACCTGGACCATCCGCCAGTTCGCCGGCTTCGGCAACGCCGAGCAGACCAACGAGCGCTACAAGATGATCCTGGGCAACGGCGGCGGCGGGCTCTCCGTCGCGTTCGACATGCCCACCCTGATGGGGCGCGACTCCGACGACCCGCGCTCGCTCGGCGAGGTCGGCCACTGCGGGGTGGCCATCGACTCCGCCGCCGACATGGAGGTCCTCTTCAAGGACATCCCGCTCGGGGACGTCACCACCTCCATGACCATCAGCGGCCCCGCCGTCCCCGTCTTCTGCATGTACCTCGTCGCCGCCGAACGCCAGGGCGTCGACCCGTCCGTCCTCAACGGCACGCTGCAGACCGACATCTTCAAGGAGTACATCGCCCAGAAGGAGTGGCTCTTCGAGCCCGAGCCCCATCTGCGCCTCATCGGCGACCTGATGGAGCACTGCGCGGCCCGCATCCCCGCGTACAAGCCGCTGTCGGTCTCCGGCTACCACATCCGCGAGGCGGGCTCGACGGCCGCCCAGGAGCTCGCCTACACCCTCGCCGACGGCTTCGGCTACGTGGAACTCGGTCTCTCCCGCGGTCTCGACGTCAACACCTTCGCGCCCGGCCTGTCGTTCTTCTTCGACGCGCACGTCGACTTCTTCGAGGAGATCGCCAAGTTCCGTGCGGCGCGGCGCATCTGGGCGCGCTGGATGCGCGACGTGTACGGCGCGACGAGCGAGAAGGCGCAGTGGCTGCGCTTCCACACCCAGACCGCGGGCGTCTCGCTCACCGCCCAGCAGCCCTACAACAACGTCGTGCGCACCGCTGTCGAGGCGCTCGCCGCCGTGCTCGGCGGCACCAACTCGCTGCACACCAACGCCCTCGACGAGACCCTCGCGCTGCCGAGCGAGCAGGCGGCCGAGATCGCCCTGCGCACCCAGCAGGTGCTGATGGAGGAGACGGGCGTGGCCAACGTGGCCGACCCGCTGGGCGGTTCGTGGTACGTCGAGGCGCTGACCGACCGCATCGAGGCCGACGCCGAGAAGATCTTCGACAGGATCAAGGAACTGGGCGCACGGGCCGTGCCGACCGGTGAGCACCCCATCGGCCCCATCACGTCGGGCATTCTGCGCGGCATCGAGGACGGCTGGTTCACCGGCGAGATCGCCGAGGCCTCCTTCCGCTATCAACAGGCCCTGGAGAAGGGCGACAAGCGCGTCGTCGGCGTCAACTGCCACACCGGCTCGGTCACCGGCGACCTGGAGATTCTGCGGGTCAGCCACGAGGTCGAGCGCGAGCAGGTGCGGGTGCTCGCCGACCGCAAGGCGGGCCGCGACGACGCGGCCGTACGCAGGGCGCTGGACGCGATGGTCGCGGCCGCGCACGGTGGGAGCAACATGATCGAGCCGATGCTCGACGCGGTACGCGCCGAGGCGACCCTGGGCGAGATCTGCGGCGCGCTGCGCGAGGAGTGGGGGAGTTACACCGAGCCGGCGCGCTTCTGATCAGGCTGGCCGGCGGCCGCCTCCGTACGGATCTGCTGCATCGCCGCCGGCAGGCCGCCGATCAGCAGCGCGGTGAAGGTGCGGGCCCAGGAGGTGTCCACCGGCTCGCCGCTGACCAGCGTGCGGTGCACCACCGCGCCCGCGATCACGTCGAAGATCAGGTCCGCGTTGCGGGCCGCCGCGTCCTCCCCGGCCTTGTCGTCGGAGTCGAGCGGCAGCTCGCCGCGGGCCTGGGCGCGCTCCCGGCCCAGCTCGACGAGGCGCTTCTGGCGGTCGACGATGGCGTGCCGGATGCGCAGGCGCAGCGCCTCGTCGTGCGTCGACTCGGCGACCACGGCCATCAGGGCGGTCTTGGTCTCCGGACGGTCGAGCAGCGCCCCGAACTCCATCACCACGCCTTCGACGTCGGCGGCGAGGCTGCCGCGGTCGGGCAGCTGGAGTTCGTCGAAGAGCGCGGCGACCGCGTCGAGCACCAGCTCGTTCTTGTTGGCCCAGCGGCGGTACAGGGTGGTCTTGGCGACTCCGGCGCGCTCGGCGACATGGCCCATCGTCAGCTTTCCCCAGCCGACGTCGACCAGCGCGGATCGTGTCGCGTCGAGTATGGCCTCATCCGCCTCGGCGTTTCGAGGTCGTCCCGTGCGGCTCATCCAGGCGACCCTACCGCGCGGTAGCCGGTGGTCGCCGGTGAGGGAAATCACGCCCGAGTCGGCCGTAGCTATTGCGGGGGCGGGTACTCATGGAGTTACGCTACGAGCCGTAGCGAAAGAGCGATGACCACAAGCGACGACCACGGGCGTGGGTGGGGACCCACGCCAACGGGTAGTGATGCATGGGCCGACACCGTCGGCGGGCAGGGCGTGTTCACGATAATCCCGGCGAGGGGGGAGGATTGGCCTTATGCAGCCACGGAACATGTCCATGAGCGGCGTGGTCGACCTCGCCGCGGTGAAGGCGGCGGGTGAGGCCAAGCAGAAGGCCGAGCAAGCCCGCCGGGAGCAGAGCGCCCGCGGGGGCGGGCAGAGCACCGGCCCCGCGCAGCTGGTGATCGACGTCACCGAGGAGACCTTCGAGAGCGAGGTCCTCCAGCGGTCCGCCGAGGTCCCGGTCGTGATCGATTTCTGGGCGGAGTGGTGCGAGCCGTGCAAGCAGCTCGGCCCGATGCTCGAACGCCTCGCCCAGTCGTATGCGGGGCGGATCGTGCTCGCCAAGATCGACGTCGACGCCAACCAGCTGCTCTTCCAGCAGTTCGGTGTCCAGGGCATTCCCGCGGTCTTCGCGGTGCTGGGCGGCCAGGCGATGCCGCTCTTCCAGGGCGCGGCGCCGGAAGCGCAGGTGCGCGAAGTGCTCGACCAGCTGATCGCGGTGGCCGAGCAGCGGTTCGGTATCACCGGCATCCAGGTCGACGGCGAGGCCGCCGCGGCCGAGGCGCCCAAGGCACCGGAGAATCCCGTTCTGGCAGCCGCCCACGAGGCGCTCGACCGCGGTGATCTCGGCGGCGCCGTCAACGCATACAAAAACGTCCTGTCCGACGACCCGGCCAACGTCGAGGCGAAGCTGGGTCTCGCCCAGGCCGAGCTGCTGCGCCGGGTGCAGGACAAGGACCCGCAGGCCGTGCGCAAGGCGGCGGCCGAGAGCCCGGCGGATGTCGACGCCCAGATCGACGCGGCCGACCTGGACATGGTCGGCGGCCACGTGGAGGACGCCTTCGGCCGGCTGGTCGAGACCGTGCGGCGCACGGCGGGCGAGGACCGCGATCGTGCCCGGGTCCACCTGCTCGAACTGTTCGATGTCGTCGGCTCGGACGACCCGCGGGTGAGCCAGGCCCGCACCACGCTTGCGCGCGTGCTGTTCTGACGTGGGCACTCACCGTGAGTGGTCGTTGATGATTTAGCGACCTGGCGGCCGCGTTTATCAAATCTTGATAAAACGCGGCCGCCGTTACCTGTAGTAAGCCGCGGCGATCTTGCTGTCCGGTCACGTCCGGGTGTGTCTGAATTTGGCCACCCCCTTTTATGTACGCTCTGTGTCCGTCCTCCACTTGTCGGACGCACGTCGGTTATCCCGCCGTTACTCGGCGGTAACGACCCCCCTTGTGTCGCGGCTTGGAATCGACAACGATCGGCGGCGCTCGGTCCATTCACACAGTTCCGCCCCCACCGGAGCCGCTGCGAAGGGTCCCCACCGAGCGGGCACGCGGCAACTGCCGTCGTGCTCTTGGGCAGGGGGGTACTTGTCCGACCGGACAGGTCCTGCCCAACAGCAGGTTGCGCGAGAGCGTGGCCAGTGGTTGTCGCTCGGGGGTGATCGCCGGTGCTTCGGGCACGGGCCGTCCTGCAGGTACGACGGTCCCCGACGACGGCGCTCTCCTTCCCGAGGACGTAGCACTTCTCCCATCCCAGGCCCGGATCGCGCATCCAGGCCGGAGATGTACGTCCGAGAAGGAGGAAAGTCATGGAGTCCAACACGGCTCGTGGCGGGACCAGATGGAAGCGGTTCGCCGTCGTCATGGTGCCGAGCGTTGCTGCCACGGCCGCGATAGGTGTCGCCCTTGCACAGGGCGCTCTCGCGGCATCGTTCAGCCTCTCCGGCCAGCAGTTCAAGGTCAGCACCGACAAGCTCGTCGGTCAGGGCTTCCTGCAGTACGGGGCCGTTGACGCGCTGCACAACGGCCAGCAGGTTCCGGTCGCGGTCTCGGCGTTCAAGAGCGCCCAGATCACCAACCTGTGCCAGTCGGTCGTCGTTCCCGTCCCGATGTTCGGCGACTTCTCGATGAAGCTGACCGCCGGCGGCAGCGGTACTCCGGTCCAGGCGCAGAACCTCTACATCGACCTGGACCAGCTGAACGCCGACGCCCAGTTCAACAACATCAATATCGGTGTTGCCGCAGGCGACAGCACCAAGGGCCCCGGCATGAAGGGCGGCAACGAGAAGGCGGACCCGGGCTCCTTCGCCCAGGAAGCCGACTCGGCGACGCTGACCGGTGTCAAGCAGACCGCCTGGGCGACCAGCGCGGGAACGTTCAAGCTCAGCGGCCTGCAGATGAAGGTCAGCAAGGGCGACAACGAGTGCTTCTGAGCCGCTGACGCGCTCGTACGCACATCGACGGCCGGGTGAGGGACGGGACCTCGTCCCTCGCTCGTGCCGTCGCAACTGAACCACCATTGCCGGTCGCAGGGAGCTGTTTACGATGAGCGCCGAGTCGCAGATGAGCGCCAAGCCGCACGGACTGCTTGACCGAATCGGCAGTTGGCGCCGGTCCTTCCGTTCGTGGCGTGATCAGCGCCCGTTCTGGGCGGGGCTGCTGACGCTGCTGGGCGGACTGCCGATCATGTATTTGCCCTACGCCAACCTGACCCTCGGCCAGTTGACGATCCGCATGGCCACCACGGCCGGTTCCGGATCGTTGATCATCGGCGTACTGCTGGTGGTGCTCGGCATCACCATGTGGTTCCAGTCGGCGGCCCGATTCTTCGCCGGCGTCGCCGCGATCCTGCTGGCGCTGGTCTCGCTGGTCGTCTCCAACTTCGGAGGCTTCCTGGTCGGCTTCCTGCTGGCGCTGATAGGCGGCGGCCTGTCGATCGCGTGGGCGCCCGGCACCACGGCGCCGGACGCCGCGGGCGAGGGCGCCACGCCCCCGGGACCCGCGGGCGACGGCGGCGGTGGCCACGAGAGGACCCCGGAGCCCGCCTGGTCGGCGTTCGGGGACGACAAGTCGCTGAACGGGAGGCACCGTGCGTGACGATGCTCTGCCGGAGGACCAGGTCGCCGAGGGCGACGGTTCCGGTACGAGAACGGGGCCGCGCCACGCGGCTCCCCGCAAGTCGCTGCTGACCCGTGCCAACGCCTCGGCGGGCAAGGCGATAGCGATGGCCGCCATGCCGACCGCCGTGATCATGGGCATGGGACTCACGCCGCGCCTCGCCTCGGCCGACGAACTGCCCAAGAACCCCTTCTCGGGCGACAGTTGCGTCAGCCAGTCCGACTCGCCCTCGCCGTCGAGCTCGGCGTCGGCTTCCCCCTCCGCGACGCCCTCGCCGTCCGCCTCCCCGTCGACCTCGCCGACGCCGTCAGCCTCGCCGAAGGCTTCGACACAGGCCAAGGCACCGGGCGCGTCGAAGTCGTCGGGGTCCTCGTCGGCCGGCAGCACGTCGAACACGACGAACTCCGGGGGCGGGCTGCTCGGCGGACTCAGCAACACGCTCTCCGGCCTGGGCAACACCCTCACCGGGGGCGGCGGCTCGTCGTCCGCGTCGCCCACGCCCAGCGCCTCGCCGTCGGCGAGCTCGTCGGGCAGCGGCAGCAGCGGCCTGCTGGGCTCGGTGACGAAGACGGTGAGCAAGACCACGGGCTCGGTCGCCTCGACCGCCAAGGGCGCCACGGACTCCGTGACCAAGACGGTCTCCAACGCGGCCTCCGCGCTCCCCACGGCCTCGTCGTCGTCCTCCGGGAACGGCACGCCGTACCCGTGCCCGACCTACAACGCCAAGGCGCTCGCCGACGCGGGCCTTGAGCAGACGCCGGAGCTGCTGCCCAACCAGCCCTGGGTGCTCAAGACCTCCCTGCTGACCCTGACCGGCCTGGACTACCACGGCGTCGTGAAGGTGAAGACGGAGAACGGCAGCGTCAAGGACGTGCTGAAGTTCACGGCCACCGCCGTGGACATCAAGGACCTCCACCAGATTCAGGACGGCTCCAACGGCACGTACAACCATGTCAAGGCCGCCCCGGGCAGTACGTCGACGATCCGCAACGGCACGGTGACGATGTACACCCAGGAGCTGAAGGGCGACCTCTTCGGGCTCATCCCGGTCACCTTCAGCCCCGACAGCCCGCCGCCGGTCAACGTTCCGTTCGCGTTCTTCACCAACGTCACGGTCACGCAGGCCGGGCAGTTCGGCGGCACGCTCACCGTGCCGGGCATGGACGCCTACGGAAACACCTCGCCGGACTAGTCCGGGAGCCGCAGAACGGCGGTGGGCGCCTCACCGGTCACCGGGTGGCGCCCACCGCCGTTCGCTTCTGCGCCCGCTCACAGTTTCGCTCGTCTGCGTGCGCGCCCTACGCGTCGTGCCGGGCCCGCCATCCCGCCCATGCCGAGGAGATCATCTCGTCCACGCCGTACTGCGCCGACCAGCCCAGCTCGGAGCGGATGCGCTCCGCCGAGGCCACCACGCGCGCCGGGTCGCCGGGCCGTCGCCCCTCGACCTTCGGCTCCACGGCCTCGTGGCCGGTGATCGTGCGGATCCGGCCGACCATCTCGGTCACGGAGACGCCCTCGCCGCGTCCGATGTTGACCGTCAGATCGCCCGTCGCCCCCGCCGCCAGCCGCCGCGCGGCGGCGAGGTGTGCCGAGGCGATGTCCTGGACATGGATGTAGTCGCGGATGCAGGTGCCGTCGGGTGTCGGGTAGTCGTCCCCGAAGATCAGCGGAGCCAGGCCCTGGTCGAGCTTCTCGAAGACCATCGGCACCAGGTTGAAGATGCCGACGTCCGCCAGCTCAGGCTGCGCCGCCCCCGCGACGTTGAAGTACCGCAGGCACGTGGTGGCGAGGCCGTGCGCCTTCCCTGTCGCCCGAACGAGCCACTCGCCGGCCAGCTTGGTCTCTCCGTACGGGTTGATCGGGGCGCAGGGCGTGTCCTCTGTCACAAGGTCGACGTCGGGCATGCCGTAGACCGCCGCGGAGGAGGAGAAGACGAAGTGCTGCAGGCCGGCGTCGATGACCGCACTGAGCAGCACCTCCAGGCCGTGCACGTTCTCCCGGTAGTACAGCAGCGGCTCGGCGACCGACTGCGGGACCTGCTTCTTCGCGGCGAGGTGCACCACACCTGTCACACTGTGCTCGGCGATGGTGCGGTCCAGCAGCTCGCGGTCGAGGGTGGACCCCTTCACCAGCGGAATGGACTCTGGCAGCCGCTCCCGGATACCGGTCGAAAGGTCGTCGAGCACGACGACGCGCTCGCCTGCGTCCGCCATGGCATGCGCCACGTGCGACCCGATGTAGCCTGCACCACCTGTGATCAACCACGTCATGCCCGACAGCCTAAAGGGCGTCGCTCTGCCGTAGGATTTCAGCACTTAAAAATTCATCTTCCGTCTGCAACCCGTCCCACACTCGCCGCGTCTTACAGGAATCGTCACTCCATGACCCACTCCACGGCGTTCAGCGTCAGCGTCAGCGTCATCGTCACCGCCCGCGACGCGCAGGGGCACCTGAGGGAGTGCCTCGACAGCATCCTTCGACAAGAAGGGCAAACCGGGCATTTCGCTCCGGTGCTGGATGTCATCGGCGTCGACAACGCCTCCACCGACGCCACGGCCGCCATCTTCGACGAGTACGCAGACCGCGACGAACGTGTGAAGGTGATCCACCTCCCGCACCGGCTCACCGCGGGCGAAGCGAGGGACACGGGCGTCCAACAGGCGAACGGCGGCTATCTGCTCTTCCTCGACGGGCGCGACATCCTCCTCCCGGGCGCGCCGGCCGCACTCGCCCGGCGCGTCGCCGAGGCCGGCGAGCCGGACGTCGTCCTCTTCGACCATGTGCGCGCCCACTGGTCGAACCCCGCGATCCCCAGCGGTGACGCGAAACACTTCCAAGAGCTGGGCCGGGACGCGTTCGGTCTTGCCGCACACCCCGAGGTGCTGCAGGTCACCGCGAGCCTCGCCAACCGGCTCGTCCGCACCGGTTTCTACCGGGACCACCTCGACCTGTTCACCAACGACGACTACGAACCGGCCCTCCCCGGCATCGGCAGTCTGCTCGTCGCCGAGCGCATCGCGATCCACGACGCGATCTGCGTACGGGTGCGCGAGCCGGAGGCCACGGCGCCCGAGGGGCACTTGACCCTCTTCCCGCAGTACGAGCGGCTGTGGGAGCTGCTGGAGCGCCCGTCGTTCACCGCCGAGCACCGCCTGCTCGTCTTCAACAGCCAGATCCAGCGGTACCTGAAGGTGCTGACCCTGCCCGGGCTGAGCGAGCGCGATCAGGCAGAGTTCTTCCGCGCAGCCGCCCAGCACTTCCGGCGTTTCAGGCCCGTCGGCTACACCCGCCCGGCCAATCTCAACGGCGTGCGCCACTCGATGCTGGAGCGCGGCTCGTTCTCCGGCTACCGGGCGCTGCAGGCGGCCAACCGCAGGCGTCGGGGGCTGCGCACGGTGGCCGTCAAGGCCAAGCAGGTACTCGGCGAGAAGGCGCGTGACGGCGCCTACCGCGAGCTGATGCGGCTGCCGCTTGAGGAGGACCTTGCGGTCTTCTCCGCCTACTGGGATCGCGGGCTGGCCTGCAGCCCCGCCGCGATCTCCGTCAAGCTGGCCGAACTCGCCCCGAACATCCGGCAGTTGTGGGTGGTGCGCCGCGCCAACGTGCCGCTGGTCCCGCCGGGCATCGACTACATCGTGCCCGGCACCCGCCGCTACTGGCTGGCGATGGCCCGCGCCAAATACTTCGTCAACAACGTCAACTTCCCGGACACCATCCTCAAGCGGCCCGGCCAGATCCACGTCCAGACCCATCACGGCACCCCCCTCAAGCGAATGGGCGTCGACCAGATCCCCTTCCCCGCCACCTCCCGCGGCGAGAACTACGAAGCACTGCTGGAGCGGTGCGCCCGCTGGGACTTCTCCGTCTCCGCCAACCAGCACTCCACCGAGACCTGGCAGCGCGCCTATCCCGTGCCGTTCACCTCGCTGGACTACGGCTACCCGCGCAACGACGTCTTCTACAGCGCAAGCGCCGAGGACGTGCTGCGTGTGCGTGAGCGGCTGGGCATCGCCCCGGGACGCAAGGCGGTGCTGTACTGCCCCACCCACCGCGACTACGAGGCCGAGTGGACCCCGCGCCTGGACCTGGAGCGGCTGGCGGCACGCCTCGGCGACGACTTCGTGCTGCTGGTGCGCGGACACTACTTCTACGACCGCGGGCTGTCCCCGCTGGAGGACCTGCACCGGCGCGGGGTGATCATCGATGTGTCCACCTACGACTCGGTCGAGGAGCTCTGCCTCGCCTCCGACGCCTTGATCACCGACTACTCCTCGGTGATGTTCGACTACGCCAACCTGGACCGGCCGATCGTGGTGTTCGCCGACGACTGGGAGACCTACTCGGTCACCCGCGGCGTCTACTTCGACCTGACCACGACCAGCCCCGGCGCGGTCGCCCGCAGCCAGGACGAGGTCGAGGAGCTGTTCGCGTCGGGCGCCTGGTGCGACGAGGCGGCGGCGGCCGACCGCGCCGCGTTCCGCCGCAAGTTCTGCGAGTTCGACGACGGGAACGCAGCCGAGCGCGTTGTACGCCATGTTTTTCTCAATGAGAGGGGCCTGGGGGAGAAGGGCGTGCCGCCGATCGTCCCCGTCGACCAGCGCACCCCCGCGCCCACTCCCGACAAGGCCGCCGCGCTGGGCCCGCTGGACGGGTGAGCCGCACGGCGTCACACCCTAAGCTCGCCTTGCCACGTAGAAGTTCCCCGGAGGACCCCATGGCCCCGACGGCCCCTGACGTCACGGTCACCGTCATCGTCTACAACGACGCCGAACGACTCCCGCGCGCGGTGGAGTCCTTGCGTCGTCAGACGCTGCGCAACATCGAGATCATCATCAGCGACGACCACTCGACGGACAACACACCCGAGGTGGCGAAGGCCCTGGCGGCGCAGGACGACCGGATCGTCTACAACCGGCTGCCGCAGAACAGCGGCGGCTGCAGTGCGCCGCGCAACTCGGCGATCGGGATCGCCCGTGCCCCGTTCCTGATGTTCCTCGACAGCGACGACGAACTGCCGGAGCGTGCCTGCGAGATGCTGCTGAACGAGCTGCGCGCCGACGACACCGTGGACTTCGCGATGGGCGGCGTCGAGCGGGTGCGCACGGACACCGGCTCCGTCTCGTCCTGGCACCCGCACCTGTTCACCAAGAAGCGCACGGTGCGCGGCATCCGGCAGCAGCCCGGGATGCTCTTCGAGCACCTGTCGACCAACAAGATGTACCGGCGCGAGTTCATCGACCGCCATCAGCTGCGCTTCCCCGAGGGCATCCACTACGAGGACCAGCTCTTCTCGGCCCAGGCCTACTGCCTGGCGCGCGCCTTCGCCGTGCTCCCGGACCCGGTCTACCGCTGGTACATCTCACCGTTCGAGGCGGTCGACTCGCTGTCGATCTCCAACCAGCGCCACCGCATCGAGAACGTCCGCGACCGCGTCAACGTGGCTCGCCTCATCGACGACTTCCTCGTCGAGAGCGGCCACGAGGAGATCAAGGCCGACAAGGACTTCAAGTTCCTCAAGCACGACCTGCGGATGTACACCGGCGACCTGCCCTACCGCACCACCGACTGGATCAAGCAGTTCGCCGACGAGGTCTCCCCGTACCTGGCGACTCTCGCCCCGGAGGCGTTCCAGCGGCTGCCGCGCGACCAGCGCGTCGTGATCCAGCTGGTGCGCAGCGGACGGTACGAGGAGGCGCAGCTCGCCGCCCGCGGCGTGGGACGTGACGTGGCGCCCCGGGAGATCACCGAGGACGGCGACGGGCGCGTCTACTGGGGTCCGGTTGTCCCCGCCGACCCTCAGGCGGCGCGCGAGCTGGACGTGACCGATCTGGAGCTGCACGACCGGCCGTTCCGCACCACGATGCTCCGCCATGAGATCACCCGCGTCGAGCCGGGCACGGGATCGCGCGTCACCCTCGACGTGCGCACCTACGACCCGGGCGCCCAGCTGCCGATGGGCCCGGTCGTCGCCACCGTCCACCTGGCGCCCACCGAGGACCACCGGCTGAGCACATCCTTCCGCCTCGACCCGGTCCGCCCGGGCCTCTTCGAGGGCCAGGTGACGCTGGACCTGGCGGCCGTTCCGCTGCCACCACACGGCTTCGCGGGGATCCGCCACCCGGTGCTGGCGATCACTCAGCACAAGCAGCACAACACCGGCCTGCTCCTTGCCCCGTTGGAGTTCCCGACGATGCGCAAGAAGATCGCGTACCGCCACGGCCTCGCCGAGCACATGGTCACGGTCGAGCCGGAGGGCCACGGCGCCGGGCGGCTGCAGGTGGTCTGGGAGCGCGCGGGACTGCTGGCAAAGGCCGAACCGCACCTGCCCGCCATCAACAAGGTCGTGGGACCGGGGCTGAAGCGGGCGCGCGGACTGGTCCGTGGCCTGATGAAGTGAGACGAGGGGGCCGGACCTCCGGCCCCCTCCGCCGATCGGCGACCGCTCAGCGGACGATCTTGAAGAGCAGCTCGCCCTTCGGCCCCTTCTCGACCAGCTGGAGCGCCGGGTCGTGTTCGCTCAGGCCGCCGTCGTGGGCGGTCTGCAGCACCCAGCCCACGTGGTATGCGTGCAGCAGCGCCAGCCTCTCCTCACGCGTGGTCGTCGGCGAGAAGTAGGCCTTGGTGTCCTTCGCCCGCTGCGCCGTGTCCTTGAGGAAGAAGTCCGGATAGCCCGACTCGACGGTGTACGGACCGTACGCGGGCAGTTGTCGCAGCGGGAAGTAGTCCTCGGTCATCACGACCCCGCCGTACGGAACATGCTTGGTCACCCAGGCGAAGGATCCCCACGTCTTCTGCGTCGGGGCCTTGCCGATGACCGGAAGCGACTTCGTCGGCAGTACATAGCTCAGCGTCCCCGCCTGCGCCCAGCAGCCCATCAGCAGCGCCGCGCCGGCAACCGTGCCGAGGATCGCCCGGTTGTCCCGGTCGGGTGCTTCGACGCACTCAACCGCCAGGGCGAGCTGGGCGGAGATCAGCACCGCGGGCAGGATCCGTCCGTACGAGTAGTGGCCGGTGATCCCGCCGACGGCGAAGACCAGGACGCCGAGCGCGAAGAGCAGCACCAGCGGGTCGCGCCGGTCGCGGCGGAAGCGCATCCACAGCGCGACCACCCCGACGAGCACAAGCCCGTAGTGCGAGAACAGGTGCTCGTACAGCGGCTTGTGGACGGAGTCGAGACCGCCGACGCCGAGCAGTGAAAGGAACGAGTAGTACGGCCAGACCAGCAGGATCGCCAGCGCGAGCGCCGCGGCCACGGCGACCCGCAGCCACACCGCGAGGGCGGGGAAGGGGCGCGCGCCGAGCAGCAGCGCCAGCAGCCCGCAGACGGCAACCACGCCGGTGAACTGGTGGACGAGCATGACGAGCGCGAGCAGCACGCCGAGCCCGAGGAACGCGGGCAGCTTCCAGCCGCGCGTCAGCGCCTTGCGCAGCAGCGCCCACAGGTGCAACGAGGCGCCGAGCGCGAACGTGCTCGGGTAGGCGAGGCAGAGCGCGAGCGAGGTGAGCCCCGGGAAGCCGCTCCAGGTGAACAGTCCCCAGCCCATCAGGAGCGTCATGGACAGGATCGCCAGCGGCACCGCCGCGCGCCGCCGGGTCAGCGTGCGCACGAAGTGGTGGATGCCGGTGACCAGCAACACCAGGTCGACCAGGGCGGCGAAGTGCAGCACGCCGAAGGTCGAAACGCCGGTGACCTGGCCGATGACGGCGAGAGCGGCCATCCACGGCGAGTAGTACGGGCTCGCCACATCCGCGTTGACCAGCGGGTCGCCCGGGTTGCCCAGATCGTGCCGCAGCCGTTCGATCGTCGCGGCGTGAATGCCGAGATCGCCCGCCCACGGCAGCCGTATGACCATGAGCGCGAGCAGGACGACGATCAGCCCGGCGGCGACGGCAACGCCCTTCCACAGCCGGTTCGCCCGCACCCAGCTCACCCGCGTGTCCCTGCGGAGGCGCGACAGCCGGCCGGCCGCGGCGTCGGTGCCCCGCGGCTCGGCCGGCTCGGCGGCGCTCTTGGCGCCCTTGTCAGCCGCGACGCGCACGGGACGAATCCAAACGCAGCTTCCAGGGCAGGACGGCCGACTCGAACTGGACGGCGGCCGTCATCTTGGAGGCGCCGATCTGGCGCTCCTCGAAGTGGATCGGGACCTCGACGCCCGTGTAACCGGTGCGCACGGCCTGGTACTTCAGCTCCACCTGGAAGCTGTAGCCGTTGCTGCGCACCTCCGCGAGCCGCATCGCGGTGACCACGTCGGCGCGCCACATCGCGAAGCCGGCCGTCACGTCGCGCAGCCCGGTGTGGAGCACGGCGCTGACGTACGCGTTGGCCCAGCGGGAGAGCAGCCTGCGGTGCAGGCCCCACTCCTCGGCGAGCCGGCCGCCGGCCACGTACCGGCTGCCGACGACGAAGCCCGCGCCGGTGGCCAGGGCCGTCCCCAGCATCTGCGGCACGTACTCGACCGGGTGGCTGCCGTCGGCGTCCATCTGCAGCACGTACTGCGCGCCCTCGGCGACCGCTTGGTCCATGCCCGCTGCGTAGGCGCGGCCGAGGCCGTCCTTGGCGGTGCGGTGCAGGACGGTGATGCGGGTGCGGTCCGCGCTGTTGTACTGCTTGGCGAGCGTCTCGGCGACCTCGCCGGTGCCGTCAGGGCTGTTGTCGTCCACCACCAGCAGTCGCAGCCCCTCCAGGTCGAGGCCCATCAGTGCCTCGGCCATCTTCGGGAGGTTGTCCGCCTCGTTGTAGGTGGGCATCACCACGGTCAGCGGGATGCGGCCCCACTCCGGCGGCAGCGGCTGCGGCCGGCGCAGCGTGGCGTCGGCGCCGGTGGTCTGCGCGGGCATCCTCGTAGCACTCATAAGGGTGTCTTCTCTGTCGGGCCGCGGCCGTCAGGGCTTGGGGGAGAAGCGGATCGCGGCGGCGGGGATCTGCGAGTGGCACCACACCCGCGCCCCGCTGAGCAGTTCGTTGTCCTCGCCGACCTCGGCCCGGTCTCCGACGACGGCACCTTCCAACACCGTACGCGAACCGACCCGGGCTCCGGCGCCGACGAGCGAGGCCCGCACCTGGGCGCCCGCCTCGATCACCGCGTCGTCGAGCACGACGCAGCCGTCGACCACGGCGTCCGCCGCGATCCGCGCTCCGGCGCCGACGACCGTGCCGCCGGTGAGCTTGGCGCCGTCGGCCACCTCGGCGCCGGGAAGCACCAGGTAGTCGCCGGTCGGCCCGGGGACGGCGGGGGAGGGAACCACGCCGCGCACCAGGTCGGCGGAGGCCTGGATGAGCGCCGCGGGCTTACCCAGGTCCAACCAGTACGTCTTGTCGACCACGCCGTGCAGGTGGGCGCCGGAGGCGAGCAGCCCGGGGAAGGTCTCACGCTCGACGGAGACCACGCGCCCGGCCGGGATGGTGTCGATGACGGAGCGGCGGAAGACGTAGCACCCGGCGTTGACCTGGTCGGTGACGATCTCCTCGGGACGCTGCGGCTTCTCGGTGAACGCCTGCACACGACCATCGGGGTCGGTCGGGACGAGCCCGAAGGCGCTGGGGTCCTCGACGCGGGTCAGGTGGAGGGAGACGTCCGCGCCGGCCGCCTGGTGGCTGCGGACCAGGCCAGCGATGTCGAGGCCGGTGAGAATGTCGCCGTTGAAGACCAGGACGGGCGCGTCCGGCCCCGACTCCAGAGCGGAGGCGGCGTTGCGGATCGCACCGCCGGTGCCGAGCGGCTCGTCCTCGTGGATGTAGGTGATCTTCAGGCCCAGTGCCGAGCCGTCACCGAAGTACGGCTCGAAGACTTCGGCGAGGTAGGAGGTGGCGAGCACCACGTGCTCGACGCCCGCAGCCTGGGCCCTGGCGAGCTGGTGCGCGAGGAAGGGCACTCCGGCGGTGGGAACCATCGGCTTGGGGGTGTATTCCGTGACGGGGCGCAGACGGGACCCCTTCCCGCCGACCAGGAGGATCGCTTCCACTAACAGTTACCTCAATCACAGTTGGTCGATGTGCGAATGGCGATGCTACCGGGGCCGCGTGTGCGCCACGCATGGATCACATGCGGGCCACGTATGGCCGACGGGAGCGTCGGACGCGCGATGCTACGCGAAGGGCGCCGTGACGCGAAAACCCGTTGCGCCGGAAGCACAGTTGTGCACCCCACTGAGTCAGACGGTTCGTGGTGGTGTCACGTTCCGTTCATCAGGTCGCGGAATGGCAAAGGATCGACTGCTCACGGTGACATCTTGAACAGGACGAGCAGACCGACCGCGTACCACCCCGCGAAGATCGCCCCGCACACGTACAGCCCGCCCTGGACGAGCCGTGGCAGCCGGGCCACCGGTTTGGCCACAAGCAGCAGCATGATCGGCAGGAACGGCAGCATGAACCGCGGCTTGGACAGCGGCGAGCCAGGCGTGCCCACCATCAGCTCCCAGGCGCCGGCGAGCGCGAGCACCAGCGCCCACGGGATGTGGCGGTCCATCGCCAGTGCCACGACCGCCACCGCGACCAGCAGGATCAGCGCGAGCACCAGCGGGTAGCGGATGTCGATGTGCTGGTAGAAGACGACGCGCTTGAGGAACCTGAGCGTGCCCCAGCCGAAGTCGAAGGACTGGCCCCACGCCTTCTCCGCCTCGAACCAGCCGTTGAGCTGCCCGATCCTGCTGCCCAAGTAGAGCCAGCTGAAGACCAGTCCGAGCGGGGCGATGATCATCGCGAGCCACGGGCGCCGGCCGCCGCGCCGGTGCAGCAGCGACCAGGCGGCGGTGAGCACCAGGACGCCCACGAGCACGGAGGCGGTCGGCCGGATGGTGCCGGCCACCACGCACAGCACGGCCGCGGGGATCCAGCGGCGGGCGACGAGCGCGACGAGCGTCCACATCAGTGCGGCGCTGAAGCAGGCCTCGGAGTACGGCACCCACAGCGCGAACGCGTACGGCGAACAGGCCCACAGGCCCACGCACGCGTAGCCGGCCCGGCGGCCGACGAGCGACCGCGACAACGTGTGCACGCCGGCGGCGGCCACCGCGCCGGCGACCCAGGAGACGAGCACGCCGGCGTAGGGGAAGGCGAGGGCGCCGAGAAAGACGAGGTGGACGCCGCGGATCAGCGCGGGGACGAGCGGGAAGAATGCGAGGGTGTTGAAGGTCGGCGTGCCGTCGGGGCGGTACGTCAGGTGGTTGGGGTAGCCGCCCTCGGCGATCTTGAGGTAGTTCTCGCTGTCCCAGCGGCGGAGCACATGGTCGGCGGAGTAGCCCAGATGGTGACTGATCACCATCAGCAGGCCGAAGCCGACCGCGGAGAGCGCGAGATAGATCCCGGCCGCGTTGAGCGCCTCACGGCGGTCGAAACGTATTGTCACCGGTTCGCGGCGCAGCAGGGTGTCAAGGCGTGCGACGACCCCGCGCTTGGGCTGCGTTCCCGGCGTCCCCTGCTGGGCCGGCACGGATCCCGAGGTCGTTCCCGAGGCCTCGGGGGGATTGGTCACGTCGACCATGGGGGTTTACTCCGGGGTCAAGCAGTCGGGCGAAATAGCGAATGAGTACCTTAGGTCAAAGCGGGTGCGGGATGAAATCCCGGGCGAATTCAGACAGTGCCGACACAGTGCCTACGGTGGCCTGCGGCGGGACCGCGAGCTGCGGGCCAGAGCCCGGGAGCAGCGTAACCCCCTCGGCGCGGACGTGGGGACGCTTCCGCCGGGTGACCCCCGGCCGGGGTCACCCCGCTGTGTACGTCAGCTCTCCCTGCCGCCGCCCAGGTGGTGCACCCGGACCAGGTTGGTCGTGCCGGGGACGCCGGGCGGGGAGCCCGCCGTGATGATCACCGTGTCGCCCTTGTCGTAGGCGCTGATCTTGAGCATCTCCTGGTCGACGAGGTCGACCATCGCGTCGGTGTGGTCCACGTGCTGGACGAGGTGCGGCTGCACGCCCCACGTCAGCGCCAGCTGGTTGCGCGTCGAGGGGTCGGTGGTGAACGCCAGCACCGGCTCCGGCACCCGGTAGCGGGCGAGCCGCCGCGCGGTGTCACCCGACTTGGTGAAGGCGACCAGCGCCTTCGCGTCGAGGAAGTCGGCGAGCTCCGCGGCCGCACGGGCCACCGCGCCGCCCTGCGTGCGCGGCTTCTTGCCCGGCGCGAGCGGCTGCAGGCCGCGGCAGAGCAGCTCGGTCTCGGCCGCCTCGACGATCCGGGACATCGTCTTGACCGTCTCGATGGGGTACTTGCCGACCGAGGACTCGGCCGAGAGCATCACCGCGTCCGCGCCGTCGAGCACGGCGTTGGCCACGTCGGAGGCCTCGGCGCGGGTCGGCCGCGAGTTGTTGATCATCGACTCCATCATCTGGGTCGCGACGATCACCGGCTTCGCGTTGCGCCGGCACAGCTCGATCAGCCGCTTCTGGACGACGGGCACCTTCTCCAGCGGGTACTCCACGGCGAGGTCACCGCGGGCGACCATCACCGCGTCGAACGCCGCGACCACGGCCTCCATGTTGTCGACCGCCTGCGGCTTCTCGACCTTGGCGATCACCGGGACACGGCGGCCCACCTCGTCCATGACGCGGCGCACGTCCCGTACGTCGTTGGCGTCCCGTACGAAGGAGAGCGCGACCATGTCCGCGCCCATGCGCAGCGCGAACTTGAGGTCCTCGACGTCCTTCCCGGACAGCGCCGGCACGTTGACGGCCGCGCCGGGCAGGTTGATGCCCTTGTGGTCGGAGATCACGCCGCCCTCGACCACCAGGCAGCGCACCTGCGGGCCGGAGACCTCGATCACCTGCAGTGCGACATTGCCGTCGTTGATCAGGACCGGGTCGCCCTTGCGGACATCGCCGGGCAGGCCCTTGTACGTCGTACCGCAGATGGAGCGGTCGCCGGGCACGTCCTCGGTGGTGATGGTGAACTCGTCACCCGCCACGAGCTCGACCGGGCCGTCCGCGAAGGTCTCCAGGCGGATCTTCGGGCCCTGCAGGTCGGCGAGGACGCCCACCGCGCGGCCGGTCTCGTCGGAGACCTTGCGGACCCGGTGGTAACGCTCCTCGTGCTCGGCGTGCGTGCCGTGGCTGAAGTTGAAGCGGGCCACGTTCATTCCGGCCTCGACCAGTGCTTTGAGCTGGTCGTAGGAGTCGACGGCGGGACCCAGGGTGCAGACGATTTTGGCTCGGCGCATGTGGACGATCCTATCGATGATTTGTTTCGGCCCGGAATTATGCCCTGACGAGCGAGTAGGCCCCCCGCGCGATCTCCAGTTCCTCGTTGGTGGGCACGACGGCGACCGCGACCCGGCTGCCGTCTGCGGAAACAAGCCGCGCATTGCCGGCGCGCAAGGCATTGCGCACCGCGTCGATCTCGATGCCCAGCGGTTCCAGACCGCGCAGAGCGGCCTCGCGAACAGCGGGTGAATTCTCGCCGACGCCCGCGGTGAAGGCTATGGCGTCGACCCGCCCGAGCACCGCCGCATACGCGCCGACGTACTTGCGCAGCCGGTGGATGTAGATGTCGAAGGCGAGCTGCGCCTCCGCGTCGCCCTCGGCCATCCGCCGGCCGATCTCGCGGAAGTCGTTGTCGCCGCACAGTCCGAGCAGACCGCTGCGCTTGTTGAGCAGGGTGTCGATCTCCTCGACCGGCATGCCGCCGACCCGGGCGAGATGGAAGATCACCGCGGGGTCGATGTCGCCGGAGCGGGTGCCCATCACCAGGCCCTCGAGCGGGGTGAGGCCCATCGAGGTGTCGACGCAACGGCCCGCCTCGATCGCGCAGGCGGAGGCGCCGTTGCCCAGGTGCAGCACGATGACGTTGACCTCGGACGGATCCTTGCCGAGCAGCGCCGCCGTCGCACGCGAGACGTATGCGTGCGAGGTGCCGTGGAAGCCGTAGCGCCGCACGCCGTGCCGGTCGGCCGTGGCACGGTCGATCGCGTAGCGCGCCGCCGCCTCCGGCATCGTCGCGTGGAAGGCGGTGTCGAAGACGGCGACCTGCGGCAGGTCGGGACGGAGGTCGCGGGCGACCTTGATACCGGTGACGTTGGCCGGGTTGTGCAGCGGCGCGAGCGGCACGAGCTTCTCGATCTCGGCGACGACCTCGTCGGTGATCAGCGTCGGCCCGGTGAAGCGGGTACCGCCGTGCACCACGCGGTGGCCGACGACGGCCAGCTGCGGCGAGTCGAGGCCGAGCCCCTGCGACGCCAGCTCGTCGGCGACCTGCTTCAGCGCGGCGGCGTGATCGGCGACCCCGCCCTCCTCCCCGATCCGCTCGACGATGCCGGAGGCCAGGCGGGTGCCGGAGTTGTCACCGTGGCGCGTAGCTCCTTTGATCGCGGTGGCGGGCGACGGGCGGGAGGTGGGCGACGGGTGGGCCATGTCGAGCAGCTGGTACTTCACCGACGAGGAGCCGGAGTTGAGGACGAGGACGCGGGATGCGGTCACGGGGGTCGGGGTTTCCTTCGCTGCGTTGACGTTGATCTGTGCGTTCATCGGCGCGTTCATCAGACCCGGGACTCGCCCTGGGCCTGGATGGCGGTGATGGCCACGGTGTTGACGATGTCCTGCACCAGCGCGCCGCGGGACAGGTCGTTGACCGGCTTGCGCAGGCCCTGCAGGACCGGGCCGACGGCGATCGCGCCGGCCGAACGCTGCACGGCCTTGTAGGTGTTGTTGCCGGTGTTGAGGTCGGGGAAGATCAACACGGTGGCGCGGCCCGCGACCTTCGAGCCGGGCAGCTTGGTCGCCGCGACGTTGGCGTCCACCGCCGCGTCGTACTGGATCGGCCCGTCGACGAGCAGGTCGGGGCGGCGCTCACGGACGATGTCCGTGGCCTTGCGCACCTTGTCGACATCCGCGCCGGAGCCGGAGGTCCCAGTGGAGTACGACAGCATCGCCACCCGCGGCTCGACCCCGAACTGGGCGGCCGTCTCGGCGGACTGGATGGCGATGTCGGCGAGTTGCTCGGCGTCCGGGTCCGGGTTGACCGCGCAGTCGCCGTAGACGAGCACCTTGTCGGCGAGGCACATGAAGAAGACCGACGAGACGATCGCCGCCCCCGGCGAGGTCTTGATCACCTCGAAGGCGGGGCGGATGGTCGCCGCGGTGGAGTGGACCGCGCCGGAGACCATGCCGTCGGCGAGTCCCTCATGCACCATCAGCGTGCCGAAGTACGACACGTCGGCGACGACGTCGTGGGCGAGCTCGACCGTCATGCCCTTGTGGGCGCGCAGCCTCGCGTACAGCTCGGCGAAGTTCTCCCGAAGCTGCGAGGTCTGCGGATCGATGATCCGGGCGACCGCGCTCCCGCGGTGATCCTCGGTGTCCAGGCCGAGGTTGATGCCCAGGTCCGCGACGCGCTTGCGGATGACGGACTCGTCGCCGAGGAGGGTCAGGTCGCAGACGTTGCGGCGCAGCAGCACCTCGGCGGCGCGCAGGATGCGCTCCTCGGTGCCCTCGGGGAGCACGACGTGGCGACGGCCCGATCGGGCCCGCTCGATCAGCTCATGCTCGAACATCATCGGGGTGACGCGTTCGCTGCGGACGACCGAGAGCCGGCCGGTGAGCTCGGCGGTGTCGACATGCAGCTCGAACAGGCCGAGCGCGGTCTCCGCCTTGCGCGGGGTCGCGGCGGTGAGCTTGCCCTCCAGGGTGAACAGCTCCGCCGCGGTCGGGAACGACCCGCCCGGCACCGAGATCACCGGCGTGCCGGGGGCGAGCCGCTGGGCGAGCGCGACGATGTCGGTCCCGGGCCGCTCGTCGAGGGTGAGCAGGACGCCGGCGATGGCGGGCGAGCCCGCGGAGTGGGCGGCGAGCGCTCCGATGATCAGGTCGGCGCGGTCACCGGGCGTCACGACGAGGCAGCCGGGCGTCAGCGCGGGCAGGAAGACCGGCAGCATCGCGCCGCCGAAGACGAAGCCGAGGACGTTGCGGGCGAGCCCCGCGTCGTCGCCGAGCAGCACCTCGGCGCCGAGCGCCTGGACGACCTGGGCGACCGTCGGTGCCGACAGCGACGCCTCCTCGGGCAGGACGTAGACGGGCACGGGCAGCCGGTGGGCGAGTTGCTCTGCCGCCTCCTTCGCTGCGTCCGGGGCGACCCGGTTGGCGATCATGGCGAGGACGTCGCAGCCCTGCGCGGTGAAGGCGTGGTGGGCGTTGCGCACCTCGGCCGCCACCGACTCGGCGCCCTGGTGCATGCCGCCGACCACCGGGAGCACGGAGGCGCCGAACTCGTTGGCGAGCCGGGCGTTGAGCGACAGCTCGGCGGGCAGCTGGGTGTCGGCGTAGTCGGAGCCGAGGACGAGGACGACCTCGTAGTCGCGGGCCACCGCGTGGAAGCGGTCGACGAGGCGGGAGACCAGCTCGTCGGTGCCCTGCTCGGCCTGGAGGGAGGCGGCTTCCTCGTAGCGCATCCCGTACACGGTGGCCGGGTCCTGGGAGAGCCGGTAGCGTGAGCGCAGAAGATCGAACATCCGGTCAGGGCCGTCGTGCATCAGAGGCCGGAACACCCCCACCCGGTCCACCTGGCGGGTCACTAGCTCCATGACCCCCAGCTCGACGACCTGCCGTCCGTCCCCGCGGCCTATGCCCGTTATGTACACGCTGCGCGTCACGCGCGTTCTCCGTCCTGATCCTGCTTCGCGCCTGTTATGTCCCCCCTTGACGCTAGCGCGCCCGCCTGGGCGACGCCCGTCGGGGTCCCGTCCGCCTGGGGCGCGACAGGGGCTGCGGATGCGGGCGTGGGGGCTTCGCCGCAGAGTGCTTCTAGGCCCTCCCAGCGCTTCCAGGCGCTTCCAGGTGCCCGGTAGCGGCCTTCGAGAGGTCTCATAGAGGTACCGGCTGCAATCGGCTGCAGCAGGGGTACCACCTGGGGAGGCAGATCGCGATGCGCATCGGGATCCTCACCGCCGGAGGCGACTGCCCCGGGCTCAACGCCGTGATCCGGTCGATCGTGCACCGGGGCATCGCCGAGCACAACGACGAGATCATCGGCTTCGAGGACGGCTTCAAGGGGCTGCTCGAAGGCCGCTACCGCCCGCTCGACCTCAATTCGGTGAGCGGGATCCTGGCCCGCGGCGGGACCATCCTCGGCTCGGCGAGGCTGGAGCGGGCCCGGCTGCGCGAGGCCGCGGACAATGCCGGGCAGCTGTGTGCGACGTATGCGATCGACGCGCTGATCCCGATCGGCGGCGAGGGGACGCTGACGGCCGCGCGGATGCTCTCGGACGCCGGCATGCCCGTCGTCGGCGTGCCGAAGACGATCGACAACGACATCTCCGCAACCGACCGCACCTTCGGCTTCGACACCGCGGTGACGGTCGCCACCGAGGCCATCGACCGGCTGAAGACCACCGCCGAATCCCACCAGCGGGTGATGGTGGTCGAAGTGATGGGCCGTCATACCGGCTGGATCGCACTGGAGTCGGGGATGGCGGGCGGCGCACACGGCATCGTCGTGCCCGAGCGCCCCTTCGACCCGGCCGACATCTGCGCGATGGTCGAGGAACGCTTCGCGCGCGGCAAGAAGTTCGCGGTGGTCTGTGCGGCCGAGGGCGCCCACCCGGCCCAGGGAGCCATGACGTACGGCCACGGCGAGATCGATCCCTACGGCCACGAGCGTTTCATCGGCATCGGCAACCGGCTCGCGGCCGAGCTGGAGAAGCGCCTCGGCAAGGAGGCGCGGCCGGTCATCCTCGGCCACGTCCAGCGCGGCGGCGTCCCGACCGCGTACGACCGGGTCCTCGCCACGCGCTTCGGCTGGCACGCGGTCGAGGCCACCCACAAGGGCGCCTTCGGTCATATGACGGCACTGCGCGGGACGGCGATCGAGATGGTCGCGCTGAAGGACGCCATCAGCGAGCTCAAACACGTCCCGCCGGACCGCATGGACGAGGCGGAGTCGGTGTTCTGAAGAGGCGCTAGAGGTCTCCGGCGGCACCGCGGGGGTCCAGCAGCCCCGCGACACCGCCGCCCACGACGTCCGGCAGCTCAATCCCGCAGCCCTCACCCCTTGAGAGCTCCGCCCAGCGCGAACCCTCCGCCCAGCTTCCGGGAGATCAGCACGTACAGCACGATCACGGGCGTCGTGTAGAGCATCGAGAACGCAGCGAGCTGCCCGTAGGCCACCGTGCCGTACGAGCCGAAAAAGGTGTACAGGCTCACCGACGCCGGAAGCTGGTCGGGGGAGATCAGCAGCATGAACGGGACGAAGAAGTTCCCCCAGCATGCAATGAAGGTGAAGATCGTCACCACCATCACCCCGGGACCCATCAGCGGCAGCACCACCTTGCGCAGCGCCTGCATCGAAGAGGCGCCGTCCGTCCAGGCCGCCTCCTCCAGCGTGATCGGCACGCCGTCCATGAAGTTCTTCATCAGCCAGATGGCGATCGGCAGTTGCGTGGTGGCCAGGAAGAGCATGGTGCCCCACATGGTGTCGATCAGATTGACCTGCACGAACAGGCCGTAGACCGGCACCATGATCGCCGTGATCGGCAGTGAGGTGGAGAAGAGAATCGTCAGCATGAACGGGCGGTTCAGCCTCGAGCGGTAGCGGCTGAGCGGATACGCGGCGAGCGCCGCCGCGACCACCGTCACCGCCGTCGCACCGCCGCACAGCACCAGGCTGTTGAGCATCGGCGTGAAGGTGGTGCCGGCGTTGAGGATCGCCGCGAAGTTGCCCAGCGTGAACGGGTGCGGGAGCTGGGTGCGCATCGTGGCGTGCCCGTTGAACGAGGACAGCAGCAGCCACAACAGCGGCAGGGCGAAGCAGACCGCCACCACCAGCAGCGCCGTGTCCGCCGCCAGCCGGGTGCGGAGGCGTCGCGTGCGCAATTTCGCGCTCCGGCTCGCCGTCGGCCGCGGCGCTGTGCCTGCCGCCTTCGCGAAGGGGAGGTTCGTTGCCGTCATACCTCGGCCCTCATCAGGCGCAGGTAGATCACCGAGAAGAAGGCGCCGACGACCAGCAGCAGCAATGCCACCGCAGTGCCGTAGCCGATGAGGCTGTCCTGGAAGGCCTTCTCGTACATGAACAGCGGCAGCGTCTGGCTGCGGTTGCCGGGTCCGCCGCGCGTCATCACCCACAGCAGGCCGAACACCGACAACGTCTGCAGGGTGTTGAGCATCAGATTCGTGCCGATCGAGCGGCGGATCATCGGCAGCGTCACGTGCCACATCCGCTGCCATCCGCTCGCACCGTCGACCTCCGCCTGCTCGGTGACGTCCTGCGGGATCTCGCCGAGCGCCGCCGAGTAGACCAGCATCGAGAACGCCGTGCCGCGCCAGACGTTGGCGAGCGAGACGGCGAGGATCGGCAGCGTGTACAGCCAGTTCTCGCGCGGCAGACGGAGCCATCCCAGGATGGCGTCGAGGCTGCCCTCCTGCCGGAAGAACGTGTACAGCAGAAAGCCCGCGACGATCTCCGGCACCACCCAGGCGGCGATCACCACCGAGCCGGTGAGGGTGCGCACTGGGCGCGACGCCCTGCGCATCACCGTCGCCAGGCCCAGACCCAGCGTGTTCTGGCCGACGATCGACGACAGGAAGGTGAAGACGAGGGTGAGCACGACGGCGTTGCGGAAGCCGGGATCGGCGAAGGCGTGCCGGAAGTTGGCGAGCCCCACGAAGTGCGTTCCGGAGGCACCGGTCAGCTGCATGTCGGTGAAGGCGATGTAGATGCAGTACGCGATGGGGCCAGCGAGGAACAGCAGGAGCAGGACGACGGACGGGACGACCGGCAGCCCGCGCAGCGTCGTGCGGCGCAGCCGGGCGGAGGCCGCCGGCGCCGTTGCCGTCGTCACCGCCGTCACTGGCCGTCTCCCGCGGTGATGGAGGCCAGTTGCTGGTCGTACGCCTTGACGGCGTCGGCCGTCGACGACTGGCCGGTGACCACGGACTCCATCGCCTGGCCGATGGCCGTCGACACCTGCGGATAGACGGGCAGTGCCGGCCGGTAGTGGGTGTACTGCACCAGCTTGGTGAAGAAGTCGATGCCTGGCATCGATGTCAGATAGTTGTGGTCCGCTGCGACGTCCTTGCGGACGGCGATGTTCGCCGACCGGATGTCGTAGGTCGCCGCGTTCTGCTCGGTCTGCAGCGTCTTGACGAACTGGAAGGCGAGATCGGCGCGTTGCGACTTCGCCGGGATCGCCCAGGCCCAGCCGCCCGACATGCTCACAGCGCCCGGCGCCTGCCCGTACTCGGTCGGCATCGCCGCGGTGCCGAGCACCTGGCTCCACTGAGGCCACGGCTTGCCGCCGGTCGGCAGCCAGTTGTTGCCCATCCATGAGCCGTCGAGGTCGATGGCGACCTTGCCCTCCGGGAGCCATTCGGTGCCGACGACGGCCTGGACGTTGGGATCGTCGGCATCGGAGATGTCCGGGCCGAGCTTCTGCGAATAGACGGTGTGCATGAAGTCGAGCGCGTCGGTGAAGCCCTGGCCCGCGGGCACCCACTTCTTCGTCTGCGGGTTGTAGAGCGGGTCGGAGCCGGTGCCGTAGGCGAGCATCTCGAAGCCCTGCATCACCGAGGCCTCACCGGGCGACTTGCCGGTGTAGACGTTGAGCGGGATGACACCGGGCACCTTCGCCTTGATGGTGCGGGCGGCGGTGAGGATGTCGTTCCAGTCCTTCGGCTGCCAGGTCGAGGGCAGCCCGGCCCTGGCGAAGATGGTCTTGTTGAACCACAGTCCGCGGGTGTCTGTGCCGTCCGGCACCCCGTAGACCTTGCCGTCCTGGGCGGTGACGGAGGACTTCGCGGTGGCGAGGAACCGGCTCCAGTCGGACCAGGAGTTCACATAGCTGTCCAGCGGCTTGAGATACCCCGCCTTGATGTCGGAGTTGATGAGGAAGGTGTCCTCGTAGACGAGGTCGGGCGCGGTGCGCGGGGAGCGCATCATCTGCTCGATCTTGGTGTAGTAGTCGTTCTCGGCCGCGGTGACCGGTATGAGGTCGACGTGCTTGCCCGGGTACTCCTTCTCGAACTTGCTCTTGACCAGGGCCAGGTAGTCGTCCATCACCCGGACGCTGTTGTCGGGGATGCGCTCGTAGGCGATCTTGATGGTGTTCGGGTCGCTGCTCGTGCTGGAGCAGGCGCTCAACGCGGTGGCTGCCAGGGCCAGGGCGGAGGCGGCGACGATGATCCTCGCAGGGCGCATGATGCACGTCCTCCCGGGAAAGGGTGGCTGCTGGATGCACGCGACCGTAGGTGGCCGATTTACGCAGGGTCAATGCCCGTGCACGGGGATCCGCCGGATTGATGACAACGTTGTAAACGTCGGCCCGCCGACGAAGTCGGCCTGATGCCAGGTTGCCGGGCCTGCTGTGTGTGAACGGTGCGTCAGTTGTCCGGTGCCCACCGGTAGTTCAGCTCCGGGCGGCCCACCTGCCCGTACTGCGGTGCTCTGTGCGCACGGCCGGTGTTCACCAGGTGCTCGAGATAGCGGCGCGCCGTGATCCGCGAGACGCCGACCGCCTCGGCGGCCTGGCCCGCCGACACCCCCTCAGGCGACTGCCGCAGTGTGGCCGTCACCGCCTCCAGCGTCGACGCGCTCAGCCCCTTGGGCAGCACCGTGGCCGAATCGCGGCTGCGCAGCACCGACAGGGCGCGGTCCACCTCGTCCTGCCCGGCGGCCTCGCCGCCCGCCAGCTCGTCGCGGAACCGCGTCCACCGCTCCATCCGGTCGCGCAGCGCCGGAAAGGTGAAGGGCTTCAGCAGGTACTGCACCACGCCGACCGACACGGCCTGCCGGACCACGTCCAGATCGCGTGCGGAGGTCACCGCGATCACGTCCGCGGCGTGCCCGGCCGCGCGCATCGACCGCACCACCTGCAGGCCGTGGCCGTCCGGGAGGTGCAGGTCGAGCAGGACCAGATCGACGGGGTGGCGCTCGACGAAGCGCAACGCCTCGGCACCGGAGTGCGCGATCCCGGCGACGGCGAAGCCGCTGAGCCGCTCGACGTACATCCGGTGGGCGTCCGCCGCCACGGGGTCGTCCTCGACGATCAGCACCTGGATCCGCTCACTCACGCCCGCGCCCTCTCCGCCACCGGCAAGGTCACCGTGAACACCGCACCCACCTCCCGGTCGACGTGCACCGTACCCCCACCGCGGCGGGCGGCCTGCTCGACGAGGGCGAGGCCGATCCCGCGGCCCCGGTCGTCGGCGGCCTGCTTGGTGCTCCAGCCGCGCCGGAACACTTCCCGCAACTCCTCGGGTTCCACTCCGCGCCCGGAATCGGCCACGCGCAGCAGCAACCGCCCGTCGTCGACCCGGGCCGTCACCTCGACGTACGGGCGCGGCGAGCCTGGGGAGCCGGCAGCCTCGATCGCCGCGTCCAGGGCGTTGTCGATCAGATTGCCGAGGACGGTGACCAGATCGCGGGCGCTCAGCGCAGGCGGCAGCATCCGGTCGTCGATGCGGCTGTCGGGTGTGATGCGGAAGTCGACGCCGCGCTCGTTGGCCTCCGCGGCCTTGCCGAGCAGCAGCGCGGCGAGCACCGGTTCGGCCACCGCGGCGACCACCCGGTCGGTGAGTGCCTGGGCCAACTCCAGCTCGGCGGTGGCGAATTCGACCGCCTCGTCCGCGCGTCCGAGCTCGATGAGGGAGACCACGGTGTGCAGCCGGTTGGCGGCCTCGTGGGCCTGTGAGCGCAGCGCCTCGGTGAAACCGCGCTGGTTGTCCAGCTCGCCGGTGAGCGCCTGCAGTTCGGTGTGGTCGCGCAGCGTCACCACGGTGCCGCGTTGTTCGCCGCCCTCGACTGGCTGGGTGTTGACCACCACCACCCGCTCGTCGGTGAGATGCACCTCGTCGACCCTCGGCTCCGCGGCGAGCAGCGCGCCGGTGAGCGACGGTGGCAGCCGGAGCTCGGCGGCGTATCGTCCGACGGCGTCGGACGGCAGCGAGAGCAGCTCACGCGCCGCGTCGTTGCACAGGGCGATGCGCCGCTGCGCGTCGAGCAGGAGCAGGCCTTCCCGCACCGCGTGCAGGGTCGCCTGGTGGTAGTCGTACAGCCGGCTCAGCTCCTCCGCGCCCATGCCGTGGGTGTGGCGGCGCAGCCGCGATCCGATGAGGTACGTGCCGGTGCCGGTGACGGCCAGCGCGGCGAGCGCGAGCCCGAACAGGGTGAGCAACTGGTCGCGCAGGTGGCTGTCGATGCTGTGCACGGTGATGCCCACGCTCACCAGCGCGCTGACCTTGCCGTGCGTGTCCCACACCGGTGTGACGACCCGGATGGAGCGGCCCAGGGTGCCCCGGTAGGTCTCGGTGAACGTGTGCCCGGCCAGCGCCTCGGCGCGGTGCCCGAGGAAGTGTCGGCCGATCTCCGCAGGGTTGGGGTGGGTGAACCGTATCCCGCTCGGGCTCATGATCGTGATGAACGAGACGCCGGTGTCGCGGCGCACCTGCTCGGCGTACGGCTGGAGGACGGCGGTGGGATTCCGGCCGCCGACCGCCCGGCGGACGGTCGGCGTGTCCGCGATGGTGCGCGCCTCGCTGACGACCTGCTGGCGCGCGGTGTCGTCCGCCTCGTTCTGGGCGAAGACGTATGCCACGGCTGCACAGCCCAGCAGCACGGCCGCGATCACCGCGATCTGCATGGCGAGCAGCTGACCGGCCAGGCTGCGGGGACGCCTGGACGGGAGAGGCAGGCCCCGCCCGCGGCGAGGCCATGGTAGGTGCATGCCTTCCAGTGTGCACTGTGCACGAGGGTGTGCCCCCGGGCCGCCCGGGGCACACCCGGGGCGGTCAGGAGTACGCGGCGGTGCGTTCCGGGGCAGCCGGCTCGGACCCGAACGAGATGCCCTTGGCCTCCTTGCCGGCGAGGGTCAGCACGGCGACGATGACCAACACCGGCACGATGGTCGCGGCGAGCGCGAAGGGATAGCCGTGGGATTTCGCCAGCGCCACCTGGATCGGCAGGTTGAAGGCGGCCAGGCAGTTGCCGAGCTGGTACGTCACGCCCGGGTAGAAGCCGCGGATGGCGTCCGGTGACAGCTCTGTGAGGTGGGCCGGGATGACACCCCACGCCCCCTGCACCATGAGCTGCATCAGGAACGAACCGAGGGCGAGCATGCCAGCGGTGTGCGAGTAGGCGAACAGCGGCACGACCGGCAGACCGAGCAGCGCACAGAAGACGATCATGTACCGGCGTCCGTAGCGCTCGGAGAGCGCACCCGCGATCAGTCCGCCGATGATGGCGCCGATGTTGTAGATCACCGCGATCCAGCTCGCCGTCGTCGCCGACAGGTGGGCGCCGCCCTGGTCGGTGGCCTTCAGGAAGGTCGGGAAGACGTCCTGGGTGCCGTGACTCATCCAGTTGAACGCGGTCATCAGCACGACGAGATAGGCGAACCGCCGGACCACCTTCCCGTTCAGCAGCACATCACGCATCGAGGTCCGCGTGACCCGCATGGACTCGCGGGTGTTCTCCCAGGCTTCGGACTCCTTCACCCGGGAGCGCACGATGAGGCTGATCAGGGCCGGGACGACGCTCAGCCCGAACAGCCAGCGCCACGAGAGGTGCAGCTCGGAGTGGACCAGCAGATAGGCGAGTGCGGCCAGCAGGTATCCGAAGGAGTAGCCCTCTTGCAGCAGGCCGGAGAAGAATCCCCGCCGCTCGGCCGGGATCTTCTCCATGGCCAGGGCCGCGCCGAGGCCCCACTCGCCGCCCATCCCGATCCCGTACAGCAGCCGCAGTACCAGCAGCACGGTGAAGTTGGGGGCGAAGGCGCACAGGAAACCGACCACCGAGTAGAAACAGACATCGACCATGAGCGGCAGTCGGCGGCCCGCACGGTCGGCCCACAGCCCGAACAGCAGCGCACCCAGCGGTCGCATCAGCAAGGTGGCCGTGCTCAGGAAGACCACCGTCTCCAGCGAGACGTGAAGGCTCTTGCTGATCTCGCCGTATACGAAAACGACGATGAAGAAGTCGAATGCGTCCATCGTCCAGCCGAGCTGGGCCGCGATGAACGAGTTGCGCTGGTCTGCTGTGAGCCGGCGGCGAGGGGGCCTGGCCTCGCGCCCGCCGAGTAGCTGTCTCATGTCGGGGACCTCTCACCACGGGGTCGTGTGTGTTACCCGCCACAGCTTGAGGCCGCGAGGGCCGTCGGTCACCCTTGTGTTCTTTACGGTCATGAGAATGCACCGGAACGACCGTCACGGCGTTTCGTGGGCCGCTGGCAGGAAGGCCCAGAAATGGTCGAGGATCGCGGCGCGGTAGGGGGCGCTCTTGTCCTCCTTGGGCGCGGACGCGCTCCAGCTCAGCGAGGAGACCATCATCGCCTGGTACTCGGAGTGCAGCCGGGCGAGCGCCTCCTCGAGCTGCTCGCGGGGGAGCGGGACGAGGGCGCAGACCGGGCGGACGTATGCCTGCCAGCGGGTCTCCGCCGCCGAGCACAGGTAGCCGGCGAGCTTCTCCTCGCGCCCGGTGAGGTGAATCAGCTGGGGGACGGTGAGGCCGAGGGCATAGCGCAGGGCAGCGGTCTGGCGGTCGTTGCCGGTCCAGCGGTTGCGCTTCTCCATCCGCTCGTACTCGCCGGGCTGCATGCCGACCGCCCTCGCCAGGTCGACGACGGCCATGCTGCGGGCCCAGCGGAACTCGCGCAAGGTGGTCGGCTCGCCGAGCAGGTCGCTCGCCGAGCACCACAACGCGGCGGCCAGCGCGGTCAGTTCGCGCTCGTCGGGCAGGGCCGCGCCCCGCTCCCAGGCCAGGACGGTCTCGGGCGGGATCTGGAGTCCGTACGAGGCCCATATTCCATGGGAGACATGGGCGTGCGACATTCCAAGTTGTTGGCGATGTCGCCTTGCGGCAGCAGGATCGAAGGGCGGTGGCACCGCGCCAGGGTACGGTCAGTTACCTTGCGTAACCTATGGTGGGATCCGATGAACCGGTGGCCGGATCCGGCCATCGACTTCGGATGAACGTACAAATCGGACGCCAATTGTCCGCCGATAAGCGTCACTCGGCGGCCGCCGGGCGCAGCCACACCGTCGCCAGCGGCGGCAAGGTCAACTCTACGCTGACCGAACGGCCGTTCCATGCGACGGGTTCGGCCTTCAGCGGCTCGCGATCGGCCACACCGCTGCCACCGTAGTCTGGACCATCGGTGTTGAGAACCTCCTGCCACGCCGCTGCGCCGTCGGGCAGCCCGATGCGGTAGCCGTGCCGGACGACGGGCGAGAAGTTGCTCACCGACACCAGCGGCTGCCCCTCGGCGTCGTACCGGACGAAGGAGAAGACGTTGTCGTCGGCGGCGCCGGAGTCGATCCACGCGAAACCGGCCGGGTCGGTGTCCAGCTGCCACAGCGCCGGTGTCGCGGCATACTGCCGGTTGAGCTCGCGGACCAGGTCCCGCACACCGCGGTGGTCACCGGCCGCCGAGTACGTCTCGTCCAGCAGCCACCAGTCGGGGCCGTGGTCGTGCGACCACTCCGCCCCCTGGGCGAACTCCTGTCCCATGAAGAGCAGTTGCTTGCCCGGGTGCGCCCACATGAAGGCGAGATAGGCGCGGTGGGTGGCGCGCCGCTGCCACCAGTCGCCCGGCGGCTTGGAGACCAGCGCGCCCTTGCCGTGCACGACCTCGTCGTGCGAGATGGGCAGCACGTAGTTCTCGGAGTACGCGTACACCATCGCGAAGGTCATCTCGCCGTGGTGGTACTTGCGGTGAATCGGTTCGTGGGAGAGGTACTCCAGGGTGTCGTGCATCCAGCCCATGTTCCACTTCAGGCCGAAGCCGAGGCCGCCGAAGCCGGTCGGGCCGGTGTGGTGGGTGGGCCGGGTGACCCCGTCCCACGCCGTCGACTCCTCGGCGATGGTGACCACCCCCGGACAGCGGCGGTAGACGGTGGCGTTCATCTCCTGCAGGAACTCCACCGCCTCCAGGTTCTCCCGGCCGCCGTGCCGGTTCGGGCTCCACTGGCCGTGCTCGCGCGAGTAGTCGAGGTACAGCATCGAGGCGACGGCGTCCACCCGCAGACCGTCGATGTGGAACTCGCTGCACCAGTAGACGGCGTTGGCGACGAGGAAGTTGCGCACCTCCGTGCGGCCGAAGTCGAACTCCAGGGTGCCCCAGTCCGGGTGCTCGGCCCGCGCGGGGTCGGCGTGCTCGTACAGCGGCGGCCCGTCGAAGCGGGCGAGCGCCCAGTCGTCCTTGGGGAAGTGCGCAGGCACCCAGTCCATCAGCACGCCGATCCCGGCCCGGTGCAGCGCGTCGACCAGGTGCCGGAAGTCGTCGGGCGTGCCGAGGTGGGCGGTGGGCGCGTAGTACGAGGTGACCTGGTAGCCCCACGAGCCGCCGAACGGGTGCTCGGCGACCGGCATCAGCTCCACATGGGTGAATCCGAGGTCCTTGACGTAGGCGGGAAGCTGCTCTGCGAGCTCCCGGTAGGTCAGGCCCGGCCGCCACGACGGCAGGTGCACCTCGTAGACGGAGAACGGCGCCCGGTGGACGGGTGTGTCGGCGCGGTGCACCATCCACTCGTCGTCCTGCCACTGGTGATGAGAGGCGGTGACGATGGACGCGGTCGCGGGCGGTACCTCGGTGCGGCGGGCCATGGGGTCGGCCTTGATCTGCCGGCCGCCGTCCGAACGGATGATCTCGAACTTGTAGAGCGTGCCCTCGCCGATGCCCGGGAGGAACAGCTCCCACACCCCGGACGAGCCGAGCGAGCGCATCGGGTGGCCGGTCCCGTCCCAGCAGTTGAAGTCGCCGACCACCCGCACCCCGCGCGCGTTCGGCGCCCACACCGTGAACCGGGTGCCCGTCACGCCCTGATGCGTCATCGGATGCGCGCCGAGCGCCGTCCACAGCTGCTCGTGGCGGCCCTCGCGGATCAGGTGCAGATCGAGGTCGCCGAGCGACGGCAGCAGCCGGTAGGGGTCGTCGACCTCGTGCTCGCCGTCGTCGTACTCCACCACCAGCCGGTACTCGGGGATCTCCCGCAGCGGCAGCACACCCGTGAACAGGCCCTCGCGGTCGCCGTGGAGCTCCGCGCGCAGCTCCTTGGTGACGACGGACACCGAGCGGGCGTACGGGCGCAGCACGCGGAGCGCGACACCCCCGGAGACGGGGTGCGCGCCCAGCAGCGCGTGCGGGTCGTGGTGGGCGCCGTCGAGGAGCAGCCGGTGCCCCTCGGGGCTCAGCAGTGCGCAGGCACTCTCACCGGGCCCGCTCGCGACGGGCGGGACGGGTCCGGCGGCCGGTGGCGACCACGGCTGCGGCTCGCCGGGTTCCGGGCCGGGACCGACGGACGGCGGCACCGGGCGGTCCACCTGGGCGGCCCGCGCCGCCTGCACCGGCCGCGGCGCGGTTCCCGACGCGGGTGCCCGGTGGGTTGCGTCATAACCGCGGGCCACGGCCTCCGAGGCGAACGGCGGTCCCGGCACGACAGACGGGAGGAATGTGTCCGGTACGCCGGTGGGCGGAGAAGCGAACGGAGGATCGGGTACGGGTGTACGGGCCGCCGCCTCCCTGGGTGCCGAGTGCGAGGGATCGCGCGGGTTCACGGTCGGGTCCTCCTCGAGAGGCGGGCGAAGGGGGCCGCGGGTCGGCACAGCCGTTCGATTGCGGCCATGGGGATGGGCAGCCAGTCGGGTCGGTGACGGGCCTCGTAGACGACTTCGTACACAGCTTTGTCGGTTTCGTAGGCACGCAGCAGCACAGGTGAGTCGTTCGGGTCACTGCCCGACCGTTCGGCGTAGCCCGCGACGAAGGCGGCGCGATGGCGATCGGCCCACTCCGCGGCGTACGGCGATGCCGGATCGCGGTGCCGTGCCGCATAGTCGAACGACCGCAGCATGCCCGCGACGTCCTGGACGGGGGAGTGCGGGCGCCGCCGCTCCGTGAGCGGCCGCGCCGGCTCCCCCTCGAAGTCGATGAGCACCCAGCCCTGCGCCGGCGTCCACAGCGCCTGGCCCAGATGGAGATCGCCGTGGATGCGCTGGGCCCGCACCGTCCCTCCGTCCGAGCCGAACGTCACGAGGTCGCGGAAGGCGTCGAGCAGGCCCGTCCGGTACGGGGCGAGCGCCGGCACGGCGGCCACCGTGGCATCGAGGCGCTCGGCCATGGAGGTGGCGAGCCGCTGGATCTGCGGGCGGCGCAGCAGCGTCGTCGGCAGCGCGTCGGCGAGCGCCGTGTGCACCTCGGCAGTGGCGCGTCCGAGCGCCCGTGCGTGATCGGTGAAGTCCGCGCCGGCCACCGCACCGTCGACAGCGCGCAGCGCGAGCTCCCAGCCGTCGGACGAGCCGGGCAGGTAGCGCTGCAACACGCCGAGGGTCGCGGGCTCCTCATGCAGCCCGGTCGCCTCGAACCATGCCACGGGCGCGGCCACGCGGGCCGAGCCCACCCGTGCGAGGGCGAGCGAGAGCTCCAGGTCCGGGTTGCAGCCGGGCGAGATGCGCCGGAACAGCTTGAGGATGAACGTATCTCCATAAATGACCGACGAGTTGGACTGCTCGGCCACCGACAGCCGGGGCGCAAGCCCTGACGGGATCACGGCGTCCGGCTCCGCCGAGAACCGCAGATGCCCGTCCGATCCCGAGGTGCGCATCCGCTCCAGCAGGAGCGTCGCAAGGCGCGGGTCGTGTAGTCCCTCGTAGAGGGTGAGCCCGTCGAGACGGCCGCCCACTGCACGTCCGATCAGCGCGGACGCGAGTGCGGGGGGCAGCAGCTCCCGGGTGCCGACGAGGAGTTGGTAGCAGTCGGGCGGGCAGTCGGGCTGGTGCACGTCGAGCAGCAGATGGAGCAGCGCGGGCGCGTCGGCGCCCCCGTCGGCCGGCAGCAGTTCCGTCGCGCAGACCAGGCCGAATCCGGTGATCGGCCTGCCCTTCCCGGCGAACCACCGCTGCCGCGGCAGCCATTCCCGCAGCAGCGGCGTGAGCGACCGCAGCAGCCCGGACGCCTCCGGGGCCGACGCGCGGGCGGCTGACGTCACGGTGGTGATGGGACGAAGCCACGAGGTGTCCGACATGACGTCCCTTCCTCGGGGGGCGCGCGCCCGTCCAATGCGGTGATGGCATCTGCACTCACGTCGAGAGGTGCACGGGGCGGCGCGAGCAGGGCGCCGGTGACGGCACCGGTGAGCCTGCCCGCGCCCCACGGCGCGAAACTGCCGTGCCCGCGCCGGGACGTACACCCCGCCTTTTTCGTTCGCTTCTCCGTCTGCGCGGCGAAGATGCGGCTATCGCGGCCGGGTGCGGCCCGTCTGCCGCGCGTACGTCGCTCACAGCCGTATCCGCGCTACGCCGGGTCGCGGCGCAGCCGGAACCAGTAGAAGCCGTGACCTGCGAGGGTGAGCAGATACGGCAGTTCGCCGATCGCCGGGAAGCGGACCCCGCCGATGAGTTCGACCGGATGGCGGCCGGCCCAGCGGTGCAGATCCAGCTCGGTGGGCTGCGGGAAGCGCGAGAAGTTGTTCACGCACAGCACCAGGTCGTCCCCGCGCCCCGGCACCGATACCTCGCGCAGGAACGCCAGCACCGCCGGGTTGCTGGAGGGCAGCTCGGTGAAAGAGCCGAGGCCGAAGGCCGGATTCTGCTTGCGGATCTCGATCATCCGGCGGGTCCAGTGCAGCAGCGAGCTGGGGCTGCTCATCTGGGCTTCCACGTTGGTGACTTGGTAGCCGTAGACCGGGTCCATGATCGTGGGCAGGTAGAGCCGGCCGGGATCGCAGGACGAGAACCCGGCGTTGCGGTCCGGCGTCCACTGCATCGGCGTGCGCACCGCATCGCGGTCGCCGAGCCAGATGTTGTCGCCCATGCCGATCTCGTCGCCGTAGTAGAGGATCGGGGAGCCGGGCAGGGAGAGCAGCAGCGCGGTGAACAGCTCGATCTGGTTGCGGTCGTTGTCGAGCAGCGGGGCGAGTCGGCGCCGGATGCCGATGTTGGCGCGCATCCGCGGATCCTTGGCGTACTCCGCGTACATGTAGTCGCGCTCTTCGTCCGTCACCATCTCCAGCGTCAACTCGTCATGGTTGCGCAGGAAGATGCCCCACTGGCAGCCGGAGGGGATCGCCGGCGTCTTGGCGAGGATTTCCGAGACGGGGTAGCGGGACTCGCGGCGCACCGCCATGAAGATCCGCGGCATCACCGGGAAGTGGAAGGCCATGTGGCACTCGTCGCCGCCGCTCGGGAACGAGCCGAAATAGTCGACGACATCCTCGGGCCACTGGTTGGCCTCGGCGAGCAGCACGGTGTCGGGGTAGTGGGCGTCGATCTCGGCGCGGACCCGCTTGAGGAAGGCGTGGCTGGCCGGCAGGTTCTCGCAGTTGGTGCCCTCCTCGGCGTACAGGTACGGGACGGCGTCGAGCCGGAAGCCGTCGATGCCCAGGTCGAGCCAGAACCGCAGCGCCGCGATCACCTCCTCCTGGACGCGCGGGTTCTCGTAGTTGAGATCCGGCTGGTGGGAGAAGAAGCGGTGCCAGTAGTACTGCTTGCGTACCGGGTCGTACGTCCAGTTGGAGGCCTCGGTGTCGACGAAGATGATGCGGGCGTCCTGGTATTGCTTGTCGTCGTCGGCCCACACGTAGTAGTCGCCGTACGGCCCGTCCGGGTCGCTGCGGGAGGCCTGGAACCACGGGTGCTGATCGCTGGTGTGGTTCATGACGAAGTCGATGATCACCCGCATGCCGCGCTGGTGGGCTGCGTCCACGAACTCGACGAAATCGGCGAGGTCGCCGAAATCCGGGAGGACGGCGGTGTAGTCGGAGACGTCGTAGCCGCCGTCCCGCAGCGGCGAGGAGAAGAAGGGTGGCAGCCACAGGCAGTCCACCCCGAGCCATTGCAGATAGTCGAGCTTGGCGGTGAGGCCCTTCAGGTCGCCGATGCCGTCGCCGTTGCTGTCCTGGAAGGAACGGACGAGCACCTCGTAGAAGACTGCACGTTTGAACCAGTCGGGATCGCGGTCCTTGGCCGGGGTGTCCTCGAAGAGGTCATGGACGGGCTCGTTGACGATCAATTGGGTGACCCTCCGATCGGTGAGGACGGTCGCAGGGACAGCACGTGCGCGGGCGTGACGCCCGGCTCAAGGCGCACATAGTTGTCCCTGCCCCAGTGGTAGGTCTCGCCGGTGAGCTCGTCGCGCACCGGGATGGAGTCGTGCCAGTCGAGGCCGAGTTCCGGCATGTTCAACGAGATGGTCGCTTCGCGGGTATCGCGCGTGTCGAGGTTGACCACGACGAGTACGGTGTCGTAGGTGTCGGGTTCTGTGCCCGTTCCCCCGGCGGTCCGCACCCGCTTGGAGTAGACGACGACCGAGTCGTTGTCACTGTGGTGAAACCGCAGGTTACGCAGGTGTTGCAGGGCAGGATGACGGCGGCGCAGCCGGTTGAGCCGGGTGATCAACGGGGCGATGGAGCGACCCTCGGCCTCGGCCCTGGCCCAGTCGCGGGGGCGCAGCTCGTACTTCTCCGAGTTGAGGTACTCCTCACTGCCCTCTCGTACGGGGGTGTTCTCACACAGCTCGAAGCCCGAGTACATCCCCCATGTGGGTGACAGTGTGGCGGCGAGGACGGCCCGCGCCTCGAACGCCGGGCGGCCGCCGTGCTGCAGATAGGCGTGCAGGATGTCGGGGGTGTTGACGAAGAGATTGGGCCGCATGTAAGCGGCGGCCTCACCCGCCAACTCCTCCAGGTAGTCGGTGAGTTCGTCCTTGGTGTTGCGCCAGGTGAAATAGGTGTACGACTGCTGGAAACCGATCGAGGCAAGGGTGTGCATCATCGCCGGGCGGGTGAAGGCCTCGGCGAGGAAGATCACGTCGGGGTCGGTGCGCTGGATCTCGCCGAGCACCTTCTCCCAGAAGACCACCGGCTTTGTGTGCGGATTATCCACCCGGAAGATCCGCACGCCGTGGCTCATCCAGTGGCGCAGCACGCGTAGCGTCTCGGCGACGAGCCCCGGCATGTCGGTGTCGAAGGCGAGCGGGTAGATGTCCTGGTACTTCTTCGGCGGGTTCTCGGCGTGCGCGATGGAGCCGTCCGCCCGGTGCACGAACCATTCAGGGTGCTTGTCCACCCAGGGGTGGTCAGGGGAGCACTGCAGCGCGAAGTCGAGCGCCACTTCGAGCCGCAGCTCGTGGGCGCGGGCGACGAACGCGTCGAAGTCCTCGATGGTGCCCAGATCGGGGTGGATGGCGTCGTGCCCGCCCTCGGCGGAGCCGATGGCCCACGTCGAGCCCACGTCGTAGGGCCCCGCGGAGAGCGCGTTGTTGCGGCCCTTGCGGTACGAGGCGCCGATCGGGTGAATCGGCGGCAGATACACCACGTCGAACCCCATCGCCGCGATCGACGGGAGCCGCTCGGCAGCGGTACGGAAGGTGCCGGAGCGCGGCGGGGCGCCCTCCTCGGTCACCGCGCCCTCGGAGCGCGGGAAGAACTCGTACCAGGAGCCGAACAGGGCTCGCTGACGCTCCACCAGCAGCGGCAGCGGGCGGGAGGAGGTGACCAGGTCCCGCAACGGGAAGCACGCGAGTACCCCGGTGACCTCCGGCGTCAGCGCGGCGGCGAGCCGCACCGCCGGTGCGAGCTCCTTGTCTTGCAGTGTGTCGAGGGCTTCGAGCACCACGGCCCGGCCGTCCTTCTTGGGCACGCCGGCCGCCGCGCGCTCCAGCAGAGCGGCTCCCTCGGCGAGCACGAGACCGGTGTCGATGCCGGCCGGGATCTTGATGGACGCGGTGTGCCGCCAGGTGGCCAGCGGATCGGACCAGGCCTCGACGCTGTACGTCCAGCGGCCCTCCGACGTCGCCGTCACCTCGGCGCCCCAGCGGTCGGTGCCGGGCGCCAGTTCCCGCATCGGTGTCCACGGACCGCTGCGACCCGCGGGGTCACGGAGCACCACATTGGCGGCGACCGCGTCGTGCCCCTCGCGGAAGACGGTCGCCGTGACGTCGAAAGGTTCGCCCACCACGGCCTTGGCGGGGCGGCGTCCGCACTCAACCAGCGGGCGGACGTCCAGGACAGGGATGCGACCGATCATTGGCTCACCTGGGCTTGCGTCGTTGCGTGGTCTCGGTGCCCCCTGTGCCTTTTCTATCTGCTCCCTCGATTGTGTACGGGCGTGCATGGCCGCTCCAGTTCGCGTTCACTCAAGTGGACGTTGCGCGAAGCGCTCGTTTGAGGGTGGTGGTGGGCGATGGGGGAGGCTGCGTGGGAGGATGCGCTGGTGTGGGCTGTGGCATGGTCGGGGGCGTGGCTGCGAGGAGCCTTCCCCAGGCTTACCGCGCCGCAACCTGTTTGGGCAGGGCGTACTCGCGCGTAGGAATGTGGGACGTCAGATACGGATGAGTAGCCGCGAAAGTGGGGGGCCGTTAGGTCGTTCGGGGGAATCCTGGCCGGATCGAGGCTTGGGGACGGCTATTGCGGGGCACAGGGGCGAAATGCGTGGCCGCGCGCCGCTACCGTCGAGAGCGTGAAGGCTATCCGTCGTTTCACTGTCCGTACAGTTCTCCCCGAACCTCTGGTGCCGCTCCGCGAGCTGGCACAGAATTTGCGATGGTCCTGGCACCCGGAAACCCGTGAGCTGCTCCAGTCCGTCGACCCCGGCGGCTGGCAGGCGGCGGGCGGTGACCCGGTGCGGCTGCTCGGTGCGGTCCCCGCGGAGCGGCTCGACGCGCTCGCCCGGGACCGCAGGTTCCTGCGGCGGCTCGGCGCCGTCGCAGAGGACCTGACCGATTACCTCACCAATCCCCGTTGGTACCAGGCGGCTCAAGGGGACGGCGCCGAACTGCCCTCCGCAATCGCCTACTTCTCACCCGAGTTCGGCATCACCGCGGCCCTGCCCCAGTACTCCGGCGGTCTCGGCATCCTCGCCGGCGACCACCTCAAGGCGGCGAGCGACCTCGGCGTCCCGCTGCTCGGCGTGGGGCTGCTGTACCGGCACGGGTACTTCCGCCAGACGCTCTCGCGCGAGGGCTGGCAGCAGGAGCACTATCCCGTCCTCGACCCGCATGAACTGCCGCTGACGCTGCTGCGCGAGGACAGCGGCGTGCCCGCGCCCGTCGTCCTCTCGCTCCCCGGCGGACGCTCGCTGCGGGCGCACATCTGGAAGGCACAGGTCGGACGGGTCCCGCTGCTGCTCCTCGACTCGGACGTGGAGGAGAACAACCAGAGCGAACGCGAGGTCACCGACCGGCTCTACGGCGGCGGGAGCGGGCACCGCCTGCTGCAGGAGATGCTGCTGGGCATCGGCGGTGTCCGAGCGGTCCGCGCATACTGCAGGATCACCGGACACCCCGCACCCGAGGTGTTCCACACCAACGAGGGACATGCCGGCTTCCTCGGCCTGGAGCGGATCCGGGAACTGATCAGTGTGCCCAGCGGCTCGGGCGGGGGGCTCGGGTTCGACGCCGCACTCGAATCCGTCCGCGCCGGAACCGTCTTCACCACCCACACCCCCGTCCCCGCCGGCATCGACCGCTTCGACCGGGAACTCGTCGCCCGTCACTTCGGCGACGACGACGGCGAGCTGCCGGGCGTCGACGTCGCCCGGGTGCTCGACCTCGGCACGGAGACCTACACCGGCGGCGACCCACAGGTGTTCAACATGGCCGTGATGGGACTGCGCCTCGCCCAGCGGGCCAACGGCGTCAGCATCCTGCACGGGGCGGTCAGCCGCAAGATGTTCGCAGGCCTGTGGCCCGGGTTCGACCCGGAGGAGGTGCCCATCACCTCGATCACCAACGGCGTCCACGCACCCACCTGGGTCGCGCCCGAGGTGATGCGGCTCGGCACCCGCCAGATCGGCGTCCAGCGCACCGAGGACGCGCTCGCCGTCGGCGGCGCCGCCCGCTGGGAGGCGGTCGCCGACATCCCCGACTCGGCGATCTGGGAGCTGCGCAGGACGCTGCGCGAGCAGCTCGTCGAGGAGGTGCGCACCAGGCTGCGCGCGTCGTGGCGGCAGCGCGGCGCCGGGCTCGTCGAACTCGGCTGGACCGATCAGGTGCTCGACCCGGACGTGCTCACCATCGGCTTCGCCCGCCGCGTGCCCTCGTACAAGCGGCTGACGCTGATGCTGCGCGATCCCGAGCGCCTCACCGGACTGCTGCTCCATCCGGAGCGGCCGGTGCAGATCGTGGTGGCGGGCAAGGCGCACCCGGCCGACGACGGCGGCAAGCGGCTGATCCAGGAGCTGGTGCGGTTCGCCGACGACCCGAAGGTGCGCCACCGGATCGTCTTCCTGCCCGACTACGGCATGGCCATGGCGCAGCGGCTCTACCCCGGATGCGACGTCTGGCTGAACAACCCGCTGCGGCCGCTCGAAGCGTGCGGCACCTCGGGGATGAAGGCGGCGCTCAACGGCTGCCTCAACCTGTCGGTGCTCGACGGCTGGTGGGACGAGTGGTTCGACGGCGACAACGGCTGGTCCATCCCGACCGCGGACGGCTACTCCGGCAGTGATCCGGACCGCCGCGACGACATCGAGGCCGCGGCGCTCTACGACCTGATCGAGAACCAGGTCGCGCCGCGCTTCTACGACGTCGGCGAGCGCGGCCTGCCGGAACGCTGGATCGAGATGGTCCGCCACACCCTGGTCACCCTGGGTCCCAAGGTGCTGGCAGGACGGATGGTGCGCGAGTACGTGGAGGAGCTCTACGCGCCCGCCGCGCGCGCCCACCGCTCGGTCGACCCGCAGGCCGCCCGGGAGCTCGCGGACTGGAAGGCGGAGGTGCGCCGCCAGTGGGGGCGCGTCGCCATCGACCATGTGGAGACGGGATCGGTCGGCGGCACACCGGAGCTGGGCTCCTCGCTCGCACTGCGGGTGCAGGTCACCCTCGGCGACCTGGATCCGCGCGACGTGGACGTCCAGGTGGTCGCCGGGCGCGTCGACGAGTCCGACAGCATTGCCGATCCGGCGGTCGTCTCGCTCAAACCGGCCGGCCGGCCCGATCTGGACGGCCGCTGGCTGTACGAGGGGCCACTCTCCCTCGACCGCACCGGGCCGTTCGGCTACACGGTGCGGGTGCTGCCCGCTCATCCGCTGCTCGCGTCCCCCGCGGAGCTGGGCCTGATCGCGGTGCCGGCGGAGACCGCCGGGATGACGGCCGGGCTGCTGCGGTAGGGGTAGGGGGCGCTCGGGCGGGGAGCGTGGAGGCGGTGCGCAATGACGCGCGCCGCCTCCGCCGCCTCCGCCGCCTCCGCAGGCCTGAGACAGCGGCGGTGAGGAACAATTTGCGCGCCCGCAATGTGACCGGAACCACTCGGAAACCGATCAAGGACGACTCTGCGGTGCGTCACGCCGCAAGAGCGGCACCGCTTCTCCCGAGGGAGATGATCGACGGTGATCCCTTATCCGAGCTGGCTCAACTCTGGTGACAATACATGGCAGCTGGTCGCTGCCACTCTCGTGGGACTGATGAGTCTTCCGGGCATCGCGGTGCTCTACGGGGGTCTTGTCCAGCGCAAATGGGTGGTGAACACCATGCTCATGGCGTTCACCGCCTTCTCCCTCGTGCTCGTGTGCTGGGTGCTGTGGGAATTCAAGATGGGATTCGGACAGTCCTGGGCTCCCAGCAGCTGGTGGGGGATATTCGGGTCCTTCATCGGAAAGCCGGGTCCGATCACCGGGTCGCACGCCGAGATGCAGCAGGCGAACATCCCTCTGCTCAGCAGCGGCATGCCGGCCTTCCGCTTTCCGCAGACCACGCTTGCCTACTTCCAGTTCGTCTTCGCCGCGATCACGCCGCTGCTCTTCCTCGGCAGCGTGATCGGCCGGATGAGTTTCAAGGTGTGGCTGCTTTTCGTCCCCCTGTGGTCGACGATTGTCTACAGCGTCGACGCCTTCCTGCTGTGGGGCGGCGGCTGGTGGGCGCAGAAGGGCGCCCTCGACTACTCCGGCGGTTATGTGATCCACCTGTCCGCCGGCGTCTCCGGGTTCGTCGCGGCAGCGGTGATCGGGCCTCGGCTAGCCCGCGACCGTTCGCACGCCGTGCCCAACAACCTGCCGATGATCGCTGTCGGCGCCGGCATCCTGTGGCTCGGCTGGAACGGCTTCAACGGCGGCGACATGTACTTCGGTGGCCAGAACGCCGCGGCCGCTGTGCTCAACACCAACCTCGCCACCGCCGTCGCCCTGCTGACCTGGCTGATCTGGGACATGCTCGCCGGACCACAGCGCAAGCCCACCTTCCTCGGCGCCATCAACGGCATGATCACGGGTCTGGTCGCCATCACCCCGGCAGCCGGGTTCGTCACCGGCTACGGGGCGATCTTCATCGGCCTGATCTCCTCGACGATCGTCTGGTTCGCGTGGAACAAGCTCTCCAAGGTCTGGCCGTTCAACCGGGTGGACGACGCCCTCGGCGTGATCTACACCCACGGTATCGCGGGGCTCTCCGGTGGTCTGCTCGTAGGTGTCTTCGCCTCCTCCGCGATGGCCGTCTACTACGGCAAGGACGGCAAGTCGATCGCCGTGTCCGCCAGCGGCTGGCTCGACGGCAACCCCCAGCAGCTGTGGAAGCAGGCCGGGGCCGCTGCCACGGTGATCGTCTGGTCCGCCGTCATGACCTTCCTCATCCTCAAGTTCCTCGGCCTGTTCATGAAGCTGCGGGCCCCGGACGAGGTACTGGAGTCCGGCGACCTCGCCATCCATGACGAGGAGGCCTACCCGACGGAGACCGCGGTCGCCGTCGGCGTCGGCGCCGCAGCCGAGGCGAAACCGGCGGGCGCCACGGCCGTCACGGCCACAGGCTCGCCGGGCGAGCGGGTGGAAGCGGCCAGGCGCTCCGGCGACCCCGGCTCAACGGCCTGAGCGGGCCCCGATGAGGCTGGTCACCGCGGTACTCCCCCCGCACCGGGTGCCCGACGTCGTCAAGGCCCTGCAGTCCTTCGGTGTGCGAGGCCTGACCGTCAGCGAGGTGCAGGGCTACGACGGATACACGGCGCGGACCGAGGTCTACCGCGGCGCTCGATACCGCGTCGATGTGACCCCGCTGCTCCGCCTCGACGTCCTCACCCTCGACTTCGACGCCGCCGACCTCGTCCGTGTGATCCGCTCGGCCGGGGCCCGCGGCACGGGGGGCGGAGTGGTGTGGACGGTGCCGGTGGACAACGTTGTACGGATCCGAACGAGGGAGAGCGGACCCGACGCGGTGTAGGACAGGGCTCGGCGGCTCGCACCGGCACCGGTCACACCAGGCTGTCCTCCCAGGCCTGGTGGAGGCCGGCGAACCGGCCGTCGCCGCCGATGAGTTCGGCCGGGGAGCCGTCCTCGACGATCCGGCCGGACTCCATCACCAGCACCCGGTCGGCGATCTCGACCGTCGACAGGCGGTGCGCGATGATCACAGCGGTGCGGCCGCGCAGAACCGTGCGCATCGCGCGCTGCACCGCCCGCTCACCGGGCACGTCGAGCGATGAGGTCGCCTCGTCGAGGATGAGCACGCCGGGATCGGCGAGCAGCGCGCGGGCGAACGCCACCAACTGCCGCTGACCGGCCGAGATCCGGCCGCCCCGCTTGCGTACGTCAGTGTCATAGCCGTCCGGAAGCGCGGCGATGAAGTCGTGGGCGCCGATAGCTTTCGCCGCCCCCTCGATCTCGTCGGGGGTCGCGTCCGGGTTGCCGAGCGCGATGTTCTCCGCCACCGTCCCCGAGAAGAGGAACGATTCCTGAGTCACCATCACGACACCCCGCCGCAGCTCGGGCCCGGCGAGCTCACGCAGGTCCACACCGTCGAGCGTGACCCGGCCGCCCGTCGGGTCGTAGAAGCGGGCGAGCAGCTTGGCGAGCGTGGACTTGCCCGCACCCGTCGCCCCGACGACGGCGATGGTCTGCCCCGCAGGCAGCGTCAGGTCGAAGCGCGGCAGCACCTCACCGCCCGTACGGTAGGCGAAGCGCACCCCCTCGAAGGCAACCGCCCTCCCGGGCCGCCCCGCTTCGCGCTGCGGGAGCGCACGCGGCGCGGACGGCTCCGGAACCGAGGGGCTCTGGGCGAGCAGCCCCGCGATCTTGTCGAGCGAAGCGGCCGCAGACTGCCAGGAGTTGAGGAACATCCCCAGCGGGTCGATCGGCGCGTACAGCCGCCGCAGATACAGCACGAAGGCGGCGAGCACCCCGAGTTCGAGCGAGCCGGACGCCACGCGGTAGGCGCCCCAGAGCACCACAAGCGTTACCGATGTGTTGGCGATCAGCCAGGAGCTGACGGTGAACCGGCCCATCTCCAGTATCGCGTCACCGTTGGCCCGCCGGTGGACGCGGTTGAGCGCATTGAACGCCTCGTCGTTGGCGCTCTCCCTGCGGAACGCCTGAACCGGCCGGATGCCGTTCATGGTCTCGGTGAAGCGGACGATGACCGCGGCCATCGCAGCGGACCGGGCGGTGTAGGCACGTTTGGAGCGGCGCCGGAAGCGCTGGACGGAGACCACCAGCGGAATCGCCGTCGCCAGCGCGAACAGCCCGAGCCCCCAGTCGAGATAGACCAGCACACCCGCGATGAACAGCACCGACAGGCCGACATTGAGCAGCTCCTGCAGCCCCTCGGTGAGCAGCTCGCGGATCGCCTCCACGTCGGAGGTGGCGCGGGCGATGATCCGGCCCGAGGTGTAGCGCTCGTGGAAGTCCAGGCCCAGCGCCTGGGCATGGCGGAAGATCCTGCCGCGCAGTTCGAGCAGCACATCCTGGCTGACGATGCCTGCGACGCGGATGAAGGTGCGCTGCAGTACCCCCGCGACGATCGCCGCGCCCACGTATCCGCCGGCCACGGCGAACAGCGGGCCGCTGTCGTGCCTGCCGAGCGCCGGGATGGCCCGGTCGATCGCCATCGCCACGATCAGCGGCCCGGCCTGCACGGCGGCCTGCTGGATCACCAGCACCACCGCGGCGAACCACACCCGTGCCCTGTGCGGACCGGCGAGCTCGCGCAGCAGCGCGCGGGAGGCGCCGCGCGGCGACGGCAGCAGATCGCGGTCGTAGGGGTCGTCCGCCGCCGCGCCGCGTTCGTCGTCGGCCTGGTCGGTGGGCGGTTGCGTGACGGAGGTCATCGGGCCGTACTCCCTTCGGCATCGGCGGGCGCGCGGTGTGCCCCGTCGGATCCCGACATCAGCCATCGGTACTCGGCGCTGATGCCCAGCAGTTCGCGGTGGGTGCCGACCGCCGCGATCCGGCCGTCGGCGAGCAGCGCCACCCGGTCGGCGAGCATCACGGTCGACGGCCGGTGGGCGACGACGAGGGCGGTGGTGGTGGCGAGCACCTGCCGAAGCGCCGCCTCCACCAAGGCCTCCGTGTGCACGTCGAGCGCCGACAGCGGGTCGTCGAGGACGAGAAAGCGCGGGCGCCCTACCACCGCCCGGGCCAGCGCGAGCCGTTGCCGCTGTCCGCCGGACAGGCTCAGCCCCTGCTCGCCCACCTGGGTCTCCACGCCCTGTGGCAGCTCGTGCACGAAGCCGCACTGGGCGATCTCCAGGGCGCGCAGCAGATCCGCATCGCTCGCCTCCTCCGCGCCCATCAGCACGTTCTCGCGCACGCTCGCCGAGAACAGAGTCGGCTCCTCGAACGCGGTCGAGACCAGGGCCCGCAGCCGGGCGCGGGTCATCCCGGCCGTATCCGCGCCGTCGAGGGTGATGCGGCCGCCTGTCGCCTCGTACAGCCTTGGGATAAGCGCGGTCAGCGAGGTCTTTCCGGAGCCGGTGGCGCCGACGAGCGCCATCGTCTCGCCGGTGCGGATGTGCAGGTCGACGCCGGTGAGCAGGTCGGGCGAGTGCGGCGGAGCATCCGGGTAGCGGAATCTGACGCCGCTGAAGCGGATCCCGCCGGAGCCGGAGGTCTCCTCCTCGTCGTTCCCGGTCTCGGGCGGCTCGGCCGCGTCCATCACCTCGAAGTAGCGGTCCGACGCGGTCGCCGACTCGTTGCTGATCGACAGCAGCCAGCCGATCGACTCGATCGGCCAGCGCAGGGCCAGCGCGGTGGAGAGGAAGGCGACGAGAGTGCCCGCCGACAGCGAGCCGTGGGCGACCTGCACACAGCCGACGAAGAGCGCCGCACCGAGCGCCATGTCCGGCAGCCCGGTGATCAGCGCCCAGATGTCGGCGAGCAGCCAGGCCTTGCGAAGTTCGGTGCCGCGCAGTTCGTGCGACTGGCGGCGGAAGGCGCGCGCCTGGCTGCGGTGGCGCCCGAACGCCTTGATGATGCGGATGCCGAGCACCGACTCCTCGACCAGTGTGGTCAGATCGCCGATCTGGTCCTGGGCGCGGCGCGCCGCGAGCGAGTACCGCGCCTCGAAGTACGCACACATGACCACCAGCGGGACCGCAGGCACCAGCAGCACCAGGCCGAGCGTCCACTGCTGGCTCAACAGGATCCCGAAGCCGACGAGGATCGTCGTGGAGTTGACGGCGAGGAAGACCAGCGGGAACGTCAGGAACATCCTGACGATCTGCAGGTCGTTGGTGCCGCGCGAGAGCAACTGACCCGATCCCCACCGATCGTGGAAGGCGACCGGAAGCCGCTGCAGATGCCGGTACAGGTCCGCTCGCATCCGTGCTTCGAGCCCTGCCATCGGCCGTGCCACCAGCCACCGCCGCACCCCGAACAGGCCCGCCTCCAGCAGCCCGAGCAGCAGCACCAGCCCGCCGCCGAGCCACACCCCGGAAGGATCCCGGCGCGCGACCGGCCCGTCCACGATCCACTTCAGCACCAGCGGGATCAGCAACGACAGGCACGACGCGACCACCGCCACGCACGCGGAGCCGAAGAGCCGAAGCCCCACCGGCCTGACGTACGGCCACAGCCTGACCAGCGACCGCACCGCGGATCTGTCCCCCGCGGGCCGTTCCTCGGTTGATGTCAACGTTGTCTCGGCCACAGTTCGAGAGACTACGGGCGACCACTGACAATGCTCACCTGGTTTTAGGCCCGTCCGGGCGACCTCGGGGAGACCGCCCGCAGCAGCAGCACCGAGCGCTCCGCAACCGTGACCGCCGCACCCGCCGCAAGCACCACGGGCGCATGCTCCCCTCCTGAGGTGTCGACGAGGACCTCGTAGCGGTGCGCCCACGGCGGCCCGGGGAGGACGAAGCCGACCGGCTCGGCGGCGGCATGGAGGATGACCAGAAAGCTGTCGTCGGTGATCCGCCGCCCGAGCGGATCGCCCTGTGCGATGTCCCGGCCGGACAGATACATGCCAAGTGTGGTGGCGGCGCTGAACCAGTCGCCCTCCGTCATCTCCCGGCCCTCGGGCGTGAACCATGCCAGATCCCGCAACCCGCCGGGCCTCTGCGGCCGCCCGGAGAAGAACACCCGCCGCCGCAGCACCGGATGGCGGCGGCGCAGCGCGATCAGCCGGCACACGAGCTCGAACAGCTCACGCCACGAGTCGTCCTCGGGATCGTCGAGCAGCGACCAGTCGACCCAGCTCGTCTCGTTGTCCTGGCAGTACGCATTGTTGTTGCCGCCCTGCGTACGGCCCATCTCGTCGCCGGCGCACAGCATCGGCACCCCCGTCGACAGCAGCAGCGTCGCCAGCAGATTGCGCAGTTGGCGGCGGCGCAACGCGTTGATGCCCGGATCATCGGTTTCGCCCTCGCAACCGCAGTTCCACGAACGGTTGTCGTTGGTGCCGTCCTGGTTCTCCTCGCCGTTGGCCTCGTTGTGCTTGCACTCGTAGCTGACGAGGTCGCGCAGGGTGAACCCGTCGTGCGCGGTGACGAAGTTGACCGATGCGTACGGGCGGCGCCCGCCCCACGCGTACAGGTCGCTCGACCCGGACAGCCGGTAGCCGAGGTCGGCCAGACCGGGGCTGGCGCCGCGCCAGAAGTCACGGACCGCGTCGCGGTAGCGGTCGTTCCACTCCGTCCACAGTGGCGGGAAGGCCCCCACCTGATACCCGCCGGAGCCGACGTCCCACGGCTCGGCGATCAGCTTCACGCGCCGCAGCACCGGGTCCTGGGCGACGACGGCGAGGAACGGCGAGAGCATGTCCGGATCGTCGGTGGCACGCATCGGCCGCGCAAGCGCCGCCGCCAGGTCGAAGCGGAAGCCGTCGACGCCCATCTCCGTCACCCAGTACCGCAGGCTGTCGGTGATCAGGCGCAGCACGTGCGGCCGCACGACATGGAGGGTGTTGCCGCAGCCGGTGTAGTCGGCATAGCGGCGGGCGTCCTGCTGGAGCCGGTAGTAGGCACGGTTGTCGATGCCGCGCAGCGACAGGGTCGGCCCGAGCTCGTTGCCCTCGGCGGTGTGGTTGTAGACGACGTCGAGGATGACCTCGATGCCTGCCGCGTGCAGCGCCCGCACCATGCGCTTGAATTCGCCGACCTGCTCGCCGCGGGTGCCGGAGGCGGAGTACGCGGCGTGCGGCGCGAAGTAGCCGATCGAGTTGTAGCCCCAGTAGTTGCGCAGGCTCCGCCGCAGCAGATGGTCCTCGTGCGCGAACTGGTGCACCGGAAGCAGCTCGACGGCGGTGACGCCGAGGCGCTCCAGATGAGCGATGGCCGCCGGGTGGGCGAGCCCGGCGTAGGTGCCGCGCAGCTGAGGGGGGATGCCGGGGTGACGCATGGTGAAGCCGCGTACGTGCAGCTCGTAGATGACCGAGTCGGACCAGGGCGTCTTGGGGCGCCGGTCGTCGGACCAGTCGTCGTCGTCCTGGACGACGACGCCCTTGGGGACGAACGGGGCCGAGTCACGGTTGTCGCGGACGGTGTCGGCGACCGGCCGCTCCGGCCAGTCGCGGGCATGCCCGTAAACGTGCGGCGGCAGGGCGAACTCGCCGTCCACGGCGCGTGCGTACGGGTCGAGCAGCAGCTTCGCCGGATTCCAGCGGCCGCCGGTCCATGGGTCCCAGCGGCCGTGCACGCGGTAGCCGTAGGCGTGGCCCGGCATCACGCCAGGGACGAATCCGTGCCAGACCTCATGGGTGAGCTCGGTCAGCTCGACCCGCGTCTCGGTGCCGTCCGGGTCGAACAGGCACAGCTCGACGGCCTCCGCGCCGGCCGCCCACAGCGCGAAGTTCGTCCCCGGCGTGGCGTCCGGCCCGAGGTGGAACCGGGCGCCGAGCGGCTGTGGGCTGCCCGGCCAGACCGGCCGCGTGCGCGGCACGGCCTGCGCGCCGCCCGCCTGCCCGTTGCTGCCCTGGGCGGAAGGGGGCGGCGCTGTCCGGTGCTCGTTGCCGCCGGCCGGGGCGTGGGTAGGGGCGTCGGTCTGCTCCCGCTCGGGTGCGCTCGACACGTGTCAGCCTCCCGCGGCTCTCCAGGGCCCCGCGCGGCGTCCCGTTGCCGCGCGCGGGTCCCGTTCTCCTTGATGTCCTTCCCGGTTCGATGCCGGTAGTCACAGGGGTCCCCCATGCCCGAAGGGCCGGGGGAGGTGCCCCATGCCCAAGGGCCAGGGAGTTTCCCCAGGGCAGCCGATGTCGTTGACCGGTGGTGAGGACTTCGGTGGCGCAGTGGGCGCGCCGGCTGCGCATCAGCCGGCGCATGGCGGTGGCGGGCGCGTTGGTGGTGGCCGGGATCGCCGCGGTGACGGCCTTCGGCGTGGGCGCGGGCGACGACGGTATCGGCGTCTCCCGCGCTCGGATCACGATCGCCGCCTTGCCCGGGGCGGACGTCGCGTCGTCCCCGTTCTCCGTCGCCGTCGACCGCGGTGCGCTGCGTGGCATCCGGGTGACGGATCCCGCCGGGCGGCCGGTGCCGGGCCGCATCGCGCGGGACGGGCGCTCGTGGCGCCCGCTGGCCCCGCTGGCGCGCGGCACCCGTTACACCGCCGAGGCGCTCGCGGTGGACGCGGACGGACGCACAGCCGTCGCCCGCGCGGCCTTCACCACGCTGCGCGATCACTTCACCGGGCGCTACAACACCGGGCAGGACCAGACCGTCGGCACCGGAATGATCATCTCCATCGAGTTCAGCCGGCCGCTCACCGACCGGGCCGCCGTACAGCACGCGATCACCGTCACGGCGCGCCCGGCGGTCCTGGCCGCCCCGCACTGGTTCGGCGCCCGGCGCCTCGACTTCCGTCCGCAGCGCTACTGGACGCCGGGCACACGGGTCACGCTGAGCCTGCGGCTGCGCGGCGTCGAGGGGGCGCCCGGGGTGTACGGCGTCCAGGACGAGGACGTGAACTTCGTCGTCGGACGGGAACAGACCACCACCGTCGATGCCAGGGCGCACACCCTGACGGTGCGCCACGGCAACCAGGTGGTGCGCGTCCTGCCGGTGAGCGCGGGCGGTGGCGACCACCCCACGTACGACGGCGTCATGGTGATCTCCGAGAAGCACCCGATGACCCGCATGAACGGCCAGACGGTGGGGTTCGGCGGCGTCTACGACATCCAGGACGTGCCGCATGCGTTGCGTCTCACCGACTCCGGCACCTTCGTGCACGGCAATTACTGGTCCGACGACACGGTGTTCGGCAATGACAACACCAGCCACGGCTGCATCGGGCTGCAGGACGTGAAGGGCGGTGGTGACGGACGCACCCCCGCGGCCTGGTACTTCGACAACGCGCTCATCGGCGACACCGTCGAGGTGACGAACGGCGGCGGGCCGACGGTCGCCCCGGACAACGGTCTCAGCGGCTGGAACATGCCCTGGCCGCAGTGGATCGCGGGCGCCTCCTGAGCGCCTTCCGGGGCCCGCCCGCCGCGTGAGCGGCCGGTACGGAACGGTGACACTCCTTTTGCCCCCCGCGAGCCATTCGTGTGGTTATCTATCGGCGAGCATGTCGGACGCGTCCTTGCCCTCCGCGGCAACCACGACGGACATGCGGGGGATCAGGGCGACCTGTGCCGGGAAGGATCACCCCAGGGCCCGTGTGGCACACGCACCCGGGACGAGGTCACGTCCGGTCGGGCGAGGGGAGAGCAAGGTGAAGCGACACCACACGCCGTCAGCACGGCGGACGATGCCGGCGATACGCCCGGCGCCGGGCGCCACGGGGGGTCTGCTGGCGCTGGTGCTCGGCGTGGTGCTGCTGCTGGCCACCGCGTGCGGCGGCTCCGGCCAGCCGAAGAGCGGCAGTACGGCGGCGCAGCCGGGCGCGGGAGCGGGGTCGGGCGATCTGCAGGCATCCCAGGCCGTGGTGGACGTGACGCCCGGTGACGGCGCCACCGATGTCGCGACGAGCGGAGCGCTGAAGGTCAGCGTCTCGCAGGGGAAGCTGACCTCGGTCCAAGTCAAGGACTCCAAGGGGGACGTCGTCGCGGGCACCGTCTCGTCGAACGGCACGAGCTGGACGCCGAACACCAACCTGAGCGTGTCGACCCAGTACACCGTCGACGCGGTTGCCAAGGACTCCCAGGGGCGCGAGTCGGCCAAGCACGCCTCCTTCACCACCGTCGTGCCAAAGGACACCTTCGTCGGCTACTTCAACGTCGACCCCGGTGCCACCTACGGCGTCGGCGAAGAGGTGTCGCTCAGCTTCAACCAGCCGATCGCCGACGAGAAGGCGGTCGAGGACGCGCTGACGGTCACCTCCAGCCCGTCCGTCCCGGTCGTCGGGCACTGGTTCGGCGACCAGCGCCTCGACTTCCGTCCGCAGAGCTACTGGGCGCCCGGCACCCAGGTCACGCTCCATCTGCGGCTGGACGGCGTCGAGGGCTCGCCCGGCGTCTACGGGATACAGTCCAAGGACGTCTCGTTCTCCATCGGCCGCAACCAGGTCAGTTACGTCGACGCGAACACGCACATGATGCGCGTCACCCAGGACGGCAGGACGATCAAGACCATCCCGATAACCGCCGGCCAGCCAGGAAAGACCACCTACAACGGGGCCATGGTCATCAGCGAGAAGGACGTGGTGACGGAGATGAACGGCACCACGGTGGGGTACGGGGGCGAATACGACATCAAGGACGTGCCGCACGCGATGCGCCTCACGCAGTCCGGCACCTTCATCCACGGCAACTACTGGGCCGACCCGTCCGTCTTCGGCTCCGCCAACACCAGCCACGGCTGCGTGAGCATGCAGGACGTGCGGGGCGCCGGCGACCCCGGCACCCCGGCCGCGTGGTTCTTCGACCACTCGCTCATCGGCGACGTCGTCGTGGTCTCCAACTCGCCCGACAGGACGGTGCAGCCCGACAACGGCTTCAACGGCTGGAACATGCCCTGGTCGCAATGGGTGGCGGGCGACTGACCCGCCCTTGCGCCAACGCCGGTACGGCCCGCCACCTGTCGGGCCGTACCGGCCTCCCGTCTCCCACCACCACCCTCAACAGAATGGCTGCGCCATGCAGTGACGACCCCCGCCGGTAGAGTCCGGCCATGACTGTTCACCTTGAGGCCGCCGATGGCGTCGGCACCATCCGGCTCGACCGTCCCCCGATGAACGCGCTCGACATCGCCACCCAGGACCGGCTGCGTGAGGTCGCGGAAGAGGCCGCCCGCCGCGACGACGTACGGGCCGTCGTCGTATGGGGCGGTGAGAAGGTGTTCGCGGCGGGTGCGGACATCAAGGAGATGCAGGCCATGGGATACCAGGACATGGTCGACCGCTCCCGCGCCCTGCAGGACTCCTTCACCGCCGTCGCCCGCATCCCCAAGCCCGTCGTCGCCGCGGTGAACGGCTACGCCCTCGGCGGGGGCTGCGAGCTGGCGCTCTGCGCCGACGTGCGCATTGCGGGCGAGCGCGCCAAGCTGGGCCAGCCGGAGATCCTGCTCGGCCTGATCCCCGGCGCGGGCGGCACACAGCGGCTCTCCCGTCTCGTGGGCCCCGCCAAGGCGAAGGACCTGATCTTCACGGGCCGTCAGGTGCGCGCGGACGAGGCGCTGTCGATCGGTCTCGTCGACCGCGTCGTCCCGGACGCCGAAGTCTACGAGCAGGCGCACGCCTGGGCCGCCCAGCTCGCCCAGGGCCCCGCCTATGCGCTGCGCGCCGCCAAGGAGGCCGTGGACGGCGGTCTGGAGACCGATCTGGAGACGGGACTGACGATCGAACGCACCCTGTTCGCTGGGCTCTTCGCGACTGAGGACCGCGAGACGGGCATGCGCAGCTTCGTCGAGGAAGGCCCCGGCAAGGCCAAGTTCGTCTGACCAACCCCCATGCACATCAACACGGTTGAGTGATCATCGAGGGCTCGAGGCCGCCTTAAGCCAAGCTTAAATGCGGGTTAAGGCGGTCTTGTTCCGATCCCTTCGTCACGGCCTGTCGGAGGGCGATCACGCAGGTCGGGAAGGGGGTAATGGGGGCAGCACTGCCCGAGGCATATGCATGGGCGCCTCCTTGGAACTACCCATTCCGCTCAGCCAATTCCCGTGGTTCGGGCCCGAAGACGGGTCTGGGCAGCCATGATGAATCCATGGCGGGTCGGGGAGGCTTTGAACAGTCGCAGCGGTTCGGCACCACCGCGGCGGCGTGGATTCCCACGCCGCAGGACCAACGGGATGCCAACACGCTGGACCTGCTGGGCAATCCGTCGGTCGACGAGATACGGCTCACCTCACGGCCGGAGTCCGCGTCCACCGCGCGCCGGCTCACCCTCGCCGTGCTGCGGCTGTGGCAGCTTCCCCACCTCGGCGAAACCTGCGAACTGCTGGTCTCGGAGCTCGTCGGCAACGCTGTCAGGCACACTGGGGCCCGCACCTTCGGGCTGCGGATGCTGCGCCGTCGCGGCTGGATCCGGGTCGAGGTGCGCGACCCGTCGCGCGGCCTGCCATGTCTGCTACCGGTCCGTGAGCTCGACATCAGCGGCCGCGGTCTCTTCCTCATCGACAAGCTGTCGGACCGCTGGGGTGTCGATCTGCTCCCACGCGGCAAGACCACCTGGTTCGAACTGCGCGTCGTCGACCGCTGAGACGCGGCACAGAGCGGGACGACGAGGAGTGACGCGGGACGACTCGGCACGACGCGGCACGACGCGAAGGCGCCCCGGACACCGGTCGGGCGTCCGGGGCGCTATGTACTGCACGGCCCCCGTAGCGTCATCGCACATCACCACATGACGGGAAGACGTTCCGACGGCCGACGGATGTCATGCCGCTCGGCGGTGGTCATCCTTCACCGTCCTTTCCGAACGGAGCACGGCGTAGGCCTGGTTCCGCATCGCGCGAAGTCCGCCGCCACGGCGGTAGAGCACCTCGGTGAGCGGCATGACGACGGGATACGCGGAGACCGATGACGGCACGCCGAGGATGCTCGGGGTGTCCACGAAGAAGGGGAGCTCGGCCGCGATGTAGGCGCGGCAGGAGCGGAGTTGCTCGGCCGTCGCGGGCCCGCTGTCCTGCAGGCGCGGGGCGAGGAACTGCTGCACCATCGCCTCGCACGCCTCCCGCAACTCCTCGTCCTCGTCGACCAGATGGTCGAGCCGTCGGCGCAGTCCGGTGTAGACGGGGTTGTCGGCGAACTCCGACAGGGCGCTCATGCGAATGCCGCGGCCGAGCAGCCCGGCCGATGCGAGTCCTTCGGTGATCCGCCGGCGAACCGTTCTTATCTCCTTGGCGGCTCGCCGCTGCGCGTGCTCGGGGGTGTAGCCGAACGCCTCGTATATCTCGTCGAGGTGCACGTCGGCGTGGACGAAGTCGACTTGGGTGAATCTCTGGGCCGCCCAGCGGGCGAGTGCGCCGAGTCGCTGGGCGGAGAAGTAGCTGTTCCCTGGACTCACTCCGATGAGGAGGTGGTCATGTTCCTCCCAGATGAGCTGGCAACTATTGGTAAAAGGAAAGAACTCGAACTCCTCGAGCTGGTCAGGCTCTTGGGACATCTCCAGGCCCGTGATCTCACGGAGCTCTCCGAGACCTTCCCTGGGATTCGCTGTGCAGGCGTCAGCCACCGTGAACTGGCGGATGCGCAAGGTAGTTTCACCCCTTGTGCCGCATGTCCCTGGGAGCCTTGTGCTCCTGGTGTGGCGGCAGCAACCAAAAGCTACCTCTCGATGGCGGACCGTGACCAGCTTCTACGGAGATTGACCGGAATTGGTCTGTACCAGGCCCCGGGCCGCGGCGGGCAGTCCGGGGCGTGGGGTCAGTATCCGGGGGCGCGGCTCGTCCGGTAGCGGCGCATGACCATCCAGCCCGCTCCGATCACCGCGCCGGCGAGCAGGCCGCCCGCGGCGATCTCGGGGGAGTTGGCGGGGCCGCTCGTGCCGCCGGCGCCGAGTTGCGGGCCCATTCCGGGGTACTCGCCGCCGTCGGGACGGTCGTGGCGGTGACCGTGGTGGTGGCGGGGGCGCGGGCCGCGGACGACGCTGAAGGTGGCGTGCCACTTTGCCCCGTCGGGGCAGACACCGAACACGCCCCACCGGTGGCGCACGATGCCGCGCCGGGCGATGCGGGCCTGGCCGCGGAAGTCCGGACTGCGGCGCAGGTGGAAGAGTCTGGCGTTGCCCTGGCTGAAGGCCCGGGACCCGGCCGTGATGACGCGCTGACCGGGAAAGACGTAGCCGGGGCAGTGGACCCACACCGTGACACGCCCGCCCGGGTGAGTGACTCTCGGTCGCACCTTTGCCCTCGCCCCGCGTCCGGTGTCCCGCGGAATGAGCCGCTGGCGGTCGACGGTGATGATCGTCCGCCAGTCCCCGCCGCCCGGGCAGTGGCCCATGACCGGCTGTCGGACGAAGCGACCGTGGTGCTGAGGGCCGTGGCCGCCGTGGCCCTGGCCGTCGTAGCCGGGGTAGCCGTAGCCCTGGTCGCCCGGACCTCGGTCTGCGAACTCGTCGTCGGCGAAGGCAATGCGGACCCGGCCTTCGAACTTCCAGGCCATTCCGACGATGTACGTACGGTGCAGTTTTGCCGCACCGCCCGCGAACGCCGGCGATTTGGCAATCATGGTGGAGTGCTGTCCCATCGGGCTGCAGAACACCGTCAGATCGGCCGTCGAGCCCGGTCTGACCACCTGCTGGTCGATGGTCGGCGTCGGGTCGACCGGTGGCGGATCGGCCAGGGCCGCCTGGCCAGAGGTGCTCATGGCGGATGCCGCTGCCACCAGGGCGGCAGCCGCGAAGCGCGTGCGGTGCACAGTGCGATCTCCTCGTCCCGGGCGCAGCGGCAGGCACTCGCACCTGCGGACTGACGTCAGGCTACGTCCCGTCAGATATGACGATATGGAGTAATTCTGACGAGCTACCAGATATAGGCCGCAACCAGGTGATACCGGTCGCAGGATCGGTCATGACGGTGCGTCGGCCGAATGGCCCAGCTGTGCCCCTTGGAGGTGATCACCCGGAAGCGACGCCCAAGAGGCGCCTGCGGCCCTGGGGTCGTACGACTGGATGCGGGGGCGGCGTCCCGCCGTCCCTTGTGCACCGCGTCAGGCGGTGAGCTAGTCGAACGTTCCGTCGGACAAGGAAGACACATGAATCGTCGAAAAGGCGCGCTGGTCGCCGCACTCTCCGCGACAGCTACGCTCGCCGCCGTCGTCCCCGCCGCCTCCGCCACGGTGCCGGACCAGGGACGGACCGACCATCACGCCGTTCCGGGACTGCAGAGCGTCGACCCTCAATGGCGCGACGTCCCGGGCTGGATCTATGCCATTCCCCGCCATGTAGTCGAGTCCAGCTTCGGTGGCCAGATCTCGTTCGTCGTCACCGGCAATCAGCTTCCCCGGCTGCAGCACTTCACGCTGCACAGCCCCAGCCTCGACGCCGGCTGCCGCCACGGGAACACCCTTGAGGGCCGAATGGTGGTCAGCGACTGGAACGGCCGTTTCAACACCCCGGCGGTCGCCCGAGGCTGCGTCAATGGGGTCTACCTGATCGAGGCCTCCGAACACTTTCCGCCATTCAAGACGTACATCACGTCCCTCGTCATCGAGCAGCCGCACGGCGGGCCGCCCCACCCCCACCCTCACCCTCACCCTCACCAGCATCCGGACTTCCATCCCCACCGAGCCTGAGCACCCCTCGAGCAGCTGCCGTGCCCCGCACCGGCGGGACACGGCACTTCTCTGCGACCTCGACTCATTGCTGAAGCGAGGTGGTGCTCAGTCGACCTTGACCCAGTCCAGCGTGCGCTGCACGGCCTTCTTCCAGCCCTCGTAGCCCGCTTCGCGCTGCTTGTCGCTCCACTGGGGCTCCCAGCGGCGGGACTCGTGCCAGTGCGTGCGCAGTTCATCGGTGTCCCGCCAGAAGCCCGTCGCGAGCCCTGCCGCGTATGCGGCCCCCAGCGCCGTCGTCTCGGCGACGACCGGCCGGCTGACGGGGACGCCGAGGACGTCCGCCTGCGTCTGCATGCACAGGTTGTTGGCCGTGATGCCGCCGTCCACCTTCAGCACGTCCAGATGGACGCCGGAGTCCTGTTCCATCGCCTCGACCACGTCACGGCTCTGGTAGCAGATGGCTTCCAGGGTCGCCCGCGCAAGATGCCCGTTGGTGTGATAGCGCGCCAGGCCGACGATCGCGCCGCGTGCGTCGGAGCGCCAGTACGGCGCGAACAGCCCCGAGAAGGCGGGCACAAAATAGATGCCGTCGCTGCTGTCCACGGTCGCGGCGAGCCGCTCGCTCTCCGCGGCGTCGCTGATGGTGTGCATCTGGTCGCGCAGCCACTGCACCGCGGAGCCGGTGACGGCGATCGAACCCTCCAGGGCGTAGACCGCCGGGGCGTCGCCGAACTTGTAGGCGACGGTGGTGATCAGGCCGTGCTCGGAGCGCACCGCCTGCGTACCGGTGTTGAGCAGCAGGAAGTTGCCCGTGCCGTAGGTGTTCTTCGCCTCGCCTGGCGTGAAGCAGACCTGCCCGACGGTGGCAGCCTGCTGGTCGCCGAGCACCCCCGTGATGGGGACCGGTGTGCGCAGCGGGCGGGTGGTACGGGAGGTGCCGAACGCCTCGGGGTGGGCGGAGGAGTGGATCCGCGGGAGCATCGCACGCGGGATGCCGAAGATCCCCAACAGTTCCTCGTCCCAGTCCAGGGTCTCCAAGTCCATCAGCATGGTGCGGCTTGCGTTGGTGACATCGGTGGCGTGGATGCCGCCGTTGGGGCCGCCGGTGAGATTCCACAGCACCCAGGAGTCGGTGGTGCCGAAGAGCGCATTGCCCTGCTCGGCGGCCTCGCGCACCCCCGCAACGTTCTCCAGGATCCACTTGATCTTGCCGCCGGAGAAGTACGTGGCCGGCGGCAGGCCCGCGCGGCGGCGGATCAGGTCGCCGTGCCCCTCCCGTTCGAGGGCGGCGGCGATCGCGTCGGTACGGGTGTCCTGCCAGACGATGGCGTTGCAGTACGGCTGGCCCGAGCGCGGGTCCCACACGACAGTGGTCTCCCGCTGGTTGGTGATCCCGATGGCGGCGAGGTCGGAGGCCGAGATTGCCGCAGCCCGTACGGCGTTCTGGATTGCGACGTTGGTCCGTTCCCAGATCTCGACCGGGTCGTGCTCGACCCAGCCGGGACGCGGCAGGTACTGGGTGTGCTCCAGCTGGTGCTTGGCCACCTCGTTGCCGTCGTGGTCGAAGATCATGAAGCGGCTGCTGGTGGTCCCCTGGTCCACCGCGCCGACGAAGTCCGCCATGGGTCGTTGCCTCTCATGGGTGAACGTGGGTGAACGTGGCTGATGCGCCTGGGCGATACGGGGGGTGGTACGTGGGTGATGCGCCAGTTCATTCCCCCGTCGGAACCCGGCCGACGGGTGTCGGCTCGGCCTCCGGAAGGAAGCGGTGAACGAAGTACTCGTAGAAGCCGCCGCCGATCAGGCCGCCGACCAGCGGCCCCGCGATCGGCACCCAGAAGTAGAAGTTCCCCCACTGATCCCGCCAGGCCGACCCGTAACCGGTGAGGTAACTGGCGAGCCGCGGCCCGAAGTCGCGGGCGGGGTTGATGGCGTAGCCGGCGTCGGCGCCGAAGGCCATGCCGATCGCCACCACGATCAGGCCGATGATGAACGGGGCGAGATTGGCGCCAGGAAGGTTGTTGAGCGGGTCGGTGACGGCGAAGATCAGCAACAGCAGCAGCGCCGTGCCGATGACCTGGTCGCGGAAGGCACCCCACTCGTGCACACCCGCGACGAGCGAGCCGTTGCCCGGCAGGGTGGAGAAGACGAACTGGGTGCGGAACGTGTGGCCGGGGTCGGCCCTCGCCAGCACCTCGGTGTAGTCCCAGCGCACCAGCAGCGCGGCGACAAAGGCCCCGGCGGTTTGGGCCACCACGTAAGGAGCCGCCTTCCGCCAGGGGAAGCCCTTGAAGACCGCCAGGGTGACGGTCACCGCCGGGTTGAGATGGGCGCCGCTCAGCCGGCCCGCGACGTAGACGCCCATGGTGACGCCGAGCCCCCAGGCCCAGGCAATGGAGTCGTGCGCCCCGAGCCCCCCTTTGGGGGTGGTCAGGGCGCCGCCCGCGATCACCTGCGCCACCACGCCACAGCCGAAGAGGATGAGCACCATCGTTCCGGCGAACTCGGCCGACAGCTCGCCGATCAGTCCCGAGCCGCGCCTTCGATCAGCCATGGGTCCCTGCTTTCGCCGATGGTGTGACAGTAACGATTAACGATTAACGATTAACGACTGAGAGTGACCAGTGGTGTGCCCGGTGCCTACGGCGCACCGGATATGTTGTGATACTTGGGGTTCTGGGCTCCTGATAGGCACGGAACCACACGTGAGCGGCCCCAGTGCGCCGGAGTACGCCGTCCGGACGAGCCGGGTCCGGACGGCGCGCGGATGCGGGGCGTCAGGCGGCGAGCACGGGGTGCAGCACCACCTTGGTGAAGCCTTCGATCCGCTGGTCGAACTTCTGGTAGGCCATGGGTGCCTGATCGAGCGGGAGTTCATGCGAGACCACGAAGCTCGGCTTGGCCCGCCCGGCGATGATCAGGTCGCGCAGCTGGCGGTTGTACCGCTTGACGTTGCACTGTCCGGTGCCCATCCGCTGGCCCTTTTCGAACATCTTGCCGATGGAGACGAGCAGCTGTCCGTGCTTGGCGTGCTCGTCCGGGCCGCCGGGATCGGAGGGCACGTAGAGCCCGGGCACACCGAGCATGCCTGTCGGCCGGACCGTCTCGACCAGCGTATTGAGGACCACTGCCGGCTCCTCGTGGGTGGCGTCATGGGCCTGCGCCTGATAGCCGACCGCATCGACACCCTTGTCGGTGCCTTCGCCGCCGGTCTGCTCACGAATCTGCTCCGCGGGGTCGGCCTTGGTGAAGTCGATCGGAATGGCCCCGATCTGCTCCGCCTTGGCCAGCCGCTCGGGCACCCGGTCGACGCAGAACACCTTGGACGCACCGCGCAGCAGCGCCGAGTAGGCGGCCATCAGCCCCACCGGTCCTGCGCCGTAGACGGCGACGCTCTCACCTGGGGACACCTGCGCCAGCTCGCAACCGTGATAGCCGGTCGGGAAGATGTCGGCAAGCAGCACGAAATCGGTCTCGAACTCCTCGCCCGGGGGCAGCTTCAGGCAGTTGAAGTCGGCGTACGGCACGCGCAGCAGCTCTGCCTGGCCACCGGGGTACGGGCCCATCGCGACGTAACCGTAGGCGCCGCCCGCGAAGCCCGGGTTCACGGTCAGGCAGAAGGCGGTGTACTCGGCGAGACAGTTCTTGCAGAAGCCGCACGCCACGTTGAACGGCATGACGACCCGGTCGCCCTTCTTGAGCGAGGACACACCGGAGCCGACCTCCTCAATGACACCGAGGTTCTCGTGCCCGAACACGATGCCTGACTGGGCCGCCGTACGGCCTTCGTACATGTGCAGGTCGGAGCCGCAGATCGCGGATGACGTGATGCGCACCAGCACATCGTTGGGGTGCTGGATGCGAGGATCTTCCACCTCCTTCACCGATACGGCGAAGGGCTTTTCATAGACGACCGCCTTCATCTCCACCACCTCCGGTGAGGATCTTCAGGAACGGTGACCGTCCGGTACCTCCAGCTAACCCCCACGAGCCCGCGGGCTCAAGGCTGCGTCACGCGCTCAGCTCCTGCGGCGGTCTGCGCAGCGGCCCCGACAGTCGGCACAGCACGGCCGTCACCAGCCCGCAGAGCGCGGCGATGACGTGGCCGAGGTCCCAGATGCTGTGGCTGACGACCATAGGCGTGAGCAGCACGCCGAGCAGCAGTACCGTGGCGACGATGCGGGTGCGGCCGCTCATGATCAGTACGGCGGCGGCGAGACCGGCCACGAGCATGTAGCTGACGCCCACATCCGTGGCGAAGGCCAGCTTGGCCGGAGCGCGACCCACGAGGATCGCGTGCCGCAGCAGCTCCTCGGTGATCAGGGAGCCGAAGATGTGCCCCGACACCGCGATGACGACGATGCGGGGCGTGCCGTAACGGTGCTCGGCCCAGGCCACCACCGTGGCGAAGCCGATGACGTACAGGGCGAGCCCCTCGCCGTGGTTGGCGACCCAGAAGGCGCTGGTGGCCAGCACGCTCGGCGCGTTCTTCTGCAGCCGGTCGAGGTTGGTGCTGTCCACTGCCGTCATGATGTCGACGAGGCGGGGTGGGGCCGTCTTCTGCACCAGGGTGAAGCAGGTGAACACGGCGATGTAGCAGAACGTCGCCGGGGCCGACAGCACCCATGTGTGCAGCCTCACGGTCCATGGCGAGCACCGCACGACGAGCCGCCGCGCACACGGGACGTGCCGCCCGGCCGCCTTGAGGACATACCAGGCGACGACGACCGCCAGAAACGTGCGGATCATGAGGTGATTGCTCTCATGCACCCATCATGACCAAGGCCGCCGGCAAAGGTGCGGTCGCCCCGTCTTTTCGCGTTAGTGGACTGTGTGTGACTGTCCGGCCACGCGGTGAGTTCGGACGGGTAGCGTTCATGAGCCATTGGGCCGTGCTCGGCCGGAATGGCGCATTCTCGCCTGACCCCGGTTGGTCGCTCTGCGGGGGCGGGCGCCGACGGTATTAAAGTGCTGGCGGTTCCGCTTTTATCTCCGGGTAAAGCCGCGCTGCCGGTTGCCGGAACTTTGGGCAACGGCTTCTAGTGGGTACGACCTTCATGGAGTCAAGAAACACCGCCGTCCGCGATCCGGTTGCATGGGAGAGTGTTGTCGATCTCCGGCGTGTGCGGTATGGGCGATTTTCGGTCAGAATCTTGACTGAGGGCACCCGCGATGTATGGTTTCTTGAGTGCCTGTTGACGGGGGCAGGCGTCCGTGTCGTCCTGTGCTCCTACGATTCCGGCCACGAGTGCGTAGCTTGTTCGGTCTTCCCAAGATATGTGGAGTCGTAATGCACATAGGAGTGCTGGGGCCTCTTCAGATCTCTCTCGAAGGCATGCCGGTCCATGTCGAGCTTGCCCCCAAGCCCCGGACCGTGCTCGTAGTTCTCCTGGTCAACGCCGGCGGTGTCGTGCCCGTTTCGTCGCTCGTTCGCGAGGTGTGGGGTGACGACCCTCCGGTCAGTGCGCTGAGAAACATTCAGACGTACATATTCCAGGCGCGCAAGGTGTTGTCGCGGATAACCGGTGTGTCGGTGCGTTCCGTGGCGCGCGAACTGCTGATGACCAGGCCCGGCGGGTATCTGTTCAGCGACAAATCCGCGAAATTCGATCACGAGAGCTATCGGAAGATGGTCGCCGACGGGCGGGACACCATCCGGAAGGGCGACTATGGAAAAGGAATCTTACTTCTTGACCGTGCGCTCGCGTCGTGGCGCGGACCCGCGTTCGTGGACGTGGTCACAGGCGTAACGCTCGAGGCTCATCGGCGTCAGTTGGAGGAGTCGAAGCTCGGAGTGATCGAGGCTCTTTCCAGTGCGAAGATCGAAATGGGGCGGTATTACGAAGCCGTCGCCGATCTCACTGTTTCCGTATGTGAGCACCCCCTTCATGAAGGGCTTCACTATCAGTACATGCGGGCACTCAGCATGGCGGGCGACCGGGCGCACGCGCTCGACGTATTCAGTAAGCTGCGCGTGAGTCTCGTCTCCGAGCTCGGGATTGAGCCGAGTGATGTAATGCAGGAGCTCCAGTCCAGCATTCTCAATTCGTCGTGCCTGAGTTAGACGGCGCTGTAGCCGCCGTCCACGGGAAGGACGACGCCCGTCGTGTATGCGGCGAAGGACTCGGCGAAATTGACGATCCACCAGGCGACCTCCTCGGCCGTTCCTACCCGGGAGAGCGGGAGAAGTTCCTGGAGCCGGTGTATCGCCGCCACGGCGTAATCGTCGAGCGCGTTGTTCTCCAGGATCGGTGTCTCAATGGGGCCCGGGGCCACCGATACGACCCGGATGCCGTAGTCGGCGAGTTCACCAGCCCAGGCACGGGTGAAGAAATCGAGACCGGCCTTGGTCGCTCCGTACAAGGACAGCTCGGGCCAGCCGCGCTGCCCGAACGATGCGCTGATGTTGATGATGGTGCCGCCCGATCGGGCCAGGGGCTGCAACGCGGCCTGCGTCAGCAGCAGGGGGGCTCGCAGATTGACTGCCATAAAGCGGTCGAATTCGTCTGCGGAGATGGTGCCCAGCGGCGTACGCCGCAGCATCCCGGCACCGTGTACCAGGGCGTTGATGCCCCCGAAGGTTTCCAAAGCAGTATCGATGACCTTGTCGGGTGATGCCTTGTCTGTGACGTCGGCAGCCAAGGGGATGATGGCGGGGCGGCCCTGAGCCGTGGCGCTGAGCTTCTCCCGGCACCGGCCGACCGCCAGGACGTTGGCGCCGCGGTCGGCGAACGCCTGGGCGGTCGCCCGCCCGATGCCGCTGCCAGCGCCGGTGACAACTGCGGTCTTTCCCGCCAGGGTGAGGCTCAACGCCGCGTCTCCTTGTGAGAAGTGGAAGGAACTCGCCTGATAGGTGAACACTCTTCACACGAGGGTGGTTGCACGATCCGGGCATTCACCGCGTCAGGGCAAGGGCGCTCCATTGCGGGTGAGTGAGCGTGAGGCGGTCCGCGCGGAGAGCAGGACGTGGTCCGTGCCGCGTGTCAACTGGTGTCGGTCGGCCGGCGGGTCGAAGCGGCCCAGGATGCGCAGGGCACCGCTGGACGGATCGAATTCCGCCCTGTCGCGTGTGCACAGCCACCCCGCACCGTCCGCCGCTCCGTCGGCGAGGAAGCGCAACGGGGACGTCTCCTCGGCCAGATACGGGGATGCCTCCATCCGGACCTGAAGTTCCCCGTCGACGATCCGGGTCCGTACGCCCAGAGCCACCATCCCCACCGAGTCCGGCCCGAACCACCCCGTGGGATCGGCGGCGATGATGCCCGTCTCCGTCGTCCCGTAGGCCTGGCCTATACGGACCCCGTAGCGCTCGGCGAACCGGGCATGGGCCATCCCGTCCAACCGGTCGCCGCCCGAGACGGCACGGCGCAGCCGGGGCAGCCGCACCGAGCGCTCGCCGAGCGCAAGGGCGGCGAAGTGCACCGGAGCGCCCATGAGCGTGTCGGCCCCCGAACGTATCGCCGACCGCAGCATGCTCGACCGGGAGGCCAGTGGCGGGAAGACCGTGACGGCCCCCACGTCCATGTGGTGGAGCAGTCCGCCCACCAGGTTGAAGGAGTGGGACACCGGGCCCAGCAGCAGGACCCGGGAGCCCGGCCCCGGCATGCCGCCTATCCTCCGGAAGGCGTCGAGTTCGTGCAGCAGCGACTGCGAGGTGCGGGCGACCGCCTTCGCGAACCCGGTGGATCCGGAAGTGAAATGGACGAGGCAGTGATCGGTCACCGCAGCGCGTCCGTCTCTCAGCCGGCGAACGTACGTCTCGCACTCGTCGTGGAAGGCGCGCCGGCCGTGCCCGGTGCCGCTGAAGGAGATGTAGAACTGCGGACGACAGCGGTCCAGCAGCAGTTCGAGCTCGCGGCCCCGTATCTCCGGCCCCATGAGCATGACTTGGGCGCCGAGCGACCACAGGGCGAAGACCGACCACAGATGGGTGAAGCTTTGCGCGCCCTGAAGCGCCGTCGTGGCGCCGGATCGTATGCCGTGCGCCTGGAAAAGACGCCTCGCGGAGACGACCTGAGCGCGCAGCCGCTGGTAGGTCACCTCATAGCCGGCCTGCGCCCACACGGCGTCGCCGGGGTGCCGGGCCAGGAGTTCGGAGCCCCACCAGCGGGACTCGCCGCCCAATTCCTCGCGCATGTCCGATGTCCTCACCGCTCGTCCCCCGTACTGCCGGATCGTCGGTACCTGTGCATTGATCGGAACACCGGCGGGCCACGAAGGGTTGCGCACCGCACCGCACCGCACCGCACCGCACCTCACCGCACCGCACCGCACCTCACCGCACCTCACCGCACCGCACCCGCACGGGCGGGCGGTGCGGTGAGGGCGCCGGGGGCCCCCCCGCCC
>NZ_JANFNG010000040.1 GCF_024436035.1 Streptomyces humicola
GAGTACAACGGCCGCGACGACAACGGGCAGGAGTACAACGGCCGCGACGACAACGCCGGGGCCATCCGCTGATGCGCAAGCTGTAAATCTGTCGGCTTATGCCTACGCAGGTTCGAACCCTGCCGCCACACGGAAGAAACGGTCCCTGACCAGCGAGAACGGTCAGGGGCCGATCTCATTCCCGGCGCGTTCGAGTGACCGTGATTTCCTGCTGTTCCCCGCCCGACCTGGCACGCGCGTGGCACGCGCTGAGCGTCTCGATGCGCGCGTCCAGGCAGATCAGGCCGCCGGTGCAGTCGCGCGCTTGGCTCGGACATCTTGGGCTGTAAGTGCCTCGCCGCCAACCGCCCACTCGCCACTGGGGGTCTCGGTGATCACGACGTGCGTGAACGGTCGCAGCGCTTCGCCTTCAATGGCGATCACTGCCTCAGAGACGTTCTCGACCAGCCGTCGCTTCTCCTCGGGTGTGAACGCTCCGGCGATCACCTTGATGTCGATGAACGGCATAACCTCCTCCTCCCTGCTGTGGTCGGGGGTTATCACCCCTCACCCTCATTCGTCCAAGAGGGCGCAGATAGGGCCGTGCGGCCTCTGATGGGTGTGCCGCTCTTCGTGTAACCAGCGGTGCCCCAAGCCCAACCGGCCTATGCCACCGAGACCATTTGAACCGCTGGCCCGGATACGTCTTGGGCGCCGAAAGGCCCTGACCTGCGCCTACAGCACCGGCAGGTTCTTCTTCAGCTCGAACGGGGTGACCTCGGAGCGGTACTCCTCCCACTCCTGCTTCTTGTTGCGCAGGAAGAAGTCGAAGACGTGCTCCCCCAGCGTCTCGGCGACGAGTTCGCTGCGTTCCATCAGCGAGATCGCCTCGCCGAGATTCTGCGGCAGCGGTTCGATGCCGAGGGCTCGGCGTTCGCGGTCGGTGAGCGCCCACACGTCGTCGTCGGCGCCGGCCGGGAGTTCGTAGCCCTCCTCGACGCCCTTGAGGCCGGCGGCGAGCAGGACCGCGTAGGCCAGGTACGGGTTGGCACCGGAGTCGAGGGAGCGGACCTCGACGCGGGTCGAGACCGTCTTGCCCGGCTTGTACATCGGGACGCGGATGAGCGCGGAGCGGTTGTTGTGGCCCCAGCAGATGTACGAGGGGGCCTCGCCGCCAGCGCCCGCGGTGCGCTGGGAGCCGCCCCAGATGCGCTTGTAGGAGTTGACCCACTGGTTGGTGACCGCGGAGATCTCGCCGGCGTGGTTGAGCAGCCCGGCGATGAAGGAGCGGCCGACCTTGGACAGCTGGTACTCGGCGCCCGACTCGTGGAAGGCGTTGCGGTCGCCCTCGAAGAGCGAGAGGTGGGTGTGCATGCCGGAGCCGGGGTGCTCGGAGAACGGCTTGGGCATGAAGGTGGCCTGCACACCCTGCTCCAGCGCGACCTGCTTCATCACGAGCCGGAAGGTCATGATGTTGTCGGCCGTGGAGAGGGCGTCGGCGTACCGCAGGTCGATCTCCTGCTGGCCCGGGGCGCCCTCGTGGTGCGAGAACTCGACCGAGATCCCCATGGACTCCAGCATCGTGATCGCCTGGCGGCGGAAGTCCTGGCCGACGTGTTGCGGGGTGTGGTCGAAGTAGCCGGAGGAGTCGGCGGGGGTGGGTCGGGTGCCGTCCACCGGCTTGTCCTTGAGCAGGAAGAACTCGATCTCGGGGTGGGTGTAGAAGGTGAAGCCGAGGTCGGAGGTCTTGGACAGGGTGCGCTTGAGGACGTAGCGCGGGTCCGCGTACGACGGGGAGCCGTCGGGCATGAGGATGTCGCAGAACATGCGGGCCGTGCCGGGAGACTCGGCACGCCACGGCAGGATCTGGAAGGTGCTGGGGTCGGGCTTGGCCAGCATGTCGGACTCGTAGACGCGCGCGAACCCCTCGATCGCCGAGCCGTCGAATCCGATGCCCTCGTCGAATGCCTGCTCCAGTTCGGCAGGGGCCACCGCGACGGACTTCAGGAAGCCGAGCACGTCGGTGAACCACAGCCGCACAAAACGGATGTCGCGCTCCTCGAGAGTGCGGAGCACGAACTCCTGCTGCTTATCCATGATCCCCTATCCTTGCAGGTCGGACGGCTGGTCACCCGGTATGGGCCGGTGTGGGGCAAGAGGACGGCACCTCAGTATCACTCCGCCTGGTTTCCGACGCGTTTCGCTTCGTCTTGCGATCGTCTTCCGCGTCGTCGCCCGTGGCGTACCGCCATTGTGGGACACGCCGCCCGACTTCATCGACCCACCCTCCCGCCTCGGATGTCACCTGGACGCGGCCGGAACCGTGGCGAGGATCGCGGAGGCGAGGTCGCCGGGGCTGTCGGTCATCACCATGTGTCCGGCCGGGGCGGCGACGCGGAAGGCGGCGCCGAGGGTGTCCGCGAGTGCACGCTGGCGCTCCAGCGAGCGGCGGGACCGAGCCGAGCCGCTCGCGTCGTATGCGGCGAGGACGGTGACCGGGACGGGCGGCAGCGGGGCGCGGGAGCGCAGGGCGCAGAGCTCGGCGGCGACGTCGCCGTGGCGGACGTTCTCCTGCAGTGCGGCGCGCAGCCCTCGGCCGGTGCGGTAGCAGCGGCGTACGAGGGCGGGCGGGGCGGGGTCTCGGGCGGAGAGCGACGAAGCCCGCCACACCAGGCGGCGGGCGGCAGGACCGAGCAGGTACGGGACGGCGGAGGCGGTGAGCACGTCGGCAAGTGCCTGCGCGGCGGCGATGCGCAGGCACGGGGCGGGGGGCGGCTTCCGGCGGATCGCGTCGCTGCCGTCGACGAGGACGACGCCTGTGGTACGCCCGGGATGGAGGCGGGCGAAGGCCTCGGCGTGGAAGGCGGCGAGGGAGTGGCCGACGACGGTGCAGGGGCCGGTCAGCGCGAGCGCGTCGAGGACGCTCCGGATGCGGTGTGCCTCGGCGAGGAGGGTCGGGGGTGTGGTGGCGGGCGCGCTGAGTCGGAGGCCGGGGCGGTCGAAACGGACGACGGTGCGGTACGGCGTGAGGAGCGGCACGACGGGGTCCCAGTCGAACCAGCACATGCCGAGGCCGGCGCTGAGCACGCACACCGGGCCGCTGCCCTCGCGGACGACGTGCAGCGGGATGCCGTCGATGCGCAGGATCACGGCGGGGTCCCCTCCCGGCCGCCGGCTCGCCCCGCGTGGACGAGCGACGCGCCGAGAACGGCGAGCCAGACGGCGATGAGCGCGACCTGGGCACGCTGTCCCGCTCCGAGGGCCCATCTGACGCGCCAGGCCTCGAATGCGGCGACGGCGGCCAGCGTCCATACGGTGGCGCCGAGCTCGGCGGCGACGAGGTAGGGGCCGACGCGGCCGAGCCACGGCCGGCAGCGGTCCCGGCGGGCGGCGACCGTGAGCGTCACCAGGCCCACGAGCGCGCAGAGCACGGCGAGGGAGCTGACGACGCCGTGCGCGGTGTGCGTGGCCGGGACCAGACCGGCGGTCTCGCGTGCCTCGCAGGCCCGGTCGCTGGTCGGGGCACAGCTGAGCGGCAGCCGGGAGTCGACGACGGTGGCGACGCCGAAGAGCGCGAGCGACGCCCAGCCGGTCACCATCACGAGCCTCGTCAGGGGCGGGGCCAGGGGCCGGGCCAGAGCCCGTCGTACGGCGGGCGGCCGGACGAACGGCCGGGCGAACGGCCGGGCGAACGGCCGGGCGAGCGGCCGCGCCAGGACGATCGCGCAGCCGCCGAGCACGGCGAGCCCGGCCACCAGGTCCGTCGCGCGGAAGATCCCGCCGAGCGGGCGGTCCTGCGCGGCCAGTTCACTGACGTACGCGTGCACCGGGTCCTGCCGCGTGACCAGGACGGCTTCGAGCACCCACGCGGTGTATGCGACGGCGCCGAGCAGCAGCAGGCTGCCGGTCAGCCGGAATTCCCAGCGGCGCGGGCGCTTGCGGGGGCGCGCAATGTTGCGGCGGTGGGTGGAGAGCGCCATAGCGCATGATCGCCCGGTGCCGGGGTCCCTTGCACGCCCGGCGCGGGTCGGGCGAGTCTGTGAGCCCCCGCCCGGCCCATTGCGTCGGTTGGACGATTACGCTGGGCGCGTGCCTCAACTTCGTCTCGCCCTCAATCAGATCGACGTGTGCGTCGGGGACCTCGCCGGGAACTCCGACCGGATCGTGCGCTGGACCCGGCACTCCGCCGATCAGGGTGCGCATCTGGTCGCGTTCCCCGAAATGGCGCTCACGGGGTATCCGGTCGAGGATCTTGCGCTGCGTCCGTCCTTCGTCGAGGCGTCGCGGGCCTCGCTCGCCGCGCTCGCGGGGCGCCTGGCCGACGAGGGCCTGGGCGAGGTGCCGGTCGTCGTCGGGTATCTCGACCGCAGCGAGCGGGCGCAGCCCCGCTACGGGCAGCCCGCGGGCGCGCCGCAGAACGCCTCGGCCGTGCTGCACCGCGGGGAGGTGGTGCTGTCGTTCGCCAAGCACCACCTGCCCAACTACGGCGTCTTCGACGAGTTCCGTTACTTCGTGCCCGGCGACACCCTGCCCGTCATCAGGGTGCACGGCATCGACGTCGCGCTCGCCATCTGCGAGGACCTGTGGCAGGACGGCGGCCGGGTGCCGGCCACGCGTACCGCGGGCGCCGGGCTGCTGCTGTCGATCAATGCGTCGCCGTACGAGGTGGCCAAGGACGACACCCGTCTGGAGCTGGTGCGCAAGCGCGCCCAGGAGGCGGGCTGCACCCTCGCCTACCTGGCGATGACCGGTGGCCAGGACGAGCTGGTCTTCGACGGCGACTCGATCGTCGTCTCGGAGGAGGGCGAGGTGATCACCCGCGCACCGCAGTTCGAGGAGGGGTGTGTGCTGGTCGACCTCGACCTGCCCGCCGCGGCGGACGAGGCGCCCTCGGGCACGGCGGATGACGGTCTGGAGATCGAGCACCGCACGATCTCGGCCGCGCCGCTGCCCGCGTACGAGGCGCCGGTGCACGGTGAGCAGGCGGCGCGGCTCGGGGATGACGAGGAGATCTACACCGCTCTCGTCGTGGGCCTGCGCGCATATCTCGTGAAGAACGGTTTCCGCACTGTGCTGCTCGGCCTGTCCGGCGGCATCGACTCGGCACTCGTCGCGGCGATCGCCTGCGACGCGATCGGCGCCGGCAACGTGTATGCGGTCTCGATGCCCTCGCGCTACTCCTCGGAGCACTCCAAGGGCGATGCGGCCGAGATGGCCCGGCGTACCGGGCTGAACTACCGGACCGTCCCGATCGGCCCGATGTTCGACGCGTACATGGGGTCGCTGCACCTCACGGGCCTCGCGGAGGAGAATCTGCAGGCCCGGCTGCGCGGCACCACCTTGATGGCGGTCTCCAACCAGGAGGGCCACCTGGTGCTGGCCACGGGCAACAAGTCCGAACTGGCCTGCGGTTATTCGACGTTGTACGGCGACGCGGTGGGCGGCTTCGCGCCGATCAAGGACGTGCTGAAGACCAAGGTCTGGGACCTGGCGCGGTGGCGCAACGACGCAGCCGTCGAGCGCGGCCAGGTCCCCCCGATCCCGGAGAACTCGATCATCAAGCCGCCCAGCGCCGAGCTGCGTCCCGGCCAGGTCGACACCGACTCGCTGCCCGACTACGAGCTGCTCGACCGCATCCTCGACCTGTACGTGGAGCAGGACCAGGGCCGGGAGGCGATCATCGCCGCCGGGTTCGACGCCGACACCGTGGTGCGGATCCTGCGTCTGGTGGACACCGCGGAGTACAAGCGCCGCCAGTACCCGCCGGGCACGAAGATCACCGCGAAGGGCTTCGGCAAGGACCGCCGCCTGCCGATCACCAACCGCTGGCGCGAGGGCGGCTGACGGTTGCCTGCCTGACGGCGTCCCGGCCGTCGGGCCGCGTCCTCAGACGCGGTCGGCGGCCGTCTCGACGTGGGATGCTCCCCCTGCCTTCGGCGTGAGGTGCCCTCCCCCTGCCTTCGGCGGGAGGTGCCCCCTGCCGGCGACGACGCGGGAGCCGGCAGGGGCCGCGCGGTCGAGCACGCCCGCGGTGACGGCGACGGCCAGGCCGGTGGCGGCGAGGAGGGCCGCCACGTAGCCCGGCGAGGTCCAGCCCCAGCCGAGGCTGATGGCGACACCGCCGATCCAGGCGCCGCCGGCGTTGGCGAGGTTGAACGCCGCCTGGTTCGCCGCCGAGGCGAGCGTCGGTGCGTGCCGGGCCTTGTCCATCACCGTGATCTGCAGGGGGGTGGTCGTGGCAAAGCCGACGAGGCCCAGGGCGACGACGGCGGCGAGGGCGGTCACCCTGTTCTGCACCGCGAGCGGGAAGAGCGCGAGGACCAGTGCCAGCGCACCCAGGGCGCCGTAGAGAGTGGGCCGCAGCGCCCGGTCGGTGAGCGGGCCGGCGATGAGCGCACCGAGCGTCATGCCCACGCCGAAGAGCGCCAGCACGAGGGTCACCATCGACGGCGACAGGCCGGTCACGTCGGTCATCATCGAGGCGAGGTAGCTGTAGACGGCGAAGACGCCGGCGAAGCCGAAGACCGTCGTCAACAGTCCGAGCAGTACCTGCGGGTTGCGCAGTGCTCCGGCCTCGCGGCGCAGCCCGCCCTTGCGCTCAGCGGGCAGCTGCGGCACGAGCGCGGCGAGCGCCGCCACGGCGATCAGCCCGATGACGGTGACAACGCCGAACGTGGCGCGCCAGCCCACCTGCTGGCCGAGGAGGGTCGCGACGGGGACACCGAGGACGTTGGCGAGGGTGAGCCCCAGGAACATCGTCGCCACGGCGCGGGCGCCGCGTCGTTCGTCCACCATGCGGGCCGCGACGACCGCGCCGACGCCGAAGAAGGCGCCGTGCGGCAGACCTGCGAGGAAGCGGGCGGCGAGCAGCGTGGAAAAGCCGGGAGCGAGCGCCGAGACGAGGTTGCCGACGGTGAAGAGCGCCATGAGGAGGAGCAGCACGCGCTTGCGGTCGAGCTTCGAGGTGAGCGCGGTGAGCAGCGGGGCTCCGACGACCACGCCGAGGGCGTAGGCGGAGACGAGATACCCGGCGGTGGGGACGGAGGTGTGCAGGTCGCCTGCGACGTTGGGCAGCAGGCCCATCATCACGAACTCGGTGGTGCCGATTCCGAAGGCGCTGATCGCGAGGGCGAGCAAGGCCAGGGGCATGGGGGTGCGGGACCTTCCGGATCGAGGTGGAGCAATGGACGGGAGGGTTTCGTTCAGTTCCGGAACAAAGTATGGGCCATGGATGATTCCCCTGCGTGAATCGGACGGGTCCGCGATGTACCGGTTCTGCTACAGACGGGTGCAGCGGGAGCGCGGGACTACGCAGTCACGGGCCGACCTCGACGGTGGCGGCGACGGGACGGTGGTCGCTGCCGGAGTCGGGCAGCACCCACGAGGTGGTCGGGACGACGCCCTTGACCATGATCTGGTCGATGCGCGCCATCGGGAACCGGGCCGGCCAGCTGAAGCCGAATCCGTCACCCGCCGCGCCCTGGGCGGAGCGCAGCTGCGACGTCAGCGGTGCCAGGCTGCGGTCGTTCATGGTGCCGTTGAGGTCGCCGAGCAGGATCACGTCGTGGAGCGGCTCGGATGCGATCGCCTCGCCCAGCGCGGCCGCGCTGACGTCGCGCTGGCCGGCGGTGAAGCCGCCCTTCAGGTGCACCCGCACCGATGGCATGTGCGCCACGTAGACGGCGACGTCGCCGTAGGGGGTGGCGACGGTCGTACGCATCGCGCGCACCCAGCCGAGCTTGATGTCCACCGGCTGCGTGTCCCTGATCGGGTACCTGCTCCACAGCCCGACGGTCCCCTCGACCGCGTGGTAGGGATAGGCGCCGGCGAGACCGCGTTCATAGACGGGCAGCGCCCTGCCGGTCAGCTCCTCGAGGGCGACGATGCCCGCGTGGGCGGCGAGCACGTGCCGGGTGGTGGCGGCCGGGTCGGGATTGGCGGCGTCCACGTTGTGGGTGAGGACGGTGAGGTTGCCGCCGGGAGCGGACTTGCCGGTGACCAGTCCGCCGAACAGATCCAGCCACACCAGCGTCGGCACGACCACCGCGACCAGCGTCAGCGCCGACCTGCGGAGCAGCCCGACCACCAGCAACAGCGGAACGGCGAGGCCGAACCACGGCAGGAACGTCTCCACCAGGCTGCCGATGTTGCCGACCGAGTCGGGGACGGAGGTGTGGAACGCCATGACCAGGGCGACCGCCACCGCGAGCGTCGCGGTGAGGCTGCCTCGCCGCCAGGTACGGCCGTCGCGCCAACGGCTGCGCGGACGCGGCCGGCGCCCGTTCCAGGGCGCCGACCCGTTCCAGGGCCCCGTGCTGCCCGTCGTCCCGTCCGTCGTGTCCGCCTGAGCCATGGGCCCCCTTCCGGTCGCGTGCCTGCTCCTACGGGTGGTTACGGCTGGTGGGACGAGCCCTGCCGCGGGGCGGGTTCCAAGATCGTGGCCCGGACGGGCCTCTGTGACACGATGCGCACATTCGGGCCTCGCCGGGTCCAGGGCTTTCCGCCGCACTCCGCTCGTGCCAGCATGGAGCTGATCCGGGGACGCCGTCAGGGCGCCTCGAGACGACGAACAGGAGCCGTTGCCATGACGCACGTCGAGGCTGCGCACGACCCGAAGGCCCTCTACGGCGGGACGGGCACCCGCCGTATCACCGTCCGCGACATCGCCGCCGCCAAACACCGCGGCGAGAAGTGGCCCATGCTCACTGCGTACGACGCCATGACCGCCTCCGTCTTCGACGAGGCCGGCATCCCGGTGCTGCTCGTGGGCGACTCCATGGGCAACTGTCACCTCGGCTACGACAGCACCGTCCCGGTCACCATGGACGAGATCACCATGCTCTCCGCCGCCGTGGTGCGCGGCACCAAGCGGGCGCTGATCGTCGGCGACCTGCCGTTCGGCTCGTACCAGGAAGGTCCGACCCAGGCACTGCGCAGCGCCACCCGCCTCGTCAAGGACGCCGGTGTCGGCGCCGTGAAGCTGGAGGGCGGCGAGCGCTCCGCGCACCAGATCGAGCGGCTGGTCTCGGCCGGCATCCCGGTAATGGCGCATGTCGGCCTCACCCCGCAGTCCGTGAACGCCTTCGGCGGATACCCCGTGCAGGGGCGCGGCGAGGAGGCCGCGCAGCAGCTGCTGCGGGACGCCAAGGCGGTGCAGGACGCGGGAGCCTTCGCAGTCGTCCTGGAACTGGTGCCGGCCGAGCTGGCCGCCGAGGTCACCACCGCGCTGCACGTCCCGACGGTCGGCATCGGCGCGGGGCCGCACTGCGACGCGCAGGTGCTGGTGTGGACGGACATGGCCGGCATGACGGCCGGCCGGGTGCCGCGCTTCGTCAAGCAGTACGCGCAGCTGCGCGACGTGCTCAGCGGCGCCGCCACGGCCTTCGCCGACGAGGTGGTCGGCGGCGTCTACCCGGCCGCGGAGCACTCCTTCCACTGACTCCACAGAGCGAACCGACGCACTGAGCAAACGGTCACACTGACAAACGGTCGCACTGAGCAATCGGTCGCACTGAGCAATCGGTCGCACTGAGCAATCGGTCGGCGCGCTCCGTATGTCCTGGTGGTTCCCGGCGTGCCCGGGAGCCGGGACATACGACAGGACGTACGGAGCGAGTCGACCGAGGACCGGGCATGCGCGAGGATGCACTCGTGGCCGACCAGCGGCGCTCCCCCGGCTCCGGCCGGGAGGAGGAACTGATGCGGGCGTTGTATCGCGATCACGCGGGCCCGCTGCTCGCGTACGTCTCCCGCCTGGTGGGCGGCGATCGGTATCTCGCCGAGGACGTGGTGCAGGAGACCCTGCTGCGTGCCTGGCGGAGTGCCCCCCGGCTCGATCCGACCGCCAGATCGCTGCGCCCGTGGCTGGTGACCGTGGCGCGCAGGGTGGTCATCGACATCCACCGCCGTCGTCTCGCCCGGCCCGACGAGACGGGCCCCGTCGCCCTGGAGCGGGTCCCCGCGGAGGACGAACTCGAGCGTGCGCTGCGGCTGATGACGATCTCGGACGCGCTCGACGAGCTTTCCGACGCCCATCGCCAGGTGCTCATCGAGACATACTTCAAGGGGCGCACCGCCAACGAGGCCGCGACCGAACTCGGAGTGCCGCCGGGTACCGTACGGTCGCGGCTCTTCTATGCCTTGCGCAGCCTGCGGATCGCGTTGGAGGAGAGAGGTGTGACCCCATGAATGACCACGACCACCTCGATCCCCATGCGACCCCCCGCGACCCCCATGTCGATGTGGCTGCCTACCTCCTCGGGGCGCTGGACGGCGACGCAATGGACCAATTCGAGCGGCACCTCGCCACCTGCGCCGTGTGCTCCGCCCGGCTCGACGAGCTCAGTGGCGTGGTGCCGGTGCTTGCGGAGGTGAAGGCGACGGGCGTGCCCCGGCCGCCGGGCGACGGGATGCTCGACCGGCTGCTCGGCTCGGTGGCGGCCGAGCGCCGTGCGAAGCAGCGACGCCGCGTGCTGGTGGGTGTCGCCGCCTCGGTGCTGATCGTGGCCGGGCCGACAGCGGCCGTCCTCGGGACGCAGGCCTCCGGGCCGCCGCCATACGTCCAGACCCAGCCGGGCGCGCAGTACAGCGCGACCGACCCGAGCAGCGGCGCACACGCGACCCTGCGGCTGACCGGGCAGAAGTGGGGTACCCACGTCGATCTGACGCTCACCAGCGTCTACGGCCCGAATACCTGCCGTCTGGTGGCGGTCGGCCGCTCCGGGCGACAGGAGACGGTGGCCAACTGGACGGTGCCGACGTCGGGTTACGGCACCGAATATCAGCCCGCCCCGCTCACGGTCCAGGGATCCACCGCCATGTCGCCGTCCGACATCGCCCGGTTCGACGTCATCGCCTCGACCGGGCAGCATCTGGTCAGCGTGCCGGTGTAACCGGCGTGTCGGTGCCGGTGTCGGTGCCGGTGTCGGTGGCCTGTCGGCGGTTTGTCGGTGGCGTCGGCGACAGTCGGTCGCATGACGAGTTCAAAAGTGACCAGGACGGCCGGCGCTGGTCGGGTGGCCGTCGAGGTACGGGGCCTGGTCAAGCACTACGGCGAGACCAGGGCGCTGGACGGCGTGGACCTGGACGTGCGCCAGGGCACCGTCCTCGGCGTGCTGGGGCCCAACGGTGCGGGCAAGACCACCCTCGTACGCATCCTGTCCACCCTGATCGCGCCGGATGCGGGCAGCGCGCGTGTCGCCGGGTACGACGTGGTGGCCCAGCCACGGCAGCTGCGCCGGGTGATCGGGCTGACCGGCCAGTACGCCTCGGTGGACGACAAGCTCTCCGGGCGCGAGAACCTCTACATGATCGGCCGGCTGCTCGACCTGTCCCGCAAGGAGGCGAGGCGGCGCGCCGACGAGATGTTGGAGCGCTTCTCGCTGACCGACGCCGCCAAGCGGCCTGCCCTGCAGTACTCCGGTGGCATGCGTCGCCGCCTCGACCTGGCCGCGTCCATGATCGGGCATCCGGCGGTGCTCTACCTCGACGAGCCGACGACCGGTCTCGACCCGCGCACCCGCAACGAGGTGTGGGAGGAGGTGCAGCGCATGGTCGCCGACGGCGCGACGGTGCTGCTCACCACCCAGTACATGGAGGAGGCCGAGCAGCTCGCGAACGAACTGACGGTCTTCGACCGGGGGCGGGTGATCGCCTCGGGGCGGGTGGACGAGCTGAAGGCGAAGGTCGGCGGCCGGACGCTGCAGATACGGCCTGCGGATCCGGGGCAGCTGGCCGCCATGGCGCGGATGTTGCCGCAGTCGACGCCGGATCCGGAGACGAGCGTGCTCAACGTTGCAATCCGCAGCGACGAGCAACTGACCGAGGTGATCGGCAGGTTGGGCGCCGGCGGTTTCGCGATCGCCGGGATCAGCACCCATCTGCCCAGCCTGGACGAGGTGTTCCTCGCCATCACGGGCCAGAAGGCGTCCGTTCCGGCACAGGACCGCGGCGCGAGCGAACTCGAGGAGATGGTCGCATGAGTGCCGTCACGGTCGATGCACCCGTCGGCGAGGGCCGGATCGGGGTGCGGGCCAATCTGCGGCACATCGGGGCGCTCGCCCGCCGCAACGCGCTGCGGATCAAGCAGGATCCGGAGTCGATGTTCGACGTGTTGCTGATGCCGATCATCTTCACGCTGCTGTTCGTCTACGTCTTCGGCGGCGCGATCTCCGGCAAGGGCCACCAGCACGAGTACCTCAACTACGTGATCCCGGGCCTGTTGGCGATGATGGGCATGAACATCGCCATGAGCGTCGGCACCGGCATCAACGACGATTTCAAGAACGGCGTGATGGACCGCTTCCGGACGATGCCCATCGCCAGGTCCTCCGTCCTGATCGCGAAGATCGTCGTCGAGATGGGACGGATGCTGATCGCGGTCGCGATTCTGCTCGGCATGGGGTTCCTGCTGGGCCTGACCATTCACACCTCGGTGTCCATGCTGCTCGCCGCGGTCGCACTGGCCATGCTGTTCGGTGCGTCGCTGATGTGGATCTTCATTCTGCTGGGACTGACCATGAAGACGGCGCAGGCCGTGCAGGGGGTTGCCATGCTGGTGCTGATGCCGTTGCAGTTCGGCAGCTCGATCTTCGCGCCGCCGAGCACGATGCCGGGCTGGCTGGAGGGGTTCACCAAGTACAACCCGCTCTCCAACCTCGCCGACGCCTCCCGCGCCCTCGTCAACGGCGGCGCGGTCGCCCACTCGGTGTGGATGACGCTCGCCTGGACCGTCGGGATCACGGCGGTGACGGCGCCGCTCGCGGTCGCCAAGTTCCGCAAGAAGACCTGACGCCGCCACACATCACCACCCCCGCAGGGCGCCGTCCGTCAGCGGCACGCGTCGTGCGCCACGGCGAGTGCCTCCTCAGCGGTGAGGCGCTCGCCCTCGGCGTAGGCGGCCTCGTACGCCTCGTCACCGAGGAGGGGACGCAGCAGCCCGGCGGCTTCCTCCAACTCCTGGCGTTCCATCGGGCTGCTGCTGTCGGGGTGCAGCAGATGATGTGCGCCGAGCAGGACCGCCCCCCGCCTGGCGCGCTCGGCGGCGGCCTCAGGGCCGCCGCCGCCGCGCGCCGTCGTGCTCATCGCCACCACCCCGATGATCAACGGCATCAGGACAACGCCCATCCGCGGGGCCATGGCCTCGGAGAGCGGATGGCCGAGCAGTCTGTCATAGCAACGGCGGGCCATGAGCAAGCCCTCCATCGGGTCCCCGGCGCGCGCCGCCAGCCAGCCGCCGAAGGCGTCGAGCATGCCGGCGACGAACCCGGGCGTGCCGGGCAGCAGTTCTTCCCGCATCGCGTCGAGCTGGAGATGTGCCTCCTCCAGGTGGCCGCCCCTGCCGAAGAGCAGGATCAGCAGCATCCGGCCCATCATCCGGGCACCGCTCCCCACCGTGCCGAACCGCTCGGCGTCCTCGATGCCGACGTGGATCAGCCGCTCGCCCTCGGCGCTCTTCCCGCCGTTGAGGAGGGCCTGGCCCAGCCGAACGGTGAGCTCGGGCACCTGCTGATGGGCGCCGAGTTCGCGGGCGATGGCGAGCGCCTCGCGGCAGCACTGCGCCGACTGGTCGAACTCGCCCAGCGCGATCGCCGCTTCAGCCTCCGCCGCCAGCGCCTCCGCCACGCCCCAGCGGTCGCCGATCCGCGTGAACAGCTCACGGCTCTCCCGCGCGTCGTCCAGCGACTGGGCGAGCCGCCCCGCGGCGTCGTTGAGCACCTTGGCCCGGATCTGCAGGGCGAAGGCCAGCTCCCACACCTTGCCGTGGGCGCGGCAGACGTCGACGAGCTCGTCGAGGAGCCTGGTTATCTCGTCGAAGAGCCCGCCGATCCAGGAGGCGAACGGCCGCAGTATGCCGGCGCGCGAACTCGCCTGCGGCAGCGGCGGGGCGTATGCGGCCATCATTGCCTCGCAGCGCGCGCGGTCGGGAGTGGAGGACAGCCGCACCAGATCGTTGTCGGTGGCCGTGATCTGGATCAGACGCAACCACCGCCGGGCCTCATCGAGCTGCTCGGCGGGCATGGGCAGCGGCGCGTCGAGCGGCTCGGCGGTGAGCGGCAGCAACGGCGCCGGGGGATCGCCGAACGGGTCGGGGCCGAGGGCCGCCACCTCCCGTGCCCAGGTGGACAGTTCGCTCTGGTAGTTGCGCATCGACCAGAACCACGAGCAGGAGAGCACCAGTTGCAGCGCCTCCTGCTCGTCACGGGTGTCGACGGCGCGGTGCAGCGCCGCCCGGATGTTGTCGTGCTCGCCCTCCAGCCGCTCCAGCCACCGTAGTTGCTCCCGTCCGCGCAGCTTCGGGTCGGCAGTACGTGCGAACTCGCGGTAATACGCGATGTGGCGGGCGCCGACCGCACGCTCCTCGCCTGCCTCGGCGAGCCGCTCGGCGGCGTACTCGGCGATGGTCTCCAGCATCCGGTAGCGGGCGCCGTCCTCAACCGCGAGATCGGCGACCACCAGCGACTTGTCGACAAGGGAACCCAGCAGGGAAGCGACGTCCCGCACATCCAGTGCGGCGTCCCCGCACACGGCTTCCGCGGCGGCGAGGTCGCAGCCGCCGGAGAAGACCGACAGCCGGCGCAACAGCGTCCGCTCCCCCGCTTCGAGGAGCTCCCAACTCCAGTCGACGACCGCACGCAGCGTCTGCTGCCTCGGCAGCAGCGTTCTGCTGCCGGCGGTCAGCAGCCGGAAGCGGTCGTCGAGCCGGTCGGCGATCTGGCGTGGCGTCAAACTGCGCAGCCGGGCCGCGGCGAGCTCGAGGGCGAGCGGCAGGCCGTCGAGGCGGCGGCAGATCTCGGCACAGGCCTCGGGATCGTCGTCGGGGTCGAAACCCGGGCGCGCCGAGGCGCCGCGGTCGGCGAGCAGTCGCAGCGCGGTGGGCTCGGGCAGCGGGTCGACGGGACGCACCGACTCGCCGGGCACACCGAGCGGTTCGCGGCTGGTGGCGAGGACCGTCACCTGCGGGCAGTGCACCAGCAGCCGCTCGGCGAGACCGGCGCAGGCGCCGATGAGGTGTTCGCAGTTGTCGAGGACGAGCAGGAGCTGACGACTTGAGCAGTACTCGGTGAGGGTGGCGAGCGCGTCCTGGTGCCTGGCCGCATCGGCGAGCGCCCGGTCAGCGCTGCCGGCGTGGATCGCCGTCTCGCGCAGCCTCAGGGCGCTCAGCACCACCTCGGGCACGGTGCGCCCGTCGGCGACGGGCGCCAGCTCGGCCAGCCAGGCGCCATCGGGCCACCGCTGCCCGTACCGGTCGGCGGCCTCCTGCGACAGCCGGGTCTTGCCGGAGCCCCCCGGCCCGGTGAGGGTGACCAGGCGGGACGCGGCCAGATCGTCACGCAGCGCGGCGAGGTCGCCCTCGCGCCCGACGAAGCTCGTCAGCCGCGCCCGCAGATTCCCCTTGCCGACCACCCTCTTGCCGACCACCCCCTTGCTGATCGCCGGCGTATGCGCCGGCGGACCGAGCAACTCGGCGTGCAGAGCGCGCAGTTCCGGTCCCGGATCGGCGCCGAGCCCCTCGGCGATGGCGGCGCGTATCTGCTCGTAGGCGGCGAGGGCCTCGGCCGTACGCCCCGCGTCGCGCAGGGTGCGGATGCGCAGGGCGTGCAGCTGCTCGTCGAGCGGGTGCGCCGCGCAGAGCGCTTCGAGCTCGGGCAGGACGCGTTCGGCGTTGCCGAGCGCCGCGTCGGCGGTGAGCCGCAGCCTGACCGCCTTCGCGTGCAGCACCTCGGCGCGGCCCGCGTGCGCGGCGCGGTCGGGCAGATCGGCGAGGGGCGCACCGCCGTCCCACAGCGCGTGCGCGTCGTCCAGCAGCCCGGCCGCCTTGGCGGGGTCCCCGTCGGCGAGCGCGCGGGCGGCATCGGCGGTGAGCCGTTCGAAGCGGTACAGGTCGACGTCGTCAGTGGCGGCCTGAAGCCGGTAGCCCCCGTCGACGGAGCCGATCGCCTCGCGGCCGAGGGCCCGGCGCAGCCGGGCGATGAGCGCCTGCAACGCGCCTGCCGCGTCCGCGGGCGGCTCTCCGTCCCACACCTCGTCGATCAACGTGCCGGCGGGCAGCACCCTGCCGGGCCGCAGCGCGAGCGCCGCGAGCAGGGCACGCAGCCGCGCACCGCCGAGGGGTACGGCGGTGCCGTCGTCACGGTGGGCCCGCGTCGGTCCCAGGATGCAGTAGCGCACGCCCCTCATTGTGGTGGATGGCGCCGGCATGCGGCGGTGTCACGCCGTGGACGGCGGCTCCGCGCGCAGCCGGCGGACCCTGTACCGTCGCGTCCGTATGCCCTGCGTATGCCGTACGCCCGTACCTCAGGAGCCCCCGCGATGACCACCGCTTCCATCCGCCGAGACCGGCAGGTCAGCCCCGTGTTCCTCGGGCTGGTGGCGATCATGGCCGTGACCGGCTGGGCGGTGTGGGCCCAGTACTCGGCGAGCACCGGTTTTGCGATCTTCCTCTTCGTCGTCTCCGGCTGGATCGTTTCGCTGTGCCTGCACGAGTACGCACACGCGCGCACCGCGCTGCACGGCGGTGACATCACGGTCGGCGCTAAGGGCTATCTCACGCTGAACCCGCTGAAGTACACGCACGCGGCGCTCAGCATCCTGCTGCCGGTGATCTTCGTCATCCTGGGCGGGATCGGACTGCCCGGCGGTGCGGTGTTCATCGAGCGCGGGCGGATCCAGGGCCGTCTCAAGCACAGCCTGATCTCGGCGGCCGGACCGCTGGTGAACCTGGTCTTCGCGCTCGCCCTGATGCTGCCGTTCACCTTCGGCCTGCTGGACGGCGCGCCGCTCGCCTTCCACGCGGCGCTGGCGTTCCTGGCGTTGCTGCAGGTCACGGCGGCGATCTTGAACCTCGTACCGGTGCCGGGCCTGGATGGCTACGGGGTGATCGAGCCGTGGCTGTCGTACGGGATCCGCCGCCAGCTGGAGCCGTTCGCACCGTTCGGGCTGATCGCGGTGTTCGGGCTGCTGTGGGTGCCGAGCGTCAACGTCCAGTTCTTCGACGCCATCCACGCGATCATGCGCGCCTTCCACGTGGACGACTACTACTCGTCGCTCGGCTACAGCTGGTTCCGCTTCTGGGACGGCTCCCCGTTCGGCTCCTGACCGGTCAGTTCCCGGCCGCGGCGCGCTGTGCCTTCGCCTTGCGGACGTAGAACCACGCCATGTTGCTCGACAGGCCGGCGAGCAGGATCCACACCACGCCCAGGAAGCTGCCCTGCGAGAAGGCCACACCCGCCGCGATCAGCGCGAGGACGCAGACGGCGGCGGCGAAGAGGGCGAGTCGCCCGGTCGGGCCGGGTGGGAGCAAGCGGGGCATGGGGGTCGGCTCCTGTCGGGTCGTATACGTCGTACGTCCCGGCAATTGTCTCCCACGCCCCGCCACCGCCTGCACCACGGCCCGCCCGCGGCTCACACGTCGGTGATCCGCAGCCCCGCGTGCGCCTTGTAGCGGCGGTTGACCGAGATCAGATTCGCCACCAGCGACTCGACCTGATGGGCATTGCGCAGCCGGCCTGCGTAGATCCCCCGCATCCCGGGGATGCGGGCGGCGAGCGCCTGCACGATGTCGGTGTCCTCGCGGTTGTCGCCGAGCACCATCACATCGGTGTCGATCTGCGCCACCTGCGGGTCCTGCAGCAGAACCGCCGACAGGTGGTGGAAGGCGGCGGCCACCCGCGACTGCGGCAGCAGGGCGGCGGCCTGCTCAGCGGCGCTGCCCTCTTCCGGCCGGATCGCGTAGGCGCCCTTCTTGTCGAAGCCGAGCGGGTTGACGCAGTCGATGACGAGCTTGCCCGCGAGCTCGTCCCGAAGCGACTCCAGCGTCTTCGCGTGCCCCTCCCACGGCACGGCCACGATCACCACGTCGCTTTCCGTTGCGCATTCGGCGTTCTCGAGGCCGCGTACGCCGAGTCCGAGTTCTTCGGCCGCGGTGCGCGCCCGGTCGGCGCTGCGCGAGCCGACGATCACCCGCTGGCCGGCCGTGGCCAGCCGGTAGGCGAGCCCCCGGCCCTGGTCGCCCGTGCCACCGAGGACGCCGACGACCAGTCCGGAGACGTCCGGCAGCGCCCGGGGATCCTTGGCCGCGGGCTTGTTCGCTTCAGCTGCAGCTTCTGTAGTCATACCGGGATCCTGCCAGCCGCGGTGGCGCCCCGCCGCACCCGGCTTCGCCGATCCCTACCCCGGCTCGCCGCCCTGCCCGGCCCCGGGTCCGCCGGCGTCCCACTCGTCGTTGCGCTCGGCGACGATCTCCATGGCGTGCTCGGCCTCGTCACGGCTCTGGTAGGGACCCATCCGCTGCTTCGCGGGGCACTGCAGCCCCTCCTCCGCCGTCCTGTGCTTCAGGCAGTAGTACCACTCACCCGGCTTGCCGACCGGCTTGCGTCTGAACAGCGCCATCGCCGCCTCCTGGTTAACGCACGTCCCTGCTGGCCATGGTTCCCACCCGTCGCCCTCCACCACCCTCGGACTAGGCGCTGCGCGCCGCATCTTCGATTCTGCCGCGCCGATACACTCGCTGACATGTCTGGCCAGTCTCTTCTCGTTCCCGGCACACTGTCACCGACCCGCAAGGTGCCTGCCTCGATCCCGCGCCCGGAGTACGTGGGCAAGCCCGCGCCCACCCCGTACACCGGTCCTGAGGTGCAGGACGGCGAGACGATCGCGAAGATGCGGATCGCCTCGCGCATCGCGGCGCAGGCCATGCAGGAGGCCGCGTCGGCGATCAAGCCGGGTACCACCACCGACGAGCTGGACCGGATCGCCCACGAGTACATGTGCGATCACGGCGCCTACCCCTCCGACCTGGGCTACCGGGGCTTCCCCAAGTCGATCTGCACCTCGCTCAACGAGGTCATCTGCCACGGCATCCCGGACTCCACCGAGCTGCGCGACGGCGACATCGTCAACCTCGATGTGACGGCATACATCCACGGGGTGCACGGCGACACCAACGCCACCTACGTGTGCGGCGATGCCGACGAGGAGTCGCGGCTGCTCGTCGAGCGGACCCGTGAGTCGCTCAACCGCGCCATCAAGGCCGTCAAGCCGGGCCGTCAGATCAACGTCATCGGCCGCGTCATCGAGTCGTACGCCAAGCGCTTCGGCTACGGCGTCGTACGGGACTTCACCGGCCACGGGATCAACACGGCGTTCCACTCCGGGCTGATCATCCCGCACTACGACGACCCGCGTGCAACGACCGTGATGAAGCCGGGCATGACGTTCACCATCGAGCCGATGCTGACCCTGGGGACGTACGAGTACGACATCTGGGAGGACGGCTGGACGGTGGTGACCAAGGACCGCAAGCGCACCGCCCAGTTCGAGCACACGCTGGTCGTGACGGAAAGCGGCGCCGAGGTGCTCACGCTGCCGTAGCCGTGCGCCGCAACCGGTCCGTCGCCGGTATGGTTGCGCCGGTTCTCACGCCAGAAGGAGCTTGTCCCCGATGACCGCGCCGCCCCCGCTCGCCCGGCTGACCGTTCGGCTTCGACAGCAGCGCAGGCTGCGACGTGGCGTACTCCTGCTCGCGGCATCGGCGCTGCTGGTCCCCTCGGCGGCCGGGTGCGTGACCGTGGACGGGGCCGAGGCGCTCATACCCTCGGTGAAGCAGTCCGATGCCCAACAGGTGCTCGACCACTTCGCGCAGGTCAACAACGAGGCCAACGCCCAGCTGGATGCGTCGCTCAACGACGGGATCGAGACCGGCGCACTCGGCGCGATCGACCAGGCGGGCATCAAGGCGCGGCACATCAACGACCCCGCCGGCAACCCGGGTTACCAGCAGCTGCGGTTCTCCGACGCGCATTTCCTCATCCCGCAGCAGCGCGGCTGGCCCAAGTGGTTCATCGCCGACACCGCGTCGAACCGGGACACCGAACGCTGGCTGATGGTGTTCACCCGCAACAGCTCGAGCGAACCGTGGCGGGCCGAATACCTCACCACGCTCCCGCAGTCGCAGCTGCCGCAGTTCGCCACCGACGCCTCCGGGTACGTGGAGCCGGTGCCGGTCTCCGGCTCCGGCCTGGTGGTGCAGCCGGACCAGCTGAGCGCCCAGTACGCCGCCTATCTGCAGCAGGGCGACAAGGGCTCGGCGGTCTTCGCCGACGGCAACGACACCTCGGGCCTGCGGCAGCAGCGGCGCACGCAGTACGCGCCGACCTCACAGCTCGTCACCCAGTTCGCGGACGAGCCCGCCGATCCGTCGCAGTATCCGCCGGTCGCGCTGCGGCTCACGGACGGAAGCGCCCTGGTCTTCTTCACGACGCACCACGTGATGCGGCAGACGGTCGCCCAGGGACCGGTGAAGATCACGGATCCCGACATCAACGCGTTGATGCAGGGAACGCCCAACAAGTCCGTGACGTTCAACAAGATCGCCGAGGAGCTCGTGCGGGTGCCGGCCGCCGCCTCGGGCGGCAAGGTCGTCTTCGTGAACCGGATCGAGGGCCTGGTCAGCGTCACCGGCCAGTAAGCCGGCAGGCCGGTAGGGGTCCGGGAGGACCGGACCGTCAGCCGTACGGCAGCGGCGCGGCCTGTTCGCCCTCCTCGTCGGCGGCCTGTGCGCATGCGTCGGCGAGCACGTCGAGCAACGGCAGCGCATCGGGCAGCGGGAGGTCGGGCGGGCGGATCCAGGTGACGACCGAGCCGTCGGGGAGCCGGGAGGGCGGCAGCAGCACGTAGCTGCCGCGGCAGTGCCACCGCAGTCCGGGGTGGTCGTCGAGGGTCTCGGGGTGGCAGTCGAGCTCGCACGGCCACCACTCGTCCTCGTCCTCGGGGGTGCCGCGGGTCGCGGTGAAGAAAAGCAGTCGGCCCGGTCCGCGCGAGGCGACCGGGCCGACGGCGAGGCCTTCCGCGGCCAGGCGCTCCAGGGCGATCTGCCCCGCGGAGGCGGGTACGTCGAGCACGTCGTGGTTGACGCCGGTCGCGGTGACGAAGTTGGCGCGCGGCTCGCTGCGCAGCCAGCGGGCGATCTGCTCCGGGTCCGTGGTGGCCTGGGTCTGCCAGGCGAACGAGACGGGGTGCACCGCGGGGGTGGGACAGCCGATCCGGTCGCAGGAGCAGCCGAATCCGGACACGTGCGCGGCAGGGGCGACGGGGAACGACGCGGCCGCCGCGGACAACAGGAGCTCCGTCACTCCGGGCGCAGGCTGATCCGCACCGGCTGAGCTGCGGGAACGACGCCGCAGCCACTCGGACATCCTGCTCCTGCGTTCCATCGAGCCCCTCTCTCGCTCCTGCCGCCGGCTTGTGGCCCGCCCGGTACGTGGAGGACCCATCCTCCTCCCTCTGTGTCGTGCGCGTGAACGCGGGGTGGCTTCCGGCGCCGTCAACCGCGAGATGTGGCCGAATCCCGACAGGTCGAGGCGCTGCGGCTGCCAGTGCCCGCGCGCGGCGATCAATGGCGGTGTACAGTTTTACCGACAGCGTGTCGGTAAAACTTCTTTCAGCCGAGCCGATGGAGGCCCGCGTGACCGTGACACCGTTCTCCGCCCAGATCCGCACCGCGACCCATGCGCAGCACACCGAGGCCGAGGAGTCCGCGTTCATGGGAGACATGCTCGGCGGGCAGCTCGGCGTACAGGCGTACGCCCGCTACACCGAGCAGCTCTGGTTCGTCTACCGCGCCTTGGAGGACGCCGCGGACCTGCTCGCCGACGACCCGGTGGCCGGCCCCTTCATCCGGCCCGAACTGATGCGGGTGGCCGAACTGGAGCGGGATCTGGCGCACTTGGGCGGTCCCGGATGGCGGGCGGCCACCAGCGCCCTGCCCGCCACCGCCGCGTATGCCGACCGCATCCGCGACGTCGGCCGCACCTGGCCGGCCGGCTATGTCGCCCACCACTACACCCGCTACCTCGGCGACCTGTCGGGCGGCCAGGTCATCCGCGGCGTGGCGGAGCGCACCTGGGGCTTCGAACGCAAGGGAGACGGCGTGCGGTTCTACGTCTTCGACTCCATCGCCAACCCGGCGGCGTTCAAGCGCGAATACCGTGAGCTGCTCGACGCGCTGCCGGTGGACGAGGTGGAGCGGCAGCGGGTGGTCGAGGAGTGCCGCCGCGCCTTCGCCCTCAACACCGCGCTCTTCGCGGAGTTGGGCGCCGAGTTCCCGCTCAGCGCCTGATCCCCGGCTGCGGAACCACTGCGCACCTGACAGCCTCATGCGCGGCGGCCTCACCCATCGATTAGATTTTCTGCATGGTCGACTGGGATGGCTGGAACCTCAGAAAGCTGCGGATCCTGCGCACGCTGGGAGAGCAGGGCACCGTGACCGCCACCGCCGAGGTGCTGCGCATGACGCCCTCGGCGGTCTCCCAGCATCTTGCGGCGCTCTCCCGGCAGCTCGGCGTGACGCTCCTCGCGGCGCGGTACCTCCGCGGCCACCCCGCACCCGGACGGCGACGACCACGACTGGGCGCTGATCCGGCTCGGTGCGCCCGGCGTCATCCGCGGGCTGATCGTGGACACCGCGCACTTCCGCGGCAACTACCCGCAGGCGGTCAGTGTGGAGGCGACGGCCGTCGAGGGTTCGCCGAGCCCGGAGCGGCTGCTCGCCGACGACGTGAAGTGGGAGCAGATCGTGCCGCCCACGCCCGTGCGCGGCCACGCCGCCAATGGCTTCACCGTCACCGCGGAGCGCCGCTTCACACATCTGCGCCTCAAGCAGCACCCGGACGGCGGCATCGCCCGGCTGCGCGTGTACGGGGAGGCGGTCCCCGATCCGTCCTGGCTGGAGTTGCTCGGCACCCTCGACCTCGCCGGCGTCCTCAACGGCGGCGCGATCGAGGACGCCTCCGACCGCTTCTACTCCCCGCCCCTCAACCTCATCCTCCCGGACCGGTCGAGGAAGATGGACGACGGCTGGGAGAACCGCCGCAGGCGCGACGGCGGCAACGACTGGGTGCGGCTGCGCCTCGCCGCGCAGGGCGAGATCCGGGCCGTCGAGATCGACACCGCCAACTACAAGGGAAACGCGGCCGGTTGGATCGCGCTCCACGCCCGCGACGAGACCACCGGCGGCGAGTGGACCGAGATCCTTCCGCGCACCCCGCTCCAGCCCGACACCTTGTACCGCTTCACGCTCCCGGCCCCGGCCACCGCGACGCACCTGCGCCTCGACGTGCTGCCCGACGGCGGCGTCGCACGGCTGCGGGTGCACGGCAGCCTCACCGCCGCAGGGCGCGACGCCCTCGCCGCCCGTTTCGCGCGGCTCACCGGGTGACCTGCCGCTGCGCGGGATGGACAGGGTAGAACTGGCGTATGCCGATGCACTCCTCGTACGACGCCGTCATCGTCGGCGGCGGCCACAACGGTCTGGTCGCCGCCGCCTACCTCGCCCGCGCCGGCCGCAGCGTCCTGCTGCTCGAACGGCTTGCGGTGACCGGCGGCGCCGCCGTCTCCACGCAGGCCTTCACCGGGATGGACGCCCGGCTCTCCCGCTACTCCTACCTGGTCAGCCTGTTGCCGAAGAAGATCGTCAGCGATCTTGGGCTGCGGTTCGCCGTGCGCAGGCGCCGGATCTCCTCCTACACCCCGGCCGGGCGCACCGGGCTGCTGGTGGACGCCGAGGATCCGGCGCGCACGCGTGAGTCCTTCATCAGGCTCACCGGTGACGCGCGGGACCACGAGGCGTGGCAGCGCTTCTATGCGATGACGCACCGCGTCGCCGAGCGCGTCTTCCCGACCCTCACCGGGCCGCTGCCGACCCGCGCCGAACTGGAGCGGACGGTGGACGATCCGGCCGCTTGGGAGTCGCTGTTCGAGCGGCCGCTGGGCGAGACGGTCGAGTCCGTCTTCGCGGACGACGTCGTACGGGGCGTGGTACTGACCGATGCGCTGATCGGCACGTTCAGCCATGCGCACGACCCGTCACTGCGGCAGAACCGCTGCTTCCTCTACCACGTGATCGGCGGGGGCACCGGTGACTGGGACGTTCCCGTGGGCGGCATGGGCGCGTTGACGGATGCGCTCGCCGGCGCCGCACGGGCCGCGGGCGCGGAGATCGTCACCAACTGCGAGGTGACGGCCGTCCGCACCGACGGCGTGCGCGCCGAAGTGGAGTACGACGGCGGGACCGTCGGCGCGCGGCACGTGCTGGTGGGCGCCTCGCCGCAGGCGCTCTCCCTGATGCTCGGTGAGGCTCCTGCCGAGGCTCCGGAGGGCGCGCAGCTGAAGGTCAACATGCTGCTGCGCCGCCTTCCGCGGCTGCGGGACACCTCCGTCGACCCGCGCCAGGCGTTCGCCGGAACGTTCCACATCGCCGAGTCCTACGGGCAGTTGGCCACCGCCTACGAGCAGGCAGCCGCCGGTGAACTCCCGGACACTCCGCCCTCGGAGATCTACTGCCACTCGCTCACCGACCCCTCGATTCTCTCCCCCGAGCTGACCGAGCAGGGCTACCACACCCTTACCCTCTTCGGACTGCACGCGCCCGCCCGCCTCTTCGCCGCCGATCGGCGTGGCGCCAAGGAGGCGCTGCTGAAGGCGACGCTCGCGCAGCTCGACGCCGTGCTCGACGAGCCGCTCGCCGACTGCCTGGCGGTGGACGCCGAGGGGCGGCCCTGCATCGAGGCGAAGTCGCCGCTGGACTTGGAGCGTGAGATCGGCCTGCCGGGCGGGCACATCTTCCACCGCGATCTGTCCTGGCCGTACGCCGGTGAGGGGACCGGCCGTTGGGGCGTGGAGACCCGGCACCCGAACATCCTGCTGTGCGGCGCGGGCGCGGTGCGCGGCGGCGGAGTGAGCGGCATCCCCGGCCACAACGCGGCGATGGCGGTGCTGGAGCGGTAGTCCAACGCCGGTTTCCAAGCCGGTTTCCAAGCCGGTTTCCAACGCCGGTTCACTGCGCGGGCGGCCAGCGGTCGCCCCACTCGGCGTCACGGGCGGCCCGGTACAGCTCGCCTTGACGCTTGGTGACGGTGGTGCGCTCCAGGGCGCCCTCGGGCAGGCACAGGTCGAGGAGGACCTGTCCCTTGCGGAGCTGCGGATGCCGTACGACGCGCCCGGGCGCGGGGTGCGCGCCCTGGCTGCGCACCGCTGCGACGTAGGAGAACTTCTCGTCCTCGTACGGCAACGAGCCGCCCTTGACCTGACGGTGCAGCGAGGAGCGGGTGACGCGAGCCGCGAAGTGGCACCAGTCGTCCCCCTGGACGGGGCAGGTGCCGCTGTGCGGGCAGGGCGCTACCACAGTCAGCCCGGCGTCGACGAGCTGTTGCCGCGCGCGCAGCACCCTGCGGTACCCGGCGGGCGTGCCCGGTTCGATCACCACGACGGTGTGCGCGGAGCGGGCCGCCTCGGCGACCACCGATACGGCGTCGGCGTCGGCGAGTTCGCCGAGCACGTAGCTGATGGTGACGAGGTCGGCGGCGGGGAGGGCGAGGGAGCCGCCGATGGCCTGTCGCTGCCACTGCGCGGCGCGCAGCGCCGGGTGCGGGGCGCGTGAGGCGAGGGCGCGACCGAGATCGAGCGCGGCCTCGGACCAGTCGAGGACGGTGGTGGTGAGGTCGGCGCCGGGCCAGGCGTCGGCGACGGCCCAGGTGGCGGCGCCCGTGCCGCCACCGATGTCGATGTGGCGGGACGGTGACCACGGTCCCGCGCAGGCGCGGAACGCGGCGAGCGCTGCCCGTACCGCTTCGAAGGTGGCGGGCATCCGGTACGCGGCGTAGGCGGCGACGTCGGACCGGTCCCGCAGGACGGGCGCGTCGGTCGGGGTGCGCCCCCGGTAGTTGGCGATCAGCCGGTCGACGGCCTGGGCGGCGCGGCGCGGCGGCAGCCCGTTGAGCAGCTCGGCGAGCGCGGCACGCAGCTCGTCGCCGAGCGGAGGTGTTGTCGCAGATGGCGCAGGGGGCACGGGTGGCACAGGGGGCACGGGTCCAAGCCTAGGTCTAGGTGGTGCGGGCGTACGCCGTGCGGCTCCCGGCCCCACGACGCGGTTGCGGCCGCGGCAGATACGTCGCGGCGTACACCAGCGTCGCGGTGGCGAGGATGGTGAAGCTGGGCGGCATGCTAGGCACCGCGTAGGCGACGCCGAGCCCGATCCACATCTCGGCGACCGCGAGACCGGCCGCAAGCGCCAGCGCCCGGTACGGACGGTCGGTGAGCCGCTGCGCCGCGCCGGCCGGTGCGGCGAGCAGCCCGAGCAGCAGCAGCGAGCCGACCGCCTGGGTCGCCTCGGCCGCGCACGCGCCGACGAGCGCCAGGAAGCCGAGCCCGAGCAGGCGCACGGGCACGCCGCGTGCCGCCGCCACCGCCTCGTCCACGGAGGCGAACAGCAGCGGGCGGGCGAGTCCGAGCACCGCCAGGCAGAGCACTCCCGCGACGACCACGGCGGTCCAGGCCGCGGAGGCCGAGAGCCCGAAGATCGACCCGAAGAGCACGCTCGTCCCGGCGTTGCCGTCCGCCGTGGAGCGGGAGGTGGTGTAGAGGGTGAGGAAGAAGACGCCGAGGCCGAGGATCCACGAGAAGGCGCTGCCGATTGCCACGTCGTCGGCACGGCTCCTGCGGCCGAGCAGCCCGAGCAGCACGGCGACGCCGATCGTCGTGGCGAACAGGCCGATGCGCAGGTCCCATCCGATGGCGAGCGCGGCGAGCGCCCCGGTGAACGCGGTGTGGCTGAGCGCGTCGCCGGTGAACACCTGGGCGCGCAGCACCAGGAAATAGCCGACGAGCCCGGCCGCGGCGGCGATGGCGGTGCCCGCGAGGACGGCATGGAGGAAGAAGGGGTGCGAGAGCGCGTTCATGCCGTGACGGCCCTCCTCAGTATCGGCCGGGCCTGTGTGGCCAGTTTCGCGAGCACGTACGCGCCGAAGGCGAACGTCGTCACGTAGAAGCCGACCGGGTAAACGGAGAAGCAAGCGGCGGTGAGCCCAAGCCAGGTGACGGCGAGTGCGATCACCACGGCGAGCAGCAGGCTCACCGCGGGCCGCGGGCTGAGCACCTGGGCGGTGGCCGCGGGCATCACCAGCAGCGCGAAGACCAGCAGCGATCCGGTGATCTGGCTGGCCTCGGCGGTCGCGGCGCCGAGCAGCATCAGAAAGGCGGTGGACAGCAGCTTCGTACGGACGCCGCGCGCCCGGGCGACCGCCTCGTCGACCGATGCGAAGAGCAGCGGGCGCCCGATGGCGGCGAGCACGGCGAGCACCACGACGGCGACGGCGGCGAGCAGCGTCACCTGGCTGTCGGTGATGCCGAGGAAGCTGCCGAACAGCAGCGCGTTCACCCCGCCGAGGAACCCCTTGTAGAGGGCGACGAAGAGGAATCCGCAGGCGAGCAGGAATGCCTGGACGGTACCGGTGAGCGCCGACTCCTCGCCTTCGTGGCTGCCGCCGGGGCTGCCCCCGGGCCCACGGAGGCCGCCCGCCCGCGGCAGCAGGGCGAGGACGACGGCGGCGGTGACGCAGAACGCGAAGTAGCCGATGCCCGCCGAGATCCCGAGCAGCACCGCGCCCGACGCGCCGGGGAATCCGACGAGGGCGAGCGTGTGCGCGGCGAACGTCTGGCGGCGCAGGACGACGAACCATCCGACGGCGGCGGCGAGTACGGCGATCACCGTGCCCGCGCGAAAGGCGTTGACCATGAACGGGTAGGACCACATCAGGTCGATGTCGGTCAGTGGATTCCACGACCAGCCCGCGGCGGCCTGCGTCGCGGCGTCAGCCAGCAGCATGACCGGTCCCTTCGGGCGCGGCTGACGCATCGTGCCGGTCGGTGTGGCGGGCCGGCGGCTCGGGGGTGCCGACGACGACGAGCCGCCCGTCGGAGGTCCGCAGCACTTCGACCGGCGTCCCGTACAGCCGGGTGAGCGTCTCGGAGGTGATGACCTGCTGCGGGGTGCCGGTGGCGGCCCCGCCCTCGGCGAGGTAGACGACGCGGTCGAGGTAGGCCAGGATCGGGTTGACGTCGTGGGCGACCATCACCACCGAGAGCCCCTCCTCCCGGCAGATCCGTCCGATGAGCGCGGCGACGGCGGCCTGGTTGGGCAGGTCGAGGCTGTCCAACGGCTCGTCGAGAAGCAGCAGTTCGGGCCTGCGCACCAGTGCCTGGGCGATGAGCAGGCGCTGCTGCTCGCCGCCCGAGCACTGCCCGATGGGCCGGTCCGCGTAGGCCGTCGCCCCGACGAGCTCGATCACCTCGGCGATGCGGGCGCGGGCGGCGCGCCGTTTGGCGCTGAACCGGGCGGGCCGCGGGAACGGGACGCCCCACCGGTCGCCGTCGAGGCCGAGCCCGACGATGTCGGTGCCGCGGATCCGCAGGTTCGCGTCGAAGCTGCGGCGCTGCGGGAGGTAGCCGACGCGGGGGCCGGACTGGCCAGGGGGCGCGCCGAGGATCCGGATCTCGCCCGACGCGAGGGGCTGCAGGCCGAGCACGGCCTTGAGGAGGGTGGACTTGCCGACCCCGTTGGGGCCGAGCACGGCGGTGAACTCGGCTGCGCCGAGGTCCAGTCGCACGCCGGACCAGAGGGTGCGGCCCGCGACGCGCATGGTGGCGTCGCGCAGTTCGAGCACCGGCTCGCCGACGGGGGTGCGGCTCTGTGCGGGGATGGTCAGCGTCATCGTCCTACTCCGTCACTTGCCGGTTGCTTTGGCCAGGGCCTGCTCGATCTCCTGCAGCTGCTTGACCTGCCAGTCCTGGAAGGAGGTTCCGGCAGGGGCAAGCGTCTCGGTCACGGAGACGACCGGGATGCCCTGGGCCTTGGCCTCGTTGACCTGCGCCTGCACGTCCGGGGTGGAGTTCTGGCTGTTGTAGACGTAGATCTTGATCTGCTTGCTCTTGATCTGCTGGTCGATCGTCGCCTTGTCATGCGCGGTCGGGTCGGAGCCCTCGCTGATCGCGTCGAGGAAGGACTCGGGGGTTTTCATGGTCAGTCCGAGGCCTTCGGCGAGCGGGGTGACGATGGACTCCGAGGCGCCGACGGGGGTGCCCGCGTACTTCGCCCTGATGCCGTCGATCAGCTGGGTGTACGGGGCGAGGGTCTTGGTCACGTAGGTGTTCTTCTGCCGGTCGAAGTAGGCCGCGTCGGCCGGGTCGATCTTCTTGTAGTCGTCGGTGATCTTGTCGATGACCTGGCGGACGTTGTCCGGGTCGTACCAGCGGTGCGGGTTGCCGCCCGGCTTGATGCCGACGAGGTCGCCGACGTTGAGTTCCGTGCGGTCGGCGCCGGCATTGGAGGCGAGGAGCTTGTCCGCCCAGGCGTCGTAGCCGACGCCGTTGACGATGGCCAGCTGCGACTCGGCGACGGCCCGTCCGTCGGCGGGGGTCGGCTCGTAGTCGTGCGGGTCGGTGGCCGGGTTGGTGATGATGCTGGTGACGTTGACGTGGCGGCCGCCCAGCTGCTGGGCGATGCTGCCCCAGAAGTTCTCGGCGGCGACGACGTTGATCGTCTTGCCGGTGGAGCCGGAGGCGCCGTCCGCACTCGGAGCCGTCGTTGCGCAGGCACTCGTCGCGGCGGCGAGCACTGCGACGCCGAGGCCGGCGAAGGCAAGGCGCGGGGTGCGGGATATGGCGGCGGCTCTCATCGCATGGGTCTCCTGATCTACGGGCAGGAGTCCAGTTTACTTGACAATGATTTTCAGCTCCAACCCACCCCGGGCCGGCAGTGAAAATCATTGCAGACTCTTGACCCAACGGGCGAGCCGGGTCGCCGTCGCCGCCCGTACGCCGCTCCCCTGCTGCATCTGCTGCCCCTCCCGCCACAGCCGTGTCGGATGCACGGCATTGGCCAGCAGGATCAGGTAGCTCGCGCTCTCCGGATCGATCACGAGACTGGTGCCGGTGAACCCGGTATGCCCTGCCGTGCGCGGCCCGGCCAGCTCCCCCATGAACGACGGCTGGTCGAGATCGAACCCCAGCCCGCGCGGCCGCCCCAACGGCCCGGCGTCCGCGAACATCAGCGCCACCGATTCCGGCCCCAGAATCCCCCCGCCCCCGGCGAGCAGCGCCCGGCACAGGACGCCGAGATCCGCGGCGGTCGAGAACAGCCCCGCGTGCCCGGCGGCACCGCCCATCGCATACGCATTCTCATCGTGCACGTCCCCGTGCACCATGCCGCGGTCGAGCCGCCCCCAGGGCCGCCGCTGGTCCTCGGTCGCGGCGATCCGCGCGATCAGACGCCGCGGCGGGTTGAAGCAGGTGTCCGCCATCCCGAGCGGGCGCGTGATCCCGTCCTGTACGAGCGCGGCGAGCGGCGCGCCCGTCACCCGTTCCAGCACCAGCTGCGTCGCGATGAGATTGAGGTCGGAGTAGCCGTACGCGGTGCCGGGCGGCTGCAGCAGAGCCTCGTCCCACAGCAGGCGCAGCCGGGTCTCGTGCGAGGGCTGGTCGTAGAACGGCAGCTCGGCGCGGAGACCCGAGGTGTGCGCGAGCAACTGCCGTACGGTCACACCCTCCTTGCCCGCGCCGCCGAACTCCGGCAGATAGCCGGCGACCCGGCCGTCCAGCGCGATCCTCCCGCGTTCGATCTGCTGGACGGCGACGATCGCCGTGAAGAGCTTGGTGAGCGAGGCCAGATCGAAGACGGTCTCCCGGCGCATCGGCACCCACTGCTCACGCGGCAGTTCCACGCCGCGGTCGCACGTCTCGTCGTATGCGGCGTAGCGCACCGCCCAGCCCAGCGCCTCGTGCAGGGCGACGTCCGGGCCCCGCCCGGCGAGTACGACGGCGCCCGCGGCCCACGGACGTAGGGGCGCCGGAGGTTCGAGGGCGGCCGCCAGCTCGCGCAGAAGCAGCGCCAAGTGATCGGTCACCCGGCGACGGTAGCGCTGCGCGGCCGCCAAGGCCTGCACAGGGCGACGAAGCAGACCACCGCCACGCCGGCGCAGACGACCTGCACCAGCGCCATCGGCACCGCCGTGGCCGCTCCCGCGATGCCGACGAGAGGCGAGGCGACCGCGCCGATCAGGAACTGGCTGCTGCCGAGCAGCGCCGATGCCGACCCGGCCGCGTGGGGCGTACGCATCAGCGCCTGAGCGTTGGTGTTGGGCATGGCCAGGCCCATCGCCGACATCAGCACGAACAGCGCGGCCGCCACCGGCACCAGGCCCACCCGGCCGAAGACCCCCGAGGTCATCAGCAGCAGCGCGACGGCGGCTGCGGCGATCACCGCAAGTCCCGTGCCGAGCGCCTTGTCCAGCGACACCCGGCCGACCAGCATCTTTCTGTTGAGCTGCCCGATCGAGACCAGGCCGATCGAGTTGAGACCGAAGAGGAGCGAGAAGGTCTGCGGAGAGGCGCGGTAGATGTCCTGGATCACGAAGGACGACCCGGACACGTACGCGAAGAGCGCGGCGAAGGCGAAGCCGCCGGCGAGCATGTACCCGGTGAAGACGCGGTCGCCGAGCAGTCCGCGCATGGTGCGCAGCGCCTCGCCGAGACCTCCGGTGTGACGGCCCGCGGGCGGCAGCGTCTCGGGAAGCTTGCGCAGCACGAGCAGGGTGAGCAGCGTGCCGATGACGGTGAGGACGACGAAGACCCCGCGCCAGTCGGTGAATCGCAGGATCTGGCCGCCGATGACGGGCGCGACGATCGGTGCGACACCGGAGATCAGCATGAGGGTGGAGAAGAACCGGGCCATCGCCACGCCGTCGTAGAGGTCCCGGACGACCGCACGGGCGATGACGATCCCGGCCGCGCCCGCCAGGCCCTGCAACAGCCGGAAGGCGATGAGCAGTTCGACGTCGGGTGCGAGCGCGCAGACGACGGTGGCGAGCACGTAGACCGACATGCCGACCATCAGCGGACGCCGGCGCCCCCACTTGTCGCTCATCGGTCCGACGACGAGCTGGCCGAGCGCCATGCCGAGCAGGCATGCGGTGAGCGTGAGCTGGACGGTCGCCGCGGGGCTGCCGAGCGCGCGGGTGACCGCGGGGAGCGACGGCAGGTACATGTCCATGGAGAGCGGCGGAAGTGCGGTGAGCCCGCCGAGCACGAAGGTGACCAGCAGGCCGGCGCGGCGCGGCGCCATGGACCGGGGTGCGCCGGACATGTCAGATGTGCGGCCAGGTATGTGGGCGGGCGTGGTGGGGCCGGTCTCCGGCATGCGGAACTCCATGGGGGCGGGGGCGCCGCCTATCGTCTCAGCTCCCCCGCCCTGGACAGAACCCGATGACGTGTCCTTTCAGGCCGTCACTGCGCTCCGTGCCCGGGAGCGATCTCGGCGATGCGGCGCGCGAGATCGAAGTCCTTGGCAGTGAGCCGGCCACCGGCGGAATGCGTGGTGATCGAGACGGTGACCGTGTTGTAGCCCAGGGTGAGGTCCGAGTGGTGGTTCAACTCATCCTGGATTCTGGCGATATGCACCACGAAGACCGCGGCCGGCAGGTGGGCCAGGTGATACGTCCGCTCCAGGCTCGTCTCGTCCTCCGACAGCTGCCACCCCGGCAGCTCGGCGAGCCGGTCCTCGATCTCCTTGTGCGACAGCGGGTCGGCGGTCGGCATGTGGCTGGTCTCCCTCGCGTCACTCGGGTCGTTGCCTGTGCGCATCGTCCCACCGCATACCCTGCGGAAGCATGAGCGAAATCCAGAAGGTCGCCCTGGTGACCGGTGCCGGGTCGGGAATCGGACGCGCGGTGGCACTCGCCCTCGCGGGCGCGGGATGGTCCGTGGGGCTCGCGGGCCGCCGCGAGGACCCATTGCGGGAGACGGCACGGCTCGCGGGCCCGGGGTCGTCCGTCGCGGTCACCCCGACGGACGTCACCCTTCCGGAGGAGGTCGACGGGCTCTTCGACGAGGTGCGCGACCGCTTCGGCCGCATCGACCTGCTCTTCAACAACGCCGGGAGCAGCACGCCGCCCATCCCCGTCGACGAGCTGCCGTACGAGCAGTGGCGAGCGGTCGTGGACGTGAACCTCAATGGCGCGTTCCTCTGCGCGCAGGCGGCGTTCCGGGCCATGAAGACGCAGGACCCGCAGGGCGGCCGCATCATCAACAACGGCTCGATCTCGGCGCACGTACCGCGCCCGAACAGCATCGCGTACACCGCGACCAAACATGCCATGACCGGCATGACGCGCTCGCTGTCGCTCGACGGCCGCCCCTACCGCATCGCGTGCGGCCAGATCGACATCGGCAACGCCGCCACCGACATGACGGCACGCATGCGGGCCGGGATCCAGCAGCCGAACGGCACGATCCTCGCCGAGCCGGTGATGGACGTGGCGGACGTGGCACGGACGGTGCTGCACATGGCGTCATTGCCGCTGGAGGCGAACGTGCAGTTCGCGACGGTGATCGCCACGACGATGCCGTACATCGGGCGCGGCTGACACCGTGAGCGGCACGGCGGCGCGGATTCCCTGACGGGAGGTCAATGCCCGGGGCAGCCGTATTCGGGTCTGGCACGGTTCAGGGCGTCGGTGAGCTTGGCAACCGTCGCCGTCGCCGCGTGCCATGGGTGCGCCCCAGCCGGACGGAACTGTCGTGGCATCTTTCCCTACCCTGGCGAGCCTGGCGCTGCGTCCTGCCGAATGTGAGCTTGCGCCGCCCGAAGGGCAACACGCCGGCGACTTGCAGACGTTTGCACACCATCGAGATGAGCTGACACGTCTTACCGCACCTGCTCAGGGAGCGCCCTCGGTGCAGCAGGCCTAGCCTGGAGCTACGGGCCGGTCAGCTGGTGCAAGGAGGTGGCTCCCGTGTCACACGTCCTCGCTGCGGCCGCCGCAGCCGTTGCCGTGCTCATGCCGGGCGCAATCCCGGCCGCAATCCCGGCAACAGGGGCTGCGAGCCCGGCCATCCTCCTCGACGATCTGTCCCAGCACGCTTCCGTCAAGCCGGCCACGTTCCAGGTGACGAACGACATCGCGCTGAGCGGGCTGCACTGGTCCGGCTGGGGCACACCCACGGCACGCGGCGAGGGAACCCTGACCATCGACACCTGCACGCCGAATTGCGCGCAGGGTCGCACCCGCGTTCTGCACGGCGCCGAACTGCAGGTGCACGGCGTGCGGATGGACCGAGGTGAGCGTTTCTACCGGCAGTACCGCATCGTCGACCGAGCGTTCACCGCGCAGGACCGCGCCACGTTCTCGACCTGGACCAACGCCTACGTACCAAGCGACTTCGGCTGAGTACTCACCGCGCGCTCACCGCGTCGGAGAGGCGGACGAAGCGGTGGCCCGTGCCCAGCAGGCGCGGCAGGGCCAGGGCCATGCCCTCGGCCGTGCCGCCCTCCGGGTGGTTCATGTGGCCGATGATGAGCGAGCCGGCCGGGGCCGCGATCACCGTCTCGTAGACCTCCCGCGGGGTGAAGGTCGCGCCGCCGTCGCCGTTGACGTTGAAGCTGACGGCTCGCTCCCCGAGGTCGGAGACGATGCGGACGGCCACGTCGTCGCAGTACGCCGTGCCGGAACGGAAGAAGCGCGGCGGGCGCCCCAGCAGCCCGGTCAGCTTCTGTTGGTTTCCGGCGACTTCGTCGTAGACCTCACCCGCACTGCGCGTGCCGGGTATCCCGTACGCGGAGCGGCCGGTCACCGACAGGGGGCGGTGCTTCGTCCCGTGGTTGGCGAGCTCGAAGAGCGGGTCCGCGGCGAGCGCGCGGAAGGCGGTCGGATTGGCGTCGATCCAGCGCGAGTTGAGGAAGAGGGTCGCCGGTGTCCGGTGGCCACGCAGGACATCGATCAGTCGGGCGTCGTATCCGCTGCCGCCACGCCCGCCGCATGCGTCGAAGGTCAACGCCAGGCGGCGCTCGGTGGAGTGCGGCAGCTCGGTGAGCACGCCGGGCGCGTCGAAGCCCCAACTGGTGGGCCTCATACGCCCGTAGCGGGCGATCACTTCCTCGCGGGTGACCACGTCGGCCGTGGCGGACGGCGAGGGTGCAGCACTGCCCGGCCGGGGCGTGGGTGTCGCTGCGACAGGCGTACGGCTCGGTGCCGTACCGCATCCGGCGAGCGTGCCCCCTGCCATCGCAGCCCACAGCACCGCCCGTCGACTGACTGCCATCGCCCCTCCGCCCTGGCTCGCATCCGTTCGCCCGGGGCAACCCTATGAGATGACTGTGGCGCCGACGTCAGTGGGCCCGGCGCGTCTCGTCGACCTCACGTGTGGCGTGCCCGGCGCCTTCCGCGCGCTCGACGCTCTTGCCAGGCTGCGAGGGCTCGACGCCCTTCTGGTGCTCCCGGCCCCCGTAGGAGATGTAGAACGCGCAGATGCCCATCCCCGCACCGCTCGCGAGTGCGATCGCCGCGCACTTGAGGACCGAGTCGTGGGTGAGGCTGACGAGGAAGCCGATCCCGACGCCGAAGAGCACTCCGTAGACGATCCCCCGGGTCTCGGCGGACATGCGCGGCTGCGCCCTGCCCACCGCGTAGCACAGTGCACCCATGACGATGGCGGCGATCAGTCCGAGCAGTGCGGCGGTCGGAGTGGGCTGGGGGCTGTTCGAGTCGAGCCAGAGTGCATACGTTCCGTACACGACGCCCAGGACGACGGGGATCGCCCAGGCCGACCGGCGGTGCCGCTCGCCACGCTGCTGCTCCCGGTGCAGTCGTGGCAGCTTCCCTGCGGTGTGTGCGGGCATGGTGACGCTCCTCTCTGCGTCTCCTCTCCTCCACCCTTCACCTCACCATCAGGTCATACCCGTATTCCGGTCCGGGCAAGTCGATCAAGCGGACGCGGCGCGGACGCGCGATGGGCGCGGCATTTACGGCATAGCGACGTCTTTCACACATGCTTGGGCGCATGCCGGTCCTCAACCTCACCACCGCCTTCGTGACCTTCTTCGCCGTCATCGGCCCGCCCAAGGTGATGCTCTCCTTCGCGCATCTGGCCGCCGAACGCAGTTTGCCGCAGATGCGACGATTGGTGCTGGTCAGCACGTTGATCGCGGCCTTCGTCGGCGTGGTCATGGCCTACGCGGCCGATTACGTGGTGGATTTCTTCCACATCAGCGACGAGTCGCTGCAGCTCGCCGGTGGAGTGATCTTCTTCATCTATGCCGTCGGCCTGGTCCTGGGGACCCGTCTCGGCACCGAGGAGGGCGCCCGGACCGAGGCGGAGCGCCCCATGGTCGGCGCGCTGCGGGAGTTGTCGCTCCCGTATGTCGCCAGCCCGCTCGCCATCACCGCCGTCCTGGTCGAGTCGCTCGCCAAGAACACCTTGTCGTGGAGCACCACGATCGCGGTGGCTTACCTGTCCGTGCTCGTGATCGACTGCGTCTGCCTGCTGTTGCTCCTGCCGCTGCTGCACCGCACGCACAGGACCAGCCTCGAAGTGCTGTCGCGCCTGCTGGGGCTGTTGCTCGCGGCGGTCGGGGTCGAGCTCTTCCTCGACGGCCTCGGCGGCCTGGGAGTCCCGCTGCTGCGGCCGCATTACTAGCGGCGACCTGGGACGTCACCAATCCGTGAGCTGCAGCCGGTCGGCGAGCCAGTCGGCCGTGGACGGCAGCCAGTCTGCCCGTGCGTTGCCGAGCAGATGGTCGCCGTGCGGGACGAGGAGGTACTCGCCCTGCGGAGCCTCCGCGGCCAGGCGCCCGCCGTTGGTGACGCCCGGGATGACGTCCATTCCGCCCCGAGCGCGGCTGCGCGGAAGGCCTGTGACCAGTCGTACAGGGAGGTGCGGTGCCCGGTGACGCGCGCGTACTGGTGCGGGTCGAGGCCGGCGCCGATGGCGCGTGAGTGGTTCGACGCGATGAACCGCGGCAGGATTGTTCGCACGGATCTGCCCGCGTAGCTGACTTTGTTGTGCCGTGAACACGCCCCTCGACAACGCGGTCGAGGCCCGGCAAGCACCGGCAAGGGCTGACATAACGTTCCGTCAGACGGCGGGATGCGGCGGCCCGTTTGTCGTATGCCGTCCGCGTCCCGCCGGGCTGCTCCGCCGGATCGCGCTCAGCGCGGTTCCGTTCGAGTGGCCGCTTCCTCCGCATGCTCGGGCTGTCGTCCGTCCGCCGTCTCGGCGGGGTGCGTCGCCCTGTGCACCAGCGCGGCGATCGCGCCGCCCGCCAACGGCGCCACGATGAACAGCCACAGTTGGGAGAGGGCCGCCGCCCCCGAGAACAGCGCGGGGCCGAGGCTGCGGGCGGGGTTGACGGACGTACCGGTCAGCGGGATTCCGACGAGGTGGATCACCCCGAGGGCAATGCCGATCGGCACCCCCACGAAGCCCGGCGCCGCGAGCCGGTGCGTGACACCGAGCACGACCGTCACCAGCAGAAAGGTCAGGACGGTCTCGGACAGGAACGCACCGAAGATGTTGATGCCCACGGCGGAACGACTGCCGTAGCCGTTGCTGCCGAACGCACCGACGGACAAGCCCGGAATCTGCTTGGCCACGGTGAACAGCAATCCTGCCCCCGCGATTCCGCCCACGAATTGGGCCACCCAGTAGCCTGCCGCCCCGCGCAGACCGATACGCCCGGCACACAGCATGCCCAGCGTCACCGCAGGATTGACGTGGCAGCCGGAAATCGGCCCGAAGGCATAACACAGCGCCAGGAGGACGAAGCCGAAGGACAGGGCGACTCCCAGCACGCCGATCGAGGGCCCGGCGAGGACCATCGATCCCACACCGAAGAAGACCAGGAGCAAGGCCCCGAGAAACTCGCAGACGAGTGCTCTTCTGTCCATTTCCGAGCTCCTTGCGCCGATTCATAGCGGTATGACGCAGCGATAGACGCAGCGACATACAGATCGCATCCACTGTGCCCGCGACCCGCGCCGACGGCGCCGCGCCGCTCGGCATGCGTCGCCCGTTCGACGGACGGTACGGTGTAGCGGGTCCGCATCGGGACCGGTCTGCCGCCTGGGCCATGGCGCTGCAGGCCGGTCGGTGCGATAAGCCTTTGGCTGTGGGCGGGCTCCCGGCGACAATGGCTCCTCGACCGAATGGATGTACGAGGAAGCCGGGCCGTCAGTGGACACCGTGAACAGCACCGACAACAACTCCGAGGCCGACGACGCCGATGCTGGAGCGAGATCCGATGACAGCGCGATAAACCTGATAAACGGGGACGCTTCGCGCATAACACACAGAACCGGATGGCGCCGGTGGGTGGCTGACACCCGACCGCTGCGGCACCTGGCCTTCCGTCGCCTGTGGTCCTCGACCATCGTCACGGCGGTCGGCAGTCAGCTGACGGCGGTCGCCGTTCCCAAGCAGATCTACGACATCACCGGCTCCTCGGCCTGGGTCGGCTACGCCTCCCTGGCCGGCCTGGTGCCGCTGGTGATCTTCGCACTGTGGGGCGGCGCGATCGCCGACAGTGTGGACCGGCGCAAGCTGCTGCTCATCACCAACGTGGGCATTGCCCTCACCTCGCTGCTGTTCTGGGTGCAGGCGTTCTCCGGCGCCCACTCGGTGCTGCTGCTCATGGTCCTGCTCGCCATGCAACAGGCGTTCTACGGCATCAACCAGCCGACTCGGAGCGCGTCCATCGCCCGCCTGGTTCCCGCGCACGAACTGCCGGCGGCGAACGCCCTGGGAGCCACCGTCTTCCAGACCGGCGCGATCATCGGCCCGCTGCTCGCGGGTGTGCTCATCCCCGTCATCGGGCTTCCGGAGCTGTATCTGATCGACAGCATCGGACTGTGCGCGGCCGTATGGGCGGTGTGGCGGCTGCCCGCCCTGCCGCCGCTGGCGGGGTCCACCGCCCGTCGGGCGGGATGGCGCGAAGTGGCGGCCGGTTTCCGGTACATCACCGCACAGCGGGTGCTGCTGCTGTCGTTCCTCGCGGACATCATTGCCATGGTCTTCGGCATGCCGCGAGCCCTGTTCCCGCAACTCGCCGCCACCGCCTACGCACCTTGGGGCTCCGGCTTCGCCCTGGGGCTGTTGTACGCGGCGATCCCGATCGGCGCGGTGGCCGGCGGGCTGATGTCCGGGACGTTCTCCAGAGCCCGCAGGCACGGTCTCATGGTCGCCGTCGCCGTGGTCGGGTGGGGACTCGCCATCGTCGGATTCGGCCTCAGCGCCGGCTTGTGGTGGGCTGCCGCCTTCCTCGCCGTGGCGGGCCTGGCGGACATGGTCTCGATGGTCTTCCGGGGAGCGATCCTGCAGTCGGCGGCCACCGACGACATGCGCGGCCGGATGCAGGGCGTGTTCACCGTGGTGGTGGCGGGCGGCCCGCGCCTGGCCGACCTGCTGCACGGCACGATCGGCTCCGTGCTGGGCCCGCGGACGGCGGTCGCCGCGGGCGGCCTGCTCGTCGTCGCCGCAATGCTCGCGCTCACGGCGGCCGTCCCCGAATTCCGTCGTTACCGCTGAGGCGGGCACGGTCGGGCCGGCGCCGCATCCGCGGGCCGTCGTCAGGTGACGGTCAGCACCAGCGCTGCCTGGTCGTCGAGGGCGGAACCGCCCGCAAAGTCGGCGACCGCGCCGGTGAGGGAATCGATCAGGGCGGCGGCGTCGGGAGATGCGCTCCGGGGCGTGGCGATGACGTCGGCCAGGCGGTCCTCGCCGAAGAGCTCCCCAGTGACGGAGCGGGCCTCGGTGATGCCGTCGGTGACGAGGACGAGCCCGTCGCCCGGGTACAGGTCGACGCTGAGGAGTGAGCCGTCGATCTCCGGTGCGATCCCCAGGAGCAGGCCCGGCCGGGCGAGTTGTTCCACCGTGCCGTCGGCGCGGCGTACCAGTGGTGGCACGTGGCCGGCGCGGATCAGGTCCAGCGCGAGGTGGGATGCGATGCGCCGCAGTTCGCCGTAGACGAGGGAGACGAAGCACTCCTCGTCGGTCGTGCCGTCCGTCAGAGCGTGATTGATGGCCCCGACCACGGCTGCCGGGCCGCCCCGGAGAAGGGCGGCGGCGCGTGCGGTGTGACGGACCATGCCGGTGGTGGCGGCGGCCAGGGCGCCGCGCCCGCACACGTCACCGATCATCAGCGCCCAACGGCCGTCAGGCAGCGGGAAGACGTCGTAGAAGTCGCCGCCGACGTCGAGCCCTTCACCGGCCGGGTGGTAGGAGGCCGCCAGGGTCGCGCCGGCTATGCGGGGCAACTGAGGAGGCAGCAGCCCGGCTTGCAGGTCGCGGGCGAGTTGGACGCGGTCGCTGAACTGATGGGCGTTGTCCGCGCTGATCGCGGCCCGGCTGGCGAGTTCCTCCGCCAGGGCGATGGTGTGGTCGTTGAGGGGTCGGTCGGTGGCGAGGAGGGTCAGCACGCCGAACGTACGGCCGCGCGTAGCCAGCGGCACACAGGCGTAACCGGTGACGCCGAGCCGCGCGGCGAGACTGCCGGGACGGGCGAGGACCCGTTCGGCCTCGGTTCCGCCGGAGTCCAGCACCCGCGCCACCGCGATGTCGATCCTGTCGCGCAGGTCGGGAGCGGCGAGGACTTCCTCCTCGGCGCCGGGGGCGCAGGCCACAGCGACACGCCGGACCGACCCGCGCTCGAGCACATGGACGACACACAGCTGCGCCAGGGTCGGCACGATCAGCCGGGCCATGCGCTTCAGGCTGTCGGCATAGTGGGCCTCGCTTGCGATTGCGGTGCTGGCCTCCAGTACGAAGGCCAGGTCCTCGCGGGCTTCTCGCTCCCTCTCCTGCGCGGCACGGCCGGCCTCGACCGCGCGGTGCCGTTCGATGGCGAGGGCGGCGATACGGGTGAATGCGGCGCTGATCGCCACATCCGTGTCCTCGGGAGCTCTGGGCGTGCGGTGGTACATCGCGAAGGTGCCCAGCAGCCGGCCGTCCGGGCCTTCGATCGGCGTGGACCAGCACGCGGCGACCCCGGCCCGCTGGGCCAGTTCGCGGTAGTCCTTCCACAGGGGATCGCCTGCGATGTCCGTGACGACCACCGGCGCGCGGCGGTGGGCTGCCGTGCCGCACGACCCGGTGGCCTCGCCGATGGCAAGGCCGTCGACCGCCTCGTTGTAGAAGGCCGGCATGCTCGGCGCGGCGCCGTGCCGCAGATGCCGTCCGTCGGGATCGACGAGCAGCACTGTGGCGATCGTGCCCGGTGACAGTTCCTCGATCGCCCTGGCCATGCCGTCGAGGATCTCCTCCAGAGGGGCTTGCCGCGCGATCTGCTCCAGCAGGGCGCGCTGCTCCGCGGCGAGGAGCTGGGTGCGGCGGAACGCGGTGGTCTCGACGGCGAGCACCACGACCCCGTCTACCTGGCCGAATGCGTCCCGGCGGGGCTCGTACGTGACGTCGAAGAACTCCGCCCGCTCCGCCCCCGGCTCACCGAGCACGAGCCGCTCTCCGCGGGCCCGGTGGACGATGCCGGTGTAGTAGACCGTGTCGAGCCGGTCGAGGACGCCCTGCGGGACCAGTTCCGGGATCACCTCGCCGATCGGCGCACCGGTACGCCGCCGGTCGCCGCCGAATGCCTCGAAGAACGCCGAATTCGCCGCCTCCAGCACGTGCGTCGGGCCGCCGAGTGCGGCGAAGATCACCGGGGCCTGCCCGAACAGGTCCGCGTAGTCCTCGGTCCGTGGGTGCGCGGACGGTGGATGTGCAGCGACCGAGCCAGGCCGATCAGTGTGTGTGGACATGGCGGTCCACCTCTCGTGCGTACGGCGAGCGCGCCGTCGCGTTCTACCCGGTACCCACACTCTGACACAGTGCCGCGAGGATGCCAGGTCCCGGCCGGGTCGATCGCTGCAGCGGACCGGCTCGCCACGCACGGTAGCAGGAAGCGTGGCGGGGGACGCACGGGTGCGAGCGCGGAAAAATCATGCAAGCACGCTTGCTTGTTTCTTGCAGCACTGCGAAGCTGAGGAGTGTCGGTCGTCCATCCTGCGAACGGAGCGGATCATGGCGGATCCTGGCGCGGTACTCGACGATCTGAGCGCCGAGAGTGCCGAGTTGGACGCGCTCGTGACCGGGCTCGCGCCGGAGCTGTGGGCACGGCCCACGCCCGCACCGGGGTGGAGCGTCGCCCATCAGATCGCCCACCTCGCCTGGACCGACGAGCGGGCCCTGCAGGCCGCAGCCGATCCCGAGGGGTTCGCGCGCGAGGTCCGCCGGGCGGTCGCTTCGGGCCTCGGCATCGTCGACGCGCAGGCGCAGCTGGGGGCGGGGATGCCGCCCGCGAAGCTGCTCGCGCGCTGGCGGGAGGGCCGCGAAGCCCTGCTCAAGGCGCTGCGGGCGCTGCCGTCAGGGGCGCGGCTGCCCTGGTTCGGCCCGTCGATGGGCGTCGCCGCGATGGCCTCGGCGCGGATCATGGAGACCTGGGCGCACGGACAGGACGTTGCCGATGCGCTCGGCGTGTGCCGGGAGCCCACCGCGCGGCTGCGGCATGTGGCATGGATCGGTGTCCGCACACGGGACTTCGCCTTCGTCTCGCGTGGCCTGAACCCGCCCGCCGAGGAGTTCCGGGTCGAGCTGGTCCCGGTGCGCAGCGACGATGCTCCGTGGGTGTACGGGCCGAGGGACGCTGCCCAGCGGGTGGTGGGCCCGGCCCTCGACTTCTGTCTCCTGGTCACTCAGCGGGTGCACCGTGACGACACCGGCCTGGCCGCCGAGGGGCCGGACGCCGAGCGGTGGCTCGGGATCGCGCAGGCGTTCGCCGGACCACCCGGCCCTGGGCGTGAGCCCAAGGAGTCCGAGGGGCGTGCGAAGGGACCGGCGAGGTGACCTTTCGGATCGGCAATGCCTCCGGTTTCTACGGCGACCGCTTCGACGCGATGCGCGAGATGCTCCTGGGCGGTGACCTGGATGTGCTCACCGGCGATTACCTCGCCGAGCTGACGATGCTCATCCTCGGCCGGGAGCGGATGAGGGATCCGGGACTCGGCTATGCCAGAACGTTTCTCCGGCAGTTGGAGGAGGGGCTCGGTCTGGCGCAGGAGCGCGGGGTGCGGATCGTCGCCAATGCGGGCGGGCTCAACCCGGCGGGACTCGCAGACGCGGTACGGAAACTGGCCACCCGCGTCGGCGTTCCCGTCCGCGTCGCACATGTGGAGGGCGACGAGCTCATCGGGCGCGGCGACTGGGGCGAGGGCGTCGTGGCCGCCAACGCCTATCTCGGCGGGGCCGGGATCACGGCGTGCCTGCGGGCGGGCGCCGATGTCGTGGTTACGGGCCGGGTGGCCGACGCCGCCCTGGTCAGCGGTCCCGCCGCCGCGCACTACGGCTGGGCCGCCGACGACTGGGACGCTCTGGCTGGGGCGGTCGTCGCCGGGCACGTGCTCGAATGCGGCACCCAGGCCACCGGCGGCAACTACGCCTTCTTCCGTGAACACGACGTGCGCCACCCGGGCTTCCCCGTCGCGGAGATCGAGCGCGACGGCTCCAGCGTCATCACCAAGCACCCGGGCACCGGCGGCGCCGTCACCGTCGGCACCGTCACCGCCCAGCTGCTGTACGAGACGGCCGGGTCCCGCTACCCGGGTCCCGACGTCACGGCGCGCATCGACTCGGTCCGGACGGCCCAGGCCGGCCGCGACCGCGTCCGGATCACCGATGTGCGCGGCGAACCCCCGCCGCCCGACCTCAAGGTCGGCCTCAGCCGCATCGGCGGCTGGCGCAACGAGGTCGTCTTCGTCCTCACCGGGCTCGACATCGACGCCAAGGCGGCCCTCGTGCGCGACCAGATGGACGCCGCCGTCGCCGCCGGCGGACGGCGCCCCGCTGAGCTGCGCTGGACGCTGGCCCGCACCGACCACCCCGACGCCGCGGTCCAGGAGGAGGCGAGCGCCCTGCTGCGCCTCGTCGCGCGCGATCCGGATCCGGAGAAGGTCGGGCGTGCCGTGAGTGCGCCCGCCATCGAGCTGGCCCTCGCCAGTGTCCCCGGCTTCCATCTGACCGCCCCGCCGGGCAAGGGCTCGGTGTACGGCGTGTTCTCCGCGGCCCGCACCGCGCAGGGCAGCGTGTCCCATACCGCCGTACTGCCGGACGGGAGCCGCATCGCCGTTCCCCCTCCCCCGCACTTCCAGGCGCTCGACGACCTCCCGGAGCCTGCGCTGCCCGAACCCCTGCCGGCCGGTCCCACCCGCCGTGCCCCGCTGGGTGCCGTCGCCGGAGCGCGCAGTGGCGACAAGGGCGGCGACGCCAATGTGGGGGTGTGGGCCCGCTCCGATGACGCCTGGCGCTGGCTCGCCCATGAGCTCACCGTCGACCGCTTCCGGCAATTGCTCCCGGATGCGGCGGACCTGCCGGTAGCGCGCCACGTCCTGCCCCGACTGCGGGCGCTGAACTTCGTCGTCGAGGGCCTTCTCGGCCAGGGCGTCGCCTCGCAAGCCCGCTTCGACCCGCAGGCCAAGGCCGTCGGGGAGTGGCTGCGCGCCCGTTACTTGGAGATTCCGCAGATCCTGCTCATGGGAGAGCCGCTGTGACCGTGCTCAGCTCCACGCTCGACTCCGACGGTCCCGAGTACGCCGCCCACCGCGCGGCCATGCTCGGCAAGCTCGCCGCACTCGACGCCGAGCACGCCAAAGCGGTCGCCGGAGGCGGCCCGAAGTACGTCGAGCGCCACCATCGACGCGGCAAGCTCCTCGCCCGCGAACGCATCGAACTGCTCCTCGACCCCGACACACCCTTCCTGGAACTCTCCCCGCTGGCCGGGTGGGGCAGCGACTACCAGGTGGGCGCCTCCCTGGTGACCGGAATCGGTGTCATCGAAGGCGTCGAGTGCCTGGTCACCGCCAATGATCCGACCGTGCGCGGCGGAGCCAGCAACCCGTGGACCCTGAAGAAGGCGCTGCGTGCCAACGAGATCGCCTTCGCCAACCGGCTCCCCTGCGTCAGTCTCGTCGAATCCGGCGGGGCCGATCTCCCCAGCCAGAAGGAGATCTTCATCCCGGGCGGGGCGCTCTTCAAGGACCTGACCCGGCTGTCGGCGGCCGGAATCCCCACCATCGCCGTGGTCTTCGGCAACTCCACCGCCGGCGGCGCCTACATCCCCGGCATGTCGGACCACGTCATCATGGTCAAGGAGCGCGCCAAGGTCTTTCTCGGCGGGCCGCCGCTGGTCAAGATGGCCACGGGCGAGGAGAGCGACGACGAGTCGCTGGGCGGCGCCGAGATGCACGCCCGCACTTCGGGACTCGCCGACTACTTCGCCACCGACGAGCAGGATGCCCTGCGCCAGGCCCGGCGCGTCGTCCACCGGCTCAACTGGCGTAAGGCACACCCGGATCCGGGACCCGCCGAGCCTCCGGCGTACGCGGAGGACGAGCTGCTCGGCATCGTCCCCGACGACCTCAAGACGCCCTTCGATCCCCGTGAGGTCATCGCCCGCATCGTCGACGCCTCCGACTTCGACGAATTCAAGCCGCTCTACGGCCCCAGCCTGGTGACGGGATGGGCTCGGCTGCACGGCTACCCCGTCGGGATTCTCGCCAACGCCCAGGGCGTCCTGTTCAGCGCCGAGTCGCAGAAGGCCGCCCAGTTCATCCAGCTCGCCAACCAACGCGACATCCCCCTGGTGTTCCTGCACAACACCACCGGCTACATGGTCGGCAAGCAGTACGAGCAGGGCGGCATCATCAAGCACGGCGCGATGATGATCAACGCGGTCTCCAACTCCCGTGTCCCCCACCTGTCCGTGCTGGTCGGGGCCAGCTACGGCGCCGGCCACTACGGCATGTGCGGGCGGGCGTACGATCCCCGCTTCCTGTTCGCCTGGCCCAGCTCCAAGTCCGCGGTGATGGGCCCGCAGCAGCTCGCCGGGGTCCTCTCCCTCGTCGCCAGGGCATCGGCCGAGGCCAAGGGCCGCCCTTACGACGAGGAGGCGGACGCCTCCTTGCGTGCCATGGTCGAGCAGCAGATCGAGTCCGAGTCGCTGCCGATGTTCCTGTCCGGCCGGCTCTACGACGACGGTGTCATCGACCCCCGCGACACCCGCACCGTCCTCGGCCTGTGCCTGTCGGCGATCCACACCGCACCCGTCGAGGGAGCGCGGGGTGGCTTCGGCATCTTCCGAATGTGAGGCGCACGTTGATCCGCACCCTGCTCGTCGCCAACCGCGGTGAAATCGCCCGCCGCGTCTTCCGTACCTGCCGTGACCTCGGCATCGCCACGGTCGCCGTGCACTCCGACGCGGACGAGTCGGCCGCGCACGTGCGGGAGGCCGACGCCGCGGTGCGCCTGTCCGGCGACTCGCCCGCGGACACCTATCTGCGCGGCGATCTGATCGTGAAGGCGGCCCTGGCGTCCGGAGCCGACGCCGTCCACCCCGGCTACGGATTCCTCGCCGAGAACCCGGAGTTCGCGCGCTCGGTGACCGATGCCGGGCTGACGTGGATCGGACCGCCGCCCGACGCCATCGAGGCGATGGCGTCCAAGACCCGCGCCAAGCAGCTCATGGGCGGGCGGCTGCTGGACCCTGACCGCATCACCGCGGCCGACCTGCCCGTTCTCGTCAAGGCCGCCGCGGGCGGCGGCGGACGGGGCATGCGCATCGTCCGCGACCTCGACGAGCTCCCCGGGCAGCTGGCGGCCGCCTCCACCGAGGCCGCATCGTCCTTCGGCGACGGAGAGGTCTTCGTCGAGCCGTACCTGGAGCACGCCCGCCATGTGGAGGTTCAGCTGCTCGCCGACGCCCATGGCACGGTATGGGCGCTCGGAACCCGCGACTGCTCGCTCCAGCGCCGCCACCAGAAGGTCATCGAGGAGGCACCCGCGCCGGGGCTGCCCGACCGGCTCGTCCGCGAACTGCAGGACAGGGCGGTCACCGCTGCCCGCGCGGTCGGTTACGTCAGTGCGGGCACCGTCGAATACCTGGTCGCCCCCGACGGCCGCGCCCACTTCCTGGAGATGAACACGCGCCTGCAGGTGGAACACCCGGTCACCGAGGCCGTCCACGGAATCGACCTGGTCGCCCTGCAACTGCGCATCGCCGAGGGCGAGAAGCTGCCGTCCGAGCCGCCCGCCGCCGACGGCCACGCGGTCGAGGCCCGCCTGTACGCCGAGGACCCGGCGAACTCGTGGCAGCCGCAGACGGGTGTGCTGCACCGTCTGCAAGTGCCGGCTGCGGGCGGAGAAGCGAACGGAAGCTCCGCCGGGAGCGGACGGCTCAGGGTCGATTCAGGGGTGACCGAGGGCTCGGCCATCACCCCCCACTACGACCCGATGCTCGCCAAGGTGATCGCCCATGCCCCTACCCGTTCCGAGGCGGTGCGCCTGCTGGCGCACGCCCTTGAACGCGCCCGCATCCACGGCCCCGTCACCAATCGCGACCTGCTGGTGCGCTCGCTCACCTCTGCGGAGTTCGTCGCGGCCCGTATCGACACCGGCTTCTACGAACGCCACCTCGGACAGCTCACCGCGCCTGCCGCACACGCCGCGCCCACCGCGCAGGACCCGCAGCGTCTCGCGGCGCTGGCCTGCGCCCTGTCCGACACCGCCGCGCACACCCGCACCCTGCCCGGCCGGATCGGTGGCTGGCGCAATGTGCCCTCCCTGCCCCAGGTGAAGAGATACGTGATCGAGCCCGTGGGCACCGAGGTCGAGATCCGCTACCGGCTCACCCGCGACGGTCTCGACGCCGACGGCTTCCCCGGCGTCCGGCTGCACCGCGCCGCTCCCGGCCGCGTCACGCTCGACGTCCACGGTGTGCGGCGGGACTTCGAGATCGCCCGCTACCGCGACCGCATCCACGTGGACAGCAGCGGGCTCGGCGCTCACGCCCTGACCGCTCTCCCCCGCTTCACCGACCCCACCGCCCGGACCGAACCGGGCTCACTGCTGGCCCCGATGCCCGGCACCGTGGTCCGCGTCGCCGACGGCCTCGCCCCCGGGGCAGCCGTCATCGAAGGCCAAGTGCTGCTGTGGCTGGAGGCCATGAAGATGGAACACAAGATCGTCGCCCCCGCCTCAGGCACCCTCACCGCGCTCCACGCCGCCCCCGGCCGCCAGGTCGAACTCGGCGCCCTTCTCGCCGTCGTCACCGACGAGCCCCGTCCGCAGCAAGTGCCGCAGCCGTAGCCGTAGCCCAGGAGGGATCTCCATGAACACCGCGGTCCTCGAAACCGACGAACACAAAGCGCTGCGCGCCGCCGTCGCCTCTCTCGGCGCCCGCTACGGACGAAGCTACTTCGAACGCGTCGTCAGCGAAGGCCGGCACACCGACGAGCTGTGGGCGGAGGCCGGCAAGGCCGGCTATCTCGGCGTCAACCTCCCCGAGGCGTACGGCGGCGGAGGAGGCGGCATCACCGAACTTGCCATTGTGCTGGAGGAACTTGGTGCCGCGGGCTGCCCGTTGCTCATGCTCGTCGTATCGCCCGCCATCTGCGGCACGGTGATCGCGCGGTTCGGCACCGAGGCGCAGAAGCAGCGCTGGCTGCCGGGTCTTGCCGACGGCAGGATCACCATGGCCTTCGGCATCACCGAACCCGACGCCGGCTCCAACTCGCACCGGATCACCACCACGGCACGCCGGGACGGCACGGACTGGCTGCTCACCGGGCGCAAGGTCTTCATATCCGGCGTCGACATCGCCGATGCCACGCTCATCGTCGGCCGCACCGAGGACGCGAGGACGGGCAAGCTCAAGCCCTGCCTGTTCATCGTCCCCCGCGACACCCCCGGCTTCTCCCGCAGCCCCATCCCCATGGAACTGCACGCTCCGGAGAAGCAGTTCGAGCTGGTCCTGGACGATGTGCGGCTCCCCGCCGAGGCCCTCGTCGGTGACGAGGACGCCGGCCTGCTGCAGTTGTTCGCCGGGCTCAATCCCGAACGCATCATGACCGCCGCATTCGCCCTGGGCCTGGGCCGGTACGCGCTCGCCAGGGCGGTCGACTACGCTCGCACCCGGCAGGTGTGGAAGGAGCCCATCGGCGCCCACCAGGCCATCGCCCACCCGCTCGCCCAGGCACATATCGAGCTCGAACTGGCCCGGCTGATGATGTCCAAGGCCGCCCACCTTTACGACCGCGGCGACGACGTGGGCGCCGGCGAGGCGGCCAACATGGCGAAGTACGCGGCGGCCGAAGCCGCCGTCAGGACCGTGGACCAGGCGGTGCACACCCTCGGCGGCAACGGCCTGACGACGGAGTACGGGCTCGGCAGGCTCGTCACCGCGGCCCGGGTGGCGCGGATCGCGCCGGTCAGCCGCGAGATGATCCTCAACTACGTATCCCACCAGACCCTGGGACTGCCGAAGTCATACTGAAGCGAACACAGCGAAGGGAACACAGCACACCTCATGGCCGACGCAACACCGCTGGTGCGGCGGGAGTACGACCGCGGGATCACCACCTTGACCCTCGACTCCCCGCACAACCGCAACGCGCTCTCCGCACGCCTGGTGTGCGAACTGCACGACGCCCTCGACGCCGCGGCGGCCGACGACGCCACCCGCGCCGTACTGCTCACCCACACCGGCACCACCTTCTGTGCGGGCGCCGACCTCTCGCAAGCATCGTCAGATGCCGAGGCCTTGGCATCGGGACCGCTCGGTCTCGCCCGTCTGCTGCGCGCCGTCGTCGAGCTGCCCAAGCCCGTCGTCGCCCGTGTCACGGGCCACGCCCGGGCCGGCGGCCTCGGGCTGCTCGGCGCCTGCGACATCTCGGCGGCCGGGCCCGGCGCATCGTTCGCCTTCACCGAGGCCCGCCTCGGGCTCGCCCCGGCGATCATCTCAATCCCGCTGCTGCCCCGCCTCGACCCGCGCGCCGCCGCCCGTTACTACCTCACCGGCGAGCGCTTCGGACCCGAGGAGGCCGTACGCGTCGGCCTGGTCACCCTGGCCGGCTCCGGTGATGTGGACGAGCTCCTGGCGCCCGTCATCGAGGGCCTGCTCCGTGGCTCACCCCAGGGCCTCGCCGAATCCAAACGGCTGACGACGCAGGTCCTGCGCGACTCCTTCGACCGCGACACGCAGGACCTCGCCGCCACCTCCGCGCGCCTGTTCGCCTCGGCCGAGGCGCGCGAGGGGATGGCCGCCTTCCTCGAACGCCGGGATCCGTCATGGGTACGGTGACATCCCCCAAGCAGGACCGCAGCCGCGCCACGCGCCAGAAGCTGTTGCAGGCGGCGGTCTCCTGCCTTGCGGAGTACGGCTGGTCGGGTTCCACCGTCGCCGTCGTCGCCGAGCGCGCCGGGGTCTCGCGGGGCGCCGCGCAGCACCACTTCCCCACCCGCGAGGACCTGTTCACCGCCGCGGTCGAGCACATGGCCGAAGAACGCTCCACCGCCCTGCGCGAACTCGTCGGCGGCGAGGGCGTCAGGACGACGCACGACATCGTTTCGGCGATCGTCGGGCTCTACACCGGCCCGCTGTTCCGAGCGGCGCTGCAGCTGTGGGTGGCTGCCTCGAACGAACCGTCGCTGGCCCCTACGGTCATCGCGCTGGAGGCCCGCATCGGCCGCGAGTCCCATCGCATGGCCGTGGAGCTCCTGGGCGCGGACGAATCCCGCCCCGGCGTCCGCGAGACGGTCCAAGGATTCCTCGACATGGCACGCGGGCTGGGCCTGGCCAACCTTCTCACCGACGACAGCACACGCCGCAACGGCATCGTGGCCCACTGGTCCCACCTCATCGAGGACGCGCTCTCGGCGCCGTGACACGGCGATCAGGCGGGACCGGGGCATTCGGGTGACCATGGTCATGTCGGTGCATCCCTTCCGTCCCATCGAGGAGGCGAACACCATGAGCATCCCTTCGGACACTCCACGTGACACACCGCAGGCCGGACCCTACAGTGGCGTCCTTGCCTCCCTCGGCAAGGCCGCATGGCAGATCCTCCTGGCCACCGGCGTGGCCGCGATCGTGCTGGGCATCATCATCCTGGTGTGGCCAGGTGCGTCGCTGGTAGTGGTCGGCGCTCTCTTCGGCATCTATCTGCTGGTCAGCGGTGTTCTCCAGCTCGCCGGGGCATTCGGTGCGCATGTGGCGGCCCATATGCGCGTCCTGAGCTTCGTCAGCGGCGCACTGATGATCCTGCTCGGGTTGATCTGCTTCCGCGGGGCGGCGGAGTCGATTCTGCTGCTCGCCCTGTGGATCGGATTCGGCTGGCTGCTGAGGGGCATCCTGCTGACGGCCGCGGCGATAGCCACCGAAGGCATGCCCGCCCGCGGCTGGCAGGCCTTCCTCGGGGTGATCACCCTGCTCGCCGGCATCGTGCTGATCATCTCGCCGTTCGGCTCGATCGCCGCGCTCACGCTGGTCGCGGGAATCTGGTTGCTCGCCCTGGGCATCACCGAGGTGGTGCACGGTGTGCAACTGCGCAGCCGTGTCGAACACTTGCCGCAGGAGCCGGCGGGGCAGAGCCTCTGACCTGGCGACAGTGCTGCGGCGGCGGTCCGCTACGGGCCTGGGGTGTGGCAGGGGCGCTGCCTGGTAGCGCTGGATCCAGTTGCCGGCGCGGACCCACCCCTGCTCCGTGCGCATCAGGCCGTTCTGGATCTGGGGTGGATCGGGCGCGTAGAAGACCTGGCGGGGGACCTACGGGGCCACGATGGAGTCGCGGTGCGGGCCGTCGAAGACCACTACGACCACTACATGGTTGGGGTCGCCGGTGGTGATCAGGGTGGCCGCACAACTGGAAGCAGCCCGCCCGTGGGCAGCCCTGCGCCCCGGGCCACGGCGCGGCCGCCGCGGGCGGGGACCTTCATCCCACGCGGGGGAGATCAGTGTTCCTGGGCCGTCGGACGCACCAGGATCTCGTTGATCGCTGCATGCGGAGGCTGGGTGATCATGAACATCAGGGCGCGGGCGATGTCGTCAGCCCGCAGCCAGGACTCCTGAGGCATGCCGCGTGCCGCCGAGGATCCGGCACCGGCCGCCATCTCGGTCATGGTCAGACCCGGCTCGACGAGGCCGACCCGGACGCCCCGCCCGGTCACCTCCTGGCGCAGGGCCTCGCTGAACGCGCATACGGCGTGCTTCGTCGCCGAATAGACTCCGTTGTTCCTGCGCACCGCGCGGCCCGCGACCGAGCTGACGTTCACCAGATCGGCGACGCCTCGGGGGCCGTCCGCTGTCGCACTCAGCAGGTGCGGCAACGCCGCCTGCGAGGTGTGCAGGACGGCCGTCAGATTGAGGTCGACCATGCGGTTCAGATCTCCGGGATCGACCTCCTCGACCGCACCCATCGCCACATAGCCGGCGTTGTTCACCAGCACGTCCAGCCGTCCGAAGCGTTCCGCAGCGTCCTCGACCACCGTGCGCGCCTGTACCGGGTCGCTCAGGTCGGCGGTAAGGGCGGCGCACGATCCGCCCTCACCGCGGATGGTTGCGGCCAGTTCCTCAAGCCGGTCGGCGCGGCGTGCGACCAGTGCGACGGCAGCCCCCTGCTCGGCCAGCGCCACGGCGGTGGCCGCTCCGATGCCGCTGGACGCGCCGGTCACCAGCGCCGCACACCCCGACAACGGTGTGTCGTCCCGAACCGCGGCCCCGGACTTCCCTGCGTTCGTACCCCTCGCACTCATGATCGCCCTTCGCAGTTCATCCGGCTCACGCGGGCCGAGGGTGGCGCCCCGGCCACACGAGCCGGCCCACCACCGCCTACGGATGCGGCTCGGCAGGTGTCGCCTCCTCCTCCGCAGCTTGCACCACGCGGGACGAGCCCGCCTCCCCGCGCTCCTTCGCCGAGCCGCTTGATGGCGACGTGGCGAATTCGGGTGGCCGATACCTCTCCGCGGGTCATGTCCCCAGGCATGCGCCACAGTCTGACATCACGTGACACAACTGCCCGGCGCCTGCTGGCGGATGCGAAGACCCCGGCATCGGAAGGCCCCGAGCCGGCTGTCCGTGCCGGCTCGGGGCTCCTTCGCCTC
>NZ_JANFNG010000041.1 GCF_024436035.1 Streptomyces humicola
GCCTGTTCGCTGTCAGCATCGGTGGCAGCCGCCACTCCGAACAGGCTCTCGCCGGGAAGCGGACAGCACGACACAGCAGGCACGACCTGTTACGGGACAAGGCCCGCGGCGGCCGCGGCCGCAGTCCCGAATTTTGGGAGGCGATGGTCGGTCTGCAAAGCGGTGAATGTTCATTCACGAGAAATGACGTCAGTACGCTCACCACATGAGGGCGGGAGGCTGCAGCGAAGTTCTGCGCTAGCTGACAGCGGGGATCACTGCTCTTGACCCTCGGCGGCTGTGGCCAGGGAGTCGGCCAGGCCTGAAGGTCGCCGGGCCGAGGGCGGTGAACATACGCTGCCGACACCCAGGGATCCCTAGGCCGGCCGTCGTTGCACGGCATCGGCGATAACCGCTGTCACGAGCTTGTTGACGGCTGCCGTGGCCGGCGGGCCGGGGTCGCGGTCGGCGAACAGGAGATGCCCGCCACCAACCAGGGAGAGGGTGAGTGAGTCGATGTCGGCGTCTGCCGCGATACGGCCCAGTTCACGCTCGTCGGCCAGATAAGCGGAGATCGCGGTCGTGGCCTGGGCGAGGATCGCGATGCCGCCTCCGGGCCTGGCTTGCCGCAGCCGTGCGCGCAGCTCGTCCCGGAAGGTGATGAGCGGGATGATTGCCACCGGAATCGGCCCGAACAAGGTGGTCAGCGCGCTGGTGAGGTTGTTGGCCACCGTACCGGTGCCTGCGGACTCCCGCAGCGCACTCGCCTGCGTCTCAAGTTGCGCGGCCCGGTCGAGCACGAGGTCGGTGAGGAAGGCGTCGAAGTCGGCGAAGTGCCGGTGCAGGACGCCTTTGGCGCAGCCCGCCTCATCAGTGACGGCCCGGCTGGTCAGCCCGTTCGGCCCGTCCCGCACAAGCACGCGTTCGGCAGCGTCGAACAGCTGCTGCCGCGCGTCGCGAAGGTGCACCCCAGTCGGCACTCACAGATCCTCTCGTGCGTCAATCCGCTGAACCGTTGGCCAGTGGGCGTACGCCCACTAAGGTGGGCGCATGCCCACTCTACCGCGAGAGCAACCAGAACCGTCCCCGACGGAGCCGCACAAGGCCCGGCGGATGGCCGAGTCGTTCGGCGCGGACGCGCAACGCTACGACCAAGCCCGGCCCGGCTACCCCGATGCGTTGGTGGCGCGGATCGCCGCCGGAAGCCCCGGGCCCGACGTGCTCGACGTCGGCTGCGGCACCGGCATCGCAGCCCGCCAGTTCCAGGCCGCCGGCTGCGCCGTGCTCGGCGTCGAGCCCGATGAGCGGATGGCCGACTTCGCGCGAGCCCGTGGCCTGCAGGTCGAGCTGGCGACCTTCGAAGCTTGGCAGCCGGCCGACCGGACGTTCGACGCGGTCATCGCCGCCCAGTCGTGGCACTGGGTGGAACCCGTCGCCGGCGCCGTGAAGGCGGCACGCGTGCTACGTCCCGGAGGACGGCTAGCGATCTTCGGACACGTGTACGAGCCGCCTGCCGAGGTGGCCGAACCGTTCGCCGCTGCCTACCGGCGGGTGGCGCCCGACTCCCCGCTCAACGGCCAACCGGCCCGACGTCCGCTCGACCTCTACCAGGCGGTATACGCGAAGTTTGCCGACAAGATCCGCGAGACCGAACAGTTCAACGATCCCGAACAGTGGCGATTCGACTGGGAGCAGTCCTACACGCGCGACCAATGGCTGGACCTGCTACCCACCACCGGCGGCCTCACCCAACTCCGTCCCGATCAGCTGGCCGACGTACTGGACGCGGTCGGGGCCGCCATCGACTCCCTGGGCGGAGGTTTCACGATGAACTACACCACCCTGGCAGCGACCGCCGTACGCGCCGACGCCTCCTGAGTCGCACGCCGCTCGCATGCCAGCGGGTTGTCCACCGTCGCGAGCAGCGGCCGGTCCGCCCTGCCGGACACCAGCAGCTATCGCAGCGAACTCACGGGGTGAGAACGCCAGCTCCGGGCACACCTTGCCGAATGCGTCGCGCACGCCGGGGGGTGCGTGGCTCAAGTGCGCGGCGTGATCCAGACATGCAACCGGACGCTCGGCCGATTACTCACCGTCCTCGGCTGATTCGGCTGCCGGCCTGAGGCACCTCGTGAGCAAGGGCTCCGCCGGCGCGGGGTACTCCCGCTGCCACCATCGCGACACGCACCGACGGAGCCCCTCATCACACAATCCAAGCCCCGGACGGATCACCCAGCCAGCCACCGGATTGCTCGTCCAGTCGGCCCAGCCTCCTACAAGCCGCCCAGCCCGTTGCCCGACGAGAGCGGGGACTCCTCGGAGGTGTTATTGGACATCGGGCTGTCCCCGTTGCCCATGGCCGAGCCGCCGTTGTTCTCCGGCTGACGCTGCGGCGTGAGGAACGACTGCGAGCCGTCGCTCCCGGATCTGTCGAAGGCCCCAGGCATGTTCGGCACCCGGAAGCCCTCCTGGCCGCCCGTCAAACCGCCCATCCCGCCGGGCCCGGGCGGATCGGCCCAGGCAGCAACTGGGGCAACGGTCAGCATGGCGAGCGTAAGCGAGGCCACGGCCGCGGTCTTGCGAAGCATAATTTTCCTTCCACTACATGCTCTCGGGAAAGGGCCCCACCCACACGTCGGCAATACGCGCACCAGCGGGACCGTTCATCACACGATCCATCCCACGCCAAGGACACCCGGCCGCACCATCTGACCCCCACGAGTGACCCCAAGCACCCGAACCGCACAGCCCGAACCCTCCCACCCGGCTTTCTCAAGAAGGAGCCCCGGCTGGGCTTGAGCCTTGACACTGCGTTGGGCCAGTCACAGCATGGCCGCGGCCGGTTAAGGCACCGGCTGTGCGGGCAGGACCACAGGCGCACGTGCCCGGCCCCGCGCCGTCGGGGGTACCGCAAGTGCTGTGGCTGCGCCGGGCGGCGGTGCCGCGCATCGCAGTCACCACATCCGGTGAGGCGTTGTCCCCGCTGATGTACAGCATCGGCAGCCCGTCCCCGCGCAGCACGAAGCCGGTCACCTCCCCAACCAGATGCTCGCTCCCGTCCGGTCCGTGCTGTGCCGGGCGGTGCTGTGCCGGGCCGGCCGGCACGCCCGTGATCCGTACACCACCGAGCTCGTACGTGTCCCAGTCAGGCAGCGCCCGATCCGGTCCGCCGAGCAGGCCCGCCGCGACCCGCGCGGACAGGCAATCACCGAGGAGTCCATCGCTGGACGCGGCACGATCTGCGGCGTGTGACTACTGAGGACCGGCGGGCGGGCGCCCCGGCAGCCGTGCCTGGACGCTGTCCAGCAGCAGCTCCAGCGCCAGCCGATAGGAGCTGCGGCCCATGTCCGCGGTGAGCAGGTCGGCGGTGGCGGCGATGTTCGGGTGCGTCGCGGCCGGGAGCCGGGCGTAGGTCTGCTCCCACACCGCGGCGTCCGCCGACCGCGCCGCGACGGGCAGCGCCGCCGAGGCGGTGTCCAGTGCCGCGAAGGCCAGGGCCTGGTCGACAAAGGCATGGTAGATCCGGGCCGCCATCGGATCGGGGAAGCCCGCACCACGCAGCACGCCGAGGATCGTCTCCACAGCGGCGATCTCGTGCTCCCGGCCGGCAACCCGGTATGCGGCGAGGAGCGCCGCGTGCGGGTGGTCTCGGTAGGTGGCCTGGATGCGCAGCCCTGCTGCGCTCCGGGGCGACGCTGGCGGCGGGCAGCGACTGGCCGGTCAGCAGCCCGGACCCGCTCGAAGGGATCCACGTCGCGGTCAACCGAGTCCGCCACGGCGACCACCGCCCGGTCTTCCTGCCCGAACAGCGCATCGACCTCACCGCGGCGCTCGCCGCATACACCGCCGGCTCGGCCCATGTGAACCACCTGGACGACACCGGCAGTATCCGGGTGGGCGCCCTCGGATCGCCCAGGCCACCCCGCCTGGCAACCGCCCAGCTCAACGCACGTGCCAAACCCTGGATCTGGGGCAGACCCGCCCCACCAACCTGCCGACTACGCCGCCGATGGGTGTACATCCTTTGAGGAATTCAGCACACCGTCGTCGCGGATACGGGCATGCAGATGCATGTCGTGCCAGCCGTCGGCGTGCAGCGCCGCGCTTGTCTTGATGCCTTCGAGTCGGAATCCCGCCTTCTCGGCGACGCGACAGGAGGCCGCGTTGGCGACCGAGTGCGTCAGCTCCACGCGATGCAGGCCGAGTTTGCCGAAGGCCCACTCGGTCACGGATTCCGTGGCGCGCAGGGCGACACCTTGCCCGCGGGCGGACGGCAGCACCCAGTAAACGATCTCACCGTGGCCCGCGCGCAGATGGAGGTCGGCGACCGCGATGAATCCGACGACGGTGTCGTTCTCGGCACGGGCGATGGCCCATGACGCCCACTCCTCGTCGTGCCAACGCTGCTCAAACTGCGCGATCTTGGCCCGGGCCTCCTCCGCCCCGCCAGCCGCGGGCCGGTTCCACCGGCGTATCGCCGGATCGCGCCAGGCAGCAAGCAGGGCATCGGCGTCGGCGAGCCGCCACGGGCGCAGCAGCAGCCCGCCGGGTACGGGGATGTCCGGTTGCGGGGCGCCGGCCATCCGTCCGGCGGGGACGACGGACGGGATGGCGGGGACAGGAGAGGCAGTTGACATCGGGCCATGATGCCGGGGTCGTGCGGGCCGCCATGCCGTCCGCCTCGTCGACGCGGCGCAGCGCGTGCCGGGGCGTGGCCGGAATCGATTCAGGCCCTCTTCCGCGGCTGCCGGAGCAGGCGCTACAGGTTGCACGGCGACATGGTCCGCCCCCCCACCGGCCGAGGAGGACGCGCTCGATGACCGACAGCCGCCGTGACACACGCAAGATCTCCGGCGTCGATGCCATGACCCGGTTCGACGACATCTACGACCAGCCCGACCCGCGTGACTACTTCCGCAGGCTCGGGCCGCTGGAGTACCAGATCCCCCACCACGGGCAGGACGTCTTCCGGCGTACGGTCGCCGCACGCGCCGCCGTCTCGCCCGGACCGCCGATCACAGTGCTCGACCTGTGCTGCGGCTACGGGATCAATGCCGCGCTGCTCAACCATGACGTCTCGCTCGCCGAGCTGTACGAGCACTACGTCTCGCGCAAGACCGCGTCCCGTACCACCGCGAAGCTGATCGAGTGGGACAAAGCGTACTTCGCTGCGCGACGCCGTCCGCACGCGGCGCGTGTGGACGGACTGGACCCGGCGGGGAACGCCGTCGGTTATGCCCGTGCCGTCGGGCTCCTCGACGAGGGATTCGCGGAGAACCTGGAGGAGGCGCCGCCGAGCAGCCGGTTGCGTCGTGCGATGGAGCGCACCGAACTGATCACGGTGACCGGTGGCATCGGCTTCATCTCGTCGCGGACCTTCGGCTCGCTGCTCGACTGTGCGCGGGAGCCGGTGTGGGTGGCGTCGTTCGCCGTCCGTACCGTCTCCTACCAGCCGATCGCCGACTGCCTCGCCGAGCACGGCCTTGTCACCGAGAAGGCCACCGCACGGACCTTCCCGCAGCGCCGCTTCACCAGCACCCGCGAGCAGCAGTACGCCATCGACGCGGTCGCGGCGACGGGCGAGGACCCGGACGGCAAGGAGACGGACGGCTATGTCCACGCGACGCTGTATCTTTCCCGTCCTCAGCAGGACGCGGCGGCAATGCCGGTCGACATGATCCTGGCGCGGGCGGGGCTCGGCCGGGTGCGCAGATAGCGCTCAGGGCTCGCTGGATCGCTCGCTGGGTCCGGCAAGCAGCCGCGTGCCGGTCGGCAGTGCGCCGGCGGCCGCGGCGGAGCGGAGGTGCTCCAGCAGGACCTGGCGCAGCTCGCGGGCGGCGCGGGGTGGCTGGACGTCCTTGCGGTGGGCGACGGAGATGGTGCGCTGCAGGCCCGGACCGGCGAACGGGGTGACGCGCAGCCCGGAGCGGTCGGCGACCATTGCGGGGAGGACGGCGAGGCCGAGGCCCGCGCGGACGAAGCCGAGCACCGCGTCCATCTCCCCGCCCTCGACCGTGAAGACCGGTTCGAACCCGGCGGTCCGGCAGGCCGCCGTGGTCAGCTCCCGCAGGTCGTAGCCGCGCCGGAACATCACCAGCGGCTGCTCGCGCAGGTCCTCGATCCAGATGCTCGCGTGAGCGGTGGGCGCGGGGGCCGAGGGGGACGAGACGACGACGAGGTCCTCGCGGAGCAGTTCGGTGGTGGCGAGCGCCGGGGCCTGCCCGGGGAGCGGGGTGATGATGAAGGCGAGGTCGAGTTCGCCTGCGGCGAGCACGCGCACCAGGTCCTGCGAGGCGTCCTCGTGGACGAGGAGTTCGACGCCCGGGTAGCGGTCGTGGAAGGCGCGCAGCACGTCGGGGACGAGTCCGGCGCACAGGCTCGGCGGTGCGCCGAGCCGTACCCGGCCGCGGCGCAGCTGGGCGACCTCCTGGACCTCGCGGTGCGCGGTCTCGGCGTCCGCGAGGATGCGCTGGGCGAGCGGCAGCAGCGCCTCGCCCGCGTCGGTCAGCGTGATGTGGCCGCGAGCGCGCTGGAAGAGGTCGGCGCCCAACTCGCGTTCCAGGGCGCGGATCTGCTGCGAGAGCGAGGGCTGTGCGACGTGTTCGCGTGCGGCGGCCCGGGTGAAGTGGCGGGTCTCCGCGACGGCGACGAAGTAGCGGAGCTGGTGGAGCTGCACGCGTCCATCATAGGCGTGCCATAGGCTTGTCCTATCGATTCCAGCCGTACCATGTCTTGGACCGATGCACAGGTTCGGCCCTAGCGTCATGAGACATGGCACTGGCGACTCGGGCGGCCCGACGGCCGTCCACTCTGGCGACCCTGTGGGGCTCGACCGTCGGCAAGAAGACGGTCATGGCCGTCACCGGCGTGATCATGCTGCTCTTCCTCGTCGTCCACATGCTCGGCAACCTGAAGATCTTCTTCGGTGCCGGCGACTTCAACGCGTACGCAGCTTGGCTGCGCACCATCGGCGAGCCCGTGCTGCACAGCAGCTGGTACCTGTGGATCCAGCGGACGGTGCTCGTCGCCGCGGTCGTGCTGCACGCGGTCGCCGCGTACCAGCTCAGTCGCCGTGATCTGGCGGCCCGGCCCGTCGGCTATGCGCACAAGCGGCAGCGCGCGAGCTACGCGACGCGCACCATGCGCTGGGGCGGCATCATCCTGGCGCTGTTCATCGTCTGGCACATTCTCGACCTGACCACGCTCACCGTGAACCCCCGGGGCGAGGCCGGACACCCGTACCAGAACGTGGTCGCCGACTTCCACACCTGGTACGCCGACGTCATCTACGTCGTGGCCATGCTCGCCCTCGGCCTGCACATACGCCACGGCTTCTGGAGCGCGGCGCAGACGCTCGGCGCCAACAACCGGCGCCGCGACCGCCCCCTGAAGTGGACCGCCAATGGGCTGGCCCTCGTCCTGACCGCGGGTTTCATCGCGGTGCCCGTCTCGGTGATGACCGGAGTGGTGAGCTGACATGACCGCCGACACCAACGCTGACATCAGCCCGTACACCAGCTACGTCACGGGCGATCCGATCGCCGACACCAAGGCGCCCGCCGGGCCCGTCGAGGAGCGCTGGGACCGCCGCCGCTTCGAGGCCAAGCTGGTCAACCCCGCCAACCGCCGCAAGCACACGGTGATCGTGGTCGGCACCGGCCTGGCCGGGGGTGCGGCCGGAGCCACCCTGGCCGAGCAGGGCTATCACGTGGTGCAGTTCTGCTACCAGGACTCCCCTCGCCGCGCCCACTCCATCGCCGCGCAGGGTGGCATCAACGCGGCGAAGAACTACCGCAACGACGGCGACTCGGTCCACCGCCTCTTCTACGACACCGTCAAGGGAGGCGACTTCCGCGCCCGCGAGTCCAACGTCCGCCGCCTCGCCCAGATCTCGGTGGAGATCATCGACCAGTGCGTGGCGCAGGGCGTGCCGTTCGCCCGTGAGTACGGGGGCCTGCTCGACACCCGGTCGTTCGGCGGCGTACAGGTGTCGCGGACCTTCTACGCCCGCGGGCAGACGGGCCAGCAGCTGTTGCTCGGCGCCTATCAGGCGCTCTCCCGGCAGATAGCTGCGGGCAACGCCGAGATGCACCCGCGTACCGAGATGCTCGACCTGATCGTGGTCGACGGCCGGGCGCGCGGCATCGTCGCCCGTGACCTGATCACCGGGCGCATCGACACCTATCTCGCCGATGCCGTCGTCCTCGCCTCCGGCGGCTACGGCAACGTCTTCTATCTGTCGACCAACGCCAAGAACTCCAACGCCACCGCGATCTGGCGGGCCCACCGGCGGGGAGCGTACTTCGCCAACCCCTGCTTCACGCAGATCCACCCGACGTGCATCCCGCGCTCGGGCGACCACCAGTCGAAGCTGACGCTGATGAGCGAATCGCTGCGCAACGACGGTCGCATCTGGGTACCGAAGGCGAAGGGCGACACGCGCCCGCCGGAGCAGATCCCCGAGGACGAGCGCGACTACTACCTGGAGCGGATGTACCCCTCCTTCGGCAACCTCGTGCCGCGCGACATCGCCTCGCGCGCGGCGAAGAACGTCTGCGACGAGGGGCGTGGGGTCGGCCCCGGCGGGCAGGGCGTCTACCTCGATTTCGCCGACGCGATCGCCCGGATGGGGCGGGAGAAGGTCGCCGAGAAGTACGGCAACCTCTTCGACATGTACGCGCGGATCACCGCGGAGGACCCGTACAAGGTGCCGATGCGCATCTATCCGGCGATCCACTACACCATGGGCGGATTGTGGGTCGACTACGACCTGCAGACCACAATCCCCGGCCTGTTCGCCATCGGCGAGGCCAACTTCTCCGACCACGGCGCCAACCGGCTCGGCGCGTCGGCGCTGATGCAGGGGCTCGCCGACGGCTATTTCGTCCTGCCCTCCACCATCAACGACTATCTGGCGCGCCACCCGCACCAGGCGGTCGCCGACGATCACCCGGCGGTGGTCGAGGCGGTGGAGTCGGTCACCGGCAGGCTGCGGCGGCTGCTCGCCGTCGACGGCGACCGCACCCCCGACTCGTTCCACCGCGAGCTCGGCGAACTGCTGTGGGACGAGTGCGGAATGGCCCGCAACGACGCGGGGCTGCGCAAGGCGCTCGACCGCATCCCGGAGCTGCGCGAGGAGTTCTGGCGCCGGGTGAAGGTGCCCGGCAGCGGCGAGGAGCTCAACCAGCAGCTGGAGAAGGCCAACCGGATCTCCGATTACTTCGAGCTCGCCGAGCTGATGTGCCTGGACGCCCTGCACCGCGAGGAGTCGTGCGGCGGCCACTTCCGCGAGGAGAGCCAGACCCCGGACGGCGAGGCGGCCCGCGACGACGAGCGGTTCTCGTACGCGGCCGCCTGGGAGTTCACCGGCACGGGCAAGCCGCCCGTGCTGCACCGCGAGGAACTCGTCTTCGAGTACGTCCACCCCACCCAGCGGAGTTACGCATGAAGCTCACCCTGCGCATCTGGCGCCAGCGCGGCCCCGAGCAGCCGGGCGCCATGACCACCTACGAGGTCGACGGTATCAGCGAGGACATGTCCTTCCTCGAGATGCTCGACACTCTCAATGAACGGCTGATCCTCGAGGGCGACGAGCCGGTCGCCTTCGACCACGACTGCCGTGAGGGCATCTGCGGCGCCTGCGGCATGGTCATCAACGGGCAGGCGCACGGCCCGGAGCGGACCACCACCTGCCAACTGCACATGCGGCACTTCGCCGACGGCGACACCATCGACATCGAGCCGTGGCGCGCAGCCGCGTTCCCGGTGGTGAAGGATCTCGTCGTCGACCGGTCGGCGTTCGACCGGATCATCGGCTCCGGCGGCTACATCACCGCGCCCACCGGCAGCGCGCCGGAGGCCCACGCCACGCCGGTTCCCAAGCCGGTGGCGGACACCGCCTTCGAGCACGCCGAGTGCATCGGCTGCGGGGCGTGCGTGGCCGCGTGCCCCAATGGCTCGGCGATGCTGTTCACCTCTGCGAAGGTGGTGCACCTGGGCTCGATGCCGCAGGGCGGCCCGGAGCGGGAGAGCCGGGTGCTCGGCATGGTCTCCACGATGGACGCCGAAGGCTTTGGCGGCTGCACCAACACCGGCGAGTGCGCGGTGGCCTGCCCGAAGGGGATCCCGTTGCAGTCCATCGCCACGATGAACCGCGAGTTCCTGCGCGCCGCGCGCAAGGCGCCACGCTAGCCGAAGGGGGTGCTGCCCTCGGGGGTGAACAGCACCGAGTTGACGTAACGGGGGTGCGGTCTCAACGAGCGCCGCAGCAGGCCGCGTTCGATCACGTGCGCCGCCTGCTGCTGGTGTCCCGTCAGGTCGAACGATTCCAGCGGCACCCAGTCGCTGCCCGGCAGCACCCAGCCGCGGAAACCCCACTCGCGCAGCAGCCCGATGATCCGCTCGACGGGCTGGATGCGGGTCTCGGCCTCGATGAACAGATTGGGCCGGTCGCGGCGGAGCGTCTTCTCCGCGCCGCGTAACACCGCGGCCTCGTGGCCCTCGACGTCGATCTTCACGAACGACACATCCGGCAGATCAAGGGCGTCCACGGTGGTCAGCCGTACCGGGCGGGTGCCGCGGTGGACGTACGGGCGCGGTTCGAGCGAGGTCAGGCCGCGCGCCTCGCGGCCGCGGCGGTCGGCGAGCCAGATGGGGGCGTCCCCGAGGCGGTCGGAGGCGGCCGCGTTGATCACTTCGACGCCGGGCGGGACGGTGTCGCGCAGTGCCCGGCACACCTCGGGCACGGGTTCGAGTGCCACGACTCGGTCGGCGCGCCGGGCCAGCCTCCGCGACCACGGCCCGTACCAGGCGCCGATGTCCAGCGCCGTGCCGTACGGCGGGCAGATCTCCTCCACCCTGCCGAGTTCGGGCTCCTGACGCGGATAGAGCGCGTCGACGGCGAGCGCCAGCAGGCGGTTCGGCAGACGAGGGCCGAGCGCGGCGGCGAGGGTCATTCGGACTCCTTCCTTGCCGCTGCATTTCCGCCGCGACTACTCTTAATCGATGACACCCCGTCAGCGATCTGCGCAGTCATCACCCGCGGAATCCGGGAGGTCCGGTGCGGCACCGACGCGCGGCAGCCGGCCTTTTCGCCGTAGCGGCTCTGCTGTCGTGCTGCTCCGGAGGCGGCGCGGGCGCGCAGCGGGCGGCCGGTGCGGACTGTGCGGGCGAGGGCATCTTCTCCTGGGCGCCGGATCCCTCCGTCACCGATGAGTTCGTCCGGTACGGCAACGACAACAGCAGCCTGGAGGACTGGACCGGCGGTGACGGCACCCACTCGGTGCGGCTGCCGGACGGGCGTGCCCTCTGGCTGGCCGACGATCCCATCCTCGACGAGGTGTTTGCGCCGCCCAACGCGAGCGGCCAGCCGTACTACTGGCGCAACACCTCCGGTGGCCGCATGCCGCTGTGGGTCCACAACGCCGCGCTGGTGATGTCTCACTCCGGCCGGCTGGAGGAGACGCTGCTCGGCTCCCCGCCCGGTGCGACACCCGCCTCGCTCTTCCCGGACCTGTCCTCCGACGCCCAGTCCTGGCGCTGGCCGGTCCAGGCGCTCGTCGAACCCCGTGCGCCCGGCTCGGCCGAGCACGTGGTGCGGGTGCTGCTGTGGGACCGCTCCGCCGCACCACCGCCGTATCTGTACGGCGTGCCGCTCGCCACCGAGGTCGCCACGCTCTCCCTGCCCTCCCTCCGCCTGGAGTCCATCGTCAAGATCGACGACCAGACTTCCGTGCCGCAGCCGGGTGACCGTGTGCTCTACGGGACGACGGCGGTGGCCGACGGCCCGTGGACGTACGTCTTCGGGGGCGACGACGGTCCTGGCCGCAACCCCGCCGAGTCCTCCTCGCACGCCTACCTCGCCCGCGCTCCGGTCGGTGAGCTCGGCCAGCCGGCGGCCTGGCGCTACTGGGACGGCACCGGCTGGGCCGCCGATCCCGCCGCGGCCCGGCCGGTGCTCGGCGACGGTGCGCGCCACGGCGTCGGCAGCTCGTTCACCGTGGTCCGTGAGGGGGCCACCTGGGTCCTGGTGACCATGGACTCCGGCGGGCCTGGCGCGAGCGGCCTTGCCACGATCACCTCGTACTGGGCCTGTTCCCCGCAGGGGCCGTGGAACGGGCCGGGCCCGGGATTCCAGCCGCCGCTGCCCGCCGACTCCGCATCCCCCTCGCAGGAGGTGGTCTACAACCCGCAGGCTCATCCCGAGTTCGGCGACGGCGGCGACGGTCTGCTGCTCAGCTACGACGTCAACTGGCTGGGCTCGGACGCACCGACGCAGGTCAACCGCAATGTGGCGCTGTACAGGCCGAGGTTCGTTCGGCTGAGCCTTGGGCCGGCCGTGCCGGGTGGCGCTAGTGCCGCGCGGGAACGTCATTGACGCCGTCCGGGGTGGTCCGCGCCAGGATGCGCAGATGGTCGGAGCTGCCGACCGTCTCGGCCTGGTCGGCGAGCAGGTACGGAATGCCGTCGACGATCGGGTAGCGCCGACGCAGCCGCGGGTTGTAGAGCGCGTCGCGTTCCGCGTCGTACAGCAGCGGCCCCTTGTCGACCGGGCAGGCGAGCAGCCCGAGCAGATCCTTCGTCACCGGCATGCTGTCCTCCGTCTCCGGCAGGGTCGGCCATGCCGGGGGTGTCACGTCGTGGGGGGTCAGGGGTGTGCGGGCGTGCACCAGCAGATCCGCGGCGAGCGAGGGGACGTGGCGGAAGAGCCGGTCGAGCGGGCGCAGCGGCTTCGGCGTGTCGTGGTACACGGCGCCCCGCAGGGCGACGATCCGCAGGCCGTGCGCCCGCAGCAGCCCGACGAGTGCCCTGCGGGTGAAGACCCGCAGGTGTCCGACGACTTCACGGCCCGGCCGCCCGTAGATGCCGCGCAGGCTCACCTCGGTGAAGACCGGCTGTATGCCGCCGAGGAGCAGGCCCCGGTTGAACCAGGCCGCAAGGTTGGGGGTGGACAGCAGCAGTGAGCCGCCCGGGCGCAGCACGCGCACGATCTCGTCGAGCGCCGCGTCGGTGTCGACGAGGTGCTCGATGACTTCGCTGAGCACGGCCACGTCGATGGAATGGTCGGGGAACGGCAGGCCTGGCGCGTCGAGTCCGGCCCGCACAACGGTCAGGCCGTGGGCGCGTGCCCGCTCCAGCGCCTGGCACGACCAGTCGGCGCCGATGACGGTGTGGCCGCGGGCGCGCCGGGCGAGCACGGATGTGGCGGCGCCGTCGCCGCAGCCGATGTCGAGGATGCGCAAGCATGCGTCGGCGGCGCGGGCGGCGTCCAGGGTCGGTTCGATCAGCCGCAGCTGGCGGCGTGCCCGTTCGGGCCCGGAGGCAATGGGGACGGCCGGGTCCTCGTACAGCTCGCGCAGTCCGGGCGCGGACGCCGGGGGCGGGGGGCACTGATCGGTCACGGGAGGTTACTCCTTCAGCGCGGCAACCGCTCGTGTGCGGTGGGGAGTAAGGCCACGTCCTCAAGAGCGTGGCCGAGCAGGTCGGTGAAGGCGCCGGCCGCCGCCTCGTCCAGCGCGGCACGGCGGAAGCGGACCGCGAGGTGGAGCCGGCCGGCGACGGTGAGGGCGGAGACGGACAGGCCGCGGGGCATCGGGGCGGGGGCGGCCATCCACAGGGCGGTGACGGGGCCCGCGCCGTCGAAGGGCGGAGGGTCGGGAATCCTGCCGAGATTGCTGACCATGGTGGTGTCGGCGAACATCCGGGCGGCCAGCCGCACCGTCGGCACGAAGGATCTTCGCACCGCGTACGGGAGGTACGGCGCCCCGAGCAGCACGGCAGCCGGGCCGCCCGCGGGCGCGGAGCTGCGCTTGGCGAGGGTGGTCTGGGCGGCCACGGAGGCGAGCAGCGCACGCGGTTCGTCCGTGGTCGCGGTGACCGAGGTGAGACGGGAGAGGTTGCTGATCACCTCGAAGCGGTGCGCTGCGTCCCGGGTGTTGATCGGCATGGTGATGCGGACGGGAGCGGACGGGTGGCCGTGGGCCCGGTTCCAGCGGGCGACGGTGATGGCGGTCGCGGCGATCAGGGCGTCGTTGACGGTCACGCCGCGGCGGCGGGAGCCCGCGGCGAGCGCCGTCGTGGCTCCGGGGTCGAGGCAGAAGAGCACACAGCCGTAACCGCGGGTGTGCCGGGGTGCGGTGCGGGCGATGCGCACCGGGCGGCCGCCGTCGTGGGACGGAGCGGGCGTGGGCGCCGGATGGGATGGATCCGGCTGCGTCCCGGCGCGCGCCACGGCCGGGTCGAGGGGCGGCTCGGGATCGGGCTCGCCGTTGTAGCGGCGGACGACGGAGGTGACGAACCCTAGGCAGGAGACGGCGTCGAAGAGCGCGTGGTGGGCACCGACCAGCAGCCGGTCGCCACCGTCGCCCGTACCGGGCAGCAGCCGCAGCCTGAGCAGCGGTGATGTCCCGAGCGGCAGTGGCGTGTCCATGGTGCGGCGGCGCTCGTCCCCGGGCGCCGCGCCGGGCGCGGCGACGGTGAGCGGGTCGGCGTCGGTCCGCTCGGGGATCTCCCACGAGGAGCGGAACCGCCACCGCCCGGCGGCGGCCCGGCGCGCGCGGGCCATCGGGTGGGCCTGGAACGCCGAGTCGACGGCGGCGCGCAGCCGGCCGGCGTCCAGCCGTCCGGCGACGGCGAGTTCGAGCAGGATGACATTGGGTTCGCCGCGTCGTTCCAGCAGATCCGCGCACTCGTCGACGGCGGTGAACGGCAGTCGCCTGCCGGGGACGGTCATCGGGTCCTCCGCAAGGTGACCTGCACGGCGAAGCCGCGCAGCACGGGTATGCGCAGCACGGTTATGCGCAGCAGCGCCCGCACGCCGCGCGGGAAGTAGCGCGGCCCGGCCTCCACCAGTTCCACGTCGCTGCGCCGCCGCACATGCCGCAGCAGCAGTCCGGTCCGCACGGGGAAGTGGGTGCGCCCGCGTGGCGAGCGCCAGTTGGTGTAAGCGAGGTGAATGGTGCCGTCCGGCCTCGTGACGCGGATCAGCTCGTCGAGCAGCCCGACGGGGTCGGGGACGTGCCCCAGCACGTCGGAGCAGTAGCACAGATCGGCCGACGCCTCCCGCAGCGGCAGCCAGTAGCCGTCGCCGACGACCGTGGCGCGCCCGGTGCGGGCGGGGACGGGGAGTGGGTCGACGACGACGCACCGGGCGCCGGCCGCGCGGAACACCTCGGCGCACCAGCCGTCCCCGCCGCCGACGTCCACCACCGTGCTGCCGGCCAACGGGCAGTACTCGGCGGCCTGCTGGACGCAGTAGCGGGCGCGCAGCCGCCTGAATCCGCTGCGGTCGGGGCCCGGGCTGGCCAGCGCACGCACCAGTTGCCGTACCGTCGTCCGCGGCACGGCCACCGCGGATGCGGTCGCGCTCACCGCAGTGCCCCGCCGGCCGGGGCGGGTTCGGGCGCCGGCCCGGTCGCCTGTCGGTGCCGGGGCGCGCCCGGGCGGCCGCGCAGCAGCAGGACACATCCGGCGGCCACCCCGAGTGCGCCGAGCCCGGCCATCCCGTAGGGCACGGGGCCGGTCAGCAGTGCCAGGCCGTCGTGCTTGCCCGCGAACTTGTCGACCAGGGCCTTCTCGGTGGCGTCGGTGGCCTGGAGCTGCACGTCGAGGGCGGTGGCGAGGTCCTTGCTGCCGCCTGGCAGGCGAAGGGTGACGATCTGGTGGCTCGATCCGCCGACGGGTGCTCCGGTGAGCGGGTCGACGAGGTTGACGGCGGCCGGGTTGTGGTACCACTCCTCCACCGTGATCAGGCTGCCGTCCTTGCGCGTGGGCTGTCCGACGACCGCAGGCGGCACCTGGATGGTGCCGATGGGGGTGGGCGGCACGATCATCGTGTACTGGTTGAAGGTGCGGCCGTAGAGCGTGCGGGTGCCGGTGTAGTCGGCGCGGAAGGCCTTGCCCGCGGTGGAGTCCCACACTCGGTAGGAGTGGTGGCCGGTGTTGAACGGGTATTTCAGGTAGGCGTCCGCGCCCATCCCTGTGTCGCCGCCGCAGCAGGGGCTCGACGTGGTGGTGTGCCGGTCGAAGACCCAGCGGTGGACGCTGAGGTTGAACGCCTGGCGGGCGTCGGGCAGGTGGATGGTCTGCGGGGTGTCGAGGCGGATGGAGATGTCCCAGACGGCCTTGCCGACGCGCTTGCCCTCGGCCACGTCGCCGAGCGCGTGCCGGGTGGCGGTGAGGGTGCCGGACTCCGTCTTCCCGGTGGCCGGGTCGAGGTAGGTGCCCGGTCCCGAGCTGATGTCGGTGAAGTCCATGTCGTACGGGGCCACTTGCACGCGCGGCAGCACGAACCAGCGCAGCATGGGGCCGAGGACGAGGAGGAAGATCCCGAGTCCTAAGACGAGGAACGCGACGATACGGCGGCCATGCATGACGTCTCCCTGGGCGACCCTGGGTAGCTGGTACGTACCGGATGGCTTCGCGTTGACGGCACGCTAGAGAGCAATTGACACACTGTCAATAATCTGTGCACGACAGATGTGCGAGGACCCCGGAGTTGTCACTCGGGCGCAACACTGAGTACGTACGTGCCGGCGGGAAGTTCGATGCCGGCGCCTTCGAGCCCACGCGCCTGACGCAGGCAGCGGGTGACGTGGGCGTCGTACCGCGCGGCCGTCAGCACACTGGATCCGAACAGCTCGCGCAGCAGCGCGACGAGCTGGTCACGGCCCGGCTCCTGGGTGCGCAGCCAGTCCCTGCCTATCATCTCGACCAGTCCGATCCAGCCGCGCACCACTGAGCGCAGCAGATCCGGCACGGCGGTGGTGTCCCCCGCCTCACACACCTGCGGCATCCGCATCGATTCCAGCAACGAGACGAGGATGCCCTCGCGCGCGCTGTCGAGGATCGCCTCCTCCTCACTCGTCGCCGTCCCGGATCCGTGGCCGAGCAGCGTGGTGTAGCCGAGCGCGTCCTCGCGGATGTGGTGCAGGTAGGCGCGCAGCCCGGCGGCGAGCCAGTCGTCGGGCGTGGAGCGGTGGGCACGGTCGACGGCGGAGGTCAGCCGGTCCGCGCAGGTCTGCAGGGCGGCGAGGAACACCCCGTACTTGCTGCCGTAGTAGTGATAGAGCAGGGGCCGTGACATGCCGGCCGCGCGGGCGAGGTCGTCGACGGAGACGGCCTCGTAGGGCCGTGAGGCGAACAGGCCGAGCGCGGTCTCGATGAGGGCCCGTTTGCGGTCCTCCGGAGCCATCCGCTGACGGGACGGCCGGGTCGGGGGATCGGATTGCGTGCGACGCCCCATCGCCGTGCCCCCTTGCATCCGCGGCCGGACTGACACCCGGCGTGATCGATGCTAACGGCGGTTGCCGCGACCGAGATGGTTGCGTGCACAATTTATTGACGTTTCGTCAACAACTGCCTAGCGTGAAGCCCGCTCCTCTCGTCTCCCCCCCCACGACGAAAGGCAAGCGCGGATGGCCAGCGGACGCATACGTACCCGTACGGCACCCCTCCCGACCGCGGACACAGCTGCGTGCCCGGCTCCTCATCGGCTGCATGTCGCCTTCCTCGCCGGACGCGATCTCGCCAGCCCGCACGCGGGCGGCTCCGAGTTGCTCATCGACCGGCTCGCCCGCGGGCTCGTCGAGCGGGGCCACCGGGCCACGCTCGTGTGCGGCGGGCCGGTCGGCCGCGACAGACCGTACCGGGTGGTGCGCAACGGCGGCGCGTACAGCCAGTTCCTCAGCGCGCCCCTCGCCGTCCGGCGACGGCTCGGCGACTGCGACCTGCTGGTGGAGGTCTGCAACGGTCTGCCGTACCTCAGCCCGGTGTGGCTGCGCAGCATCCCCGCGGTCTGCCTGGTCAACCATGTGCACAGCGAGCTGTGGCCGATCCGCTTCCCCAGGCCCGTCGCCGCGGTCGGGCGGTACGCCGAAAGCGTGCTGATGCCGCGCGCCCACAGCGGCAACCTCTTCGTGGCCGTCTCGCCGTCGACCGCCGACGCCCTGGAGGAGATCGGCGTCGCACGGGACCGGATCCGGGTCATCACCAACGGCGTCGAGGACGCGACGGCGATCGCGCCCGAGGCGCCCGCTCCGCTCTTCCTCGCCCTCGGCAGGCTTGCCGACTACAAGCGGATCGATCTGCTGCTGCGCCTGTGGGAACGGGTGCGCAGGGTCACCGCAGGCACGCTCGTCATCGCGGGCGACGGGCCCGAGCGGCAGCGGCTGGAGCAACTGGCGGGCCCGGGCGTGCGGTTCACCGGGCGGATCAGCGAGGCGGACAAGCACCGGCTGCTGTGCGAGGCGTGGCTGCTGCTCCACCCGGCGCAGGTGGAGGGGTGGGGCCTGGTGATCACGGAGGCCGCGGTGCGCCGCACCCCGGCGGTCGGGTTCGACGTGCCGGGGCTGCGCGACTCGGTGGTGAGCGGCAGCACGGGTCTGCTGACGACGACGGAGAGCGGCTTCGCCTCGGCCTGGGCCAGCCTGGCGCTCGATCCCCGGCGGCGGGAGGCGATGGGCGCGGCGGCGCGGCGGCGCGCCCTCGACCTGCAGTGGACGACGACGGTCGAACGGTTCGCGGCCGTGGTGACGGAGGCGCTGCACCGATCGGCGGTTGCTACGGCGCGACGGTGACGCGCTCGGGCTCCGGCTCCTGCCTGGCGCGTTCCGGGGAGCGCTGCAGCAGCGCCAGTACGGACAGGGAGACGGCGAGGCCGGCCAGGCGCAGTGCGAGGCGCACCGGGTCGGCGGGCAGCCGCTCACCGAAGATCAGGGTCCCGGTGACCATCACATGCAGGTTTCCGACGACCACTTGGGCGGGGACCATGATCGCCGCCCGTGAACGCTGCAGCGCGATCTGCATCGCGCCGAGCATGACGACGGCGAGCACGCCGAACAGGTACGGGTACGGGGTGGTGAGCACGGCCTGGAGCGGGTGCCGTCCGTCGCTCGCGATCACCGCGGACGATGCCTTGCCCAGCAGCCCGCCGACGCCGTTGAGCAGCCCGACGGCCGTCCCGTACACGACGCCGCGCGCGCTTCTGCCCGCGACGGCGAAGACGACGAGCGCCGCGGCGCACGAGAGCGCGGCGACGGTGAGCACCTCCGCGGGGTGCCGGCCGTGCCCGACCCGCTCCTGGCTTGGGTCGTACGACAGTCCGAGCATCACCAGCGAGCAGCCGATGGCGGCGAGCCCGAGGTAATCGGAGCGGCCGAGCGGCTCCTTGAGCACCACGGCGGAGCCGGCAACGACGACGGCGGGTCCCGCGGCCAGCATCGGCTGCGCGACGGTGATGGGCAGCAGGGACATCGCCGTCACCTGGCAGACCAGCCCGAGCAGCATGAGCAGGAACCCGCCGAGCCACAACGGCCTGCCGAACAGCGTCCGGAACAGGGCGACGGGATCACGCACCCGCAGCGGCGGCAGCCCGGTGAGCGCCACTTTCTCCACGAGGATGCCGACGTTGTAGCAGGCGGCGGAGAGCAGCGCGAGCGCGAGACCGCCGATCACGAGGGCTCCTCCGCCGTCGGGGACACCGCGCGTCCCTCGTCTCTGGCACCCGGTGCGGCGAGCGCCGCGGCGAGCGCGGTGAGCGCCGCCGCCTGGGCCCAGGGCCCGAACGCTCCGTGTCCTGGCGAGATCCCGTGCTCTACGGCGGTCGCTGCGACGATCCCGGCCGTGGTCATCGCCACCACCGCTACGGCGGGCGCTACCGTCGGCACCCACCAGGCGAGCAGGGCGAGTACGACGGCCGCTGCCGCCATCGGTCCGCCGACGACGCCCAGGACGACGACGGCCACCACCGGCCCCGCGACCGTCCACGGCGGCCGCTCCCCCACCGCGTCGAGGCGCTGCCCGCGGCGCCGCCCGAACGCCCCGCAGGCCGCGGCCAGTACGAGCAGCGCAAGCACGGCGCCCACCGCAAGGGACCCCTGGTACAGCGTGGCCGGACCGTACCGGAGGTGCACGGCGCCCGACATCCCTGCGGGGACGACGAATGCCTGCTGCCAGCCGTCGAGCGTGACCGCCTGCAGCTTCTTCCCGTCGAGGGTGGCCGTCCAGCCGGGAGCGCGGTTCTCGTGGACCTCCAGGTATGCGGCGGGGCCCGCGCCGACGGTGACCGTGCGGGTCTCGTCACCCCACTCCTCGCGGCTGATGGTGCGCACCGGTGTGCCCGAAGGCGCCGTTGCGCCCAGGCTGCTCCAGGCGGTCGAGCCGGTCAGCGTCAGATCGGTGATCGCGAGCGGAGCACCGTCGCCGGGCGCGGAGATCGTGTGCCGCCCTGCGCTCAGATGCAGCTGCTGATCGGCCGTGCACAGTGTCAGCTGCACGGGCAGCCCGTTGATGAGATCACCCACCGTGCCGGTGGCGGAGGTCTGGTAGGTCATGCCGTCGACGGTGAGCTGTGGGCCGCTGCCGCAGCCGAGTTGGAAGCTGCGGCTGGTGTCGGTGGGGGCGTTGCGCAGGTCGGCGAGGGCCGGGACATCGATCTCGGCGAGGCCCACCGGCAGCGGGAGGCGGGTGCCGGTGATCTGGTCGTACACCGTGACGTTCTTCACCTGAGGGAACGTCAGGTCGACTCGGTCGGTGCGCAGCGCCGGGAAGACGACGTGGCCGTCGGCCCCGACGCGGGCCTCGCGCACCCCGTCGGGGCTCGATATGCGCACCGATTCGGGCGCGGCCGAGATTCCGTCGGCCGGTTCCAGATACAGCTCCGTCACGGTGCGCTTGCCCCGCCAGCTCAGGTGCACCACGGGATTGCTTCCGCCGGCGATCCACGCCGTCAGATACGAGCCGTCGACGAGGTTGGCGGCCCTGAACTCCGGCAGATTCCCGAGGACGGAGCTGGCGCTCGCCCGGATCCCATGGACCGGTGCCGCCTGTTCCAGCAGTTGTTCGAGCTCGGGGCCGGGTACGGAGACGGCGCTCATGGTGGGGGTGAAGGTGTCGGCGCGGTCGAGGGTGACGATGCGGTCCAGGCCGGTCTCGGGGTCGGCGGGGCCGAGGAGGCCGGGGTCGCTCGTCTGCCGGTGGAAGGAGTAGACGACGCCGCCCGGCCCGTCGGTCGCGGCGTCGTGCGGCGCCTGCAGATACCGGGTGACGTGCACACCGGGGATGGTGACGTCGCTGATGCCGGCGCCGAAGCCGCCCGGCTGGGCGCCCTTGGCTGCGGCGAAGGTCAGCTTCAGCGTGCTCGTCGTGCCCGGCGGCGTGGCAAGCTGCTGCTCACGGCCGTCGGGGATGACCGCGTCGGTGGCCGAACCGTGGTCGGTGGTGACGGTGATCTTCGTGGCGACCGGGCGGAAACTGCTGTCGGCGAGGAGCCGCACCCCGATGCCGCCGCTCAGGTCGAGCGTGCGGCCGAAGTCGATGCGCAGCCACTGACCGACGGGTGTCGCCGCATTCCCCTCCACCCATGCGGTGCCCGGGTCGCCGTCGAAGGCGTTGACGGGGTCGTACTGCGGCGACTGCAGCAGCCAGGAACCGTAACTGGATGCGGTCACCGAGGCCGCCCCCTCGATCACGGCGGTGGTCTGGTGGTTGTGGGGCGCGAAGGGCAGCAGCTGTCGCGGCGCTCCGCCTCCGCTGCCGTCGGTGCGGCCCGGCGGGTTGGTCCCGTTCGCGGTGTAGGTGTAGGAGACGTTGTCCCTGATCAGGCCGAAGGAGGTGTCGGTGCGGCGCAGACCGTCGGTGACGACGAGCGGGCTGCCGGACGGCGCGCCGCCGTTGCCGGTGAGGGTGACCGCGCGTCCGTCGACGAGGCCGGTGCCGCCCGTGCCCGACGCCTGCAGCAACGACTCAGGGCCGCCGCTGAGTTGGACCGTCCCGCTCACCGGAAGTACGGAGACGGGGTTCTCGGGGCGTAGGCTCGAATCGTCCGCCTCGTAGATCTCGACGGCGTGGTAGCCGGTGTCGATGCCCTGGATCTGCAGTGGAGTGTCGCTGCGTATCGGGTCGGCGGGCATCACCGGGCCGAAGGCGGCCACCTGGTGGAAGCCGGAGAGTTCGAGGGTGCGGTGGTAGAGGGCGGGCGAGACGAACTCGAACTGGCTGGGGTCGAGATCGTGGCGTACGACCACGTAGCGGATGCCGCCGCGCGCCAGATACGCGGCCAGGCCCGGCACTTCGGTGCCCGAAGTCATCGCCTGCTCGGCGCCGTCGAGGTAGCGCTGAGAGCCGGCGCCGCCCATCGGGACGAGGGTGCGCTCGGCCCAGTTCGACTGTGCATACGGCTGCAGCACGTCGTCGGTGGTGGTGCCCCAGGAGTAGTAGCCGTGCGAGGCGGCGGGCTCCAGCAGTGCCCGGCCCGATCCGCCGTGGCCGGCGAGATAGGTCGCCGTCTGCTTCCAGTAGTCGGGCACCGCCTTGAACGAGCCGCTCTGCAGGACTCGTCCCGTGAGGTACGGCAGTGCGGCTCCCAGCAGCCCGGCGGCGACCACCACGGCGATCACGGCGGCGGCTGCTTCGCGCAGCACCCGCGTCCGCGGCGACGGCAGCGGACGGCCCAGCAGATGGGCGAGGGCGATCACCAGGGGCAACGCGATCAGCGGCTGGAACTTGTAGATGCTGTGGAACGCCTCGCCGGGCCCGCTGAGGAGATCCTGGAGCCAGGTGTGCAACGGCCCGCCGAGCCGCCCCGGATAGACCGCCATCGTCGCGACCGCGCCGAGGGCGAGGCTCAGCCGCAGCCAGCGCGCCTCTGGCATGTCGCGGCGGGCGAGGCCGCCGAGGCCGAGCGCGGCGACGAGCGCGGTGCCCGCGACCGCCCAGCCGGTGGTGGCGAGCACCCAGCCGGACGGCAGTGCAGGCGAACCGAAGTCGAGGTAGTCCAGCCAGTTGCCGGTGCCGCGCAGCGCCTCCGTGGCCGCCATGGTGCCGGCCGTGGTGTGCGGGGTCTCGATGTAGGGCAGGAAGTTGAAGCCGTAGCGGCCGAGCAGCAGCAGCGGCAGCCACCACCACGCGGTGATCAGCGCTACCGCGGCGAGCCACCAGCCGAGCAGCGCCCTGCGGCGCGGGCCGGCGGTGCGGGTGAGCAGATACAACAGCGGCGCGGGCAGCACGGCGAGTACGGCGGCGCCGTTGACCCCGCCCATGCACAGCACCGCGAACGCCGATACGGCGGCGCAGCGCAGCGGTGAGCCGCCCTGCCTCGTCCCCTTGACGAGCGGGCCGAGCACCCACGGCAGCAGGGCGAGCGGCAGCACGGCCGCCGAGGTCGAGCCGACGAGTTCGGTGAGGGTGGGCCACAACGCATAGGCGAGCGCGGCGGCGAGACGGCTCCCGGGCGTTCCGACGCCGAGCCGCTCGGCGAGCCGGACCGTGCCCCAGAAGGCGGCGGCGACGATGAGTGACATCCACAGCCGCTCGGTGATCCACGGCGGAATCCCGAGCGCTTCGGCGATCGCGTAGAACGGCCCCATCGGGAAGGCGTAGCCGACGGCCTGGTCCTGCAGGCCGCCGAACGACTGTTGCGGGTCCCACAGGTGGGCGAGGCGGGAGAGGAAGGTGCCGGGGGTGAGAACGATGTCGAGCTTGGTGTCGAAGACGATCCGGCCCGGCGCCTGCAGCAGCAGCCCGGCGAAGGCGAGCAGCCACGCGCCGACCGCCCAGGCGCCGCCGAGGTGTTCGGACCCGGCCCCGGCGAGCCACCGGCGTATCCGCGGCCCGGCGGGGCCGCCGCGCTCGGGATGGTCGGGCGGCGCGGTGCCGTACGGTGCGGGGAGTGGGCGGGTGGTCTCGGTGACACTCACGTCGTGCTGCCCCTTCCGGCGTGGGGGCCGTCGGGCGGCGGCCCGGAGGGTCATGCAGAACACGCAGATGTCGAGCGGCAGGCGGTCGGGCCCGCGGCAGTGGCTGGCGCGCCACGCTATTGCTCTGTTGACATACCGTCAATAACCTGTGCGCAGTCTGATTCCGAGGGGAGGCGCGACGATGGGCGTTCGGATCCTCGTGGTGGCGCTGGCGGTCGCGGTGGCGAGCGCGGGGCTTGCCGTGGCGGCCGCGTTCGGTGTCGTCAACGTCAACGATCCGCCGGCTCACCAGCACGACGTCCCGTTGATCACTTACGGGGAGTCGTCCTGACCCGGTCCGTACGGCACGGCGATGCGACCGGTGAGGCCGGTGCGGCGAGTGCGTCCAGCACCTCGGAGACGGAGCCGGCGATCGCGTCGGGCCGGTCCACGGGGACGAGGTGCCTGGTGCCCGGCACCTCGTCGTAGCGGCCGAGCGGGCTCATCGCGGCGAGCGCACGGTGCCGGGCCACTTCGACGCCGGGGCCTGCGATCACGCGCAGCGGGACGGCCGGGAAGGCGAACCCGCCGCGCAGCGCCTCGAGTTCGGCGACGAGATCGCGGAACAGGGCGCGTTCGACGAGCGCCTCGGTGAGCACATGTCCGGTGCCGTAGGCGGAGCGGTAGGCGGAGCCGGCGTCCACCGGGTCCCGGCCGAGCTGCGACTGGGTGCGCACTCCGAGCCTGCGCAGCCCGGGGGCGACGAGTTGGCTGAGTCCGGCCCGCCGCAGCGTCTCCCCCACCGCCCGCGCAGTGCGTATGCGCGCGGCCGGCAGCGGCTGGGGCGGCCCGACCTCGCCTTCGGACGCGGCCTCGACCAGTACCGCTGCAGCGGTGCGCTGTGGGAAGAGCCGGGCGAACGCCTCGGCGTACAGGCCGCCGAGCGAGTGCCCGACGAGGACGACTGGATCGCGGACGCGCAGCGCATCGAGGACGGCGCTGGCCCAGCGGGCGCGCCCGGCGAGCGTCGGCGGTACGGGCGCCGGCTCGCTGCGTCCGAGACCGGGACGGTCCGCGCGCACCAGCCGACAGCGGTCCGCCAGGAGCTCCACCACCGGGTCCCAGCCGAGCCACGAACCGCCGAGCCCCGCTTCGAGCACCACGACTGGGGCGTCCTGCGGCCCGTCCGTCACGACGTGCACGGCCTTCCCCGCGACGCGGAGGAATCGGCCGGGCGGGGGCTCGGGCGGCCGCAGCGGAAGCGCGCGGTCGAGCCACTGCCTCATCTTCGGGAGCTGAGGGGACACCGGAACCTCCAGGCGCTCGGGTCGTGCGGCAGCCTGGCACCGTTATTGACACATCGTCAACTATGCTGCACGGATAGACTGGTCCGGCTCGGCGCGCGCTGTGGCGTGGTGTGCGGTTGCCCGTGGCGCCCCGGGCAACCGTTTTCCCGGATCTGCTAGACGGCCGTCACGACACCTGGGTGGTGGCGGCGACCGGCGCGGTTCCGGAGACGGCGCAGTTGACCGTCGCACCGAATTCGGAGACGGTCACGGTGGTGTTGCCGGGTGTGAAGGTGACCGACCCGGCGTTGCTGAGCTGGACGGAGGCTGTGCCGCCGGTCAGGACGACGGGGCTGCCGGCGGCGATCCCGCTGGGATCGGTCAGGCCGGTGGCCGTGACGCTCCCGGATGAGGCACCGCCGAGGTTGATCACGACCTGCCCCTGGACGCCGTTGGCGGGCAGGGCGATCGGGGCGGTCTGAGCCGTCGACAGGCTCACCTGGAGGTCGACGGTGCTGCCCACGGCGGCGGTTGCGGGTGCCGTCACGGTGATCTGCGAGGTGGTGACGCCGCTGGGGGCGCCGGTGCCGGTGCAGGTGTAGTTGACGGAGACGGTGTCCGCCATGGCCGGCGGCGCGCCGAAGGCGAGGGCCGCCCCCGCCATCGCCACGATCGCCGCACCTACAGCCGCGTATCTCCTGCTGGACTTGCCGGGCGCACCCGGCATGCTTGCACTCATGGTCGCACTCCTTCACGGCCTGGCCCTGACCAGGCACGTAGAGCAGGAACATTGGTGCGGACCTGCCATGCATGTCATGGGCGCGCGCAGATGTCCACACATATCTGACTGTCATTCAGCTATTTGGATGATGACCCGTCAGGTCTATGGGACCTGCGCGGAAAGCGGTGTGGCGATCTCCTCGAGAGAACGCCGTTCCGCACGCACGGCGAGCAACGCGGCGACGATGCCGGCGAGCGTCATCAGCGCGGCACCGATCCGGAAGGCGAGCACCGTGTCGCCGACATGGCCGGTGCTGGTGAGGTCGGAGAAGAGCAGCGGGCCGCTGATGCCCCCGGCCGCCGTGCCCACCGCGTAGAAGAAGGCGATCGCCATGGCACGGGTCTCCATGGGGAAGATCTCGCTGACGGTCAGGTATGCACTGCTGGCGCCGGCGGAGGCGAAGAAGAGCACGACGGCCCAGCAGGCGGTCAGCGTCAGTGCGCTCAAGTGCCCGCCGCCGAAGAGCCATGCGGTGCCGAAGAGAAGCAGCCCGCTGAGGATGTACGTGCCCGAGATCATCGGGCGTCGCCCCAGCGTATCGAAGAGGCGACCGAGCAGCAGCGGGCCGAGGAAGTTGCCGACGGCGATGACGAGGAAGTAGTACCCCGTGTGCCCGGACGGCGTGTTGAAGTAGGTGGTGAGGATCGCGCCGAAGCCGAAGGTGATGGCGTTGTACAGGAACGCCTGGCCGATGAAGAGGGCGAGGCCGAGCACTGTGCGGCGCGGATAGGAGCGGAAGACCGTGCGTGCCACGGTGAGGAATCCGGTGCTCTCGCGCTGCCGGATGGTGATCTCGACGGTGGCGGGCGGGAGCCGGCGGCCGGTCTGCTGCTCGACGCCCTCCTCGATGGCCGAGACGAGCGCTTCCGCCTCGGCCCCTTGTCCGTGGATGAACATCCATCGCGGCGATTCGGGCACGTTGCGCCGGACGAGCAGGATGACCAGGCCGAGGACGACGCCGAGGGCGAAGGTCAGCCGCCAGCCGACATCGACGGGGAAGATTGCCGTGTTCAGCATCAACACGGAGAGCAGCGAGCCGCCGATGGCACCGAGCCAGAAGCTCCCGTTGATGATCAGGTCGACGCGGCCGCGGTAGGTGGCCGGGATCAGTTCGTCGATGGCCGAGTTGATGGCCGCGTATTCACCGCCGATGCCGAAGCCCGTCAGGAAGCGGAAGGCGAAGAACCACCAGCTCTGGAAGGACACGGCGGTCAGGGCGGTCGATGCGAGGTAGACGGCGAGGGTGATCAGGAAGAGCTTCTTACGGCCGTGGCGGTCGGTGAGCCAGCCGAAGAAGAGCGCACCGAAACAGGCTCCCGCGACGTAGAGGGCGGCTGCGACGCCCGTCACCTCGCTGCTGGTGATGGCGAGGCCGCTGCCGTGCTGGGCGAGGCGGGAGGCGATGTTGCCGACCACGGTCACTTCGAGGCCGTCCAGGATCCAGACGGTGCCGAGCCCGATCACGATCATCCAGTGCCATCGTGACCAGGGCAGTCGGTCGAGTCTGGCGGGCACCGCCGTGGTGACGGTGGCGAGGGGGCGGCCCGCGGGACGGTCGGGGCCGACGTGACCGGCAGTCGCCATCGAGTGCCTCCCGGACGTGTCGACCGCAGGCCCGCCCTCCGGTGCGCGTCCCTGCTGACTGACTTCCCTGATCATGGTGACGCATACCCGGGCTGCACGCCCGGCCGCACGCTCTCAGCCGTCCAGCCAGTGGAGGCGGCCGAGGTGGATGAGGCGCAGCTGCCTGCGTGCGGTGCGCGCGATGCGCTCCTCGGACTCAGGGTCGTCGGGAGAGGCTTCGAGGAAGGATGTCGCGATCAGCACCATCTGGTTGACGTAGAGGCCGGCGAGCATCCTGATGTCCTCCTGCGACCAGCCCTCGGACTCCGGCTGGGCGGACAAATCGCTGGCGAGCTCCTCGGCGAACTTGTCGAGTTCGGCGGCGATGGCCTCGCGCACCTGCTGCATACCGCCGTGGCGTTCGCGGGCGATGAAGCGGAAATGGGCACGGTGTTCGCGGACGTAGCGTGCGATCACGGCGACCGTGCCGTCGATTACCTCGTCCGATTTCGCCTGCTCACCGCGGATGGCACGAACCATGGCGTGCAGGCTGCCGAAGGACTCCGAGACGAGAGCGACGCCGAGATCGCTCATGTCGCGGAAGTGACGGTAGAAGCCGGCGGGCGCGACGCCCACCTCGCGGGTGATCTCGCGCAGGCCGAGGCTGCTCAGGCTCTGGTGTTCGAGCAGCCTCAGACCTGCGTCGAGGAGCGCCTGACGAGTGCGTTGCTTCTGGGCCTGGCGGGCCCCGGCGATGTGACTCACATCATCCAGTAAACAGTCGTTCGCCCAACCGCGCCAGAGTAGAGTGGAGATGTCAGTGAACAACTGTCACCACAATTGTTCACTCAAACGTAACGTCACGGAACTCCGCCGCCCCGAAAGGCCTGTCATGGCTCTGCTGATGCTCGTCATCGCCCTGGGGACCCTGTTCGGCGCCGCCGCGTACGCGCCGGCCCCCGTCTTCGTGGCCGCCGTCGCCTTCATCGGCGGCTGGCTCGTCCTCTTCGCCGCCCGCGAGCGCATCGCCCGCGCCCGCAACAGGTAATCCCCTCCCCATTCCTCCGTCCACCGGGAAGCCGATCATGGAAACCGTCGCCCCTGCCACGGCAGCGACCACAGCACGCTCGGATGCCGACGGCACCGCCGTCGCGTCGTTCGTTCTGGGGCTGCTCGGCACCTTCGTCCTCAACGCGGTCCTCGGGCCGCTCGCCATCATCCTCGCCACCGTCGCCCTCGTCCGCGGCACGCGGCGGCGCGCCCGCGCACTACTCGGCCTCATCCTGGGCGTCGCCGACATCGCCATCCTGGCCGCGCTCATCACCACCCACCACGCGATCAGCTGGCAGCCCGGCTTCTGAGCCCCGCGCGCTCCCGCGACTGCCGTGCCGGGAATTGTCGGTGCCCGCCGCTAGCATCGGATTGTGAATATCTCGATCGCACGTTCGAGTTCGGACGGCGGGCACGGCCAGTGCGGCGGGCCCGGCAGTGCCTGAGCGGATCGCCGCGGTGCCCGACCCTGTCGGCCCGGGCGGACGGCTGCAGCGGCTGGCCGAGGACGGCACACCGCTGGGGGACCCCGAGGCCGTCAGCGATCTCGCCTCGGCCGTCGCCGCCCGCGAAACGCGGCCGGCCGGGACGCCCCCGCGCTGGGTGTGGGCGTCGACCGACGCCTGCTACCCGGGGCTGCTGGAGCGTCGGCCGACACGCCCGTCCCGCTGCCACGACGTCAAGCTCGTCGAGTCCCTGCTCCTCGGGTACGAGGAGCGCCACCGGCAACCGCGTTCCCTGGGCGCCGCCTGGGCGCGGCTGCGCGGGGTGACCGAGCCGGACGATCTGCCGGAACCCGGCGAGGGCGCCGCTGCCGGCCTGCCCGTGCTCTTCGCCGCCGACCGCCACCGACTGCCACCCGGCGCCGATGCGTTGGAGGTGCTCGTCGCCGTCCACCGCGAACAGCAGCGGCGCATCGCCTCCGTGGCGCATCCGGAGCGGATGCGCCTGCTGTGCGCGGCGGAGTCCGCGGGCGCCCTCGCCGCCGTGGAGATGTCCCACGACGGGCTGCCCTGGAGCGCCGCCGTCCATGACGAGCTGCTGACGGGGCTGCTCGGTCCGCGGCCGTCGGGCGGGGCGCGGCCCAAGCTGCTCGCCGAGCTGGCGGCCCGCTTTCAGGAGGCGATCGGCAGTCCCGTCAACCCCGACTCCCCCGCCCAGGTGCTGCCCGCCTTCGCCCGTGCCGGCGTTCCGCTTCCCTCGACCCGGTCGTGGGTGCTGCGCGAGTCGAACCATCCGGCGGCCGAGCTGTTGCTGCGCTACAAGGAGCTCTCGCGCATCCACGCCGCGCACGGCTGGGCCTGGCGCGAACAGTGGGTGCGCGACGGCCGGTTCCGTCCGGAGTACGTGGTCGGCGGGGTGGTCTCGGGGCGCTGGGCGACGCGCGGCGGCGGTGCGCTGCAGATTCCGCGACTGCTGCGTTCGGCCGTCGTCGCCGACCCCGGCTGCCGTCTGGTCGTCGCCGACGCCGGGCAGTTGGAGCCGCGGGTGCTCGCCGCGATGTCGGGTGATCAGGGGCTGGCCAGGGCTGCGGCCGAGGGCGATCTGTACGCGGCGCTGGCGCGTTCGGCGTTCGACGGGGACCGCGGGCGGGCGAAGATCGCACTGCTTGCTGCGATGTACGGGCAGACGCGCGGCGAAGGCGGACAGCTCGTCGCGGTGCTGAGGCGCCGCTATCCCGATGCGATGGAGCTGGTCGAGAGCGCTGCGCGGACCGGGGAGGCGGGCGGCGTCGTCCGCTCGCGGCTCGGCCGGACGTCACCGCGGCCCGGACCGCGGTGGCAGCAGGCCGACGGCGACGAAGACGGCTTCGGCGAGGGCGCCGGTGCGGGTACGCGGGACGAGCAGCGCGCGGCCCGCTCGTGGGGCCGGTTCACCCGCAACTTCGTCATCCAGGCGAGCGCCGCCGACTGGGCGCTCGCGATGCTCGCCGCGCTGCGCCGCCGCCTCGCCGACCTCGGTGAGGGGCGCGAGGGGCACCGCGCACAGCTGGTGTTCTTCCAGCACGACGAGATCATCGTGCACGCGCCCGCCGAGCTGTCGGCCGCCGCCGCACATGCCGTCGGGGACGCCGCCGAGGAGGCCCGGCGGCTGGTCTTCGGTGCGACGCCGGTGCCGTTCCCGCTGGATACGCACGTGGTGGAGTGCTACGCCGACGCGAAACCGGGCGCGTCGGGCGGGCCGTCGGGCGTGGGGCCTTCCACCGTGACGTCGGCGACGTTGTCGTAGAACGACAGGTGGCCCTTGATCTGCGCGACGTCCGGCAGCGGATCCGGATAGGACCAGACCACGTCGGAGCGCCGCACGGCCTCGGCGGCGCCCTGCTCGGCGGCGCCGTCGCCGAGATACGTCCAGTAGGAGGCCACGCCCTTGTAGGGGCAGGTGGTGTGCGTCTCGGTGGGCTCGAAAACGGCCAGGTCGACGTCCTCCGGAGGCAGGTAGTAGCGCACGGGCAGGCCCGTTTCGTAGACGAGTACCGGGCGTCGGGAGTCGGCGACCACCCGGCCGTCGATCTCGACGGTGACGTGCTGGGAGCCGGCCACCGCGATGACGCGGTGGCCCGGTTCTCGCTTCTCCATGACGATCTCCACCGTGCTCCTGTTTCTCGTCCGGCATGTCAGGTGGCGTCGCGTTCGGCGGCCGCGAGGATCTCCACGACGCGCTGTCCGAAGCGTACGTCGCAGGTGTGAGGCTCCCCGGTGCGCGCCGCGGTGATCAGTGCGTCCACGGCCCGGCCGAACGCGGCGGTCTGGGTGTCGCCGCCGGCGCGCGGTGGAAGCGTCGTGACGCCGCTGTCGCCCCGCAGCTCCACGCCGACCCCGGCCGCGGCGGGCGGTGCGGTGAGGCTGAGCGTCGACGTACTGGACGCGCCGTCCGCATGGCGCAACGCCAGGTGCACGGTGTCGCCGGGCCCGTGGACCGCGTGCACGTCGACGGCGTCACCGAGAATCGGCAGCAGCACCGACAGCGCGTGCGGCCCCACGTCCCACAGGGCGCCCTTCTCGCGCCGCCAGGGCGATGCGGCGTAGGGGCTGGTCCCGCTGGTGAAGACCGACGCCACCCAGTCGGCCCGAGCCGTGAACCAGCCGCCCGCGGCGGCCTGTTCGGCAATCCATGGCCGTGTCGCGGCGCCGAACCGCATGGTGAAGAAGACGACGGAGGCGACGGCGTTGTCGGCGGCGGCATCGGCCACCCGCCGTGCGTCCTCCACGGTCACCGCGAGCGGCTTGTCCAGCAGCAGGTGGCGTCCCGCCTCGGCGGCCCGCACGGCGAAAGGTGCCTGCACGGCCGGGGGCAGCGCAATGGCGACGGCGTCGCAGTCCTTGATCAGGGCGTCGGGATCGTCGTAAGCGCGAACGGCGCACGCCTCGGCGAGCGCGGCCGCCGCTTCGGGCCTGCGTCCCCACACACCGGTGAAGTCCACATCCGGATGCGCGTTCAACGCCGGTGCATGAGTGCTGCGCGCCCACGGCCCCGTCCCCAGCAGCCCTATCCGCATCGTCGTCCTCGTCCTGTCGTCGATCCGTCCGTGATCAATCCGTCCGTCATCAGTCCGCAGACACCTCGACCAGCACCTTACCCACGGCGTTTCCCTCGACGGCGGCGTGCGCGTCCGCGGTTTTGTCCAACGGGTAGCGGTGCAGCGGGAGTCCCGCCTCCTCGCCGACCCGCAGCGCACCGTCGGCGACGGCCGCCGAGACATCGGCGACGGCGTGGGCGAGCGCCTCCTCGGGCACGGTGTACAGCAGCACGCCCTGCCAGCGGAGGTTTGGCGACATGGAGGCGCGGACCGGCAGCGTGACGGTGTCCCCGCCGTTGTTGGCGTAGAAGGCGACCACGGCGTTGGGCGCGGCGACCGCCACGTCCAGCCCGGCGTTGACGGCCGGCGAGACCTCCACGACGATCCCGACGCCGTCCGGAGCGACCGCGCGGATCTGCTGTGCGGCGTCCTGGTCACGGTAATTGACGACGTGGTGGGCGCCCGCGGCTTTGGCAAGCGCCGCCTTGCGGGGCCCGCTCACCGTCGCGACGACCGTGGCACCGGCCCAGCGCGCGAGCTGGATCGCGGCGTTGCCCACGGCGCCCGCTCCCCCGGCGACCAGCACGGTGCGTCCGTCGAGGGCACCGGGTGCGAGCCTGGCCGGTCCGCCGTCGGCGACGGTCAGGCAGCGGTGCGCGGTCAGCGCGGGGACGCCGAGGGCCGCGCCGAGCTCGTAGGAGGCGTTGTCGGGCAGAGCGACCGCGTGCCGCTCCGGAAGCACGACGTACTCCTGCGCGGTCCCGCCATTGGGTCGGCCGTGGGCGGCGAGCCAGAGCCACACCCGCTCCCCGACCCGCGCCGGGTCCACGCCCTCACCGACGGCGTCGACGACCCCGGAACCGTCCTGGTTGGGCACCTGCTCGACCTGCTCACCGGTGGCGGTGAGCCCCCGCCGCGTCTTCCAGTCCGTCGGGTTCACCCCCGACACCCGTACCCGGACGCGTACCTCCCCGGGTCCCGGCTCCGGAACCGGCCGCTCGGCCAGCGTCAGAACATCGGTGCCGCCATGCTGCGTGTACACGATCGCCTTCATGTTCCGGTACAAGGCGTGGGCGCCGCGATTTCTTCCCGCCCGGCTCCCCTTCCCCCTGAGTCACCCCCACACGGACCGAACCTGGTCTAGACCTTGACAGCTCAGGTGGTCTAGGCCACATTGCCCGTACCCGGGCGGTCACTCCCGTGCCGCCCCGCATCAACCTGCGTATCAACCCTGCATTGAACGAGGTGGACGGATGCGAAGATTAACGTCAATTCTCCCCGCGGCGGCCGCCAGTGCCGTCCTGGCGGCCGGTGCCCTGCTCGCGGCCGCGAACACCGGCCACGCCGCCACGACCGCCGCACTCGGTTCCAACTGGTACGGCTCGGCACCGTACTACTACACGCTCGACTCCAGCGCACCCGACCTCGGCCAGGTGATGTCGGCGACCGGGCAGAAGGCCTTCGAGCTGGCCTTCATCCTGGCCCCGAGCGGCGGCGGCTGCACCCCCACCTGGGACGGCACCGATCCGGTCTCCTCCGACACCCAGGTCGCCTCCGTCATCAATGAGGTCCGCGCCGGCGGCGGCGACGTGTCGGTCTCGGCGGGCGGTTACAACGGCACCAAGCTCGGCCAGGAGTGCGGCACCCCCGCGGCCACGGCCGCCGCCTACCAGCAGGTGATCAGCGCCTACGGCCTGCACGCCATCGACTTCGACCTCGAAGAGCCCGAGATCGAGAACTCCACCGCCATCAGCAACGAGCTCGGTGCGGCCCAGATCCTGCAACAGAACAACCCGGGCCTGTATGTGTCGGTGACGATCCCGTCCACGACCACCGGCGCCAACTGGTTCGGTCAGCAGCTGCTGAACAACGCCAAGAGCCTCGGGTTCACGCCCGACAACTTCTCGCTCATGCCGTTCGACGGCGGATTCTCCGGTGCGTCCAGCCAGATCACCGCGCTGCAGGACTTCAACTCGCAGTTGGTGAGCACCTTCGGCTGGTCGTCCGCGACCGCGTACGCGCACGAGGGGATCTCGTCGATGAACGGCCGCACCGACAGCGGCGAGTACTTCTACCAGTCGGACTTCCAGACGGTGCTGAACTTCGCCGAGTCCAACGGCATGTCGCGCTACACGTTCTGGTCCGTCAACCGGGACCGCGAGTGCAACCCGCCCGACAACAACGGGAACACGTCGAGCGAGTGCAGCAGCGTGACGCAGAACGCGTACGACTTCACCAAGTACACCGCCCAGTTCGCCGGCGCGACCCCGCCGACCGGCTCACCGACACCGACACCGACACCCACCCCGACCCCCACACCGACCGGCACCTGCGCGGCGGCGTGGAACTCCTCGACCGCCTACACCTCGGGCCAGAAGGTCTCCTACAACGGCGACAACTGGACCGCCAACCAGTGGAACGAGGACGAAGTCCCCGGCGGCTCCTCCGGCGCGTGGAACAACGACGGCGCGTGCAGCTGAGCCGGCGGATCTGCGGCGAGAAATCGCCGCAGATCCGTGAGGACTTGACCTGCACATCCTGCAGGACAGCTCGTAGCGAGGCCGGCTTCCGCGCCGGCCGTACCGGTTCGGCCACGCTGACCGCGACGCGCGCCAGCTGCGGTGAGGCGCTCGCGTGCACGCCGGCCGCCCGCGCCTTCACCGTCACCGACCGGTGAGACCGCGCGCGGTCAACGCGAGCCGAGCCGTGCGCGTCAGCGGTCGTCCCGCAGCGCCAGCGCCAGCAGACCCGGGAAACGCGCTTCGAACTCCTCGCGCCGCAGGCGGTTGACGCGCCTGGCGCCCACGTCCCTCTGCTCGATCAGCCCGGCCCGTCGCAACACCGTGAAGTGGTGGCTGAGCGCCGCCTTGCCCACCGGCACGTCGAAGCTGCCGCAGGCGCGCGTCCACTCCGGCGACCCGGCGAGCTCGCGGACCAGCTGGAGGCGGACGGGGTCCGCAAGGGCCGCAAACGCGGTCACGACGGGGACGTCGTCGGGATGGGTGTGTTCGGGTGCGGGCCGGTGGCTGCTCACGACGCTTCTCCCTGCTCCCCTTGCCCAGTGTTCGATGAAATGCTTCCACTCACGGTGTTCACTTTGCATCAAACACTGTAGTCGAACGCTCCAGCTGAGGGGACCGGCATACGCGCGACTCGTGATCGAGGAGTTCGGCGGGCCCGACGTGCTCCGCCTGGCGGAGACCGGGACACCGGAGCCCAAGGCGGGCGAGGACACCATCGACGTCGCCTACGCCGGCGTCAACTTCGCCGACATCAAGTCCCGCAGCACGGGATACCAGGTGCCGGGACTGCCGTTCACCCCCGGCCTGGAGGTCTCGGGCCGGACCCGCGCCGTGGGCGAGGGCGTCACCGGCCTGAGTACGGGCCAGGCGGTGACCGCGTTCACGGACGGCGGGGGTTACGCCGAGGTCGTCGCCGCCCCGGCGGTCACCGTCTTCCCGCTGGCGGACGCCGCGGCGGCGCACCGCCGCGTGGAGTCCCGCACGACCACCGGCAAGCGGCTGCTGAGCGTCATGCCCGAGTGACGTTCTGCGGTACGGTTCCGGGCTGTGACGCGCGAACCGACCGACGACGCCATGGGCGCCATATCCGTGCCGGCCTCCGCCGGCCAAGGCCTGACGGGCCAACGGCTCGCCACGGTAGCCGCCGCCTTGGTCCTTCCCGTTCTCGTCGTGGTCCCGGGGCTGCTCGCCCGTGCCGGTCTGGTGAACAACGCGGCGTGCGTTGTCGCGCTGGCATCTCCCGTCGTCGCTGGGTCAGCGTTCTACTTCGCCCACAGGGCCGGTCACACCCAATTGCGCGAGGGCGGCCTGCTGACCGCACACACCGTATCGGGCCGGCGCAGCATCGACCTGACCCGGCTGACGAAGGTCGGGCGCATCGAGATCGGCGGACGCGGCAAGAGCACCGACCGACTCACGCTCACGGACGCCCACGGCGTCCGGCTGTACGTCGACGGACTCGCCGACGGCGGCACGGCCGATGCCGCGGTGGTCCAGGCCGTGCGCAGCGCGGCACCCGGGACGGTGACCGTCTCCAAGCGCGCCGCGCTGCGCATGCGCCTGCAGCCGGCGACGGGACGACCGGCACAGTCCCCCGTCCAACACGCCGGCACGGCAGCGGGATCCGGCTGTCTGACCGCTTTCCTCCCCCTGCTGCTGAGCCTGGCGTGCGTCCCCGTCGCCATGGGCGCGCTGTTGCTCAGCCTCTTCATCGCCGGCGTCAACCGATGACGTGGCGGAACTCCGGCTTTCCGGCACCCCGGTGACCGATGCAGGGCGAATTCCTGGTCACGCCCCTGCCGCGTGTCCGGGCGGCCACCCGACCGAGCCAGGACTGCCACGCCGCTTCGATCGCCTTCTCGTCGACCGTGTGCGAGAACCCGTGGTACTCGACGACCACCGCGTCACGGTACCGGCCGGGGAAGTACTTCCGGTACGCAACGCCGCAGCCCTTGTCCCAGGCTTGCTGCAAACCCGGCCTATGCGCGTGCCGTGTTCCGCGCCTTCGACCCCGTCGCAACCGACGAGGAGATCGAGGAGCGGGTGTCGGCACGGCTGGAGCGCGCGCAGAGTCTCAAGGGCCCAACAGCACCGCTGTTTTGGGCTGTCCTCGACGAGAGCGTTCTCCGGCGCCCCATTGGGGGCGCCGGAGTCATGCGGGCACAATTCGCGCACATTGCCGAGATGGCGCAGCGGAACGGGATCATCGTGCAGGTGTTGCCCTACTCGGCCGGCGCCCACGCACTGCTCGAGGGATTCCTCACGCTGATGACGTTTTGCCGACGCCCCTCCGTTGGCTTACGTCGAAGGACCGTCCACCGGAAGCTTGTTGGACGATCCGATCCTGGTCAACAAGAATCAGCTGGCCTACGATCTTGTCCGGGCCGCCGCGTTGTCCCCGGAGGCGTCCCTCGCCCTGGTTGAGTCGGCGATGGAGGACTTCAGAGGGTGACACCGCACGACTTGTGCGCCGCGATATGACGCAAGAGCAGTTACAGCGGCGGCAGCGGCGGCAGCTGCGTCGAGGTAGCCGACGGCTTCCCCGGCGTCATTCCCGTCCGCGACAGCAAGGACCCGAGCGGGCCCGCTCTCCTCTTCCCCGCCGCCGCGTGGTCGGCGTTCGTGGCCGCGCTGAAGGCCACGCCATAGCAATCACGTCACAGCAAAGGGGCCGTGCCCGGTGATGTCACCGGGCACGGCCCCTTCAGTGCTTCTCGGCGCGCCTTACGCCGTCGGGTCCTCGTGGTCCAGGTCGACGTCGAACCCTTCCAGGCCGGCGCCGTCCAGGCGGAGCGGCGTGGCCACGGGGGCGTAGCCGCTGGCGATGACCGTGTATTCGCCGGCGGCGAGGTCCGTGAAGCCGTACTCGCCGTCGGTGCCCGTCGTGGACGTGGAGACCACGTTGCCTCCGGCGTCGACCAGGGTGACCTGGGCGTCGTCGAGCGGCTTGCCGGTGGTGCTGCGGACCACGCCGCGGACGCGGGCGCCGGGCTCCAGGCGGATCTCGTAGTGGCCGGGGATGCCGCTGTTGACCTCGACCGGGAGGGCCGCCGGGCGGTGGCCGGCCGCGCTCACCGCGAGGGTGTACGAGCCCGGGACCAGGTCGGTGAAGCCGAAGCCGCCGTCGAGGCTGGATGCGCCGGAGGCGATGACCTCGCCGCGCACGTCGGTGGCGACCACCAGCGCGCCCGGCAGCGGGTCGCCGCCCGCCGCGTCGCGCACCGCGCCCGTCAGGCCGGCCGTGCCGCCGAGCACGAGGTCGAGCTCGACGGGGGCGTCGCCCACGACCACGGTCGCCGCCTGCGGCTTGCGTGCTCCGGCGGAGCCGATCAGGACGTAGGTGCCCGCGGCGGTGGCGTCCACCGCGTACCGGCCGCTCTCGTCGGCCGTCGTACGGCCGAGCTGCCTGCCCGCGACGTCGATCAGGGTGACGACGGCCTGCGGAACGGGCGCTCCCGTGCCGTCGAGCACATGGCCGCCGATGACGCTGCGCGCGGTGCCGTTGACGTGGTCGAGCACGGCCGTGGCCGCCGCAGGGGCGGCTGCCGGTGCCGCGTCGGCAGGGGCGCCCTGCGTGTTCTCCGCCGCGCGTGCCTCCAGGCCGGAGACCTTGCGCAGCGGCACCTCCTTGGTCCACAGCGCGACGAGGAAGCCCAGGGCGATCACGACGGCGCCGAGCACGAAGACCACGTGCATGGCGTCGGTGAAGCCCACCTTGAACGGTTCTGCGAGGCGCGGGTCGAGGTGCTGGATGAACGACGAGTCGTTGAGCACGCCGGAGGCCGCGCCGCCGCCCGCCGAGGGGTGCTTGATCATCTCGAGCACGGGGGCGTTGGCCGGGTTGGAGATGACGGCCGGGTCGTGCACCGCCGCCTGGAAGTCGGCGGTCGGGACGGCGGCCCGGAAGGCGGAGCCGATCTTCGTGGTCACGTTGCTGAACAGCACGGAGAGGAAGATCGCCGTACCGGCCGTGGCGCCCATCTGCCGGAAGAACGTGGCCGACGCGGTCGCGACGCCCATGTCCTTGGGTTCGACGGCGTTCTGCACCGCGAGGGTGAGGATCTGCATGCAGGCGCCGAGGCCGATGCCGAACAGCGCCATGTAGGCCATGGTCTCCGGCAGCGCGGTGTTCCACTGGATCCGGTAGTGGAACAGGAGCATGGCCGCTGTGATCAGGGCGGTGCCGATGACCGGGAAGATCTTGTAGTGGCCGGTCTTGGAGATGATCCGCCCGACGACCATGGTGCCGGCGATCATTCCGATCATCAGCGGCAGCATCAGCAGGCCGGACTTGGTGGGGCTGACGCCCTTGACGATCTGCAGGTAGAGCGGGATCAGCAGCAGGCCGCCGAACATGCCCATGCCGACGAGCACGGAGAGCACGCTGGTCTTGGAGAAGACGGCGCTGCGGAAGAGCCGCATCGGGATGAGCGCGTCGTCGCCCATCGCCCGCTCGACGAAGACCCAGACGATCAGGCCGACGGCGCCGATGGCGTAGCAGATGACGGCCTTCGTCGAGGTCCAGCCCCAGCTCTGGCCCTGCTCGGCGACGAGCAGCAGCGGCACCACGCCGATGGCGATGGTGACCGCGCCCCACCAGTCGATGCGACGGTCACGCCGGGTGTGCGGAAGATTGAGCACCCTGGCGACGACGAACAGCGCGATGATGCCGACCGGCACGTTGACGAGGAAGACCCAGCGCCAGCCGGTGATCGACAGGATGCTGCTCTGGCCGGCGAGGAAGCCGCCGATGAGCGGGCCGATGACGCTGGAGGAGCCGAACATGGCGAGCATGTAGCCCTGGTATCGGGCGCGCTCACGCGGCGGCACGATGTCGCCGATGATCGCGAGCGCCAGCGACATCAGGCCGCCGGCGCCGATGCCCTGGAAGGCACGGAAGCCGGCGAGTTCGGTCATCGAGGTGGAGAAGGAGCAGGCCGCCGAGCCGACGACGAAGATGGTGATCGCCGCGAGGAAGAACGGCTTGCGTCCGTAGAGGTCGGACAGCTTGCCGTACAGCGGCGTCGCGATCGTCGAGGTGATCAGGTACGCCGTGGTGACCCAGGCCTGCGAGCTGAGGCCGTGCAGGTCGTCGGCTATGGTACGGATCGACGTACTGACGATGGTCTGGTCGAGGGCCGCCAGGAACATCCCCAGCATCAGGCCGCTGAGGATGGTCAGGATCTGGCGGTGGGTCAGCCGGCCTCCCGAGTCGGGTATCGCCGCCGTTCCCCCGCGTGTCGGGGACGCTGCCGTGCTGCTCATGCGTGCTTTTCTCCTTGCTCCACCGCGGTGCCGGAGTGCGGCCCGGCGCCGAGGTGCCCGTGTGTGAAGTCCACCAAGTCGTCGTTGAGGCGCGTCATCAGCCGGATGAGCTGATAACGGTCCTCGGGCGACCAGGACGCGAGAAGCGCCCCGAGCTCGGCGTCGCGCTGACGCCGGAACTCCATGTACGTCTCGTGTCCTGCGTCGGTCGCGGTCAGCAGGTAACCGCGCCGGTCCTCCGGGTCCGGGCGGCGCTCGACCAGGCCACGCTCGACGAGCGAGCGCACCTGACGACTGACCGTCGACAGGTCGAGGAAGGCCTCGGCCGCCAGGTCGGTCGCCCGCCGGGCTCCGTCCGTCACCAGGCGCGCCAGCAGAATGCGCTCGGCCGCGCCCGGCTCGTTCTTGGCCCGGTGCTTCCATGCGGCCATGAGCCGGCTGAACCGAACGATCTCGATTCCCAGGCCGGCGCCGGCCTCCTCGGCGGTGGCGGTGCCTACGGGGGCCGCGCCGGACCCGTGCCCGGTCTTCCCTCCGTTGTCATGGACCGTCCCCTTGCCCATCACGCTCCGCCTCCCCCTCGCCCGTGCTTGCCACCCGGATACTTCGTTGCTTGCATCCACCAAGTTATCACACCCGCGGCGCAGACAGCGCCCACGACCCCGGACTCCCGTTGCCCGGCCTGCGGCGACCGGGCATAGACTCGAACCCGCTATGCCCTCGGTCGGGGCGCGGAGCAGGAAGTTGGTGTCCATGAGCGGGGAATGGACGGGGGCCGGGCTGCCCCCGGTGGCGGCCGCACGCATCGACGAGTTGCGCCGCAGCGGCACCTGGTCCTCGGCGCTGTCGACCGGCGAGTTCGCCGCACTGCGCGCCGTGGGGTTCGAACCGGTGGGCCAGGTGATGGGCTCCGCCGTCTACCACGTGGGCCGCAGCGGGCGGTACTGGGGCTACCACGACTGCCTCTACGCGGGCGCGCGCTACGCCTTCGCGGGCTCGTACGCGCACGTCGCTCTCTCCGGGCGCGGCGCCCCGTCGGCCGGACTGGTCCAGGTGCTCGACCAAGCGCGCCGCGCCGCCCTCGAGCGGATGACCGCGGAGTGCTCGGCGCTCGGCGGCGACGGCGTCGTCGCGGCGCAGCTGACCGTGGCGCCCTTCGTGGCGCAGCCGAACTGCCTGGAGTTCAAGGTGATCGGCACCGCGGTGCGGGCGGCCGGGACGGTGCGGGCGTCGCATCCGTTCACCTGCCACCTCGACGGCCAGGGGTTCGCGAAGCTGGTGACCGCGGGATGGGTGCCCGTGGAGCTGCTGTACGGGATGTCCGTCGGCGTGCGCCACGACGACTTCGGCACCCGCGCGCAGACGCGTTCATGGAACAACACCGAGGTCAGCGGCTGGAGCGACCTGGTGCAGGCAGTGCGCTCCGACGCCCGTGCACACCTGCGGGCGCAGAGCGGCCGACGAGGCGGGGACGGCGCGATCCTCTCCGCCGGCGACCTGCGCATCTGGCACGAGTCCTGTATGCGCAGCGGCAACAACGAGCAGGAGGACCACGTGGCCGAGGCCACGCTGGTGGGCACCACCGTCGCCCGCTTCACCGCGAGCAAGCAGCCGCCGCGCACGCTCACGGTCATGCCGCTCGACCCGGAACGCAGGCGCCGGGCCATGCGCCGTACCGCCACCGAGATGCGATGAGAATCCGATGAGGGGAACCCGTTCATGACCGTCTTCAACCCCGCCGATGGCACACCTGACGGTGCCCCCGCCCAGGGCGTGCCGGCCGACGCGATGCGGCGACTGGCCGAGCTGCAGCCGGGCAAGCCGGGTTCGATCTTCACAAGCGACCTGTCGGTCAACGAGTTCCTGCTGGTGCGCGAGGCGGGGTTCAGGCCGATCGGCCTGGTGCTCGGCTCCTCGATCTACCATGTGGGCATCCAGCTGGGCCGCTGGGGCAAGAACCAGGAGCTGACCACGCTCAGCCAGGCGATGTACCACGCGCGCGAGCTGGCGATGACCCGCATGGAGGCGGAAGCGGCGCAGCTGGACGCGGACGGCATCGTTGGCGTACGGCTCACCGTCGAGGCGCGTGAATTCGGCAGCGACATCGCGGAGTTCATCGCGGTCGGCACCGCGGTCAAGGCCGACGAACCGGCGCCGGGCGGCAGCGGCGGGAGCTGGCGCAACCTCAAGGGCCAGCCGTTCACCTCGGACCTCAACGGCCAGGACTTCTGGACGCTCATCCGCGCCGGATACGCACCGCTCGGCATGGTGATGGGCACCTGCGTCTACCACATCGCGCACCAGCGAATGGGGCAGATGTTCTCCAACCTCGGCAAGAACGTGGAGATCGAGCAGTTCACGCAGGCGCTGTACGACGCACGTGAGCTGGCGATGGAGCGGATGCAGCACGAGGCGGAGGAGCTGCAGGCGGAGGGGATCGTCGGCGTCCAGCTCAACGCGCACAACCACCGCTGGGGCGGTCACACCACCGAGTTCTTCGCCATCGGCACGGCCGTGCGGCCGCTGCGCGAGGACCACGTCATCGAGCGTCCGACGATGGTGCTCAGCCTGGACGGCTGAGGCCCCGACCCAGCAGACTTGAAGCGACCACACACCACGAGAGGCCCCGCGATGACCTCGCCGCACGACCCCGTCCCGTTCGAGCCCGGCGGGGAGGCAGACTCCATCGACGTGCTGACCGCCGCGCTGCGCAGGGACGCCGCCGATCTGGAGGTGTACGCCCAGGTGCTCACCGGCACGCTGTCGGACGCGCTGCCGCCCGGCTCGGTCGCCGTCGAGCGCAAGCGCGGCATGGCCGACCGCCTCGCGGGGCGGGAGGGCCGGGTCGAACGGCTGGAGGTCTTCCTCGGCGAGCAGCGCCTTGTGCTGAATCTGGCGAGCGGACATCCCAAGGGCGAGGTGTGCAAGGAGGTCCGCGGGGTGGTGCTGTCCCGGCGCCCGGTGGCGCTCGACGAATGGGTGCGGGAGCTCGCGGGCGCGGTCGCGGCGCGCGCGCAGTCGGACGCACGGGCGCGGGCTGCGCTGGAGCGGCTGGTGCTCGGGGAGTAGGGAAGTCGCCGCGGTCTGCTCCGCAGCCGCGCGTGCGGTCCGCCGCGGACCGGCTGCTCGCCGTTCTCGACGCGTTCGACCTGCGGAGCACCGCGCTGTCGCCGTCAGGTTTCCGCGGTCACGAAGGTGTTCGCATCGTTCGTTCCCCTTCGTTGCCCACCCACCCTCTGTGTGAAGGACGGGAGCGCCATGACGCGCTCAGGGCTCGGCACGTGCGGGACAGACGTCGTCGAGGGCACGCCGGATCACCGGGACTCGGTGCTCACCGGGGAGGAGCGGGCGAGCGGCGAGACGATGATGATCTGCCTGTCACGGTGCACCGGGCCCCGCCTCACCGTGGATCTGTGAGCTTTGGATCTGTGGGCGCCGGAGAGTCGAACGGCAACCCCGTGTAGTTCTCCGCGAGTTCCGCTGCCACCGCCCGGGAGGTCGCGATCCGCTCCAGCTGTGCGAGTTGCAGCCGGGTGTCGAACGCGGTCTGCTGCGGATCGACGTGCAGCATGCTGGTCATGACGTACGAGAAGTGCTCGGCGCGCCATACCCGGCGCAGGCACGTGTCGGTGTACGCGTCGAGCAGCTCGCGGGAGCCGGTCGCGTGCCAGTGGGCGAGGGCCCGCCCCAGCACCACGACGTCGGAGACGGCGAGATTGAGACCTTTGGCGCCGGTGGGCGGGACGATGTGCGCGGCGTCGCCTGCAAGGAACACCCGGCCGTACTGCATGGGTTCGGTGACGTGGCTGCGCATCGGCAGCACCGCCTTGGCGGTGATCGGACCGCGTTCCAGCTTCCAGCCGCTGTCGGTGGCGAACCGCTGGCCGAGTTCGTCCCAGATGCGTTCGTCGCTCCACTGCGCCACATCGGTGCCGTTGGGGACCTGGAGGTACAGGCGGCTGACGCTGGCGGACCGCATGCTGTGCAAGGCGAAGCCGCGGGGCGAGTGGGCGTAGATCAACTCGTCGCAGGACGGCGGAACGTCGGCGAGGATGCCGAGCCACGAGTAGGGGTAGGTGCGCTCGTACGAGCGCCGGACGGCGGACGGCAGGGCGTCGCGGGTGACGCCGTGGAAGCCGTCGCAGCCGACGACGTACTCGCAGGTCAGGGTCTTGGGGCGGCCCTGGTGGGCGTAGTGGACGGTCGGCCGGGCGGTGTCGGCGCCGGTCACCGAGTGCGCCTGCGCTTCGAAGAGCAGCGGTGCTCCGTCGGCGAGTTGGAGGCGGACGAGGTCCTTGACCACTTCGGTCTGGGCATACACCATGACGCGTCGGCCTCCGGTGAGCGCGGGGAAGTCCACGCGGTGGGTACGGCGGTCGAAGCGCAGCTCGATGCCCTCGTGGACGAGGCCTTCGCGGTCCATCCGCTCCCCCGCCCCGCAGTCGCGCAGCACGTCGACAGTGCCCTGTTCGAGGATGCCGGCGCGTTGGCGGTTCTCGGCGTAGGGGCGGTCCCGGCTTTCCAGGACGACGCAGTCGATGCCGCTGTTGTGCAGCAGGCGGGCGAGCAGCAGACCGGCGGGACCGGCGCCGATGATGCCGACGGTGGTGTGCGTCATCCTTCTCCCTGCTCCGTCTCTTCTTCGTTGCCGCGTTCTTCGTTGCCGCGTTCTTCGTTGCCGCGTTCTTCGTTGCCGTGGTGCTCGCGCAGGATGCGGTCGGCGACGGCGAAGGCCGCGTTGGCGGCCGGCACCCCGCAGTAGACGGCCGACTGGAGCAGGACCTCCTGGATCTCCTCCGGCGTCAGGCCGACCGTCAGTGCGGCGCGCACATGCATGGCCAGCTCGTCGAGGTGGCCATGGGCGACGAGCGCGGTCATGGTGATGCAGCTGCGCGTTCGGCGGTCGAGCCCCGGACGGGTCCAGATCCCGCCCCATGCGTAGCGGGTGATGAAGTCCTGGAACGGCGCGGTGAAGTCGCTGGTGCGGGCGACGGCGCGGTCGACGTGGGCGTCACCGAGCACGGCCCGGCGCACCGCCATGCCCGCGGTATGGCGCGAGCCGTCGTCGGACGGGCGGTGGTCGCAGGCCGGGGGCACCAGATGGGCGAGGAGCGCGGCGAGGACGGGCGCGGGGCGCTCGACGGTGGCGAGGTGCGCGACGCGGGGGATCTCGACGAGCGCCGCCTCGGGGATGGCGTCGGCGAGTTGGCGGGCGTGCGCGGGCGGGGTGGCGGTGTCGTCGCGTCCCGCGACGACGAGGGCGGGCGCGGTGATCCGGTGCAGATCGGCGCGCAGGTCGTAGTCGGCGAGTGCGTCGCAGCACGCGGCGTAGCCATCGGGGTCGGTGGCCCGCAGCCCGTCAAGGAAGACCTTCGCCGTCGGGTCGTCGGCGAAGGCCGGGGTGAACCAGCGGCCTGCCGCGGCGTCCGCGATCGGTCCCGTGCCCTTGTGCCGGGCGAGCGCGGCGCGTTCGTGCCACGCGGCGGGTTCACCGAACCGCGCCGAGGAGCAGATCATGGCCAGCGAGCGCATCCGCGCGGGGTGGTGGACGGCGAGCCAGGCACCGACCGCGCCACCGAGCGAGATGCCCGCGAAGTCGAACGCGCCGACCCCGAGCCGATCGGCCAGGTCGAGCACCAGGCGCCCGAGGTCGGCGACGGTGGTGGCGCCGGGAGTGGGGTCGGGCAGCACGTCGGTCGGTGTGCCACCGTGGCCCGGCAGGTCCCAGCGGATGGCGCGGAAGTGCCGGGCGAGCGCCGCAACGTGGGCGTCCCATACGGAGAGCGACGTGCCGAGCGACGGGCCCAGCAGGAGCGCGGGCGCGGCGTCGGGTCCGTCGACGCGGTGGTGGAGGGCGGGTGTGGTCATGGGGTGTCCGGGGTGTCCGTTGCTCGTGGGGCGCGGTCGGCCAGGGCGCGGTCGACCAGGGCGACGGCGGATCCGAGGTAGGCGGCCGGGTCGGTGAGATCGCGCAGCCGCTCCTTGGGGAGCAGACCGGCCAGTGCGGGCTCGTCCAGGAGCGCCTCGTCGAGGTCGGTGCCCTCCTCGGCGGCGCGGCGGGCGGCGGACGCCAGCGCTTGCTTGGCCTCGCCGCGTCCGATCAGGGCACCGAGGGACACGGCGAGGCGTTCGGAGGTGACCATGCCGCCGGTCGCGTCCAGGTTCTCCCGCATCCGGTGCGGGTGGATCTGCAGGCCCTCGGCGAGGTCGGCCGCGTGCGCGGCCGCACCGCCGACCAGACGCAGGGCCTCGCGCAGCGTCTGCCACTCGGCATGCCAGGCTCCGGCGGCGCGCTCGTCCTCCGCGGCGAGACAGCCCAGCAACACCGAGGCGAGGGCGGGGAGTTGGCGTGCCGCGGCGGCGACGAGCGTGGCGCGCACCGGGTTGGCCTTGTGGGGCATCGCCGACGAACCGCCGCTGTCGCCCTCGCTCACCTCCCCGGTCTCGGTGCGGGCGAGGACGAGGACGTCGGCGGCGACCTTGCCGAGCGCCCCGCCGGTGAAGGCGAGCGCCGAGGCGAGGTCGGCGACCGGCGTGCGCAGGGTGTGCCAGGGCAGCAGGGGCTCGGCGAGACCGGTCTGCCCGGCGTATGCGGCCAGCAGCCGCGGGCCGGGGTCGCCGGCCGCGCCCGTCTCCTGCTCCTGCGCGAAGGCGCCGAAGGCGGCGAGGGTGCCGGCGGCGCCCCCGAGTTGGGCCGGCAGGCTTGCTCGGACCGCCTCGAGCCGGCGCCGGGCGTCGAGGAGGAGCGTGCGCCAGCCGGCCGCCTTCAGCCCGAAGGTGGTGGGAACGGCGTGCTGGGTCAGGGTACGGCCGGGCATCGGTGTGGCACGGTGCCGGACGGCGAGCCGGGCGAGTGCGGCCGCCGTGCGGTCCAGGTCGTCCAGGACCGGCGCCAGGGTGCGGCGGGCGACGAGCATGGCGGCCGTGTCGAGGATGTCCTGGCTGGTGGCGCCGCGGTGGACGTACGGGGCGGCGGCCGCATCGACCGATTCGGTGACCGCGGCGACCAGCGGGATCACGGGGTTGCCTCCGGCGCGGGCACGCAGTGCCAGGTCACGTACGTCGAATCGGTCGGCGCGCGCTGCGGCTGTCACCGCCGCAGCGGCCTCGGCGGGCGCGAGGCCCAGCGCCGCCTGAGCGCGGGTCAGCGCTGCCTCCGCGTCCAGCATTGCCTGCAGGAACGCGGTGTCGCCGGTCTCCGCCTCGGCGGCGGATCCGGCTCGGACGGGTGAGAGCAGTCCGAGGTCGGCTCCCGGCTCGTGCGGTTCACGGGAAGTCAAGGAAAACCGTCTCCTCGTGGGCGCCGTTGTCCTGCAACCGTACGTCGAATCGGTGGACGCGCTCGGTCTCCGCGATGGCGATCAGGGTCGCGCGGCGGCGCGGTTCGAGCGCCGTGAGCAGCGGGTCGTCGGCGTCCGTCAGGTAGGCGCGGGTGAACAGGTGGTGCAGTAGCCCGCGAGCGAAGACGCACACCGCGAGGTAGGGCACGCCCCCGGGCGGCAGGGTGCGGATCGCGTAATGGCCGTCGGCGTCGGTCGGCACCCGGGCGAAGCCGGTGAAGTCCAGGCCGTGGCGGCCGATGACCGCGCCCGACACCGGGTCGCGGCGCAGCGATCCGGGCGCTCCGGTGCGCGAGCCGTCCGGTGCGGGCTGCCAGAACTCCAGCAATGCGTCGGGGACGGGTGCCCCTGCACCGTCGTAGACATGGCCGTGGACCGTGATGGCGCCCGGGTGTCCGGCGGGTGCGATGTCGGCGCCGCCGGGGAAAGGCAGCGCATAGCCGTAGAACGGGCCGACGGTCTGTGACGGGGTCGGTGCGAGCTCAGCCATCGCGGCCCTCCTCGATCCAGGTGGCGGCCGGGCCGTCGAGGACGATGTCCCAGCGGTAGCACAGCGACCACTCCGGGCTTGACCGGTCGTGGGCGTAGGTGGCGACGAGCCGGCCGCGGGCACTGTCGTCGGTGACCGCCTGCAGGATCGGGTCGTACGGGAAGAGCGGGTCGCCGGGGAAGTACATCTGGGTGACCAGCCGCTGGGTGAAGGCGGTACCGAAGAGCGAGAAGTGGATGTGGGCGGGGCGCCAGGCGTTGGTGTGGTTGCGCCACGGATAGGGGCCGGGCTTGATGGTGGTGAAGCGGTAGGTGCCGTCGTCGCCGGTGAGGCAGCGGCCCACGCCGGTGAAGTTGGGGTCGAGCGGGGCGGGGTGCTGGTCGCGCTGGTGGGCGTAGCGGCCGGAGGCGTTGGCCTGCCAGATCTCCACGAGCTGGCCGCGTATGGGTTTTCCGTCGCGATCGAGCAGCCGGCCGGTGACGGTGATCCGCTCGCCGATGGGTTCGCCGGTGTGCTGACGGGTCAGGTCGGCGTCGAGGTCGGTGACATCGGTGACGCCGAAGACCGGTCCTGACAGTTCGACGGCCTCCGGGTCGCGCACCTCGACGAGGGCATGTTTCGGGTGGCGCAGCTCGCTGCTGCGGTACGGCGCGTAGTCGCGGGAGGGGTGGTGGCGCACGGCGGCGCCGTCGGCGAGCGCCTTGGCGTATGCGTCGCGGGCGGCCGTGATCTCCGTATCGATCTGCGACTGGTCGAGTGCGGTCATGCGGTGCCGCTACCTTTCCAGCACCAGGGCGAGGCCCTGTCCGACGCCGATGCACAGGGCCGCAAGACCGGTGCCCGAGCCCGCAGCGGCGAGCTGGTGGGCGACGGCCCCCGTGATACGGGCACCGGATGCACCGAGGGGGTGGCCGATCGCGACGGCTCCGCCGCGCGGGTTGAGCACCTCGGGGTCGAGGCCGTTCCAGGCGGCGAGGCAGCCCAACGCCTGGGCGGCGAAGGCCTCGTTGAGCTCGAGGACGGCCAGATCCGCAAGGCCTCGGCCCGCCTTGGACAGCGCCCTGTCCACCGCCTCGACCGGACCGAGGCCGAAGTACTGCGGTTCGATCCCGGTCACCGCGCTTGCCCTGATCCTGGCGAGGGGTTCGCGGCCGACGGCCTTCAGGCCCGCCTCGTCGACGAGGAGCAGCGCGGCGGCGCCGTCGTTGAGCGGCGAGGAGTTGCCCGCGGTGACGGTTCCGTCCTTGCGGAAGACCGGCTTGAGCCTGGCGAGCGCTTCGAGGGAGGTGTTGTCGCGGATGCATTCGTCGCGCGTGAGGTCCACGCCCTCGTACGCGACGACCTCGGCGTCGTAGGCGCCGTCCTTCCAGGCGCGCGCCGCCTTCTCGTGGCTGGCGAGCGCGAAGGCGTCCTGCTGCTCGCGGGTGATGCCGTGCCGGTCGGCTACGAGCTCGGCGCCCTCGCCGAGAGAGACGGTCCACTCCTCGGGCATACGGGAGTTGACCATGCGCCAGCCGAGAGTGGTGGAGTACAGCTCCTGGTTGCCCGCGGGGAAGGCACGCTCCGGCTTGGGCAGCACCCACGGCGCGCGGGACATCGACTCGACGCCGCCTGCGAGAGCGATCGAGGCGTCCCCGATGGCGATGGCGCGGGCCGCCTGGATGACGGCTTCCATGCCGGAGCCGCACAGCCGGTTGACGGTGGTGCCGGGCACGGTGACCGGAAGTCCGGCGAGCAGCACGGCCATCCGGGCCACGTTGCGGTTCTCCTCGCCCGCGCCGTTGGCGTTGCCGAAGAAGACGTCGTCGATGCGGGCTGGGTCGAGGCCGGGGGTGCGTTCGACCAGGGCGCGTACGACGTGCGCGGCGAGGTCGTCGGGGCGTACGCCGGCGAGCGCTCCCCCGTATTTGCCGATGGGCGTACGCACCGCGTCGACGATGTACACATCGTGCGGCTGCATGGTCAGCTCCCTTGCTGTCAGGCGGCCTTGAGGGCGCGCAGTGTGGCGAGTTCCTCGGGGGTGGGCGGGGCGGTGGTGCCGATGGAGTCGGCGGTCTTCAGCTCCCAGCCGGTGGCGGCACGCACCTGCTCGGCGGAGACGCCCGGGTGCAGCTCGGTGAGGACCAGTTCGGCGGTGGCCGGGTCGGGGCGCAGCACGCCGAGGTCGGTGATGACGGCGGTCGGGCCCTTGCCGCGCAGGCCGAGACGTTCGCGGTCGCCGGGGCCGGAGCCGTGGCCGACGGTGGTGGTGAAGTCGAGGCGGCGCACGAAGTTGCGGGGCGAGTGGCGCAGCACGATGAGGACTTCACCGCAGTTGGCGGCGATCTCGGGCGCGCCGCCTGCGCCCGGGAGACGGCCCTCCGGCTTGTCCGGACCCCGGTCGACGACGGTGGTGTTGATGTTGGCGTGCCGGTCGATCTGGGCCGCGCCGAGGAAACCGACGTCTATCCGCCCGGCCTGCAGCCAGTAGTTGAACATCTCGGGCACGGAGACGACGGCGTCCGCGGTGTCGGCGAGTTCGCCGTCGCCGATGGACAGCGGCAGCCGGGTGGGCTTGGAGCCGAGGGTGCCGGATTCGTAGATGAGCACCAGGTCGGGGCGGGCGGTGCGGCGGGCGAGGTTGGCGGCGGTGCTCGGCAGGCCGATGCCGACGAAGCAGGTGCGGGCGCCGGCGAGCGCGCGGGCCGCATTGACCGTCATCAGCTCGTCGGGGGTGCAGGGCGCGGTGGTGGTCATCGCGCGGCGGCCTCCTCGGTGCGGACTGAGACATGCTCGTTGAGCCAGGTGCGGAAGGTGTCGCGGTCGCGCGAGACGGCGTCCCACGCCTGGTAGAAGTCGTTGTCGCGCACCGAGTATCCGGCCGCGTACGAGGGATGGGCGCCGCCGGGCACCTCGGCGACGGCGGTGACCGCCCAGGAGGGCAGGACGACCCCGCCGGGCCTCGGCCGCAGTTCGTCGGTGATCTCCTCCACCGTCACCAGGACGCGCTCGGCGGCGAGCGCCGCCTCCTTCTGCACGCCGGTGAGGCCCCACAGCTGCACATTGCCTTCGCGGTCGGCCTGCTGGGCGTGGATGACGGTCACATCGGGGTTGAGGGCGGCGACGGCGGCCAGCTCCTCGCCCGTGAAGGGGCAGAAGACGGTGGAGACGGTGTCGGTGCGGCTTGCGATCTCGCTGCCGCGGTAGCCGCGAAGCACGGCGAAGGGCAGTCCCGATGCGCCGGCGACATAGCGGTTGGCCATACCGGCGTGGCTGTGCTCGTCGACCTCCAGTGGCCGCGGCCAGCCGTTCTCGACGGCGTCGCGGAAGCGGTGGAGCGATCCGACTCCCGGATTGCCGCCCCAGGAGAAGACGAGCTTCCTGACGAGCCCGGCGCCGATCAGCTGGTCGTAGATCACGTCGGGGGTCATCCGCACCAGGGTGAGGTCGGTGATGCCCTGCCGGATCACCTCGTGCGCGGCGGCGAACGGGATGAGGTGGGTGAAGCCTTCCATGGCGACGGTGTCGCCATCGTGGATCAACTCCGCCACCGCGTCGTGGAGGGTGCGAATCTTCGGCGCTGCCATGGGCCTCGTCCGGCTCTCTCTTGTTCGCCTGGTGAACTTTAGTTCATAATATGCTCGCAACCGAGTCTCATACGGACGAGAGGCCGTGTCAACGGTGACGAGCGAGGATGTGAGCGACGCACGCGGGCAAGCGGAGGGGGTCCCGCCATGGAGCAGGGGAAGGGCGGCCCAGGAACGAGGCCGGCCGCGGAGCGCGCGAGGGGGTCTCCCCGCGGAGCAGGAGGAGGGCGGTGAAGCGAACCAAGAGGCAGCCGTCGCGCCGCCGCCCGAGGCGGTCGGCCCGCTGATGCGGGGCCTCGCCGTCCTGCGCGAGCTGGCCGTGCACGAGGGACGGCGCCCCGTCAGCGAGCTGGCACGGGCGACGCGGCTGGCCCGCGCCACCGTCGATCGGGTGCTCAGCACGCTGGTGCGCATCGGGTACGTACGGGTCGAGGGGCGTGACGCCGTGCTGGCGCCGCGCCTGATGGAGCTCGGCAACGCCTATCTCGCCGCCTGCCGCCTGCCCGACCTGCTGGGTCCGCTCGCCGACCGGCTCGCCGACACCCTCGACGAGTCCGTCTCCCTCGCGGTGCCGGACCGGGACGGGGTGCGCTTCGTCCACCAGGCGCCGCGGCGGCGCGCGATGTCGCTGGCGTTCCGCATCGGCGATCTGCTGCCCGCCGAACGCGGCGCTTCGGGCGCGCTCTTCGCGACCACGTGGAGCGAGCGGGAGTGGCAGCAATGGCGCGAGCGCCGGGCACAGGACCCGCAGGACACCGGGTTCCCGGCCGTGCCGCGCGGGAACGGCGACGCCGCGGCCTCCTTCGAGGAGCGCATCGCAGCGGCCCGCAGTCACGGCTGGTCGCTCGACGACCAGCTCATCGAGCCGGGCCTCGTGGCCATCGCCGCGCCGGTGCGCGATGCGCAGGGCCGGTGGGTGTGCGCGGTGAGCGTGGTCAGCCACACGAGCCGACACGACACCGGCTCGCTGCGCACCTCCATCCTGCCCCGGCTGGAGGCGACGGCACGGCAGATGGAACAGGTGCTCGCCGCGCCGACGGCCGACGCGCCCTCGACGCGTGCGTCGAAGCAGGAGCTGGGCACGACCTCGCCCCCTCCCACC
>NZ_JANFNG010000042.1 GCF_024436035.1 Streptomyces humicola
GAGCGCTACCGCACCCGCGCTGGCGTCGAGGGCAGCATCTCCCAGGCCAAGGCGCGCGATGTCAACCAGGTCGCGCCACACTCCTCTTCGAGGACAGGCTCAACGTCCAGTTGAACCCTATGGACTTACACAAAGATCCTTACACGCCCCTGGGCCTCGGCCAGCCTGTCACGTCACGGACTTACGCGACCTTTCGGACACGCTCGTGGCTGAATACGACGGTTGCGCCGGCAGGAATCGGATGCCCGTCCAGGCCGGCAAGCGACGAGGACGGCAAGAACACGGTGTCACCTCCCATGCTGCTGGGCGCACGGAAAGGGCTGACTGTCGGCGATGAGTGGCTCGCTGATGGCAGCGGGCGACTCATCGCCGCGTGTATGCGCAAGGCTAGTGTGGTGAGCTCACGGTGATGGTGAGCAGCGTGGGGTTGGAATCGGATACGGCGCCGGACTGGTTGGCGCCGCCTATGGGCGTGACATCATCGTATGGGAATGCATAGCCGAGGCCGTTGGTCTCGGTTGCGTGCACGATGCGTGCGTAGTGGTTGGTCGGGCTGTTCGTGTAGTACGTCGCCGGGTTTTCGCCGTCCGGTTGGTTCGAGTCGATCAGCAACGTGGTGCGGTTGAAGGCAGCTGCCAGCCGGGGGACGATCGCGAGCATGGTCTGATTCATGCCTGCGGTGTTGAACGGTCCAGTGGCGCAGCTGAAGATGTCGCTGGTGCTCGGAGCCGCGAAGGAGCCGGCGCCGTTGAATGTCAGCAGGTTGCCAGTGACGGTTCCGGTGACGTTGCCCGCGCTGTTCTGTGTGTCAACAGTCAGAGATGTTGACGAGTAGTGCTGCCATGCCTGGCTGACGTAGGGCTCGAAGTAGCCCTGGAAGAGCGACGAATCCATGACCATGCCGTTGTACGGGCTGAGCGCGCGCAGGTTGTGTCCGTTGGAGGTGACGATGAGTTTGTCCCATCCCTGGCCGTCGGAGGCGGCCTGCTGTTGCAGGCCCGAGCACACCTGGTCGACGCCACCGGTGGGCAGACCGGACACGTTCTGCTGTGCACCAGAGGCGTTGATGAGCGTCAGCCCGATCGGCAGGCACGCGAAATCGACCGCGCTGATGTTCGCGTAGAGCTGTGAGTCGTTGTAGGTGAGCTCGCAGAAGTCCCACGCGAGGTTGATGTTCGGGTCAGATGGGTTGCTGACCGACGGCTGTACCAGCGCGGGCCCGGGGTTGAGCAGGAACGTGAGCGGCGATCCTATGGAGAACCATACCCGCGCGGCGGCTAGGTGGGGGATGGTGACGGTGCGCGCGGCCGCACCCGAGGCGTTGAGCGCTATCGCGCAGTCCGCGCCCAGTGGGCTGAGCGTGGCCGACGGCGACGAGGGGTAGTACACCGTCGCGCCGTCCGATTCGAGCAGACAGAGGGCGTTGTTGTTGTCAATCGCCAGCCCTGTGACGTAGGCGTAGACGGTGTCTGATCCGGTGTTGTTGACCAGCGCGAGGTTCAGTGTGCTCGCAGTGAGCGGCTGGGTTGCCGCACGCGCCGCCGGGGCGTTGACTAACGACGGCGCGGCCGCTGCGGAGACTCCGAGGGCTGAGACTGTCAGGAATGTCCTTCGTGTCACCATGATGTACGCACTCTTTCCCGTTCGTTGTTTGGGCGTCTTGCCGGGCCTGCGTACGTAAGCGCAAACCGTACGTAGCCAGGGTGGGTGATTGGGCTCGTTGTTAACCGGTGCAGCGACGCCTGGCGAGTGTTCCTGTGTGGATGATGTTTGCGTACCATCGGGCGCTGTCCTTGGGAGTGCGTCGCTGGCTGGCGAAGTCGATGTGGACGAGGCCGAACCGTTTGGAGTAGCCGTGGGCCCATTCGAAGTTGTCCAGTAGCGACCAGACGAAGTAGCCCCGCACGTCGGCGCCGTCGGCACACGCCCGGTGCACGGCCTCGAGGTGTGCCTGGAGGTAGGCGATGCGTTCCGGGTCGTGCACGGTGCCGTTCGGTTCGCAGTGGTCCTCGTAGGCAGCGCCGTTCTCGGTGATGATGAGGGGTAGGGCGGGCAGCTCGTCACGCAGTCGCAGGAGTAGCTGGTGAAGGCCGCCGGAGTCCACGGGCCAGTCCATTGCGGTGCGTTGGCCGGGTACTGGCGGGAAGCTGATGTTGTCGCAGCCGGGCCAGGCTCCCGGCTGCGCTGTGTCTGGGGAGGGCCGTGAGGAATCTGCCGCGGCGACGGCGGTGGGGCTGTAGTAGTTGATGCCGAGGAAGTCGACGCGTTGTCCGATGTCTGCCAGGTCAGGCTCGTGGACGAAGGACCAGTCGGTGATGTGCGCGGTGTCCTTGAGCAGGTCGTCGGGGTACTGGCGGTGGAAGAGCGGGTTGAGGAAGATCCTGTTGGCCAAGCCGTCGATCCTGCGGGCCGCTTCCAGGTCCTCGGGTGAGGTGGTGTGGGCGCTGACGGCAGCGAGGTTGAGGGTGATGGACAGTTGTGCGGTGCTGGGGAGTACGGCGCGCAGTGCGATGGTGGCTCGGCCATGGGCGAGGTTGAGGTGGTGGGCGGCGCGCAGGGCGTCGGCGGCGTTGGTGCGACCGGGGGCGTGGACGCCGGAGCCGTAGCCGAGGAAGGCTGAGCACCATGGCTCGTTGAGCGTGGTCCACATCGGGACGCGGTCGCCGAGGGCGCGGGCGACCAGGGCCGCGTAGTCGGCGAATCGGCTGGCGGTGTCGCGGGCGGGCCAGCCGCCGGCGTCTTCAAGTTCTTGGGGGAGATCCCAGTGGTAGAGGGTGAGGAGGGGTGTGATCCCGGCGGTGAGGAGTTCGTCGACGAGGCGCCGGTAGAAGTCCAAGCCGCGTTCGAGGGCGGGGCCGCGGCCGGTGGGCTGGACGCGGGGCCAGGAGACGGAGAAGCGGTACGCCTTCAGGCCGAGGTCGGCCATGAGGGCGACGTCCTCACGGAAGTGGTGGTAGTGGTCGGTGGCGATGTCGCCGGTGTCGCCGGTGCGTACCCTGCCGGGCGTGCGGCTGAAGGTGTCCCAGATGGACGGGGTGCGACCGCCCTCAGTGGCTGCGCCCTCGATCTGGTAGGCGGCGGTGGCGGCGCCCCACAGGAAGTCGGCGGGAAAGCGGAGCGTGGCGGAAGTGGCGCCGGTCAGGACCTGGTACGTCATGGGATGGCCTTCCGTGCGGTCGGTGGATTGCAGGGAGGGTTCGGGGCGGCTCATCCCTTGACGGAGCCCTGCACGATACCGCTGACGATCTGCCGCCCCAGCAGGGTGAAGACGAGCAGCACCGGCAGTGTTCCCAGCAGGGCGCCGGTGAGGATGACGGACTGGTCGTGGACGTAGCCGTTGCCCAGGGCGTTGAGGGCGACCTGGACGGTGGGGTTGTCGCCGGTGAGGGCGATGACGGGCCAGAAGAAGTCGTTCCAGGCGGCCATGAAAGTGAGCATGCCGAGGACGGCCATGCCTGGGCGGGCGACGGGCAGCACGATGCGCAGGAAGATCCGCAAGAGGGAGGCGCCGTCCACCCGACCGGCCTCGACGAGCTCGTCGGGCAGCGCCTGCAGCAGATACTGTCGCATGAAGAACACCCCGAACGCGGATACGAGGGTTGGCAGGATCACGGACTGGAGCTGGTTCACCCAGTGCAGCTTGGCGATGACGATGAACAGCGGTATGACGCCCAGCTGGGGTGGGATCATCATGGTGCCAATGGTCAGGGCCAGCAGTGCGTGACGGCCGCGGAAGCGGAGTTTGGCGAAGGCGAAACCGGCGAGGGTGGAGCACAGCACGGTGCCGACGGTCACCGATCCTGCCACGATCAGTGAGTTGAGCAGGGCCTTGCCGAGATCGGTCTCGGCAAGGACTTCCTTGATGTTGCCGGTCAGCCTCCCGCCGGGCAGCAGCGCCGGAGGAACGGCGTTGATCGCGGTGTTCGGCTGGGTGGCGGCGACGACGGTCCAGTAGAACGGGAAGGCGAAGACCGCGGTCGCGGCGATCAACACGGTGTAGGCGAGCCAGCCGGGGCGCAGGTGACGTGCTCCGGGAGCGGCGGCTCGTCGGGCCTGCCGGGTGCGGCGCAGCCGGGCCGTGAGTGTGGCGGCGGTCAACGTAAGGCCCTCCCTTTCCGTCCGAGTGCGCGTTCGTCGCAGGAGCGCAGCCGGGCGATCCCCGTGTTGAGCGTGACGAGCACCACGATGATCAGGAACATCACCCACGCCACGGCGGCGGCCCGGCCCAGGTGGAAGAAACTCCAGCCCTGGTCGTACAGGTAGAGCCCGAGGGTCTGGTACTGGTGCGAGACACCTCCGCTGGGACCGCGGGTGCCGCCTTCGTACAGCAGAGGCTCGCCGAACAGCTGGGTGGCGCCGATGGTGGAGACGATGACGGTGAAGATGATCGTCGGGCGCAGCCCGCGTATGGTCACATGTCGGAACTGCTGCCAACGCGAGGCGCCGTCGATGGCGGCCGACTCGTACAGCTCGGCGGGGATGGACTGCATCCCGGCGAGGTAGATCAGCGCGTTGTAACCGGTCCAGCGCCAGGTGACGATCGTGGAGATGCCGACCTGTGAGGCCCAGGTGCCGTTCTGCCAGTCGATCCGGTGGACGCCTACGAGCCCCAGGGCCCAGTTGATCAGGCCGTAATCGCGACCGAAGAGCTGGGCGAAGACCAGCGTGGCGGCGGCAACCGAGGTGGCGTACGGCATCATCATGGCGACTCGGAAGAAGGTCCGCCCGCGCAGACGGTAGTTGAGCAGGTGGGCCAGGCCCAGCGCCATCAGCAGCTGCGGGATGGTGGAGATCGCCCCGATGGTGAAGGTGTTGCGCAGCGCGTTCCAGAAGAACGGATCGTGCAGCAGCCCGGCGTAGTTTCCCAGCCCCGCCCATACTCTCTGCCCGGGGTCGGTCAGCTCCACCCGGTACAACGAGATGTAGGCGGTGTAGATCAGCGGGAACAGCCCGAAGGCGGCGAAGAGCACGAAGAACGGTGCGACGAACGCGTACGGCGAGTACTTCACGTCCCACCGACCACGGCGCCGGACGTGGCCAGCGCCACGTCGCTGCGGTCCCACGGTGAACCGGGGAGGGGTTGCTGTCTGTGTCATTGGGCGACCGCGTTCGCGATGTTATTCATGGCGTTCTGCCAAGCTTGTTGCGGGGAGACGCCCTTCTGCTCGACCTCGGAAAGCGCGTTAGTCAGCGCGGTGTTGACATCCCCGTCATGCACCCCGAGCACCTGCACCGGCATGTTCTTCGCCGAGTCACCGAAGATCTGGCCGACTGGCGCGTTGTTGAAGTACGGGTCGGTGTAGTTCTGCACGGCGCCGATGGCCTGGGTGTTGGACGGGAAGTTGCCCTCCTTCTCGAACAGCGTTACCTGCTGATCCTTGGCGGTCAGCCATGCGATCAGGTCGTAGGCTTGCTTCTGATGCGGGGAGGTCTTCGGGATGGCCAGGTACGAGCCGCCCCAGTTGCCTGTGGCGCCCGGCCCCGGTGCGATGTCCCACCTGCCTTTCCCCGCCGCGCCGGCCTGGCCCTTGATGTAGCCGGTCATCCATGCCGGACAGGGAAGGGTAGCGAAGGCGCCGGTGCTGAACGCCTGGTTCCACTGCGGGGACCACTGGGTCAGCTTCGCGGTGATTCCGGCCCGCGCCGCCTCCACTGAGGTGTCCCAGGCGCTCTTCACCAGCGGATTGCTGCCGTACACCGGCTTGCCGCTCTGGTCGTAGTAGCGCACCGCCTGCTGGCCCGTCATCGCCGTGAACAAACCCGTCGCGCTGTCCGTCCAAGCACTGTGCGCGGGAGCGTGAGCCTGGTACTGCTTGCCCAGACCTACATACCCGGTCCAGGTGGACCACTTCTGGGCCAGGGCCGCCCGGTCGGTGGGGAGCCCCGCCTGCTTGAGCAGGTCCGAGCGATAGCAGATGGCCTCCGGCCCGATATCCGTACCCAGCCCCAGTACAGCCCCGGAGGGGGTGGTCGCGACCTTGATCTTCCACGGCAGGAAGTTCCTCGTCACCGAGGAGGCACCCAGGGTGTTCAGATCGGTGAAGTCGGATGCCTCCTGCCGCACCACCGTCGCGATCCGCCCGACCTCGACGCCCTGGATGTCCCCCAGGCCGCTGTCGGCTGCCAGGTGTGTCTGCAGTGCCTGCCAGTAGTCGGCCTCGTTCTCGGTATCGGTTTCCTTGATCACGATGTTCGGGTGCAGCTTCTCGTACTCGGCGTACAACCCCGCTTCCTTGTAGCCGAAGGTCCCAAACAGGTCGATGGTTAAGGTGATCTTGCCACCGCCGTTCGCGGAGGAGCCGCCTGACGAAGAGCCACAGCCGCTGAGCAACGCGGTGGCGGTCAGGACCGTACAACCCAGCGCAACAATCCCGGTTCGCCTCGTTCTGGCCGTGCGCATGAAAGCCTCCCTTGACTTCATCCATGCGTGAGAGCGCTCTCGAGCTCATTGCGGAGGAGAATGCCTTCCCTTGGAGTTCGCGTCAAGGGTCGAAGCCGCCGCAAGCAGAGCCCGCAGGCCCGCCCGGCCTGCCAACCGGGAGCCTCGGGGCGGCTGTTCCGGGGAGCCAGTGCAAGTTGTGTCGCGCGTATTGACAGAGGCGGGGTCCGCTTCTAGCGTCAGCGGCTTGAGAGCGCTCTCGATATGTTCCACCGCCCGGCCCGAGCCGCGGCCCGGCGAACACCCTCACCCCCGAGGTGCCTCGATCATGAGAACTAGAGTCGCTCGGACACCGGGGCCAAACACCCCACCAGGCCACCGTACCCAGCGCCGAACGCTGGCCCTGCTCCTGGCCTTCGCGCTGCCGCTGGCCGCCCTGATCGGCCTGACCGTCACGGCGAGCCCAGCGGCCGCCGGTGACGTGCCGCCCGCGCCCCCAGGCTGGACCACCGCCTTCAGTGACGACTTCAACGGTTCGGCCGGATCCCCCCTGAACAGCTCCAACTGGCTCTACGACACTGGCACCAGCTATCCGGGCGGTGCTGGCAACTGGGGTACCGGCGAGGTGGAGACGATGACTAACTCCACCAACAACGTCTACCTCGACGGCAACGGCCACCTGGTGATCAAACCGATCCGGGACGCGAACGGCAACTGGACCTCGGGCCGGGTGGAGACCCAGCGCACCGACTTCGCCGCTCCTCCCGGGGGCGAGATGGAGATGAGCGCCTCCATCGAGCAGCCGAACCCCACGAACGGTCTCGGTTACTGGCCCGCCTTCTGGGCGATGGGCGCCGCCGCCCGCCCGGTCGGCGCTACCAACTGGCCCTCCATCGGCGAGTTGGACATCATGGAGGACGTCAACGCGCTCAGCGAGCACTCCACCACCTTCCACTGTGGTGTGGACCCGGGCGGCCCCTGCAACGAGACCACTGGCATCAGCAGCGGTCTGCAGGCCTGTCCTGGCTGCCAGACTGGCTACCACACATACTCGGTGATCGTGGACCGCACCAATACCTCCGCCGAGCAGCTGCGTTTCTACCTTGACGGCACCCAGACCTTCGCCGTCAACGAAAGCCAGGTCCCCATCCAGACCTGGCAGGCCGCGGTCGACCACGGCTTCTTCGCCATCTTCGACCTCGCCATGGGCGGCGCCTACCCCAACGCCATCTGCGGTTGCAACTCACCCTCCGCGGCGACTTCCTCCGATGCAGGCATGAGCGTCGCCTGGTTCGCGGTGTACCAGACCAACGGCGGCTCCACACCGACTCCCACGCCCACACCGACTCCCACACCCACACCGTCTCCGGGTTCGTGCACCACTGTGGCGACCTCCGACATCTCGGCCGACTGCAACGACGCCGCGTCCTCGGGGCTCGCTGCGGCCACCCCGGCCACCGACGACACCAATCCCAGCGGCGTGGACGGCAACCAGATCGCCCAGCTGTCCAACGGCGCCTACCTGCGCTACGACAACATCGACTTCGGATCCACCGGATCCAGCCAGTTCGATGCCAGGGTTGCCTCAGGCGCCACAGGCGGAGTGAGCGGGCTGGTCGAAGTGGTACTCGACAGCCTCAGCAATCCGCCGATCGGGTCCTTCTCCGTCGGCAACACCGGTGGCTGGAACAACTGGACCACCATTCCGGCCAACATCGCAGAAACCACCGGCACTCACACCGTCTACCTGGTCTTCAACTCCGGAGCCAGCGCGCCCTACGTGAGCCTGCACTGGTTCACCTTCCCAACCAGATGAGAGCCGACCGGCTACGACAGCCCCGGCCCGGATGACCGGTAGAAGAAAGCTCCCGGCCTGCAGAGGCGAGGAAAGCCCGCATACCCCCTCTGCAGGCCGGGTCCCAGATCCCTGACGCGAAGAGTGCCGTCTCCCCACCCTGGAGGTCCGGATGCCCAGGCGATGAACACTTCCTGGCGGGCATGGCGGCCGCGGCCTCCATGCGCACACCGGTGGTACCCGGCTCCCGCGCGCCCGCCGCCCCGGCAGCCGTGGCGAGCCGGTCGCCGAAGTGAGGCCCATCGGCCGACGGAGCACCCCAGCCATCGAGCGACTGCGGCGGCGAATTCCACGACCGGCCTCTCAGGCCGACGCCCGTACTACCAGCCGAGTACCCGTGATCACCGATGACTGGGTGCCAATGACGGCAGCGGGATCACTGCCTTCCGCCCCCAGTCGTCGCAACAGCAATCGGGCCATGATCCGCCCCATGCCCTCAATTTCCTGACGGATCGTGGTCAGTGGCGGATCGGTCCATTGCGCCACTGACTCCACATCGTCGAACCCGACCACCGCCACGTCCTCGGGCACGCGCCGCCCCTTCTCGCGCAGTACGTACAACGCACCCGAAGCCATCAGATCAGACGCCACGAAAACCGCGTCAAGGTCCGGGCGTCGCGCCAGCAGGGCGGCCATCGCCCGTCCTCCCCCCTCCGGCGTGAAGTCACCACACTCCACAAGCTCGGGGTCGGCGGCGTCGATCAAGGCGTCGCGCCAGCCGTCCAGCCGGTCCATTGCCGAGGTCTGATCCATCGGCCCGGTGATCGTGGCGATCCTACGGCAGCCCCGATCGAGCAGGTACTGGGCGGCCAACCGCCCACCACCTCGATTGTCACTGTCGACATACAACACACTCGCGTCGGTCTCACCGCCCAGCCAGCCAGGGCGACCGCCGAACACGGTGGGCAGGCCGCTCTTCTTCGTCATCGCGGGCAGGGGGTCGTCCCCGTGGAGCGAGAACAGCAGCGCCCCGTCGACATGACTGCCGGCGAGATACCGCCCGACCCGCTCGTAGTCCTTCCGGTCCGCCACCAGCAACAGCACCAACTGGCAGTCGGCGGCCGACAGTTCCTTACTGATGCCGCGCAGTTGCTGGGCGAAGAACGGGTCAGAAAACACCCGGTCCTCGGGCTCGGCAATCACCACGGCGACTGCTCCGTTGCGACGGGTCACCAGGGTGCGCGCCGCCAAATTCGGCACGTAACCGAGCTCCTCGACAGCCCGCTGCACCTTATCCCGGAGCTCGGCCCGAACCCCCGCCCCACCGTTGACCACCCGGGACACGGTCGCCCGCGACACCCCGGCGAGTGCCGCCACCGCCTCTAGCGTCGGCCGCAACGTATCGGCCTGGGACCCTGGGATCGGCGGCTTGGTCACGTTCAGGCTCCTCGCTCACAGCGCGTCCGGCACGGCAGGTCGTGCTGGTGACAGGATACCTAGAACATCTGAGAGCGCTCACAGCATGCCTATTCTGTTCGCCCGACCCCAACGAGAGAGGCTTTCCGGCGGTTCGAACCGGTCTTGTCCGCCGACACCCACCAGGTCGGCAGAGTCCAGCAGAGTTCGACGGCGTCGAGTCCGAGCCCGGCCGTCTCAGCTGCGCTCGATGGTGAGTTTTAGGAAGTGGGTGGAGCAGGAGATGCACGGGTCGTGGTTGCGGATGGCCTTCTCGCACAGGTTGGTCAGCTCGGCGTCTGTGGGCTCGCCGCTGCCGAGGTGTTCTTGGACAAGGCGGCGCAGGTCCTCCTCGATCGCGCCTTGGTTCTGCGCGGTGGGCGGGACGAGGTTGGCATCGGTGACCGTGCCGTGGGCGCCGAGGGTGTAGCGGTGGTAGAGCAGGCCGCGGGGTGCCTCGGTGGCTCCGTGGCCCGTGGCAGCGCGAGGCGGCACATCGAGGTACGGGCGTGGTGGCGGTTCGTAGGTGTCGATGATGCGCAGCGCCTCGTCGACGGCGTAGAGCACCTCGACCGCCCTGACGATGATGGAGCGGAAGGGGTTGCGGCATACCGCGCCCTGGCGCGGGTCACCGAGCCCGGCGTCCTGTGCTGCCTGCAGAGCGATCGGGGAGAGCCACTGTCCGCTGATCGCGTAGCGGGCGAGGGAGCCGGTCAGGTGGCGGTGGCCGTCGAGCAGCGAGTTGAGTGCGGTTGAATGCGGCAGCTGAGTCTCCACGACGTGGTCACCGAACTCCCGGACGCCGAACGTGCGGGTGGGCAGCGCGCGGTCGGAGTCGGCGGGCAGCCCTGCCGTGCTCGGTGCGCTCATCGCGGTCGGGTTACCTGATTCGATGGCGTACGTGCCGGGTTCGGCGAGGGCCAACAGCTCATAGTCGCATCCGGCGTCGGGGAAGTCGAAACCCGCGACCCACTGCACGGTCTGTTCGGCGTCGTCACGGGCGCGGCGCAGCCTCTCGACGAGCGGGCGCAGTTCGGATGCGGCCGGGGTGCGGTAGAAGCCGCCCAGGCGGATGTTGACGGGATGGATGGCGCGGCCGCCGAGGAGTTCCATGACGGCGTTGCCGGCTTGCTTGAGGCGCAGGCCGCGCTCGACATCGGTGCGCCAGGTGCGCGCCAGGTCGATGGCGCTGTCGGCGCCGAGGAAGTCGGGTGCGTGCAGAAGGTAGATGTGCAGGGTCTGACTTTCGATCCATTCGCCGCAGTACAGCAGGCGGCGCAGCGCCGCGAGTTGTCCGTCCACGATCACGCCGCAGGCGTCCTCAACGGCACGGCAGGCGCTCATCTGGTAGGCAACCGGGCAGATCCCGCACACCCGCGAGGTGATGTCCGGCGGCTCGGTGTACGAGCGTCCGCGTAGGAACGCCTCGAAGAAGCGAGGTGGTTCGTAAATCTGCAGCCGGGCCTGGTCGACCTGGTCGTCGCGCAGGCGCAGGTGCAGTGCTCCCTCGCCTTCGACGCGGGCGAGGGAGCGGATGCGCAGCACCCTGGATTCGCGGTGGGTCACCCTCGCAGTTCCTTCCGTGAGGCCGCCTCGAATTCGGGGGCGGCGGTGTTGTAGGTGCGCAGCACCCGCACCACGTCCAGGGTGTTCATCCCGTCGCGGCGCAACAGCGGGATGAAGGCAGGGAAGTTAGTGGAGTTGGACGGTCCGAAGCAGCCGTAGCAGCCGCGCCCGTAGGCGGGGCACAGCGCGCCGCAGCCGGCGTGGGTGACCGGGCCGAGACAGGGCGTGCCGTGAGCGACGATCACACATACGGTGCCGCGTCGCTTGCACTCGAAGCAGACGCTGTGTTCCGGGACGTCCGGGGCGCGGCCGACGAGGTAGGCGGTGATGACCTCGATCAGCTGGCCGCGGTCGATCGGGCAGCCGCGCAGCTCGAAGTCGACCGGGACGTGGGCGCTGATGGGGGTGGAGGTCTCCAGCGTCTGGATGTAGTCCGGCCTGGCGTAGACGGCGGCGCGGAATTCGGCGACGTCGGCGTAGTTGCGCAGCGCCTGGACACCGCCTGCGGTTGCGCAGGCGCCGATGGTCACCAGGCGGCGGGAGACCTCACGGATGTGCCGGATACGCTCGATGTCCTGCTGCGTGGTGACCGAGCCCTCGACCAGCGACAGGTCGTACGGGCCGGGCCCGGGGGCACTGGAGGCCTCGAGGAAGTAGGAGATCTGCAACTTGTCAGCGATGCCGAGAAGTTCGTCTTCGCAGTCGAGCAGGGTTAGCTGGCAGCCGTCGCACGAGGCAAACTTCCATACGGCGAGCTTGGGGCGTCCCGCGGGCCGGTCGGTGTCGGCGGTCATCTCACAGCTCCCGTACGCCAAGAAGAGGTTGGGCACGGAACCAGTCGACGACAGGACCGTCGCGGCACAGCAGCAGGGGGCCGAGCTGGCAGTGGCCGCAGTGGCCGGTGCCGCAGTGCATGGTTCGCTCCAGCGACACGCGGATCCGGTCAGGAGCAAGGCCTCGATGGACGAGGTCGCGGGCGGTGGCTCGGATCATGACTTCGGGGCCGCAGACGAACGCCGCGGTCTCGTGCGGGTCGAAGGCCGCCCGCTCCAGCAGTGTGGTGACGACGCCGACGTCGCCCGTCCACTCCGCGTCCGGACGGTCGACGGTGACTAGGACCTGGGCGCCGGCCGCTTGCCAGTTGGCTGTCTCCTGGGTGTAGAGCAGGTCGCGGGGCGTGCGGGCGCCGATCAGGACGTTCAGCCGCCTGTATCGCTCGGGGGCGGCGAGCGCGGCGAGCACCACCGGCCGCAGCGGCGCCATTCCGATGCCGCCGGCCACCACCAGCACGTCCTGCCCGGTAGCGGCGGGCAGCTCCCAGCCAGTGCCGAACGGGCCTCGCACGCCGACCATCTCGTCGGTCCGCACCTGATGCAGCGCACCGGAGATCGCGCCGACGGTCCGGATGGTGTGGGTGAGGCGCCGGCCCTCGATCCCGCAGACGGACACCGGGATGTCGCCGACGCCGAACGCATAGACCATGGCGAACTGGCCGGGGGCGAACGGCGGCAGCGCCGTGCCCACCGGCTCCAGCGCGATCGTCGCGACGTCGGGCGCCTCGATCGCGTGCCCCACCACCCGGTACGGCAGGGGAACCCCGGCTGGGCATACCTGCACCTCGGGCGCGATCACGACGCATCACCACCGTGCGTGGCTGCTCCGGTGCCGGGTGGCCCGTACAGGTCGAGCAGGCGGATCCGGCAAGCCCGTAGTCTTCGTCCGATGGCTACCGATGCGACGCATTGGGTTACTGCCAGACCGAATGCGGGATCCTCCGTGATCGCTGCGCGCATCTGACGCGCGTCGAACTCGTACGCCTCCACCAGGTCGCGGGTGGTCGCGCCCAGGTGCCAGCGGTGCGGCTCGAACAGCCAGGACCAGCCGAGGAGTTCGCCCTCACCGAGGGTCTCCACGACGACCGCGCCGCGGCCCGGGTCGTGGACGTCGAGGGCGACATGCCCGCAACGCAGGATCCAGAACCGGTCGGCCGGGCCGTCCTCGTCGAAAATACGGGTGCCAGCCGGGAAGGACGTCTCACGGGAGAAGGAGAGCAGCCGCTCACGATGGCCGGGAGACAGCGCGCCCAGAAATCCATGGCCGACGGTCGTCCCCGCCTTTTCCGCGCGCTCGTGTGCGTCGTTCATGATGCCGCCTGCTCCGACGCGGCCGCCCGCTCGTCGTTGAGCGCATGCGCTTCCTCGACGATGTCGATACCGACCGGGCACCACACGATGCACCGCCCGCAGCCGACACACCCCGAGCTGCCGAACTGGTCATACCAGGTACCAAGCTTGTGAGTGCACCACTGCCGGTAGCGACTGCGCGAGGAGGCACGAACCGGTCCACCTTGCAGATGCGTGAACTCCAAGTCGAAGCACGACTCCCAGCGTCGCCACCGTTCGGCGTGATCTCCGGTGAGGTCGGTGACCTCCTCGGCGGTCGTACAGAAGCAGGTGGGACAGACCATGGTGCAATTCCCGCACGTCAAGCAGCGCGCGGCGACGTCGTTCCAGCGCTCCGCCTGCAACGTCTCCCGCATCAGAACCTGCAGGTCGACCGGAGGCATGGTCCGGCCCATGCGGCCGACGGCCTCGGCGACACGCTCGCGAGCCGCCGTCTCGGTGGCGGCATCCGCAAAGCGGCACGGCAGCTCGGCCAGCACCGCCTCGCCCTCCGCGCTGCCCACGCGTACCAGGAAGCGGTGCCCTTGGTCGTCGATCACCTCGGTCAGCGCCAGGTCGTAGCCATCATCCACGGCCGGCCCAGTGCCCATAGACACGCAGAAGCACGTGGCTCCCGGCTCGGTGCACTCCACCGCCACCAGGAAAGCCCCCTCGCGCCGCCCACGGTAGGCCCGGTCGGCGTACGGACCGCCGGTGAGCACTCGGTCCTGCACCGCGATAGCCCGCAGGTCGCACGGCCGCACCCCGAGGAACGCATACGAAGGCGGCGGTGTGTCGTCCTCCGCCATTACCAACTCGCCGTCGGCGCGCCGCTCGGCGCTCCACTCCCGTACCCGTTGCGGGTGCAGAAACGTCTTCCACGACTGCGGGCCTGCGCTGTGTGCGAACGCGGCTCCGTCCTCGCGCCGCTTCAGCCGGTAATGGCCGGCCTCGAGCTCGACTCCCCAGCCGTAGGGGAGTTCGTCGCCGCCACAGACTTCGGCCAGCACGATCGCGCCGTCGCGAACGGTCGGCCCGATCACGGTGCGGCCGTGCCCGGTCAGGACGCTGATCAGCGCATCCAGGCCATCTTTGTCGATCACCGAATGGGGGGTGCCATCCGGCATGGCGCACCTCCCAGCCCTGCCAGTGCCGTACCGGACTGTGATCTCGTCCGAGCCTGTCGGGGCCAGTATGGGCGGTCTTCTCTCGGCGGGCATGGGCCTTCGGTCCCCGCTGTGGTCCGGGTGGCCCCTGTTCATCCCTCACATGGCTCAGCTGGGTCTGCCCCGCGTCGGCCGGGTGATACGAGCGGGAATGATGAGGGTCATGGACGTGCCTGCTTACCGCGTACCAGGACACCGCGCGCGGATCGCGGTCATCGGGGTCGGCAACGAGTTTCGGCGTGATGACGGCGCAGGTTGGGCAGTGGTCGCTGCCTTGACCGAACGGGCCGAGCGGTACCCGGTGCCAGAGGGGACCGCGCTCCGGGTATGCGACGGCGAGCCGGCCCGGCTCATCTCACTGTGGGAAGGTACTGACCTGGCCATCGTGGTCGACTCGGCTTTCGTCGAGCCTGGGCAGCCCGGCCGTGTCCACCGCCTGGAGCTGGACGGTGACCAACCGGCCCTGGACGGTGGCGCCACCAGCTCGCACGGGCTCGGGTTCGGCGACGCTGTCGAACTCGCCCGCGTGCTCGGCCGCCTCCCGAGCCGGCTGGTCGTCTACGCGGTGGAAGGCGCCGACGCCAGCCTGGGCACGGGCCTGTCCGCCCCGGTCGCGTCTGCGGTGGAACCGCTCGCCGAACGGATCGCGGACGAGATCACCCAGTACGCCCGAAACAACAACGGGGACAGGGGCGTGTAGCGCCACCAAACCCGTCTCGATCGGGTACGGAACCTCAGCTTCCACCCTGGAATGCAGAGCTGGGCGGCCGAAGGCATCGGCTGCGAATCGCCCTGGAGCAGGCCCAGCACGAGGACGCGGTCCGGCGCCGCCGGGCCGGCGAAGCCCGAGGGGAGCAGCAGGAGGAGCGGCAGTCAGGTCCGGATGTCCCCGGCAGGATCCGGGCGGCGGGCCATTCGGCCCCTGCGGACGGTCGCCCGACAGGTGATCATCGATGTGGAAGGAGGCGCGCCATGGCGACACAGACGACGACCGAGCCGATGGCAGGGACGGCGACCATCATCCGCAAGGCATCGCACCCGCGCGTGGCGCCGAATCTCGGCGACTACGAGCGCGAATGCGCGCGGTTCGACTGGGCCCGGGCCCGTGAGCAGCTGTCCGGCCTGCCGGGCGGCAAGGGGCTGAACATCGCTTACGAGGCGGTCGACCGGCACGTGGCGCACGGTCGGGGCGGCCATGTGGCGCTGCGCTGTATCGGCCGTGACGATAGGGTCCGCAAGCGCATGATCAGTTGAGCTGCCGCCGGGGCGGGCGGCAGCCGGCCCGGCAGCACCGCCCTCATCGCCATCGCTCGGCAGCGCTCCGCGCCAAAGGGGGCATGCACCCGGAGGGGATTTCCTCTGAAGTGATCACTCGTTTGGCCGCCACCGGTCGCTCTGGATCGTAGGTTGATATTCGATGGCATAGAGCCCTGATCAGCCATGGGGACCTTGCGGTGAGCCCTCCCCAACCCATACAACCGTATCAACTTTCGCGAGAGGCAGGGACCTCCATGCGGTTCAACAAAGGTGACCGCGTACGTTTCTCACCCCAACCCGATGTCTCGGATCGAACCGAGCAGGGCACCGTCATGGATGTCGTACAGGACCGTAAGGGCCGGACTTTCTATGAGGTGCAGCGTGACTCGGACCCGTCCGGTCCTGATCTCTTTCTTCGGGAAGACGACATAGCGCAGACGTGATCACCTCCAAGGCCGGCCAGAAAGAGAAGGTCGGGCATGAGCGTTCACCAGGCGTCGGGGCGGTTCAGGTCAGGGGCCCGACGTGGTAGGGGCGCATCATTTCGTTGTCCTCGTGATCGAGCATGTGGCAGTGCCACATGTACCGGCCCTCTTGATCGAACTTCACCCTCACCCGCGTGACCCCGTTCGGATACGTGATCACGGTGTCCTTGAAGCCATTCTCCCAGGGTTCGGGAGCACGTGCTGCCTGTCCGGTCGGCTGCCGGTCTACCACCTGGAACTGGACTTCGTGGATGTGGATCGGGTGGGCGTCGGCCGTGAGGTTGTGGATCTCCCAGATTTCGGTCGCCCCCAGCGCAGGGTTCTCCGTTATAGGGTCGGCCCAACGCATGGGAACTGGCTTTTCGTTGGGATCCAGGGTGCCGAGTAGCACAGCGCGGGTCCCCACTCCGTTCAGGCGGGCGGATTTCTCCTCGTTCAAGGAGACCTGCCTCGTTCGGCTCGCGGGGCCTATCGGTGTGAGCGCGGGGAGGGTGAGATGCCTGGGCGGTACCGTGGTGTCCGGGGAGGTCAACGGTTTCACGGTGAACTTCATGACCTGCCCGGTGGTCCTCGGTTCCGCCGGGGCGAAGTCGGTACCCACCTTGCCGCCCTGGTACGCACTGTCCGGACCCTCATTGATGAGGTATAGATCGGTTCCGACGGGGATCGATGTGTAGTCGACAATGACGTCTGCGCGTTCCGCCGGCGCTATCAGCAGCTGGTCGCGCTCAACGGGTGCCGGCAGGAAGCCTCCCTCACTTCCGATCTGCCAGAACGGCAGCGCGGGCGGCACCGGTCTGTGCGCGAGCCGATCGGCGACGATCTTCAGAACCAGGTACCTGGAGTTGCATCCGTTCAGGAAGCGGAACCGATAGCGGCGCGGCTCGACCGGGAGCACCGGCCAGGTCCTGCCGTTGGTGACCAAGGTGTTGCCGAAGAACTCGGGGTTCCAGATCGGCGGTATGTCGCTCCCCGGGATGTAGGGTCCCTTGAATCCGTCGGCGAAGGCTCTGCTAGCTGGATAGAAGAGGCTTCCGTCGGTGTTGAACGACCGGTCCTGGATCACGATCGGTATTTCGCAGAATCTCCCTGTGGGCGCGTCGCCGCGTTTCGGTGCAGGGCCTGGGAGCACACCAGGCGGCAGGTCGTCGGGCCCGCCGCGTAGAAGATAGAAACCGGCCAGGCCGGCGTACACGTTCAGCCGGGTGATCCCCAGGGCGTGGTCGTGGAACCAGAGTGTCGAGGCCCGCTCGCGATTGGCGTACTGGAATACGGCCTCCCCGTTGCTCCAGCCTTGCCCGAACCGCTCTTCGAACTTCTCTCCAAATTTGCGGTAAAAGGAACCGACGGGGGCGTATCCCGCGGGGATGCCGAGTGCGTTGGGCAGGTACCACGCCTCAGCGTAGCCGTCGCTTTCCTCACTGCTCTGTCCCCCGTGCAGGTGGGTCACAATGGGTACCGGGCCTGTGTACGGACCGGGGGTCGAGGCGTAGGTGGGGCGGGAATCCCGGCCAGACATTCCGCCGGGCGGATACGCCCAATGCAATGTGGGGTCCACCGGCAGCAGATGCGGAAGGTAGTTGCCCTTGCAGTCGCGTAGTTGGTTCACCCAGGTCACCCGCACCGCCTGGTCGAACTCCGCCTCGATGGTGAAGGAGGGGGCGTTGAAGGTTTCTGGATGCTGGGTGGATCCGTATCCCCATACCGTTGTGGCCGGTTGACCAGGGGGAAGGATTTGCTGCCGAAACTGGCGAACACCGATCGTGTAGGAGTCCAGGCCCGTCTTCCGGTCCCGGCGGTCCCACGGCATCACCGGCGGTATCAGCAGCTCGGTGACGTACTTTTCTATTGCCACCGGATCCATGGCTCCAGTCGGTGCATGGACCTGTGATGCAGTCTTAGGCAGGAACAGACAGCCGCCGCCTATAACTCCGGCTTTCAACACGTATCGCCTGCTGATCACCTGGACCCTCCATCGGATAGCCAGCAGCGATACAGGCCGTGAGGCACGCTCCGAGATACCACACCGTGATGGGGTGCTTTTCTGCACATGCCGTGGACCATGAGGTGGTGCCTCCCTCCAAGCTCGCCCCTGGCCCTCGACCGGGGCGCCGCAGGTATAGGACCGCATCCTTCCGCTCCTTTCTGGATAACACGAATGGCCCAACTCCGCTGCCCGATGAGATCCACAGGGGTGCCGGCGGCCCCGGGCCGGCTCCGATCAGAACGGCCCGGATCCGGTCGCCAACGGGCGGTCGGTCGAGACTCCGCTGAATATCAGCGCTCGCAGCGGTCGGCTTCCGGCCCGGCAGTCGACATAGCCCTTCGGACCTGCCGACCGGGCCGATCGGCTCTGCCGCGCCTGCGGCGGTGTGGGTGACCCTTGGGCTATGAAAACGCAACCTGGCATCAATGGTGCCGGGCTCGGCCCGGGCAAGAAGACCCGCCTCAATCGGATTCTCCGCCAGCACGGCCTTTGCAATGGCACGGCGATGTTCCTGCCGTACGACCACGGGCTGGAACACGGCCCGCGGGACTTCTTCGACAACCCCGCCGTCAGCGACCCGGCCTACACCATCCGGCTCGCGATCGAAGGCGGCTTCAACGGCATTGCCGTCCAGATCGGGCTGGCCGAAAAGTTCTACTGGGACTACGCCGGCGAGGTACCCCTGGTCCTGAAGCTGAACGGCAAGACCGACATCCCCCCGGACGCCGAGGCGCTCTCCCCACTGCAGGCATCCGTCGCGGACGCGGTCCGTCTGGGTGCCGACGCCGTCGGCTACACGCTATATGTCGGCAGCCCCGCTCAGGAAACCGACTTCCGGCAGCTACGGCAGGTGCGGGTAGATGCACAGCGGTTCGGCATGCCCCTGGTCGTGTGGGCGTATCCACGCGGCGCCGCAATCGAAGCGAAGGGCGGCCGGGACTCCTTCTACGCCGTCGACTACGCGGCCCGCACCGCCAGCGAACTGGGCGCCGACATGGTCAAGGTCAACTTCCCCCACCCGGAGAAGACATCCGGCGTCAAGGACGCCTACCGGCGCGAGTTCTCCCCGCAGCAGGCGATCGATGCTGTGGTGCGGTCGGCGAACCGTACCCTGCTGTTGGTCTCAGGAGGGGAGAAGCAAGGCGACGAGGCGATGCTGGAGAAGGCGAGGCAGGCGATGGAGGCGGGAGCGACAGGTCTGATCTTCGGGCGCAACGTGTGGCAGCGTGAACACGACGAATCGCTGCGCTTCGTGGCCCATCTCCAAGACATCCTCGCCAAATACCCCCAGCCCGGAACCCTCCAGGTCTGAGCCCCACGGGAGAAACGATGGCTGATCCGACCATCGTCGGGGTAGACGGATCCGGGCGCAGTCTGCGTGCGCTGGTATGGGCCGCCCACGAGGCAGTGCTCCACGGCCGCACACTGCGCGTCGTCCACGTCCGCCCGAGGAACACGAGTACGGCCTGTCTGCGGGAGCACGCGCTTACCGGTCACACGAGCACGACCGGGGCGTGGTGGAGGCCACCGCAATAGCACGGGAGGCCCACACCGACCTGGAGGTGACCTGCGACCTGCCCTCGGGCTCCCCGGCAGCCGTACTGCTAGCCGAGTCCAAGCATGCACACACGGTGGTGCTCGGCGCCAAGGGTATGGGCGGCTTCGCCGGCCTGCTGCTGGGGTCGGTCGCCGTGCAGGAAGTCGGACACTCCGCGTGCCCCGTGGTCATCGTCAACCACGCCACCACCGGCCACCATCGCATCGTCGTCGCCGTCGACGGCTCGGCTCACTCCCGAGCAGCCCTGGTCTACACCTTCCGGGTGGCCAGCAGCACGGGCGGGGGGCCAGGGCGGCGTGCACGAGACGGAGCGGGAGACCTCGAAGGGCGGCCTCCTGCGCTGCCCACTCGCCCGCAACGTGACTGTCCCGGGATCCGTCGATCCCCACCACGACAGAGCGGGTCATGTACGCTCCTCCGCCCCAAGGCAGGCAGGCATTCCACGGCCATGAACGCCGCAGGTGCGCCTCCTCGCACGTCACCTCGCCGAAGCGGGTCCCGCGGCCCAGCCAGAAGACCATTGTGGATCTGGAACACAGCCGACACCACCCGAGGGCTGTAGGTCACCCGGGATGAAACCGCTCGACCACGAGGCGTCGGTGCCGGTACGCCTGGTCCTCGACGGGACGACAGCAGGTGTCATCCACGCCATCTGCGGAAGGCGAGACGCCGGCAGCCGAATCACCGTGGTCCGGCCACGCTATGCAGTCGCAGCACGCCCCGTGCGGGCCCCAGGCCGGTCCGGCGCGCCGGACCCTGGCAGGGGCCGGCGCGGCCACCAACGTGTTCCTCCGCGCCGCACCCGATGCACACAAGTCGAATCGTGGATGAGCTACGGGCTTTGTCCTCGTGATGTTCTGGGATGCGGTATGGGTCGCATCGGGGGACGGTTGAGGAGAGGGGGAGGGGCCTTCACCCGCGCTTTTTTGGGGGGGGGCTTGCCCGTAACTGACCTGTACGAAGGGCGTGTGACGACCATGACGACACCGGCGTTGGTTCCCGCGCTTCATGAGGTGCGCGACGCCAAAACCGCGATTGCCAACAAGTTCACCACGCACACAGCGGTGACGCCGCGAGGGCCGTATCGCGATACCTTGCAGCGTCGCGTTGGCGACGCCCGGGGCCATATCCGTCGCATCGACGAGCGGCTGGGCGCGTTGCAGCGCCGTGGACCGTTGTCTGCCAGCCTCGGGGGTGTTTGGCGTGTGACCGCTGCCGTTGTCCGGATGCCGTTCGATGTCGTGGTGGGGGTCCCGGCCGCGGCGTTGCGCAGCACCGCCGATATGCACACGTTGCTGAAGAACGCCGAGGAGGAGTATGCGGTCACGGCCTTTGCCGTGGCCACCGAGCGGGCCGGGGAGCGCATTGCCGATGATGCCGACGATGCTCTGAGCTTGAGGTTGTTGCGCTCCATCCGCCTTGATGACGAGGAGCTGCTGATGGAGCTCGAAGAGGGCCTCGACCAGCAGGCCGGGGCGGTGGTGGTTCAGGCCGCCATGAGTTCGGGACGTGGAGGGGGAGCCGGGAGGGTGGGTTCGGTCCTTGGCGGTGTGACCCGGAGGTGGGGGATGGCCGAGGGCCTGTGGCAGGTGGCCGGGAAGGTGACGGCGGGCGTGGCAGGCCAGGTGCGGGGCGGGCGTCGGCACGCTGTGGCGGCGGAGGCGGAGCTGCCGATCGCCGATTACGGTCAGCTGGCCGCCTATCAGATCACGGAGGTGCTGCCGCAGCTGTCCCAGGAGGATCTGGCGGTGGTGGACGCGTACGAACGAGCTCACGCGGGCCGGGTGACGATCCTGAACCGGACCGTGGACCTGCAAGGCCCCGAGCCGTGGCCCGATTACGACCGCATGCGGGCGGACGAGATCCGTGCCCGGCTGCGCCATGCGGGCAGTGACCTCGCGCAGCAGGCTTTGGACTACGAAACGAGTCACCGAGGGCGCTCCACCGTCCTTACGGCCGCTGCTGAGCGCGCCGGCGCGTGAATCACGGTTGCCGTATTCGGTCCGTCGAGGAACTGGCCTACGCGGTGCTCGCGGCCGTGCGCCGGTGATTCGTGGTCCGCAGGGGGATCCGGTGTTCGGCAGGGAAGACGTAGAACGCCAGCAGCGCGCCGTTGTCGATGAACTTCTTGACGGCTTTGGGGAGTTTCGCTCGTACAGCTGGCAGACCGTCGTGATCGCGACCTGCGCGCGCTGCTTGTCCTCGGCGCTGTAGATGTCGGGCCGATTGTGTCGATGGAGGGCGAGGTGGGGTGAGAACAGGGCGTTATGTGTATATCGCACTGATTTCGTCCGAGAAATCCTTGACCACCGTGTGCCGTCTCAGCTTCAGCGACGGCGTCAAGTATCCGGATTCTTGGGTGAACTGCGTATCAAGGATGCGGAACTTCTTGACAGCCTCGGCGTGTGAGACTGCCGCGTTGCCGTCATCGACTGCTCGCTGGATCTCGGCAAGCAGTTCTGGGTCGTTCCGCAGCTGCCCCACCGGGGTATCGGCAGGCTTGCCGTGCCGCTCGGCCCAGCGGGACAGGAACTCTCGATCCAAGGTCACCAGAGCGCCGATGAATGGCCTGTTGTCGCCGACGACCATGCACTCGGCGACAAGCGTGTGCGCGCGGATGCGGTCCTCGATGACCGAGGGGGCGACGTTCTTGCCGCCCGCCGTAACGATGATCTCCTTCTTGCGGCCGGTGATGGTCAGGTACCCGTTCTCGTCCAGCGCGCCGATGTCCCCAGTGTGGAACCAACCCTGTGCGAGCGCGGCCGCAGTCGCTTCCTCGTTGTTCCAGTAGCCGCTGAACAGGTGCTCGCCGTGGAGCAACACCTCGCCGTCGTCGGCGATCCGCACCACGCTGCCCGGCAGCGGCTGCCCCACCGTGCCGATCTTCGTGCGGTCCCACGGGTTGAAGGCCGTCGCCGCACAGGACTCGGTGAGGCCGTAGCCCTCCAGCACCGTGAAGCCGATGCCCCGGTAGAAGTGGCCGAGCCGTTCGCCGAGCGGTGCGCCGCCGGAGATGGCGTGCGTGGCGCGGCCGCCGAGGGCCGCGCGAAGCTTGCGGTAGACGAGCCGGTCGAAGACTTTGTGCCGGAGATTCAGGGACAGGTTTGGTCCGGTCTCGGTGTCCAGGGCTCGGCTGTATTCGGTCGCTGCGTCGGCCGCCTGATCGAAGATCTTGCCCTTGCCGCCTGCCTGTGCTTGCTCCCGTGCGAAGTTGTAGATCTTCTCGAAGACCCGCGGCACGCCGAGTAGCAAGGTGGGCTGGAACGCTGCCAGTTCGTCGGTGAGGCGCTTCACGTCACCGACGTGTCCGAGCTTGATTGGCGCCATTGTGCAGACCACTTCGACCATGCGGGCGAAGATGTGCGCGAGCGGCAGGAACAGCAGCAGGGAGGACTCGCCGGTTTCGAACAGCGGTCTCATCCGCTCGACGATGTTGCCGCACTCGGCAAGGAACGCACGGTGGGTCAGCAGGCACCCCTTGGGGCGTCCTGTGGTGCCCGAGGTATAGACGATGGTTGCGGGGGAGTTTGGCAAGGTGGTCGCGGTACGCTCGTCGACCGCTGTGTCGCAGACATCTCTGCCTACTGACAACAGTGTCTCGACCGCACCCGCGTCGATCTGCCACGTCTGCTTCAGGCAAGGAAGGCTTTCGCGAACGGCCTCCACGGCGGACTCGTGCGCGGCGCGTTCCACGACGCACGCCACCGCGCCCGAATCGGCGAGCACCCACTGCACCTGCTCGGCGGAGGATGTCTCGTAGATAGGGACCGAGACGGCTCCCGCGCTCCAGATCGCGAAGTCGAGCAGCGTCCACTCGTACCGGGTGCAGGACATGACCCCGACGCGGTCCCCGGGGGCTACGCCCAAGGCGATCAGCCCCTTGGCGGCGGCCCGCACTTCCGCCAGGAAGGCGGCGGCGGTGACGTCCTGCCATATTCCGGCCATCTTGCGGGCCAGCACGGCAACCTCGGGATACTGAGTGGCGTTGCGGTGGATGAGATCCGTGAGGTTGCCGTTCGCGGGAACCTCGTACCGAGCCGCAAGGGTAAACTCACGCACGGTTTGTACTCCTTGTCGGCGGCCGGATGCGTCGCTGGCTGCGTTCGTGATCAAGATCGGCTGGGGCTCCGGGGACACAGAGCGTAACCCGCGGATACGGCCTGGATTATTGGTTCAGCATGCGCGCTGCACGTCCTGATGAAGAGGGCCCGGCCGTCCCCGGCTGAGGGCCGACCTACCCACGGTGATGTCCGTCGGCCTGCGCTCGCTTGTTGGGCGCAAAGGCCGCTGTCCGACGAAGCAGGACGAGCGGTGGTACGGCGAAAAAGGCGTCCAAACCTCCTGGCCCGGAGTACCGACTGCCCCGGCGCCAGGAGGTTTGGGAGCAAACGGCGGGGAGGACGACCCTCTTGTTGGGGTGTTCAGCTTGCACGTGCGCTCCTAGCCTCGGCTATCCGCTGCTCCGCACCTCGCGTTCCGTCCTCCTCGTCACTTTCAGTAGACTCCACCGGCCTGCGCATTTACAGGGCCTGACGGGCAACGTCAATGGGTCGTTCGGCCCATGCGTCACAAGGCCCCGGGACCTGTGCTGCGACGGGGTAGGCAGGGTGAGTACGGAGCGTGACTTTCCACATCCGGTCCACCAGCGGGATCATGAAGCGGATACCAGGGTCGCGCACCCCGTGCAGCCGGCCGAGTCGGAATGAGCACCCCGCGTTGTTATTGCCGCGCGATTGCGACTCCCAGATTCGGCACGATGACTGCCCTCCTCGACGCCAGAGTGCCTCCAGCGTGCACTGGCACCGCCGCAGCAGGTGTGGGCCGTGCGGCACCGAGGGCAGGGACGTTCATCCCTGGAAGTTTCATACGCCATGTTGTGTTCTTGTCTTATGCGACGGTCGGCGGGTTGAACGCCGGCCGACGGCCGTGACGGAAAGGCGGCGGCTGCACATGACGGCACAGTCGGCGGGTCACGACGATCGCTCAGGCTCGGGCACGTCCGCTTCCGGTGTGCGCAGGGGCTTGGTACTCGGCGGCGGTGGATCCCTGGGCGCTGCGTGGACGATCGGTGCGCTGTGTGTGCTGGAGGACGCCTGGGGATGGGATCCGCGCAGCGCAGACATCATCTTGGGTACGTCCGCCGGTGCCATCGTGGGGTCGCTGGTGGCGCTGGGGGCGCGCCCGCGTGACATCCTCAGCCATCAGCGCGGCGACACGGCGCAGTCCGGGATCCGTGTGGACTACGACACGTGGGTCGGTGGCGCGCTGCCGCGGATCCCCAGGCCGGGGATCGGCTCGCTGAAAATGCTGTGCGATGCGGTCAGGCACCCGCACCGGATGCCTTTCACGATGCTGCTCGCAGCCTGTGCACCGCCCGGGCAGGGAAACCTGAACGGTGTTCGCGACCTGTTCCGGCAGCTTGAGATGGGCGATCGTTGGACTCACAACCCGGCGTTGCGCGTGGTCGCGGTGGATCTCGACCGCGGCGTGCGCGTGCTGTTCGGAGCCCCGGATGCTCCCTGTACCGACCTTGCATCCGCGGTGACAGCCTCGTGCGCCCTGCCTGCCTGGTTCGCACCGGTGGAGATCGGCGGGCGCCGCTTTGTGGACGGCTGTGCGTGGTCGGACACGAACCTTGACCTGGTGGCCGGGGAAGGGTTGGACGAAGTGTTCGTGCTGGCGCCGACATGCGTGCGGCACATGGACCACCCGCGAAGCGTCCCCGCGCAGGTGGAGCGTCAGCTGCGGCGCATCGCGACCTGGCGCCTGCTGCATGAGGCGCAACTTGTGCGGCAGGCGGGTGCCCGGGTACGGATGATCGTGCCGGGGCCGGAGGATCTGGCCGCCATGGGCGCCAATCTGATGGACCCGCAGCGCCGGCTGTCGGTCCTGGAGACATCGCTGCGGACCACCGCTGCAGCTCTCCGCAAACCCCGGCTGGAGAGGGCAGCCTCGGAGTCTGGGCCGGGCGTGCGAGGCACGCGCGACCCGGGTACCGTCGCATGAGAAGGCCGTCCTTGCACGCAGCCGACGTGCCCGGATGAGATCCCGGCGGCGGCGCGCGATGCGCCGTCGCCCTCGCTTGTGCGCGCTGAAGAGGCCGGCGAGGCCTCGGTGGGTGATGATGAAGCCCATGGCTGGTGAGTGCAGGCGTGGCGCGCGGCGTCTCCCCGTGGCGTCGGTGCTGTTCTCGTCGTTGCGGGGCTTTCGGTCGCGGTGGGCTGGCGCCGATGTTTTCGCTGCGGTGATGCTGCTCGCGATCGCTGTGCCGGAGCAGTTGGCCACGTCGCATCTCGCTGGGATGCCGCCGATCACCGGCTACTACGCTTTCGTTGCGGGCTCTGTGTTCTTCGCACTTCTCGGGTCCAGTCCGCAGATGTCGGTGGGTGCTGATTCCACTATCGCGCCGCTGTTCGCCGTAGCGGTCGCGCATCTGGCCCCGACCGGGTCGGCCCGCTATGTCGACCTGGTCGGGATCCTAGTGGTGGCGGTCGGGACCATGGTGGCTATAGTCGGCTTGCTGCGTCTGGGGTGGATCGCCGAATTCCCCTCTGCGCCGATCATCTCCGGGTTCCTTGCCGGTGTAGCCGTGATCATCGTGGTCCATCAGCTGCCCGATCTGCTGGGGCCTCCTGCGCCGGGAGGCACCACCGTGCACCGTATCTGGGTCATCGCGAGCCGCCTGCCGGACGTGAACGGGTGGTCCTTGGGCATCGGGCTGGTCGTGCTGGGGGCAGTGGTGGGCGCTGAGCTGATGGACCGGCGTCTTCCCGGCGCGTTGGTGGGGCTGATCGGTTCCACGGTCGTCGTGGCAGCGATGGGTCTTCGGGCCCATGGAGTGGAGGTGCTCGGCGCCTTCGCCCCACCGTGCCCCTCGCTTCGGCTTGGCGGGGCTGTCGTGGTCCGCGATCCGAAGCGTCGTGCCGGTTGCCGGGGTCGTCTCCCTTGTGGTGATCAGCCAGTCCGCCGCGACTACGCGCGCGTTCGCAGACGCAGGCGGTTACGCGGTGAATGTCAGCCGTGACTTCCTCGGCGTGGGAGCCGGCGTGGCCGCGGGGCTGACAGGTTCCTTCCCCGTCAATGCCAGCCCTCCCCGGACGGCGGTGGTCGCCGCGGCGGGCGGCCGTTCGCAGGGCACTGGGCTGGGCGCAGCGGCGGCGGTGGTGGTCCTGATCCCCAACGCCGGGCTGCTGAGGGACGTGCCGCTGGCCACGTTGGCAGCGGTGTTGCTCGCCGTGGCCGCACGGATGTTCCCTACCCGGGAGCTGCTGGCCATCGGGCGCTTCGACCTGTTCGAGTCTGGGCTGGCTGTGATCACCTTGCTCACGGTGGCTCTGGTGGGCGTCGAGCAGGGCATCGGCGTGGCGGTCGGCTTGGCCATCCTGGACCGTACCCGGCTGAGCGCCCGCCCCCAGTTGCACGTCCTCGGCCGAATCCCGGGCACCACCAGCTGGGCACCGCTGTCCAGTGCCGAGCACGCCGCCCAGGTGCCCGAGGTCCTCGTGGTGCTCTATGCCACGCCTTGTGGTACGCAAACGCGGTCCACTTCCGTACCCAGCTGGACGCCGCGCTGGCCCGCACCATCGGGACTCCGCACGTGGTTGTGCTCGACGCCATCGGCATGAGCGATATCGACTTCACCGGAGCGCGCTCGCTGCGCCAGGTGCTGGACGAACTCGACCGACGCCACATCATGGTGGCCATCGCCCGCGTGGGAGAACGCGTACGAAGAAGCCTCGCCCGGGCCGGCCTGCTCGCGCGCATCGGGGAGACCCGTTTTTTCGCATCGGTAAACGAAGCGGTCACCGCGATGCGACCAGAGGAGACTTGAGCGTGATTCCTCGTCACGGCAGCTCATGCGCCTGGTCCAGACCAGCCGACGTTCACAAATCGGCTTTCAGACCGGGTATTTGGTGCGGATTCTGCTGCGGCGGGCCGGTATGGCTCGGGTTGCGCAACTGCCGCAGGAACGGGTCGGCCGTCTCTCGGCTGGTCACCCGGATCCGTGCGTCCACCGTGAACACCCCGTCCGGGCGTGCAATGACCGGGTTGAGGTCGAGCTCCGCGACCTGCGGTAGATCATCGGCGAGTCGCGAGATCCTCAGCAACGTCTCCCGTAGCGCCGCGACATCGGCCGCGGGGGTCCCCCGTTGGCCCTGCAACAGCGCTCCAGCGCGCGTTGAATTGATCAGGTCGTTCGCGTCGGCGCTGGTCAGTGGGGCGAGCCGGGCAGCATGGTCGGCAAGCGCCTCCGTCGCTACACCGCCGAGGCCAAAGATCACCAGCGGTCCGAATAGCGCGTCCTGGATCACGCCAATGATCACTTCGGTGCCGCCTGTCACCATGGGCTGGACAAGCACGCCTGTGAGCAGGCCTCCAAAGACGTCGTCGAATCGACGGTAGGCCGCGCGCACCTCCTGGCTGTCTCGCAGGTCGAGCGCGACGGCGCCGGCAGCCCTCTTGTGCAGCACCCCTGGCACATCCGCCTTGAGCACGACGTGTCCGCCCAACTTGTCAGCCATGGCGACAGCCTCGTCCTCGCTGGTCGCTGCCGGGCTCGGCACCAACGGCACCTGATAGCAGCCCAACAGCTCGCCGGTCTTCCGCGGCGGCAGCCATCCGCCGCCGGGCACGCGTCCGAGGAATCCGGCCACCAACTCCCGCGCGTCGGCCTGGCGCAGATCGGGCAGCGCTTCCCCGTCTTCGGACGGCTGTGCGAGCCAGGCCCCGTAGCGGACCGCGTGCCCGAGGGCGCGCGCCGCACTCTCCGGGTAGGCGTAGGCGGGCACTCGGCTCGCTACCGCCGGCGGAGCAACTGCAGGCCTATCCGACCGTGTATCCCGCGCGCGGTGGGTGGATCGGGCAGCAACACGGGTGGTGCGCGCAATGAGCCGCACTCCCTCCGACTGGTCGAGCACGACCGTGGCGAGCGGGATGCGGATGTCGGCCGCGCACACCGCGGGGAGCAGGTCATTCGTCGCGGTCGGAAGGACGAGGGCGAGCATCGCGTCCACCCCGTCGTCTGCCGCGATCAACTCCAGGCAGCGCCGGAAGCGCGCAGGTGTGATCGCCGCAGTGGTATCCACCGGGCCGGTGAGCGCACCCCCGGGCGGGATGATTTTCCCCAGCCGCCGCTGAACAGAATCCGATGGCGTGTGCACGATCAGGCCGCAGTGCACGCAGGCATCCGCGGCCAGCACCCCGGCGCCGCCGACGTTGGAGACCACGGCCACGCGTGGTCCAGCCGGCACCGGCTGAGTGGCGAGCAGCGCGGCGGCATCCAGCAGTTCCCCGAAGGTCTCGGTGGCGATGAGGCCGGCCTGCTCGAACAGGGCCTCCCGGCTGGTGAGCGGGGTCGCGATTGCTGCGGTGTGCGAGGCTGCCGCCAGTTGGGCTTCCTTGGTGCGCGCCGCATACACGGTGAGCACGGGCATGGTCCGGCCTACGCGACGCGCGGTGCGCGCGAACTTCCGCGGACTGCCGAACGATTCCAGATACAGCACGGCGAGCCGTGTCAGTCCGTCCTGCTCCCACCAGGTGAGCAGGTCGTTGCTGGACACGTCGTACTTGTTGCCGACGGAGGCGAATGACGAGACGCCGATACCGATCCTGGAGAGGTGGTTGAGCATGGCGAAGCCCAGTCCGCCAGACTGCATGACCAGCCCGGCCACGCCCGGGGCGGGGTGGGCGGCCGCGAAGGTGGCGTCCAGGCTGATTCCCGGTACGGCGATGCCGAAGCAGTTCGGGCCGACCAGACGCATGCTGTGCCGTCGGCAGGCAGTCAGCAGCTCCTCGCCCTGCCTGGCGTCCAGCGCGGAAGTGATCACCACGAGGCCGCGGACGCCACGCCTGCCGCACTCCTCCGCGACGCCGGGCACCGAGGCCGGCGGCACCGCGACAACCGCCAGATCAACAGGTTCGGGAAGATCGGCGACCGACGGCAGGCAGCGGATCGCACCCAGTCTCTTCGCGTGCGGATTCACCGCGTACACGCGGCCCGAGTAGCCGCCGCTGATGATGTTGTGCAGGATCGAGCGGCCGACCGTGCCAGGCCGACGGCTGGCGCCGACCACAACCACCGACACCGGCCGCAGCAGCGGCCGCAGGCTCTCGATGTCTGCGAGGCTCTCCCGGCGCGACACCGCATCCAGGTATGCATCCGCCTCGGTCAAGGCGGCGACCTTGGGGATGGGCATCGTCACCTCGACCACATTGCCCTCGAGCCGGCGCTCAACGGACAGGCCGGCGTCTGCGAACACCCGCAACATGGCGGAGTTTTCGGCCAGCGTCTGCGCGCAGAACGCTTCCACATGCCGAGCCCGCCCGATGGAAACCAGGTGTTCCAGCAGCAGGGTGGCGATGCCGTGCCCGTGCAGGTCATCGGCGACCGCGAAGGCGACCTCCGCAACGCCTGCAGTGGCAGTCCGTTCGTAGCTGGCGATGCCGACCACCCGGTCGCCCAGCCAGGCCAGCAGCGCGACATGATCGGGGTCGGGCGGGCGGCATACGCGTTGTGCCTCCTGCTCGGCGGCCCGCCTGCTGATGCTGAAGAAACGCAGGTAGAGGTTGTCCGGCGACATTGCCCGATTGAAGCGCCGAACCATCTTCAGGTCGTCCGGCTCGACGGGCCGGATCTCGATGGTCGTACCGTCTGCGAGCAGAGCATACGAGCGCCTGGATGTGGTCACGGCGCTCATGTGGTCGTCTCCGGCGCGGTCATTGCCATCGGGTGCGAAAGGTGATCAATCATGAACCATGGTCCACTCGAAAATGCTGGCCCAGGATGGGACCGGGCGCACTATCCAGGGTGGCTCGCCAGGGGCCTCACCGCATAGGCGCTTCTCGTCCGGGCTGCAGCCGGTCGGATGGGCGCGTTCGACATCCACCACCGGAACCGAACCCCGGCGTTTGCGGGCGGGGGTCCGGGCGATGTCCAGGAAGGGCATGTCGCCGCGGATAGAGACCGTCGGTGCGTCCTTCACACCGCGCACCTGCAGGTCGGCCGTCCCGTGCCCTTAGGCTGGTGCCGCGCCTCGTGTGGCGCGGGCGCCTAGCAGCGTGGGGTCAGCTGCTCGACCGTCCGAACCGCGGAGACCGTGGCGACCGCTCCGATGGGGCGCACCAGCGTCTCGTAGCGGTGCTCCTCGTCGGGTCGCCATTCGCGTCCCGGTACCGTGCGCCGCGCCTCCGCCACCACAGCATGGAATCTGCGCTCGGTCACGGTCGCCTCCCGCCCGCTGCCGCCTTTCGATATCGCCAGCTCAACCCCGCCCCGGCTCGCCGCGGCAAGGTCCGGAACGGACCAGAGCGGGGACGAACGTCCCCAACGCACGAGACACCGGTGCGGGCGCTCAGAGGGAGGGAGGCCCGCTCACGGCCCGCAGAAAGCTCTCCCGGTGCCGCGCCGCGATTGCCGTCGCAGCAGGCGCCGCCATTTCGGCGTCGCCGTCTTCGGCGACGAACACGTGCAACCTGGAGTTGGCGCCGACTTCGGCGATGCCGCAGCCCGTCCGGCCGTAGTCGACGACGCCCAGATGTACGAATTCCTTGGAGTCTTACCTGTCGGCGATCGTAAGAGAGGCCGATGTCGGCAAGGCGTGGTTCGCCGACCCGGAGGCGCACCGAACATCACACTCAACGGCTTCGCCGAGGCCGGCATGCGCGCCGTGCGTCACTCTGGAGACCGGGGGTGGTGGGTTCCCCGTGCACGACCTGGAGGTGCATCCCGATGGTCCGTCCCGTTTCCGTGGGTCTGAACGGTTCTCCCGAGAGCGTCGCCGCTGCGCACTGGGCGGCCCGCGAGGCACGGCTGCGTGGCGTGCCGCTGCGGCTGGTCTATGCCTGGGAGTGGCTGCCGAAGCATCTGCCGCCGACGCCTGCAGAGCCCGGCTTCGACCAGCACTGGCCAGAGCGCATGATGGGCGAGGTGGCCAAGGACATCGAGTCCCGCCACCCGCAGCTGAAGACCACCGTCGAGCAGATCGAGAACCTCCCGATCCCGACGCTGCTCGAAACGGCCGAGGAATCCGAAGTGCTCGCGCTCGGGTCGCGCGGCCTGGGCACCATCGCAGGCTTTCTCGCGGGCTCCGTCTCACTGGCGGTCGTGGCGCGGGCGGTGCGTCCCGTCGTCCTGGTGCGCGCCACCACCGGGCATGAGACGGCGGAAGCGGTGGGTGAAGTGGTCGTCGGCGTCGACCTCGGTCAGCCCTGCGAACCCCTGCTGGAGTTCGCCTTCGACTTTGCCGCGGCACACCAGGTGCCGGTGCGCGCCCTGCACGCCTGGCACTCGCCGCCCAGCTACGGCTACCTGCCCAAGGAAGTGGACGTCGGCGCCCTGGGCGGGCAGGAGCGGGCGGGGCTCGCCGCGGCACTGCGGCCGTGGCGCGAGAAGCATCCGTCGATCGCGGTGTACGAGCAGCTCGTCCCCGAACGGCCGGCGCATCACCTGATACAGGCAGCCTCCGGGGCCGCACTGCTGATCGTCGGACGCCGCACCGAGCCGGCGCGGTTGGGTACGCACCTGGGTGCCGTCGCCCATGCGGTGGTACACCACGCGCCGTGCCCGGTCGCCATCGTTCCCCATCCCTGACCGGGCCCGCCTGCCTCGTGCCGCGCACCGAGCAGGGACCTTGGGTCCACGGTCAGGTCCCGGCCGTCCCTATGCCCGCTGCCCCGCCCGGGCCACCGTGGGAGCAGTGGCCGGCAGCGGCGGAGGTGAACGGTATGCGAGCGCTGGTCTATCAGGGACCGGGAAAGTCGGCTTGGGATTCTGTGCCCGATCCGGAGATCGAGGATCCGGGCGACGCGATCGTGCGCGTGGACACGACGACGATCTGTGACACGGACCTGCACATTCTGGGAGGGGATGTGCCCGAGGTCAGGCCGGGAACCGTGCTCGGTCACGAAGCCGTGGGCGAGGTGGTCGAGGCCGGGAGCGATGTGCGCACCGTCCGTCCCGGGGACCGCGTGCTGGTCTCGTGCATCTCGGCCTGCGGCCGCTGCCGCTTCTGCCGTACAGCCACCTACGGCCAGTGCCTCGGCGGCGGAGGGTGGATCCTCGGACATCTGATCAACGGAACGCAGGCCGAGTACGTTCGCGTGCCGTTCGCGGACACCTCCACGTATCCGCTCACCGCAGGGACGCAGGATGACGCCGCGGTGCTGCTGGCCGACCTCCTGCCCACCGCCTACGAGGTGGGGGTGCTGGGCGGCGGCGTACGGCCCGGGGACACCGTCGTCGTGGTCGGTGCCGGGCCCATCGGCCTCGCCACGATCCTGACGGCGCAGCTGTACTCGCCGGGCAGGATCGTCGCGGTGGATCTGGCCCCCGCCCGGCTGGAGGCGGCCAAGCAGCTCGGGGCCGACGTCCTGGCCCACGCCGCCCAGGAACCGGAGCGGCTGATCGACGACCTGACCGACGGCCTCGGCGCGGATGTGGCCATCGAGGCCGTCGGACGGCCGGAGAGCTTCGGACTGTGCACGCGCGTGGTCCGTCCCGGGGGGCATGTCGCCAACATCGGCGTGCACGGCAAGCCGGCGACGCTGCACCTGGAAGACCTCTGGATCAAGGACGTGACCATCACCACCGGACTCGTCGACACCTACTCCACGCCCGACCTGCTGCACATGGTGGCCGCAGGACGGCTACAGGTCTCCCCATTGGTCACCCACGCCTTCGCGTTCGACCGGATCCAGGATGCCTACGACGTCTTCTCCCACCCGGCCGACACAGCAGCGCTGAAAGTCGCACTCCACCGGGAGCCAAGCCATGAATTGCTGCTCCCGCAGCCGTGAGAGGTAAGGATCATGAATCACCGAACAGTCGCAGACCTCATGACGCACATGGTGGTACGAGTGCACCGCGACACCCCGTTCCAGCAGATCGCCGCGCTGCTCGACGAGCACGCCATTACGGCCGTTCCCGTGGTGGACCCGGGCGACCAGCCGGTGGGCATCGTCTCCGAGGCCGACCTGCTCCGCAGCCAAGCTGATCGGCCGGATCCCTCGGGTCGCAGCGACGCTCCGGCGCGGCCGGCCCACAGGCGCACCAACCCGGACCACAGGCGCACCAAGCGCGAGGCGACGACCGCGCAGGAACTGATGTCGAGCCCCGTGGTGTGCGCGCGGCCGGAGTGGAACGTGACCGAGGCCGCTCGGGTGATGCTGGACCGCAGCGTCAAACGGCTGCCGGTCGTCGACGAGGCGGGCCGACTGGTGGGCATCGTCAGCCGCGGCGACCTGATGCGTGTCTTCCTACGCCGGGACAGCGCCATCCGCGACGAGATCATCAAGGACGTCCTGATCCGGACGATGCGGGAGTCGCCGTCCGCGGTCCGCGTCGATGTCGACAACGGCATGGTCGTGCTCACCGGAAGTGTCGCGCGCGCAAGTCTGGTCCCGATGCTGGTCGGGCTGTGCCAGAGCGTGGACGGCGTCGTACACGTCGAGCACCACCTGCACTCCGAACACGACGACCTCGCCGATACCAGCACGTACGCCTCCGTCGGCACCGAAACCACCGGGACGTGACAGGCAATGAACGGCAAGGCGACGCGGCGGGTGAATCCAGGTGACATCGGCCGACGAATCGCCGAGCGGCGCCGGCAACTCGGCCTGACCCGCCAGGAGACGGCCGAACGCGCCGGCATGTCCGACAGCTACCTGCGCTACGTCGAGGAGCAACCGGCCGACTTCGACATGCACGGACTGCTGCAACTCGCCGGCGCATTGGACACCACGGCCTCCGAACTCCTCGGCGGCGGCGTCGATCTGCCACCCGGCACCGGCAGGGCGGCCTACCACCCGCGGCTTGAAGCGATGGACCGCGACGAATGTCTCACCCGAATCTCTACCCATGGGCTCGGCAGGGTGGCGGTGACCACCGCCGACGGCCCCGCGATCCTCCCGGTCAACTATGCGGTCGTCGACGGCGCCATCGTCTTCAGAACCGCTCCCGGCAGCCTGCCCGCAGCGGCAGCCGGGCGCGAAGTGGCCTTCGAGGTCGATCACTTCGATGAAGCACTCAGCCAGGGTTGGAGTGTGCTCCTCGTAGGTGAGGCGGAGCGCATCAGCGATCCCGCGGTGTCACGACAGCTGGACGAACGCGCCTACTCCAAGCCATGGGCCGGCGGAGAGCGCGAGGTATGGGTGCGCATCGAACCGCTGAAGGTCACCGGACGGCGGATCCTCACCGGCACCGCTCACGACAGCTGACGGAAGGAGGGCTTGGCGATGCTGATGCATCGGACGGTTGAGGAGGTTATGACGAGCACGCCGATAAGTGTCGGCCTTGACGCACCGTTCAAGACCGCCCTCGCGGCAGGACGGTCGACGGTCTGCCTCGTGCCTTGTTCACCGCGTGCGTCACACAGCCTCCTCGTCTACGCTGCGTCCGGCGGGACCACTGGTCTTCGGAACGTGTCAGAAGCGGGTGCCGCTGCAGTATGGGGCGTACAGGTCCAGCAGCCGGGTACGCGCGGCCATCAGGCGGCGTCCGATGACCGCTGCAACACCGAGTGCGACCGCTTGCCCGAGTTCGGGGTCTTCCGTGCACAGCGCGCGGACCGCGTTGGCGTCGAACTCGTCGGCCGCCACCTCGGTCAGCGCCCGCGCGCCCAGGTGCCACACATGCGGCGGGAACAGCCAGGACCAGCCGAGCAGATAGCCGCTGCCGAGCACCTCGACATCGGCGGCTCGGCGTCCGGGGACGTGCATGTCGAGTGCGACCCGGCCGGAGCGCAGAACCCAGAAGCGGTCCGCCCTATCGTGCTCTTCAAAGATCCGCAGGCGCTGGCGAAGCTCACCTCATGACCGAGCCTGATGAGGGCTTGCCGTTTGTCGTCCGGGAGGGTGTGAAAGAAGCCGCTGCCCAGGGCGGTGCCGGGGCCGGTCATGACGGTCGTCCTTCCTGGCCGAGGGTCTCCGGGCGCCACTGCTGCCGACGGGTGGCGGTCAGGCGGCATTCGACGTCCACGACGCCCTCCACCGCGCGGGTGAGGCGCGCGGCGATGGGGATCAGCGCGGGGTCGGGGATGTGGCCGCGCAGCGTGACCGCGCCTTCGTCCACCGTCACCTCCGGCGGCGGCGAGAGGTTGGGGAAGAGCAGCCCGATCACGTCGCGGCGGACCTCGTCTTCGATGTCCAGGTCGGTGCGGAGGAAGACCTTCAGTAGGTCGCTGCGGCTGACAACCCCGGCCAGGTGCCCCTCGGCGTCGATCACCGGCAGCCGCTTGATGCGGCCGTGCGCCATGACCCGCGCGGCCTGGGCGAGCGTGGCGTCGGCATGCACGGTCAGCGCAGGGGTGGACATCAGCTCTTCGGCGGTGGTCGCCCCCGCCTTGGCGAGGTCGGCGAGGCGGGCGGTCTGCTCTATGCGGGAGGGGTCGCTGTCGCGGAACTCCTGCTTCGGCAGCAGGTCGGCCTCGGAGACCACACCGATCACGCGGCCCTCGCCCTCCAGCACGGGCAGCGCACTGACCTTCCACTGCTCCATCGTCCGCACGATCTCCTTGAACGAGGCGTTGGGGCCGACGGCGACGACGGTCTGCGTCATCACGTCGCTGACGATATGCGGGCTGTGCGGCATGGTGGGCCTCATCTCAGCGAATCAGGGGAGAGATCCTTCACGGCCAGCGTCAGGCGACGGGCCCCCTCTGCCTATGGGTCTTTCGGCCCGCGCTGAGGCCGAACCGCCCAGGACCCCGTCGGGCCCGACTGGCCAGCGGCGGCCACTGCCGGAAACCTGGAAGCGAGGGGATCGCGAAAGGGGCGACGTGCGATGGCCGACCAGGAGGCGACGGTCCCGCGGATCGTGGTGGGCGTCGATGGCTCCGAGCCGTCGAAGGCTGCTCTGCGGTGGGCGCTACGGCATGCTGAGCTGACCAGTGGAGTGGTCGAGGCCGTGATCGCGTGGGAGTTCCCGTACTTGCGGTACGGATACGGCTGGACTCCTCCCACGGCAGGAGCAGACGAGCTGTTCGACTACGAAGGCACCGCCGAGGTGATCCTTACGCGAGCGATCGACGAGGTCGTCGGCACCGGAGGCCGGAACAGTATCCGCACGCGGGTCGCGCGGGGCAATGCGGCAGCCGTGCTGTTGGAGGCCGCGCGCGGGGCGGAGTTGCTGGTGGTGGGGAACCGCGGGCACGGTGGGTTCGCCGAGGCACTGCTGGGTTCGGTCGGTCAGCACTGTGTTCAGCACGCCCCCTGCCCGGTGGTTGTCATCCGCGGCCAAGGCGCTCATGGACGCGCTGCGTAAGGAGTCCGCACCGGCTATCTGGAACCGCGACCTTGCGCAACAGGCGCCCGTCCGGCATGCAAGGTCACGGCTAGCCACGTGGCCCAGCCGAGCGGCTGCAGCAGCCAGTAGCTGAAGATCCGGTACAGCAGGGTCGCGGCAATGGCCTGATCCGCGCGCAGGCCGTAGAAGACCAGCAGCGCGGCGAGCCCGGTTTCCACGATCCCGATGCTTCCCGGGGTGAGCCGCAGGCTGCCGGGTATCTGTGTCAGCCCGTACGCCAGCAGGAGGCCGCGCCACGGCACGCCAATGCCCAGAGCCCACAGGCTCGCGGCGAGACATGCGGCGTCCAGCACCCAGTTGAGCAGGGCCAGCCCGAACGGGTGCAGCCAGCGGTGCAGTCCCGGCTGCAATGCTCGCGCCTCCTGCATCAGCCTCGTCAGCGCCTCTTCAGCCTGATCAAGCCTGCGAGATCGTTGCCCGGCCCACGTCCATACCTGCCACATGCCGTCCCGGAAGCCCTCGAACCGGGACAGGACCAGGACGGCAAGCCCGGCAGCCAAGGCTAGGACGAGCAACCCGATCAGCGGCCGCAGCACGGCTCCGGGCCCGCCGAGCCCGGCCGCCAGCGCCCCGAGCACCAGCAGCAGACCGAGGCTGACGGCGGACAGCACCCCGGCGACCACCAGCACCGCGGCGGCAAGCGTCTGCCTTACCTCGCGGCGGCGCAGCTGTCGATAGAGCCAGGCCGCGGAAAATGCCGCCCCGCCCGACAACGCCCCCGCCACTGCGTTGGCGGCAACCGCCAGGCAGGTCATGAACCGCAAGCCGAAGGCTGCTCCGCCCGCTCGCAGTAGCCGGCGCTGCACCGCAGCGAAGCACACCAGGGACCCCGCCTCACAGAGCGCGGGCACCACCAGCCTGTCCGGCCGCACCCTGGCGAGTAGCCCCAACGCCGCGGCGAGCTCATGCCGATGGGACACGGCGAGGAGCACGGCACCCGCCACCAGCACGACGGCGGCCAGCCACCATCCCCAGCCGGGCCGCCGACCGAAGGTTCTCTCCTCCACTCCCGCCTTCACCGCCTCAGCGGCCGCTTCGACCCGCCCTCCGTCCTCCAGGGGCCGAGGCTCGGTCCGCGCGCGACGATGGTTCGCAATGAGGCGGAGGTACGGTGTCGTGCGGATCACCTCCGGTCCCCCCATGGCCGACCTCCTCCAAGCGGGCAGGCGACCGACACCCTCGCCACCGAGCATCCGGCGGTGCCGATGACCCTGGCATGGGCCGAAAGTCCCTGGCGGGGGCCCATCGGCTCTGGCGGAGGCCCGCCGCCTGGGGTGTCCTGATACCGGATCGGAGCGGTGAAGGGAGGCCGACGATGAAGGCCGCTGTCGGAGACTTGGTCATCGTCGAAAGCCCGACGACCGGAACGCTGCGCCGTGAGGGTGAGGTCGTGGGGCTCCACCATGCGGACGGCACACCGCCGTATTGGACGGCTCCGAAGCCTCCATGCCCGCAGTGCAGTTCGCTTTCGAAGAAGCCGCCTTCCGAGGCGCCCATCTGCTCGCGCTAGCGGCATGGCAACCGCCCTCTTTTGGCGGCGGTCGCGCGGAACAGGCCGAGCAGGAGTGGCGACGGCTGCTGGCGGAGGCAACGGCGGGGTGGCAGGAGAAGTACCCGGACGTGCACGTCCGCCACGAACTGCTCCGCGGACACGCCGTCCAGATACTCTCCGAGACGGCCTCCTATGGGCTCGCCCTTGTGGTGGGCAGCCGGGGGCGCGGCGGGTTCCCGGGCCCGCCCCTCGGATCAGTCAGCCCATGGCGTCATCCACCACGCTACGTGCCCCGTCATCGTCGTCCCCCACGGGCCCGTGCACGTCCGACGGTGACACTGGCGTCCCTCATCACACGTAGGTCGTTCGGGGAAGCTGCCATGTCTGCCCTACCTCGACGACGATGCCGCGGTGTCCTCCCTCGTCCCAGGGCAGCCGCCGGTCAGGGCGGAGCTCCCCAGATGCGTATGGAGCCACCTCGGCGCACGGTGAAAGCCGAGGACGGTCACGACTGCCCACCTGCTGGTGCGGAGCGTCGCGCCCGCCAACGGCTCAGTCGTACCAGGCGAAGATCGGGATGGAGGCGACGATGCAACCGGCGGTACCCGCGCTGCGTGAGGCCCGCCAAGCCGAGGCCGTGGCCGTGGCCGTGGTGGCCAACCGGTTCATGGCGCATGCGGCAACGACCCCACTTGGCGACCGCAGCGCATTGGAACGCCGTGTCGGCGACGTGCGGGATCACGTCCGCTGCATCGACCAGCAGCTGAGCAGGTTGCAACGTCATGGGCGGGCACGCTTGGCATTCCTCTGCGTCTGGAATCTGAGCACCGCGGCGGCCCGGAGGCCGTTCGATGTGGCCATCGGCGTCCCCGCCACCTTGCCGCGCCGCCACCGAGTACCAGCTACCGAAGGACGCCGAGGAGGAGTACGCGGTGGCGGCCTACGCAGTGGCGATGGGCCGAGTCGGCGAAGCAATCGCCCACCAGGCCAGGGACGAGGCCAACGCGGGCCTGCTGCGCTCCATTCGCCAGGATGACGAGGACCTGCTCGCCGAGCTCGACGGCAGCTTGCAGCAGCGTGCGCGGTTGGTGACCACCACTACACTGCGATCGGCGTCGATTCTGGACGTCGACGTGCCTGTGCTTAGAGCGCACGAACTCGTCTTCAGCGGCACCAACTGCACCGGAGGTGAGGCGCGGGGCGTGGTCTTCGCTACCGGCATGACGACCGAACTCGGCCGGATCGCAGCATTGTCGGAACGTGTCACACAGGAGCCGAGCCCTCTGGAACGGCAGGTCAGGCGGGTAGCGTGGCTGATCGCCTGGGTCTCGGTGGCGCTGGCTGCGGCGTTCATCCCGGTGGCCACCTTCGGCGCCCGCCTGTCCCTGCTCAACGCACTGGTCTTCGCAGCCGGCCTGCTCGCAGGAATGGTTCCCGAGGGTCTGCTGGCGGTCATCACCTTGGCCCTCGCGGTGGCGGTCAAGGCGCTTGCGACGCGTGGCGCGCTGGTCAAACGGCTGAGCGCGGTGGAGACCCTCGGCTCGACGGATGTCATCTGCACCGACAAGACGGGCACGCTCACGGAGAACCGCATGCGCCCGACGGCCGTGTGGACTGCGCGAGGGCGCCGGGATCTGGACGGAGTCGCACCCGGCTCATCCCTCGCACCCAGCGACTGCACGCTGCATTTCCCACCCATTGGGGGCCCGTCAGGTCTTCGGCGGAACCGGCGGTACAGGGAGCACGAGTGCCGCGAAGGCATGCTTGGGGACGGCCGGGAACCTCGGGTCGACGGCCTCCACGCGCTGGTACGGCTTGCCCTGGGCGGGCCGGGGGTCTCGGCCGCCTTTGTTGGGCCACAGAGCCATCGCGCGTTCGGCGAGGGCGGTGATGGTCAGAGCCGGGTTGACCCCGAGGTTGGCGGAGACGGCCGCACCGTCGACGACGTGGATGCCGGGATAACCGTGGAGCCGGTGGTAGGGGTCGATGACGCCGTCGGCCGGGTCCTCGGCGATGGCGCAGCCCCCGAGGAAGTGAGCGGTCATCGGGACGTCGATGATCTCGCCGATGCTGCTGGCCGCGAAGCCGTTGATCTCCTCGGCGAGGATCCGTGCCGCCTCCATCCCTTCCGGGATGTAGGACGGATTGGGCGCACCAAGCCCCTGGCGCGCTGTCAACAAACCCTTTCCGGGTTGCTTCGGGCGCAGGTAGGTGGTGAGCGAGTTGTCATGGGTCTGCATGACCAGGCCGATGATGGTCCGCTCCGACCACTTCCGGTTGGACAGGGCGCGCAGCGAAAGGATGGGGTGCTTGGCGTTGTGGACGGCGAAGGAGAGCCAGCGCGGGGCCCGCCCGCCGTACGGCACCTGCAGCACCGCCAACAGGCCCATCGCGTTCGAGCCCTTGCCATAGCGCACCGGCTCGATGTGGGTGGTCGCGTTGGGATGGATGGAGGAGGTGATCGCCACGCCGCGGGTGAAGTCGGGCCTGTTGCCGGTCAGCTTCATGTAGCTGTACTCGTCGGTCTCGGCGCCGACCAGCGCCTCGGAGTTGGTGCGGGTCAGCTCGCCCAGCCGAGGTGAGATGCCGGGGAGCAGGCTTGCTGCGTACATGGTGTGCAGCAGTGTCTGCGTGCCGTAAGTGCCGGCGGCGAGGACGACCTGCCCGGCGCGGTATACGCGCGGCCGGGCCTTCCTGCGGCGCTCGGTCGGTACGGCTATCACGCGGTAGCCGCCTTCAGGATCTTCGGTGAGGCCGACGACGGTGGTCATGGGATGGATGACGGCGCCGGCTTTCTCGGCGAGGTACAGGTAGTTGTCGCAGAGGGTGTTCTTGGCGCCGTGCCGGCAGCCGGTCATGCACTCGCCGCACTGCAGGCAGGCGTGGCGAGGTGGCCCCGCGCCGCCGAAGTACGGGTCCGGTACCTTCTGGCCCGGCCTCGCCTGCACGGTCCCGTTGCCGTCCCTGCCGTCTCCGAAGAAGACACCGACCCGCGCCAGGTGGAAGGTGTCGCCGACGCCCATCTTCTGTGCTGTGGCCTTCAGATGGATGTCGGAAGGGGTCATCGTCGGGTTGAGCCGCACGCCCAGCATCCGTTCGGCCTGGTCGTAGTACGGCTCCAGCTCGGCCTGCCAGTCGGTGATGTGGCCCCACTGGCGGTCGCGGAAGAACGCCTCCGGCGGGACGTAGAGGGTGTTGGCGTAGTTGAGCGAGCCACCGCCCACCCCGGCGCCGGCGAGCACCAGCACGTTGCCCAGCAGATGGATGCGCTGGATCCCGTAGAGGCCGAGGGCCGGCGCCCACAGGAAGTTGCGCAGGTCCCAGGAGGTCTTCGGCAGCGTGCCGCGGCTGAAGCGACGGCCTGCCTCGAGGACGCCTACGCGATATCCCTTCTCGCTCAACCGGAGCGCGGCGACCGCCCCGCCGAAACCGGAGCCGACGACGACCACATCGTAGTCGTAGGTGGTGCGGCGTTCCGTGGATTGCTCGTCATGCTCGGACACTTGGCGGACCCTCCATTTCAGTGAGATCACAGTTCTCCGGCCGGAAGCTTGCGGACGAGGACCTTCCCGGACGCGACGCGCGGCAGCGTCTTCACGAAGACCACGGAGCGCGGGACTTGGTAGCGGGCCAGGCGTGTCCGCACGTAGTTCCTGACGTCGTCCGCTGTCAGCTCCTGCCCCGCACGGCGGACGACGAAGGCCCGCAAGGCCTGGCCGAAATCCTCGTCGGGAATGCCGATGACGGCGGCGTCGGCGACAGCCGGATGGCCGGCGAGCAGGTCGGCCACCTCGCCCGGGAAGACATTCTCGCCTGCCGAGACGATCATCTCGTCGTCGCGCCCGTCGACGAAGAGCCGTCCGGCCGCGTCGAAGTGGCCCACATCGCCCGTGGGCATCAAGCCACGCACCCTCTGCCCGGTACCGCCGCCGGTGTAGCCGGTGAACTGGCCGGAGGCGCCGATGTGGATGGCGCCTGTGGCGCCACGGGGCAGTTCGCGGGCGTGCGCATCCAGGAGCTTGACGGTGGTACCGAAGGGTGGGCGTCCGACGCACGAGGGTGCTGCGCGTAGATCCGCGGGAGTGGCAATGGCCGCACAGGCGGCTTCTGTCGTGCCGTAGAGGTTGTAGAGGACGTCGCCGAAGACAGACGTAGCCCGCCGTGCCAGCGTGCTGCCCAGCGGAGCGCCCCCGCTGAGGATGATCCGGAGCCCGGACAGGTCGTATCGGGCGATGGTGTCCTCACCGAGATCGAGGATGCGCTTGAGCATCACGGGGACGAGGACCAGGCCGGCGCAGTGCTGCGATGCCATGCTCGCCAGCACCTGGCGCGCATCGAAGTGCCGACGCGTCACCACGGTGCTGCCCAGCGCCAGGTTCAGGCCGGTGGCGAGCAGGCCGAGGCCGTGGAAGACCGGCGGCGCGACGTAGGCTGCCTCACCGGAACGGAAGGGGACCTTCGACAGCACGGCGCCGCTCAGGGCGAACCCCTCCAGCCGTTCTCGCCGTGCGCCTTTGGGGCTCCCGGTGGTTCCGCTGGTGAGCACGATCAGCGGGCTGTGCCGTATGGGGGGCGCGGGCGGGGCGGTATCGCCTTCGGCGATGAGAGACTCCAGGGTCCGGTCCGGTGGTGCGTACGAGGTGCGACCGGTCCAGGCGACGAAGCGGCTCGTCACGGTGTCCACGGTGGTGGCGAGGTGTGTGAACTCGGCGTCGTACACCAGGGTGCCGACGCCCTCCCGGGCGCACACCTCCCGTACCTGGGCCGCGGCGAAGTCGACGTTGAGCAGGAGTATCCCGGCCCCGGTCTTCGCCGCCGCGAACACTGCGTCGAGCAGCCCCCGGTGGTTGCGGCACAAGATCCCCACTGTCGAGCCATGGGTGATGTTGATCGCCTGCCACGCGTTGGCCAGTGCATTGGAACGGAGGTCCAGCTCGGTGAAGCTGAGTGTGCCCGCCTCGTCGGTCAACCCTGGCCGGTCGCCGTACCGCAATGCCGCCACGGTGACGGCTCCGCCGAGTGATCCGTAGGCCAGCAGCGCAGACACTATCGCCGGTAGCCGATCCAGCCGGTCAAGGCCGGACCTGTCGGCTCTCACCCAGGTGATCAGTGCCTGCAGCTCGGCCCACCTCCTCGCCGGACTGCAGCTCGCGGGCAGCCGCATGCGATCACCGCCTCTCGCAGTCGCACCCTCGAGGAGACCGCACCGGAGTGTTATGGGACCGCCGGTTTCGGCCGGCCCGCCTGATCTACTGAGGTCGTTTCGGCTCCCTCATCACCTGCCGTTGCAGGGGTCCGGTGTACGAGGGCCTCAAGCAGCGCGATCCGGCGTACGACCCCGACGAGTCGGCCCTTGTGGTCGGTCACCGGCAGCGGCTTGAGGCGGGAACGGGCGGCCAGCCAGGCGGCGTCGGCGACCGGCGTCGCGAGGTAGACGCTGATCGTGGGTGCCGTCATCAAGGTGGCCGCCGTCTCGCCCTGCGCCTCGTCGTGCAGACGACGTTCGCGCAACCTGCTGACCGGGCCCGGACGGTGGTCGGTGGCCTCCACGGCGGCCTTCGCCAGCAGGTCGGACTCGGACACGACGCCGATGACGCGGTCGTCGGCGTCGACGACCGGGACGGAGCTGAGGTGGAGACGCGACAGCAGCCGGGCTATGTCGAGGAAGGGCATCCCGCCGGGAACCGAGACCGCTGGAGCGTCCATCACCTCTCGTACCCGTGGCTCGTCCTCCGCAGCCGGGGACGGGACCCGCCGAGGCGACGGCTGGGCCTCGCCGAGCGTCTGTGGCCGCTCCGTGGCGCGGGCCGCCGACGCTGTGGCGACGGCGCCGAGATACCGCAGCAGCATGTCTTGGCGCTGGTGCTCGTCCGGCCGCCACGTGCGGCCCGGCAGGGTACGGCGCACTTCCGATCCGGCAGCGTGGTTCTCGCGCTCGCTCACGGTGACCTCCCATGGCCGGTAGGAACCAGTAACCCGGTGACCGGTCCGTAAGGCCAGCCAAGTAGGACCAGTCTTCCGCCAGCGCACCGGGGGGCGACAAGGTGCTCAACGGCCCTGGCATGGGACGGATGGCCCAATGTCACGGGACAGCGCAGATAGCCCAACAGCGTGCGACAGCCTCTGGTGCGTGTGGACACTGGAAGAGGGGCCGAGCAGGAGGAGGGCTCTCGTGGCGGCGTTCCGCGATTTCCTGATGCGGTTCCGTCCGGCTGGCACCCCCGGGGCGGCCACCGGTGTCCCTGCGGACCGCTCGGCCGAGATCGCTGCCGAACTCCAACCCTCCTTGTCTCTGCTGGACGACGCCGAATCGCAGGCCCGGTCGATACGGGACGCGGCAGGTCACGATGCCGAACGAATCCGGCGCATAGCTGACCAGCAGGCTGCGCAGATCGTGGCGGAGGCGAGGGAGCGCGGTCCTTCGCCTCGGAGACGATCTCCGCCGCCTGCCGCAGCGCGCCGCGCCGCGTACGTTCGTCCTCTTCGCAGGCCCGTGCCCGTATCGCCCTGGTTGCGGACTCGGCTGCGTCCGGGAGCGAGAGAGGCAGCTTCAGCTCGGCCGCTAGTTCGACGGAGCGGTCCGCTCGTGAATGGGCCGTTCAGCACTTGTCGCCGACCGCACAGATGTAAGACTGGTCGTGGATCAGGAGATCAAGCGGGATCAGCACAGGTCAGCGGGAGATCGATGACGTGGCCGATGTGGTCGATCACTTCGCTGTGGTCTGAACAGCTGGTCAGGAGGCTGGAGGTGTGACGGTACTGCCTGTCACCGTCGGTCTCGACGGTTCTGCGGAAAGCCTGGCCGCGGCGGGCTGGGCCGCGCGCGATGCACGGCTGCGCGAGGCGCCGTTGCGTCTGGTGAGCGCTTGGCCTGGGCAGCCGGACGTCGCGCCCGGTCTGGAGGCCGAGTGGCATCGGTGGGCGGAACACATGCTGCGCGCGACCGCCTCGGATCTGGCGTCGAGCTACCCGGAGCTGCGGATCACGGTCGAGGAAGTGCGCGGTGACCCGGTGACCGTCCTGCTCGACGAGGGCGAACGCGGCCAGATGGTCGTGCTCGGCTCTCGAGGAGTCGGTCAGATCTCCGGCTTCTTCCTCGGGTCGGTCGGTCTGGAGCTGGCCGCCACCGCGACCCAGCCGGTCGTCCTGGTACGAGCCGAGACCGATGTGAGCAGGCAGGGCGAGGTGGTCGTGGGGCTGGCGCTGCGGCGCCCCAACGACGGGCTGCTGGAGTTCGCCTTCGAGGCTGCCGAGCGGCGCGGCGCCGTTCTGCGTGCTGTGCATGCCAGCAGGGTTCCTCCGATCCACGGCGTTGCCCCGTGGGTCGTGGATACGGCGCTGGACGAGGCCAGGGAAGACAAGGGACGCAGGCTCGGCGAGACGCTGGCCGTGTGGCGGAAGAGATTCTCCGGCGTCCGGGTGTGCGAGGAACTCGCCTCCGACGCGCCCTCACGCCGGCTGGTGAACGCGGCAGCCGAGGCCTCGCTTGTCGTGGTGGGACGCGGGCCGCGTCGTCCCGGTCACGGGGCACGCCTCGGGCCCGTGAGCCAGGCGGTGGTTCACCATGCCCCGTGCCCGGTGGCGATCGTTCCCGGGTAGCGGACGCCGAAGTCGTACCCGGGTGGTCTCATATGGCCGGAGGTGGCGGATCCATGGTGGATCAGACATTCTCGTCAGGGGACGCCGGATCTGCCTGCCCCGACCACGGCTTCCGGCCGGCGACGCAGAGCATGCCGGGCTGGACGTGGACCTACGAGGGGTATGACCCAGGCCAGGAAAGGCTGCGTGAAGCCTTGTGCACGCTCGGCAACGGCTACTTCGCCACACGCGGCGCCGCCCCGGAATCGGCCGCAGGGCCGGCGCACTACCCCGGCACCTACGCCGCCGGCTGCTACAACCGGCTGGTCTCCACCGCCGCCGGACGGCGCGTGGAGAACGAGGACCTGGTCAACTTGCCGAACTGGCTGCCCTTGCGATTCCGCGTCTGGCCACATGACGCCATCGGTACGAACGGCATGAATCGCACAGAGCCTGGCTGGCTGACCTGCGACGCCAACGAATTGCAAGCGTACCGGCAGATCCTGGACCTGCACCGGGGCGTCCTCACTCGGCAGCTCCGGTTCGCGGTCGGGCCGGGCGGCCACCTCGACGTCGAACAGACCCGCCTCGTCCACATGGCAGATGCTCATCTAGCCGGCCTGTGTACCTACTTCACCGCTCGGAACTGGACCGGACGGCTGGAGGTGGAGTCAGCGATCGACGGCGAGGTGACCAACGCGGGGGTGGACCGCTACCGCCAGCTCAACGGACGTCATCTCACCGGCTGGCGCACGGGAGTTGCCGACGCCGACACGATGTGGATGCACTGCCGTACGACCGCGTCGGACATCAGCATCGCCTTCGCCATGCGCACCCACGCCCGTGCCACGGCAGACAACTCCCGGACCGACCTAACCCCCACAAGGGCAGCCCGTCTGCTGAACGTCCATCTCGCCTCCGGTGCTGTTGCCTGCGTCGAGAAGACGGTCGCTCTGCACACCTCGCGCGATGCCGCGATCAGCGACCCGCTGAACGCGGCGATCGACAGGATCGTCGATGCCCCCGGCTTCGAGCAGCTGCTCGCCTCACACACCAGCGCGTGGCAACACCTCTGGAAGCGAGCCGAGTTGAAGGTACCCGGCGAGGCGGGACGGATCCTGCGCCTGCACCTGTTCCACGTACTGCAGACCCTGTCACCCCACACCGCCGAACTCGACGTGGGCGTGCCAGCGCGCGGGCTGCACGGCGAGGCGTACCGCGGCCATGTCTTCTGGGACGAGCTGTTCGTCCTGCCCTACCTGAACCTGCACCTGCCCGAAGTCTCGCGCGCCCTGCTCACCTACCGCCACCGCCGGCTGCCGCAGGCCATCAGGGCCGCCCACGCCCACGGCCGGAATGGCGCCATGTACCCCTGGCAGAGCGGTTCCGACGGGCGTGAGGAGTCGCAGACGCTTCACCTGAACCCACGCTCCGGTCGCTGGCTGCCTGACAACACTCATCTTCAGCACCATGTCGGCTCGGCTATCGCGTACAACGTTTGGCAGTACGGACAGGCGAGCGACGACAGCGAGTTCATGCACACCAAGGGCGCCGAGACGCTGTTCCAGATCGCCCGCTTCTGGGCCAGCACCGCCACGTGGGACGCCTCCACCGGCCGCTACCACATCCGCCGCGTCGTCGGCCCTGATGAGTACCACGACGCCTACCCCGATGCCACCGAACCGGGCATCGACGACAATGCCTACACCAACGTCACCGCCGCCTGGGTGATGCGCCGTGCCCTGGACCTGGCCCGGGCCCTGCCTGTCCCGCGCCGCCGGGAGCTCTTCGAGCGCATCGCCTTGAGCGGCGAGGAACTGGACGGTTGGGATGAGATATCCGGACGGCTGTATGTGCCCTTCCACCAGGGCGTCATCAGCCAGTTCGAGGGATACGCGGACCTCGCGGAACTCGACTGGGCGGCCTACCGGGACCGCTATGGCAGCATTCAGCGCCTCGACCGAATCCTGGAAAGCGAAGGCGACACCCCCAACCGGTACAAGGCATCCAAACAGGCCGATGTCCTCATGCTCGGCTACCTGTTCTCACCGAGTGAACTCTGCGGTCTTTTCCGGATGCTCGGCTACGAGTTGGACGACGAGATGTGGCGCCGGACGGTGGCGTACTACCTGTGCCGTACCTGTCACGGTTCCACTTTGAGCCAACTCGTCCACAGCTGGGTGCTGGCGCGGGCCCGGCCCACCGAGGCGTGGCAGTGCTGGCAGGACGTGCTCACCGGGGACGTGGCGGATCTGCAGGGCGGCACCACGACCGAAGGCATCCACCTCGGTGCCATGGCCGGGACCCTCGATCTGGTGCAGCGCGGCGTAACGGGGCTGGAAACACGCGAGGGCGCGCTGTGGCTCGATCCAGCTCCGCTTCCCGAGCTGTCGGAGTTCGGATTCTCCATACGGTTCCGGGGGCACTGGGGAGTGGCTTTGCGCATGCGACACGGCCGGCTGTATATCAGCGTGCCTACCTCGGACGCCACACCGATCCACGTGATCCTCCCGGACCGGGCGATCACCGTCGTGCCGGGAGACACCGAGGGGCTCGACCTGTCCGCCTCCTCATGACGGTGTCGAGACGTCGACGTGAGCCGGCCGGAGCATCGAGGTGACTTCGTGCGCAGCCTGGCTTTCGGGTCACAGCGAGCGAATGGAACGACCGCTCACCTCGCTGGGCACGATGCGGATCCACATGCCTCGTCGTCCTGTAGGGTTCCATAAGTCCCGCACGGGCGCTGAGATGCGTGTTCGCCGGGCCTTGGCTGATTCTCTGTCAGGCACCGCGGTACTCGTGGATAAGTCCGTTGAGGATGTCGTGGCGCTGGATGCGCTGTGCCGGGAAGGGGACGATGTCCGTGGCGTCGGCCGGGGCCCGAAGGTCTAGGGCGCGGTGCGGCCTTCCGGTGTTGTAGTGCTGGGCGTACTCGGCGAGGACGCGCCGCGCGTGCCACTTGTTGTAGATCAGCAGACGGTCCGTGGACTCTGATCTTGCCGTGCGTATGAACCTTTCCGCATGGGCGTTCATCTTCGGCACCTGCGGCGCGCTCTTCAGGATCGAGATGTCCTCAGCGGTGAAGACGGCGTCGAAAGCCTGAGTGTAGCGGCTGCCGCGATCGCGCAGTAGGTAGCGGAAGCCGGAGGCCCGGTCGCCGAGGTCGGCGAGAAGGTATCTCGCGAGTTGTGTGCCCCAGGCCGCGGTGGGGTGGGCGGTCACGCCGAGGATGTGCACGGTGCGGGTTTCGACCTCCATGACGAAGAACGCGTACAACCGCTTCAAGATCACGGAGTCCACGTGGAAGAAATCCGCGGCCAGCAGGCCGGAGGCCTGCGTGCGCAGGAACTGGCGCCAGGTCGGTCCCGTGCCGGCGCGGCGGGGTGCCGGACCGAGGCCGGCGCTGCGCAGGATGCGGCGGACGGTGGAGGCTCCGACGCGGTGGCCGAGGCGCCGCAGCTCGCCTTGGATGCGGGTTGATCCCCACGTGGCGTTGTCGCGGGCCAGGCGCAGGATGAGGGCGGTGAGCTCCTCGGAGATCGGTGGTCGGCCAGTGCGCGCGGGTTTCTGCTTCCACTTCCAGTGCAGGAGGCGTCGGTGCCAGGTGAGGAGGGTGCCGGGGGCGACCAGGCGGTGGCGGCGCAGCCTTCCGGGCAGGTGCCGGGTGAGGGCCGCGAGGACCTCGGGCCAGGCAAGGCGTGGGCGCACGCCGAGCTGGCGACGCAGCACCGAAACCTCGTGGCGCAGCGCAAGCAGCTCGATGTCCTTCCCCTTCTCCGACCGCGGCAGGAGCAGGAGGAGGCCGAGGAGCCGGAGGAAGACCAGGTAGAGCACGCGCAACGCCATGCAGTCCGAGACTGACATGTTCGTGAGGCGTTGCAAAACCCCTGATCAGCGCCCGTGCGGGACTTTTGGAACCATACAGGACCTTGTTGGCTGATGTGATTGTTCGTCTGTCGTGATCTTCGGGTTGGGTGGA
>NZ_JANFNG010000043.1 GCF_024436035.1 Streptomyces humicola
GAGCGCTACCGCACCCGCGCTGGCGTCGAGGGCAGCATCTCCCAGGCCAAGGCGCACCGGCGCGCGCCGCACCCGCTACCGAAGCCTCCCCAAAACCGCTCTGGGCCACATCCTGACGGCCGCTGCCCTCAACCTCTACCGCCTCGACGCCTGGTGGACCGGCACCCCGCTCGGCACAACCCACGTCTCCCACTACGAACAGCTCGCCCTCACGTCAGCGGCATGAGCCCGACCATTAGGTCACATCGGCCAACAAGGTCTTACAGGGATCAATGTGTGGACAGCCCTATTCCGGGCGAGCGAAGGATAGGTATCGGCCTTGGCCTCCCTGGGGCCAGGACCAGAGGGTGTCACGCCTCGATCCGTCCGAGGCGCACCGAGCTCGGATGGCGCTTTCGCCACCGTGCGTACGCCGGGGAGGCGGCACATGTGGCCAGATAGCCCTCGCCGACCCTACGGAGGATGTCGTCGCCTTGTGCGGCCAGCGGGCCGTCACGGTGCCAGGCCAGCACATGGCGGTACCAGAGTGGATCCCCGGCGAGAGGGCGGACCGCCACTCCGGGCACCTCGATGAAGGTCGCCTGGCAGAGACTGACGGCCAGACCCGTCCGTACGATCTCGATCAGCTGACGGCCTTCCGCCTCGTAGGGGGTGCGGGGCTGACGGTCCATCAGGGAGAAGACGGAGGCCCAGTACTCCCGGGTGCGGTCACTGTCCGGGTGAGGCATGGCCCAGTCGTCCTCGACGAGCTCGGCCAGGGTCGCCTCTTCTCGTCCGGCCAGCGGGTGGCCGGCTGGTAGCAGAGCGAAGACCGGCTCGGTGACGACCGGATGCAGGACGACTCCGTCGCGAGGCGAGAGCTCCTTGCCGGGGTTGTCGCCGAGGACGGCCGCGTCCAGACGTCCTGCGACGAGGTCGTCGAGGAGTGGCGTGGCGGAGTACTGGCACCGGGCCGTCACCTCCGCCCCGGGGATCAACTCCCGTACTGCCACGATGAGATCGGCCAGGAGCGGGGCGCCCACCGATCCGACGCGGATGCGATCGTGTGCCATGGCGGCGCGGGCGGTGTCGGCCAGCAGGCCGTCGATCCCTGGCAGGATGGCCCGGGCCCGGGACAGCACCAGCTCGCCGAACGCGGTCGGCACGGCACCGGCCTGCCCACGATCGAAGATCGACCCGCCCAGCATGGCCTCGATGCGCCGCAGCTGGGCGCTGAGTCCGGGCTGGGTCATGCGCAGCGATGCGGCGGCCCGGGTAAGACTTCCGGCGTCCGCGATCGCGCAGATCACTCGCAAGTGCCGTACCTCCAGATTCATGGCGCGGATAGTAGGGCGGAGCAGGAGCTTTCGAACAGCGCCGGGACATGTGAAATGTCACACGTGATCTGGCTAGTGCGAGGTGGCTGTCGGGGCCGACCGGGCTGATCTCGGCAGACTCTTGGCAGCGGCTGTGCAGTGTGAAATATTACTGTGAATGTCCACAAGAAACTCCTCGGACGCCATCGTCGTCGGCGCAGGTGTGGTCGGTGCGGCCTGCGCCTACTACGCTGCGCAGGCCGGTCTTTCGGTCACCGTGGTCGACCGCGGTCCGATCGCCGGCGGGACCACCGGTGCGGGCGAGGGGGTGGAAAAGGTCCCGTCGGACCACCGGCTACTGCGGGAGGAGGTCTTCGGCCCGATCGCCGCCGTGCTGTCCGCGGACGACCTGGCCCACGCCGTACGGATCACCAACTGCGTCCCCTACGGCCTGGTCACCTCGGCCCACACGGCCGGCCTCGACGCGGTACCTCGAAGCCGGCGCACAGTCCACCGGCGTCGACTTCCACCTGCCCTTCGGCGGCACCAAGGCATCCAGCCACGGCTCGAGGGAACAGGGCAGAGAGGCCCTGGATTTCTACACCACGAGCCGGACGTACACACTGGCGCCCGCGAAAACAACGTGACATTGTACGCTGGTGCTCCGGTTAGGCACGGAGGGAACACCATGGGGCAGATGACATCGCGCAAGCTCATCACCGCCGGGGAGCGGCTGCGCGACCAGGTCGCCCATGCCCTGCGAGCTGCCCTCATCTCGGGTGAATTGCGCCCCGGCCAGGTCTACTCCGCGCCGGGGCTCGCCGAGGAGTTCGGCATCTCGGCGACACCCGTGCGCGAGGCGATGCTCGACCTGGCCCGCGAGGGCCTGGTCGAGCCCGTCCGTAACAAGGGCTTCCGGGTCACCGAGGTCAACGAGCGCGACCTCGACCAGTACACTGAGATCCGCACCCTCATCGAGGTCCCCATGGTGGGCCGGATCACGAAGACCGCGTCCCGCGAGGATCTCGAAGCGCTGCGCCCGATCGCCGAGGAGATCGTGCGCGCCGCACGCGAACACGACCTCATCGGCTATCTGGAGGCCGACCGCCGGTTCCACCTCTCCCTGCTTGCGCTCTCCGGCAACAACCGCCTCGTCGAGACCGTCGGCGACCTGCGCAAGCGCTCCCGCCTGTACGGCCTGACCGCCCTGGACTCGCGCGGCGAACTGATCCCGTCGGCCGAGGAACACCTGGAACTGCTGGACCTGATGCTGGCCGGCGAAGCCAAAGCGGCCCAGAAGTGCATGACTAGGCACCTGGGCCATGTGCGCTCACTGTGGGCCAAGGGCGAGAGCGAGGAAGGGTCGGCCAAGCACACGCCAAAGAAGAAGTTGGACGCGGCGTGCTGAGATGTGGGCTGCGCCCATGACCGAGCCGACGCCAAAATTTTCCCTTCAGGTCCCGAGAGCCCACCTTCGAGCAGGAATACTCACTGCATCTATGCGGACGTGAGGCGAGGAATCCCTGCCATCGCAAGGACGCGCGCTCCGGGGCCTGAGCTCCCTTCCAACCTCCATTTGAGGCGTTGAGACGCAGGGTGAGGCCATTCCGCGCCGCGACCGTGTGCTTGGAAACTGCCCAGCCCGCCTCGCGCCGGTCGCGAGTGATCCTCGGGGGACCCGTAGGTGCCGCGCGAGGTGCGCGACGCCAAATGCGCTTGCCGTTGGCGACGATGCCGGCGGTGTGGGGGTCGTACAGGTAGGTCGGGGAGAAACTGACCGCCTTCGCGGCCTTGTTGGCCACGATGTAGAGCATGTCGTACTTGGAGAAGTTGACATACGGCTTCGCGGCCTCGACCGCCTCGCGCACATACAACTCGTGCTGCTGGAAGGTGATGCCACGCTGGAAGCCGTAGGTGGTGGAGTCCTGCGGCATACGCACCCAGCGCTTCAACGGGGTGATGTCGAGCTGGATTCGCCCGTAGGAGTCCTTGCGCATCCAGTCGGGCGCCCCGGCGAGTTCGTTGTAGTACGCGGCGGTGGAATCCGTGGCCTGTGCGTCGGGGAAATCGACGAACAGCATCAGCACGTGCTTGGTGCCGATGGGCCGCTGGAACTGGGTGTAGTCGGTGTTGTGCCCCTCATCGGTCCAGCCGGTCTTGCCGGGAAGGGCGCAGCCGGCGGCTGGGGCGGTGCTGCCGGTGGTCGGGAGGTGTGAGGCGGCAGCCGCCACCGGTATGGTCGCCATCAGGGGGATGAGCACGCTCAGAGCAACACCGAGCGGACGAACCTTGCGTCTGATCTTGGACATATCTCTCCTTGCATTTCTTCTTGCGGTGGCTCCCGAACGTCAGGCCCGTCCGGCGGCCATGTCCATCAGGCGGTCCAGAACGCGGTCACTTGAGGCGGTGACCCCGTCGTGCTCCCACTCGTTGGTGACCCAAGCGCGCAACCCACCGACCGAGCGTGCGGTCTGCAACGACAGGTCCGCGTCCACGTACATGTCGTCGTGGTAGATCACCGCAGCCACCGGGACGCGGTTGGCCGCCAGCTTCGGCAGGTCGTAGAGCGCGGGCCAGTCGGACCGCTCGGCCAGCAACTCGACCGCCCCCGCAAAAGGGCGGAGCCCCGCGATCTCCCCGAACATCCAGGGGTAGAACATCTCACCGGTGAACAGCAACGGGTCGGCGTCCTCGTCGAACTCCGGAAAAGCGTCCATAACGCGGGCGGCTGCCCAGTCGGTGGACTTGTCTCCCTGCCCGAAGATGGATTCCTGCAAGACGACGAAAAGCGGGTTGTCGGCGAAGGCCGTCAGGTTCATCACTTGGTACAGGAACGTCGCCGAAAGCTCGCCTTCAGGGCCGATGGCCTCGTCCAGCAGCCAGTGCAGGCGTTCAAAGCCGTCGCCCATGCCCAGCATCAGGCCCAACGTGCGAAACCGGCGCACGGTGAGCTGGTCGCCGTCGGGCAGATGGACGGTCTGCCGGTCGAGCAGGTCGGCGATCCGCCGGACCAGCTGACGGTCACCGGGGTAGCGGTCATAGTAGGCGGTCACTTTGTCGCTGACCCGCGGATAGGTCGCGGCGTACACGGCGTCGGCGGTGGCGTCCAGTCCGGGCAGACCGCCGGTGATGTAGCAGGCACGCAGCCCATCAGGGGCCTGGGAGAGATACGTCAAGGTGATGAAGCCGCCGTAGCTCTGGCCGAGCGTCTCCCACGGCTCGTCTCCACACAACTGATGCCGAATCAGTTCCGCGTCCGCGGTGATCGAGTCGGCGCGGAAGAAGGAGAGATAGTCGGCCAGCTCCCGGGCGGAGGAGAACCGCTCGGCCGACCGCGAGGTCACCGGGGTGCTTCGACCGGTGCCCCGCTGATCCAGCAGCAGCACCCGGTGGGTGGTGAGGGCACGGGCCAGCCAGCCGGAGGTGGCGTTCAACGGCCGCGGCGACTTGCCTCCCGGTCCGCCCTGAAGGTAGAGCAGCCAGGGCAGCTTCTGTCCGGCCAGAGCCGGGTCGACGAGCTCGCGCGCGAACACCTGAATCGAGGGGCGGGCCGGATCGGCATGGTCGAGCGGCACGGTGAAGGCATGATCGGTCACCGCGAGACCAGGCAGGCGGTAGGTGCGGGTCATGGGGTCCCTTCGACGGTAAGCGGCTCGGGAAAGTGGCAGGCGACCTCCTGGCCCGGAGCGATCAACCGCAGTGCGGGCCGCTCGGCGGTGCAGATCTCGGCCGCCTTGGGACAGCGGGTGCGGAACGGGCATCCGGTCGGTGGATTCAGGGGACTGGGCAGGTCGCCTCGGAGCACGATGCGCTCGCGGGCTCGCTCGGCGTCCGGGTCCGGCAGCGGCACGGCCGACAGCAGGGCGTGCGTGTAGGGATGCGCGGCGTGGGCGAAGAGCGCGTCACGATCGGCCGCTTCCACGACGGTGCCCAGGTACATGACGACGATGCGGGTGCTGATCTGACGGACTGCGCCGAGGTCGTGGGCGATGAACACGTAGGCGAGCCGGTATTCGTCCTGCAGGTCCTTGAGCAGGTTGAGGATCTGAGCCTGCACAGAGACGTCGAGAGCGGAGACGGGTTCGTCGCAGACAACGAGCTTCGGTCGCAGGGCCAGTGCCCGGGCGATGCCGATGCGCTGTGCCTGGCCTCCGGAGAACTCGTGTGGGTAGCGGGCGGCGTGCTCTGGCCGCAGTCCGACCCGCTCCAGCAGGTGCTCCACCGGCTCGTCAGGGGCCAGCCCTTGGTAGCGGAATGGAGCGGTCAGGATCTGCCGGACCGTCTTGCGGGGGTTCAGCGATGAGAAGGGATCCTGGAAGATCATCTGGAGGTCGCGGCGGACCGTACGTATCGCCGCCTCGTCCAGCTTGTGCAGTTCCCGGCCGGCCACGCGGATGGTGCCGGAGGTCGGCTCGATCAACCGGGTTATCAGACGGGCGACCGTCGACTTGCCGCAGCCGGACTCGCCGACCACGCCGAGCGTCTCCCCGGGCTCCACCCGCAGTGATACACCGTCAACGGCCGTGACGTATCCGGCCAGCCGCCGGGTCAGTCCATGCCGCACCGGGAAGCGCTTGACCAGGTCCTGGACTTCGAGCAACGGCGCATTCACGGCGTCACCTCCGGTGTCTCGAGCGATGCCTGTTCCTCGACCGGTGCCTGCAAGGTGGGCAGACGGAGAGGCAGCGCGCCGTCGACGCGGGGCACGCAGGCGAGGAGGCCCTTGGTGTAGGCGTCCCGGGGGCGATAGAACACCTCACGGACCGCGCCGCGCTCGACCGCACGGCCGCGGTACATGACGACGACGTCATCAGCGAGTCCGGCGATCACACCCATGTCGTGGGTGATGAGCATGATCGCTGTGCCGGACCGCTCGCGCAGCCCCTGCAGCAGGTCCAGGATCTGGGCCTGCACGGTCACGTCGAGCGCGGTGGTCGGCTCGTCCGCGATGAGCAGGTCGGGCTCCAGGCAGAGTGCCATGGCGATCATCACCCGCTGCCGCATGCCACCGGAGAACTCGTGCGGATATGCGCGGGCGCGCCGGTCGGGCTCGGGGATGCCGACCTCGTCGAGCATGCGCACCGCGACGTGGTGGGCCTCGCGGCGTCCCGCCCGGCGGTGCGCCCGGTAGGCCTCGGCTATCTGGAAGCCGACCGGGTAGTAGGGGTTGAGGCAGGACAGTGGGTCCTGGAAGATCATCGCGATGCGGTTCCCGCGGATCCTGCGCAGTGCGCGCTGGCCCAAGCCCGTCAGGTCCTGCCCGGCGAATCGGATCTCCCCGGTGACACGGGCGTCGGGTAGCAGGCCCATGACCGCCAGGCTCGTGACGGACTTCCCGCTTCCGGACTCCCCGACCACGCCAAGAACAGCGCCCGCGTCGAGCTCCAGGTCGAGTCCGTCCACCGCGCGTACACCGGAGCGGAATTCAACGCTCAGACCGCGTACTGACAACAGAGTCATCCCACGGCCCTCACTCTCGGGTCCAGAACCGCGTAGACCAGGTCCACCACGAGGTTGGCCAGGACCACGAAGCCCGCGGCGAACAGGGTTACTCCGAGGATCACCGGCTGGTCGGCGCTGTTGATCGCATCGGCGGCGAGCTTGCCCACGCCGGGCAGGCCGAACACCGACTCGGTGATGAGCGCGCCGCCCAGCAGTGCGCCGAGGTCCATCCCGAAAATCGTCACGATGGGCATGAGCGCCGGACGAAGTGCATGCCGACGCAGCACGGTCGGCTCTGGCAGACCCTTGGCGCGTGCGGTGCGCACGTAGTTCTGGCCCAGGCTGTCGAGCATCTCACTGCGGGTGATCCTGGCGTAGACCCCCGCGTAGAGCATCGCGAGCGTGATCCACGGCATGACCAGCGATTCGGCCCGGCCGACGGGATCGCTGGTGAGCGGGACCGCCTGCGGGTAGGGCAGCAGCCCGAGCTTGACCACCAGTAGGTACTGCAGTACCAGGGCGGTGAAGTAGATCGGCAGCGAGACGCCGCCGAGGGCGGCCACCATGGCGGCTCGGTCCCACAGACTGCCGCGCCGCAGCGCGGACACCACGCCGGCCGTGACACCCACGGCCAGCCACAGCACCGCGGCGCCCACCGCGATCGAGATGCTGACCGGGAGCCGATCCGTGAGCAGTGTCCAGACGGGCTGGTCGGTCTGGAAGCTGAAGCCGAGACAGGGGAACGGGCATCTGACGGCTTGCGCTCCGGTGCCGTAGCTTCGGCCGGCCACGATGCCGACGAGATAGTCACGGAACTGCACGGGCGGCGAGTGGTTCAGCCCGAGGGTCGTGCGGATCTCGGCAATCCGCTCGGGGCTGCAGGCCTTGCCGCAGGCCGCTTGGGCCGGGTCGGCCGGCATCACGTAGAAGATGGTGAAGGTGGCCGCGCAGATCACGAGGAGGATCGCCGCTGTCGCGGTCAGCCTGCGAAGCATATAGAGAATCATCGTCGCTGGCTCCGTGGATCGAGCACATCCCGTATGGCGTCGCCCAGTACGTTGAACGCGAGAACGCTGACGAACAAACAGGCGCCGGGGATGAGGAAGTAGACGGGGTCGGCGGCGTACCAGGGCACCGCGGAGGCAATCATCTGGCCCCACGACGGGGTGGGCGGGCGCACGCCGATGCCGAGGAACGACAGGCCAGCCTCGGTGGCGATGTAGCTGGGGATGGACATGGTCGCCACCACCAGAACCGGTCCGCTCAGGTTGGGCAACACCTCTCGCAGCAGCAGTGCCCGCCGGGAGGCGCCGAGGACCCGGGCGGCAGCCACGAACTCCCCTCTGGCCAGGACCATCGCTTGACTGCGAACGATCCTTCCGACATACGGCCAACCGAAGAAGCCGAGCACGACCACGAGGAGCAGTTCCCTGTTCACGCCGGGCGCTGCGGAGATCAGCGCGATCATGAAGATGAGGCTGGGAAAGGACAGCAGCAGGTCCATCAGTCGGCCGACGACCGCGTCGGCCCAGCCGCCGAAGAATCCGGCGGCAAGGCCGAGCGTCGTTCCCAGCACCAGGGACAGGCCGGTGGCGAGGACGGCGATCAGTAGCGAGACCCGGGCACCGTAGACGACACGGGCGAGGATGTCTCGGCCGCTACCTGGCTCGACTCCCAGGAGGTGCTTGGCGCTGATGCCCCCTGCGGCCCCGCGAGGCAGTCCGCCGAGCGCCGGGTCCACTGCTTCGCTGTGGAATTGGGTCGGCGAGGTGCCGGTGGCCAAGGTGATCAGCGGAGCCATGAGTGCGATCAGCACCAAGATCGCCACCACGGTCAATGCGGCAGCCGCCGAGGGTTGTTTCAGCAGCCTCCGCAACGCGGATACCTCTTGCCGTCCGACACTCCGCGTCGCGCCGGACGGCACCGAGGTGGTCAGTGCGGTGGTCACTTGCGCAGCCCCAGAGAGACGAGATCGAGTCGGCCGACGTACGCGATGTGCCCGTAGGCGCCCGTGACGTGAGGCCCGATCAGGATCGCTGCCTTGTCCCACAAGAACGGTACGACGGGGGCGTCCTGCATGATCTCCTTGGCCAGCTGGCCGTAGGCGGTTGCGGCGGCGGCAGGGTCGGTCATCTTGGCGATCTGGTCCAGCCGGGTGTTGACCTTGTCGGAGTTGTACTGCGAGTAGTTGTTGTTGCCTTGGGCGGTGATCTGCCGTCCGTCGAACACGATCGGCAGGTAGGTGGAGGCGCCAGGCCAGTCCGGCGTCCAGCCGGCGATCACCAGGTCATGCTCCTGGGAGGTGTTCCCTACGGTGCTGTAGAACGCCGATGTGGCGATCGCGTTGATGTTCACCTTGATCCCGGCCTGGCCCAGGGATGCTTGCACCGCCTGGGCCTGCGCCTCGCCCGTCGGCGTTGCCGGAGCGTCGAGCGTGAGGCTCAGCCCCGAGGCATGGCCTGCCTCGGCGAGCAGCGCCTTGGCCTTGGCGGGATCCCCCTTTTCGCCGGGGCTCGGGTAGGGGTCGTCGGGCACGAAGCCGGGTGTCGAGGGCGGAAGCAACGTGGTGGCGATGTCTCCGGCGATCGGGCCGCCGCGAGCGGTGCGCAGCGCGTCCTTGTCCAGCGCGTATTCGATCGCCTGCCGTACCCTGACGTCGTTCAGCGGCTTGTGCGTGGTGTTGATGCTGATGAAGCGGGTGTTGATCGATTCGCCGATGACCAGACGCTGGCGTACTGCCGGGTTGGCCATCACCGGACCGACGGAGGCCGGGCCGATCGGCTCGAACGCGACCGCGTCGGCGTCCTGCCCCTGACCGGCGATGAGCCGCTGGTCGACCACCGCGGGATCCAGGTTGAGATCGATCACGATCTTGTCTGGAAGGGCTTTGCGCACGGAGTCGGTGGCCGCACTCCAGTAAGGGTTGCGGACCAGCGTGAGCGCCTTGTGGGGTTCGAAGCTGGCGATCTTGTACGGTCCGGAGGAGAAAGGCCTGGCGTCGTAGCCGACGCCGGTGTCCTTGTCCGGAGGTACCGGGGCGAACATGGGCAAGGACACCGCTGAACCGAAGTCCGCCACAGGCCGGTTGAGTTTGAAGACGATGGTCTTGTAGTCAGGGGTCTCGATGGATGCAAGTCCGGTCTTGTCCTTGTAGGGACCCTTGTATGCGTTGCCTCCGGCCAGCCACATGCGAGCGTAAGGCGGCCCTTCGGGCAGTTCGGCGGCGAACGTCCGCTCAACGCCGTACTTGATGTCTTCACTGGTGATGGGACGGCCGTCCTCGAATCTGACGCCGGGCTTGAGCGTGAAGGTCCAGGTCCGGGCCCCGTCGCTCGGGCGGCCGGTGTCTGTAGCGAGGTCCGGCACGATCTTACCGCCGGCCTCACCGGGTGCCGCCGCGTACGTTGTCAGCGTCCGGTAGATGAGCCGACTCACATCTTCCGACGAGGTGACGTAGTTGCGGGCCGGGTCGAGGTGTTCCAGGTCAATGCTTGACAGCACGTACAGGGTGCCGCCCTTCTCCGCACTCCCACCATGGCCGCCATTGTCTGCTCCCCCGCAACCGGCAATGGCGACGAGCCCAAGGGCCGCCATCATGAACAGCCCGACTCGTCTTGTTCTCACAATGGACTCCCTTTGTGATGTGACATTTCACAAATTTGAAATAAGGCTGGCCGGTATCTGCCCTCTTCAGGTAGCTCCCAGATCCCCATAACGTGCGGTTATGGGCTTGAAGTACGGCACCTTCGGATCGTCTGGCCTTCGCCGAGACCGGGAGCCTGACCCGCGCCGCCGCCACACTGCGGCTGACCCTGCCGGGCCTCAGCGCCCAGCTGAGAAGGATCGAAATGGCGCTCGGCGGGGACTTGTTCGAGCGGATGCCATCAAGGGTGGCCCCTGTGGCGCTCGGAGAGGTGGTGGCTCTCCCATCCCGCTCGTCGACGACACCGACCACGGCCGCCTCGAGTGGGCCGCGGTCGGCGGCAGTCCCGGTTACGAGCTCGCGGCCCGGCCCGGCGTCGTTCTCCAGCCCATTGCGACCGAGCCGGTCTTCGTGGTGTTGCCCGCAACCTTGGCGGCACTGGAGGAGCTTGCGCTGGATGATCTCGTGGACGTGGACGTGGACGTGGACGTGGACGTGGACGTGGACGTGGACGTGGACTGGGCCGCCCCTCGCCCCGACAACGACCGGTCCCGTAAGTACTGGGCCACGACCCTCCTGCTTACCGGCCGCCCGATACGCAACGTCCACGAGGCGGAAGGCCGGCTGCTCGTGGAGATGGTCCGAAGCGGCCACGCGATGGGTTTGTGCCAAGCCGCCTTCGATGAAGTCCCGGGCAAGGCATCGCCGTACGCCCGATTGCCGGCAACCCCCTGTGGTATCGGCACCTGCTCGCCTGGCATCACGAGGGCCCGCTCGCACCGATGTGCTCGTCGCTCCTGCACTACGCCGCCGAGGCGTACCAGACGGCCTCGGCCCGCAGCCCGGTCCACCAACGCCGGCTGGAACGCCTACCGTCCGAATCGCCGCCTTCAAGGGCTGGAATTGCCCGGCCCGCTGCCACGTAGACGGCCCGAACCCCGCCCGGCCAACGGCCGTGGGCGGTGTGGTCGACGCATGCGCGCCGACCACACCGCCCCAGGATTCAGAACCTCCCGTGTTTCAAGATCACATGGATGTATCCACCGTGTCACCGTTCGAGTCGGAGAGGCCGCTCACTACGGAGATGGTGACATTGGTGCTGGAATCGGTGAAGGTCTGACCGGGCTGCCAGGTGTCCATGTCCAGCGCACTGCAGCCCGAGGGGGGCGCTGCGGCGTTGGGGTTGGCCACCACCTGGATCGGCCCGTTGCCGGTGGTAACGGACCAGTCGACCTTGTAGATGAGTACGCCTGTGGAGCAGAGGCTGGGGTCGTTCAAGGCCGACCTGCGCGACTCGACGACGTAGGCGGAGGTTGAACCGGTCTTGAGCACCACGATCCGCCATCGGCCACTGACCGGTGCGTACTCGACCGGGTTCAAGGGGGTGCGCAGCGATGTGCCTGGCGTGGTCATGCAGGAGACCTCGCTGTCATTGGTCCAGCCGAGCTTCCAGGACTGCCAGCCGAAGTACTGGTTCCCCGGCCCGCCGATATTGCCCATGATGTCCCAGCCGCCGACGTACTGGTGCGTGTCGCCGGTGAAGGAGTACAGGTCGGGCAGACCGAAGGTGTGACCGGTCTCGTGGTCGGCGATGTGGTAGCCCCACGGCCCCCAGATGTCCTGACCGAACGTGACGGCCCATTTGACGGTCGTGCCGTTGACGACCACGCCGGGGTTACCGGAGTTCCAGATGTAGGTGGGCGAGTTGTTGATCGCGGTCGCGTTCTTGGTCGGCACGATGTAGAACATGTCGTACTGGGAGAGGTCGACACCGGCGATTGCGGCGGCTGTGGTCGCGTCCAGCACGTATTGCTGTTGGCTGGCGTAGGGCGGAGTTCCGGGCCAACCGTAGGAGGTGGAGTTCGACGGCATGTGCAGCCACTGGTTGAGCGGGGCCCGGATGTTGAGCCAGGTGTGGCCGTAGGAGGCGTTCCACATCCAGTTGGCGGCAGGCGAAAGCTGGTTGTAGTAGTCGGCGAGATTCCCGGTGCCCACGGCGTCCGGAAAGTCGACGTACAGCATGCCCACCCGAATGGTCTTCGAGGTCGCCGTCCCGGTGGGGCCGAAGGGCACCTGGAACCGATTGGGGTCGCTGGCGATGTTGTTCTGCTGGCCTTCATCGGTGTAGCCGGTCGTCCCTGTGAGTGAACACGCAGACGTGCTCCCGTTGTACGCATGGGCGGGGTTGGCAGGGACGATGACCAGGGCGAACAGAGCAAGCAGGGCGGATAGGACCAGTAGGGGCGCGGTGTGCAGCCGGCGTCCCGCGCTGACTGGGAAGCTCATGGGAGTTCTCCTGAATGCAGGGATGGATCCGGGCTTCGGGCCCCGGCGGCTGCGATTACCTAGCTCGCAGCCGTTGTGAAGTGGCGCGGTTGAGGGCTCGCCGGGGAGCTCCCAACTGGCCTTGACAGCACACCGGACACGGAAAATTTCGCCCTCCGGATCAGGTGCGCGACCGGACGCCTCCCCGAAGGTCCCGGGCGAGTACTGCCCGGGAGCGGCGGCTCACGCGGGGAGGCAGGTTAGTGGGGGTTACCGGCTATGTTTCAGTGCCAGGGCCTGTTGTGAAAGCGTCACGACGTGGATGCCTTCACCATCTCGGATCGGCTCGCGGAGCAGCTCTACGCGTTGCGAGCCGTGCTTGGTCGGGGCTGGTAGTTGTGAAGCGGAGCGCTGCGTAACCGTCATGCCTAATAGCGTCTTCGATAGCCTCCTGCACGGATGGCTGGAAGCGGGAGGATTTCATACCTGTCCGCCGATCACAGCCCTCGAGAGGGATGAGGCTCAGGCGCCCAAGACAGGACCCCGTTGTCCCTCGCCCTCGTTGGTCGCCGTCACTCAGGCGCGTAGCGTGCCGACCGTGTGGTGTGCGATGACAGGACGGCTCTCCACCCACCGTCGTGGTGGATCGCCGCGGCCGCCGCCGGGTACCTGGCAGCCACCGTCGGCGGATTGCGGCTTGTCCACACTGCCGCCAGTAGGACTGGCTCGTTCTATTCGGCCAATAGTGCCGATACACCAGCACTTCCGGGAGCTCTCACTTCCTCATAACAGTGCATTATGTACCTGCGCTTCCCCTCGTAGCGTGGAGACCGCGTATCGGGTGAGGTCAGGGATCAACTTGCCGCTAAGTCCGAGGTGTGTGTTGTTGCCGCACCTGAATGAGCGGCAGCGGCGTCTGCGTCCGAGACCCCAGCCCACCCCCTGACCGCGCGCACGTGTTTGCACACCGACTGCCGCACTCGGGCCGATCTTCCCGGCGGATTCACCGCTAGAGCCTTGACCGGTACACGGCGATCATAGAACCTTAGGCCACTCGTCGCGCCGCCACAGGGTGGTGGCACGACCGCGTTCCGAAGCGGAGCGCGGGAGGAGGTCGAGTGGCCGTGAGCCAGCCCGCACAACAGCACGCCCGAAGACCTTCGATGGCGGCATCGTTCGCGGCCGCCGACAATCGCGCGGTGTTTCCCGCTCCCCGACGCCGCTCCCGGGCACTGGAGGCAGTGCTGCGCTCGGGACCGTTCGACGTCGCGCTGCATCTGGCGATCGCGGAGTCAGGGCTGAGCCTGGAAAGCCTGCGCCGGAGGCTGGGCGCGCAGGGCATCCAAGTGGGCCTGTCCACGCTCAGTTACTGGCAGCGCGGGACGCGCAGGCCGGAGCGCGCAGAGTCGCTGCGCGCAGTGTGCGCGATGGAGGACCTGCTGGGGTTGCCCCGCGCCAGCCTGATGACCCTGCTCGGCCCGCCCCGTCCGCGCGGCAGGTGGTGTGGGGCCAAAGGGAAGGTGCTGAGCTTCGACGACATGATCGACCGAGAGCGTGGGCTGTCGACCGTACTCATGGATCTAGACGCGACGGCCAACAGCAAACTCGAACACATCAGCATGCAGGGCGACCGGTGGATGCGCACGGACCGCTCCTGGTCGGTCGAACGGATCCGGCGTGTCGTCGCGCCCCTTGTCGCCGGAGTAGACCGCTTCATCGCCATCAGCGTGCCGGACGTTCCAGGCGAAAGGCCGCCCACCATCCGACCGCTCTACGGCTGTCGGCTGGGCCGCGTACGCAATGATCCGGACAGCGGACTGCACGCCGCGGAACTGCTCTTCGACGCCCGACTCCGGGTGGGCCAGGCCCACGTCTTCGACTACGAATACCGTGGAGGCGACGGAACTTGCGGCGTGGCCGAATATCTCTACCTCTCGCGTCAGCCGCTGCGGGAGCTGGTGCTGCGCGTTCACTTCAAACTGGCCGCACTGCCGGTGCGCTGCTATCACGTCCGACGACGCCGGCATGACGAGGAACACCGCGAGATCGCCGAACTGCAGCCAGGCGCCGGTGGCGCGATCCATCTGGTATCGCTCGACTGCCGGCCCGGAATCGAAGGACTCCACTGGGAGTGGGACTGACCCGGACCGCACGGCCCGTCACGAGAATTTACGAGCCCCGCACACGGCCCGGCCACACCGCAGCGGCGCCGGGGAAAACTGTGAAACTGCGAACCTTCACGGAATGACATTCCGTTGATCTGCAGCCGTCGAGGCCCATGACTGGCCCTACCGCAGCTCGATGCCTCCCGAGAGGCCGCTGGTCCAGTTGCGCTTCACAGAGTTTCCAGCAGCAGAAGCATGGCCGTTGTCTCCGCGCCGGGACAGACAGCAGCATGCTACGCGATCAGCTCGAATGGACGGCAGCCCGCCTCAGAACGGGAGCACCCCGCCCGCTCCGTGACGGATGCCACAGTCCCGCAGACCGGAAAGGGTTTCACTTGACCACCACACCTCGCCGAATCCGCCGTGGCATACGACGGATCGTCGCCATGGTCGGTACGGGTGCCACAGTGCTCCTGTTCGCCACCTTGACGGCAGGCCCGGCACACGCCGGGACCGAGCACACCCAGACTCCCGCCACGGCGCACGGCCGCACTGTGACCGTGCACCTGGACGGCAAGACGTTCGACGTCCAGCTGAACCGCCCCACCGGGGTTGTCCCCATGCGCGAACGGCACGCAGGGGCGCACTCCGCCTCGAGCGACGACACTTCCGCGACGGTCTACCCGCCCGTCACGCAGACCAGCGGACTGCAATACGGCGGCGGCCCACTCGAGACCACCCCGGTGATCTACCTCGACTTCTGGGGCAGCCAGTGGGACGGCGACTCCAACGGCGTCCAGAGCTACATGCAGAGCCTCTTCAACGGCCTCGGGGCGCAGGGCGACACCTGGTCGACGGTCACCAGCCAGTACACCGACAGCAACGGCAACGCCCCGACCTTCAACGGCGCGGTCCTCGGCGGAACATGGGTCGACAACTCCTCCGCGGCCCCGTCCAACGCCCAGCAGCAGGACATCGCTGCCGAGGCTGACAACGCGGCGCAGCACTTCGGCGTCTCCGGCCCGAACGTCGACATCTTCGTGATGAGCCCGAGCGGCACCCAACCGGACGGATTCCCCAACGCCGGCTTCTGCGCCTGGCACGACTGGAACGGCAACGTCGCCTACACCAACATGCCGTACGTGCTCGACGCCGGCTCAAGCTGCGGCGCCAACTCCGTCCAGAACCAGCTCGACGGCTTCAGCATCGTCGGCGGGCACGAGTACGCCGAAGCGGTGACCGACCCCGAGCCCTCCAGCGGCTGGGTCGACTCCAACAGTGAAGAAATCGGTGACCTGTGCGCCTGGGACAACGACCAGACGGTCAACTTCTCCACCGGCACCTTCGCCATGCAGCCGCTCTACAGCAACAATGACAACGGTTGCGTCTTCTCGTCTCAATAAACAATCCTCTGCTTCGCGATCCGAGGTTCCTCCCGGCTCCCCGCCGGGAGGGACCTCCCCACGCTTCATCCGCCGAGGACCGGCCCGCCGAGCTTCCGAAGGCCGTCCGGGAGCAACTCGCCGACACGTTCACCGACCGGACACCCACGAGCCTTCAGTTGTCCGGCGGGCAAACGCGCAGGGTCAGGAGTGTGGCGGCACGGAATGCGAGACCCGAGGGCTGGTGATGCGGGCGTTCATGCGGCGCATCCAATCCCCGTCGGTGTGCCACATGGGATGGTGGGGGGCGGCGTGGCCCCGCAAGCCCGCGCGAAGGCACCGGTCTACTGCGAACTCGACGATGTTCTTGCCCACCGCGTCCTCTTCGAATCGGGTCAGGCGGGGCGTGTACCCCACGACGCCTTCACCGAGGACGGCGGGTACCGCACGCCGTCGAGCGTAGTCAGCGACGGAGTCCGTCCATTTGGTCAACGTGTCGCGCATGGAACCTTAATGGGCAGAGTAGTGATCGTACAGCCACTGGTCCCAGCGGTCGGGGTTCACCCAGTCGTGGGTGTAGAACAGTTCGCGGGGTATGCCGGTTGCGGCCAGTTGCCAGGGCTGGTCCGGATGGTAGGTGTCGAAGTCCGGCGCGTCACGCCGCAGCATGGACGCGAGGTCGGGCGTGGGCCAGGTCGGGTTCTTCGGCCGTTCTGGGTACCGTGTCCCAGTCCTACGGCCTCGTACAGCGCTCCGAGTACGCCATAGACGTAGAAGTGGAAGTGCGCGACCTGTCCATCCGGGAGGTCGCCAAGTTCCTCCGGCCAGGTTTCGCCGAGCGAGTAGGTGGCCGGGATGTGGGGATGCCGAGCCTTCAGCAGGTCCATGGCACGGGTCAGGGGCCGGAACAGTCGCCCGTAGTGGCTTGCAACTTCGTTGTGTACCTCGACGTAGGCGATGCGGTCGGCCAGTCCGTGGTCAGAGAGGAAGTCCAGGAGGTCTGCCATAGCCTGAGCCATCACTTCGGATCGTTCGAGGGTGGGTACGGCGGCCAGGGCGCGGTGCCAGAGGTCGGTGTCCGCGAAGCACGGCGATTGCTGGTATTCCCAGGAGGACACAATGAGCCGGCAGTTGTGGCGGCGTGCTGCTTCAAACAGCTCCAGGAGGCGTCGACGGCCATCCAATCGGTAGCTGCCGCGTACGTCGTACCAGCGCGTGCGCTGGCCGAAGTCCTTGCCGAGACCTCGGATGCAGATGGCGTCCGGGTCCTGGACCCGTCCCGAGAAGAGCAGGAAGGGCATGGCGCAGGTGCGGACGGTGTTGAAGCCGTGGTCCACCGCCTCCGCGAAGGACTGGTCGAGTCGGCGAATGGCTCTCCGGGGCCGGCCTGCGTGTACCAGCTGAAGTCCCACAGCGTGATGGCGAGCCCCTCGGAAGGATGCTCGAAGGTTCCGCCTGAGGCGGGCATGGGAGGGGTCATGGGTCACCTGTGTCTGGGAGTCGGAGACAGTGCAGATGGGGGAGCGAGGTGGTGTGGTCACCGGATTCGGGCGGCGCCGGCGGGAACGCCCGCGACTTGGGAGCGATGCACGAGCGTGCGCCCGTCCCAGGGGGAGGCGTAGGCCAGTTGGTAGGTGGCGGTGGTGATGAACAGGTCTGTGCCGTGTGGCCCGCCGAAGGCGCAGGAGGTGGGCTGCGTCGCCGGAAGCGGGAGCGTTTGGACCAGCTGTCCGTCCGGGCTGTACCGGCGTAGCCGCGCTGCGCCCCATTCGGAGGACCACAGGTGGCCGTGCGTTTCGACGGCCATGCCGTCGGGGGCGCCGTCCTGCGGGCCGAGTTCGGCGAAAAGATGGGCTGGGCCAAGCGCGCCGGCCAGCGTGTCGTAGTCGTAGGCGAAGATCTGGCGGCGGGCGCTGTCGGCGAGGTACATGACCGAGCCGTCCGGGGAGAACACCGGGCCGTTGGGGATGGTGAGCCCGTCCAAAATCCGCTCGACGGAGCCGTCGATGTCGACCCGGTACAGCGCCCCGGCGCCCGGCGTGCCGTCGTAGGCCATGGACCCGGCGAGGAAGCGCCCGCGTGGGTCCGCACATCCGTCATTCATGCGCATGCGGGTCCGCGCGCCGTCTTCGGGACGGGCCAACCAATCGAGGTGTCCGTCCTCGTCGAGCAGGGCGATCCCGGTGCCGCAGGCGGCGACCCAGCCGGGGTCTTCCGCACGAGGGGGCCTGACGCCGAGCGCAGCAGTGATGCCGGAGGTGTGTACCACCTTGGGGGAACGTACCAGCGCGGGCGCGAGGTCGGCTGCTCGGAGTCGGGAGCCGGCCGAGCCGGACCGGTAGTAGTTGACGCGCGTGAGCGCGGCGGTACGTGGCAGGCGTATCAAAAGGCCGGTCGGCGCGTCGGGGTCGGTGACCACGGCGCGGGTGTCAACCCCCGATCCGCGCAGTGCAGACAGCACCAGTGTTCCGGCGTCATCGGCGCCGATCCGGCCGCACCAGGCAGTGTCGTGGCCGAGCCGGGCTGCGCCGATCGCCACGGTGGCCTCGGCCCCGGCGATGGATGAACGCAGCTGTCCGCCAAGGCGAAGCGGTCCGGGATCTTCCTGCCGGAGGGCGAGCATGGTCTCACCAAAGGTGAGCAGATCGGTCACGGCAGCTCTCCGATGGTGTCCAGGAAGGTGGCGGCGCGAGTCCTCAGCGCGGTAAGCGAGCCGCCACTCGCGGCGTCGCCGACCAGAGGCGATCCGACTCCGACCGCGAGGGCGCCGGCGGCGAGCATCGTTCTGGCTTCTTGGTGGCCGATACCGCCAACGGGGACGAACGGAACGTCGGGGAACGGCTGCCGGAGGGCTCTCAGATAGTCGGCACCGCCGAGCGACGCGGGAAACAGCTTGATTGCCGCTGCTCCCGCCGAACGGGCGCATGCCACCTCGCTCGGTGTCAGTGCTCCGGCGACCACGGGCAACCCCAGGGAGGCAGCCGCCGCGACCCCGGGGCCGAACCCCGGAGTGACCGCGAAGTGGGCGCCCGCGCTATGGGCATCGGCGGCGTCGGCCGCGCTGAGTACGGTTCCGGCTCCGATGAGTGCGGCCCGCCCGATCTCGCGCACCACCGCCGCGAGCACTTCCTGGGCCTGTTCGCTGGTAAGCGAGACCTCGACCAAGCGCACGCCACATTCCACGAGGGTCACGACGGTACGGACGGCGGCCCCTGGGTCGTCGCCGCGGACGGTGGCCAATAGCCGCTGCTGTCGCAGCGAGGAGAGGAGCTCAAGGGTTGTCAACGCATCATTCCTGGCGACCGCTCCGGCCAACGGCGTACCCACCGCGGGCACTGCCCCCGTCGCGGTCATCGACGCAGGAACCTGGAGACGAAGCCGCAGGGTTGGGTGCCTTCGGCTGCGAGCGGAAACTTCTCCTCGGCGAAGTCGTCGGAGGTTCGCGGTCTGCAGTGCCACGGTGCCAGGCCAGTCCTCCCTAGCCTCAGCAGTCGTCAACGAGGAACTGCTCGCACCAGATGGTCTTGCCGCTGCGGGTATGCCGCGTGCCCCACCGTTGTGTGAGCTGGGCGACCAGGAGGAGCCCGCGTCCTCCCTCGTCGCAGATCCGTGCTCGGCGCATGTGCGGGGCCGTGATGCTGGAGTCGGATACCTCGCAGATAAGTGTTCTGTCCCGGATCAACCGGAGCTGGATGGGTGGGTGGGCGTAGCGGATCGCGTTGGTGACGAGCTCGCTCACCACCAGTTCGGTCACGTCAACTTCGTCGCGCAGTTCCCATTCAGCTAGCTGCTGAGCGGCCCAGGCGCGGGCATCGGCTACGACCGCTGGATCAACCGGGATGTCCCGGACGCGAACGCGGTTGCTTGTCATGGTGCGCGTGCGAGCTATGAGCAGGGTCACGTCGTCGGAGGAGTGCTCAGGAAGCACGCTTTCGATGATCCTGTCGCACAACACGTCTGGGGACACTGAAGTTTGGGCCAGCGCAGAACGCAGCCGTTCGAGTCCGTCATCGATGTCGCGTTCGCGAGTGGTGATCAGCCCATCGGTATAGAGGGCTATGAAGCTTCCTTTGGCTAGTTCGATTTCGGCCGACTCGAACGGAAGACTGCCAAGTCCAAGTGGTGGGCCTTCGGGCAACTGGAGGTACTCGGCTGTGCCGTCTGGGGCGACAATCACCGGTGGTGGATGCCCGGCGCGGGCTACGGAGAAGCGACGGGAGACCGGATCATAGATGCCATACGTGCACGTGGCGCCGAGCTCTGCGGCATCGACATGGGCGTCGTCTTCGGCAGCGAGGCATGAGACGAGGTCATCGAGGTGGGTCAGGAGTTCGTCCGGGGGCAGGTCGACGTCGGCGAGGGTACGTACCGCGGTGCGGAGCCGGCCCATGGACGCGGCCGCGCTGATGCCGTGACCAACGACGTCGCCGACCACCAGCGCAACGCGGGCGCCTGACAGCGGGATGACGTCAAACCAGTCGCCGCCGGCACCGGTCCCGCCACCCGCGGGGAAGTACCGAGAGGCGATGTCGACGGCCAGCTGCGGAGGCATCCGGCGGGGGAGAAGACTGCGCTGAAGCGTGAGGGCGGCGGTGCGCTCCCGAGTGAAGCGTCGAGCGTTGTCCAGGCAGACCGCGGCAAGCGCGACCAGCTCCTCAGCGAGCAAACGGTCGCCATCAGTGAAGGGCTCGGTGGTGCGTCTGAAGAATATGGTGACGCCCAGGACTGCGCCGCGGGCGCAAATAGGCACGGGCATGATCGACTGGAACTTGTAGGTGCGGAAGCGCTCAGCCCGCACGGGGTCGATGGCCAGCCACGACTGGATGGTGGGATCAGGAGCGCTGTACACGGCCGATTGTCCGGTAGCCATGCAGCGGACAGCCGGTGACTGGGGAGGGTAGAAATCCACTTCCCCCGGTAGGCGGACGGCCTCGGGCGCTCCCTCAAGGATGGATTGGTTGGCCATGCGGCGCAGTGCCACGCTTCCGGTGAAGGCGCTGGGCTCGTCGCCGTTGAGCACGGTGTCCAGGAGGTCGACGGTAATCCAGTCGCACAGTCGGGGAACGGCGGTGTCAGCGAGCTCCTGAGCGGTACGCATCAGGTCGAGGGTGGTGCCGATGTGAGTGCTGGCCCGGTTGTGCAGAGCCAGACGCTCCCGTGCACGGTACTGCTCGGTCACGTCGTCCACTGCCGTGCATACGGCGAAGACCTGCCCTCGCTGATCGCGCAGAGGAGAGGCTGAGACAGCGAAGATGCGGTCATGGCCCGGATCGACGGCCGTGCGCCCAACAACCTCTACAACCTCTGCGGTCGGGACCGGCTCACCGATGGCGAGTGCCTGGCGCATGCAATCTTCCCAGGCTGCGACATCAGGCCCATAGATCATCTCTGACAAGCGCGGCCCCCGGGCGTCTGTCTGCGACGGTCGCCCGATGAGGCGGGCCATCGCGGCATTCTCCCGTACGCAATGCAGATCGGCGTCGTACACCGCCAATGGCATCGGTGAGTGGCTGAACAGCCAGTCCAACAGTGCCTGCTCCTCTTCGCAGGACAGGAGCCGACGGGGCATTGCCGTCATCAGCGGTCACCGCCCGGACCACACGGCGGGATGATCCACTCATTGATCATGACGGCCCCGCGAATCCTATGAAGCCGGGCCGATATCCGCATGTGCGTGTGGACACGTGGGAACCCATATCGCCTCGTTTCACTGCGGGCAGTCATGTTCCCACCTCTGGGCTGGCGCCAAGAGACTAAGAATAAGAATGCCTCCCGAAAACGACGGATTCAACCAGATCAGCGGTTGATTCTCTTCGCTGGCGACATGCCGCCGCTGTGGGCGTGGCGCGACGGGTGACCGGGTGACCGGGTGGCCGGGCTCGGCAAGCCGCCGCCCGATTGCGCCGCTGAGCTACTCCCCGTCACGTCGAGATCAACGCCGTCCTTCACTAGCCGCGATCCCTTTCGACCACTCCCGTTGATCATCCGGGGCCACAGTGACATGTGGGCATGGCCCACAGCAGGCCGATTACTCTATGGAAGTTCGCAGAAACCAACGGTTAAGGGGGTCTGCGCATCTCAGAAGAGTGGTTTCCCCAGCCCATCGACGAGAGAGTGTAGACGCCATCTTCCCCTACCTGATCCCCTACCCGGGCTGCCTTGATCTGCGACAGGCCCCACGAGAGGGGACCTGGTCGCCGGCGGAGAAGCCGCGGGCCGTCCGCAGCTCGACGCCGGCCGTGAGGTCGGCACCACCGCGGGTTTCTCTGCCGGGCTCGAAATACACCCCAGGAGTGGCGTCTGATGCGTCTTGAAGGACCTCGCACAACGGCAACGAAGATCAGCGCGGCCTGACGGCAGGCGGGGGAGCACCGCTGCCAGGATCGGGATCTGCCTCAGGAGAGTGGCCACACCGGTCCGCTTGCGGCCACTGAGCGAACCCCCCGTCGCCGCACTCCACCAGAATCCGATTGCCAAGTGCGAACACACCGCGCGGACGCAGCCCGATCAGACTTGCGGTCGAGTATGCGGTACTCAGAGCATTCAAGTCGTGGACGATGCCGATCCTGAACAGCGAACGAGTCTCCGCGATGGCTTCGTGATCACCCGCGCGAATAACGACGCGCAGTTTGGGAGTGACGGCTCGTGCTGCTACGGACACGGCGATGTTGTCCAGGTCGTTCGAGGCGACGGCAGCCATCGCCTGCGCGTGCTGAAGGCTGAGTTTGCGCAGCACGAACTTGTCGGTCGCGTCGGCGACTACTACGGGTACGCCGAGTGCCCTGGCCAGGCGGAGGTTAGGGGCGGTCGGATCCCGCTCGACCGCCACGACGCCTATGCCTAGAGCCTGCAGTTCAGTGCATAGCCTCAGTCCTACCTGTCCGAGCCCTACGACGACCACGTGGCCGGCTCGCGGCACTGTCCGGGCCCCTACGATGCTGAGGGGGCGTGGGGCCAGCAGACGGTCGACCATACCCGCTGTGAAGACGGCTGTGAAGACAACGGTGACGAGCATCGCGGCAGCGGAGAACATCATGTACGCGTTGGAACCATGTCCCGATGCGGGGCCGACCGCAGATACCGTTCGCGCTGCTTCGAACAATGCCTCGACCGGCGGCCGGCGGCGGAGAGCCACGGACCAGACAAAGTCCGCCAGGAGTACTGCGAGAAGTCCAGCCAGACCGGTTAGCATGATCCTTGAGCTGCCGTCGTGTGGTCGGAGCTGTCCTCGGATTCTCCCCATCCGCGCCCTGTATCGCAGCGAGCGCGGCACCCGATACGGCTCGAGGCTCACGACCCCAGCATTCCAGCGAGCGCCGACATCGCCTGCGGGCGTCCGGGTGAGTGCGAGTAGGTCGGGCTGGAGGCAGGCAGCCAAGAGGGCCGGCGCGGCAACGTCCGCCGGGGATGTGACCCGGCAGTTGGAGACCACGCGTTCCAACTGCTCTGCGACCGTTCTATCAAAGATGGCCACTACGAGTGCAACGTTGGGATAGATGTGCTCAACCGCGAGCGCGTAACGCAGGGACCGGACGTCATCATCGAGCAGGATTGCCACGCCTGCTACCGGACGGCCCAACGCCCGGCGAAGGTCTTCGTCCGTGGGTTGAGCCAGGTGACGCACACGATGCCCTGCCGATTGCAAGGAGCCGCAGACCCTGCGTGCCATGTCGCTGCCGATCACGACGAAGTAGTCCCCTACTAGCGGGCCGTCGCTGAGCGAGGTGGCGACCGACCCTTGGAGGCTCTCTTCCGCAGGAGCAGCACGAGAATGATCAGGGTGCGACGTTGCAGTCAGTGGAACGGTAGAGGCGCAGGCCGACCCACCGGAGGATTCACTGCCTGCTACGGCGGATGATGGGGAGGGCGTGCGAGCGCCGATGTTGTGTCTGGCGTTTGGACTGCGGGGGGAGTCGACATAACCGACGTTGCCCGTCTTCCCCACTGGCTTTGCGCCTCCCTGGTTCTGTGCCTGCGAAGGTGATTTGATGGTAATCAGTATGTGAGTTTCCGTCAGCCTTGGCCCGTCAGCGCACGAGAGTTATGGCTGATCCCAGGGCCCTCGCACACGCGTCGTCAGCGCAGGTCGGCTCGCGCGTGGCTGCGGCGCAACATCTCGCGCTGCTGAACGTATCGCAGCCGGGAGGGTTGGTCCGCTGGCAAGGATGCTCCGAAGAGGCGCCAGGGATCGCCCAGCGCACCGAATTGCGTGCACGAGAAGGTAGAAGCGGGCGATGTTCGCACGGTCGCGGACTACTGATGGGCGGGTGTGCCTGGGCACCCGCCCCCGTGCTTCGGAGCCTCCATGGCCCAAGTGCACCGTGGACGCCGGGCCGCCGGCCCGAGATATGGCTCGGTCCGGCGGCGCACGCGTTACGTAGTGATCGCGACCGGGTGGCCAGGTACCTCGGTCAGGCCGGTCTCATCATTGCCCACAAGTCGGCTGACTTCACTGGCCGGGACCGCAAGGTTAACCGCCCAGAAGTAGATGACCAAGCTCACCGCGGAGACTACCAGCAGGTCCAGCAGGTTCGGCAGCACCGTCAGCTCGCCGCCACCGGAGCGGAAGCCACCGCTGTCGTAGTTGCCGAGGTAGCCGAGGAGCACGTTCGCTGCCAGCCACACTGGGACCCAGACAAAGCCTTTCCAGTCCGATGCACTTACCGGCGAGCGTTCATTTCTGAACAACTGAGTCGCCGCGAAGATCAGAAATCCCGCGCCAATCCCTGTCTCGATCTTCCAGGTTGTGTCGAAACCACCCCAGTAGATGACCAGGTTCGCGGCGATGAAGCCGATCGGCGCGATCACTGCTGCACCCCTCAACCGGTACGGACGTTTCCGCTCCGGGTCCCGCCGGCGCAGCGCCGTCAGCGACACCGGGGCGAAGGCGTACATGATCGCGGTGGCAGATGTGATCAGGCCGACCAGGCTCTGCCAGCTTGGGAACGGCAGGAAGGCGACCTCCCCGATAACGAAGGCAAGGATTACCCCCCAGACCGGGATGCCGCGGAGCGTGAGCCTGGCAGCGCCCTTCGGCAGGTCGCCGGCATGGCCTTGGGCGTAGGTGAAGCGAGAGGCGGTGCCCAGGTAGACCAGAGCAGTACCGGCTGGCGAGATGAGTGCGTCGGCGTACAGAATGTAGGCAAGCCAACCTGCGCCTGCCGCCGTGGCTAGGGTTGCGTACGGGCCGAAGGCGCCCTTGACCATTGGCTTGTCCCAACCATGCACGAGGTCGGCTGGGTTGAGCGAGCCGATAAACGCGACCTCCAGCAGGATGTACGTCAGCGCGCTGATGACCATGGCGATCAGGATCGCGCGGGAGATGTCTTTCTGCGGGTTGCGTGCCTCACCACCGAACTGTATGCACTGTTCGAAGCCCTGCGCGGCGAACACCACACCCGCTGGTAGTGCGGCGAAGACGCCCTGTGGGCCCTTGGCGAAGAAACCACCGCCCGCAGCAAAGTTGCCGGGGTGGAAGGAGAGCGTGAGCAGCACCACGATGGTAAGCAGTGGGATCGCCATCTTCCACATCACGGTGATCGAGTTGCTCTCGGACAGGAATCTGACGCCGACCAGATTGATCACTGTGAACAGCGCCATCAGTACCGTTCCCCAGAGCAATCCGCTGCTGGTCAACGTGGAGGTCTGCTGGTTCAACAGATGCAGGTGGGTGTTGGCCCAACCGATGTTGTCCAGGTAGGTCAGGCTCGCCTCTACCTCGACCGGCGCGAGCGTAACTGCCTGCAACCAGGCCGCCCAGCCAGCAGCGAAGCCTGCCAGTCGACCGAATGCGAAGGCGGGAAACCGTGCGGTGCCGCCGGCGACCGGGTAGGCCGTGCCGAGTTCGGCGTGGATCAGCGCGAGTACACCGAGGATCGCGGTGGCCAGAAGCCAGGAAAGCAACGACGCAGGACCTGCATGTGTTGCCGCCTTGTACGCACCGAGCAGCCAGCCAGACCCGATGATCGAACCCAGCGAGATCATGGTCAGTCCGAACACCCCGACGGACCGGTGCAGCTTCGCTTGACGAGGGGCTGACATGCCGGAGTGTTTCACTTTTGTCATGATGTGCTCCTAGTTCAGTGATCAGTTCGGCGCCCCGGCTTGTGCCCACCTGTCACAGCTCGAAGTGAACCGGCGGGTGGCTGATGGTCCGAATCCGAGAGGGACGGCCCCGTGTTGCGGTCAGGGGAGGAGTGAGGAGGGGGAGCTCCCTCCCGGGAGCCTCCGTCGTCGCATCCGCGGTCGGGTCGGAAGGATGATCCGCCGACAAGGGTGGGTTTGGCGTGGTAACTGCGTACGTGACTTGGACGGCAGCTCTTAGGCGTTCGGGCCGTCAGTGTGGAGGCTTTGGCGCCCGATCCTTCTCCCGGCCGCCGCCTCCCAACTCTCCCTGAAACCGGGTGAGGAGCGATATGGCGAGCAGAGTATGGCATGGCGGGCAGCAGTGCAATATGACATGGCGCAATTCGTGGAGGCATCTTCTCGCGGCTCGCCACCTGGGACGGTGCCATGCGGGCGGACCGAGCCCCACCGTCGAGGCGATGGAACCGGAGGACAGAGAGATGCCCCTGAACTACTCCGTCGGCTCCTTGCGGCGAAGGGATTCCAAGGCTGGGCGGGGCGGGCTGTGAGGGCCAGGCCGGGTTATACGCCACATTCGCTTATCGACGCGGCCGCTGTGGAGGCGACGTTGCCGATCAAAGCGGCGATCAGAGCACTCCAGCAGGCACTGCGGGACGGGATCGATCCCGAGCAAGACCCTCTCCGCAGCGTGCTGCCGGTAGAGCACGGCCAGCTCTTGCTCATGCCCGCCCATGGGCGGGCGTACGCGGGGGTCAAGATCGCCAGCGTCGCACCAGGCAACCCGGCGCGGGGACTCCGCGCATCCAGGCGCACCATATGTTGTTCGAGGCCGAGACGCCGGCACCGGTCGCCCTGATTGACGGTATCGCGCTGACCAATATCCGCATCGCAGCAGCCTCCACTGCCGCGGCCGACTACCTCGCTCCTCGTAAAGCATCCCGGGGTTGGTGATCTTCGGTGGTGGTCCGCAAGCGCTCAGCCACCTTCGGGCGCTCCGCGCTGTCCGTGCCATCAGCCACGTCACTGTTGTCGGCCGCAATCTCGCCCGCGCTCGGCAGCTCGTGGAGCACTTTCCGCGCACCAGCGGAGTACGCATGATGGCGGGGGCCGACGGCGGTGGCAGCAGCCGATCTGATCGCGTGCTGTACGACGGCCCGCACACCGTTGTTCGACGCAGCCCTGCTGTCGGCTCACAGCGCCGTGATCGCTGTCGGTTCACATGAACCAGACGCTCGGGAAGTCGATGCACACACCGTCTGTAGTTCCATCGTGGTTGTGGAGTCATGCGCCGTCGCCACTCGAGAGGCCGCCACGTCCGAGGTATCTGGGCCGGAGAGCACGGCGTGGATCGTGAGATCGGCCGCTCTGAGCCAACCCCATCTGGGTGACCGGAGGTTCCCCGAAGCTTCCGGACAAGGACCCAATAGGGTTGCCCTGAAGAGGAAGAGGGAGAAGGCGCCACCGAGCAAGTACTCGCCGGAGTTCCGTGAGGAAGCTGTCCCAGATCGCGCTGAGGTCGAGCAAGACGATCTCGGAAGTTGCCCGAGAACTTGAACTGAACCCAGAGACACTTCGGGGCTGGGTGAAGAAGTACCAGAACAGCGGGAACCGTCGCCGAGAACGCGGAATTGTCGGTGAGCGAGCGGGCTCGTCTGAAGGAGCCCGAACGGCGCAACGTGAGCTTGAGATGGAAGTCGCCTTCCGGAAAAGAGCCACAGCGTACTTGGCGAAGGATCCCCAGCAGCGAGCAAGTACGAGTTCATCGATGAGATGCGACTCGGCATGGTGGAGTACGCGTACAGCGTCGGGGTCATGTGCGACCGGCTCGGCGTGTCCAGAGCCGGCTACTACGACTGGCGATCCCGTCCGGAATCCGTGGCAAGAGGTGGTACTGGCGGTCTTCAGCCCGGGCGACACGGCGGGAGCTAGCCGCCCGGGCAGGAGAAGCGCAGGATGAAGCGCCTTGGATCGGCCCACTCCGACCAACCTGGTGGAGCGGACTGCCGGGTTCGACGGGTCGTTCGTAATTCAACCACCAATCCCGCCAGACGCCGGTTGGCTATGGCTGGGCTGACCATGCTGTTCGGACGGCTACCCCTCCTTCCGCTTGGTGGTTGCCTTGGCAGAGCATCCCGCTTCAGGCATGTTGCCGGGGAGATCCCAAAACCCCATAACTAGCGGTTATGGCTGGACGCGTTGACCGTCCCTGGCCGACAAGCCGCGGGAGAGCGACCGGGGGATCGTCAGATCGGTTGACCGGGGCACGTGGAGACGTATTCGCGCAGTTCACAGGAACCGGGCTGATCCGGACTCGGGGGTATCTGCTCTCGACTGCCGGACGGCGGACGGCGACGTGTCCGGCCTGAGCGATGTTTGATTGGGATAGCCGCGAGAGCGGTCCTTCGCCGACGCGAGCAAGTTGGGCCTGTACGAGCCACGGCTGATCCTCTACTCTTCACCGGCGTCCTGTGGTGGCGGGAGCACCGCGCGACTTGGAAACGCGCTCACTCATGCCCAGGAGGCATTTGATGCTCCAACGCCCCAGCCTGCTCGTGACTGTTCTGGCAGTCGCAGCAGTCCTAGCAGGCGGTCCAGCTGGTTTCGCTGCGCCGAAATCCGGCTTCCCGTCTGCCAACCGTCAACTGGCCGCGCTTGCCAGGAACGTGCATCACAACACCGCTGACCGTATCAACCCCGCCGACGATGGCGGAGATCCGGACGACCCAGTCGCCGGAACGCTCCAGTTCGCCACTGCTCGAACCGCTCCGGCCAACGTCGTCTCTGGCGCCGCGCTCGCCGCCGGAGCGGCTGCCGGCGACCAACTGCCGGTTCGCGGAGGCACCTGGTCCGAGGTGACCAGCGGCCCGGCCAACAGCGAGACTCCCGGTTACGCTGACCCCTCCTACTCCGACTACGGCTCCGGATGGGGGCTGGTGACCGGGCGGGCATCCGCGCTCGTTACAGACGGTCCGTGGATCTACGCCGGCTTTGCTGATGGTGGCGTCTGGAGGTCCAGGGATGCCGGCAAGACCTGGACTCCGGGTTTCCAGAACAAGAGCACCGAATCAATCGGCTCACTGTGGATAAATCCGACAGACCATTCGTTGTGGGTCGGCACCGGCGAGGCTAACACGAGCGCGGACAACTACACCGGCCAGGGGGTATTCCGGTCGACCGACCACGGCAGGACGTTCCAGCGGGTCGGTGGATCCGAGCTCCTGAACGCCCAGGTCGCCACGCTGACCACGAATGGCGCCTACGTGTTCGCGGCGACGAGCCATGGCCTATGGCGCCGTCCGCTGGCCGGTCGGTTGGACGCCCCCTGGCAACTGGTGCTCAGACCCGACCCCAATCCGGACAAGGACCCGACGCGCACCTCGATCATCTCGAGCGTCACGGTCCGGCCAGGCAGCCATGGAAGCACCGTGCTGGCCGCGCTGGGATTCCGCAACGGCACACCGTACGACGGGTTCTACCTGTCCACGAAGGGGGGTGCGCCGGGTACCTTCACACGGATCCAGCCGACGGGGCTGGACAACTCCGACATCGGCCGCACCAGCCTTGACTATGCGCCCGACGGCAGGTCCCTGTATGCCGTGATCGAGTCACCGGCCTACTACGCCGGCAAGCGTCCCTCGCCCATGCAGTCGACCTCCCTCAAGGGCGTGTACAAGTCGGCGAACGGCGACCCGAACGGGCCGTGGACGCTCGTTGCCGACGCCAGCACGCTTGCCAAGTCCGGGTCCGCTGAGGAGTTCCCGTCCGGCTACGAGCCGGGCGTCGGCTCCTGGTACAACCAGTACGTCAAGGTGGACCCGCGCGACCCCAAGCACGTCTACGTCGGTCTGGAAGAGATCTACGAGACCCGCGACGGCGGGACGACCTGGAAAACCATTGCGCCGTTCTGGAACTACACGCTGCCGTGTTACGGCACGGCCGCGGGGTGCCCGCCCACCGTCCACACTGACCAGCACGCCATCGCGATCAGTGGAGACGGAACCGTGTACGTCGGCAGCGACGGCGGGATCTGGTCCCGGCCGGCCTCCGACAGCACCGCGGTCGGCTGGAGCGACCTCAACGCGGGTCTGCACACGCTTCAGTACTTCTACATCGGCGCGGGACACGACCCCGCCGGGGGTACTGCGCTGTGGGGAGGCCTTCAGGACAACGGCAACACCGTGGTGCGCGGCAACTCCCACAACGTCATACAGGCAGTCGCCGGTGACGGGGGCGACGTCATTGTGGACCCGAGTAACGCCGACCGCGTGGCCCTCGAATACACCTACGGCGACATCTCCGTGACCACCGCCGGTGGCCGCTCCGACGGTACGCAACAGGTGTTTCGGGAGATCAGCCCCAGCTGCCAGATCGCCTCACCCATCGCCGGATGTGATCCGAACATGCAGTTCATCGCTCCGTTCACGGCAGATAGAGCGAATCTGAACCGCTGGGTCATCGCGGGCCGGTATGTTTGGGAGACCCAGAATGGGTTCGACACGGTCTGTTCGAAGGCCGCTGCTGGCTGCGACTGGAAGATCGTCTACGATCTCGGCTCGACCGCCTCGACTACCGCGATAGAGGCGAACAAGGGCGTCGACTACGTCGGCTGGTGTGGGCCGTGCCTGCCGTCGGACGAGAACGGAGGCGGATTCAAGAGCGGCATCGCCACGAACTTCGGTGGCACCTGGCACGCCATCACCGCTCCGAACCTGCCCAACCGCTACATCACGCGCTTGGTGAGCGACCCTGCTGATCCTGCACATGTCTACGCCGTGTACGGCGCGTACTCGCGCAAGTGGATACCCGGCGCCGGTGTCGGTCATGTCTTCGAGTCTCTGGATGGCGGGGCGACCTGGAAGGACATCAGCGGCAATCTGCCCGACCTTCCGGCCGATTCCCTGGTCATCGCGAAAGGCCGGCTGGTCCTGGCTACCGACCACCTCGTGTACGTTGCGGACGTCAGGAACCCGACGCACTGGGCGCGGCTCGGCCGCGGTCTGCCCAGCTCGGTGGTGACCGACGTCACCCTCTTCCCATCGGGTGACACGGTGATCGCTGCCACGCACGGCCGTGGCCTGTGGAAGCTCGATCTCGGCAGGTGATCCCGGCTGCCCGCGGATGCCGACGGGCAGCCAAGGGCCCCGGTGCGCGTCCGCGCGGACGCGCACCGGGGCTTCGCACCCACGGTTTCGCTCGGCGCCCGGGCCACAGGCGGGACAAGGTCGGCGCGAGATCGCCCTGGCTACCTCGTGCCGCGCTGGCAGGTCAAGTATCCGATCGCGCAACACACCCGTTCAAAGAAACGAACTGACAGGCAGTCGCGCACGGCGATCCCGAAACGTTGACCGGAGCCGAAAGAACTGACCCTTGGCAGCCGGCCGGGACAGCCGTAAGGCGTCCAGAGTCCGCCGCCGTCCAGTGAAGACGACGCTCGACCGACATCGCCGTCGCCACCGGGGCAGCCCGCGTGTCACGATGACCTCAGCGGTCGGTTTAACGAACGCGGGTCGCATCTAGCTCGTTCGATAAAGCGAACGGCTTTGGGTCTCGAAGGGGAGAGCGGTGGAGCACCAGGGCGAGTCGGTACGGGGCATGCTGGCGGAGAATCTCCGTCGGGCCAGGGTGCAGCGTGGGCTGTCGCTTTCGGAGCTGTCGCGGCAGTCGATGATCGGTAAGGCGACCTTGTCGCAGTTGGAGGCGGGTACGGGGAATCCGACGATCGAAACGGTGTTCAGTCTGTCGCGGGCACTGCAGATGCCGATCTCTGACCTGCTGGAACAGCGGCCGACCGGCGGTATGACTGTGGTGCGGGCGGCTGAGGCGGAGGTGCTCCGCGGTGAGGCGGTCGAGCTGCGCCCGCTGCGGCGCATCGAGTGCGGGAACACCGTGTTCGAGGTCTACGACCAGCGGGTTCGGCCGGGGCGCAAGCAGGATTCGCTGGGTCATGTCGGCATCGAGCACACCATCGTGCAGGCCGGGGCCCTGGGTGTGGAGGTCGACGGCCGTCAGGTGGAGCTCGGTCCGGGTGACTATGTGGGGTTCGACGCGGCCTGCCCGCACAGTTACACGGCGGTGGACGGGCCGGTGTGGTCGGTGCTGCTGCTGCAGTACCGCGCCGATCAGCGGTCCAACGCAGCCCTGCCGCATCATCCGGGGGGCTCTTCCGCCGATCCCCTCAAGGGCGGCTGTTGACATCTCTGACCTGCCGCCGTAGCCTCAGGTCGTTCGCTTTATCGAACAAGGAGGTTCTGTGTACGGAACGCGGGTCGTGGTGCTGGGGGCCGGGATCGTCGGTGCCGCATGCGCTCGCGAGCTGGCCGAGGCTGGGCTCGAGGTCACCGTCATCGAGCGTGACCGTCCCGCAGGTGGCACGACCTCACATGGCGAAGGCAACGTCTTGGTCTCCGACAAGGGGCCGGGTCCCGAGCTGGCGTTGACGCTGCTGTCTATGCGCCTGTGGCCGCAGGTTCTCGCCGCGCTTGCCGACCGCGGCGCGGCCGACACTGCCGCGGTGGAGTGGGATCCCAAGGGTGGGATCGTCGTCGCCACGACCGAGGACGGTGCCGCCGAGCTGGACCGGTTCGCGGCAGCCCAGAGGGCTGCCGGGGTGCTGGTCGAGCGGCTGGACTCCGCGGCGTTGGCCGCGGCCGAGCCTCGGCTGACCCGGGAGGTCACTGCAGCCTTTCACTATTCCGGTGATGCCCAGGTCCAGCCAGCCGGCGCCGCGACGGCCTTGTTGTCGGCTGCGGTCGCGGCGGGGGCCACCGTCCGCACTGGTTGTGAGGTGCTGGGCGGGACGGTCCGCGGTGGCAGGCTGATCGGGGTGCGAACTTCAGCTGGAGCGCAGGACGCCGACATCGTGGTCAACGCGACAGGCCCGTGGTCCGGTGATGTATCGGCGCGGATCGGGGCGCCGATCGCGGTGCGCCCCCGTCGAGGTGAGGTCCTGGTGACCACGCCCATGCCGCCCACCGTCTTTCACAAGGTCTACGGCGCGGACTATATAGCCGCGGTCGGCAGCGGTTCGGCCGCGCTGCAGACCTCGGCGGTGGTGGAGTCCACCCGTGCGGGAACCATTCTGCTCGGTTCCTCGCGCCGCCAGGTGGGGTTCGATGACCGGCTTCGCCCGCACGTGCTGTCCGCCATCGCCGTCAAGGCGCTTCGTCTGTTCCCGTGCCTTGCCGACACAGCGGTGATGCGTTGCTACGGCGGTTTCCGGCCCTACGTGGACGACCATCTGCCGGTGATGGGACCGGATCCGCGGCTGCCCGGGCTGTGGCACGCGACCGGTCACGAGGGTGCCGGGATCGGCTTGTCCGTGGGCACCGCCAGGTTGCTGCGCCAGCTTGTCCTCGGTGAGACGCCGGACATTGACACCACCGCGTTTCGGGTCGACCGTCCGGCCGTGCTGGGCGCGTCCAACGCCACGACCACTCACAAGGAAAGGGGTCTGGCATGAGCCCTCATCTCGTCCCCGTCGAGCACGACAGCGTGGGCAGGAACGACCGACCGCTACAGATCACGGTGGACGGGGAGCCGGTGCCCGGGATCGTGGGGCAGAGCCTGGCCGGGGTCTTGCTCGCCGACGGGCGTCTTTCGTGGCGGCGCGGCCCGTCCGGCGCGCCGCGCGGGGTGTTCTGCGGGATCGGCGCCTGCTTCGACTGCCTGATCACGGTCAACGGCGTACGGGACGTCCGTGCCTGTCGACGGCGCGCCGCCGACGGCGACGTGGTGGAAACCCAACGTCGCGACGAGGAGCGTTGAGATGGCGGTGCGTCAGGTAGCGGTCGTCGGAGCAGGTCCGGCGGGACTGGCGGCCGCAGAAGCGGCGCTGAGTGCCGGGGCCACGGTGACGGTGATCGAGTCGGCGGAGCAGCCCGGCGGGCAGTACCACCGCATGCTGCCTCGTGCCTACCAAGCCACTCATCCTCAGCGGCTGCAGCACCACTGGCGGGCCTTCGAGCGCCGCCGCCGCGCGCTGCTGCACCCGGATTGCACCTGGTGGCCGGAGTGCACGGTGTGGGCGCTCGAACAGGCCGAGCCGGGGATGCCGCCGCGGGTACACGTCCTTGACGGCTCTGTGGACGGCACCGGCAGGCCGCGCCGGGTCCTCGAGCCGGACGCGCTGGTGCTGGCCACTGGCGTACATGACCGGGTTCTCCCCTTCCCCGGCTGGGAGTTGCCGGGCGTATTCACCGCCGGCGCCGCCCAGGCCCTGGCGAAGGGCGAGCGGGTGGTGGTCGGCGACCGGGTGGTGATTGCGGGGACCGGCCCCTTCCTCCTGCCCGTTGCGGCCTCGCTCACCGAGGCCGGGGCCGGCGTGCTGGCCGTGCTGGAGGCCAATCGGCCGGCCACGGTGCTGCGGGGCTGGGCTTCCCGGCCGTGGGAACTGGCCGCGCAGGTCGGCAAGGCGGCCGAACTAGCCGAGTATGTCGTCGGCCAGGTGCGGCACAAGGTGCCTTACGCAATGGGGCAGGCCGTGATCGAGGCGCGGGGCGACGGCCGGGTCGAGGAGGTGGTCATTGCCCGCGTCGACCCGGACTGGTCGGTGATCGCGGGCAGCGAACGCACCCTCGCCGTCGACGCGCTCTGCGTCAGCCACGGATTCAGCCCCCAGCTCGAGCTGCCCATGGCGGCGGGCTGCGCGTTGACCGCCGCCGGGTTCGTCGAGGTGGACGAGGACCAGAGGTGCAGCGCGCCCGGGGTGTACGCGGCGGGGGAGATCACCGGCATCGCGGGCGCACCGGCGGCCGTCGCGGAGGGTACGGTCGCCGGGTGGTTCGCGGCAGGCGGGGCCCCTGCCGCGGTCTCCGCGGCTCGGCGCCGGGCCGCGGCAGGGCGGGCCTTCGCACGGCGGCTGGCCCGCGCGCACCCGATTGGCACCGCCTGGCCGGACTGGCTGCGGGAGCAGACCGTGGTCTGCCGTTGCGAGGAAACCACCTATGCCGCCCTGTGCCGTGCGGCCGGCGCCCCAACCCGGGAAGACCCGCGCGCCGTCAGGCTCGCTACGCGTGCCGGCCTCGGCCCTTGCCAGGCGCGCATCTGCGGCCAGACCGTCACGGAAATCACCGCCCGCGCGCGCGAACAAGCGGACGCACCACGGGCTGAGCCGCACCGCAGACCGATAGCCCAGCCGATACGTCTCGGCGAACTCGCGGCACCCGCCGCACAAGCCGGCCCGTCCGACAGGCCGAACATGAAGGAGAGCGAATCATGAACCAGAAGTCCCGCGACACCGATCTGGGCGGCGTCGTCGTGGCCACTGCTCTGCCGTACCGCGAGGATCCCGCCGCGCCTGCGGGGCTCGCGGTGGACTACGACCGCTATGCCGAGCACTGCCGCTGGCTGGTGGACAACGGCTGCGACGGGGTCGGCCCCAACGGCTCGCTCGGCGAGTACTCCTCGCTCACCGACACCGAGCGGCGGGACGTGGCGCGCACCGCCATCGAGGCCGTGCGGGGTCTGGGCATCGTGGTCGTCGGCGTGCACGGCGTCGGAGCCCACCAGGCCAGGCACTGGGCGGAGGTGGCAGCCGAGGACGGGGCCGACGGGGTGCTGTGCCTGCCACCCACGATGTACCGGGCGAACCGCGGTGAGATCATCGAGCACTACGCGGCGGTCGCCTCGGTCGGCCTTCCGGTGATGGTCTACAACAACCCGATCGACACCAAGGTCGACCTGACCCCCGACCTGCTCGCCGAGATCGCACAGATCGACAACGTGGTCGCGGTCAAGGAGTTCTCCGGTGACGTGCGGCGGGTGCTGGAGATCAGGGAGGCCGCGCCCGGCCTCGACGTGATCAGCGGTGCCGATGACGTGGTGCTGGAGAGTCTGCTGATGGGCGCGCGCGGATGGTTCGCCGGATTCCCCAATGTCTTCCCGGCCGAGTCCGCCCGGCTGTACGACCTCGCCACTGCAGGACGGCTCGCCGAGGCGCGGGAGCTGTACGCGTCGCTGGTCGCGGCCTTCCGCTGGGACTCCCGCACCGAGTTCGTGCAAGCGATCAAGCTGGGAATGGAACTCGTCGGACGCTACGGCGGCCCCTGCCGCCCACCGCGCGGTCCGCTGAGCCTTGAGCACGCCGAGCGGGTCCGGGCCGACATGGCCCGTGCCGTTGCAGCCGTCGAGAAGCTGGTCGTCTGATGCGCACCATCCGGGCCATCAGCGCTGTCGACTCGCACACCGAGGGCATGCCCACCCGGGTGATCACCGGGGGAGTCGGCCCCATCCCAGGAGACAGCATGGCAGAGCGCCGACGGTACTTCGCCGAACACCTCGACGGTCTGCGGCGGTTCCTGGTCAACGAGCCTCGCGGCCACGCGGCGATGAGCGGCGCGATCCTCCAGCCGCCCACCCGGGACGACGCCGACTGGGGCGTGCTCTACATCGAGGTCAGCGGCCTGTTGCCGATGTGCGGGCACGGCACCATCGGTGTGGCGACGGTACTGGTGGAGACCGGTATGGTGCACGTCACCGAGCCCGAGACGGTCATCCGGCTGGACACACCCGCCGGGCTGGTAATCGCCAAGGTGGCCGTCCGCGACGGCGCCGCCGAGCACGTCACCCTGCGCAACGTGGACTCCTTCGCTGTCGCCCGCGACGCCACCGTGCGGGTGCCCGGCATCGGCACCGTTCGCTACGACCTGGCCTACGGCGGCAACTTCTACGCCATCGTCGAACTCGACACCATCGGGCTGCCGTTCGACCGTGGTCGCAAACAGGAAATCCTGGCGGCCGGGCTGGCCATCATGGAAGCCATCAACGAGCAGGACCGGCCCCGGCACCCGGTCGATCCTCTCATCTCCGGCTGCAAGCACGTGCAACTGCTCGCACCCGGCTCCACCGGCCGCCACTCCCGCCACGCCATGGCGATCCACCCCGGCTGGTTCGACAGGTCGCCGTGCGGCACGGGCACCAGCGCACGCATGGCACAGCTGCACGCCCGCGGCGAACTGCCGCTGCACACCACGTTCGTCAACGAGTCCTTCATCGGCACCCGGTTCACCGGCCGTCTCGTCGGCGACACCACCGTCGGCGGAATCCCCGCGGTCATCCCCGAGATCACTGGAGGCGCCTGGATCACCGGCATTGCCACCTACCTGCTCGACCCGACCGATCCCTTCCCCCACGGGTTCGCGCTGTAAGCGGTCGAACCCCGACGACGGCGGTTGCCGCGAAAGGACCGCATTGACCACGACGCAGACCACTGACATCGAGCCGATCGTCGAGACGGCGGCCACCGCGTCCCACGCCTGGGCCGCCACGGCTCCGGCGGAGCGGGCCGTGGTGTTGTCGGCGATCGCCGACGCCCTCGACGCCGAAGAGGGGACGCTCGTCCCCCTGGCCGACGCCGAGACCCACCTGGGCCGGACGCGGCTCAGCGGCGAGTTGAGGCGCACCACTTTTCAACTCCGCTTCCTCGCCCAGACGGTGCGCCGCGCGGCCTTCTACGACGTACGCATCGACCGCGCCGACGAGACGTGGCCGCCGGGCCCCCGCCCTGAGCTGCGGCGATACCGCACCGCCATAGGCCCCGTCCTCGTCTTCGCCGCCAGCAACTTCCCGTTCGCGTTCAGCGTCGCGGGCGGGGACACCGCCTCGGCGTGGGCAGCCGGCTGCCCGGTCACGGTCAAGGCCCATCCCGGCCACCCGCGGCTCTCCAGGCACACCGCGCGCACTGTCAGCCGGGCCATCGCCGAGGTCGGCGCACCGGCCGGCCTGTTCAGCCTGATCGAGGGCGAACAGGCCGGGGTCCAAGCACTGCGACACCCGAGAATTCGTGCCGCGGCTTTCACCGGTTCCATCACCGGCGGCCTGACACTGGCACGCATCGCCGCCGAACGGCCGGAACCGATCCCGTTCTACGGCGAGCTGGGCAGCATCAATCCCGTCGTGGTCACCCCCGGCGCTGCCCGGGCGAGGATCGAGGAAATCGCCCTCGGCTACGTGGCGTCACTGACCCAGGGCGCCGGACAGTTCTGCACCAACCCCGGACTGCTGTTCGTGCCCGCAGACAGCCCACTCGCCGAACGCGTCGCGGAACTGCTGCACGAGGTGGCCGCCGCACCCATGCTCAACCAGCGCATCGCCGACGCCTACCTGGCCGTCGCGCACAAGCTCGCCACCCGCTCCGGAATGCAGAAACTCTGCTGGCCGCAGGATCCTGCCTCGCTCGCTCCGCGACTGCTGCACACGACGCTGGAGGTGTTCCGGGCCGACCAGGAGGCCATGGCGGAAGAGTGCTTCGGCCCTCTCGGGGTGGTGGTGAGCTACGACAACCTCACGGAGGTCACTGCCGGCATCGTTGCGCTGCCCGGTCAGCTCACCACCACCGTGCACGCCGAGGAGGACGAGGCACGCAGTAACCCAATCCTGGCCCTTCTCGCCGATGCCCTCACCGACCGCAGCGGCCGGGTCATCTGGGGTGGTTGGCCGACCGGTGTAGCTGTCACCCACGCCATGCACCACGGCGGCCCGTTCCCGGCGACCACAACACCTGCCGGCACATCGGTCGGCACAGCAGCCCTCGAACGCTTCCTACGCCCAGTGGCCTACCAATCCTGGCCACAGCACCTGCTGCCACCACCACTGCGCGACGACAACCCATGGGGGATACCACAGCACAGAGACGACTCGTGAAACTCTCGGAATCTGGCCAGGCTACCGCCACCACCGACCGCTGGCGGGGAGGCCGGCGACGTCGGCCGCGTGTATCGCTTGGCCGTCGTCCGGGAGACCTGGATGCGCTCGGCGGTCCGTCGCAGAGGCGGCTGGCCAGGTGGTGGGTGGCCCAGGCGCGGGCGTCGGCTACCTGTCCCGGGTGAAAACTCCGGTTCGGGCTGTTGACCAGGACGTTTGTCTTGGCGTGGTCAGGCTGCTTGCTGGTACTCGTTGATGAGCCCGCCGAGTAGTTGGGTGCGGCGGATGCGACCGTCGAGCGGTATTACGGGGGCTGGCAGTCCGGACTCTGCGGCCTGGGGTGGTCGTTGATGAAGGGTTGGTGGGGGCGGTGCCGGTTGTAGTGGTCGGTGTAGGTGTCCAGGACGATGCGTAGGTGCCGCTCGTTCATGATGAGGATGCGGTCGGTGCACTCGCGGCGGACGGTGCCGACCCAGCGTTCCGCGAAGGCGTTTGCCTTCGGCGATCTCGGCGGGGAGAGGAGGACCTGCACTCCTGCCCCGGCGAGGACGGCGTCGAAGGCATGGGAGAACTTCCCGTCCCGGTCCCGCAGGAAGAACCTGAACCGATGGAGTTGGTCTTCGAGGTCCGTCATCAAGTTCCGCATTTGCTGGGTCACCCAGTCCCGGTTCGGGTGCGCGGTGACGCCCAGGATGTGCACTCGACGCGTGGAAACTTCCATGACGATCAGCACGCACAGGCTGCGGCAGAACGCGGTGTCGACATGGAAGAAGTCGCACGCCAGTAGCCCGGAGGCCTGGGTGTGTAGGAAGGAGGCCCAGGTGTCGCGCGCCCGCTGGGTTGCGGGCGGGATGTTGCCTTGCCGCAGTACCGCTCGGACGGTGGCGGCGGAGACGGTGATGCCCAACCGGGCAAGCTCCCCCTGCACCCGCCGGTGGCCCCACAAGGGGTTCTCCCGCCCGAGACGTAGGATCAACTCTCGTGTCTCGTGCGGGATTGGCGGCCGACCGGGCCTGTTGTGCGGGTCTCCTGCAGGGAAACGTCCTGATCAGGGGCACGAACCCGGGTTTTCACGGGACAGGCTACCGGTACATGTCGTGGACCAACACCAACAAGCTGCTCGGCAGCTACGCGGGCACCATGGGCATCAAGACCGGCTCGGGCCCTGCGGTCGGGTACTGCCTGGTCCTCGCCGCCGTCCGGGGTGGCAAGACGGTCATTGGCACTGTCGTCGCTTCCAGCTCCGAAAGCACTCGCACCGCGGATGCGGAGAAGCTGTTGGACTACGGGTTCAAGAAGTAGCCGACCTCGGGCAGGGGGCCTGCCTGCGACCACGGCCGCGGGCAGGCACTGCGGGCGCCGATGGGAGCCGCGATTACCAAGCCCCTGTTCCCTGGCGCAGGCGGCAGTCGTCAGTGGCCACGACCGATCGGTGCTGGCTTCGCCGCGTCATGTCGGCCGTACCCGGACCGCTCACTCAGGCATACTCCCCCCGGAGCGGTGCTCCGACCGCTGGATCCGTTCCATCAGCTGAGCGGCCATCGTCTTAATGGTCTCGAGCCCCTGCCGACCCCAGGGGCGCGGGTCCTGGTCCACCACGCAGATCGTGCCCAGCGCCATGCCCGTGCGGTCGATCAGCGGTGCCCCCAGGTAGGAATGGATGCCGATCGCGTCGATCACGTAGTTTCCGGCGAAGCGCGGAAAGTCGCGAACGTCCTCCAGCACCAGGGCCTTGCGCCGCCTGACCACGTGTGGGCAGAAACCCAGGTCGAGGTCGCGAGGCATCACTCGGCCCGGCACGGGGTCCGCGAGAAGGGGGGAGTCAAGCCGTACGGTTGTGTCGGAGGCAACGCTGTACAGCCCAGCAAAGTACTGGCGGTTCTCATCGAGGAAGAAGTTGACGCCCGCGTAGCAGCCCCCGGTCCGTCTGGCCAGTTCGCGCGCGAAGTCATCGAACTCCGGGACAGGCCTGTCGGTTATCCCCAGCTCCCGAAGCCGTTGAGCCCTGGCTCGTACCTCGAGGTCTTCGGGCGGCAGCAGCAGATGACGCGTGGCGATCCCTCCCTCCGGACCGGGGGGTGGGTTATACGGCTGCGCTGTCATGGGAACTCCTTGAGGTGATCAGATGCTCCACTAGTGAAAGCAGGACCCGGACGCCGGAGCCGCGTACGCGGGCATCGCATAGCACCACGGGTACCTCTGGATCGAGGTCGAGCGCCGCCCGCACCTCGTCCGGTCGATAGCGGTGCGCCCCGTCGAACTCGTTGACCGCGACGAGGAACCTGATGCCGCGCCGTTCGAAGAAGTCCACCGACGCGAAGCTGTGCTCGAGTCGGCGGGTGTCGGCGAGCACCACCGCACCGAGCGCACCGGTCGACATCTCGTCCCACAGAAACCAGAAGCGCTCCTGGCCGGGCGCGCCGAACAGGTAGAGCACGTGGCGGGGACTGATGGTGATGCGGCCGAAGTCCATCGCGACCGTGGTGGTGGCCTTGTTCTCCACCCCGTCCAACTTGTCCGTGGCAGCGCTGACCTGGGTCAGCATCTCTTCCGTGCTCAGCGGTTCAATCTCGCTGACCTCACCCACGAAGGTGGTCTTGCCCACCCCGAAACCGCCGGCGACCAAAATTTTGATCCCCATGGGAAGGGAGCCGCCGCCTTGCGGCTCAAAGGAGTTTGAGGAGCCCATCCCGCACTGCCTCCAGTAGATCCAGATCGAGGGTAGAGTTCGGCCCGAACCGTGCACGGTCAAACGCCCGTGTGGCGACCGCGCGGCAGTCCACCAAGTCGGACAGCAGCACCTTGATCACTGTTGCCGGCAACCCCATATGCGCCGCAATCTCGGCCACGGTGACCGGCCGCTCACACAATACGAGCACATTGCTGTGGTCCAGGCCGAGTTCGCGCCGAGGCACGGCACCGGTGGCCGTCACCATGGTCATCAGGTCGAAGTGAGAAGTGGGTCTGGTACGTCCGTCGCTGACGGTGTATGGGCGGACCATCCGCCCGAGGGAGTCGTCGAGCAACGGTCCATCGGAGGCATTCGGCATCGCTCACTCCACTGGTTGACGATCCGGAGTCACCAGATGGGGACGGACGCTCTTGACCATCATCGCCATCTCGTATCCCACCACCGACGCATCCGCCTCGCGCCCGGCGAGCACCGCCAGCACGGCGCCGTGCCCGGCCGTGGAGACGAAGAGCAGCGAGTTGCTGAGTTCGACCACGACCTGCCGCACATCCCCGCCGTCGTCAAACCGTTTGCCGGCACTGCGAGCCAGTGAGTGCAGACCGCTGGCGAGGGCTGCCAGATGATCCGCTGTGGCGTTGTCATCCAGGCCGTACGCGGCTTTCACCAGGCCATCCGAGGACAGCAGCAGCGCACTTCGCGTGTACCGGACCCGCTGCAAGAGTCCGCTCAGCAGCCATGAAAGGTCTTCGCTCACCACGATCGAGTACTCCTCGTCGACGACATGAAACTGCTGTGGGGCCAGGCCCCGTGGGCTGCCCTCCGCCGGGGGCGGAGAGGTTCTCAGTTGTCTCCGGCGTCCTCAGCCAGGCGGAAACCCGCCTGGAAGGCAGCAATCAGACCTGGATCATGCTCGATCTCCTCCGGCGCCCCTGCGCTGTCGGAGGGCTGCCGCAGTTCCGGAACGAGGTGCTCCTGGCGGCGGCGCGTGGGCAACGCGGGACGCATGCCTTCCGGCGCCGCGATCTGAGGCGCGGGGGCCGTGCCGGACGGACGAGGCGGCTCATCCGCAGGTGTCTTCGATTCCGGCGCGGTGTGCGTGCCAGGCCCGTACCTCGGAGAGGCCGCGATGTCGGCGTGCCCCTGCGGGCCGGGAGCGGTGGCACTCGACGGCTGCCGCGCCGAATCCGCTGGATCCGGTTGCTGACCCAGCAACTCGTTCGGCAGCACGAGCACCGCCTGGGTACCGCCGTAGATATTGCCCTCGAGCTGCACGACGATACCGTGCCGCCTGGCGAGAGCGGAGACCACATACAGACCGATCCGGCCGTCCCGGAGCAGCTCGCCGAGAGCGATCCCATCAGGCGAGGCGAGCATCGCGTTGAGCTGGTTGCGCTCGGTGGGGCCCAGACCGAGACCGCGGTCCTCCACCTCGATCGCCAGCCCCGCGGTGACAGGCTGAACGCGCAGCAGCACCACGGTATGTGGGGGAGAGAAGACCGTGGCGTTCTCCACCAGTTCCGCCACCAGGTGAACCACGTCGACGACCGCGTGCCCGGCAACCATCCCCTCAATGGGAGGAACCAGCTTGACCCGCGAATACTGGTCGATCTCGGCGACCGCCGATCGCAGCACATCGCTGATGCTGACCGGGCGGGTCCACTGCCGGTGGGAGACGGCACCGCCGAGCACGGACAGGTTCTCGGCGTACCGCCGCATTCGGGTAGCCAGATGGTCCACCTGGAACAGACCCCGAAGCAGGTCCGGGTCCTCGACCTCGTTTTCCAGGTCGTCCAACTGTCCGATCTCGCGGTGCACCAGGGACTCCAGCCTGTGGGCCAGATTGGCGAAGACCTCGAACTGCTCACTGGGGCGTGCCTGTGCAGCGAGCTCCAGGACGGCCTCCTCGGCAGCGCGGTCCAGGGCCTCGATCTCATGTCCAAGCCGGTCCAGCGCGTCGTGCGCCGCCTGGGGCAGCGATTCCCGCTGACGCGGTTGCGGCAGGCGGCCGTCTGTGATCTGGCGGCGCAATTCGGCCAGTTCGGCTTGGCCGCGCGCTGCCAAGCCGCTTAGCTCCGCATAGCGGCCCGATATGGCCCGCGCCTGGGCGGATGAGTAGAACCCCGCGCCGACTAGGGTGGCGCAGACCAGCAGCAGCGTCGCCGCCAGCAGCGCCCCGGCGGCGTGCATGTCGACGCGGGCCGCACCCGCGGCGTACACCGCAATTAGGGCCGACGTCCCAGCGATGGCGATCACCCCGGCGGGCAGCACCGCAAGAAGTACCATGCGGTGTTGAACCGCCCTGTTTTCCAAGCTGTATGACGGTGTGCCCGGATCGCGCCACGCCTGGCCGCCGACTGGCGCCGTCTTGTCGTGGGCGCCGACGGGCAGCATCGAAGGTTCGCGCATCTCAGTCCCTGGTTGCGTCACGGTCGGCAGGCCGAAAGTCTGCGGCGCGCACGTTACCCCACACAGCACCGGGCGTCACGAGTCGGGGAACAGCTTGTAAGGCGGCCCGTGAACTTTGCATCCCGGTCGCGGACCAAGTGGGTGAACTCGGTCGCCTTGTCGCCGAGTTGCCAGAGCAACTGGCGGGCCTGCTGGGTTGCCCAGGCGGCGGTGGGGTGGGCGGTGACGCCGAGGATGTGCACGGTGCGGATGCGGACCTCCATGACGAACAGGGCGTACAGGCGGTGCAGGCTGAGGGTGTCGAGGTGAAACAGGTCGGTGGCGAGGAGGCCGTGAGCCTGGGACTTCCCGAACGCTGTCCACTCGCCGTGTGCGGTGAGGCGGCATGGGCGGGGCCGAGGTCGGCGCCGCGCAGGATGCGGCGGATGGTGGCCGGGCTGACCTTGTGCCCGAGGCGGCGGTGCTCACCGTGGACGCGCCGGAATCCCCCACCGGGGATTCTCGGTTCCGAGCCGGGTGATCAAATCGTGCAGTTCCTCGTGCAGGGGAGGTCGGCCCGGGGACAGGGGCTGAGTCCATTTGCTCTTGACTAATCGCTGGGGCCACGCGAGCGGGGTGCGCGGGGAGACGATCCGATGGCCACGCAGCGTCCGGGGGACGAGGCGAGCGAGGGCGGCGAGCAGTGCCCGGTCCGGCCAGGTCGGCATCGGGGCAGCGACCTGGCGGCGCAGGACCGCGACCTCGTGGCGCAAGATCAGTATTTCGACCTCATTCGCGGCGGACGATCGGCACAGCAGGACCAGCCACGCGAAGATCCGCGTGGTTACCAGGTAGAGCATTCGTACGAGCAGAACAACCGATGGTGCCGGATCGGCTCATCGGAGCGTCGTCCCAGGTCACCGGCTATGCGATCATTCTGAAGCGGTACGAGGGTCATTCCGCACACTGGGACCGCTTCCGGCGCTTCGGAGTAGTACTGCTGGCGATTACGCGGCAGAGCGCATTCCGTGAAGCACCGCCGCCGACGCCTTACCTTCACGGACTTGCAGTCCATGCCGCAATCGCTCCGCACGCCTCGGGCCGACCGGATCCCTCGCTTCAGCTACGCTCGCCCACCGGTACTCATCCAGCTCATCCTCTTGCAAGGGCACCGGCGTGCCCGCAGGCGCCGTGCGGGCGTCGAAGGGGATTGTGATCCGGACTCAGAACAGGCACTGGACGTTGTCCCATAAGTGATCTTTATGTGGGGCGATCTCGGTGCGTCTGGTGTGATCACTGCGTCTGGCCTAATCAGCGGTGCAGTCGAGGTGGAGGGCGCCCACAGCCTGTCGCAGCTCGGCTGCCCGGTCGGCGAGCGCGGTGGCCTCGGCGTCACCGACACTGCGCAACTGCAGCTCGACACACGCGAGTTGTTCGGCGACCGTCGGCTTGCCGCTTTCTGTCAGCAGTCGGCGCAATTGCTCGGCCTGTGCGGCGAGTTGGCTCTTCTTGCGGTGGAGGTCGATGAAGACGTTGACCTTGGTACGAAGCAGCCAGGGGTCGAATGGTTTGGTGAGGAAGTCGGCGGCGCCGATCGCGTATCCGCGGTAGATGTGGTCGGTGTCCACCTCGGCGCCTGTGAGCAGGATGATCGGCACATCCTTCGTCTGGTCCAGGCGTTTGATGTTGGCCGCGGTCTCGAAGCCGTCCATCCCCGGCATGAGCACGTCGAGCAGCACCAGCGCGAACTCCTCGCGCAGTAGGGCTTTCAGCGCCTCCTCTCCGGAGTGTGCTCGGACCAGACGCTGGTCGAGGGAGCTCAGTACGGCCTCGAGGGCGACCAGGTTCTCCTCCATGTCGTCGACGATGAGGATGCCGACCTTGTCGGGCCCGGCGGTGCTCATGGGCCCTGCCCTGAGTCCGGTTCCTCTTGCGCGGACTCGTGATCCGGGTCGAGCAGGTCGTAGATGGCGGTGAGGAGTTGGTCCACGTCGACCGGCTTGGGGACGTAGTCGGAGGCGCCGCTCTCGATCGCCTTCTCCCGGTCACCGGGCATGGCCTTGGCCGTGAGGGCGATGATCGGCAGATCGGCGATGCGGGGGGTGCGGCGGATGGCCCGGATCGTCTGGTAGCCGTCCACCTCGGGCATCATGATATCCATCAGGACCAGAGAGACGTCGGGACTGCGCTCGAGCAGCCCGATGCATTCGCGGCCGTTCTCCGCGTAGGCCACGGTGATGCCGACACGGCCCAGTACGTGGGTGATGGCGAAGACGTTGCGGATGTCGTCGTCGACGATGAGGACGCGGCGTCCCGACAGCACTCGCCCGCGGCGGCCGGTCAGCCACTCCTTGAGCCGGGTCGTTTCCGGCCAGGTCTCGTCGCGGGACTCGGCGGTTCCCGGAACCCGCGCGGTGATCAAGGCGTCTGCGCCGCCGAAGAGTCCGCTGGGCACGTACTCGACCGACGACGGTGGCGACGTCGTCGACGGTGACGCCGAGGTTTCGCGCGGCTCGGCGACCGGGGCAGGGGCCGTCGTACCCGCCGGGGCCGCGGCCTTCAGCGGCCCGGGGCTCGATGCGGGCAGCACGTCGGCGGAGCGTGAGGGGACGTAGAGGGTGAACCGGGAACCGACGCCCACCTCGCTCTCGGCGTCGATTCGGCCGCCAAGGAGCGTGGCGATCTCCCTGCTGATGGAGAGCCCGAGCCCGGTGCCGCCGTACTTGCGGTTGGTGGTGCCGTCGGACTGCTGGAATGCGTCGAAGATGACGTCGAGCTTGTCGGGCGGGATGCCGATGCCGGTGTCCTGCACCGAGAAGGCGATGACGGAATCGGCGCCGCGTAGCGTCGGGTCCTCGAACTGCGTGGATGGCACGCACTCCACATGCAGTTCCACGCGGCCGGACGGGGTGAACTTCACGGCGTTGGAGAGCAGGTTGCGCAGGATCTGCTGGAGGCGCTGTTCGTCGGAGAACATCTCGCGCGGGACGTTCTCGCCCACCGTGACCTCGAAGGCCAGCCCCCGGTCGATGGTGAGCGGCCGGAAGGTGGCGTGCACATAGTCGAGCAGTTTGATCAGGGGAAGCGGCTTGGGGCGCACGTCCATCCGACCCGCCTCGATCTTCGACAGGTCCAGGACGTCGTTGATCAGCTGGAGCAGGTCGCGGCCGGAGCGGTGGATGGAGGCGGCGAATTGGACCTCCTGGTCGGACAACCGGTCCTGGGGGTTGTCGGCGAGGAGCTGGGCGAGGATCAGGAGGGAATTGAGGGGGGTGCGCAGCTCGTGAGACATGTTGGCCAGGAACTCGGATTTCGACTGCGACGCGGTCGCCAGCAGGGCCGCCTTCTCCTCCAGGGCGGCATTGGACCGCTGCAGCTCGTTGGAGCGTTGGCGCAGTTCGGTGGTGAGGCGTTGCGACTCCGACAGCAGCGATTCGGTACGGGCGTTGGCGATGATGGTGTTGATCGAGACGCCGATGGTGTTGGCGAACTGGTCGATGAAGGCGAGATGGACCTCGTTGAACTTGCTGAACGAGGCGAGTTCGATGACGCCCAGCACCTGGTCCTCGAAGAGGACCGGCAGGATGACGATATTCGCCGGCAGCGCGGCGCCGAGGCCTGAGCTGATGGTGATGTAGTCGCGCGGCACATCGGTGATGAGGACGCGCTTCTTCTCGAGGGCGGCCTGGGCCACCAGACCGCCTCCCGGTGTCCCGGACTCCAGTAGTTCTCCGTCCGGCTGTTCGGTGCCGTATCCGGCGATGAGCTTCAGTCCCTCACCGGGCTCGGCGCGCGCCTCAGCGAGGAAGAAAGCGCCGAATTGGGCGTTCACCAGCGGTGTGAGTTCGCGCAGGATCAGATCGGCGACCTCGACGAGATCGCGGTGGCCCTGCATGAGGGCGGCGATCCGGGTGAGGTTGGACTCCAGCCAGTCCTTGGCGCGGGTGGTCTCGCGGAGGTTGGTCACCATGAGGTTGATGTTGTTCTTCAGTTCGGCGACCTCGCCCTGCGCCTCCACGGCGATGGAGCCGGACATGTCCCCCTGGGCGACGGCGCTGGCCACCTCGGCGATCGCCCGGACCTGGGTGGTCAGGTTCAACGCGAGGTCATTGACGCTGGTCGTCAGCTGCTTCCACGTACCGTAGACGCCTTCGACACGGGCCTGGCCTCCGAGGCGACCCTCGGTGCCGACCTCGCGGGCGACGCGGGTCACCTCGGAGGAGAACGAGGAGAGCGTGTCGACCATGGTGTTGATCGTCGACTTCAGCTCCAGGATCTCGCCGCGCGCGTCGACGTCGATCTTCTTCGACAGGTCGCCGCGGGCGACGGCGGTCGCGATCTGGGCGATGTTGCGCACCTGGGAGGTGAGGTTCAGCGCCATGAAGTTGA
>NZ_JANFNG010000044.1 GCF_024436035.1 Streptomyces humicola
CTGGGGGGTGGGCGGGGGCACGCGCCCGGCCCCACCGCCGTCCGACGCCGTCCGGCTACTGAACGAGATCGGCGAGCTTGCGCAGGCTCTCGTTGAGCGCGGCCGTCGCCGACTCCTTGAGCTTGCCCGCCATCAGCGTCACCGCAGGCCCGGCGAAGCTGCCGTCCACCCGTACCGTCGTACCGTCGCCGTCCTCGTCAAGCGCGTAGCGCATCCCGAGGTTGACGCCCATCGGGCCCTTGCCCGTGGTGGCCAGCACCCGTTCGGGCTCCAGCTCCGTCACCGTCCAGGTGACCTCCGCGGGGAAGCCCATCAGCTTCATGTTCTCCACGTACTCGGCCTGTGCGGCCAGTGGTGACGGGCCGCCCTTCGGGAAGCTGGTGTGGGTCGCGTTCCACCGACCGTAGGTGCCGAAGTCGGTCAGCACGTCCCATACCTTCCCGGCCGGGGCCGCGATGCGTGCCTGTGCGGTGACGTCGGCCATGTGACCACCCCTTGGGCCTCGGGCGCTGCGGCTCGCACGCAGCGGCGGTGTCGCGGAACGTAGCCTGACGGGATGCAACATTCAATACTGACGACCCATCAGAAAAGCGAGGCGTGGAGCGATGGACACCGATGCCTGGTCCGAGCGGCTGCGGCGGGTTCCGGCGCTCGCCGGCCCGCTGCCCGGCTTCGACACCGAACGGGCTCCCGCCGCGCCCGGGGTGCTCTTCGGCCAATGGCTCACCCGCGCACTCGACGACGGCGTTCCCGAACCGCATGTGATGACGCTCAGCACGGTGGACGCCTCCGGGCGGCCGTCGGCGCGCGTCCTGCTGCTGCGCGGCTTCGACCCGGACGACTGCGCCTTCGTCTTCGCCACCGACGCGGGCAGCCGGAAGGGGGCCGAGCTCGCCGGCAATCCCCATGCCGCGCTGACCTGGTACTGGCCGCTGCACGGACGCCAGGTCCGGATCACCGGCGCCGTAGAGGCGTTGGACCGCCGGGCGGCGCGCCGTGACTTCCTCGGACGCAGCGACGCCTCCCGCATTGCCGGATTCACCGGCCGTATGAGCGCCGATCTCGCCAGCCCTGAGGAGTATCAGGAGGGCCGGGCGCGGGCGCGTGATGTCCTGGCGGCCGATCCGCAGGCCGTGCCCGAGGGCCACACCGTCTACCGGCTGCGGGCCGACGAGGCCGAGTTCTTCCAGGGCGACACCGGGCGCTTCCACCGGCGCCTGCGCTACGTGCGGGACGACGGCGGCTGGCGCCGAGGTCTGCTGTGGCCGTGAGGCGCGCGGCAGCCCATCGGGCAGCGGTGGTTCACAGCGTGGAACGCCGACGGCCCGCGCGTTGACACACTGTCCGTTGTCCGGGCTCGTCAACCTGCCCAGTATGGGGGCCTCACCGAATTCCGCCCGGGAGGCCGTTCCTGTGCTGACCAGCCCCGCGTCCACTGCGCCTGCCGCCCACCGGTTCCGTTCCAAGGTCCGGCTCATGCCGCTGGTCGCGCTGATCTTCTTCAGTGTCTCCGGCGGCGCCTACGGCCTCGAACCGCTCTTCAGCTCCTCGGGACCGGGCGCGGCCATGCTGCTGCTCTTCCTGACCCCCCTCGTCTACAGCGTCCCGGTGGCGCTGTTCACGTCGGAGCTGAGCTCGGCGATTCCGGTCGAGGGCGGTTACTACCAGTGGTGCAAGCGGGCCTTCGGTGAATTCGGCGGCTTTCAGATCGGCATGCTGCAGTGGCTCACCAGCCTGGTCGACATGGCCCTCTACCCGGTCATGTTCGCCGACTACCTCTCCAACATCGTGCCGTCGGCGGCGGACGGGAAGACCGACTTGTTCACCATTCCGGGGTTCGGACCCATCGGCTCCTTCGTCGTCGACGAACACTGGGTCATCGGGGTGGTGTGCGTCGTCGTGCCGCTGACACTGCTCAACATCCGCGGCATCAAGAGCGTCGGCGACAGCTCGATGGCGTTCACGGTGCTCGCCGTCGCGCCCTTCGTCCTGCTCGCCGTCTGGGGCATCCCGCAGCTGTTCACCCACCACGTGAACCCCGTCGCTCCGTTCGCCCCGGCGCACACCTCCGCGTTCTCCGCCATGGGTGCGGGACTGCTGGTGGTGATGTGGAACTACAACGGATTCGACAGCATCTCCACCGTCACCGAGGAGATCGACGAACCGCGCAGGAACCTGCCCAAGGCGCTCTTCCTCTCCATCGGACTGATCATCCTCGCCTATGTCATCCCCTCGCTCGGAGCGCTGGCGGACGGCGGCTGGAGCAAATGGCAGGACGGCGACTTCGCCTCCATCGGGGGATCACTCGGCGGCACCTGGCTGATGTGGGCGATATCCATCGGCGGGATGTTCTCCGCCTGGGGCCTGTACTCCTCGCTGCTGATGTCGAATTCACGCATCCCGTTCGTGATGGCCGAGGACGGCTGGATCCCCAAGCGCTTCGTGCGCACCAGCCCCAAGTACGACACGCCGGTCATGGCCATCGTCGTCTGCTCGGTCTTCTACGCCGTCTTCTGCAACGACTCGTTCAGCAACCTGCTCGACTTCGACGTCATTCTCACCAACCTCACCCTCCTGATGGAACTCGCGGCGCTCATCGCGCTCCGCATCAAGGAGCCCGGGCTGCCGCGGCCCTACCGCATCCCCGGCGGATGGCCCGGTATCGCGCTGATGGCCGTGCCGTTGACCGCGGTGATCTGCTGGGCCGGCTGGAACGTCGTGAAGGAGGGCGGCGCCACCTTGCACCACACCCTCTACGCGGTCGCCTTCAGTGTCGTCGTCTACTTCCCGCTGCGCCTCTACCGCAAGTCCCGTGCGGTCGCACCGGAGGCCGCGGCAGCGGGCGAGGCCACTCACGGCAGTCATCCGCAAGGATGAGACCGCGGTCAGGTGCGCCCTTCTCCGGACGGATGGGCAAATGCCTCCGTGCGGGGATGCTTCGGGCGTGAAACGCCTGATGGGGTGGGAGCCGTGCACAGCGACACCCGGCCCGAGGACCCGACACGCGACGACGTCCCGCAGCTCAGCAGGGAGCTGGGTACCGCGGTCGCCAGTGCCCGGCGCCGCGCCTCGCGGGACGGCGACCGTCAGCTGGACACGGCACACCTGCTCCACTCGCTGCTCGAATCCGACCAGCGGTCGCGCGAGGTGCTCGGCAGCGCCGGCGGGCAGGTCGTGCGCGTCCTCGCCTACCTGGCGCAGCGCACCATCGGCTACGGCATCCGGTGGCGCGGCACCATCGAGGACTCCGGCGCCCTCCCGGTGGTGGCCGCCGGCGCGGCGCCCGGCTGGAGCCCGGCCGCCTCCGCCGCGCTCCATGACGCCGAGGCGCGCGCGGCCGCACGCGGAAGGCCGGTTGCCGAGGGGACCGATCTGCTCGGCGCGCTCGCCGCGGACCCCGAGTGCCGGGCCGTGGAGGTGCTGAGGGCCGCCGGCATCGACCCGCAGCGGCTCACCTCCGTGCTGTCCGGCCGCGGGGCTGTCAGGGGCTACAGGGATGACGGACCTGTTGCGAGCTGAGATGATGACCCGATGCACGGGTCGGATCGGATATCGGGCGATACAGCGATGTCAGGTGGTAGAGCGGGGAGGCGGACCGGCCTCCTCCTGGCGCTGCTGTCTGCGCTCTCCTTCGGGGGTTCGGGGGTCGCGGCCAAGCCGCTGATCGAAGCAGGGCTGAGCCCGCTGCACGTGGTGTGGCTACGTGCTGCCGGGGCCGCACTGGTGATGCTGCCCGTCGCGATACGGCACACCGGGACGCTGCGGCGTCGTCCCGGGCTGCTCCTTGGCTTCGGTCTGCTCGCCGTCGCCGGCGTGCAGGCCTGCTACTTCGCGGCGATCTCCCGCATCCCGGTGGGCGTCGCGCTGCTGGTGGAGTACCTCGGGCCCGCGCTGCTGCTGGGCTGGGTGCGGTTCGTCCAGCGGCGGCCGGTCAGCCGGGCGGCGACGCTGGGAGCGGTGCTCGCGGTCACCGGGCTCGCATGCGTGGTGCAGATCTGGAGCGGGCTGCGGTTCGATGCGCTCGGGCTGATGCTGGCGCTGGGGGCGGCATGCTGCCAGGTCGGCTACTTCGTCCTGTCCGCTCACGGCAGCGAGGGCGAGAACGCGGTCGACCCGCTCGCCGTCATCTCCTACGGGCTGCTGATCGGCGCCGCGGTCCTCACCGTGGTGGCCAGACCGTGGGAGATGCACTGGCAGTTGCTCGGCCGCCAGGTCGCGTTCGGCGACCGGAGCGTGCCCGCCGTGCTGCTCGTCGCCTGGGTGGTGCTGGTGGCCACCGTACTCGCCTACCTCACGGGCGTCGTCTCGGTGCGCCGGCTCTCGCCCCCGGTGGCCGGTGTGGTGGCCTGCCTGGAGGCGGTCTGCGCGACCGTGCTCGCCTGGGTACTGCTCGGCGAACACCTCGGCGCTCCGCAGGTGGTCGGTGGCATCCTGGTGCTCACCGGAGCCTTCATCGCGCAGACGACGACGCCGAAGCAACCGGTCGACGTCGTCGTAGAGCCGCTGCCCGAACCGTCCGCGAGTGACCACGGCCCGGCCCGCGAGGGCGCCGCGGAAAGCCGGTTGCCCGGCTGCGCGCCCTCGGCCTAGGCTGCCGATTATGCACAAGACCGTTCTCCCGCCGCCTGCCGCCTAGGGCGGGCAGCGAAGCCTCGGAAGACCGGGCCCGGGCGCGTCCCCGGGCAGGTCGTCGCTGTCCGCAGACGGAATCACGCGACCACCTGACGTCTTCCGTTGGAGAACACCCGTGTCATCCTTCTCACCGTTCCACCGGCATGCCCATGTCCTGTCGGTATGGCAGGGCGTGCTGTGCGTGGCTTTCGCAGGCGCCGCCTGGGGTACGACGGGCGCTGCCGCCGTCCTCATCCACCGCGGCAGCGGACTCGGCCCGCTCGCCATGACGTTCTGGCGCTGCGTCGGCGGACTCGTCGTCCTGCTTCCCCTGTACGCCGTGGCGCGCGGCAACCGGCGGCCGGTGAGTGCCGGCAGCCGCGAGCCGCGGTGGCGCGCCTGCGCCCGGATCGTCGCCACCGGGCTCGGCCTGACCGTCTTCCAGGGCGCCTACTTCGCGGCCGTCCAGGCGACGGGGCTGGCCGTCGCCACCGTCGTCACGCTCGGCGCCACCCCGGTGCTCGTGGCGGTCGCCGAACGCTTCACCGTCGGCGAACGGCTCGGGCGCGCCGGTGGCACCGCCGTCGCCGGTGCGCTCACCGGGCTCGCCGTGCTCGTGCTGGGTGGATCCGGCGCGGGCGGCGCGGTGCGGGCCGACGGCGTGGGGCTTGCGGCGCTGTCCGCCGCCGGATACGCGAGCGTGATCCTGCTCGCCCGCCACCACCGCCTCGGTGGCGGCGAGGCCGACGCGCTGCGGACCACCGTGTGGTCGTTCGTGATCGGCGCGGTGTGCCTGCTGCCGTTCGCCGCCGCCGAGGGAATGTGGCCGAGCGGCCATCAACTCGGCCGCACGCTGGGGCTGTTCGGCTACCTCGCGGCGGTGCCGACGGCGCTCGCCTACGCGGCGTACTTCGCGGGCCTCGCCGTCGTACGCGGCTCGACGGCCGCCGTGCTCACGCTGATCGAGCCGGTGACCGCGGCGGTTATCGCGGTCGTCGCCCTCGGCGAGCGGCTCGCCGCCACGACCGTGGTGGGGACGGTGATGCTGGTCGGCGCCGTCGCCGTCCTCGCGGTGAGCGAGGCACGGCTCGGCGCAGAGCCGCGGCGCCCGGCCGCCGCGGCGGGCTGATCAGCCCTGGTCCTGGGCGGTGAGGCGGTGCAGCTGCTGGGCGCGCGCCGCCTCGTCGCGCGGGGCGCCGCGCTCGGCGAGCAGGTCAGTGACCCGGCGCTGCATCTCGCGCGGCTTGTTGCCGCCGTACTTGAACTTGGCGCGCACCTTGGTGACGTCGAGGATCACTCCCCGTATGCCGGGCAGCATGCGGCCGAACGGCGGCTGACCGGGCGCCACTTGGGCGTAGTCGCCGCGCGGCTGGAAGTGCGCGAGCTGCCGGTGGAGCAGATCCGCCTTCTCCGCCGGATCGTCGACGATGCGGGCGGTGCAGTGCAGTTGGACGGCCGCGTAGTAGCTGGTCGGCGTACCGTGCTCGGGCGGTACGTCGTCGGGGGCGTGCCACGGCCCGGGGATGAACGCGTAGTCGTCGACGACGCTCAGCACGACGCGGGGATCGGCCTCCAGCGCAGCCCAGACGGGGTTGGGGCGGGCGAGATGGGTGACCACCTCGCCGCGCTCCGCGTCGTACGCGAAGTGCATCGGCTGGACGAACGGCGGGTCGCCGGGCAGCCCGTTGACGGCGAGCTGGCCGAAGTCATGGGCGGCCAGCCAGTTCTGCCACTCGGCGTCGTCGTGCGCCGCGTCCCAGGGGTGGATCAGCATCACATCTCCCCGCGCCGGGTGAGGTAGGAGGGCGTGGCGATGGCCGGGTCGAGGCCGACGGCCGGCAGCGGGGTGCCGTAGGCGGGGACGACGGGCAGGACACCGCTCCAGTAGGGGAGCGTCAGGTCCTCGGGATCGTCGTTGGGGCCGCCGGAGCGGATCTTCGCCGAGACCTCCTCCAGATCGAGGCGGATCACGGCGGTGGCCGCGAGCTCCTTGGCATTGGCGCGGCGCGAGTCGTCGGCGCGGCCGGGCACGATGTGGTTGACGAGGGCGTCCAGCGCCGTCGCGCGCTCTGCCGGGTCGGTCACCTCATAGGCGGTGCCGTGTACCACGACCGAGCGGTAGTTGATCGAATGGTGGAAGGCGGAGCGGGCCAGCACGATGCCGTCGACGAGCGTGACGGTCAGGCAGACGGGCAGCCCCGCCTCCTCGCCGGCGCCGCGCAGCGGGCGCGATCCGGTGGACCCGTGGACGTAGAGGCGCTCGCCGACACGTGCGTAGAGGGTGGGCAGGACGACGGGGGCGCCGTCGCGCACGAAGCCGAGATGGCAGACGTACCCCTCGTCGAGCACCGAGTGGACGAGATCCCGGTCCCAGGAGGCGCGTTCGCGGGAGCGTGTCGGAACGGTGCGCTCGGTGGCCCGGTAGGCGTCGTCGGAGGTCTCGGTGGTCGTGGCGGACGCGGCGGGGGACATGGGCGCTCTCCTTTGCGTGTTGCGCGGCAAGCTTGCTCGAGATTTTGCATTAGTTCATAATGTCGTTTGTGCTAGGAGATTATCGGATCACCGGCCGCCGCGCCACGGAGATTGCCGCCGAGGTGGAGCGCGCCGTCGGTGAGGGAGGCCTCAAACCGGGCCAATCACTGCCGCCACTACGCGAGTTGGCCGCCGGGCTCGGTGTCAACCCCAACACCGTGGCCGCCGCGTACCGGCTGCTGCGTGACCGTGGAGTGATCGAGACGGCCGGGCGCCGCGGCAGCTGGGTGCGGGCGCGTCCGGCCTCCACGCCGCGTGAGCAGATCCGGGTGGACGCGCCCGGAGCCCGTGACCTCGCCGGCGGCAACCCGGATGTGGCACTGCTGCCCCGGCTCGGCGAGGCGCTGGCCGCAGCCGCGGCCGATCACGAACGGCAGCCCATGCTCTACGGCATGCCGGGCATCGACGCGGAGCTCGCGGAACTGGCCCGTGCCGCCTTCGACGACGACGGTGTTCCGGACGGGCCGATCGCGGTCACCTCGGGGTCGTGCGATGCGATCGAGCGGGTGCTCACGGTCCATCTGCGGCCGGGCGACGCGGTGGCGGTCGAGGACCCGGGATGGGGGAGCGTGCTCGATCTCATCCCGGCGCTCGGCCTGCGCGCGGTGCCGGTGGGGGTGGACGACGAGGGCCCGCTCGCCGAGGACGCGGAGCGGGCGCTGCGCGGCGGCGCGCGCGCCCTGGTGGTCACCGACCGGGCACAGAACCCGACCGGCGCCGCAATCACCGCACCCCGCGCCCGGGCGCTGCGCGCGGTGCTCGCCGCCCATCCTGAGACCGTGGTCATCGACGACGACCACGGGCACGGCATCGTCGATGTGCCGTTGCACCCGCTGGCCGCCGCGACGCGCCACTGGGCGCTGGTGCGCTCCGCCGCCAAGGCGTACGGGCCCGACCTGCGGCTCGCCGCACTGACCGGGGACGCCGTCACCGTCGACAGGGTGAACGGGCGGTTCCGGCTCGGCGCGGGCTGGGTCAGCCACCTGCTGCAGCGCACGGTGGTGCACCTGTGGCGTACCGGCGCCGTGGACCCCGCGCGGGTGGCGGCCTCCTATCGGCAGCGGCGTGACGCGCTCATCGCGGCCTTGCGCGAGCGCGGCCTCGAGGGGCGCGGGCGCAGTGGCATGAACGTATGGGTGCCGGTGCCGGACGAGACCGGGGCGGTGACCCGGCTGCTGCAGAGCGGCTGGGCAGTGGCGCCCGGCGCCCGGTTCCGGCTCGCTTCCGGCCCGGGAGTGCGGATCACCGTCTCGCCGCTCGGCGCCGGCGACATCGTGCCGCTCGCGGACGCCGTCGCCGCTGCGGTGCACCCCGGCGGCGCAGGCCGCTACGGCTGACCGTTCCCGGCCGCGCGCCGCCCGGGGCGGCTCTGCGCGATTGCCGCGCCGGCCAGGACGACGAGCGCCCCGGCCGGCTCGTTCCAGCTCAGGTGCTCGCCGAGCAGGAAGACCCCGGCCGCGGTGGCGATCACGGGGACGATGTAGGTGACCATGGTCGCGATCGTGGGCCCGGCCTCCTTGACCAGGCCGTACTGCACCAGAAAGGCGAATCCCGTGCCGAGCGCCCCCAGCGCCACCACGGAGGTGACCGACGCCAACGGGAAGGACGCGGGCATGGAGGTGAACAGGGGAGTGACGGCGGCGAGTTGGACCGTGCCCACCAGTAGTTGCCCGGCCGAGAGCGACAGGCTCGACCCGTCGGCGGAGCTGAGGGTGCGGCGTACATAGATCCATCCGACCGCATAGCTGGACGCGGCGATCAGCGCAAGCGCCGTCCCCCTCGGGTCCTGGCCGGAGAACCCCTGCCAGGCGCCCAGCACGATCAGCACGCCGACGAAGCCGATGCCGACACCGGCGAAGCGGCGGCGCGACGGCCGGTCCTCCTGCAGCGCGACCACCGACAGCACCATGCTGAACAGTGGGGTCGTCGCGTTGCAGATCCCGGCGAGGGTCGAGGGGATGGTGAGCTCCGCATACGCGAACAGCGAGAACGGCAGTGCGTTGAGCAGGAAGGCGGCGACGAGGAGGTGCCCCCATGTCCCCGGGGACCGGGGCAGCCGTTCACGCTTGGCCACGAGCACCGCGCCCAGCACCGCCGTGCCGAAGACCATCCGGCCGAGCGTCACCTGGAGCGGAGCGAAGGCGTCCGTACCCACCTTGATGAACAGGAAGCTGAAGCCCCAGATGAGGGAGAGCACCGCGAAGCGGACCCGCCAGTCCAGCAGGCGGGCGGTACGGGGCCGGCCACGGGCCGGCGCGCAGGTCTGCGCGGTGACGTCCGGGGTGGGGGCAGGGGTGCGGGAACCGGCGACGGAGCTCATGGCCTCCACAATGCGGCCCATGACGTCGTAGGACAAGCGAGAATATGTGATGGTGACCGCGTAGTATCGCTTACATGTTGAGCCTCGACCGCCTGCGCATCCTGCACGCCATCGACGTGCACGGCTCGGTGAGCGCCGCTGCCGACGTCCTGCACGTCACCACGTCGGCCATCTCCCAGCAGGTGGGCAAGCTGGAGCGGGAGACCGGTCAGCAACTGCTCGCCAGGAACGGACGCGGCGTGCGGCTGACCGACGCCGGACGGCTGCTCTCGGGCCACGCCGCGCGCATCCTGTCCATGGTCGAACTGGCCCACTCCGACCTGGAGGCGCACCGCGGAGCCGCCGTCGGCGCGCTCACCGTCGGCGCCTTTCCGACCGCGGCGCGTGGCCTGTTCCCGCAGGTCCTCGCCGCGCTGAAGACCGGACACCCGCAACTGCGGCCGTATCTGGAGGAGATGGAGCCCGATGAGTCCATCCCGCGGCTCATCCGCGGCGACGTCGACCTGGCAGTCGTCCTCGACTGGTACAACAAGCCGCTGCCGCTCCCGGACGGCCTCGCGAAGGCCCCGCTCCTCGACGACGTGGCCGATGTCGCCGTGCCGGCCGGGCACCCGCTCGCCGACCGCGCCACCGCAGACCTGGAGGACTTCGCCGACGACGAGTGGATCGCCTGGCCCGCGGGCGAGTTCTGCCACGACTGGCTGCTGTTCACCCTCCGCGGCAAGGGGGTCGAGCCGCGCATCGCGCATGCGGCCGAGGAGCACCACACCCAGCTGGCGCTGGTCGCCGCCGGACTCGGTGTCGCGGTGACGCCACGGCTCGGCCGGGGCGCCGTGCCGGACGGGGTGCGCATCGTGCCCGTACGCCACACCATGAACCGGCACATCTACGCGGCCTGGCGGGTGGACGCCGACCGCAGGCCCTCGATCAGGGCCGTGGTCGAAGCGCTGCGCCGGGCGGGGGAGGACGTGGAGAAGGGCTGACCGCCGCCGGGCTCAGATCTTGCGGAAATCCCATGAGACGATGCGCTCGGGGACCAGCCGCAGCCATGCGTGGCGGCCGTCGTGCGGCATCGCCTCGAGGCCGAAATTCTTGGCGGCGAAGAGCCGCTCTGGCGCGTCCAGCTCCGGGCACGGCTCACCGGTACGGGGCGCCTCGCCGACGAACTCCACCGGGCCCGACAGCTCGGCCCCGCGCAACTCCCCGTAATCCACGCCGTCGTCGACCACCACGGCCACCCGGGGGTCGCGGTGCAGATCGGCCCAGCGGAGGCTGCGCACAAGGGAGTACAGCCACAGCGCGGAGCCGTCCCAGACGTACCACAGGGCACTGACATGCGGCGCGCCGTCCGCCGACACCGTCGCCACGCGGCAGGTGCGCTGCCCGGCGAGATACGTATCGAGCTCCGCCGGCGTCATCATGATGCGGCGACCTCGCCGCTGTGCAGTGGCCATGACTCCTCCACGCCCTTGATTTCTGATGAGTCGTCAGAAATCATCGGGCTCACCCGGGAACGAGCACAAGGGGGAGCCATGGACGCACCCGACCGCCTCGCCGCCCTGCTCGACCCGGCCACCACCGCGCTGCTCACCGTCGAGTGCCAGCGCGGGGTCGTGGGTCCCGGCGCCGCACTGCCCGAACTCGCCCATGCCGTACGCGCCTCCGGTGTGCTCGCCCGTGTCGCCGCCCTCGTGGACGCCGCACATGGAACCGGAGCCACCGTGCTGCACGCGATCGCGGAACGCCGACCCGACGGCCGGGGGGCGAGCCGCAACGCCCGCCTCTTCCGGGCCGCCGAACGCCTGCCCGTCCAGCAGCTCGCCGGGAGCCCGGCCACCCGCATCGCCGAGGAGATCACCGTCGCGGACGGCGATCTCGTCGTGCGGCGGCTGCACGGACTGTCCCCGCTCGCCGGTACCGGCGTCGACGCGCTCCTGCGCAACCTCGGCGTGCGCACCGTCGTCGTCACGGGCGTCTCGCTCAACGTCGCGGTGCCGAACACCGTCTTCGACGCGGTCAACCTCGGGTACGAGGCCGTGGTGCCGGCCGATGCCGTCGCCGGTGTTCCGGCCGACTACGCCGACGCAGTCGTCCGGCACACCCTGGCGCTGGTCTCGACGGTGACCACCACGGCCGAGGTGCTGGCTCGCTGGGCGGCGCCGGCGCCCGGCCTCAGGCGAGCTTGATGGCGCCGCCCTCGACGCTGATCTTCGCGGGGGCAAGTGGCTGGGTGGCCGGGCCCTGAGCGACGCTGCCGTCCGCGATGTGGTACTTGCTGCCGTGACAGGGGCAGTCGATGGTGCCGTCCTGGACCTGGGAGACCGTGCAGCCCGCGTGGGTGCAGACCGCCGAGAACCCCTTGAACGTGCCCGCCGACGGCTGCGTGACAACCACCTGCTGACCGGCGAAGATCTTGCCGCCGCCCTCGGGGATCTCGGAGGTCTTCGCCAGCTCCGCCGAACCGCCGCCTCCCCCTGCCGAGGGCGACTGCATGCCGCCGTCCGAGGGCGCTGCGGCCGGCGGCGACGCGGACGACGCCGACGACGCGGTGTATCCCGAGCCGCCGCACGCGGCGAGCGCGGTGGCGAGGCCCGCGGTGCCCGCCGCGGCCACGACGGTTCGCCTGGTGGTGTGCCCGGTCGGGCCGGTGGTCCCGGAGCTGTCTGCCATGGTGCCTCTTCTCTGGATTCCGGAGCCGGGCGGCCCGGGAGGGCGGCCGCCCGGCGGCGCGCGGTGCGCGTCACCTTCCCCTACGTCCCGCGCGCCCCACGCGTTCAACGAGGCGCGCGAATAGCGGCATTGAGTGCGTCGCACAGGAAGTCACGCTGGACGTGGAGCAGATTTTCGGCCACCACAGGATCGTCCACCGCGTGCGACGTCCCGGGCAGCAGCAACACGCGGTGCGGTCGGCCCGCGGCGAGCAGCGCCGCCGACATCCGGAGGGTGTGAGCCACCGTCACATTGTCGTCCTCGAGCCCGTGGATCAGCAGCAGCGGGCGGTCGAGGCGCGGCGCGTCGGCGATGATCGAGCAGTTGTCGTAGTTCTCAGGGTGCTCGTCGGGATGGCCGAGGAAGCGTTCCTGCCAGTGCGTCTCGTACAGCCGCATGTCGCAGGGCGCGGCGCCGGCGACTGCGGCGTGGAAGACCTCGGGGCGGCGCAGTACCGCGGCCGCGGCGAGATACCCGCTGTAGGACCAGCCCAGTATCCCGACCCTGCCGAGGTCCAGGTCCTGGCAGTGCTCCGCCGCGCCGCGCACTGCGACGACCTGGTCGTCGAGGGCAGCGGTGAGCTTGTCGCCGTGGACGGCCTTCTCCCAGGCCGGCCCGCGGCCCGGAGTGCCGCGACCGTCCGCGACCACCACGGCGAAGCCGTGCTCGGCGAACCACTGGGCCCGGCACAGCCACCAGTCGCGGGTGCGGACCACGAGCTGCAGACCGGCGCCCCCGTACGGGGTGAGCAGCACCGGAAGGCGTGTGCCCGGCGTGTACCAGGACGGCAGCAGCAACACGGTGCGGATTTCCCGCTCGCCCGTGCGCAGCCAGGTGATCCGCGGGGTCACCACCGGCTCCTCGGCCAACGAGGCGATACGGCCGAGCACTTCGCCGTCGCGCAGCACGGTCGTCCGGTGTCCGTCCGGGGCGCGGCTGTGCAGTGCGACCGTGCCACCGCCCCACGTGGCGGTGTGCACGCCGGGTCCGTCGCTGACGCGGACGAAACCGTGCTCCGGCGCGTACGACCAGACATGGACTTCCGTGGGTTCCTCGCTCGCCGTGAAGAGCACCCGGTCGCCGTCAATGCCCAGCACCTCGCGCAGCTGCAGCCCGCGAGGGGACAGCACCTCGCCGATCCTCAACCGCCGTACGCTGTCCTGCTCTTCGGGACACACCGTCGCGCCGGAGGCGGTACGCGCCGGGGTTCCCGGGACGAGGTGGACCCAGGCGGGGTCGGTGCGCACGCCCGCCGCAGTCGTCTCGCCGGTGCCGGGGTCGGCCGTGAGCGTGTGGACGGTGCGCTGGTCACGGCTCTGCACGGTGATCAGCGGCCCGTGTGCGTCCCAGTCGGCCGAGGCCAGATACTCGTACGCCGCCCGGTCCCACACCACCTCGACCCGGCCGCCCCGCACCGCCAGGACGTAGAGCGTGACCTCGGCATTGGGCGTGCCCGCCACGGGGTAGGGCAGCGAGCGCGGCGGACGCTCCGGATGTGCGGGGTCGCTGATCCACAGGCGCCTTACGGAGGAGTGGTCGACGCGCGCCACCAGCAGCCGCTCGCCGTCGGGTGCCCACCAGTACCCGCGGCTGCGGTGCATGGACTCGGCAGCCACCTGCTCGGCGATGCCGTACGACACCTGAGGACCCTCGGGCGTGGCGAGCACGCGGTCGGTCCCGTCGGCCGGGTCCACCACGTGCAGTGCGCCGTCGCTGACGTAGGCGATGTGCGTCCCTGTCGGATCGGGCCGCGGGTGCGCCACCGGTCCCGGCGTCGGTACCTGGCGCGGCACGTCGCTCCCCGGGCCCTGCATCCGTACCGTCCACAGCCGTCCGTCCCGGGCGAATGCGGCGAACCGGGCGTGCGCGTCCGTGGCGTACGCCGTGACGTCCTCGGCGAGCAGGCGTTCCTTGCCGTCCTCGTGGGCCCACAGGCACGGGACCGGGTCGTCGCCGGCGCGGGTGCGCAGGAAGAGCACGCGCGCGCCGTCGGGGGAGACCGTGGCGTCGCGCGGCACGCCGAGCGTGAAGCGGGAGGTACGGGCGAACTGGCGGGGAAACGCCATGAGGTCCGGGGAGTTCGTCGATGCCATGGGGAACCATGACAGCGCCCGCCCGGCCGCGACAAGCGAAAATCGCGTCGCCTGCCCCCCGGGTACCGGGGTTAGCCTGGGCGGATGCTTCCTGAAGTGTCGGCCGTCCGCTATGTCACGCCGCTGCGTGAGGGCGGGTCTGTCCCCGGGATCGTCGAGGCCGACGATCTCGGCACGTACGTGGCGAAGTTCACCGGTGCGGCGCAGGGCCGCAAGGCGCTCGTCGCCGAGGTCGTCTCCGGCGAGCTCGCCCGGCGGCTGGGCCTGCGGATGCCCGACCTGGTGCGTCTCGACTTCGACCCGGTCATCGCGCTCGGCGAGCCCGACACGGAGGTGCAGGACATCCTCAAGGCGAGCGGTGGCCTCAACCTCGGCATGGACTTCCTGCCCGGCTCGGTCGGGTTCGATCCGCTCGCCTTCACGATCGATCCGGCCGAGGCCGGGCGGATCGTCTGGTTCGACGCCCTCGTCAACAACGTCGACCGCTCGTGGCGCAACCCCAACTTGCTGATGTGGCACGGCAAGCTGTGGCTCATCGACCATGGTGCGTCACTGATCTGGCACCACAACTGGCCGGGTGCCGATGCCTCCGAGGCCAAGCCGTACGACGCCACCGATCACGCCCTGTCCCGGTTCTTGCCCGACGTCGCCGCGGCCACCGAGGACCTCGCCCCCCGGGTGACCGCCGGGCTGCTCGACGAGGTCACCGCGCTCATCCCCGACGAGTGGCTTGTCGGGGAGCCGGGCTTCGACACACCCGACGACGTGCGCCAGGCGTACGTCCACGTGCTCGCCGCGCGCGCCGAGACGATCCACGAGCGGATCGTCCTCTCCGGCCCGCCGAGGAAGGCCGACCCGCCGCCGGAATGGCTGCGGACCTGGGTGGAGGGCAAGGCGAAGTGACCCCGAGCGAGCCAGGAACCCACAGCACGCGCGGGACCCGCGACGTCTTCGAGTACGCCCTGATCCGCGTCGTGCCGCGCGTCGACCGCGGTGAACAGATCAATGCGGGGGTGCTCGTCTACTGCCGGGCGCGTTCCTTCGTCGCTGCCCGCATCCATCTCGACGAGGCGCGGCTTCGGTGCCTCGACCCCGCCGCCGACATCGCCGCCGTCCGGGCCGCGCTGCACGCGGTCGCGTGCGTCTGCGAGGGCGGCGAGGCGGCCGGGCAGGCGGCCGAAGACGACGCCGGGCGGCGGTTCCGCTGGCTGACGGCGCCGCGCAGCACCGTCGTACAGCCCGGTCCCGTGCACACTGGGCTGACCACGGACCCGGCTGCGGAGGTGGACCGGCTGCTGGACCGGCTGGTGCGCTGAAGCGACATCAGCCTCCCCCTGCCTTCCGGGGGCGCGGCGGGCGGTGCTCCGGCCCACATCGGGCGTGGGGCCGTTGACAGTCGGTCACGGCCCTCATACCGTTTCGACCAGTTGACCTACTAAGCGGTCGCTCATGTGCAGCGCCGCACACGAGAGCGAGGAGAGCAGATGTCCACCACCGAGCAGCGCGTCGCTATCGTGACCGGGGCCGCTCGCGGCATCGGCGCGGCCACGGCCGTCCGGCTGGCCGCCGAGGGCCGCGCGGTCGCGGTACTGGACCTCGACGAGGCCGCATGCAAGGACACCGTCGAGAAGATCACCGCGGCGGGCGGCAAGGCGCTCGCCGTCGGCGCGGACGTCTCCGACGAGGCGAAGGTGGAGGCTGCGGTCGCGCGGGTCGCGGACGAGCTCGGCGCGCCGACGATCCTGGTCAACAACGCGGGCGTGCTCCGCGACAACCTGCTGTTCAAGATGAGCGCCTCCGACTGGGACACCGTGATCAACGTGCACCTGCGCGGGGCCTTCCTGATGACCCGCGCCGTGCAGAAGCACATGGTCGACGCCAAGTTCGGGCGTGTCGTCAACCTCTCGTCGAGCTCCGCGCTCGGAAACCGCGGCCAGGTCAACTACTCCGCCGCCAAGGCCGGTCTGCAGGGCTTCACCAAGACCCTCGCCATCGAACTCGGCAAGTTCGGCATCACCGCCAACGCCGTCGCGCCCGGCTTCATCGTCACCGACATGACCGCCGCGACCGCCGCCCGCGTCGGGATGGGCTTCGAGGAGTTCCAGGCGGCGGCGGCCACCCAGATCCCCGTCCAGCGCGTCGGGCGGCCGCAGGACGTCGCCAACGCCATCGCCTTCTTCACCGACGACCAGGCGGGCTTCGTCTCCGGCCAGGTCCTGTACGTGGCCGGCGGCCCGCTCAACTGACGCAACCGGGAGAACCGTACCCATGACCGAACAACAGCACACCGGACGCGTCGCCATCATCACCGGGGCGAGCCGCGGCATCGGCTACGGCATCGCCCAGGCGCTCGTCGCCCGCGGTGACCGCGTGTGCATCACCGGCCGCAATGAGGACGCTCTCAAGGAGGCGGTGGACCGGCTCGGCGCGGACCGTGCCATAGGCGTCGCGGGCAAGGCCCACGACGAAGCCCATCAGGCCGAGGCCGTCGCACGCACGATGGAGGCGTTCGGCCGCGTCGACTACCTCGCCAACAACGCCGGCACCAACCCGGTGTTCGGACCCATCGCCGATCTCGATCTCGCGGTCGCCCGCAAGGTCTTCGAGACCAACGTCATCTCGGCGCTCGGCTTCGCCCAGCAGACCTGGAGGGCCTGGCAGAAGGATCACGGCGGCGCGATCGTCAACATCGCCTCCGTCGCCGGACTGGCGCCCTCGCCCTTCATCGGGGCGTACGGGGTCAGCAAGGCCGCACTGGTCAATCTCACCCTCCAGCTCGCCTCCGAGTTCGCGCCGGGCGTGCGGGTCAACACGATCGCCCCGGCCGTGGTGAAGACCAAGTTCGCCGCGGCGCTCTACGAGGGACGGGAGGAGGAGGCCGCGGCGGCGTATCCGCTGAAGCGTCTCGGGGTTCCCGAGGACATCGGCGGGGCGGCGGCGTTCCTCCTCTCCGACCAGGCGGGCTGGGTCACCGGCCAGACCCTCGTGGTCGACGGGGGCCTCTTCCTCAACGCCGGAGTCGCCTGAGGCGCGGGAGCGGCCCCGCGGTTTCCCGAATGTCAGTGGCCCCCGGTACGTTCTCCATCGAGCTGCACCGATCGTCATCGATCGTCACCGAGCAACGGATCGCGTACCGGAGGTTCCTGACGTGCCCACCATGCTGCCCGAGTCCTGGCAGGCCGTACTCGGCGAGGAGCTGGACAAGCCCTACTTCCAGGAGCTCACCGAGTTCGTGGAGCGGGAGCGCGCCGGGCACAAGGTGTTCCCGCCCCGCAACGAGGTCTTCTCCGCACTGGAGGCCACCCCGTACGACCGGGTCAAGGTGCTGCTCCTCGGACAGGACCCGTACCACGGCGAGGGCCAGGCGCACGGCATGTGCTTCTCGGTGCGGCCCGGGGTGAAGACCCCACCGTCGCTGCGCAATGTCTTCAAGGAGATGCGTGAGGAGCTCGGCCACCCGATTCCGGACAACGGCTACTTGATGCCGTGGGCGCGGCAGGGCGTGCTGCTGCTCAACGCCGTGCTGACGGTCCGTGAGGGCGAGGCCAACTCGCACAAGGGGAAGGGGTGGGAGAAGTTCACCGATGCCGTGATCCGCGCGGTCTCGCAGCGGCCTGATCCGGCCGTCTTCGTCCTGTGGGGCAACTACGCCAAGAAGAAGCTCCCGTTGATCGACACCGATCGGCACGCCGTGGTGCAAGGCGCGCACCCCTCGCCCCTCTCCGCCAAGCTGTTCCTCGGCAGCCGGCCGTTCACCCGGATCGACAAGGCGATCGCGGACCAAGGCCACGCCCCGATCGACTGGCGGATCCCCGACATCGGCGCGTAGCGGTCGGGCTGCGGCACAACACGTCGAACAGGCGCAACACGTCGACAGGCGGAACACGCGGAATACGCTGAGCACGGCGGGAGGCGGCAGTGCCGGACACGGAGCAGGACGGTGCGGCGTCTGAGGGCATGGAGACGCGCATCGGCCAGGCGGTGATGCTGCTGCACGGCGGCGACCGCGAGGAGGCGCGCCACCGCTTCGCGGCGCTGTGGGAGGAGCTCGGCGACGACGGGTCGCCGCTGCACCGCTGCACGCTCGCCCACTTCATGGCCGACGCCCAGGACGACCCCGAGGAGGAGCTCGCCTGGGACCTGAAGGCGCTGCGTGCCGCGGACGCAGGCGGCGACGCGACGGTGAAGTGGGGCGACAGCGTACTGTCGCTGCGAGGGTTCTACCCCTCCCTCCACCTGAGCCTCGCCGGCGCCTACGTCAAGCTCGGGGAGTTCGGCCTGGCGCGCGGCTGTCTGGCGAAGGCCCGCAAGGCGTCGCACGCTCTGGGCGACGACGCCTACGGGGACGGCGTGCGCGCGGCGATCGGCCGCATGGAGCTCAGGCTGGGCGAGGCGGGCCGCCGCCCGGATTCGGATCAGTTGCCGTAGGCAATGTGGCAGATCCGGGCGGCGTCGCTGTCGGGCGCCCAGCCGCCGTAGGCCCGCCCCAGCGCGCAGATGCCGCCGCCCTGGGCGGGCGGGGGTGCCGGAAACGCCGGTTCCGGGGCGGTGCGGTCCACGTGCCGCGGCACGTCCCGGGGCGGCGCGTGGTACGGGTGCGGCCGGTACGGAACGGTCGGGTCCATGGGCCGGTGTCCGTGGTGCGGCCGGGGTGGCCGGTCCGGCCGGTGCGCCGCGGGGGAGGGGCGGGGGCTTACCGGCGTCTCCGGGCGCACGGTGGTCAGCACCGCATGCACGGGCGGCGGAACGACCAGCGGCGCCGCAGGGGCGCGCGACACAGGCTCCCGGGAGACGGTCACACACCCGGCGACGCCGCAGAGGGCCACCAGGACGACTACAGAGGGGAATCGACGCACCCGGCCAACTCTGCTGGACCCTGCCCCGGTTGGGAACTCCCCGCAGGAGTGATCAGGCCCGTCGCACCCTCTCACACCCCGGTGGTGCCGTCGATGCACTCGCGGATCAGGTCGGCATGGCCGTTGTGGCGCGCGTACTCCTCGATCATGTGCACATAGATCCAGCGCAGGGAGAAGGTCTCCAGACGGCCGTCCCGCCGTCCTCGGCGCTGCCCGGTGTCGTCGAGCGAGCGGTCCCGTGCGGCCTGCTTCGCCTGCTCGATCTCCGCATGCCACACCGCGAAGTCCTGCGCCGCATCGGCCTTCTCGGGCGTGTGGAAGTCTCCGTCCGGGTCCTCGTCCGTGAAGAAGATCGGGCCCACCTCCTCGCCGGCGAGCACCCTGCGGAACCAGCCGCGTTCGACCTCGGCCATGTGCCGGACCAGGCCGAGCAGGCTCAGGTCGGAGGGAGGCACGGCCGTCCGGCGCAGTTCCTCGTCCGTCAGACCCTCGCACTTCATGGCGAGTGTCTCGCGGTGGAAGTCCAGCCAGCTTTCCAGCATCGTGCGTTCGTCGGTGATCAGGGGCGGGTCGGTGCGCTGCGTGTCCGTCATGCGATCATCCTCGGGTGCTCCGGCCGCGGCGACAAGGCATTATCCGCGGGCACTCGCCGGCCGGGCCGACCGGGGCCGTCCGCGAGCACCGTATGCTGCCCGTGGCAGGCGCCGAGCCCCAGAGCAGGAGACACGTCATGACGGCACAGCCGACGACGACCCTCGACATCAGGCCGCTCAAAGTGGGCGTCATCGGGCTCGGCGCGATCGCCCGGAAGGCCTACCTGCCCGTGCTCACCGCACAGCCCGGCATCGAACTGCATCTGCACACCCGCACCCGGGACACCCTCGACCGCATCGGCGACGCCTACCGCATCCCGCACCGCCACACCGAACTGCGCTCACTGCTCGACCAGGGACTCGACGCCGCATTCGTCCATGCACCCACCGAGGCCCACCTCGAGATCACCGAGCAGCTCATCGAGGCGGGTGTCCCGGCCTACGTCGACAAACCGCTCGCGCCCGATCTCGCCGGAGCCGAACGCCTGGTGCGCCTCGCAGACGAGCGCAGGGTCACCCTCATGGCCGGCTTCAACCGCCGCTACGCACCCGGCTACGCCCAATGCCTCGATCACCCGCGCGATCTGATCGTGATGCAGAAGCACCGGGTGGGCCTCGCAGACGATCCCCGCAGCGTCGTCTTCGACGACTTCATCCACGTCGTCGACACCCTTCGCTTTCTCGTCCCCGGCACCGTCGAGCACATCGGCATCACCACGATGGTGCGCCAAGGGCTGCTCCACCACGTCGTCCTGCAGCTGTCCGGTGAGGGATTCACCGCGCTCGGCATCATGAACCGGATGAGCGGTTCGAGCGAGGAGATCCTCGATGTCGCCGGGCAGGACACCAAGCGGCAGGTGCTCAACCTCGCCGAGATCGTCGACCACAAGGGTCAGCCGTCCGTGCGCCGCCGCGGCGACTGGGTCCCGGTCGCCCGCCAGCGCGGCATCGAGCAGATCACGCTCGCCTTCCTCGACGCCGTGCGCTCGTCCAAGCTGCTCAGCGCCGACGACGCGCTGCGGACGCACGAGCTGTGCGAGCGGATCGTCAACGCGGCCCGGGAACAGGACTCCTGACGCCGCCCTGGCCACCGACGGCCTCGGCCCCGCCGGTGCCGTCCCCACTGCGCCGCCGCCTCGCCGCGACACCCGCGCGCACCCCCTCGCACGCACCCGCCGCAAGCAGCAGGCCGATCGCCGCCCTGATCACCCAGTCCCCGTGGCGCTCGTACGGGCTCTGGCCGCCCGACAGCGGCACCGTGTACATCTGGGCCGTGACGGTCGACGTCCCGATGCGCGGCCCGACCTGACGGCCTTCGGCGTCGTAGACCGCGCTGATGCCGGTGAGCGTCGCATGCACCATCGGCCGCCAGGTCTCCGCGGCCCGCAGCGCCGCGAGCGACGCGTGCTGTTCCGGTGCCCAACTCCCCTGGAAGGTCGAGGTGGACGACTGCGCGACCAGGACCTGGGCACCCATTGAGGCCAGATGCCGGCTCATGTCGGGGAAGGCCGTCTCGAAGCAGATCAGCGGCCCGACCCTCAATGGACCGACATCCATGATCACTTGGCGGGTGCCGCGGTGCCGGTTGACGTTGGCCGCCCGGCCGACCTTCGTCGCCCACCCCAGCACCGACCGGAACGGGATGTACTCGCCGAACGGCACCAGCCGCATCTTGTCGTACCGGTCACCCGTCGGTCCCTGCGGGCCCACGAGAACGGACGTCTTGTAGATGCCTCGCTGGTCCGCACGCTCCGCGTCCACGTTGACCAGCAGATCGGCGCCGACCTGCCGGGAGAGGGCGGCGAGCCGCGCCGTGAGCTCAGGATGCACCGACAGATCGAAACCCACGCTGCTCTCGCCCCACACCACGAGGTCGGGATGGAGCCCGACGAGCCGGCGCGTCAGCTGTACGCCCTCGTTGAACCGTGCCAAGGGCCCGTTGATGACGCCGGTCTGCACTATCGCGATCCGCACGCTCCCGGCGCGCGGCGGAAGCGGTGCCCACGACCAGACCCCCCAGACGACCAGGGCCACCGCAAGGAGCGAAGCCACCGCGACGGCGCGGGCCCGGGGCAGCGCGACCAGCGCAGCAACCGCGGTGTTCACGGCGACGACGAGGAAGCTCAGCAGCCACACACCGCCGACCGAGGCGAGCCGCAGCGCCGGTCGCACCTGCCACTGACTGGCGCCGAGCAGCCCCCACGGCCCGCCCAGGTACTGCCATGAGCGCACCACTTCGGCCATCAGCCACGCCGAGGGGAGCAGCAGCACGGCGGCGAGCGCCCGGCCCGGCCCCGGGGTTCCCGGGGCCTGTCCGAGCAGACGGCGCGTCAGCCAGCCGAACGGGATCCACAACGCCCCGAGCAGGGCGCCGATCGGGATGATGAAGACCGTGAGATTGGGGATCAGCCACTGGTGCACGGCGATCATGAATCCCGTACCACCGAGCCAGCCGTCGAGCACCGCCCGGCCGGGCGTGGCGGCGCCGCGGATGAGCAGGATCAGCGGTACGAGCGCGACATACGCCAGCCACCACAGCGAGGGTGCGGGGAAGGTGAGGGCTGCCACGGCTCCGGAGACAAGCGCCGCCCCCCCGCGCCACCACGGTGAGCTGAGCGAGGGTCTGCGCCCGCGTGCCGGCACCCGCATGCCCTGCCTCCTCGTCGTGGCACGACTCCAGTGTCGGCGAGCGGCAACCTTGAGGACAGTGGACACCCTCGTAGACTCCCCAGGTCAGCGCAAACGCAACCGCGACATCATCCGTCCGTGACCACGCGCGTGAAATGGGTGACCGTGGCGGCCATTGCGTCGCGCGCTGAGGCCAGGCAGCGTCGCGGGTCGACAACCTCCGGATCGGCGGCCAACGCTTCCCGGACGGCGATCGAGAAGGCGATGTTGAGCGCCGTACCGATGTTGATCTTCGTCATTCCGGCGGCCACCGCGGCGGACAGCTCGGTGTCCGGCACGCCCGAGGAACCGTGCAGGACGAGCGGCACGGGCACCGCCGTTCGCAGTCGGCCGATCAGTGCGTGGTCGAGTGTCGCGCTCCGCTCGGTCATCGCGTGCGAACTGCCGACGGCGACCGCCAGGGCGTCGACGCCGGTCGCGGCGGCGTACGCGGACGCCTCGCCGGGATCGGTCCGCACGCCCGGCGCGTGGGCGTTCAGCGGGGGGTCGCCCGGCTTCCCGCCGACCCTGCCGAGCTCGGCCTCGAACCACAGCCCGTTGCGGTGCGCCCACTCGGCCGCCTCTGCCGTCGCCTTGACGTTCTCTTCGTACGGCAGCGCCGACGCGTCGAACATCACGGAGGAGAAGCCGGCGTCGGCCGCGCAGTGCAGCAGCGCGCCGTCGTCCACGTGGTCCAGATGGAGCGCGAGCGGGACCGAGCTGCCGCGGGCCACCTCGGCCGCGGCACGCGCAAGCGGGCCCACGCGCCCGCCGTGGAACTTCACGGCGTTCTGGCTGATCTGCAGGACGGCGGCGCTCGCCGCGGCCTCCGCCCCGGCGGCGATCGCCTCGGCGTGCTCCAGACTGATCACGTTGAACGCCGGCAGCCCTCGGCCCGCGTCGCGCGCGGCCGAGACGAGGTCGCCGGTGGTGGCGAGGGTCATGGTTCTCCGTCAGTGGGTGCAGGGTCAGAGGATCACGGAGCGGGTGAGGTTGCGCGGGCGGTCCGGGTCGAACGAGCGCGCTTCGGCGACGGCGACGGCGAGCCGCTGTGCGCGCACCAGATCGGCCATCGGGTCGCGGGCGGAGGCGTCGCCGGATTCCGCAGTGAGGCAGCCGCCGGTTGCGGCGACGGTGTCGGCGAGCCCGGCGGGCAGCTCGCCGAACATCCACACCGCGCGGCCGGGGCCGGTGATGGAGACCGGGCCGTGCCGGTATTCCATCGCGGGGTAGGCCTCGGTCCAGGCGCCGGCCGCCTCCCGCATCTTCAACCCCGCCTCCTGCGCCAGGCCGTAGGTCCAGCCGGTGCCGAGGAAGGTGATCTGGGAGGCCTCCAGCAGGGCGGCGGGCAGCGGTTCGCCGACGGCCGGCTCGGCGTCGGCAGCCGCCTCGGCGACGGTGCGCACCCCGGCGGGCAGCGCTCCTTCGGCTTCGAGATGGGTGCGCAGCAGCGCCAGGGCGCTGGTGGCGAAGCGGGTCTGCACCACGGACTCCTCGTCGGCGAAGTCCAGCACCACCACGTCGTCGGCCGCATGCATCACGGGTGTGGCCGGGTCGGCGGTGAGAGCGACCGTGGGCGTGGACGCGCCGATGCGGTCGAGCAGGGCGAGCACCTCCGTCGTCGTACCGGAGCGGCTGATCGCCACGATACGGTCGTAGGCTCGGCCGTACGGGAACTCCGAGGCGGCGAAGGCGTCGGTCTCGCCGTGACCGCCCGCCTCGCGCAGCGCCGCGTACGACTGCGCCATGAACCACGAGGTGCCGCATCCGACCACGGCGACCCGCTCCCCGCGTCGCGGCAGGGCGGCGGCGCGCTTGGCGGCCAGATCGGCGGCCCGCCGCCAGCACTCGGGCTGGGAGGCGATCTCCACCGAGGTCCGGCGGGGGGAGGGGGACGGGCCGGTGGTCGCCATGGATACTCCTCTGATCGGCAGGCCGTCGGAAGATGCCGGCCAAGCATACGACGCTTGCGTGAAGTTGCGCGTAATCTACGTGTTTCAAGCAGGCTTACGCAATGAACCGAGAGAAGGTGGCGTGGAGTGTCTCGATACGAGCGGTGGAACGCGCTGATGGAACTGCTCGCCGAGCACCGCCAGCTCTCGGTCGAGGAGGCAGCGGCGGCGCTGCGGGTGTCGGCGGCGACGATCCGCCGCGACCTCGACCAACTGGCGCGGCAGCAGATGCTCACCCGCACCCGAGGCGGCGCCGTCGCGCACAGCGTCTCCTACGACCTGCCGCTGCGCTACAAGACCGCACGCAACGCCGACGAGAAGCAGCGGATCGCGGCGGCCGCGGCGGAACTCGTCTCGCCCGGGGCCGTCGTCGGGCTCAACGGCGGCACCACGACCACGGAGGTCGCCCGTGCACTCGTCCAGCGTCCCGACATCGCCGAGCAGTCGGACGACGGGCCGTCCCCGGCGCTCACCGTCGTCACCAACGCACTCAACATCGCCAACGAGTTGGCCGTGCGCGCGCAGGTGAAGATCGTCGTCACCGGCGGCGTCGCCCGTCCGCAGTCGTACGAGCTGACCGGGCCGCTCGCCGCCGGTGTGCTCTGCGAACTCACCCTCGACGTCGCGATTCTCGGCGTGGACGCCGTCGACGCCGAGCATGGCGCGACCGCTCATAACGAGGGTGAGGCGAGCATCAACCGGCTGCTCGCCGAACGCGCCCGCCGCGTCGTTCTGGTCGCCGACTCCTCGAAGATCGGCAACCGCGCCTTCGCCAGGATCTGCCCGATCGGCACGGTGGACGTCCTCGTCACCGACACAGGCGCGAGCGAGGAGGCCGTGCACCGGCTGAGCGAGGCAGGTCCGCAGGTCATCACGGCCTGACGCTCTCTGATGGAGACATGCCAAAGCGCCGTAGAGTGACGCCATGACGGAACCGCGTCCGACGATTCCCCCGGCTACAGCCGGGAGACACGCGCTGCGCATCGCCAACTGCTCCGGCTTCTACGGCGACCGGCTCTCCGCAGCACGCGAGATGGTCGAGGGCGGTCCGATCGACGTCCTCACCGGCGACTACCTCGCCGAGCTGACGATGCTCATCCTCTGGAAGGCCAAGCAGCGGGATCCCGACGCCGGTTACGCGGTCTCCTTCCTCGCCCAGACGCAGGACGTGCTCGGCGCGTGCCTGGAACGCGGCATCAAGATTGTCGTCAATGCCGGAGGGCTCAACCCGGGCGGACTCGCCCGCAGGGTCGGCGAACTCGCCGCGCTCGGCGGACTGCACCCGGTCATCGCCCACGTCGAAGGCGATGATCTCCTCGGGCGCCTTACCGAACTCCAGTCCCAGGGGCACGAGTTCGCCCATCTCGCCACCGGCCAGCCGCTCGCCGAGGCCGGCGTGCAGCCGGTGACGGCCAATGCGTATCTCGGTGCCTGGGGGATCACCGAAGCGCTCAAGGCCGGGGCGGACGTGGTGATCTGCGGGCGCGTCACCGACGCCTCGCTCGTCGTCGGGCCCGCAGCATGGGCGTTCGACTGGGCGCCCGACGACTGGGACGCCCTCGCCGGAGCGGTCACCGCGGGCCACATCATCGAATGCGGGGCCCAGGCGACCGGCGGCAACTTCTCCTTCTTCACCGAGATCGCCGACCCCGTCCACCCCGGCTTCCCCATCGCCGAGATGCACCCCGACGGCTCCTGCGTGATCACCAAGCACCAGGGCACCGGCGGAGCCGTCACCGTGGAGACGGTCACCGCCCAGCTGCTGTACGAGATCGACCGTCCCGCCTACCTCAACCCCGACGTCGTGGCCCGCTTCGACACCCTGCGGCTCACCCAGGCCGCCCCTGACCGGGTCGCCGTCACCGGCGCACGCGGCGAGCCCGCCCCGCAGACGCTCAAGGTCTGCCTCAACCACCGTGGCGGCTACCGCGCCAGCTTCACCCTCGTGCTCACCGGCCTCGACATCGACGCGAAGGCGGAGTTCGCCAAGGCCTCGCTCCTCGACGCGATCGGTGGCCCGGACCGATTCGCCGCCGTCGACTTCCGCCTCGTACGGCAGGAGGACGGCGCACGGCTGACCATGACTGTCAAGGACCCCGACGAGCACAAGGCAGGACGGGAGCTGTTCACCGCGGTCGCCGAGACGGGCCTGTCCGGTTACCCGGGGCTCCACCTCGAACACGCCTCGCCGCGCGCGAGCGAGTACGGCGTGTACTGGCCCGCCCTGCTCACCGCGGACTGCGTCCGGCAGTGGGCGGTGCTGCCCGACGGGCGCCGCATCGAGGCCCCTCGCCCGCCCACGACGCCCGTCCGCCGCTCGGCCTCCACTCGCCCGGCACCGGGTCCCCGGGACGCGGCGCCGTCCGGACCGACGGTCCGGGCCCCGCTCGGGAGCCTGATCGGAGCCCGCTCCGGCGACAAGGGCGGCGACGCCCATGTGGGTCTGTGGGCGCGCACCGACGAAGCGTACGCCTGGCTGCGCACCTTCCTGGACACCGGACGGCTGCGCCGGCTGCTGCCCGAGGCCGAGCACCTGCCCGTCCGCCGCTACGAGTTGGCGAACCTGCGTGCCGTGAACTTCGTCGTCCACGGCCTGCTCGGTGACGGCGTCGCCGCGTCCACCCGGCCGGATCCGCAGGCCAAGGCGCTCGGCGAGTTCCTCCGCTCGTGCCCTGTCGACATCCCCGCCGCACTGCTCGGTGAGTGAACCGCCGCTGCCGGGGTACGCGAAGGACGCGCAGCACGGAGGTGCGCCATGCATGCAACGCACGTGATGCACGCGATGTCGCAGCGGGGACCGTGGCCCGATCCGGTGCCGAAGCCGCCGCCGGAGCCAACGAGCCCGGGGCCCGACCCGGGCCCGCTGCCGGGACCGGGCCCGGAGGAGCCGCCTGCGCCGGAGCCCGATCCCGTACCGGCCCCGGGGCCGCGCCCCGACCCGATGCCGCCGCCGATACCGGGCCCCGGCCCGCTGCAAAGATGAGATCAGCCGCGGTCAGCCGAGCGTGAACGTCGCCTGCACCGGGTAGTGGTCGCTGGGCGCGTACGTGTCGGTCTGCCCCTGTGCCCAGCCCGCCTGCGGGTCGAAGTCGGTGCCGACCGTGGGCAGCCCGTCCGGGACCGGCCGCCCCGGGGCGTTGAGATAGCCGAGGTAGTCGACGTCGTCGGAGAGGTCAGTGGGGAAGCTCTCGACACCGGCCATGTACTGGCACCAGGCCGAGACGGGGCAGTCGATCGTGGTGAGCGTCTGGCTCGGATCGGTGGCCGGCGTGCCGAGCACACCGCCCACTGCGGATTCCGCGTTGGTGTAGTCGCCGCGCGACTGGCCGCCGTAGTACTCGACGTTCAGGTCGCCGCCGATCAGCACCGGCGCCGAGGCTCCGGCGATGCCGTTCACCCAGCTGTGGATCTCCCCGAGCTGCGCGAGTCTGGTCGCCTGCGTGGTGTCGGTCGACGTGCCCGACTGGTCGGCCTGCAGGTGGGTACCGACCACCCAGGTCTTCACCCCGTTCTTGTCGATCTCGGCCAGGTCCGCGCCCTTGTTGGCGTTGTAGTCCCAGGTTCCCGTGGTGGAGTTGGAGAAGACATGGGCGTACTGGGCGTCGATCGGATACTTCGAGAGGATCATGGTCCCGCCGTTGATCATGAACGGGCTGTTGGAGCAGTCGCCGCTGATGCCGTTCCAGCCACCGCCCGAGCAGACCTGCCCGACGACAGGGGTCTGGTAGGGGTAGAGATCGGCGAGGTCGGAGGTGATGCTGTCGGTCGAGTCGTGGTTGAAGAGCTCGTCGAGGATGACGACATCGGCGTTGTGCTTGCGGATGACCGCCTCAACGTTCGGGGTCCGTTCGGCAGCCTTCTCGTTCTCCACCGAGTCGACGACGGCGGTGGCCAGGTCGACGTTCCAGGCGAACACCGAGAGAGTGGAGCCGGAGCCGGCCGGCGTCGCCGCGTGGGCGGCGGATCCGGGAACGACCGCGGCCAGCGCCAGGGCGAGAGCAGCCGCGGCTGACGTGCGCAGGAACCGCAAGGACATGGAACCTCCGTTGGACGGCCGGCCCGCGGGTGCGGGCCGGTGCGTGAATGAGTGCGCACAACGTAGGTGTGTCAGGCGACGGAAGATGAAACGTACGGGGAGAAAGCGGGGAGGACCAGTGATCGTACGGGCGTCGGCTCAGCCGGTGATCCCGCCGAGCTGTCCTTCGAGCAGCAGCAGCAACTCGCCGAGAATCCCCGCGAGTTCCTCCCTGCGCTCCTCGGTCAGTCCCGACAACAAGGACTTCTCGTAGGCGAGTTGTTCGGGCAGTACGCGGTCGATGAGCGTGCGTCCTGCGTCGGTGAGGGTGAGATGGGCGACCCTGCGATCGCGGGCGTCGGCGCGCCGCGCGACCAGACCGCGCTGTTCGAGCCGGCGGATCCGCTTGGTGACCGCGGCACCCGAGGCGAACGTCTCGCGGGCGAGCCGGCCAGGGGTCAGCTCCCCGCCGACCCGGCGCAGCGCACACAGGATCTCGAACTCGGGCCTGCTCAGCTCCTCCCGCCCCAGAGGGGCGTCCGTCACCTGCTGCAGCAGCGCGGTGCAGCGACCCAGTCGGCCCAGGACGGCGACGGGCGCGAGGTCGAGACCGGGATACGCCTGCTCCCACTGGCGTAGCACCGTCGCTACCGCATCCTCCACGCGCCCCGTCCTCTCTGTGCCTGCCGCTCTGTGCCTGCCGCCGTGCCGTGCTGTCCCCGGCTTGTCGCCTGGATCGTACGCGGGGTCACGGTGGCGCCCCCGCAGTGGTGGGCCTCGGCGCCACTGCCGCGGTGTGGGGCCCCAGATCGGCGAGCAGCCGGTGAGCGGAACGTTCCGCCGCGGTGATCCGCTCCTCGGGCAGCGCGGCACTCCACCACTCCCCGGCCGCGGTGCCGACGGTTTCGCGCAGTTCGAGCAGCGCGCGGACCAGCCTCTCACGCGCCGCCGAACGGCCGCACTCGCCACCGGGAAGGGCTGGACCGGCGAGCGCGAGGCGGGCCCGCGCGGCCGCGGCGCCGAGTCGCCCGAGCGCGGCCTCGACGTGCCCGGCCGCGCGGCGGTTGGGGACGACGAAGCAGGCGAGCAGTCCCGCCGCGGCCCCCAGACAGGTGTCGAGCCAGCGGCCGGCCACCAGCGCCTCGGCGGACTGGGGGCCGGCGAACTCCGTCATCACGAGCGCCATCGGTGTGATGAAGACGGAGGCCACCCAGTAGTTGCGGGCGATGGTGGCCTCGGTGGCGACCTGGCACGCCAATACGACGCCGACGAGCGCCGCTTCGCCGCTCGCCGTCACCGGCAGGAGCGCGGTGAACAACAGGACGCCGATGAGATTGCCCAGCACGCGCTGGAGCGAACGGTGCCACGACAGCGCCGTGTTGGCGGCGAAGACGGCTGCGGCGGTGACCACGGCCCAGTACGGTCGCTCGACCCCGAGCGCCATCGACACCCATCCGGCGAGTGCGCTTCCGACGGCGACCCTGGCCCCCGTCGGAAGCAGCGGGGAGCCGGGCGTGAACGCCCGGCGCACCGACCGGACTCCGCCCGCCTGCTCCTGGTCCGCCCGGCAGCGTACCGCCCGTTCGATGCCGGCGCCCGTGATCTCAACGTCCTCCGCGGCGTCACCGGCCATGACGGGCAGCGGACGCCCCTTGCGCAGATCGCGTGCGAAGCCGGTCAGCGCGTCGGCATCGACCGTGCCGTACAGCCCAGGAACCGACGCGAACGACTCGGAGCGCACCAACAGACGCATCAGCCCGTCGAGTTCGGCGGAACGCGTGGCACTGCCCGCCGGCACCAGGAAGAGGGTGTGCCAGGCGGCGTTAACGGCCGCCACCGCCTCGTGCCGCCGCCGACCGGCAGGGGAGTGGGATGAGTCTGCCGGCGCCCGCAGCAGGCGGGCGACGGCCTCCAGCGCGCGGGCGACCGCGATGCGTTCCGGACCGCGCGGGCGCAGCAGCGCCGGCGCCATGCAGACCAGCCATGCGAGCGCGCCGCCGGCCAGCACCAGGGCGAGATGGCACGGCATCTCACCGAGGTGCTGGGGTACGAAGGCGGCGCCCGCCGACGCGAATGTGAGGACGACGCCCGCGGGTGGTCCGATGCGGGTCGCGTCGCAGATCACCTTGTGCGCCGCGGTGAGCAGTGCGATCACCGCGACCCGTGCGGCGGTGGGGCCGACGACCGCTGCGGTGGTGAGCGCCACGCCGGTGGAGGCCAGCATCCCGGCGACGACCCAGGCGAGTGCCCGCGCCCGTGCCGCATAGGGCAGGCCGTGGGCGTACAGCGCGCACAGGCCTCCCGCGGAGGTGTAAAACGCGAGCTCCAAATGGCCGACGGCCAGCAGCGTGGCTTCAGGCACCCCGAGCGCGACCACCGCACTGAGAGCGCGCTTGTGCCACATGTCTGCGGCCGGACGCATCCGCAGGACGCCCCGCAATGGCAGCGCACGGCGCAGGCTGTGCAGCGGGCGGGCATCCGTCCTCCGGTGGCGAGGCGAGGTCCGTGGCATACACAAAATACTATCAGGTGTTTTACTCGTGAAATAATTTCGTTCGAGTCGCGACGCCTGCAGCGGCTGCTTATGTTGGGCGGTAAATGTGACGTAAGTGACGTAATGGCGACAGGAGACCGCTGTGCGACCGCATCGCATCCGTGCTGCCCTCATCTGCGGCCTCGCGGTGACCGCCGGGGTCGCAGCGGTAGCCGGCCAGACCGGGCACGGACGCTCCACCGTCGCGTTCCAACCACCGGCCTCCGGGGCCGCGGGCCACGTCACCCACACGCCCCCACCGACGCTCGCCCAGCCGCCGTCCGTCGTCCCGGACTGGATCCGCGCCATCGTAGGCCCGCCCGAGCTGCGCCCGGCCGGGCCTGCCGCCGTCTACACGTACACCCAAGTCGGTATGTTCAGCGCTGCCGTCAAGGGCGACCCGCAGCTGGTCTACGTGCCCAACAGCGGCGAGTCCGGCATGCACGGCCTGAACAACTCGTCCAACCCGGACCGGGACAGCGTCACCGTCATCGACCCCAGGACCTTCCGGGTCGTCGGCCACTTCAAGGTCGGCGGCCTGCCGCAGCACGTGACACCGTCGTGGGACCTCAAGACACTGTGGGCCGACGCCAGCGGGGGCAACCAGCTCGTCCCCATCAACCCCAGAACCGCCAAGCCCGGCAAACCCGTGCCCGTCGACGCCCCGTACAACCTGTACTTCACCCCCGACGGCTCGACGGCCCTCGTCATGGCGGAACGCCGCAACCGCATCGACGTCCGCGACCCGCACACCATGCAGCTGCGCCGCTCGATCGACGCGCCCTGCAACGGCATCAACCACGCGGACTTCTCCGCCGACGGCAGCTACTTCCTCGCCACCTGCGAATTCTCCGGCCACATCCTGAAGTACGACACCAAGACGCTCGACCTGATCGACAACATCGACCTCGGCCCGGAGTCGATGCCGCAGGACATCCGGCTCGGCCCCGACGGACACACTTTCTACATCGCCGCGCTCAACCAGGGCGGACTGATCGTCCTCGACGGCGACTCCCTCGACACCGAGGGGCTGATCCCGACGGGCAAGGGCGCGCACGGCATCTACCCAAGCCGCGACGGAAAGCTGCTGTACGTGTCGAACCGCGACGAAGGATCGGTCAGCGTCGTCGACCCGGTCGCCCGCAAGGCGACCGCCAAGTGGCGCATCCCGCACGGCGGCTCACCCGACATGGGCGGGGTCAGCGCGGACGGTACCCAGCTGTGGCTCTCCGGGCGCGACAACGACGAGGTGTACTGCTTCTCGACCAAGGACGGACATCTGCTCGCCCGCATCCCGGTCGGCGCCAACCCGCACGGCCTGGCCTTCTTCCCGCAGCCCGGCAGGTACAGCCTCGGCCACACCGGAAGCTTCCGCTGAGGCATCCTGTGCCCCCTACGACGTGCCCTCCTCCAGGCGCCGTCGCGACGCCTCGATCTCCGCCTCGGCCTCGCTCCGCCCCACCCATGTGGCGCCCTCGACCGACTTGCCCGGTTCCAGGTCCTTGTAGACCTCGAAGAAGTGCTGGATCTCCAGGCGGTCGAATTCACTTACATGGCGGATGTCCCGCAGATGTTCGCAGCGCGGATCCGCTGCCGGGACGCACAGCACCTTGTCGTCCTCGCCCGCCTCGTCCGTCATCCGGAACATGCCGATCGGCCGGCAGCGGATGGCCGTCCCCGGGAACGTCGGGTCCTGCACCAGCACCAACGCGTCCAGCGGCTCCCCGTCGGCTCCGAGCGTCCCGTCGATATAGCCGTAGTCGGCCGGATAGCGGGTGGACGTGAACAGCAGCCGGTCGAGCCGGATCCGCCCCAGCTCGTGATCCATCTCGTACTTGTTGCGGCTGCCCTGGGGGATCTCCACGATGACGTCGACGTCCACGCTCCCCAGCCTAGGACCCGGGGCCCGGGTCACGAAGCCGAGAAGCCGGATCGCTCCTCGCGCCCGTCGCGCTACTCGCCCAGTCCGGTCTCCTCCAGGTCGAGTGTGCGCTGGATGCGCCGCCGCGTGGTGTCGCTTATCCGATGGGCCGCGTACAGCCTTTGCAGCTCCTCGGACTCCGCCGCTATCAGTGTCCGGCGCAGCTCGCGATAGGCGGTCAGGGCCTCGACGGGTGCGGGTCCGCCGTCGCGCCCTGCCTCGGAGTCGTACAGGCGGGCCTGCAGATCGCGTCGCAGCTGGTCGATGACGATCGCCGGGGCGGCCTCGAGATCGGCGAGCTCGTCCAGGGCGGCGAGCCCGGCGCGGGCGAGCGCGTCGCGTGCCTTCGCCTCTTCCCGTGCCGTGTGCTCGGGCTCCAGCGCGATGCCCGACCAGCGGACCACCGGCGCCAGCGTGAATCCCTGCACCACCAGGGTGACGACGATGACCGATGTCGTCAGCACCAGCACCAGGGCACGGTGCGGAAGCGGGCTGCCGCCGTGCGTGGTCAGCGGGATGGACAGCGCCGCGGCGAGCGGCAGGATGCCGCGTGTGCCGGCCCAGGAGACCACCGCGGGAACGCGCCAGGAGACAGGACCGTCCCCGCGCCTGCGCTGCATGAGCGTCGACAGCGGGAAGACTCCGAGCAGCCGCACCCCGATCACCGTGCCGGCCACGGCCAGCACGCCCAGCGGCCAGGCCCGCTCGTCGGGCGCCAGCTCGCGTACGAGGCCGGGCAGTTCGAGGCCGATGATGGCGAAGACGACGCTCTCCAGAAGGAAGACCACTGTGCCGTAGACCGCGTGGACCTGGAGGCGTATCGGCGCGTTGGTGAGCCGGTGGCCGGTGCTGCCCAGAATCACCCCGGCGACGACCACCGCCGTCACGCCCGAGGTGTGCAGGTCCTCGGCGAGTACGTAGGCGGCGTACGGAGTGACCAGCGCGATCACCGTCTCCAGCACCGGATCCTCGGTACGGCGCCGGATGAGCACCACCAGGCCCGCCACCGCGGCACCGATCACCGCCCCGCCCCCGCCGAGCAGTACGAACTGCCCGGCCGCGGCGGGCAGCGACACCGCGCTCGCCGCGACTGCCGTGCCGACGGCGACCTTGTAGAGCACCAGGCTGGTCGCGTCGTTGAACAGGCTCTCCGACTGGACCATCATCTGCAGCCGCCGTGGCAGCGAGAGCCTGCGCCCGAGCGCGGTCACCGCCACCGGGTCGGTACTGGCGAGCACCGCGCCGAGCACGAACGCCATCTGGCCGCTGAGCGGGGTCAGCGCATGAGCGACCAGTCCCACCGCCGCCGCCGTGACCAGTACAAGACCGAAGGCGAGCACCGTCACAGGCCGCCACACCGCGCGCACCTCACGCCACGACATCTCCTCGGCAGAGGCGTACAGCAACGGCGGCAGCACCACGATGTTGATCACCTCGGGCTGCACGTGCAGCGCGGGCACCCCGGGCAGCAGCGCAATGCCGAGGCCGACGGCGACCAGCAGTGAGGGAGCGGGGATGCGCCAGTGCCGCGCGCCGGTCGCCACGGCGGTGGCGAGTACCACGAGAAGCAGTACGGCGGTCAGGCCGGTCATGGCCGCATCCTTCAGTGATCCGTAATCCCGAGTCGTGTGCCGACCAGACTTCCCGGCGCTCCCGGCTCCACCCTATCGGGCGTATCGCGTCTGAGCCTCATCAAGCCTTGTCAGGCGATGGTTCACCCATCGGGCGCCGGGAAGCGTCCCAAGGTTTCCCTCGCGTGATTTCCTGTCCGCAACGGGCGGATTTCCTCTGCCGCAGCAGGCACCGGCACGGCAGCACCAGGAGGCGGTACGGTGGCGGGTCCGGGCGGTTTCCCTACACGCGGGGTGTGGCGTCGGCCCGCGCTGCGGTGGGTGGACGTGCTCGTGGGCGCCGCGCTCGTCGCACTGCTCTACGGACTCGTCCGGCTCGCCCCTGCGCTCAATGCACCGTTCCTGCCGGGCACGGCCCCGTCCACCGTCTCGACCGATCCCTCTCATCTGCCGTACTACGCCGTGCGCTCCCTCGTGCGGATGTTCGCCGCGCTCGCGCTGTCGGTGATCTTCACCTTCGTCTACGCGACGGCCGCGGCGAGGCTGCGCCGCGCCGAGAAGCTCCTGCTGCCGGTCCTCGACATCCTCCAGTCGGTGCCGGTGCTCGGCTTCCTGTCGGTGACCGTCACGGCGTTCATCAACCTCTTTCCCGGCTCCGAGCTCGGCCTTGAATGCGCCGCCATCTTCGCGATCTTCACCGCGATGGCCTGGAACATGACGTTCGCCTTCTACTACTCGCTCGTCTCGCAGCCGCGGGAGTTCGACGAGGCGGCGCGGATGATGCGGCTGACCAAGTGGCAGCGCTTCTGGCGGCTCGACGTGCCGAGCGGGATGATCCCGCTGGTCTGGAACGGGATGATGAGCTTCGGCGGGGCCTGGTTCTTCCTCGCCGCCTCGGAGTCCATCAGCGTACTCAACCACAAGTACGCGCTGCCCGGCATGGGCTCGTACGCCGCGGCGGCGATCCGTAAGGGCGACCTCGGCGAGGTCGGGATCGCCATCGCGGTGATGGTGGTGTTGGTGGTCGGGGTCAACGCGGTCTTCTGGCGGCCGATGACCGCGTGGGCGGAACGGTTCCGCGTCGAGGAGTCACAGGCCCCTGAACGGCCCCGCAGCGTGGTGCTCGACCTGCTGCGACGGTCCTCCGTACCCGAGCTGATCAGGCGTCCGCTGAGGCCGCTCGGGGCGGCGCTGGACCGGGCGACGAGGCCGTTGGGCACCGCGGAGCACCCGTTGACCACGACGACGGTACGCGAGCGCATGGGGGACGTGTTCTTCGCGGGCGCGGTCAGCGTCGTGGTCGTCTTCTTCGCCTGGCGGGCGCTGGACTACGTGCACACCACCGTGGGGCTCGCAGAGTTCGGGTACGCACTGGCGCTGGGCGCCGCGACCTTCGGCCGTGTCGTCGTGCTGATCGCCGCGGCGACCGTCGTCTGGGTCCCCATCGGCGTATGGATCGGGATGAACCCCAAGGTCACCCGGTTCGCCCAACCCGTCGTCCAGGTTCTGGCGAGCTTCCCGGCGAACTTCCTCTTCCCTCTGGCCGCCGCCGTCTTCCTCGCACTCGGCATCCCGCTCAACGCAGGCGCGATCCTGCTGATGGCGCTCGGCTCGCAGTGGTACATCCTCTTCAACGTCATCGCCGGCGCCCAGGCCATCCCCTTCGACCTGCGGGAGGCGATGCGCTCGTTCAACGTCGGCGGACCACTGAAATGGCGGGTGTTCATCCTGCCCGCCGTCTTCCCCTCGTACGTCACCGGCGGCATCACCGCTGCAGGAGGTGCGTGGAACGCCTCGATCGTCGCCGAGGTCGTCGACTACGACCGCCACCATATGCAGGCGACCGGGCTGGGCGCGTACATCACCTCAGCCACCGAGGTCGGCGACTTCCCCAAGATCCTCGTCGGCATCAGCGTGATGAGCCTGTATGTCGTCCTCGCCAACCGTCTGTTCTGGCGGCGCCTCTACCGTGTCGCCGAGTCCCGATACGCGTTGTGAGCCCCCATGACCCTCACCACCAGGTCTGTCATCATCGACGTCGACGGTGTGACGAAGACGTTCACCACCCCGGACGGACGCGCCCTTCCGGTCCTCGACGGGATCGGCTTCCAGCTCGCCGAGGGCGAGATCGTCGCCCTGCTCGGCAAGTCCGGATCCGGCAAGTCGACTCTGCTGCGCTGCATCGCGGGGCTCATCGCCCCTTCCACCGGTACGGTGGCCTATCGCGGCACCCCGCTGACCGGCTCCAACCCCGGTGTCGGCATGGTCTTCCAGTCGTTCGCGCTGTTGCCCTGGCTGACCGTCCAGCAGAACGTCGAACTCGGCCTGCAGGCACGCGGCGTCGGCGAGGCTGAGCGGCGCGACCGGGCCCTGAAGGCCATCGACCTCATCGGGCTCGACGGATTCGAGGGCGCCTACCCCAAGGAGCTCTCCGGCGGCATGCGCCAGCGCGTCGGCTTCGCACGTGCCCTGGTCGTCGAACCGGACGCGCTGCTGATGGACGAACCGTTCTCCGCACTCGACGTCCTGACCGCGGAGAACCTGCGTAGCGAGCTGGTCGGCCTGTGGGAGGAGCACGAGGCCCCGGTGAAGTCCATCCTCATCGTCACCCACAACATCGAGGAGGCCGTGCTTCTCGCCGACCGGATCCTGGTGCTCTCCTCCAACCCCGGCCGCATCATGGCCGAACTCACCATCGAACTGCCGCGTCCCCGCGACCGCCGGACACCGCGCTTCGAAGCGCTGGTCGACACCGTCTACGGCATCCTCACCGGCCGTGAGGAGGCGGCCGCGGCGGCCACCCAGGCCGCGCCCGTGGCGGGCGGGGCACGGCCGTCGGCCACCCCCGTCAGCGCCCCGCTGCCGGATGTGAGCGTCGGTGGCATGGCCGGGCTGCTGGAGATCCTTGTCGCCCGCGGCGGCGAGGACGGACTCGCAGAGATCGCCGACGAACTCAGCTTCGAGATCGACGACCTGCTGCCGCTCGTCGACGCCGCCGCCATGCTCGGACTCGCCCGCACCCATGACGCGCGGCTGACGATCACCCCGGAGGGCCGCGAGTTCGTCGCCGCCGACATCCTCACCAGCAAGCAGCTGTTCGCCCGCCACGCCGCGGCGCACGCCCCGCTGGTGCGCGCCATCGTGCAGGCCCTCGCCGCGACCGAGGGCCACACGCTGCGCGAAGGCTTCTTCCTCGATCTGCTGCGGCGCGGCTTCAGCCTCGAAGAGGCCCGCCGTCAGCTGGAGACGGCCGTCGACTGGGGCCGCTACGCCGAGCTGTACGACTACGACGCCGACGACGGACGGCTCACCCTGGAGCCGGGAGCGCAGGCCGCGCTGTAGCTACCGGCGGCGGCGAACGTACCGGTCAGGGCGCGGAATTGGGCACGTTCGGGCTGTCCGCGTAGGCCTGAGTCGGAGTCATCGGCACACCGCCCACCGAGACGGTGTCGAACGTGCTCACCTGCGCACACTGCTTCGACTGGTCCGCCGTGGAGGAGTTGGCGCCGGCGACCGCGGCCTTGGCGTCGGCCGGGGCGGGCCTGGACGATCCGCCCCCGCTCGACGGGAAGGTGCTGCCGCTGCTCCAGTCGCTGCCGACGACCACCGTCACCTGGCTGACGCTGCTGTCCTGCTGCAGACGGCTTGCCGGGATCTGCAGTGCGCGGGCGACGGTCTGCGCCTCGGCCTGCCGGCCGGGAGCGTAGTGGACCGAGGTGGCCGAGGCCGGGACTGGTGCGTTGGCCGAGCCGCTGTTGGGGCTGAACCCCTGGTCGATCAGGTCCTGGGCGATCTGCGAGGCGCGGCCGGTGACACCGCTGCCGTTGTTGACCTGCACGGTGATCTGCAAGTCGGGAACGGCCGGCTGCGCCGGGCTCGGCGTGGCCGTGGCCGTCGAGGACTTGCCGCCGCTGCCGTTGCTGAGCGACTGGTCGTCGGCGAGCGCGTTGAACAGGTTCTGCGCGGCGGACGACGGCACCACGGCAGAGCTGTCCCGCGGATCCTGAAGGGTCTGCATGGTGGCGAAGGTGATCCGGTTCGACGGAACCTTGTTCAAGTCCGTTGCCAGGCCGAGGAGTTTGGGGATGCTGTCGAGCCCGGTGTCCACCGTCAGCGCCTTGGTGGCCGCGTTGGCGAGCCCGTAGAGCGCGGTGGGATCGGTGAGTGTGCCAGCGCTCTTGAGCGTGCGGATCATGGAGCTGAGGAAGATGTGCTGGCTGACCGTGCGGCCCAGGTCGCTGCCGTCGCCGAAGCCGTGCCGGGAGCGCAGGAACTCCAGCGCCGACATACCTTTGAGGGTGTGGGTGCCCTTGGACAGCTTCAGATGCGAGTACGGGTCGTACACGTTGTTGCTGACGCAGACCGGGACGCCGCCGATGGCATCGGACATGTTCACGACTCCGGAGAAGTCGACCTTCATGAAGTGGTCGACGGGTATGCCCGTCAGCTGGTGCACCGCCGCCGCGGTGCAGCTCGGACCGTACTGAAGTGTGCTGTTGATCCGGTCGACATGGGCCTGCATCGTCTGGTGCGTCGTCGGATCCGTGCACGTGGGCAGCTCGGTCTTGGTGTCCCGGGGAACGCTCATCACCGTGGCGTTGGAGCGGTCCGCGGAGACGTGGACCAGCATCTCCACGTCCGCGTTCTCCCCGCCGCCGCAGTCGCCGCCGATCTTGCAGTCGGCCGCGTTGTCGCGCCCGTCCGAGCCGAGCATCAGGATGTTGATCGGGGTGCGCCCGAAGGCGTCGGCTTTCTCGCTGCCGCCGCCGATCAGCGGCAGGCCGTTGATGTTGCCGTTGAGATGCTCGTACAGGGCCGCGCCCACACCGGCGACGACCAGCACCGCGGTGGAGGTCGTGATCGCGGCGATCTTGGCGGCGCTGCGCTTCCTCGGCCGCGCCCGTCCCCGGCCCGCCGCACGTCGCCCCTCCGCGCCCGGGCGGATCCCGGCCTGCCGACCGCCGCGTCCCGCCCCCTGCGCAGCCCGCCTGGCGCGGCGGGGGCCAGGCACGGTTGTGCCCTCGCCCGTCGCCGAGCCGCCCCGGCGGTGCGATACGTCGGTCATGCCTCACCCTTACGCGGTCGAGCCGGACCCCTCCGGCGCTGGTCCGTACAGCAGCACACGCCGGTGTGCCCTCGCCGGCAGCTTCGATCAAGTAGACGCACAATACCCGTCAAAGGTTGCATAATTGCGCAATGTAGCAAGCGGCCATGAGGGGCCCGTGGGCCGCTTGCGAAGATCATGCAAAGACGCCGGCCGGGGCTGCGTCGCCCCGGCGTACCGGACGCAAGCCCCGTCGAGCATAAGCCTTGGTGCTGCGTCTTTTCGACGCGAGTCTGCGATCTCGCGGATTACGCGCACGCCTCGCATTTGTCGCTCGTGCGGCGGCCCCGTGGCGGCCGTATGGCTTGCTACATTGCGCAATCACGCAATCCGAAAGGGGCTCAGGGGTGCACGACCAGCGCGGCGCCGGCGGACATGGCGGGCCGAAGGAGCGCGCTGACCGCCGGAGACCGGGTGGTTCGGCGGGTTCGGTTGGTTCGCCGGTCCGGCGCGGCTGTGGTGGCCGACGTGGCGTCCGTACACCGCTGGCCATCGCGATCAGGGCCGTGACCGCGATCACCTCGGCGATGATCCTCACGGGCAGTGCCACTGCCTGGTTCGCGTACCACTGGCTCTCCGGGGGCTTGACCACCTCGGCTGCGTTGGACACGGTACGCAGGCACGCACCCGCCCACCTGGACAACTCGGTCAATCTCCTGCTTATCGGTCTTGACTCACGAAAGGATATGAACGGCAACGATCTGCCGAAACAGTTCGTCGAGGGAGAACTCCACGCGGGCTCCAGCGACATCGGGGGCTACAACACCAACACGCTGATCCTGATGCACATCCCGCCCGACGGCGGAAAGGTCACTGCCTTCTCGATCCCGCGCGACGACTACGTCCAGACCTTCGACGGTGACGGGACGCCCGCCGGAATGCACAAGATCAAGGAGGCGTACGGGCTCGCCAAGGCCGCCGCCGAGAACCGCCTGAAGGCCCAAGGCGTCACGGACAACGCCGCGTTGGAGCAGAGAAGCCGCGAGGTCGGTCGGGAGGCGACGCTCGCCACCGTCCAGCAGTTCCTCGGCGTTCCCATCGACCATTTCGCCGAGGTCAACCTGCTCGGCTTCTACGACATCGCCAAGGTGCTCCGGCCGATCCAGGTCTGCCTCAAGGAGCCGGTGAACGACCGGTACTCGGGGGCTCGTTTCCCCGCGGGCCTGCAGAGCGTCGACGCACGCCAGGCACTCGCCTTCGTGCGGCAGCGGCACGGGCTGCCCGAGGGCGACCTGGACCGTACCCACCGGCAGCAGGCGTTCCTCGCCTCCGTCACCCACAAGCTGAAGACCGACGGGGTCTTCAGCGACCTGGGCAGAATGCAGGACCTGTTCGCCGTGGTGCAGAAGGACGTCGTCATCGACAACAGCTGGGACGTCCTCGACTTCGCGCGCCAGGCCCCCAACCTCACCGGCGGCAACGTCGTGTTCCACACGCTGCCCATCGCCGGATTCGGCACGCGCAACGGCGAGTCGGTCAACCTCGTGAACCCGGTGAGGATCAGGTCGCTGGTCCGCGTGATGATCGGCCGGGATGCCTCGCACCAGGGCGCGGGCGGCGAGCCCGGCGCAGGCGCCGGGCAGGCGCCCGGCCGGGTGGCGCCCGCGGTCGTGGACGTACGCAACGGCGGCGGCATCCCCGGCGCCGCCGCCGCGGAGTCACGGGCGCTTGCCGCCCTTGGCTACACCGCGGGAGATGTCGCCAACGCCCTCTACCCGGCCGGTACCACCACGGTCGTCTACGGACCGGGGGCGCAGGAGGCGGCCGCACAGATCGCCGCACGCCTCGGCGTGCCCAGGCCGCTGCGCGGCCGCACGGTGCGGCCCGGCCATGTCCTGGTGATCATCGGTGCCGGGTTCACCCCGCAGTACGGCGCGAACGGCTCCGCGGTGCCTTCGCCGGGCGCCACGCCCTGGCCAGTGCCGAGCGGGTCCTTTGCGGGCGAGTCGGTGAGGATGGGCGGGATCCCCTGCGTCAATTGACGCCGCCTCACGCGTCATGTCATGTGACGTGGTGTGTCACGACGAGCGCTGCGCCCTGCGGCGGCCCGCGCTGACGGCGTCGACGAGCGGCTTGACGGCCGCCGTAGGCAGGTCGAGGTGGTGCGCGATCCATACGGTGTCGTAGCCGTGGCGGGCGAAGACCCAGGCGGTGTAGAGCCGGTTGGGATCGGGCGGGTCCGGGCCCTCCAGGAGCGGGCGGACGGCCTGCGCGGGGAAACCGTCAAGGGTGTCATCGGTGAACCACTGTTCACCGGTGTCGGGGTCGGTGTCGGGGTCGGCGTCAGGCGGTACGGCGGCGCGTCGCGTGGGATCGCGGTCGCGGCGGCCGTGGCGTACCAGCGCATACGCGGTCCACGCGGCGACGGCGACGAGTGCGAGGGCGCCGCCGATCAGCAGCCGGTCCGGCCGGGGTGCCAGATTCCAGGCCACCAGTTGGAGGAGCGCCAGTGAGACGATGCCGAGCGCGATGACGCCCTCGGCGGGCCATGGGCGGGGAGCCGTCCGCATACCGGTCTTCTTCCCCGTCGTGGGGTGGTCACGCGGCACCTGCCTTCAGGTGGTGTTCAGTGGTTGAGGGCGACTTGGGCGATTTTGATGACTACGAGGATGGTGG
>NZ_JANFNG010000045.1 GCF_024436035.1 Streptomyces humicola
CGTCGAACCCTGAGTGGAGCCCTGCGTCGAACCCTCCGTCGAACCCTGAGTGGAGCCCTGCGTCGAGCCCTGAGTGGAGCCCTGCGTGGAACCCTCCGTGGAGCCCTGCGTCGAACCCTGAGTGGAGCCCTGCGTCGAACCCTGAGTGGAGCCCTGCGTCGAACCCTGAGTGGAACCCTCCGTGGAGCCCTGGTCCGAGCCGCCGTTGCCGTTGTCGCCCAGCAGGGTGCCGAGAATCCCGCCGAGCAGGCCGCTGTCCTGCGAGCCGGCCTGCGTCGTCGAGCCGTCTCCACTGACCCCGGCAGCCTGCGCCGTACCCACGGCGGTCAGCGACGCGCCGACCGCGAATACCGCACCAGCGGTGATCCGGGCGACACGCACCCGAGTTTTACGATGATTCATCTGCCAACTACCCCCAGTAGCTGCTTAGTCGTATACGGAGCAGCTATGCACAGGGCTGCGGCACTCGGGGCGTTCGAGTCACGGACCGCAATGACAGCCCGTCCACCCCCGTCCGCACGCGCGCCCCGTCATACGCATGCCGCGGGTCAGCTTTCCCGGTTTTCACATCACGGTCAAGCGCATTGCACACCCAATGCCCGAATTGGCAGCGTTTGACGGGCAGTTGGGTATACGCCTGTGATAAATATCCGTCAGATTCTTACTTTTCCTGCTGCTTGCGCCAGCGGATCCCAGCCTCCAGGAAGCCGTCGATCTCCCCGTCGAGCACCGCCTGAGGGTTACCCACCTCATGCTCCGTCCGCAGGTCCTTGACCATTTGGTACGGGTGCAGGACGTACGAACGCATCTGGTTGCCCCAGGAGTTGCCGCCGTCGCCCTTGAGCGCGTCCATTTTCGCCTGCTCCTCCTGACGGCGCCGCTCCAGCAGCTTGGCCTGCAGGACGTTCATCGCGGAGGCGCGGTTCTGGATCTGCGAGCGCTCGTTCTGGCAGGAGACCACGATGCCGGTCGGCAGGTGAGTGATCCGCACCGCCGAGTCGGTCGTGTTGACGCCCTGGCCGCCAGGCCCCGAGGAACGGTAGACGTCGACGCGCAGCTCGGATTCGTCGATCTCGACGTGGTCGCTCTGCTCGACCACGGGCAGCACCTCGACGCCCGCGAAGGAGGTCTGGCGGCGGCCCTGGTTGTCGAAGGGCGAGATGCGCACGAGGCGGTGCGTGCCCTGTTCGACCGAGAGCGTCCCGTAGGCGTACGGGCTCTTGACAGCGAAGGTCGTCGACTTGATGCCGGCCTCTTCCGCGTACGAGGTCTCCAGGACCTCCGTCGGGTAGCCGTGCCGCTCCGCCCAGCGCAGGTACATGCGCTGCAGCTGCTCGGCGAAGTCGGCGGCATCGACACCGCCCGCCTCGGCGCGGATGTTCACCAGCGCCTCCCGGGCGTCGTACTCACCCGACAGCAGCGTCCGCACCTCCATCTCGTCGACGGCCTTGCGGACGGCGTCCAGCTCCGCCTCTGCCTCGGCGCGGGTGTCGGCGTCGTTCTCGGCCTCGGCCAGCTCGAAGAGCACCCCGACGTCGTCGATGCGGCTGCGCAGCGCCTCGACCTTGCGCAGCTCCCCCTGGAGGTATGAGAGCCGGCTGGTGATCTTCTGCGCGCTCTCGGGGTCGTCCCACAGCGAGGGGGCGGCCGCCTGCTCCTCGAGTGAGGCGATGTCGGCCCTCATCCTGTCGAGGTCGAGGACGGCCTCGATCGACTCCATGGTGGAGGAGAGGGACTTCAGCTCTTCGGGTACGTCGAGGATTGCCACGACACCAGCCTACCGGCTGGCCCCGGTGACCCCGCGGGCCCGAGCGGGAGGGCCGGGATCAGCCCACCGCCACGGCAAGGCCGCCCGTCCCCGTGCGCACCCACAGCTCGACATGCCCGTCGGCGGCCAGCACTCCCGCCGCGGAGCCGCCCGCCGACGGCGCCTGCACCTGCGTCATCTCCCAGTCACCGTCCGCAAGGCCGGTCGCCTCCGCCAGCCCGCCCCCCTCCTCGGGAGCGAACACGTACGTCTGTCCGCCCGGCTCGCCCGAGGAACCCGCCTCGGGCCGCCCCGCCGCATCGAAGTGCCCGACGACCTGCGGCGGCTGCCACGCACCGCCCGTGTAGGGCAACCGCACCACCGCACCGTCGGCCTTGCGGACGACGAATGCGTCGAGCGTGCCCGGCGCACGCGAGACGAGGCCGGGCGCGACCGCAACGCGACCGGCCGCGGGCAGCGCGGCCCACACGTTCCAGCGGCCCCCGACGAACGACGCGGTGACCAGCTGACCTCCGGTGAGGCCGACGAGGTCGATGCGGCCGGGCGCGGAGGACGCGGCCGCCGGGGCCGCGTCGAAGTGCGTGCGCTCGTCGACCTGGTACCAAGCGCCCCAGCCGCTGCCCGCCGCGGACATCGTCCTGCGGTACAGCAGTCCGTCCGTACCGAGCGCGAAGAGGTCCAGCTGCCCCTGCTGCGCGGAGACCACCGCCGGGTCGTCGGTGACGTGTATCCCGGTGAGCCGCTGCCAGGCCCCGTACCGTCCGCTGCGCTCGTCGCGGGTGATGTACCACACGTTCTGGTCCGCGCCGCGCGCGAAGACGTACGTGGTGCCGGAGAGCGCGATCGCGCGCGGTCCGCCGGTGAGCGGAACACCCGGGCGCGGGGCGTCCTGGAAGGCGGACCAGCGCGGCAGCGCGACGGGCGTGCCGGTGCTGCCCTGCGGGGAGGCGTCGGCGCCGGGGCTGGTGGCGGTGGAGTCGCCGGGCTGGTGGTCCTCGCGGGTGTTGGCCTTGGCGTCGTCGCCGCCGGACGCGAGCGCCCAGCCTCCGATTCCCGCGGCCACCAGTGCGGCGGCCGCGGCGGCCGCGAGCTTGATGCGGCGCCTGCGGACCGAGTCGGAGACGGCACGGTGGCGGGCTCGGGCGCCGCCGCCCGCCATCGTCGGACGGTGGGTCCCTCCTTCGCGGCGTGGATAGCCTGCGAGTTCGTCCGCGGTGGGGAGCTTGATGCTGGTGTGGGTCTCGCGGCTGGAGTCCGGGGCCGAGGCGCGCACCAGCGGGACGGCGCCGCGCCGGGTACGAGGGGCGGACGGAGCGGGCTCGGCCGTCTCCTCCGCGTCGGTCTCCCCCGCGCCCGTGCGGCCGTCGCCGTCATGCGGTGCGGCCACCTCCAGCGGTGGCAGCCCGGCGAGCTCGGGCAGCCGGCGGCGCAGCCGTTCGGCGAGCTCGCCGGCGGTGAGCCGGGAGGCGGGGGCCTTGGCGAGGCATTGGGCGAGGATCTGCCAGAGCGCGTCGGGGATGCCGGGCACCGGGGTGACCGTCTCGGTCACGTGGCGGCGCAGCACGGCGCCGGGGTGGCCGCCGCCGAAGGGCGTGAAGCCGGTGAGGAGTTCGTACAGGACGGTCGCGAGGGCGTAGATGTCGACGCTCGCGCGGGGCGGCAGGCCCTCGATGATCTCGGGCGCAAGGTAGTCCGGGGTGCCGATGATGCGGGTCGCCCGGGTGCGGCGGGGTGAGTCGACGAGCCTGGCGATGCCGAAATCGGTGAGCATGGCCGGGGGCGCGCCGCCGGGTCCGGGCGGGGCGGCCGCGTCGAGCAGGACGTTCTCCGGTTTCACGTCGCGGTGGACGACGCCGGCGGCGTGCGCGGCGGCGAGCCCGTCGGCGACGTCGGCAGCGATGGAGACGGCGGCCTCGGGGGCGAGCCGGCGGTCGCGTTCGAGGCGCGAGCGCAGGTCGGAGCCGCGTACGAGGTCCATGACGAGGGCCAGGTCGGTGCCGTCGACGACGAGATCTCTTATTCCGACGATGTGCGGGTCGTCGAGCGAGAGCAACGCCGTGCGCTCCTGGACGAAGCGGCCGACCAGGTCCTGGTCCGAGGCGAGGTCTTCACGCAGCAGCTTGATGGCGACCGGACCCTCGGGTCCCTCGCCCAGCCATACCGTTCCGGCAGAACCCCGCCCGAGGATCTGGTGGGCGGTGTACCGGCTGCCGATCTTCCGTGCCAAGGCTGCTCCGACTCATCCGAATCAACTGCGCCCTCAAGGGGCACAGTCTCACGCCATCCGACGGTCTGTTGGCGACAAAGCTACGCGGATGAGGGGCCATTGGGGGAACCAGTCGGGGGTGAGTGCGGCTTCTGCGGGAGAAATCACCCTCTGGAAGTCGACAAATCTCCAGAGTCGGCTGACGAGTTGAGCGCAGCGCGAGGGGGCGTCAGCCGAGACCGCCGCTCTTCGGGATGTGCATGCTCCTGGCCGCACTGCCGAGCGTGGTGACCCAGTGGTAGGCCGACTTGATCCAGCTCGACGTGGCCTCGTACCAGTTCTCGCCCTTCGCGATCCAGTGCGGTACAGGCGTGAAGTTCCACACGAGGACAAAAATCACCACGAGGATGAAGATCATGAACAGGCAGCCCTTGAGACATCCCAGTCCCGGAATCCGCATCGGGGTGCGCTGCCTGGGCTCGCGACGCGGTGCGGGCTCTCGCTCCGGGCGGCGCTGCGGCTCGTACCGCTCGGGCCGGGGCTCGTAGCGCTGGCGCTGCTGCGGCTGCGGCTGCCCGTACGGCTGCTGGGCGGGCGCGGGGGCGGGTTGCCGGCGCGGGCGGTGGCGCAGCGGGTCCTGGCTGGGGTCGAGGTAGCCGATCTCGGTCTGCTGGTTGCGGTTGCGCGCCGCACTGAGCTGCGACTCCCAGGGGTGCGGGCCCTGCGGCGCCTGCGGCCCCTGCTGTCCCTGCGGCCCTGTCGACGGCATCACGCGGGTGCCGTCCGCTGCCGAGCCGGGCAGCACGCTGGTGGCGGCATTGGGGTCGTATGCGTGGCTGCCGCCCTGCATCACCTGTGTCGGGTCGCCGCCGCCCATGGCCGCCGCCGCTGCGGCACCCGCAGCGGCTCCCGCCACAGCCCCCGCCGCCGCGGCCGCGCCCGCGCCGGTGCCGGGCACGCGGGCCGGGGCGGGATCGGGCGCGAGCAGGGTGCCCACGCCGAGCGCGGCCTCGGCGGCCTGCGGCGTGGCGTGGGCACCGATGCCGTGGCCGACGACGCGCAGCGCACAGGCGAGATTCTCGGCACTGGGGCGCTCGTCGGGGTTCTTGCGCAGACAGCGTTCGATGACCGTCCACAGCGGCTCGGGCACGGTGGAGGGGCGGCGCGGATCCTGGCTGAGGTGCTGGTGGAGCACTTCGAGCGCGCTCTCGCCGCGGAACGGCGGATGGCCGGTGACCAGCTCGTACATGAGGATGCCGGCGCCGTAGACGTCGACGGCCGAGGTCTGCTCCCGGCCCTCGGCGGACTCCGGCGCGACGTACGCGGGCGTGCCGACGAATTCATGCGTGCGTGTGACACCCGGGGAGTCCGCCAGACGGGCGATGCCGAAGTCGGTCAGCATCGGATACATCTGCGAGCCGTCCTCGCTGCTGGCGAGGAGGACGTTGGCGGGCTTGAGGTCGCGGTGGACGATGCCGTCGGCGTGGCTCGCCGCGAGTGCGTCGGCGATGCCGGCGGTGAGCAGGGCGGCGGCCATCGGCGTGAACGGGCCGTTCTCACGGACGTAGCAGTGGAGATCGGGGCCGTTGACCAGGTCCATCACGAGAGCGAGGAGCTCGCCCTCCACCACCAGGTCGCGGGTGCGGACGATGTTGGGGTGGGTGAGGCGGAGCAGCACCGAGCGCTCCCGCAGGAAGCGCATCACGATGTCGGGATCGCTTGCGAGCTCCTCCTTGAGCACCTTGATCGCCACGACCTCGCCGGGGTGCGAGGGCGCGCCCTCGGCACCGTCGACGCCCTCGGGCAGGGCGGCGTCCTCGCGCACCCGGGCACGCCAGACGGTGCCCGTCGCCCCGCGCCCGAGCGGCTCCTCGAGCAGGTATTTGCTGCCTACCGGCCGCACGGCATGCGCTCCCAGGTCGTGATCGTCACGGTCAACATCATGGACGGGGGCCCTCACGGGCCTCCTCCGCCCCACTGTAGTGCCGCGGCCGGAAAGCGTCCGGGCCAGCGCCCGGGCGCCTCGCCACGCGTGACGTGGGGCTTGAGGGAAGGACGCGGGGGAGGCCCTCTTGGTTCACCGGCCTGTCCGGCGGCCACGGAGGGCCCGGGCGGCGCGTCCCGCCGGGGACGGTTGCCGCAATTCGTCCGGTTCCCGACCATCGGTGACCGGTCGATGATCGAACAAGATCGTTGGCGGGGACGCCGGAGGCGCGTTGTCAGTGACGAGTGGGAGGATGCCTCAGGCACGAAGCAGATCCGGCAGATCCGGCAGGAACGCCAGTGACGGTAGTGACGGTAGAAGGGACGCGGACGACGATGCAGATCCGGCTGACCGTCCTCGGGCCACGCAGCGGCCGCGCCTGCGACGTGCTCGTCACCGCTCCGGCGGGGACGGCCCTCGGCGCGGTGGCGGGCGCGCTTGCGGCGAGCGCCGGCTCCGGGCAGCCCGTGCGGTCGTCCGGCTCCGCCGTGCCGCTCTACGCAGGGGCCCAGCGGCTCGATCCCGGCACCGCGGTGCTCGGAGTGCCCCCGCTCGTCGACGGCGCCGTGCTCTCGCTGCACGCCCCCGCCGACCACGGCCACCACGACGAGCACCCCCACGACTCGGGCGCCCACGCGGAGCTGCACGTCATCGGCGGCCCCGACGCCGGCGGGGTCCATCTGCTCCACGGCGGTCAGGTGCGGATCGGGCGGTCGGCCGCGGCCGACGTCCCCCTCGACGACCCGGACGTGTCACGGCTGCACTGCGCCGTGACCCTGGACCCGCAGACCGGCCATGTCTCGGTCAGCGACCTGGGGTCGACGAACGGCACGAGCGTCGACGGTCATCCGGTCGGGGAGCGACCGGTGCCGCTGCCGCCGGGGGCTCTGCTGCGCATGGGGGAGTCCACACTCCGCCTGGAGCCCGGCCCGGCCGCAGGCCAGGCGGCGGAGACCGACGCCGTGCCCGCGCCCTCGGCGAGTCTGCCGGTGGCCCCGGACGCCGAGGGCCATCTGTGCGTCGCCCTCCTGCGTACCGCCCGCACCGCATTCACGCCGGGCGCCGGAGGTCCGGGCGCCTCGGGGGCGCATGCGGCCGAGCGCGTGCCGAGCCCGAGGAGGCCCGATTCCGCCGAGGACACGGGCCGGCCCGGCGCCTTCGCACCGCCGCCCGCCACGCCCGGCGTGCCCGCCGCGGCGACGACGAGCCACCTCGGCGGTGCCACCGGGCTCAGCAGCTCCGCGTATCCCAGCGCGCCCACGTCCCATGGGACCGGCACCGGCGGCCGCCCGGGGGCCGTGCACGACGCGCAGGGAGCGGAGGAAGCGGAGGAAGCAGAGGAAGCAGAGGAAGGCGGCGAGGGCGGCAGCCGGGTCGCCACGCCGCACCGGCTCGGGGCCGTCGACCGCAATGCGACGACCTTCGCCTCGCGAGGCGGAGTGCTCGGCGCCCCCGGCACCCCCGGCACACCCCCCGCAGGACGCGGCGGGGGGCTGTCAGGGGCCATAGGAGCCTGGGCACGGCGCATCGCCGCCGGCGCCGGGCGGGGCTCCGGCCGCGCCGGATCCGGAGCCTTTGAGGCGGCACGGCTCGCCGCCCACGCGGCCGCGCTGCGCGGCCGCGCACCCGATCCGGCAACCGTCCTGGTCACCGCGCTCGGGCCGGGCCCGCGTCTGTGGGAGCGGGGCGCCGACCAGGCCGATGCGCTGACCGTGCGGCTCGGCACCACCGATCGGCGGGTCGACGGGGGCCTGCTGCCGTCCGTGCCCGTCACCGCCGACCTGCGGCGCACCGGCTCGCTCGGGCTTGCCGGGCCCCGGCCACGGCTGGCCGGGCTGGCGCGTGCCGTCGTCGCCCAGTTGTGCGCGCTGCACTCCCCCTCGGTGCTCGAACTCGTCCTGATCAGCGCGGACCGCGCACGCCCCCTCGACGAGCGCGCCGATGAGTGGGCCTGGCTCAACTGGCTGCCGCACGTGCGCCCCGCGCACGGCCAGGACTGCCGACTGCTGCTCGCGTTCGACCGCGAGCAGGCGGAGGCGCGTACCGCAGAGTTGACGCGGCGTCTGGACGACGGGCCGCTCGGGCCGGGGTGGGCGACGGCCGCCCCGGAGGCGGTCGCCGCCTCGGCCGCCCGCCGCACGGGGCCGTTCACCGTCGTGGTGGTGGACGGCGACCCTGGGTCCATGGCACTGCGTGAGACCGTGGCGCGCCTGGCGCACGCGGGTCCTGCCGTCGGCGTCCATCTCGTGTGCCTGGACGAGCAGTCCGAGCTGCTGACTGCTGAGTGCGGATCGGTGGCGCGGCTCGGCGGTGACGTGGCGACGACGCTGAGCGTGACCCCTTCGCCATGGCCCGACGACGGCTCCGCCGGCTCGCTGATCACCGTCGACGCGGTGTCGCCGGCGTGGGCCGAGCGGTTCGCCCGTGCACTGGCACCGCTGCGCGAGGCGGACGGTGCGGGGCGACGGAAGCGCAGCGCGCTGCCCCCGACCGCCCGCCTGCTCGATGAGTTGGACCTCGCGCTCGCCACCCCCGCGAAGATCTCGGCGCGTTGGACGGCCGGCCCTGCCGGCTCGGGGGGCACCGCCGGTCCCGCCGCCGCACGGGCCGTGCTCGGAGCGGGCCCGGAGGGTCCGGTGACGGCCGATCTCGTCACCGAGGGCCCGCATCTGCTGGTCGGCGGTGCGGCCGGCTCGGGAAAGACGGAGCTGCTTCGCTCGGTCACCGCGGCGCTCGCTGCCGCCGCGCGGCCGGACCGGCTGTCGCTCGTCCTGATCGACGGCGCCCCGGAGCGCGGCGAGGGGCTGCGGGTCTGCACGGATCTGCCGCATGTCTCGACGTATCTGGCGGCCTCCGACCCGGCACGGATGCGGGAGTTCGCGCAGGCACTCTCGGCCGAGCTGAAGCGCCGTGAGGAGATGCTGGACGAGAGCTCCTTCGACTCGTTCGACGCGCTCGACGCCTGGCGTGCCGAGCGGCGTCTGGTCGTCGTCGTGGACGATCTCGACGCGCTGACGGCACCCGCGCTCGGCAGTCCGGGGCGGCCCGCGGCCGGTTCGGTCGTACGGGCGGTGGAGGGCGTGGCGCGCGCCGGCGCCCGGCTCGGGGTGCATCTGGTGGCGTCGACCGGCCGTCCGGAGCGCACGGCGGGCACGGAGGCGGACGAGCGGTCGCGGCTGCGGATCGCGCTGCGGACGGAGGATCCGGAGTCGGCGGCGCTGCTCGTGCACGTCGAGGATCCTGCGGGGCTCGACGAGTCCCTGCCGGGCCGGGGCTATCTGCGGCGACCCGACGGCGCGGTGACGCCGTTCCAGGCCGGACGGGTCAGCGGCCGCATCCCGCGGACGGCGACGCTGCGCCCGACCGTGGTGCCGCTGGAGTGGGAGCGGATGGGCGACCCGCCGGCCCGTCGCCCGCTGCGCGAACTCGGTAACGGGCCGACGGACCTGGCGCTGCTGGCGAGTGCCCTGCAGCGGGCGGCCGAGTCGGTCTCCGCCGAGCCCGCGCTGCCACTGCCGGAACGCTCAGCCCTTGACGGCTCCTGAGGTGAGGCCGGAGATGACGGCACGCCGGAAGACGAGGACGAGGATGGCGATGGGCAGCACCGCGACCGTCGCGGCGGCGAAGATGGTGCCGTAGGGCACGGTGAACTCCCCGCCGAACTCGGCGATTCCGACGGCGATGGTGCGGTACTGGTCGGAATTGTTGAAGGTGAGCGCCATCAGGAACTCGGTCCAGCAGGCGGTGAAGGTGAACACGCCCGCCGTGAACAGGCCGGGCAGCACCTGCGGCACGATGATCGACACCACGGTCCTGGTGGGCGATGCGCCGTCGACGCGGGCGACCTCCTCCATCTCGCGTGGGATGCCGAGGAAGAAGTTGCGCAGGATCCAGATCGCGAACGGCAGGTTGAACGCCGCGTAGGGGATGATCAGCGCCTGGTAGCTGTTCAGCCACCCCAGATCGCGCATGATCAGGTAGAGCGGCGAGACGATCGCGATCGCCGGGAAAAGCGAGATCATCAGCAGCGTGACCATGATGGTGAACTTGCCGCGCATCGGCAGGCGGGCCAGGCCGTAGCCGGCGAACATGCCGAACCCCAGCACGATGACCGTCGCGCACACCGAGACGATCACCGAGTTCAGCAGATAGGTCTCGAAGTGGTAGTGGGAGAAGGCGGATTGGTAGTTGGCCCCGGAGAGATGGTGCGGCCACAGGCTGGGCGCCCCGCCGATCTCCTTGGGGCCCTTGAACGAGCTGGTGATCATCCAGTAGAGGGGTGCCGCGACGATGACGGCGATGACCAGCGCCGCCAGGTTGACGCCGTTGATCCAGCGCCGCCAGCCGCGGTGCCGCCCGCGGGTCCGCTTCGGCGCCACGACACGCGCGGCGCCTTCCAGGGCCCCAGTCCCTGCCGTCATCACAGCTCCTCCTTTCCGACCTGGCTGCGGAAGACCTTCAGGAACAGCAGACAGCCGATGAGCGTCAGCGCCGCGGTGGAGACCGCGACGGCGGCTCCGGGGCCGAAGTCCAGGTCGGAGAACATCGTCTGCCAGCCGAGCAGCGCCAGCGACTCGGTCTTGTTGCCGGGACCGCCGCCGGTCAGCACATACGGAAGGTCGAACAGGCCGAACGCCTGCAGGATGCGGAAGAGCACGGCGAGCGCCAGTGTGGGCCGCAGCTGCGGCAGAGTGACGCGCCAGAAGATCTGCCAGCCGTTGGCGCCGTCGATGCGCGCGGCCTCGGTGAGCTCGACGGGCAGCATCACCAGGCCGGAGACGACGATGATCGACACGAACGGGGTGGTCTTCCAGATGTCGGCAGCCGCCATCGAGATGATCGCGGCCGTCGGGGTGCCGAGCAGATTCGGCTGCTGCATGCCCAGGTCGTGGAGGATCGATGTGCCCACGCCGTAGACGCCGTTGTAGATGTAGTCCCACAGCTCCGCGGAGATGACGGTGACCATCGCCCATGGGATGAGCAGCAGCGCCATGAGCCAGCCGCGTGCGATGGTCAGCCGTTCGAGAACGAGGGCGACGAGCGTGCCCAGCACGATCTCGACGAGCACGGTGCCGAAGGTGTAAGCGAGGGTGAATTCGAGTGCGTAGCGCCACAGTTGGGCGCCGAACATCGCCGAGTAATTGCTGCCGGTGAATCCGCCGAGCGCGAATCCACTGCCGCTGACTGTGACGTGGCTGAGGCTCATCACCACCGAGAAGACGATCGGGAAGATCGTGACGGCGGCGACGAGCAGCAGCGCCGGGGCCGAATACAGCCATCCCAGCCGGGCGAGCAGCCGCTGGTTGCGGCGGACGCTGCTGTCCGGCGGCCGGAGCACGACCCCCGCGGGGACCGGCTCCGGCACGGTGACGCCCGATGCGCTGTCAACGCTCATGACTCATCCCCCATCATCGCCGGGCCTGCTACAGGCCGCCTCCGGAGACGGCGGTGTCAATCTGGCTCGACGCCGACGACAACGCGGAAGACGGGGCGACGGACCCGGACAGTGCGGCGTTGATGTTGGAGTACACCGCCTGGCTGACCTTCGGGTACTGCGGGGTCTGCGACGGACGCGCGATCAGCTTGGTGTGCGCCGCCACCGCGAGCACCGGGTTCTTCGCGAGGATCGCGGGGTCGGTCCGCACCGACTGGTTGGTGGGGATCTCCGAGTACTGCCCGGCGAGGATGTCCTGGGCCGCCGGGCTCGCCAGCCATTTGATGAACGCGAGCGACGCGCCGACGTTCTTGCTGTGCGGGTTCAGATACACATTCCAGCCGCCGACGTTGGAGTAGCCCGGCCCGGACTGGCCTGCGAAGGTCGGCGGCAGCGCGACCCCGACCTTGCCGACGACCTGTGAGTTCTGCGGCGTGTTGGCGTTGGAGTAGGCGTAGTCCCAGTTGCGCAGGAACGCGGCCTGGCCGTCGTCGAACGTCGACATCGCCTGCGGCTCCTGCATCGTTGTCACCGACGAGGGCGAGACACCGCTGGAGATCAGCGACCGCATGAAGGTCAACGCCTTGACCGAGGCAGCCGAGTTGATGGTGGCCTTGCTGGCGTCCGAGTTGATTGTGGAGCCGCCGGCGTCGCTCATGAACTCGGTCCAGTTGCAGGTCAGCCCCTCGTACGCGCCGCCCTCCCAGACGAAACCGTACTTGACCAGGCCCTGGGACTGCAGCGTCTTGGACTCGCTGACCAGCTGCTCCCAGGTGGTGGGCACGGGCAGGTGTGCCTTGGCGAGCAGGTCCTTGCGGTAGTAGAGGAAGCCTTCGTCGGCGTAGAGCGGGGAGCCGTAGATCTTGCCCTGGTACGTGGCGCCCGAGACCAGGCCCGGTGCGAACTGGCTCCAGTAGCTGGAGGGAAGGTAGTCCGACAGCGGTGAGGCGAGCCCCGCGTGCGCGAACTGCGCGGGCCAGATCACGTCGCCGTTGTACACGTCCGGTGTCGAGGAGCCGCCGGAGATCTGCGTCGTCAGGGTGCCGCGCAGCGTGTCGGTGTCGGTCGCACCCGAGATCAGGTTCACCTTGATCTTCGGATAGGCCTTCTCGAAGGCCTGGATCAGTACCTGACGGGGATCGTTGGAGCCCTGGGTGATCGGTGCGGCCTCCCACTCGATCGTCCCTGCAGCAGGCCCGACAGGGGCCGGCTTGCTGGAACCGGTCGACGAACCCGAAGAGCACGCGGTGGCTCCGGCGACCAGGGCCATGGCGACCCCGACCGTGGCCACCAGCCGCTTCGCTGAGACAGGCATGGCAATCTCCTCATCTTCCCCGGCGGTAGGCCTAATCAAGACCTCGCGTGACAGCACGTCAACCCCCGTGCACGCTCGTTACGCAGCTGAGATCAACATTCGACTGCAGCCCTAGGGGTGCGCGCCCTAGCCTTGATTCGTCGTCCGCACCGATCGTCCGCACCGATCGTCCGCGCCGAGCGCCCAGGAAGTGCCGTGCCCCGGTTCAGCGTCATCGTCGTCGCCCGCAAGGTCCAGGCGTGCTTGCGTGAGGGCCTGGCGTCCGTGCTCTCCCAGTCATACCGGGACATCGAGCTCATCGCTGTGGACGACGGCTCGCCCGACGGCTGCGGCGAGATCATCGACGAGACCGCGGCCCACGACACACGCGTCCGCGCGATCCGGCTGCCGCAGAGCGTGGGCCCGGGACCCGCGCGCAACGCGGCGATAGAGCGCGCCAGCGGCGACTATCTCCTCGTCCTCGACGGCGACGACACCCTCGCCCCCGGATCGCTGCGTGCGATCGCCGACCGACTGAAGCGGACCGGCGATCCGGACGTCCTGGTCTTCGGGCGCGTCCGCATCCCGTGGGACGGCGAAGCGGTGCACGACGAGCCGGCCGGGCTCCTCGCCGACGGTGGCCCTCAGCCGTTCACCCTTGCCGGACGCCCGGAACTGCTGCGCCTGCCGGCCGGCGCCAAGGCCAAGGCCTACCGCCGCGAGTTCGTCACCGGCACCGGGCTCGCCTTCCCGCCCGGCGCGTACGAAGAGATCCCCTGGTGCTTCCAGGCGCTGCTGACCGCCTCGTCCATCGCATTGCTCGACCGCGTCTGCCTGCACGAGAAGCAGCCCCGGGTCTCCCGCCTCAGCTCCTGCCTCCTCGGCCGGGACGGCCGTCCGCGATCCGACATCTTCGAGCAGTACGACCGCGTCTTCGCCTTTCTCGCCGAGCATCCGCAGCTGTCCTCGTGGCACCTGGTGCTCTTCCACCGCATGCTCGACGACATGACGGCGGCCTGGACCACCCCCGATCCGCTGCCCCGTACCGCCCGCCGCGCATACCTGGGGCAGTGCGCCGGCCACTACCGCCGCCACCGGCCGGCCTCCGGCGCCCGCAGCCGCGTACCGTTCATGCTGCGGTGGCGCGCCGGACGTGTGCGCCGCTGGGCCGGCGTCCACGGACCGGAGGCCTACAAGAGCCTGCGTGCCGGGCTGTTGCGGGTCTACTACCGCATCCAGCGCCTCCTCCCCCTCGACCGCAATCTCGCGGTCTTCGCCGCCTACTGGAACAAGGGCTACTCCTGCAATCCGGCCGCGATCGAGGCCGCCGTCCGCCGACTTGCCCCGCACATCCGCACGGCCTGGATCACCTCACCCGAGTACGCCCACACCCTTCCCGACGGCGTACGCCGGCTGCACCCCGGCTCCGCCGCCTTCTGGAAGGTCCTCGCCCGCGCCACCTACTTCGTCAACAACGTCAACTTCACCTATCTGCTGGCGAAGCGGCCCGGCCAGATCCATCTGCAGACCCACCACGGCACCCCGCTGAAGACGATGGGCCTCGATCTGCTGGACCACCCCGCCGCCGCGGCCGGCACGGACTTCGACCGGCTGCTGAACCACGTCGACCGCTGGGACTACTCCCTCACCTCCAACCGCCACTCCACGCTGTCCTGGGAGCGCGCCTACCCGGCCGCGTACACCACCCTCGAATACGGCTATCCGCGCAACGACGTCTTCCAGCGCGCGACCGCCGACGACGTCTCCCGCATACGTGCCACCCTCGGCATCCCCTCCTCCGGTATCGCGATCCTCTACGCCCCCACCCACCGCGACTACAGCAAGCGGCCCGTCGCCCAGCTCGACCTCGGACGCCTCGCGCGCGCCCTCGGCCCGGAGTTCACGCTGCTGACCCGCTCTCATTACTTCTACCAGGACCCACTGACAACCGACCGTGACGACGAGGGCAACGCCGACGAAGAGGCGGGCACCGCCCGCATCATCGACGTCTCGGCACACCCGTCGGTCGAGGAACTCTGCCTCGCCTCCGACGCCTTGCTCACCGACTACTCGTCCGTGATGTTCGACTACGCCAACCTCGACCGCCCGATCGTCATCCTGGCCACCGACTGGGAGACCTATCGCGCCGCGCGGGGCACCTACTTCGACATCACCAGCGAGCCGCCCGGCCCCGTCGCGCGCACCGAGGAAGAACTCATCGGCGTCTTCACCTCGGACGCCTGGCACGGCCCGCGCTCGGCGCGGCTGCGCGCCGCGTTCCGCGCCCGTTTCTGCCCGTACGACGACGGGAACGCAGCGGAACGCGTCGTCCGCAGGGTCTTCCTGGCCCAGCAGGAGGACCGGCTGCCACCGGTCGTGCCCCTCGACGAGCGTCGCCCGGCCCCGCCGCCCTCCGCCGGCTCCTCAGCGCCCGAGTAGACCCGGCCGCGACCACCGGGGCACCCGCGGTTCCACCGCCCACCCCACGAGCTTCCGCACCGGCGGCGTCGTCAGCAGCAGTGCGAGCGCCACAGCGGCCAGCGTGAGCGTGACCACGGCCACCGGCCCGCTGTTGGCGACCGTGGCGTACAGCCCGAGTCCCTGGGCCGTCTTCACGACCAGACCGTGGAGCAGGAACGGGTACATCGTGTACGCGCCGAGCACGGTGAGCCGCAGCCTGCGGCCGGGGATGAGCGCCAGCGCCGCCGCGACGAGGAGTGCTCCGACCGCCAGCAGCCCCAGCCGGATCGCGAGGTACTCGACGGTCCCGACGCCGAGGCCGGCGGCGTTGGTCTGCATGTCCAGCCAGTCCGCGTTGGCGTCGGGGGCGAGCATGTACGACACGGGCAGCGCCGTGATCAGCACAGCCGCCGCCCACAGGCGCACCGCCCGCCGGTGCAGCCACTTGAAGTGCTCGCGCTCCATGCAGAGCCCGGCCACGAACCACGGGAGGAACTGCAGGATCCTGGAGAGCGCGAGGTCCGTACTGACGTTCATCAGACCCGCGGCGAGCGAGACGAGCACGGCGACGAGGACCGGCTTCGGCACCGCCCGCCACACCGGCGTCGTCAACCGCCAAACGAACAGGGCGATCAGGAACCAGCACAGGAAGCTCGGATAGGTGAACAGATCGGGCCTGAACGGCTGCCTGTCGGCCTTCGCGACGACGGCGAGGTAGGCGATCTCGAAGACGGCGTACGGGAGCAGGACGCCGCGGATCAGCTTGCGCACCTGCTCGGGCCTGGCCTCGAAAGTGCGCGAGAAGTAGCCCGAGAGCAGGATGAACGCCGGCATGTGGAAGGCGTAGACGACCATGTAGGCGGCCTTGACCGCCCGCGACTGGCCGATCAGCGGATACCAGTTGTGACCGATGACGACCAGAACGATCAGCAGAAACTTCGCATTGTCGAAGAACGGGTCGCGCGATGGCCGAGCCCCGCCCGTCGCCGAGCCTTCTGCACCCTCCACCCGCTGCCCGGGAAGGGTTCCGCTCTTCTGCAACATCGACATGTCGGCGCTGGTCACCGGGACGACGGTAGTCAGCCCCCTCCCCCTGTACGCAAGGGGGCTTGCCCTGACAACTCGTACGGGTGACATGACTCATACCGCGAAGCGGGCTAAACCGACCGCCTGCCGTTGCCTCCCGGCGGCCCTTTGGATCCCTGCTCGTAACCCCCGAGGCGTCAATTTCTCCGAGGGCCAGTTTCTCTGACGGCTGCCACGGCCGGCGCGGAGGTAAGTGATCGATGACGGCAGCGACAGCGACGGCGGCCACGCCCGGCACCGGCGCCGGCACCGGCGCACCGGGACTGCGACGACGGCTGACCGCGTGGCGACCGAGCCCGTATCTGCTCGTCGCCACCGCTTTCTTCGTCTTCATGAACGTGCTCGCCTGGCGCAACAACATCATCTCCGACTTCGGCCAGCACGCCTCCGCGATCGAGCGGATCAAGGCGAACCCTCTCCACCCTGCCAATCCGCTCGTCGACCTCTCGGGTGACAACAGCCCGTACTACTCGCCTCTCATCGTCTTCCTCGGCCTGCTGGCCAAGGCGACGGGCCTGCCCGGCTGGGTGGTCCTCAAGGCCTGGGGGCCGGTCAACCTGCTGGTTCTGCTCACCGGTGTCGCCGCGTTCTCCAGGACGCTGAGCGCGAACCGGTGGGTGCCGGTGCTGGCGCTCGCCGGGATGATGCTGCTGTGGGGCATCCACCCCGCCGCGTGGAGCGGATTCCTCAACATCGGCTCCTTGACTCGGACGTTGACGTTCCCGTCCACCTTCGCGATCTCGCTCACCCTGCACATGTGGGCGCTGACCGCACGGGCGGCGCGGGCCCGGGCATCGCTGCTGCGGCATGCGTTCATCGGCGCCTGTATGGGGATGATCCTGCTCATCCACCCGATCACCTCGGTGGGCGCCGCAGCCGGTATCGCGGCGATCGTCGCCGGATGGCAGCGCGGGTGGAACCGCCGGGCCGCGGCCCGCTGGGCATTGACCGTCGCCGTAGGCGTCACCATCGCCGTGGTATGGCCGTACTACGACGTCTTCGGGCTCATCGGCGACACGACCGTCGACATCTTCCACAAGGGGCTCTACGGGCGGCGGGTCATCACGTGGTACGGGCTGAGCGTGGTCGGTGTGCCTGCGCTGGTGATGCGGTGGCGGCGGCACCGCCTCGACCCGCTGGTGCTGCTGTACGTCATGGACATCGCCATCGCCACGTACGGCTGGTTCTCCGGCCATTACACCTACGGGCGGATCTTCGGATTGCTGCTGATGCCGCCGCAGTTCGCGCTCGCCGTCGAGCTGACCCGCCCACGGCCGTGGACGCGGCTGCGCAAGACGATGGCCGGGGCCGCGGCGGCGGCCGGATGCATCGGTCTCGCGGTGCAGGTGGGGGCCGTGTGGGAGATCCCCTGGTCACCGGTGCCGCTGCAGCACCTGGTCACCTGGCCGAGCTACCGCTGGGCGGCGGACCGCATCCCGGTCGGCGATGTGGTCCTGACCGACGGCTGGCACGCGACGCACGTGCTGCCCGCGTACGGCATCTTCCTGGTCTCCGGCCCCTGGCCCGACCCCTCGCTGTCCGTCGACGTCCGCAACCGCCGCGGCCACGACGTCCACGTCTACTTCTCGCCGACGGCGACCCCGTCCGTCCAACGCCTGATCACCCAGCGCTACCACGCCCGCTGGGCGCTTCTCCAGCCCGGCGAGCGCATCCCCGCCGACGCCCACGTGGTCGCGACGCACAGGGCTACCGGCGAGACCCTGGTCCGCCTCACCCCCTGAGTTCGCCGCGGCGCCGGGGGCCGGGGGCCGCAGCCCCCGGACCCGCCGTCACCGTCAGCTGCGCGTACGCAGCAGCGTCCGCATGGTGCGCATGGCGACCGACAGGTTCGCCAGGTCGAACGACTCCGAGCCCTGGATCTCGTCCAGCGTGGAGCGCGCACGCCCGAGCAGCGCCGCGTTCTTCTGCTCCCACGCCTCGAAGCGCTGCTCCGGCGTCGCCGCGTCGGCGCCCGCCGACAGCACGTCCTGAGTGAGCGCCGCGTGCGTCGCGAAGAGGTCCTCGCGGATCGCCGCACGCGCCATCGACTGCCACCGGTCGCTGCGCGGCAGTTCGATGATGCGGTCGAGGAGCTGAGTGATCCCGAGCCGGTCGGCGAGGTCGTAGTAGATCTCGGCGACGTCCAGCGGATCCCTCTTCACCCGGTCGGCGACGGCGACGATGTCGAGGGCCGGGAAGACGGACGAGAAGCCGGCGACCCGCGTCGCCAGTTCCTCCGGCACGCCCGCACCCGTCAGCTCGTCGTGGATGCCCTGGTACCACTCCAGGTCCGCGCCGCGCAGCAGCTTGGGCAGCTGCGACCACACCGACGCCACGCCCTCGGTGAAGAAGCCGATGGTCTCGGCGATCTCCAGCGGCTGCGGCCGGTTGTTGAGCAGCCAGCGCGTGCCGCGCTCGACGAGGCGGCGCGAGTGGAGCCGTACGCGGGTCTGGACGTCGGCGGCCACGACGTTGTCGAGACCCTCCACCTCGTCCCAGATGCGGGACATCTCGAAGATCGCGCGGGCCGCGGTGTGCGCCCGGACGATCTCCTCGGTCGACGCGCCCGTCTCCTCCTTCATACGGTGCAGGAAGGTCGTACCCGCGGTATTGATCGTGTCGTTGACCAGCACCGTGGTGATGATCTCGCGGCGCAGTGCGTGCCTGTCGACCTGGGCGGTGAACCGCTCGCGCAGCGCCCGCGGGAAGTAGGCGTGCAGCAACTGCAGCAGATACGGGTCGTCCGGCAGCGAGGTGGTGAGCAGCTCCTCGGCGGTCGTGATCTTGGCGTACGCGAGCAGCACCGAGGTCTCCGGCTGGGTGAGGCCGATGCCCGCGTTCAGCCGTTCGCGGATCTGCCGGTCGGTGGGCAGGAACTCCAGCGCGCGGTCGAGCTTGCCGTCGCGCACCAGTCGCCGGATGTAGCGCTGCTGCGCGTTGAGCAGGCTCGATGCCTGCGCCATGCTGTTGGCGAGCGCCACGTTCTGGGCGTAGTTGTTGCGCAGCACCAACGCGCCGACCTCGTCCGTCATCTCGGCGAGCAGCTGGTTGCGCTGCTTGACGGTCATGTCGCCGTCGGCGACCACTGCGTTGAGCAGGATCTTGATGTTCACCTCGTGGTCGGAGGCGTCCACACCTGCGCTGTTGTCGATCGCGTCGGTGTTGATCCTGCCGCCCTGCAGGGCGAACTCGATCCGGCCGAGCTGGGTGAGCCCCAGGTTTCCTCCCTCGCCGACGACGCGGACCCGCAGATCGCGGCCGTCGACCCGGATGGCGTCGTTGGCCTTGTCGCCGACGTCGGCGTGCGACTCCGCCGAGGACTTCACGTAGGTACCGATGCCGCCGTTCCACAGCAGGTCGACGGGGGCGCGCAGGATCGCCTTCATCAGCTCGGCGGGCGTCATCTTGGCGATCTTCGCCTCGATGCCGAGCGCCTTGCGGACCTGCGGGGTGATGCTGATCGACTTGGCGGTGCGCGGGAAGACCCCGCCGCCGGCGGAGATCAGCTTCGGGTCGTAGTCGGCCCAGCTGCTGCGGGGCAGCTCGAACAGGCGGCGCCGCTCGGCGTACGAGACGGCCGCGTCGGGCTCGGGGTCGATGAAGATGTGCCGGTGGTCGAAGGCTGCGACCAGGCGGATGTGCTCCGACAGCAGCATGCCGTTGCCGAAGACGTCCCCGGACATGTCGCCGACGCCGACGACCGTGAAGTCCTCTTCCTGCGTGTTGTGACCCATCTCGCGGAAGTGCCGCTTGACCGACTCCCACGCGCCGCGGGCGGTGATGCCCATCTTCTTGTGGTCGTAGCCGACGGAGCCGCCGGAGGCGAAGGCGTCGCCGAGCCAGAAGCCGTAGGAGATCGCGACCTCGTTGGCGATGTCGGAGAAGGACGCGGTGCCCTTGTCGGCGGCTACGACGAGGTAGGTGTCGTCCCCGTCGTGACGGACGACGTCGTGCGGCGGGACGACCTCGCCGCCGACCAGATTGTCGGTGATGTCGAGCAGGCCGGAGATGAAGGTCTTGTAGCAGGCGATGCCCTCGGCCAGCCAGGCGTCGCGGTCGGCCGACGGGTCGGGCAGCCGCTTACCGACGAAGCCGCCCTTCGCGCCCACCGGCACGATGACGGTGTTCTTCACCATCTGCGCCTTGACCAGGCCGAGGACTTCGGTGCGGAAGTCCTCGCGCCGGTCGGACCAGCGCAGTCCGCCGCGCGCGACCTTGCCGAAGCGCAGGTGCACGCCCTCGACGCGCGGCGAGTACACCCAGATCTCGTACGCGGGGCGCGGCGCCGGCAGGTCGGGGATGGCCTGCGGGTCGAACTTCATCGACAGGTACGGGTGCGGCCTGCCGTCGGCGTCGCGCTGGAAGTAGTTGGTGCGCAGCGTCGCCTTGATGAGCGTGAGGAAGGCGCGCAGGATGCGGTCCTCGTCCAGCGAGGCCACCTGGTCGAGCGCGCCGTCCAGCTCTTCGAGCAGGCCGTCGATGAGCTCGGAGCCGGCCCGCTGGTGGTCCGGGGAGAGGCGGGCCTGGAAGAGGTTGACCAGCAGCCGGGTGGTGTGGACGTTGGTGCGGAGGGTGTCCTCCATGTAGTCCTGGCTGAAGGGCGCGCCGGCCTGGCGCAGGTACTTGGCGTAGGCACGCAGCACCATTGCCTGACGCCATGTCAAACCAGCTCGCAGCACCAGGCAGTTGAACTTGTCGTTCTCCGCCTGGCCGGTCCACACCGCGGCGAAGGCGTCCTGGAAGCGCTCGCGGGCGTCGTCACCGAGGTCGCCGAGCGAACGGTCGAGGCGCAGTCCGAAGTCGTACACCCACGCCTTGGACGCGCCGGTGCGCTTCAGCTCGTACGGCCGCTCGTCGACGACCTCGACGCCGAGGCGCTGCAGCACCGGCAGGACGGCCGAGAGCGAGACGGGCGCGCCGGTGCGGTAGATCTTGAAGCGGCGCTCGCCCTCGGGCGCGCCGACCGGCTCGTACAGGCTGAGGGTGAAGTCGTCCTTGCCGAGACGTTCGATGTGCTGGAGGTCGGCGACGGCGGTGCGCGGCGTGAAGTCCGCCTTGTATCCCTCGGGGAAGCCGTGTGCATAGCGGCGCGACAGCTCGGCCGCGCGCTCCTCGCCGCACTCGGCACCCAGCGCCTCGGCGAACCCGTCCTCCCAGGAGCGGGCGGCCTCGACCAGCCGTGCCTCGATACGGTCTGCTTCGGCGTCGGTGAGCTCCGGCAGCTCGGTGCCGGGCGCGACGCGGATGACGAAGTGCAGCCGGGAGAGCACCGATTCGGTGTTCCAGGCGGTGAAGTCGACGGTGCGGCCCTGGAGTTCCTCCTTGAGGATCTCGGTCAGGCGCAGCCGGACGGCCGTGGTGTAGCGGTCGCGCGGCAGGTAGACGAGGGCGGAGTAGTAGCGTCCGTACTCGTCCTTGCGCAGGAACAGCCGCAGCCTGCGCCGCTCCTGCAGGTACAGGACGCTGGTGACGATGGGACGCAGCTCGTCGGCGCTGGTCTGGAAGAGCTCGTCGCGCGGGTAGGTCTCGAGGATCTGCAGCAGGTCGCGGCCGTCGTGGCTGTCGGGCGAGAAGCCGGCGCCGGAGAGCACCTCCTGCACCTTGCGGCGGATGACGGGGACGCGGGTGACGGACTCGGTGTACGCGGCGGAGGAGAACAGGCCGAGGAAGCGGCGCTCGCCGGTGACATTGCCCTCCGCGTCGAAGGTCTTCACCCCGATGTAGTCGAGGTACGACGGGCGGTGCACGGTGGCGCGGCTGTTGGCCTTGGTGAGGATGAGCAGCTTGTGCTCGCGCGCCTTGGAGCGGACGCCGGGCGGCAGCCGATGGAAGGCGTGCGAGACGGAGTGGGTGCCTTCCGCGTCCCGGTGTGTGGGGTCGGCGCGCAGCACGCCGAGGCCGGTGCCGGGCACGGCGGCGAGCACGTCCTCCTCGGTGCCGTCCGGTCCCGGCTCCGTGGTCAGCTCGTACTCGCGGTAGCCGAGGAACGTGAAGTGGTCGTCCGCGAGCCAGCGCAGCAGCTCCCAGGCCTCGCCGACCTCCTGCTCGGGCAGCGGCGGCGGGCTGGCGGCCAGCTCGTCGGCGATGCGCAGCGCGGCGTCGCGCATCTTCGTCCAGTCCTCGACGGACTCGCGGACGTCGGACAGCACGCGCCGCAGGTCGGTGCCGATCTGCTTGAGGTCGGCGCGGTCGGTCTCGCGGTCGATCTCGACGTGGATCCACGACTCCACGACCGCGTCGTGCGGCAGTTCCGGGCCCGTGGCGTCGAGCGGGGCGCCGGAGTCGAGGATCTCGAGCAGCTTGCCGGTGACGTCGCGGCGGACGACGACCTGCGGGTGGATGACGACGTGGATCGCGCGGTCCTGGCGGGACAGCTCATTGGTCACCGAGTCGACGAGGAAGGGCATGTCGTCGGTGACCACCTCGACGACGGTGTGGCTGCACGTCCAGCCGTTCTCCTCGACGGTGGGGGTGTGCACCCGCACGTTCGCGGTGCCCTGGGGACGCGTCTCCGCGAGGCGATAGTGGGAAAGTGCGGCTCCGTAGACGTCGACCGGGTCGCGGTCGAGAAGGTCCTCCGGTGCCGTGTGCAGGTAGTACTGCTGGAGAAACGCCTGTACGGCCTCTGCGTCGAGGCCCTGGCCGGGTTGTTGACCCCCTGCCGGGCTGTTCTCAGCTACCCGGGCTGCCCGTGCGAGCAGCTCGGCCTTGGCTTCGTCCAGCTTGGTCTGCATGTCCTCTGACTCCTGTCGCGCGCCGTTGCGTGACGTGAATGGGTGTGGTGGCGGCGCGTCGCCCCGGCGCGGGATTGCCGTTCAGGGTCGACGTTATGCCTCGTTGAGGGCTTTCAGGGCGGGTAGTCCTGGATTTGACCCGGTTGTAACGATCAGCCGCGCCCAGGGGCTCATGCCGCTCCGGGCGCAGGGCAGGGGCATCGTCGCCCCTGCGGGGTATCGCACTGATCACGCGGTAAGGCTATCGCTCCGGGTACGGGGGCTGTCAGGGACCGTTTGCGTACAAAGCCTCCCTCCAAAATTTGACACTTTGGACAGTGCGCGGCTTGCCGTGACCACTTGGCAAAGCCTGCCGAGGGGTGCAGGTTGGGCATGGGGGCGGCCGTGCTGTGCGCACGGCCCGGCCCCCCGCTCTTTGTCATACGCGAGGACGGACGGTACAGCTCATGACGGCGAAGATCCTCATCCTGACCGGCGACGCGGCGGAATCGCTGGAAGTCCTCTATCCGTACCAGCGGCTGCTCGAAGAGGGCTACGAGGTCCACATCGCGGCGCCGACGGCCAAGAAGCTCCGCTTCGTGGTGCACGACTTCGAAGAGGGCTTCGACACCTACACCGAGAAGCCCGGCTACACCTGGCCGGCCGACCTGGCCTTCTCCGACGTCGACCCGTCGCAGTACGCGGCCGTGGTCATCCCGGGAGGGCGCGCGCCGGAGTACCTGCGCAACGACCCTGAGCTCCGCAAGATCCTCAAGTCCTTCTTCGACGCCGACAAGCCCGTCGCCCAGATCTGCCACGGCCCGCTGATGACCGCGTCGATCGGAGCGCTGAGCGGCCGGCGGCTGACCGCCTACCCGGCGCTGGAACCGGACATGGAGGCCGCGGGCGCGGCGTTCCAGGACTCCGAAGCCGTCGTCGACGGGGTGCTCATCTCCTCGCGTGCCTGGCCGGACCATCCGGCGTGGATGCGCGAGTTCCTGAACGTGCTCCGCGCGAAGGCCCCGGTGACCTGAGTCCCGCCGACCCGGACCTCTCGGGTCGGCGTCAGCGAATTCAGCGTATGAGGTCCTCGGCGACCCCGACGGCTTCGGCGAGGCTGTCCACCACCGGCACTCCGGCCCGCTGCAGGCTGGACCGGCTGTGCGAGCCACCGGTGTAGAGCACGGCGTGCGCTCCGACGTGCGCCGCTGCGGTGGCGTCGTCGACGGCGTCGCCTATGACCACGGTGCGTCGCGCCTGGACGCCTTCAAGGGCGTCCAGGTGGCGCACCATGTGCTCGATCTTGCTGCCCCCCGACGGGCCGGTGCGCCCCTCCACCCTGACGAAGCGGGATTCGATGCCGAACGAGCGCACCAGCGAAATCAGCTCTTCATGCCCGTACATCGACAGGATCGACTGACTGCGTCCGGCCGCCTGCCATCCGGTGAGCAGCACGTCCGCCCCCTCGGCGAGCGCACAGGCCGCACGCTGCAGCGTGTAGTGCCGGTGGAAGGTGCCGTCCATGTGCTCCCACTCCGCCTCCGTCGGGATCCGGCCGAGGAGCCTCTCGTAGAAGCGCGTGATGGGAACGCAGTACAGCTCGCGGTACTGGTCGAGGGTTATCTGCTCGAAACCGAGCTCCGCGAAGGCGGCATTGGTGGCCCCGACCACCGCTTCGATGTCGTCGAGCAGGGTCCCGTTCCAGTCCCATACGAGATGCGCTGTCATGAAAAAGACGGTACAGCGGGGGTCTGACAACGCGACGTTCAGCCGATCAGGCTGGGGATCTCCTGCGTCGCGTACCAGAGCAGCTCGTGGTCCTCGGCTCCGTCGACGGTGAACCGGGCGTCCTCGTCCCCGGCGTCCGCCGCGCCCAGCGCGTCGGCGGCGGCGCTCACATCGCCCTCCGCGTCGGAGCTGTCGACGTGGACGGCGGCCGCCCTGCCCAGCGGTATCGGCTCGGCGAGCCGCACCTCGCCGAGAGTCGCCGGGTCCAGGCCGTGGTCCGGGTCGTACGACGCCGCGCCGTCGGGCACGTCGACCGCGACCACCACGCGGCGGCGGGCGATGCCCGGGTCGCCGGCGAGCAGCCGCAGGCTGGCCTGTGCGGCACGAGTGAGGGCCGCATACTCCAGCTCCTCGATGTCGTCCGAGACGTACCACTCGCGCAGCGCGGGGGTGACGGCGAAGGCGTTCAGCGGCGCCGGGCCCAGTTCGCCCGCCTTGTGCGCCTCGGCGAGACCGGGCAGGGTCGTGGGGATGTAGACGCGCATCGCTGCCGCTCCGTGACAGGGCCGTTTCGGTACGGGCTCAGCATACGGTCGTACCTCGCGTGCAAGTCATCCACCGTCCGGCGGGATTTCCGGCGTATCCCCCGCCGTACCCCTTCGGAGGGCACGGCCTGGCCGGAGGGCTTTCGTCCGCGCCCTCCCGGCACCGGGCGCGACAGCGGTTTGGAGCCCGCCGTCACCCTGATAGGTGAATTCGATCCACGCGGTCCGCGGCCTCCCGCTCGCCTTGTCGCCCTCCGGCCGCGCTCGCTACAAGTCTCCTCAGCTAGGCACCGGCCACGCAGAGTGGGGGAACTCCGCAATGACCACCACGACCACCATCGAACACACCGCACAAACCGCACAAACCGCACGCACGGCCCCGCCCGCGCGCCGCGACACACGGCGCCCCGGCCCCGGAGGCCGCAGGCCCCTCGCCGTGAGCCCCGCCGACGCGGCGCGTCGACGCCAGGCCCACTACTGGTTCGCCGACCGGCTGGTCGAGGTGCTCAGCGGGCAGCGCCCGGCCGGCTGGATGCTCCGGCACATGTCGGGCGAGGCCACCTACGACCGGCTGTGGCAGCTGGCGGCCCGAGGCGTACTGCGTCCCCCGGCGGGACGGCCGGCGCCCGTCGTCAAGCGGTGCGACAAGCGGGCGCCCGCACCCGATGTGCTCGAAGCCTTCGCCCGCATCGCATCGGGCGAGGCGCTGCGGGCGCTCGCGTTCCGCCTGGAGCGCGGCCTCGACCAGCGGTGGCGCTGCACCGCGGTGGACTTCACCGGACCGTCCTGGTGACCGGGCCCGGAGCGGGCCCGGTCACCCGCCGGGTCACTTCTTGCGGCGACGGCCGCCCTTCTGCGCCTTGCGGCGCTCGGCCCGGGTCATCCCGTCGGAGTCGGAGGCGTAGCCCGGCCCGCTGCCGTCGTTGCTGAAGTCGCCCTCGACGACACCGCCCTGGCTGTCCATCGTCGGCGCCGAGAAGTGCAGCCGGTCCGGGCGCTGCGGGGCGTCGAGGCCCTTGGCGCGGATCTCCCGGCGTGCCCCGCCGGCACCGACCGGCACCGCCTCCTGCTCCGGGGCCTCCTCCGCTGCGAGCGCCTCGTCGGCGACGGGGACCTCCTCGACCTGCTGCTCGACCTGGACCTCCAGATTGAACAGGTAGCCGACGGACTCCTCCTTGATCCCGTCCATCATGGCCTGGAACATGTCGAAGCCCTCGCGCTGGTACTCGACCAGCGGGTCGCGCTGCGCCATCGCCCGAAGGCCGATGCCCTCCTGGAGGTAGTCCATCTCGTAGAGGTGCTCGCGCCACTTGCGGTCGAGCACCGAGAGCACGACCCGGCGCTCCAGCTCACGCATGATCTCCGAGCCGAGCTGCTCCTCCCGCAGCTTGTACTGCTCGTGGATGTCGTCCTTGATCATCTCGGAGATGAAGTCGGCGGTGACACCGGCCCGGTCGCCGGCCGCCTCGTCGACCTCCTCGATGGTGACGGTGCACGGGTACAGCTGCCCGAAGGCGCCCCAGAGCCGCTCCAGGTCCCACTCCTCGGCGAAGCCCTCGCCCGTCTCGGCCCTGATGTAGTCGTCGATCGTGTCGTCCATGAAGTGGGCGATCTGCTCCTGCAGGTCCTCGCCCTCCAGGACGCGGCGGCGCTCGGCGTAGATGACCTCGCGCTGCCGGTTGAGCACCTCGTCGTACTTCAGGACGTTCTTGCGGATCTCGAAGTTCTGCTGCTCGACCTGCGACTGGGCCGAGGCGATGGCCCGGGTGACCATCTTGTTCTCGATCGGCACGTCGTCCGGCACGTTCGCCATCGCCATGACCCGCTCGACCATCTGCGCCTTGAACAGACGCATCAGGTCGTCGCCGAGGGAGAGGTAGAAGCGGGACTCGCCGGGGTCGCCCTGACGCCCGGAACGGCCGCGCAGCTGGTTGTCGATGCGCCGTGACTCGTGCCGCTCGGTGCCCAGCACGTACAGCCCGCCGAGCTCGGTGACCTCCTCGTGCTCGGCCTTCACCGCGGCCTTGGCGCGCTCCAGCGCCTCCGGCAGCGCCGCCGCCCACTCCTCGACGTGCTCCAGCGGGTCGAGGCCGCGCTGGCGCAGCTCCGCCTCCGCGAGGTCGTCGGGGTTTCCGCCGAGCTGGATGTCGGTACCGCGGCCGGCCATGTTGGTGGCGACGGTGACGGCGCCCTTGCGGCCCGCCTGGGCGACGATGATCGCCTCACGGTCGTGCTGCTTCGCATTGAGCACCTCGTGCGGCACGCCGCGCTTGGCGAGCTGCTGCGAGAGGTACTCGGACTTCTCCACCGAGGTGGTGCCGACCAGGACCGGCTGGCCCTTCTCGTGCTTGTCCGCGATGTCCTCGACGACGGCGGCGAACTTCGCCTCCTCGGTGCGGTAGATCAGGTCGGCGCGGTCGAGGCGGGCGACCGGGCGGTGCGTGGGGATCGGCACCACGCCGAGCTTGTAGATCTGGTAGAACTCAGCGGCCTCGGTCATGGCCGTACCGGTCATGCCGGCGAGCTTGTCGTAGAGGCGGAAGAAGTTCTGCAAGGTGATGGTGGCCAGCGTCTGGTTCTCGTTCTGGATCTCCACCCCTTCCTTGGCCTCGATCGCCTGGTGCATGCCCTCGTTGTAACGGCGGCCGGCGAGGATACGGCCCGTGTGCTCGTCGACGATCATGACCTCGCCGTCGATGACGACGTAGTCCTTGTCGCGCTTGTAGAGCTCCTTGGCCTTGATCGCGTTGTTGAGGAATCCGACGAGCGGGGTGTTGACCGACTCGTAGAGGTTCTCGATGCCCAGCCAGTCCTCGACCCGCTCGACACCGGCCTCCAGCACACCGACGGTGCGCTTCTTCTCGTCGACCTCGTAGTCGCGGTCTCGCTTGAGGCGGGTGACGAGCTTGGCGAAGTCGCTGTACCACTTGGTGGCCTGGTCGGCCGGACCGGAGATGATCAGCGGGGTCCGCGCCTCGTCGATGAGGATCGAGTCGACCTCGTCGACGATGGCGAAGTTGTGCCCGCGCTGCACCAACTCGTCCTTCGACCACGCCATGTTGTCGCGCAGATAGTCGAAGCCGAACTCGTTGTTGGTGCCGTAGGTGATGTCGCAGGCGTACTGCTCGCGGCGCTCCTCCGGTGTCATGTTGGCGAGGATGCAGCCGACCTCGAGGCCGAGGAACTTGTGGACGCGGCCCATCCACTCCGAGTCGCGCTCGGCGAGGTAGTCGTTGACGGTGATCAGGTGCACGCCGTCGCCGGAGAGCGCATTGAGATACGCGGGCAGCGTGCCCACCAGGGTCTTGCCCTCACCGGTGCGCATCTCGGCCACATGGCCGAGGTGGAGCGCGGCTCCGCCCATGATCTGCACGTCGTAGTGGCGCTGGCCGAGGACGCGCTTGGCCGCCTCACGGACCGTGGCGAACGCCTCGGGGAGCAGGTCGTCGAGGCTCTCGCCGTCCGCGTAGCGCTGCTTGTACTCGGTGGTCAGAGCGCGCAGCTCGGCGTCCGAGAGGTTGACGAAGTCCTCTTCGATGGAATTGACCTGGGCCGCGATGCGGTTCAGCTTGCGCAGGATCTTTCCCTCACCTGCGCGCAGGATCTTGCCGAAGACGGACACGTAGGCTGGCTCCTTGCCGGTCGGGCCTGGCACGCTCTCTCGCGCTGGGCACGGCGGGGTCCGTGCCCCTGCCGCAACGGCCATCGTAAGCGACTGGACGAGCCCGCCGGGAGGTCCGTCGACGCACCGGCGCTCCGTCACACGGACCGGTGATCCGCAAGCGCCGGAAAATCGGTCCCCACGGGGCATCCGGCTCGTCGATACTCCGTGCATGGAACCCGTGACTCTGACCACCGGCCGGTTGCTGCTCCGCCCCCTGACCACCGACGACACGCAGGCGGTGTACGAGGCGTGCCAGGACCCCGAGATCCCGCGCTGGACCACCGTCCCCTCCCCTTATACGCACGAGGACGCCACGGAGTGGGTCGAGCGGACAGTCCCGTCCGGATGGCGCGAGGACACGGCGTACAACCTCGGCGTGTTCACCAGGGCCGGCGGATTCCTGGTGGGCGCTATGGGGCTGGTGCGGCTGAAGCTGCACGAGCCGGAGCGCCAGGCCGAGCTGGGCTACTGGACGGCCAAGGAGCACCGCGGGCGCGGTTACACGGTGGAGGCCGGCCGGGCGGTGTGTGCGTGGGCCTTCGACGAGCTGCGTGTCGAGCGGCTCGAATGGGTGGCCGAGGCGGGGAACGAAGGCTCCCGAGGGGTCGCGCGGAAGCTCGGTTTCGTGATGGAGGGGACGCTTCGCGCGAAGATCGTGCACGCGGGCACCCGGCGGGACGCCTGGACCGGCTCGCTCCTGCCCTCGGACGCCGGGCGCGAGTCGCAGACCCCGTATCTGCCGCTGCCACCCCGCTGACCTGCGGTCATCGCCCAGCCCGGGGCATTGTCAGTGCCCGGTCCTACGCTGAGCGGCATGACGAATCCGCTGCGTTCCGTGGAGCGGGCGCCACGCCCCGAGGTCACGTTCTCCGCCGACGACGCCCGCCGCATGGCCCTGCGCGCCCAGGGCTTGCTGGGCGCGCAGGACAGACGCGGCGGGGTGCGCGGGGTGCTGCGCCATCTGGGCGCGGTGCAGCTCGACACGATCTCGGTGCTGGCGCGCTCCCACGAGCTCATCCCGTACGCGCGGCTCGGCGCCGTGGGCCGCAAGGCGGTGGAGGCGGCGTACTGGGGTGAGAGGCATGCCTTCGAGTACTGGTCGCATGCCGCCTGCATTCTGCCGATCGAGGAGTGGCCGCACTTCGCGTTCCGGCGCCGGGCCCGGCGCGCCAAGGGGCGCCGCTGGCATGTGATGACGGATGCCGAGCGGTCGTGTGCGGCAGTGCTGGACCGGCTGAAGGCCGAAGGGCCGCTCACCGCCACCGAGTTGGGGGGAGCCAAGAACGGCGGGCCGTGGTGGGACTGGTCGGAGACGAAGATCGCCGTGGAGTACCTGCTCGACACCGGCGAGGTGATCTGCACCGAGCGCCGCGGCTGGAAGCGGGTGTACGACCTCGCCGAGCGCGCCGTCCCCGACGAGCTGCTCCATGACGATCTCGACGACGCCGAGTGCATACGGCGGCTGGTCGGGCTCGCCGGCCGCTCGCTGGGGGTGGCGACGCGCGCGGATCTCGCCGATTACCACCGGCTCACCGGCGAGCAGGTGGACTCCGCGATCGAGGGCTCCGGTCTGGTGCCGGTAGAGGTCGAAGGCTGGTCCAAGCCCGCGTGGGCGGATCCTGTGGCCCTGGCGGATGCCTCGGCGGGGAAGCGGGGGCGGCATCGCACGACGCTGCTCTCACCGTTCGATTCGCTGATCTGGGACCGGGCACGCACCGAGCGGATCTTCGGCTTCACCCACCGGCTCGAGGCGTATGTGCCGAAGCACAGGCGGGTCCATGGCTACTTCGCGATGCCGCTGCTCGCAGGCGGGAAGCTGGTCGGGCGGGTCGATCCGGCCCGGGAAGGGAGGACTCTGGTCGCCAGACAGCTGTCGCTGGCGAACGGTGCAGCCGTGCGTCCGATGGCACGGGCGCTGCGCGAGGCCGCTGAGTGGGTGGGGTGTGACGGGGTGCGCATCGAGCGGCTCGACGACGCGAAGCTCGCGGCCGCACTCTCGGCCGAGCTCGCCTGACGCTCATCTGATTTCGAGGATCTTCTCCCGCATCGCGTAGACCACAGCCTCCATCCGGGAGTGCAGTTGCAGCTTCTCCAGGATGTTGCGCACATGGTTCTTGACCGTGTTCTCGCTGATGAACAGCTCCTTGGCTATGTCTCGGTTGTTCATACCGGTGGCCACGAGCTTGAGGACCTCCAGCTCGCGGTCGGTGAGCCGGGGGGCGGGGACGAGGCGGCGCTCGTCCGTGCGCTGGATCATCGACTTGAACTCGCTGAGCAGCTTGGAGGCCATCGAGGGGCTGATCTGCGACTGGCCGTCGGCGACCGCACGGATGGCGGTGGACACCTCGTCGGTGGAGATCTCCTTGAGGAGATAGCCGGTCGCCCCGGCCTTGATCGCCTCGTAGAGGTCGGCCTCCTCGTCGCTGATGGTCAACATGATGATCTTGGCGCTGGGCGCCACCTCCTTGATGGAGGTGCACGCCTCGATACCGCCGCGTTTCGGCATCCGTACGTCCATGAGAACAATGTCCGGCAGCAGGTCAGCGGCCTTGTCGACCGCCTCCGCGCCGTCACCGGCCTCACCGACCACCTGGATGTCGGGCTCCTGGGCGAGCACGATCTCCAGGCCGCGCCGGAAGAGGGCGTGATCATCGACGACGAGGACCCGGATGGGCTCGCTGCGTCGCGCTCCTGCGCCCGCCGCCACATCCGTCTCGGGGCCGTCGGCGCCGTCCGATCCGGCCGCGCCCTCGACGGCGGCCGACGGTTCGAAGCTGTCCGGCATCGGTTCCTCCCCCTCAGGCCAGAGCCCCACCTGTGCGCACTGCACAGCACATCGCCAATCCGACCGCACAGTCCGCCGGTTGGCTCCCCCGCCATGATTTCACGTCCGGACGGCGACGCGGGGACTCCGCCTGTGCGATGGCGCCCCCCGTTGCTGCCGGGGGGCGCCATCGAGGACCGTTCACCGCCGGAGCGCTCCGCCCGCGCCGGTTGGGGCCTCCTCGGCCGAGGGGTCCTCCTTGAGGTAGATGACGCCGTAGTCGTAGCCGTGCCGCCGGTAGACGACGCTGGGCTGGTTCCGTTCCGCGTCGACGAACAGGTAGAAGTCGTGCCCGACCAGTTCCATCGCATAAAGCGCCTGGTCGAGCGTCATCGGGGATGCGGCGTGCGTCTTCTCGCGGACCACCAGCGGGCCCTCGCCCTGCACATCGAGCGGCCCGGCCTTCGTGGTGGGAACGCCGTTGGCGGCCGGCTCGGCCTCCTCCTCATCGCCCATGGTCGCGAGGGGAGCGGTGTAGGCGGCAACGCTCATGGCGGTGCGGCCGCCGCGCCGTGCCATATGGCGCTTGTCGGCGTGCTTGCGCAGTTGGGCGTCCAGCTTGCTGGTCGCCGCGTCCAACGCCGCATACGGATCACTGGCCGAGGCCTCGGCTCGGATCACCGGGCCACGGGAGCGAAGCGTGATCTCCACCCGGTCGCAACGGTCGGCCAGCCGGGGGTTGTGCTCCTTGGAGAGCTCGACGTCCAGGCTGATCGCCTTCCCGTCCAGCTTCTGGATCTTCTCCAGGTTCAGCTTTTCGGCCACGTGCTTGCGGAACCGCTCGGGCACTTCGGTCTTGCGGCCCTTGACGACGATGTCCACGCAGAACTCCGTTCCCGGATCGCCCCGCGCGCGGGGCACATCCCTTGCGCTAAGGCCGGCGGGCACCGGTCCCGGCCGGCACTGCGAAACAGCTTCCCCGCATCCCCGGGACCTCCCGGAGCGGCGGAGTCGCGGCTTTCACCTCCTCCTCCCCCAGGGGAAAGATCAACACCCCATCCGCATCGGGACATTGATCCCGGGCCCAGCCGTTCGGAAACAGTGGAGAGCTGAATTACCCAGGAACTTCACCAATAGGGTTTCCGGCGTATTTCCCGACACTCCTCACAACTGAACATAGCTCCCCCGGCCGAGGGTCGGCACCCCCTACGGGGCTATACCTCCGTTCGGGTGAATACACGTCCCTACTACCAGCAACGATGTTGCTCCTTCAGCGGTTCCGGTTCGGTCAGCAGTCACGCGGGGACGCTGCCACAACCGCTGCGGCCGCGACGGTGCCGCCCGCCGTCGTCACCGCTCTCGCCGCCTCGACCAGCGACGCTCCTGTGGTCATTACGTCGTCGACCACGACGGTCGTGCCCTTGCCGAGCAGCCGCCCACTGCCCGCGGCGGCACTCAGCGCCCCCGACAGGTTCTCCACGCGCTGCGTCGCCGACAACCCCGCCTGATCGGCCACGGCACGGCGCTGCCGCAGCACCGCGAGCACCCGCGCCGGTATCCCCTCGCGCCGCAGTTGCCGCGCCGCGCACAGCGCCATCCGCCGGGCCGGATCGTGCCCGCGAGCCGCCGTCGCGCTCCGCGCCGACGGCACGGGCACCAGCAGCACCGGCCCGTCCTGTCGCCCTCCGCCGTGTCCGGCGGCGCGCATGCCCGCACGTACGCCGGCGGCCAGGGCCGCCCCCAGCGGCTCGGCGAGCCGGAGAGCCCCGCGCTCCTTGTGCGCGAGCAGCACGGCCCGCACCTCGTCCTCGTACGCCCCCGCCGCGTACACCGCAGGCAGCCCTGGCGGCTCCGGGGACGGACGCACCCGCCGTATCTCCTCCATGTCGCGCAACCGCGCCAGACACTTCGCACACAGCGCGCTGCGCGTCCGGCCGCACCCCGCGCACTCGACCGGAAGCACAAGATCGGCGATTTCCCGCCACCAGCCCCGCATGCCACCCACTCTGCTCGCACGGGACTGGACCGGCTACCCCCTGTGGATAACTTCGCGCAGAGCGACCGTGCGCCGGCAGGCCCGTGGGGCGGGGGAGGGGTCAGCAGGGGTCAGCCCGGGTAGACGGGAGAGGTCCCGTCCGGGGAGAGCTGCTGCCAGTCGGTGTCCGCCGGGAGCCGGTACATGCCTTCGTCCGAGTCGACGAGCAGCGGCCTGTCCCCGCCTGCCTCGTTCTCGGACGCCGCCACCGCCGAGACCTTGCTGATCCCCGGCAGGGTCGGCGTGTACGCGGCCGAACCGTCGGTGTCGACGTACTGCAGCTGCTGCACGCCCCGCTCCTGGCTGCCGACCACCACGAGCTTGCTGTCGCCCGCCCACGACATCGCATCCACGTCCGAGAACTGCGGCGCCGCGTCACGCAGCTCCGTGACGGACACCTGCGGATCCGCGGCCGTGCCGCTCCACTCGACGCGCCCCAGCTCCAGCTGCGTGTGCCCGCCCTGGTTCACAAGAAGCGCGATCCGCACTCCGTCCGCCGCGACCCGCACCGCCTGGATCCGGCCGTCGGCCAGGTTCGGCACCGATACCTCGGCGGTCCTGCCGTTGCGCCACATCAGCAGCCGCGACCCATGGGCGTCCCGGTCGGCCACCCACAGATTCCCGAGCCCGTCCCAGCTCGGCGCGGTCAGACCGTCGGAGCCGTCCGACGACGTCTGCTGGGCCGAGCTGGTCAGCACCGCCCGCGCCGCCCCGCCCGACGACAGCGGCCCCACATACAGCACGCGGCCGTCCTCGCGCACCCCCGCAGCGGTCTGCTCGTCCCGCGAGACGGCCACCGACCTCAGCCCCACCTGACCCGAACCGAACGGTCCGGTCACCCGGTGCGCCTCCTGCGAGTCCGCGCCCACGCTCTCGAGACGGTGGTCGCCGTCGACGAAGTACAGCTGGTCGGCGTCCCCCTCCACCTGCGAGGGGGCATACGGCCGGGCGTCGTCGTGCCCCAGCGAGCACAGCGTCCTGCCGTCCGCACGATCGATCTCGACTGAGTCCACCCGCGGCGTCGACTGGTCCTGAACGGTATTGATCAGCTGGGCCGCCATCCGCTGGCAATGCCCCGGGCCGATGCGGTTCACCTGGCTGCCGAGCCTCACCCGCAGCTTCCCCGAGTCGTCCAGCGCGAGGTTCTGTCCCAGCAACTGCGTGCCGGGCGGGAATGCCGAGGCGACCACCGGCTGCAGCCAGTCGCTGGGGCCGGCGAGCAGCGCCTGAACGGTCGCCGTCACCGGGTCGATGCGCCGGCGTATGTAGACCGGATCGGCGACGAGCACGCCCTGGGCGGGCGCGGAGCCCGCGGCCTGGCCGAGCTGGGCGAAGAAGTACAGGTTGACCGACTGGTAGATGCGCTGGAAGTCGGACTGGCTCAGCACGAGACCGTCGGGAACGCTGTCGATCCGCCACTCCCCATCTACCCGCACCAGGTGAAAGCTGGTGCGGTACGTACCGGACGCCGGCGTGTACGACCGCTTGCCGTCGACGTAGGCCACCTGCGCCGCGGAGAGATCGATCGTCGTCCCCGGGTCCTGGTCCAGGCCCTGGGGGCGCACCTCCGACAGCTGCGGGCCCCCCGCGAGCACAGTGATGCCCGCCGCCGGATTCCACTGCGTCTGCGCGTCGGCGGTCAGATAGTCCTTCGCCGTGCTGTAGTCCGCCTCGTCGCTGGTGGTCGCCTCCAGGAAGCCGCGCACGATCTCCATCGGCTGCTCGTTCTTCTGAGGTTTCACGCCGAAGACCGTCACCTGGGGGTCCGATGCATTGCGGGACTGGTCCGCGACCTTGGTGACATCCCCGCTCTCCGGCATCGAGGCACAACCAGCGAGCAGCACGGCACACGCCGGCAGCGCGCAGGCCCAGCCGAGCAGTCGCCGGCTGCCGCGCGTCCGGCGCATGCGGCGGCCCGCGTGCCGGCCGGCCCGGCCGACGGCCTGCTGCCTGCCCATGCCCCTCATCGCGGTGTCGTCCTCCCCCGGCCTCTCGGGCCGCTCAGCTGTCCCGCTCCTGCTCGGCTGCGCCGTCCTCCCGGCTCGCGGGCGCATCCGGCGGGCCCGTCTCCTGTGAGCGCGCCCCGACGACCCGGGCCCCGCTCCCGGGAAGTGCCGCCGGGTCCGCGGAGGGCGGTCGCGACGCCGACGCCGCGACAGACGGTATCGGCGACCGCGCGGCCGGGAGCGCACGGGGCGCAGGAAGCGCCGTCGCACTCTCGCGGAGTGCGCCCTTTGCGCCCTCTACACCGCTCGCGCCGCTCGCGCCAGTCGCGCCGTTCACGCCCTGCCTGCCGTTGCTCTGGCCGTTGCCCCGGGCCCCCGCATCCCGGAGCCTCCGCTGGCGCCGCGAATCCTCCGGCTCCAGCGGGATCGGCGACGCACGCAGGCTGCCCTCCGCCGTCCTCGGCAGGGTCAGCCGGAACTGCGATCCGCCGCCCGGCTCACCCCAGGCCTGCAGCCAGCCGCCGTGCAGGCGTGCATCCTCGACCGCGATCGACAGGCCGAGTCCGGTGCCGCCCGTCGTCCGGGCCCGGGCCGGATCCGCCCGCCAGAACCGGTTGAAGACCCGAGTGGCCTCGCCGGGCTTGAGGCCGACGCCGTAGTCCCGCACCGCGACCGCCACCGCACCGCCCGCCGACGCCATCCGGACGACGACGTCACGCCCCTCGCCGTGCTCGACGGCGTTGACCACGAGATTGCGCAGGATCCGCTCGACGCGCCGCGCGTCCGCCTCCGCGACCACGGGCTGATCGTCGCCACGGACGACGATGCGGCTGCCCTTGCGCTCCGCCAGCGGCTCCGCCGCGTCGACGACACGCCGTACGACGTCGCGCAGGTCGACCGGCTCGGCGTCCAGTGCCGCCGCTCCGGCGTCGAACCTGCTGATCTCCAGCAGATCCGACAGCAGCGACTCGAAACGTTCCAGCTGGCTCTGGAGCAACTCGGCCGAGCGCGCGGTGACGGGATCGAAATCCTCCCGCGCGTCATGGATCACGTCGGCGGCCATCCGCACGGTGGTGAGCGGGGTACGCAACTCGTGCGAGACGTCGGAGACGAAACGCCGTTGCATTCGCGACAACTCCTCCAGCTGCTGGATCTTCAGCTGGAGCGTCTTGGCCATCTTGTTGAACGACTCGCCGAGCCGTGCGATGTCATCCTCGCCGGTGACCTTCATCCGCTCCTGGAGCCGCCCGGCCGCCAGCCGCTCGGAGATGCCCGCGGCCATCCGCACGGGGGTGACCACCTGCCGCACCACCAGCCACGCAATGGCGCCCAGCAGGCCGACGACGAAGACGCCGGCCGTCGCGAGTGTCGTCTCGACGAGGCTGAGAGTCTTCTCCTCCTGGGTGAACGGGAACAGGTAGTACAGCTCGTATGCCTTGCCGCTGATGTCGGTGAGGCGCTTGCCGATGATCAGCGCGGGCTGCGGATTGCCCGGATCCGTGGTGTACACGATGGGGTGATACAGCTTGTACGACCCCGACTGGCCGGCGACGGTGTTCCTCAGGTCCTGCGGGACGCTCGCCTCCGGGTCGACGTTGCCCGAGGCGCGCGGACCACGTGTGGTGCTCTGGCTGTCCGCGAGGTACGGCTGCTGATCGGCGTCGCTCAGCGCGACCACCGAGTAGACGCCCTGGCCGCCGCTGGCGAGCTGCTGGACGAGGTTGGTGAGCCAGATACCGGCATCGGTCTGGTTGCGGCCCGACGAGCCGTTCGCGGCGCTCTGGCCGCCTCCGCCGGCCGAGCCGCCCGCGCTGTCGGCGAGTTCCTGCGCGAACGCGAATCCGCCGCGCGCCTGACTCTCCGCCGCATTGTTCTTCGCTTCGAGCAGGCCTCCCCGCACCTGACCGACGACGACGAACCCGAGCAGCAGAACGACGCCCACCGACATCAGCAAGGTGGTGGCGACCACCCGGACCTGCAGATTGCGCCGCCACAACCGCGTTGCGGGGACCAGCGGCCGCCGCGCCCAGCGCACGACGGTACGCAGCGCGTACGCGAGCACGGGCAGCAGCGCCCCCAGCGGGTCTGCCTGGCGGCTCTCCTGCCGTTCACGCTCGAGGCGCTCCAAGCGCTCCCGGCGCTCGCGACCGTCCAGGCCGTCCCCGCCGTCCCGCTCGCGCTCAGGCATGGCCGACCCCGAAGCGCCGCCGTGTGCGGACCGCTCCGGGCCGTCCTCGTACCCTGCCCTCACCGTGCGAAGGCCCTCACCGGACGGCATGTGACGGATCAGCCCGGCCCGGCCTTGTAGCCGACGCCGCGCACGGTCACCACGATCTCCGGGCGCTCCGGATCCTTCTCGACCTTCGAGCGCAGCCGCTGCACATGCACGTTCACCAGCCGCGTGTCGGCGGCGTGGCGGTAGCCCCAGACCTGTTCGAGCAGCACCTCACGGGTGAAGACCTGCCACGGCTTACGGGCGAGTGCCACCAGCAGGTCGAACTCCAGCGGGGTCAGCGCGATGGCCTCGCCGTCGCGCTTGACGGAGTGCCCGGCCACGTCGATGACCAGATCACCGACGGTGAGCTGCTCCGGCGTCGGCTCCTCGGCCCTGCGCAGTCGGGCCCGTACGCGCGCGACCAGTTCCTTCGGCTTGAACGGCTTGATCACGTAGTCGTCGGCACCCGATTCGAGCCCCACGACCACGTCGACGGTGTCGCTCTTCGCCGTGAGCATGACGATGGGCACCCCGGACTCCCCGCGGATCTGCCGGCATACGTCGATGCCGTCCCGTCCGGGGAGCATCAGATCGAGCAGCACCAGGTCAGGCTTGGTCTCGCGGAAGGCGGCGAGGGCCTTGTCACCGTCCGACACGAACGACGGCTCAAACCCCTCTCCGCGCAGCACGATGCCGAGCATCTCCGCCAGTGCGGTGTCGTCGTCGACGACGAGGACGCGTCCCTTCATAGCGACATCATCCCATTACCTGATCGTGACCTGGGCCACATGGTGGACTAAGTGCCGCGAGCGAGGCCGCGGACACCGGGGAGGCCACGCCGTTCTCCGTGACGACGGCCGTTATCAACTCGGGTGGAGTGACGTCGAACGCGGGGTTATACGCCTGTGCTCCGAGTGGTGTCACCAGCATGCCACCGCCCGCCTCGGAGACCGGAGCCTGCGGAAAGGAGATTTCCGTCACTTCGTGTCCCGGACGCTGCTCGATGTCGATCGAGGCCCCGTCCGGAGTGTCGAGGTCGATGGTCGTGGTCGGCGCGACGACGATGAACGGCACATGGTGGTAGTGGGCGAGGACGGCGAGCGGATAGCTGCCCACCTTGTTCGCCGTCGAACCGTCGGCGGCGATCCGGTCGGCGCCAATCAGCACCGCGTCGACCTCACCGGCCGCGAAGAGCGACCCGGCCGCGTTGTCGGCCAGCACGGTGTACGCCATCCCCGCGCGCGCCGCCTCGTACGCGGTCAGGCGCGCGCCCTGCAGCAGCGGACGGGTCTCGTCCACCCACAGGCGGCGCAGCAGCCCTCCGCGATGGGCGGCGAGCGCGACTGCCAGGGCGGTGCCCTCCCCGCCTGAGACGAGAGCGCCGGTGTTGCAGTGGGTCAGCACCCGGTAGCCGCCGCCGGGCGACAACTTCTCCAGCAGCCCCAGGCCGTGGCGCGCCATCCGCGTGCTCGCCTCGGCGTCTTCGGCGTGCAGGGCACGGGCCTCGGCAAGCGCCGCCGCCGCGGCCTGCTCCGCATCCGCGCCCGAGGCGAGTGCCCTTCGGTGGGCGGACACGGCCCGGCGGACCCCGTACCCCAGATTGACGGCCGTGGGCCTGGCCTGTGCGAGGAGCCCGGCGGCGTCGTCGACGTCGAAACCGCGCGCCGCTGCCAGAGCCACGCCGTACGCGCCCGCCAGGCCCAGCACCGGTGCACCACGCACGGCGAGGGAACGTATCGCCCCGACAAGCGTCTGTACGTCGGTACAGACCAGCTCGACCTCGGCGGCCGGGAGCCGGGTCTGGTCAAGGAGGATCAGGACCGGCCCTTCTGGTAGCTCTTCCCAGCGAAGAGCGGGAACCGCGACCGGAGGACCGGAGTTCGAATCATTGGCCGAAGACAGCGCGCACTGATCACCCATCCGCTCAGTCTGCCCTGCGAAGCGGGCCATATGAATGGTCCACGCACGATGCAGCGCATACGGCGACGCCGGGAACACCCGGCCACGACCCGTGACACCATGGCCGCCGGGCTCGCAGGGGCCCGGACGCGCGTCGGTCGCTGGTGGCGACAGTGCGGCAGCGGCAACGGCAGTGCCGTGACGGCAATGACGGCGGTGACGGCAGCAGTGACGAAGGAGCATCGATGAACAACTCTCCGGGCTGGGCTTCGCCCGGATCGGCCCCCTCAGATCCGGACGAGCCGGTGACGACCCCGGAGCAGCCGGAGCAGTCCGGCGGAGCCGTGCTGCCCGGGCAGTCCCAGCAGCCCGAGCAGCCCGAGCAGGCTGGGAGTGATCACTCCGCCGAGACCGATGACGCCATGCCGCCGAACTGGTCGAAGAACCAGCCGCCGCCGGCCCCCTGGAACGCTCCGGGGCCGGGACCTGCTGACGCCGTACGGCCCCCCGGCGGCCCAGGCTGGGGTACGCCCCCGCCGCAGGGCCCGGCGGGCCCTGCGGGACCCTGGGGCGGTGCAAGCGGGCCCGGCCGGCAGAGCTGGCCCGGCACCCCGCCCCCGCCGGCGGCGAAGCCCGGGGTGATCCCGCTCCGTCCCCTGGCCTTCGGCGAGATCCTCGAAGGCGCGTTCAGCACCATCCGGGTGCACTGGCGCACGGTCCTGAGCATCTCGTTCGGCGTCGCACTGCTCACCCAGGCCGTTTCGACCGTGGCGACGGGCCTGTTCCTCAAGAACACGTCGACGAGCCTCACCGCTCTCCAAAACAACCCCGACGCCAGCCCCAGCGACGTTCTCCACACGGTGACCAGCGCCTTCGCAAGCAGTGGCGTGAGCACCGCGATCAGCGTCATCGGGCAGCTCGTTGCCACCGCCATGCTCACGATCATCGTCAGCCGATCGGTCCTCGGCCGCCCGGTGACGGCGGGCGACGCCTGGCGGGAGTCCGGCCCCCGGCTTCTACGACTGCTGGCTATGACGGTGATCGTCGGAGTCGTCGCAGCGCTCGTGGTCGCTGTCGGAGCCACGCCGGGGATCCTGCTCGCCGTCTTCGGCTCCGCGGCCGGCGGTGCGGCACTGGCGGTACTCGGCGGTCTCGCGGGGTTGATCGTGGCCGTTTGGCTGCTCATCCGCCTCAGCCTCGCAACGCCCGCCCTGATGCTGGAGAAGCAGAGCGTGTTCGCGTCACTCACGCGCTCGGCGAAGCTCGTGCGTGGCGCGTGGTGGCGAGTCTTCGGAATTCAGCTGTTGGCGTCGATCATCGTCTTCGTCATCACGTCGATGATCGCCATCCCGTTCACCGCGGTCGGCGCGGTGCTCGGCGGCGACGGCGCCCAGACTCTGCTGGCCAATGGCACGACCCCGACGAGCTGGCCGTTCCTCGTCGTGATTGGCATCGGAACGGTGATCGGGACCACCATCACCTTCCCGATCAGCGCTGGCGTCACTGCACTCCTCTACATGGATCAGCGCATCCGCCGAGAGGGCCTGGACATCGAACTCGCCCGCGCAGCCGGAGTGCCGGGCTACTGAGTGTCCGTTGTGGGGTTCCGAGGTTCCCCCGGAACCCCACAACACCACCACCCATAACCAAACAAGGCACACCACCCCTAACCGAACCACAACAAAAAAGGCCTTGGGCCCGGAACGAGGTCCCGGGCCCAAGGCCTGTCAATAATTGTT
>NZ_JANFNG010000046.1 GCF_024436035.1 Streptomyces humicola
ACCGGCGCTACTGCCTTGAGAGGGCAGCGTGCTAGGCCGCTACACAACGGGGGCCCTTGGTGATCCTCACGCATCGCCTCCGGGGACGACCCGGATGGAGACGGCTACAGGATCTGTACCCCCGACCGGATTCGAACCGGCGCTACTGCCTTGAGAGGGCAGCGTGCTAGGCCGCTACACAACGGGGGCCTGATCGAACATCTTTCGATCTGCTGGGGTACCAGGACTCGAACCTAGACTAACTGAACCAGAATCAGTCGTGCTGCCAATTACACCATACCCCACCAAAACTCAACCCCCGCAGGGACTTCGCTTGGCTTGCGCCTCCCCGTTCCGGCCCTTTTGACCCGCCCGAGCGGCGCAGGAAGAACATTACCGGATGCCGTGCGCAGCACCAAAATCGAATACGCCACCTGCGGTGGAATACGCTGCGTGACGTATTGGCTACTCCAGGATGCGGGTGAGTTCACGCAAGCCCACGATGCGCCGCACGCCGGCGCCGTCGGCCCCTCCGGCCCCCGTCCGGTCCACCCACACGCCGAACAGCCCCGCCTCGTCCGCGGCGCGCGCATCCACATCGGGCCGGTCCCCGACGTACGCGACCTGCCGGGGCGGCAGCCGCAACTCCTCGCACGCGGCGAGGAACGCCCGCGGATCCGGCTTGGCGTGCCCCAACTCGTCGGAGCACACCAGGCACTCGAAGCGTTCGCGCACTCCCAGCGCGCGCAGCTTGCGCTGCTGCATCGCCACGCTGGAGTTGGACAGGACGCCATGCCGGTAACGCGGAGTGAGCGCGTCGAGGGCGGGCACGGCGTCGGGGAAGAGCGCCCACGCGGCCTCGAAGTGCCCGAGATAGCGCCCGAACCACGCGTCCGCCTCGGCATCGGGGAACGGCTTCCCGAGAAAGGCCCGCACCCGCGCGCGCCGCTGCTCCTGAAAGCCGATCTCGCCCGCGAGGAAGCGCGCGTACTGCGCTTCCATCACCCCCCGCCACGCACGCAGGGCCTGCTCGGGGGAGTCGAATCCGGCAAGCAGCCCCTCGGTCTCGAGGTGACCGAGCACTCCGGCCCGGTCGGCCGAGGAGTAGTCGAAGAGGGTGTCGTCGACATCCCACAGCACGGCGCGGATCCTCATGCGCCGGAGGGTACCTTCACCTCCGCCCAGACCGTCTTGCCCGGGGCTCCGGTACGCGGATTGGCCGCCCAGCCGGCGGCGAGCTGCTCGACGAGCCACAGGCCTCGGCCGGCCTCGGCGTCCGGGGCGGGCTCGGCTGGGCACTCGGGCGGCATGCGGTCGTCGCGGGTGTCGGTGACCTCGATGCGGACGGTTTCCCGGCCGGCGAGGATGCGCAGCCGGAAGTCGCGACCCGGTACGCGCCGTGGCGTACGGCGTTCGCGGTCAGCTCCGCGACGATCAGCGTCACCGTGTCGCTCGCCTCGCTGCCGCGGGGGAAGCCCCACTTCTCCATCCGCCGGGTCGCCAGGAGCCGGGCGAGGCGCGCACCGCGCTCGGTCGAGGTGAAGCACATCGCGAACTCCCGCGTGGGCGTGGGCGATTCGACCGTGCGCTCGATGGGGGGAATTCCTGTCGTCATGCGGTTGAGGCTGGCGTGATGCGCCTACCGTGACCAGTAACGATGCCTCTATGCAGCGTGGCTGTAGGGGTGCGGGTGAGCTGCTGTCGGGGCGGTTGGGAGGGGAGGTCCGATGGATCCAGCGGACGAACTGCTGCGGTCGTTCGGCCGCCAGTGGAAGATCTTCCGTGAACGGGCCGGGCTCACCCAGTGCGAACTGGGCAAACGGCTGGGTTACGGCGAGGCGCTGATCGCCGCGATCGAGCAGGGGCGGAGGATCGCACGCCCCGACGTGATCGAGAAGGTCGACGAACTACTCGACGCGGGCGGGGCGTTGCTCGCCCGGAAGAAGGAGGTGGCGCTGGCGCGCTATCCGGCGTTCTTCCGCGACGCGGCGCGGATCGAGGAGGAGGCGGTCGAGTTCCATGACTACGCAACACTGGTCGTGCCGGGCATGCTCCCGCCGAGGGCGCGAGACGCAGCCCGCGCCCGGCAGAGCCGGCATGCCGCCCCACGGCGCGGCGCCGTCCAAGCGCAGACCCCGTAGCGACGTTGGGCGGAGCCATAGCGAGCGTCGAGATGGGGCTCGCGGGACCGGCTGCGCATCCATGGAGGCCGTTACCGGGTCCTGTACGAGATCAACAACACCGCGATCACCATTGCCGTCGTCCACCACGGCCGCGTCAGCTGAGACTCGTCTGCCGCCGGTCAGCGGGCCGTTCGTTCCCTGTCGTCCGTACGCGCGGCGCACCAGCCGCGCGTACGGACGACAGGGGGCGGAGTCACCCGCCCAGCTTCGCCAGCGCCGCGTCGATCCGGGCAAGCGTGCGCTCACGCCCCAGCACCTCGAGGGACTCGAAGAGCGGGAGGCCAACCGTGCGGCCGGTGACCGCAACGCGGACGGGGGCCTGGGCCTTGCCGAGCTTCAGGCCGTGCTCCTCGCCGGCGGCGAGGACCGCCGCCTTCAGCGGCTCCGCGGCCCACTCCGCAACGTCCGCGAGCTTCTCTCGCACCGTGCGCAGCAGCGCGTCCGCGCCCTCCTTCATCGCCTTCTGCCAGGACGCCTCGTCCTCCACCGGCTCGTCGAGGAAGAGGAAGTCGACGTTGGCGGTGATGTCGGAGAGGACCGTGACGCGGGTCTGGGCGTGCGGGGCGATCGCCTCGAAGGCCGCCTGGTCGAACGCCTCCGGGCGCCACGGCGCGTGCGGGGCCTTCAGCCACGGGCCGCAGGCCTCGATGAACGCCTTCACATCCAGCCGCCGCACGTGCTCCGCGTTGATGTGCTCGCACTTCTTGAGGTCGAAGCGGGCGGGGTTGGGGTTGACGTCGCTCAGGTCGAACGCCGCGACCATCTCGTCCATGGAGAAGATGTCCTGGTCCGCGGAGAGCGACCAGCCCAGCAGCGAAAGGTAGTTGAGCAGGCCCTCCGGCAGGAAGCCGCGCTCGCGGTAGAGGTTGAGGGAGGACTGCGGGTCGCGCTTGGAGAGCTTCTTGTTGCCCTCGCCCATGACGTACGGCAGGTGGGCGAAGTGCGGGGTGGTCCCGTTGCCGACGCCGATCTCGGCGAGCGCCGCGTAGAGCGCGATCTGGCGCGGGGTGGAGGAGAGCAGGTCCTCGCCGCGCAGTACGTGGGTGATCTCCATCAGCGCGTCGTCGACCGGGTTGACGAGGGTGTAAAGGGGTGACCCGTTGGCCCGGACGATGCCGTAGTCCGGCACATTCTCCGGGGTGAAGGTCAGCTCACCGCGCACCAGGTCAGTGAAGGTGATCGGGTGGTCGGGCATGCGGAAGCGGACGATGTGCTCGCGGCCCTCGCGCTCGTACGCGGCGATCTGCTCGTCGGTGAGGTCGCGGCAGTGGCCGTCGTAGCCGGAGGGCCTGCCGGCCTTGCGGGCGGCCTCGCGGCGCTCGTCGAGCTCGTCGGCCGTGCAGTAGCAGTGGTAGGCGTAACCGCGGTCGAGGAGCTTGGCGACGACGTCGCGGTAGATGTCCATCCGCTCGGACTGCCGGTACGGCGCGTGCGGGCCGCCGATCTCCGGGCCCTCGTCCCAGTCGAAGCCGAGCCAGCGCATCGAGTCGAGGAGCTGCTGGTACGACTCCTCGCTGTCGCGGGCGACGTCGGTGTCCTCGATGCGGAAGACCAGCGTGCCCCTGTGGTGCCGGGCGAACGCCCAGTTGAACAGCGCCGTGCGGACCAGGCCCACGTGGGGGTTGCCGGTCGGGGAGGGACAGAAACGTACGCGTACGGGTGTGGGTGCGCTAGTCACGCTTGATCACCTTGTTGGCGAGAGTGCCGATGCCTTCGATGGAGACGGCGACCTCGTCGCCGACGTTGAGGGGGCCGACCCCGGCCGGGGTGCCGGTGAGGATCACGTCGCCGGGGAGCAGCGTCATGGCCTCGGTGATGTTGACGATCAGGTCGGCGATGGGGTGCACCATCTGGCTGGTGCGGCCCGCTTGGCGCAGTTCTCCGTTGACGGTGCAGGTGATCGCGAGGTCGGAGGCGGCCGCCATGTCGAGGCCGGTCTCCACCCACGGGCCGAGCGGGCACGAGGCGTCGAAGCCCTTGGCGCGGGCCCACTGCTTCTCGGTGCGCTGGACGTCGCGTGCGGTGAGGTCGTTGGCGCAGGTGTAGCCGAGCACGACCTCGTGGGCGCGCTCGCGCGGGACCTCGCGGCACATCCGGCCGATGACGACGGCGAGTTCCGCCTCGTGGTGCAGCTCGGAGGAGAACGGCGGGTACGGAACGGGATCGCCGTGGCCGATCACCGCGGTGGACGGCTTGAAGAACGCGAACGGCGCATCGGGCACCTGGTGGCCCAGCTCGGCGGCGTGCGCGGCATAGTTGCGGCCGATCGCGACGACCTTGCTGGGCAGCACGGGCGACAGCAGCCTGACCTTGTTCAGCGGCACCTTCGTGCCGGAGAGCTCGAACTCGGCGAACGGGATGCCCTTGATGATGTCGATGGCCAGGGTGTCCGGCTGGGCCGGGTCACCCTCCACTGCACCGAAGGCGACATTGCCGTCGATGGAGAATCTGGCGATGCGCACGGGAAGTGCTGCCCCTCAATGTCCAGGGAGATGACTGACGCTTCAGGCTATCGCGGGAGCGCAGCTCAACCCCGCTACGAGGGGTGCCGGGCGGTGCCGCGGCGGCTCGTACGTCCGGCGGCTCAGGCGTTCGGCAGCTCGGTGAGGACGGTGCGGCGGGGGTTGGCGGTCTGCTGGGGGAGCGAGCGCTCTTGGGCCTGCGGCTGCTCGGCGGCCGGGGCGGTCTGCAGCTCCTCTGCGTCCTCCAAATGGGCCAGCGTGGTGCGGCGGGGGTTGGCTATCGGACGCATCAGCATCGTCGTCTTCATGGGTCGTTACGGACCTCGGGGTGCGGGCGCCACGGCGTGCGGGCGCGAGTTGTCGAACTGTCGCCTTGTGTAAAGCCAAAGGCTATGCGTCGGTATTCCGGCGAATGCGTGACGAGGACAACGATCTGCCTGTGATTTTGCTCACGAAGCGGGCAACGAAACGCGCAAAACGGTCGCATATGCAGTCCGGGAAAGCCGGACATTGATAACCGATCACCATCTTTCGCGGCTGATCGGCGTTACCGGGCAGCCCCGGGCACCCCTCCCACGTACCGGCCTCGAGGGCAAAAGTCCGTTATCGCCAGCATGGTCATCGACGCCCCGTGACCGGATGTCTTCGTTGAGTAACCCATGTCACAGCCTTGTCTACCCGTCTTGTTGGAGTTCCGCCGCTGTGCTGGAATTCATCGGACCGCCGCGCCAAAACGACCGGCACGCAGGGGGCGCGCAGATGCGTCGAGCGGCGGCTCGGAGCACTCGCCGGTCAACCGACAAGCCGGGGGCCGCAGGCCCCCAAGACTCGACACCGTCCGCCGCCCGCGCGGGGGACGCCTGGTCCAGAGGTTGCGACGCTAGTGCAGGGACGTTTCAAGAGGGATGGCGGCGCTGCGGGTGACCCGGAGTCGCGCGGCGGAAGCGGCCGCGGCCCGGAGCCGCGGCGCCCGGCCGACGACACCGTGAACGCAGGCCCCGCACAGGTGGGCAATGGCGGTGCCTCGACCGCCGATGCCCCGGCTCGCACCACGGCTCACACCACGAGCGGGACTCACACCACGGGCGGTGACGTCGAGGCCCCGCCCCCCGTCAGGGACAACGCATCGGGCAAGCACGCCTCCCGCGTGGCGATGCGCAACTGGAGCATCCGCACCCGCCTGGTCTCCCTCGTCGCGCTTCCCGTGGTCGCCGCCACGACGCTGGGCGCGCTGCGCATCCAGACGGAGCTGGACAACGTCAGCCAGCTCGACAACATGAAGCTGCTGACCGACATGACCGGTCACGCCACCAAGCTCGCCGACGCCCTGCAGACCGAGCGCGACAGCTCGGCCGGCCCGATCGCCAGCGGACACGCCAACGACGACCAGGTGGTGGCCTCCCGGCAGTCGACGGACGAGCAGATCCAGGGCTTCAACAACGCCACCGAGACGATCAACGGCAACGACCCGACGCTCGTGGGCGTGCGCAGCACGATCATCGACATCGACCGGCAGCTGCAGAGCCTGAAGCAGATCCGCGCCACGGCGTACACCAACCCGCAGTACATCTCGCAGACGGTCAGCGGCTACGACCAGCTGATCAACTCACTGCTCGCGCTCTCCCAGGACATGGCGCAGGCGACCAGCAACCCGGACATCATCCGCAGCACCCGTGCGCTGGCGGCGTTCACCTCCGCCAAGGAGTACGAGTCGATGCAGCGCGCGGTCATCAGCGCCGCGCTCGCCAACCCGTCCGGGCCGACGCTCTCGCAGAGCGACCGGCTCTTCGCGCAGACCGCCTCGGACAGCGAGAGCGCGGAGATGCAGCGCTTCTCGGTGATCTACGGCCCGGGCGCAGCTGCCCTGACCAAGGCGCTGGACGGCGGCAACACGGTGATCACCCAGGCCGACCAGTACCGCGACCGGGTGCTGAAGACGCAGAACGCCCTCTCCCAGAACCCGATGTCGTACCTGGACTTCTACGACCAGGCCGACACCAAGATCCAGGAGATGTCGCGCATCGAGCAGGAGCTGCTCGACCAGATGTCGCAGCAGGCGCTGACGTTGCGCTCCCAGGCACAGCAGGACGCGCTGCTCAACGGTGCGGTCATCCTCCTCGTCCTGGGCATCTCGCTCGTCGGCGCGTTCGTCGTGGCCCGCTCCATGATCCGCAGCCTGCGGAGGCTGCAGGACACGGCGAAGGACGTCGCGCAGAAGCGGCTGCCCGAGCTGGTCAAGCAGCTCTCCGAGGCCGACCCGCAGGACGTGGACACCTCCGTCGAGTCGATCGGCATCTCCACCCGGGACGAAATCGGCCAGGTGGCCCGCGCGTTCGACGAAGTCCACCGCGAGGCGGTCCGTCTCGCCGCCGAGCAGGCGCTGCTGCGGGGCAACGTCAACGCGATGTTCACCAACCTCTCGCGCCGCAGCCAGGGCCTGATCCAGCGTCAGCTCTCGCTCATCTCCGAGCTGGAGAGCCGCGAGGCCGACCCGGACCAGCTGTCCAACCTCTTCAAGCTCGACCACCTGGCGACCCGCATGCGGCGCAACGGCGAGAACCTCCTCGTCCTCGCGGGCGAGGAGCCGGGCCGCCGCTGGACGCGCCCGGTGCCGCTCGTCGACGTGCTCCGCGCCGCAGCATCCGAGGTGGAGCAGTACGAGCGCATCGAGCTCGCCGCCGTGCCGCCGACCGAGGTCGCCGGTCGCGTCGTCAACGACCTCGTCCACCTGCTCGCCGAGCTGCTGGAGAACGCCACCTCGTTCTCCTCCCCGCAGACGAAGGTGCGGGTCACCGGGCACGCGTTGCCCGACGGACGTGTGCTGATCGAGATCCACGACACCGGCATCGGCCTGTCACCCGAGGACCTCTCGGACATCAACGAGCGGCTCGCCAATCCACCGACGGTGGACGTCTCGGTCTCGCGGCGCATGGGCCTTTTCGTGGTCGGCCGCCTGTCGCTGCGGCACGGCATCCGCATCCAGCTGCGGCCGTCCGACTCCGGCGGCACGACCGCGCTGGTCATGCTGCCTGTGGACCTCACACAGGGCGGTGGCAAGGGTCCGGCCGCAGGCGGCCAGGGCACCGGAAGGCGCGGCGGCCCCACGGGGGCGCCCGGCACCGCTCCGGGTGCGGCCGCGTCCTCGGCGTCGCAGCTGGGACGGGTGCCTCAGCGCGGGCAGGTGCCGTCGGCGGGACGCCGTCCGGCACTCACCGGGGGCGCCGACGGCTCCGATCTCCCGGCTGCGGCCGCCTCGTCCGCCTCCTCCGCACAGGACGGCGGTCAGGTCCCGCAGATCTCGCGCACGGGCGCAGGGCTGCCGACCCGGCAGGGTGCGCCCTCGCCGCAGCAGCCGGCCCCGCAGCAGCCGCAGCAGCCTTCCGAGCGGCCCGCGCCGAGCTGGGCACAGCAGGACCGCAGCGGCCAGGACGTGCCGCGCGGTCACGACGACGTGGAGTCCACCAGCCGCTTCCCGCGCTCCGATTTCGGCGCGGGCCAGAACGCGGGCCGGGACGACGACCCGTCCTCGACGGCGCAGATACCCGTCATACCCGGCACGGGCGCCGGCCGCGGCCCTGCTCCGGCAGGGCCCTCCGGCCAGCATGATCGTTTCGGCGGCGCGCCGTACGCGGACGGCTCCGACGGCGAGTCGACCGGTGAGTACCGCGCACCGCAGACTGGACAGCTGCCGCAGGCGGGCGAGTTCCGCGGACCGATCGGTGCCGGTTCCGGCTCCGATGTGTTCGGAACGCCGAACCGCCGTCCGTCCCGTGAGGGCCGCGGCCCGCTCGGTCCCGCAGGCCCGGCGTCCCCGGCCGCCCCCGGCGGCGCCATCCCGCGCCCCGGCAGCCGCGACGAGCGCCCGGTGCGTCCTGCGCAGCAGCGTCCCGAGGCCCAACTGCCGCCCGCCGCCGAGCCGATGGCGCTGCCGCCCGCCTCCTCCCCCGGTGACGGCCGATCCCCGATCTACGAGTCGCTCGAATCGGACTGGTTCCGCGGCGCAGAGGGCGACGCGCCTTCCCGGCGCCAGCCCCGGCAACCGTCCCGGCCGCAGCCCGCCCGGCCGCAGCAGGCCCAGAGCCCTCAGGGACCTGCGCCTCAGGGACCTGCACCGCAGCAGCCGATGCAGCAGCGCCGGGTCCGCGCGGCCGCCGACGGCACGGACAGGACCCAGCCCCTGCCCCAGGCGCAGCCCCAGGACTGGCGCAGTTCACCCAACGACGAGGGCTGGCGTCGCGCGGAGCAGATCCGCGAGCCGGCCGCGGGCGGTATCACCTCCTCCGGCCTGCCACGCCGCGTCCCGCGGGCGAACCTTGTCCCCGGCACGGCCCAGCAGACCTCCCAGAGCGGTCCGCAGGTCTCACGCGCCCCCGACGACGTGCGCGGTCGGCTGACCAACCTTCGCCGCGGCATCCAGCAGGGCCGCAGCGCCGGGTCCGGGAACACCGGGCAGACGGATATCCGCGGCTTTGGCACCCCTCACCAGCAGGAGCGTTAGTTGAGTTCGATGAGCCAGGCGGCACAGAACCTGAACTGGTTGATCACCAACTTCGTGGACAACACCCCCGGTGTGTCCCACACGGTGGTCGTCTCCGCCGACGGCCTGCTCCTCGCCATGTCCGAAGGCTTCCCCCGCGACCGCGCCGACCAACTCGCCGCCGTCGCCTCCGGACTGACGTCACTGACCGCCGGCGCCTCCCGCATCTTCGAAGGCGGCAACGTCAACCAGACCGTCGTCGAGATGGAACGCGGCTTCATGTTCATCATGTCCATCTCCGACGGCTCCTCACTCGCCGTACTCGCCCACCCCGAGTGCGACATCGGCCTCGTCGGCTACGAGATGGCCCTGCTCGTCGACCGCGCAGGCACCGTCCTGACCCCCGACCTCCGCGCCGAGCTGCAAGGCAGCCTGCTTGGATAGCGGACAGCGCCCCCTGATCCGGCTGCCCCTGCCGCCCCCTCGTTCGCACCGCGCACTTCCCGCACTGCGCCCCCCACAGCGTCGTACCGCACCGCCCGACTGGTCGACCCGACCGGCCGACTCGTTTCGGCTCTTCGTCGCTCGGAGGACAACCTCATGACCCCGCCACCCGCCTCACCCGGTCCGTACGGCGCCGCCTATCACGCGCCGTACGGGGGTGAAGGCGACCAGCCGCTGGTGCGGCCGTACGCCATGACAGGCGGACGTACCAGACCGAGATATCAGCTCGCCATCGAGGCGCTGGTGAGCACCTCGGCCGACCCGGCGCACTACGGGGGCCTGCTCCCGGAGCACCAGCGCATCTGCCACCTGTGCACCGACGTCAAGTCGGTGGCGGAGATCTCTGCGCTGCTGGCGATCCCGCTGGGTGTGGCGCGGATCCTGGTGGCGGACCTGGCCGAGGCGGGGATGGTGGCAATCCACCAGCCGGGCGGCGGCGAGGCCGGTGGACAGCCGGATGTGACACTGCTCGAAAGGGTGCTCAGTGGACTTCGCAAGCTCTGAGACCGCGGCACGGGCCACCACCTCCGCGAAGATCGTGGTGGCGGGCGGCTTCGGCGTGGGCAAGACCACGTTCGTCGGTGCCGTATCGGAGATCAACCCGCTGCGCACCGAGGCGGTGATGACGTCGGCGTCGGCCGGCGTCGACGACCTGAGCCATGTCGCGGACAAGACCACGACGACCGTGGCGATGGACTTCGGCCGCATCACGCTCGATGACGACCTGATCCTGTACCTGTTCGGCACGCCCGGACAGGACCGTTTCTGGTTCATGTGGGACGACCTCGTACGCGGCGCGATCGGCGCCGTCGTCCTCGTCGACACCCGCCGCCTCGCCGACTGCTTCCCCGCCGTCGACTACTTCGAGAACAGCGGGCTTCCCTTCGTCATCGCGCTCAACGGATTCGACGGATATCACCCGTACCGGCCGAACGAAGTACGCGAAGCGCTGCAGATCGGGCCCGAGACGCCCATCATGGTCACCGACGCCCGCCACCGCGGGGAGGCGAAGAGCACGCTGATCTCGCTGGTGGAGCACGCGCTGCTGGCCCGGCTCAAGTAGCAAGCTGATCTTGTCAGTTGTAATGCGGACCGGCTGTGGCCTTGGACACGGCCGGTCCGCTCGTTCATAACGTTTCGACAGAGAATCAGCATCGGCCGGGCACCCACTGCTTACGATCAGCTCCGCAGTGCTCACAACGTGCTTTCCTTTAGCTGCTGATCCTCCCTTATGCACCTTTTATCTTTCACTCCGTGGCAGTGCGGGAACTTTTTGCAGACGTTTGGAAAGCACCCCCATGACGTGCTGGAATTCGTTGAACCAGCGAGTAGACACGGCACATCGGTGTGTCGGCGCCGAGAGGTTGTTGGTCGAGTGAGGAAAAAGACGCGGACAGGTCCGGTGCCCGCGCAGCCGGCCCGGGGGAACTTCACCCCGCCCCGCTACGACGCCGCGCCCGCCGCCACGGCCGCGCAGCCCGACCCGGCCACGGTGCCCGCACCATCCGGCGGCCGGTTCTCCCCGCGGAACTGGCGGGTGCCGACCCGGCTCAACGCCATCCTGCTGATACCCGTGATCGTCGCGCTCGTCGTCGGCGGCTTCAACGTCAAGAACTCTCTCGACCAGTGGCAGCAGGCGGACGACGCGCTGCGCACCGCCAACCTGGTACGCGCCGCGGAGACCTACAGCAACGACCTGATCAACGAGCGGGACGTCAGCGTGGTTCCGCTGCTGAAGGGCGACACCAAGAACCCCCAGGTGGTCGCCGCCCGCAACGCCGCCGACCAGGCCGCACGGGCCTTCAACGCGGCCGTGGCGCAGATGCCGGACGTCCCCGACCTCAGACGCCGCCTCGCCACTTTCCGCAAGGTCGAGCCCGAGCTCGCCCAGCTGCGCCAGAACGCCTACACCAGCAAGCTCCCGGCCGTGCAGACCGAAGAGGGCTACGTCGCCGTCCAGCACCCGCTGATGGAGTTCGCCAACGACCTCGGCTTCGGCACCAACAACCTCACCTCCTACGGCCGCACGCTGTACGCGATCTCGCTCGCCAAGGCCGCCGAGTCGCTCACCCGCTCCATCGGCGAGCACATCCTGGTCGAGGGGCAGATCTCGCCCACCGACCGCAAGACGCAGCTCACCGCGCTCGCCAGCTACGCCTATCTGGAGCAGATCGCGCTCCAGGAGTACGAGGGCGGCGGCACCCCCGACGACATGACGCGGCTGCAGCAGGCCCAGGCCGACGCGCAGAGGCAGGGCCAGGCGCAGCTGGCCGCCGCCAAGCAGCAGGCGCAGGCCGCGGGCCAGCCGTTCGTGGCCCCGCCGGACCTGGCGACGATGGTCAAGGCGATCGCCTCCGGCGCTTCCCCGTCCGCGCTCAAGGCCCAGGGCATCACCCCGGACAGCTACTTCGCCTCCGCCACGCTCGGCTTCAACGCCTACCGCAGCGTCGAGCAGCACCTCGCCGACCAGGCGGCCACCGACGCCGCGTCCCTCGCCTCCAGCGCCAAGACCGACGCGATCATCAACTCGGCGGCGGTGCTGGCCGGTGTGCTCCTCGCGTTCGTGGTGGCCGCGCTGATGGCCCGGTCGATGAGCCGCAGCATGCAGCGGCTGCGCAGCTCCGCCTTCGAGGTCGCCGAGCAGCAGCTGCCGGCCCTCGTCGACCAGCTGTCCCGTACCGACCCCGGCCGCGTCGACACCCGGGTCACGCCGATCCCCATCAACACGGGTGACGAGATCGGCGAGGTGGCCCGCGCCTTCGACCAGGTGCACCGCGAGGCGGTCCGTCTCGCGGCCGAGCAAGCGCTGCTGCGGGGCAACGTCAACGCGATCTTCACCAATCTCTCGCTGCGCAACCAGGGCCTCATCCAGCGCCAGCTCTCGCTCATCACCGAGCTGGAGAACAACGAGGCCGACCCGGACCAGCTGGAGAACCTCTTCCACCTCGACCACCTCGCGACGCGCATGCGGCGCAACGGCGAGAACCTCCTCGTCCTCGCGGGCGAGGAGCCGGGCCGCCGCTGGAACCAGCCCGTGCCGCTCGTCGACGTGCTCCGCGCCGCCGCCTCCGAGGTGGAGTCCTACGAGCGCATCGAGATCAACGGCGTCCCGGAGACCGAGATCCACGGCGCGGCCGTGACCGACCTCGTCCACCTGCTCGCCGAGCTGCTGGAGAACGCCACCTCTTTCTCCTCCCCCCAGACCAAGGTCCGCGTCACCGCGACCCGGCTGCCCGACGGCCGGCTGATGGTCGAGATCCTCGACAAGGGCATCGGCCTGACCCCCGAGGACTTCGCCGACATCAACCACAAGCTGGCCGATCCGCCGACCGTCGACGCCTCGGTCTCCCAGCGCATGGGCCTGTTCGTGGTCGGCCGTCTCGCCGCCAGGCACGGCATCCGGGTCCAGCTGCGTCCCTCGGGCGAGCAGGCCGGTACGACGTCACTGGTGATGCTGCCCGAGGCGATCACGCACGGCGGAGGCGGCGAGGAGATGGAGGAGAGCGACTTCACCGTCTCCCGCATCGTCCCCGAGCACTTCGGCGACACCTACCAGGGCGGCAACCTCACCGCCGCCGAGCTGGGCTTCGACGATCGGCGCTACGAAGTGCCGGATGACGCACGGGAGTTGGACCCGGTGGGGCGCTCCCTGATGCGCGAGGAGCGGCGTGCTGCGCTGGAGGCTGCGACCGAGCGGCGCCAGCAGCCGGACGAGCGGCCGCTGTTCCGCGACGAGGCGCCTGCTGCCCCGCCCGCCCGGGCCCCCTCGTACGAGGAGCAGGACGAGTACCAGCAGTACGAGGGGTACGAGCAGCAGTCGTACGAGGAGTCGTACGAGCAGTCCTACGACCAGCCGTACGAGCAGAGGCGCACCGATTACCCGGATTACTCGGAATACTCCCAGTACACCGACTTCGTCCCGCACCAGCAGTCGTACGAGACCAACGGCAGCCAGAACTGGGACGACGACCTCCCGGCGTACCGCCAGGACTATACGGAGCACCAGGAGGCCGAAACCTCCCGGTCCGCCCCCTGGACTGCGCCGGATCACGAACCGGAGGTCCCCGACCGGCCCCATGAGCGCGTAGGCTACGACGCGCCGGACGCCGGGCCGAGCAACGGCAACCGCCTGCTGACCGACGCCGGCCTGCCGCGTCGCGAGCGGCAGTGGCAGCAGCCGGAAACGGCGGAGCCGCAGCGCGAGACCGCATCCGAGAGCCTGCGCGACGGCGACCGCGGCGAGGACCAGGGAGGCCAGGGGGACGCCGCACAATGGCGTTCCGCAAACGACGAGCACTGGCAGCGGGCCGACCAGGCCCGTAAGCCCAGGGCGGGCGGAGTCACAGCTTCCGGCCTGCCCCGGCGGGTTCCGCGGGCGAACCTCGTCCCCGGAGCCGCGCATCAGACCCTCCAGGGCGGCCCACAGGTCTCCCGGGCACCGGAAGACATACGCGGCAGGCTCGCCAATCTGCGCCGCGGCGTCCAGCAGGGCCGTAGCGCGGGCAGCGATGCGACTTCCACCCCAACTGACAGCCAGGGCCACGGCCCCAACCACCAGGAGCGTTAGTTGAGTTCGATGAGCCAGGCGGCACAGAACCTGAACTGGTTGATCACCAACTTCGTGGACAACACCCCCGGTGTGTCCCACACGGTGGTCGTCTCCGCCGACGGCCTGCTCCTCGCCATGTCCGAAGGCTTCCCCCGCGACCGCGCCGACCAACTCGCCGCCGTCGCCTCCGGACTGACGTCACTGACCGCCGGCGCCTCCCGCATCTTCGAAGGCGGCAACGTCAACCAGACCGTCGTCGAGATGGAACGCGGCTTCATGTTCATCATGTCCATCTCCGACGGCTCCTCACTCGCCGTACTCGCCCACCCCGAGTGCGACATCGGCCTCGTCGGCTACGAGATGGCCCTGCTCGTCGACCGCGCAGGCACCGTCCTGACCCCCGACCTCCGCGCCGAGCTGCAAGGCAGCCTGCTTGGATAGCGGACAGCGCCCCCAACTGCCGGACAGGCATGCGCCGGTGCGTCGCCGGACCGTAAGGTTCGGTAACGCATCGGCAACCCTGCGGCGGAGACGGTGAACGGCACCCCGCCCAGCTGGAGGAGGAACCGTGGCAACGCCCCCAGGCGGACACCAGTACGGCGGTCCGCAGCAGCAGCCGCTGAAGCGCTTCAACTTCCCTTCGGCGCCCAGCCCGCAGCTGCAGTCCGAGGCCGAGCACGACCCTGAGGCCGAACAAACGTCCGGACCAGTGTCCGGGCCCGGTCATACGCCCGGACACGTACCGGGACACGTACCGGGACATGTGCCAGGCCAGGTGCACGGGCCCGTCTCCGGGCCGGTACCGGGAGGTGTGCCGGGGAACGTGCCGGGACCGGTGCCCCGCTCCATGCCGGCGCAGCGCGAGCCCGAGCCCTTCGCCCCGCCGCCGCGGATCCAGCCGCACATGCCGGCGCCGCCGCGCACCGCGGGCGAGCCGGGACGCGGCCCCAGGTCCGCGCGGCCGACCCCGATGGGCTCCGACCAGCAGCCGCTGGTACGGCCGTACGCCATGACCGGCGGCCGCACTAGGCCGCGCTACCAGCTGGCGATCGAGGCCCTGGTCACCACCACGGCCGATCCGGAGCAGCTGCGCGGGCAACTGCCGGAACACCAGCGGATCTGCCACCTGTGCCGGGAGATCAAATCGGTTGCGGAGGTCTCCGCCCTCCTCTCCATCCCCCTCGGCGTCGCCCGAATCCTCGTCGCCGATCTGGCCGAGGCCGGACTCGTCGCCATCCACCAGCCCGGTGGCGACGAAGCCGCCGGCGGACAGCCAGATGTGACACTGCTCGAAAGGGTGCTCAGTGGACTTCGCAAGCTCTAGCGGTGCAGCCCGCTCCACCACCTCCGCGAAGATCGTGGTGGCGGGCGGCTTCGGCGTGGGCAAGACCACGTTCGTCGGTGCCGTATCGGAGATCAACCCGCTGCGCACCGAAGCCGTGATGACCTCCGCCTCCGCGGGTATCGACGACCTGACGCATGCGCCGGACAAGACCACGACGACCGTGGCGATGGACTTCGGCCGCATCACGCTCGACGAGGACCTGATCCTGTACCTGTTCGGCACGCCCGGACAGGACCGTTTCTGGTTCATGTGGGACGACCTCGTACGCGGCGCGATCGGCGCCGTCGTCCTCGTCGACACCCGCCGCCTCGCCGACTGCTTCCCCGCCGTCGACTACTTCGAGAACAGCGGGCTTCCCTTCGTCATCGCGCTCAACGGATTCGACGGGCAGCAGCCCTACACTCCGGACGAGGTGCGTGAGGCGCTGCAGATCGGGCCCGAGACGCCCATCATGACCACCGACGCCCGCCACCGCGGGGACGCGAAGAGCACGCTGATCACCCTGGTGGAACACGCGCTGATGGCGCGGCTGCGCTAGTGCGGCCGGGATACGGCAAAAGGGTCCGGGGCTTGAAGCCCCGGACCCCTTTGGGTCTTGGGTTGCGTTCAGCCGCGCCAGCTGTGGGGTGCGCGGAAGCCCGATTCGCGTTCCAGGCGGCGCCAGCCGGCGATCGAGCGGGGCTGGGTGTAGGAGGTCGCGGGCCGGCCCGCGGCGGCTGCGCGGGCGAGGAGGATCGCGGTGATGGCGGCGAGTTCCTCGGGGTCGGCGTTGCCGCGTTCGACCCGCACCACGGTGTCATTGCTCATCGGTGAAGTCTCCTGTTGCCGAATGTTGCCGAAGCTGAGTTACTGGGGCGGGTTGCCGTGCTTGCGGGAGGGCAGGTCGGCGTGCTTGGTGCGCAGCATCGCCAGCGAGCTGATCAGGACGGCGCGGGTGTCGGCGGGGTCGATGACGTCGTCGACGAGACCGCGTTCGGCCGCGTAGTACGGGTGCATCAGCTCGGCCTTGTACTCCTTGACCATCTTCTGGCGCATCGCCTCGGGGTCGTCGGCGGCCGCGATCTGCCTGCGGAAGATCACGTTCGCGGCGCCCTCGGCGCCCATCACCGCGATCTCGTTGGTCGGCCAGGCGTAGGTGAGGTCGGCGCCGATGGACTGGGAGTCCATGACGATGTACGCGCCGCCGTAGGCCTTGCGCAGGATCACCGAGATCCGCGGCACGGTGGCGTTGCAGTATGCATACAGCAGCTTGGCGCCGTGCCGGATGATCCCGCCGTGCTCCTGGTCCACACCGGGCAGGAAGCCGGGCACGTCGAGGAGGGTGACGAGCGGGATGTTGAACGCGTCGCACATGGACACGAACCGGGCCGCCTTCTCGGAGGCCTCGATGTCCAGGACGCCGGCGAGCGACTGCGGCTGGTTGGCGATGATCCCGACGACCTGCCCATCGAGCCGGGCCAGGCAGACGATGATGTTGGTGGCCCACCGCTCGTGGATCTCCAGCAGCTCACCGTCGTCGACGATCTCCTCGATCACCGCCCGCATGTCGTAGGCCCGGTTTCCGTCGGCCGGCACCAGGTCCAGCAGCGCCTCACCCCGCCGGTCCGCAGGGTCGCCAGTCTCCGCCGCCGGCGGGTTCTCCCGGTTGTTGCTCGGCAGGAGGGAGAGCAGGTAGCGGACCTCCTCCAGGCAGGTCCGCTCGTCGTCGTAGGCGAAGTGCGCCACCCCGGAGGTCTCGGCGTGCACATCCGCACCGCCCAGACCGTTCTGGGTCACCTGCTCACCGGTGACCGCTTGAACGACATCCGGTCCGGTGATGAACATCTGCGACGTCTCGCGGACCATGAAGACGAAGTCCGTCAGCGCCGGGGAGTAGGCGGCGCCGCCCGCGCACGGGCCGAGCATCACCGAGATCTGCGGGATGACACCGGAGGCCTTGGTGTTGCGCTGGAAAATGCCGCCGTATCCGGCGAGCGCGCTCACGCCCTCCTGGATCCGGGCGCCGGCACCGTCGTTGAGCGACACCAGGGGCGCGCCCGCGGCGATCGCCATGTCCATGATCTTGTGGATCTTGGTGGCATGGGCCTCGCCCAGCGCGCCACCGAAGATCCGGAAGTCGTGCGCGTAGACGAACACCGTCCGCCCATGCACGGTTCCCCACCCGGTGATCACACCATCGGTGTAGGGCTTCTTCGCCTCCAGACCGAACCCCGTCGCGCGGTGCCGGCGCAACGGCTCGACCTCATGGAACGACCCCTCGTCCAGCAGGAGTTCGATCCGCTCCCGCGCGGTCAGCTTCCCCTTCGCATGCTGCGCCTCGGTCGCCCGGTCACTCGGACCGCGCCGCACCTCCTCGCGAATGGCGCGCAATTCCGCCACCCGCCCCCGCGCGTCACTCGCTTCGGTCGGCACCTCGTCCACAACGGTCATGTATCGACCTTACGAGCGCGGCCCAGGGAATATCGGCGTCGACTTCTCACACTGTCGGCGCCCGCTTCCTGGAGGAACCCGACAGTTAAGGATGCGTGAAGGGCCCCGTGGGGAGGACATGGGGCCCTTCCGTTTGTACTAACCGCACCACCGATCGGGTGGTCCCGGGATCACCGCCCGGAGACGGCCTCCGCCAGCGCGAGGATCCGCCGGGCGTCCTCGACGTGCAGGTTCTCGATCATCCGGCCGTCCACGGTGACGACCCCTCGTCCCTCGCGGGCCGCCTCCTCGAACGCGTCGATGATCCGACGCGATCGTTCGATCTGTTCGTCCGAAGGAGCGAACACGCGATTGCACGGCTCGACCTGGGCCGGATGGATGAGCGTCTTTCCGTCGAAACCGAACTGCCGCCCCTGTACGCACTCGGCTTCGAACCCTTCGAGATCCTTCACGTCGTTGTAGACACCGTCCAGGATCGCCTTGCCCGTCTCGCGCGCGGCGAGCAGCGCTAGGGAAAGGCCGGTGAGCAACGGTGCGCGCCCCGCCACGTGTTCGGCGTGCAGCTCCTTGGCGAGGTCGTTGGTGCCCATCACCAGAACGGTCAACCGCTCACTCGCGGCGGCGATGTGGCGGGCGTCGAGCATCGCGCGCGGCGTCTCGACCATCGCCCAGATGGCAGTGCGGTCCGGGGCCCCGGCGGCCTGCAGGGCGAACTCGACCTCCCGCACGGTCTGTGCACTGTCGACCTTGGGGACGACGACGGCATCGGGACCGGCCTCGGCCGCCGCCCGCAGGTCGTCGGTGTGCCAGGGGGTGCCGGGTCCGTTCACCCGGATGGTGAGCTCCCGGTACCCGTACTCGCCGGAAGCGGCAGCGGCCGCCACGCGCTTGCGCGCGTCGGCCTTGGCATCGGGCGCGACCGCGTCCTCCAGGTCGAGGATGAGCGCATCGGCGGGGATGGTCTTCGCCTTCTCCAGGGCGCGTTCGTTGGCGCCCGGCATGTAGAGGACGGAGCGGCGCGGGCGCAGGCTCGCGTTGGACATGGCCGTCTTACTCCTTCTCCGCGGCGGCGTACGCGTCGCGCAGCTCGGGGTCGCGGGCGGCGAGCGCGTCGGCGAGCGTCGCCACCACCTGGCACTGCTTGTACGTGGCGTCGTCCTGCATCTTGCCGTCGATCATCACCGCGCCCGTGCCGTCGCCCATCGCGGCGATGACCTTGCGCGCCCATGCCACCTCGGCGGGGGCCGGTGAGAAGACCTTCTTGGCGATGTCGATCTGTACGGGGTGCAGGCTCCAGGCTCCGACGCAGCCGAGCAGGAACGCGTTGCGGAACTGGTCCTCGCAGGCCGTGGTGTCGCGGATGTCACCGAAGGGGCCGTAGTAGGGGAGGATGCCGTGCGCGGCGCATGCGTCGACCATGCGGGCGATGGTGTAGTGCCACAGGTCCTGCTGGTGGGTGGCGCGGGGCGCGTCGGTGTCACCGGGGCGAGGGTCCTCGCGGACAAGGTATCCGGGGTGGCCTCCGCCGACGCGGGTGGTCTTCATCCGGCGGCTGGCAGCGAGGTCGGCAGGACCGAGGGAGATGCCCTGCATGCGCGGGCTGGCACCGGCGATCTCCTCGACGTTGGCTACGCCCGTGGCGGTCTCCAGGATCGCGTGGACCAGGATCGGCCGTTCGAGGCCGGCCTTGGCCTCGAGCTGGGCGAGGAGCCGGTCGACGTAGTGGATGTCCTCGGCGCCCTCCACCTTGGGCACCATGATCACATCGAGCTTGTGCCCGATCTCGGTCACCAGGGTGAGCAGGTCGTCGAGCACCCAGGGGGAGTCGAGGCTGTTGATGCGCGTCCACAGTTGCGTCTCGCCGAAGTCGGTGGCCTTGGCGATCGCCACCAGGCCGTCCCTCGCGGCCTCCTTGCGGTCCGCCTGGACGGCGTCCTCGAGGTTGCCGAGCAGGACGTCCACTTGGGCCGCGATCGAGGGGACCTTGGCGGCCATCTTCTCGTTGCTCGGGTCGAAGAAGTGGATCATCCGCGACGGCCGGAACGGGATCTCGCGTACGGGCGTGGGTGCCCCCACGGCCAGCGGGCGGAAGAAGTCCTTCGGAGAGCGCATCCAGTCTCCTAGGTCGGATCGAGGGGTGCGGAGAGCGACGCACGCGGGCCGCCGCCCCGGCGACGGTTTCCGGCACACAGATTACGACCGCCGAGCGGTTACGCTACTGATCGGTACCTGTGCGATTGGTCACCGCTCGGTACAACGCTCTATACAACAACGGTCGTCAGCGCGCCGCAGGCCGTGCCGGGGCTGACGCGAAGGGTCAGCGCCGCGCCGGTGGCGAGGACCTCGATGCCGGGGTCCCGGCTGACCACGGCATGGACAGGGTGGTGCCAGGTGAACTCGAACGGCGCGCCCGTGCGGTCGGGGGCGGCGATGCAGATCGTCGTGGTGTTGTGGCCGCGGCGCAGCAGGATGCTCGCGGGGCCGGACGAGGCCAGGGGGCCGGCGATGCCGGGGGCCCAGAAGTTGGCGGCGGTGACGCCGAGGCGCGACACCTGGACGGCGTGGCGGCCGGCGGTGTCCGCGAGGATGCGCAGCCAGTCCGGGTCGGCCGCGCGGTCGGCGACCTCGCGCGGGCCGGCGCCCGGCATCAGGACGTAGGCGTAACCAGCGTCGGCCGGATCGGTGCCGTGATCGAACCAGAGCGTCACATAGCGCCGGGTGACGGGCGTCAGACAGCATCCGCTGTTGATCGCGTGCCAGCTGCCGATGCGCGATGCGCGCAGCGCGTGAACGGGGGCGCCGCCGGGAAAAACGTATCCTCCGTGCCCCTCCAGGTGGGCCCAGCGGGCGCGCGGGAAGACGGCCGACCAGCCGTCGTGTCCCGGCTGCGGGACGCCGTCGACGAGGAGTCCGGCCTCGCCCGACGCGCCGAGGCCGCGGCTGTCGACGACGGTGTCCACACCGGTGCCGTCCCTGCTGCGGATGCCGGTGCCGAGGCAGATCACGGCGTCGTCGAGGAAGAACCACGACTTGCGCGCCGTCATCGTGCTCGAAAGGCCCTTGAGCTCCTGGCCGATCGCGGCGAATTCGCCGTCCGTGGTGCCGCCGACCCATCGTGCATCGGGCCGGGCCGCGCCCCAGGGTCCGCCCTCACCATCGGAGAGACGTTTCCGCGATGCAGTGGTGCCCGGCAGGCGGTACGGGTCGACGGTGGGCCAGAAGCCGTCGCTGTACTGGCCGTCGGTCGCGCCGCCGGCCCACCAGTAGAGCATCCCGGCGCCGGTGTGCCAGCCGCGCAGGTTTTCGCCGTTGCCGGTCTCGTAGTAGGCCACGCGGTCGGATGCCATGCTCAGCGCCGCCGTCCAACCGGGCCTGCGATGCACACAGCGGTCCATGGCGGGGAAGAACCGGTGACCGACGGGCTCGGGCAGCGGTGTGACCCCGTTGGTGCCGAGCGCCTGCAGACGGGCGAGGTCGTCGATGCCGAGCCTGGTGTCGTCGAGCACGGGGCTGTGGCGGTCACGCTCGATCCAGCCCTTGACAAGCCCCTGCCAACGCGCTTTGTCGGCGGTGCTCGCGCTCTCGGCGAGCATCGCGATATGGGCGATCAGCCGGTGACCACGTGTGTGATCGCTCTGCGGCGTGCGCGGATGATCGGAAGGGAACGGACCGCGGCTGATCGCTCGTCCGGAGACGGAGTCGATCACAAGACCGTTGTGCACGAACGGTGCATAAGCGTGCTCGATCGCATCGAAGATGCTCTGTTTCCTCGGATCGGTCACCTCCCATGGAGATCCGGACAGCAGGGCGAAGAGCCGTGCCAGCCCGTCCAGTTGAACGTCTCCATAGGAACCGGTGTAGGGGATGCAGCCGTGCTGGATGAACGATCCGTCGGCGTACAGGCCGTCGCCGGTGGTGACCTCGGTGAAGACCGGGGAGAGCGCGTCGCGGGCGAGAGTGAGCCGGGCGGCGTCCTTGCCCAGCACCCCGCGGACGGCCAGCACCCGGCACATATCGGTGCGGTTGGCGCCGGTGCTCGTACCGCTGTACGAGGCGACGGCGGAATCGGGGACGAGGTGGTCGAGGGCGGCGAGGCATCCGGCGAGCTGCCGGCGCGTCAACAGAGAGTAGACGAGGACACAGGTGTCGCCCAGCAGCCGCGGGCTGCCGATCCGCCAGTCCCACCAGTTGCCGTGCTGCTTCGTCCGCCGGTCGCGGACGAAGCGGACCAGGGCGCCGAGACCCTCGACGACGGCCGCCCCGAGTGCCGCGCCTCCCGTGTGACCGGTGCCCGGCTGTGCCCAGGCCTGCGCCATGGCGTTCAGGCGGGAGCAACTCCCCGTCAGGTGCCCGGAGTTCACGGCGAGCGGAAGATCGGGCCAGACCGACCCGGAGGCCGGGGCCATGGTGGCGGCGAACGCGGCGGCGGAACGCCCGAGCCGGGTGAGCCGTTCCGCAAAGGGAGAGGCGGCGGGGTCGAATCCGCTGCCCAGGGCGAGCTCCTTCCACCGCAGCCGCAGCCGGTCGTACGCGTCGCCCTCGTCGCCGGCCGCGGCAGTACCAGCGGTGCGAAGGGTGAGCCCGAGGGCGGCGGCCGTCACCGTTGCAGTGCCGATCAGTACGGCCCGGCGGGACGTAGGGACGGGACCGAGCGACGGATCGCACACAGGTCGACCGTAGAGGAAGCATTCTGAATGATTGAACAGAATCGCTCAGAAACGATCTAATGGCGGTACGATCACTGGATCAACGCCAGGCGAGGGGAGCGTGACGGCGTGCATGCCGAGGACAGGCACCAGAACATCCTTCGGGCCCTGCGTGAACGCGGAGGGGTGAGGGTCACGGACATGGCCAGGGAGATGGGGGTCTCCCCCGTCACCGTCCGCCGCGACGTGGAGACACTGGCCGAGCGTGGACTGGTCAGACGCGTGCACGGCGGAGCGGTTCTCCCGGACACCACCTCCCCACCCGGCGAGCACCCGGCGACCCGCGCCCGCGAGCTGCTGCGCTCCAGCCCGATGTCCTTCGGCATGATCGTGCCGGACGCCGGCTACTACTACCCCGAGGTGATCAAGGGCGCACGTGAGGCGGCCGCCGCCCGCGGGATCCGGCTGGTCCTCGGCATCTCCCAGTACGACCCGTCCGAGGAGCACGCCCAGGCACAGCAGATGCTCGACCACGGCATCGACGGCCTGCTCATCTCCCCGTCCGGACGACCCGAGGACCGCAGCTGGATCGAGGAGCTGCCCATTCCGGCCGTCCTCATCGAACGACGCCAGGAGGACGACGGCGCGGCGCTCGAACTCGCCGCCACCGACCACGCCCACGGCGCCCGGCTCGCCGTACACCACCTGGCGGGCCTCGGTCGCAGCCGCATCGCCCTGCTGCTGCGCGCCGACAGCCCGCACGCCACGCCGATCCACCACGGCTATCTCGCGGGGATGGCGGCCGCAGGCCTGGAGGCGCCGCCCGACCTGTGCTTCATCATCCCCATGCCGGACTCCCCCGGGGGCAGCGGCGACTACGAACGCCGGACCGGCCTGTTCCTCGATGCCGTCGAGGGGTGCCGGATCGACGCCGCGCTCGTGCACAACGACCGGGACGCGATCCTGCTGCTGCAGCGCCTGCGCGCGCGCCGCATCACCGTCCCCGACGAGATGGCGATCGTCGCGTACGACGACGAGGTGGCCGCGCTCGCCGACATCCCGCTCAGCGCAATCGCACCGCCGAAACACGCCGTCGGCGCGGCCGCCGTGGATCTGCTCGCGCTGCGCGTCACCGATCCGTCCCGCCCCCCGCACCGGCTGTCGATCCTGCCCGAGCTCCGCGTCCGTTCCTCCTCCGGCGTGTCCGGCGCCGTCGCGCCGGACGAGCCGGACGAGCCGGAGGAGCCGGAGGAGCCGGAGGAGCCGGAGGAGTGAGCCGGAGCCGGTACCGTCAGCGGGACTACTGCTGTGGCTCGGCCCCCGCGCGCAGCAGCCCGTAGGTGTATGCGTCGCCCAGAGCCTGCCAGGAGGCGGCGATGACGTTCTCGCCGACGCCGACCGTCGACCACTCGCCGCGCCCGTCGCTGGTGGTGACCAGGACGCGGGTGGTCGACTGGGTGCCGTGCAGCCCCTCGAGGATGCGCACCTTGTAGTCGACGAGCTCCATCTTCGCCAGCTGCGGGTAGATCCGCTCCAGTCCGGCGCGCAGCGCCCGGTCGAGCGCGTCGACCGGGCCGTTGCCCTCACCGATGGCGACGATGCGCTCGCCCTTCACCCACAGCTTCACCGTCGCCTCGTTGACCTGGTCGCCGTCGGGCCGCTGCTCGACGATGGTGCGCCAGGACTCGGTGCGGAAGAAGTGCGTCACGCTCCCCCGTACCTCGTCGCGCAGCAGCAGCTCGAAGGAGGCGTCGGCCGCCTCGTAGGTGTAGCCGGCGAGCTCCCGCTCCTTGACCCGCTCCACGACACGCCCCGCCAGTTCGCGGTCACCCGCCAGGTCGTAGCCCAGCTCCCTGCCCTTGAGCTCGATCGAGGCGCGCCCGGCCATGTCGGAGACCAGCATCCGCATGGTGTTGCCGACCAGTTCCGGGTCGATGTGCTGGTAGAGATCGGGGTCGACCTTGATCGCGGAGGCGTGCAGTCCGGCCTTGTGCGCGAAGGCCGACACCCCCACGTACGGCTGATGGGTGGACGGGGTCAGGTTGACAACTTCGGCGATCGCATGGGAGATCCGGGTCATCTCCGCGAGCGTTCCCTCCGGCAGCACCTTCCTGCCGTACTTGAGCTCGAGCGCCGCGACCACAGGGAAGAGGTTGGCGTTGCCGACACGCTCGCCGTAGCCGTTGGCCGTGCACTGCACGTGGGTCGCGCCCGCGTCGACGGCGGCGAGGGTGTTGGCCACCGCGCAGCCGGTGTCGTCCTGCGCGTGGATGCCGAGCCTCGCGCCGGTGTCGGCCAGCACTGTCCGCACCACGGCGGTGATCTGCGCCGGCAGCATGCCGCCGTTGGTGTCGCACAGCACGACCACGTCGGCTCCGGCCTCGTACGCCGTGCGGACCACGGACTTGGCGTACTCCGGATCGGCCCGGTAGCCGTCGAAGAAGTGCTCGCAGTCGACGAAGACGCGCCGCCCCTGACCCCGCAGGTAGGCGACCGTGTCCCGCACCATCGCCAGGTTCTCCTCCAAGGTGGTGCGCAGCGCAAGTTCCACATGGCGGTCGTGCGACTTGGCTACCAAGGTGATCACCGGCGCGCCGGATTCCAGCAACGCGGCCACCTGCGGGTCGTCCTCGGCGCGCACGCCGGCCTTACGCGTCGCGCCGAACGCGACGAGCTGGGCGTGCCTGAAGTCGATCTCCGTGCGGGCGCGCTGGAAGAACTCGGTGTCCCTCGGGTTCGCCCCAGGCCAGCCGCCTTCGATGAAGCCCACGCCGAAGTCGTCCAGGTGCCGGGCGATCGCGAGCTTGTCGGCGACGGTGAGGTTGATGCCCTCGCGCTGGGCGCCGTCGCGCAGCGTCGTGTCGAAGACGTGGAACTCGTCACCGGGGCCGGGAAGGGTGCGGTCGGATTCGGCCGTCATAGTGGTGGACTCCTGTCGAGTGAGCGGTTTTGAGGGAACAACCAGCTCCACTTGCCCCCAATGATCCCTCGCGCCTCGCCGCCCGTAGCGGATGGTCCGGGAAACGAAAAAACCTCTCGCGGGTGCGAGAGGTCTGCGCGCGGGTCTTGGGACACGATGATCGCCGCCGCGTTCTGGTCTTCGCGAGGCGGTCACTGCGGACCGGCGCGCCTGCTGCCAATAATCGTGGCAAACGAGGGCACAGGGGCAGTCTGGCACACGACCGTCCAAGCATGGACGCTTGTCTCACGATTCGGGCGTTGCGCATGATCGTTCAACGCGCGCAGACCAGACAAACCCCGCCCCGCCGCTCAAGCGGTCAGCGTGTCGTCGATGAACTCCGCGACGTGGCGGAGCACTTCGGCACGGTCCGATCCGGGCAGGCCGACCACCAGATGGGTGCCGAAGCCGTCGAGGAGAGCCCGCAGCCGCACCGCGAAGCGCTCCGCATCGACCGGGCGGAACTCGCCGCGCGAGATGCCCTCCGCGACCAGGGCGACGAGATCGCGGTGCCAGACCAGTTCCAGCTCCAGCTGGCGGCGGAGCGCGTCCTCGCCGGGCTGCGACCGGTTCCAGATCTCCGCCCACAGCGCCCAGCGCGGGTCACGGCGGCCGGCGGGCAGATACAGGTCGATGAACGCGTCGAGCCGCTCCCGCGCGCCGGCCGCACGCGACAGCGCCGACCTGCGCTGGACGCCGAGCTGCTCCTCGCTCCACTCCAGTGTCTGCAGCAGCAGCTCGTCCTTGCTGCCGAAGTAGTACAGGACATGGCCGCTGCTCATGCCGACCTCACGGCCGAGTCCCGCGATCGTCAGATCGGCGAGGCCGTGCTCGGCGATGGCCGCCATCGCGGCGGCCATGACCTGTTCGCGGGGCTGCTTCAACCGTCGCCTCGGGCGGACGGGACCTGGCACCGCGACCTCCGGAATCGAGTCACACCTGGGGCTGCTGCTGAGTGATGCAGTGTATGCCGCCCCCGTTGGCGAAGATCGTACGGGCGTCGACCAGCGTCACCCGGCGCTCCGGGAAGAGCCGCCCGAAGATCTCCGCCGCGCGCTCGTCGGCCGGGTCGTCGAACCCGCACAGCACCACGCCGCCGTTGCACAGGTAGTGGTTGATGTACGAGTAGTCGACGAGCTCGCCGTCGGCCTCGGTCACGCCGGGCGCAGGGATCTCCACGACCTCCAGCGCGCGACCGCGCGCGTCGGTGGAGGCGCGCAGCAGCCGCACGATCTCCTTGCACACCTCGTGGTCCGGGTGGGCCGGGTCGGGCTGGGTGTGAGCGACGACGACACCTGGACGGACGAAGGCGGCGACGATGTCGACATGTCCCCGCGTGCCGAACTGCCCGTAGTCCCGGGTGAGTCCGCGCGGCAGCCAGATCGCCTTGCTGGTGCCGAGGTAGGCGTGCAGCTCCTCCTCGACATCCTCGCGCGTCCAGCCGGGGTTGCGCCCCGGGTCGAGCTGGACGGTCTCGGTGAGCAGCACCGTGCCCTCGCCGTCGACGTGGATGCCGCCGCCCTCGTTGACCAGCTTCGTGCTGTAGACCTGCGCCCCGGCCATCGCGGCGACGTGCCTGCCGACCTCGGAGTCGCGGTCCCAGACCGCCCAGTCCTGCGCGCCCCAGCCGTTGAACGTCCAGTCGGCGGCGGCGAGTCTGCCACCCCCGGTGAGGAAGGTCGGGCCGATGTCGCGCATCCACGCGTCGTCGAGCGGGCGCTCCACGACCTCGATCGCGTCACCGAGCATCGCGCGCGCCGACGCGCCCTGACCGGTCCCGGCCACCACGGTGACCGGCTCGTGCCGGCTGACCGCACGGGCCACGGCGGCCCATGCGCGCCGCGCCTCGGCGAGCGAGTCGTCGCCCTCCTCGCCGAAGGTGAAGTTCGGCCCCGGCCAGGCCATCCAGGTGCGGGCGTGCGGGGCCCACTCGGGCGGCATGCGGAAGCCGTCGGCGGCAGGAAGTGCGGTCATGATCGGTCCTTCGTCCTTCGGTCCAGAAGAAGTGTCAGAGGAAGTAGAGGCGGTTGAGCGTGACCTGGTCGGCGGGGTCGGAGCGCACCGGCTGCCCGTCGAGGGTGACCAGGCCCGTCCTGGAGTCCACGTCGACGTGTCCGATACGGGAGTTGTGCAGCAGGTCACCGGGGCCGATGGAGCGCGTGCCGCGCACACCGACCCGTCGGCGCCTGGTCGGCATCGAGTCGAACGCCCGGCCGGGGGAGCCTGCCTCGACCGCCGCACCGCTGACGAACGCCACCGACAGATCGGCCGCCGTCGCCCCATGGGCGCCGAACTGCGGGCCGAGGACGAGCGGTTCGCAGGTGTCGGTGGCGGCGTTCGGGTCACCGGTGACCCCGTATGCCGGGAAGCCGGACTTGAGCACGAGCTGCGGCTTGGCACCGAAGTACTGCGGCAGCCACAGCACGATGTCGGCGAGCTTGCCGGTCTCGATGGAGCCGATCTCGTGCGCGAGGCCGTGGGCGATGGCGGGGTTGATGGTGAGTTTGGCGATGTAACGCAGCACGCGCACGTTGTCGTCGCCCTCGCCGTCCCCGGCCATCGGCCCGAGCTCGGCCTTCATCTTCCCGGCCATGGCAAAGGTGCGGCGCACGGTCTCGCCGGCGCGGCCCATGCCCTGGGCGTCGGAGGAGGTGATGCCGATGGCCCCCAGGTCGTGGAGCACGTCCTCGGCACCCATCGTCCCGGCGCGGATGCGGTCACGGGCCATCGCCGCGTCGCCCGGCAGGTCCGGCTTCAGATCGTGGACGGAGACGATCATGCCGTAGTGCTCGGCGACCGCGTCGCGGCCGAAGGGCAGCGTCGGATTGGTGGACGAGCCGATGACGTTGGCCACGCCCGCCATCTTCAGCACGTTGGGCACATGGCCGCCGCCGCACCCCTCGATGTGGAAGGCGTGGATGGTGCGGCCGTCCAGCACCGAGAGGGTGTCCTCGACCTGCAGGCATTCGTTGAGGCCGTCGCTGTGCAGGGCGACCTGGACGTCGTGCTCCTCGGCAACCCGCAGCGCCGTGTCCAGCGCCCTGCGGTGGGCGCCCATGTCCTCGTGGACCTTGAAGCCGGACGCCCCTCCTTCCGCGAGCGCCTCGACCAGCGGCGCCGGGTCGGAGGACGAACCACGCGCCAGAAAGCCGATGTTGACCGGCCAGGCATCGAAGGCGTTGAACGCATGCCGCAGCGCCCACGGCGAGTTGACGCCGACGCCCCATACCGGGCCGAACTCCTGGCCGACGATCGTGGTCACCCCGGAGGCGAGCGAGGCCTCCATGATGCGCGGCGAGAGGAGGTGGACGTGGGTGTCGACGGCGCCCGCGGTGGCGATCATGCCCTCGCCGGGGATGATCGTGGTGCCGGTGCCGACGACGACGTCCACACCGTCGAGGGTGTCGGGGTTGCCGGCCCGCCCGATCGAGCAGATCCGGCCCTCGCGGATGCCGATGGAGACCTTGCGGATGCCGAGGACCGCGTCGATGACGAGGACGTTGCTGATCACGACGTCGCAGGTGTCGCGGACGGCCGCGGCCTTCAGGTGCAGCCCGTCGCGGGCGGTCTTGCCGAAGCCGGCGAGGAACTCCTCCCCCGGCCGCTGTGCGTCCGACTCGACGCGGACGACCAGGCCGGAGTCGCCGAGCCGTACCCGGTCGCCGGCGCGCGGGCCGTGCACATGCGCGTACTCGTGCGGATCGATGCCGGTCACGACTGCTCCTTCCCGTCCTGGGCTCCGTCTCCGGCGCCCAGGTAGCCGCAGGCCGCCGCGCGGCGCAGTGCCTCCTGGCGGGCCCCGGGGGCGTCGAGCGCACCGTCGACCAGGCCGGCGAAGCCGATGGCGACCCGGTCTCCGCCGATCGGGACCAGGCCGACCTCCGTGTGCTCGCCGGGGCTGAAGCGCACCGACGACCCGGCCGGTACGGCGAGCCGCATCCCGTAGGCGGCCGCGCGGTCGAAGTCGAGGCGCGGGTTGGCCTCGAAGAAGTGGAAGTGCGAGGTGACGCTCACCGGCACGCTCGCGGTGTTGTGCACGCCGAGCCGCACCGCGGGCTCGATCTGCGGGTCCGGCGGGCCGGGCAGCACGGCACCGGGCGCCTCCTCGCCCAGCGAGGCCCCGCCGCGGATCGGGTCGGGGACGACGGCGAGCCGCGAGCCGTCGTCGAAGACCGCCTCGACCATCACATCGCCGACGACGTCGGCGACGCCGGGGAGCACGTCGTCCGGGCCGAGCACCTCGCGGGCGGCCTCGATCGCCTCGGCGAGCCGCTTGCCGTCGCGGGCGGCCTCGCACACGGCGTCCGCGATGATCGCGGTCGCCTCGGGCACGTTGAGACGCAGCCCGCGTGCCTTCCGCGCCCGCGCCAGTTCGGCGGCGCCGAAGAGCAGAAGGCGGTCGCGTTCCGTCGGGGTCAGCCGCATCCCTGCTCATCTCCCAGCATGCTTGTGGATGGCCAGCTTTTGAACGTCACTCTAACAAAGCCTTGACCTGAAGCCAGACCCTCAGCCACATTGAATGTCGTTCTAAATTGATCGGCGCTCAAAGGGAGCAGGCCCATGCAGATCGAACAGCGGGGAGTCGACACCGTCCCCGAGGAGGAGCGGACGAGCGGCCCGCGCGATGTCGTCAGCATCCTGCTCGGCTCCAACCTCGCGCTCGGCGTGATCGTCTTCGGCTGGCTGCCGGTCTCCTTCGGCCTCGGCTGGTGGGCGTCGCTCACCTCCCTCGTCGCGGGCACGATCGTCGGCGCGGTACTCGTGGCCCCGCTCGCCCTGGTCTCGCTGCGCACCGCAACCAACCTCTCCACCAGCAGCGGCGCCCACTTCGGGGTACGCGGACGCCTGCTCGGCTCGATGATCGGCCTGTTGCTCTCGCTCGGCTACACGGCGCTGACGCTGTGGGTCGGCGGCGACGCGGTCGTCGGATGCCTGCACCGGATGACCGGGCTGCCCACGGGGCCTGCGACCTACGCGATCGTCTACGCGGTGCTCGCGATCACCACCGCCTCCTCGGCCGTCTTCGGCTACCGGATGCTGCTGGGCCTGAGCAAGTGGCTCTCCATAGGCCTCACCATCCTGCTGGTCGTCGGCGTCGTGGCGTACGCAGGAATGTTCCACACCGGCGCGCCGCACGGCTCGTCCTACCTGCTAGGCAGCTTCTGGCCGACGTGGCTGCTCTCCGCCGTCTCCGCCGGGCTCAGCGGCCCGATCGCGTTCATCACCCTGCTCGGCGACTACACCCGCTACGTCTCGCCGCGGCGCTTCAGCTCCCGCAAGGTCTGGCTCGCCACCTACGCCGGACTGGTGATCGGGCTCCTCGTGCCGCAGCTGTTCGGCACCTTCACCGCGCTCGCCATTGGCGCGGGCTCGGACTACGCCACCTCGCTCGTGGCCGCGGCCCCCGCCTGGTACCTGCTGCTGCTCTTCATCAACGCCTCGGCGGGCTCGGTCGGCAACGCCGGACTGATGCTCTACAGCATGGGCCTCGACCTCGACGCGATCCTGCCGAAGGCCACGCGCACCCAGGCGACGTACGTCGTCGCACTGGTCTCCACGGCGCTGGTCTACCTCGGCCACTTCGCATGGGCGGCGCAGGACGCCATGACCTCGTTCGTGCTGGTACTGACCGCGGTCGGCACGCCCTGGGCCGTGATCACCCTCATGGGCTTCGCGCGGGTGCGCGGCCGTTACGACGCCGATTCACTGCAGGTCTACAACCGCCGCACGGTCGGCGGCATCTACTGGTACCGCAAGGGCTGGAACGTCCAGGCGCTCATCTCCTGGGCGTGCGGCTCGGCCGTCGGTCTGTGCGCCGTCGACACGCCCCTGTACAGCGGTCCGCTGCTGAAGTACACCGGCGGCGTCGACATCAGCTTCCTGATCTCGGGCGCCATCACCGCCGTCGTCTATGCGCTGCTGAACGCGAAGCGGCCGCATCCCGTTCCCGGCACCCAGCCCGCCGCGGAGCCGGAAGGGGAGGACGCGGCCGTCGCCGTCGGCTGAGTGCAGTACCAGCCCGCAGGCTGAGCCCGCAGCCTCAGCTCAGCTTGTGCATCCAGCCGTGCGTGTCGGGGGCCGCGCCGGTCTGGATGTCGAGCAGCGCCTTGCGAAGTGTCTGGGTGATCTCACCCGGCTTCCCGTCCCCCACCGTCCAGTTGGCGCGCGCCGACTTCACCGAGCCGACCGGGGTGATCACCGCCGCCGTACCACAGGCGAACACCTCGGTGAGCGAGCCGTCGGCGTTGCCCTGCTGCCAGTCGTCCACGGAGATCCGGCCCTCGGCGACCTCATAGCCGTGATCGGCCGCGATCTGCAGCAGCGAGGCGCGCGTGATGCCGGGCAGCAGCGAGCCCGACAGCTCCGGGGTCACGATCAGCGGCTTGTTCGTGTCCCGCCCGTACACGAAGTACAGGTTCATGCCGCCCATTTCCTCGATCCAGCGGCGCTCGATCGCATCCAGCCAGACCACCTGGTCGCAGCCGAACTCGGCGGCCTGCGCCTGGGCGATCAGGGAGGCGGCGTAGTTGCCACCCGCCTTCGCCGCGCCCGTGCCGCCGGGCGCGGCGCGCACGTACTCCTCCGAGAGCCAGACCGACACGGGCTTGATGCCGCCGGGGAAGTAGGCACCGGCCGGGGAGGCGATGACCACGAACAGGTATTCGTTGGCCGGCTTGACGCCGAGACCGACCTCGGTGGCGAACATGAACGGACGCAGGTAGAGCGACTGTTCGTCCCTGCTCGGCACCCATGCCTTGTCCTGCGTCACCAGCGCGTCGACGGCCGCGATGAACGTCTCGATCGGCAGCTCGGGCATGGCGAGGCGCCGGGCGGAGGCCTGGAACCGCTTGGCGTTCTCCTCGGGCCGGAAGGTGGCCACGGAGCCGTCGGGCTGACGGTAGGCCTTGAGCCCTTCGAAGATGGTCTGCGCGTAGTGCAGCGTCATGTTGGCGGGGTCGAGCGACAGCGGCGCATACGGGACGAGCTGGGCGTCGTGCCAGCCACGGCCCTCGGTCCACTTGATCGTCACCATGTGGTCGGTGAAGTGGCGGCCGAAACCGGGGTTGGCGAGAACCGCCTCGCGCTCCGCGTCGGAGAGCGGGTGCGAGGAGGGCTTGAGCTCGATCGTGGGCGTCGTCATGGTTCGTGTCCTTCACCGTGAGGTCGTGGCGGACCGCGCGCTGCGCCTCGCGGCGTTGCTAGGACGTCCAAGCTTCTCCCCGCGGTGCGGCCCGCAACGATTATCTCCGATGCGCGTCGAGCGGTGGAATACGGGAATCAGGGCGTACTGGCGGGGTGCGGTTGCGGCCCAGGGTTGATGGTGGCATCCGCGCGGTGTCTTGCACAGCGGGGTTGCCCGTCGGGCCCCGGGCCCGGGGCCCGACGGGCACGCCCAGGGCCCCCTCCTGTGCCAGAAGGGGGCCGAGTAGTGCGGGGCGAGCGACCGGCCTCAGCCGGGCTGTACTCGATATGCCGCCGGCGCGGCGAGGCGCGCGGCGAGCGCGTCACCGATCTCGGAGGTGGAGCGGGTGCCGAAGCGTTCAGCGAGGTCGGCGGCGACGGCGGCCTCGATACGGGCGGCTTCGGCGGTGTAGCCGAGGTGCTGCAGCAGCAGGGCGACGGAGAGGACGGTCGCGGTCGGGTCGGCCTTGCCCTGGCCGGCGATGTCCGGCGCCGAGCCGTGGACGGGCTCGAACATCGACGGGAACTCGCCCGACGGGTTGATGTTGCCGCTTGCGGCGAGGCCGATGCCTCCGGTGACGGCGGCGGCGAGGTCGGTGAGGATGTCGCCGAAGAGGTTGTCGGTGACGATCACGTCGAACCGCTCGGGCTGGGTGACGAAGAAGATCGTCGCCGCGTCCACGTGCAGGTAGTCGGTGGTGACCTCGGGGAATTCCTCGCCCACCCGGTCGAAGATGTTCTTCCACAGGTGGCCGGCGTGCACCAGCACGTTGTTCTTGTGCACGAGGGTGAGCTTCTTGCGCGGACGCGCCTGCGCGCGGGCGTACGCGTCGCGCACCACCCGCTCGATACCGAATGCGGTGTTGAGGCTGACCTCGGTGGCCACCTCGTGCGGGGTGCCGGCGCGCAGCGTGCCGCCGTTGCCGACGTATGGGCCCTCGGTGCCTTCGCGCACCACGACGAAATCGATGGCGGGCTCACCCGCGAGCGGGGACTTCACTCCGGGGAAGAGCTTGCCGGGCCGCAGGTTGACGTGGTGGTCGAAGGCGAACCGCAGTTTGAGCAGGAATCCGCGCTCCAGGACGCCGGACGGCACCGACGGGTCGCCGATGGCGCCGAGCAGGATCGCGTCGTGCTCCTTGAGCTGGGCGAGGTCGGCGTCGGTCAGCGTCTCGCCGGTCTCATGCCATCGCTTGGCGCCGAAGTCGTACGACTTCGTCTCCAGCTTCACGTCCTGCGGGAGCGCCTGGCTGAGGACCTTGAGCCCTTCGGCGACGACTTCCTGGCCGATTCCGTCACCGGGGATCACTGCGAGGCTGAGGGTGCGAGACATGTCCTGCACCTTACGCCTCGTCCCAGCCCATGACACGCCACGTCCGCATGACGGACACGACTCCGGGGCTGATTGTCAGCGGTGCTCGTGGCCCGTGCTGCCGCCGTTGTCACGGCGGTCGAGAGCGCGCTGCAGAGCCTCGGCGGCGTTCTTGCGAGCAGTCTCATCCATGGTGCACAGCTCCAACCGGAACATCAGAGATGGGTGGGTGCGCCGTGGGGCGGGGAGCGTGCACGCAGGGGTGGCCTGCTTGTCGGCACTGGCTCTGACCCGCCGATCGCTGGATCGAGCGAGACATTCGGCTTCTACAACGCTAAGCCTGCATCGCCGTTCTGTCTGCACAATTAATCGGACTTCCTACTATCTGAGACGGCCGACGGCCCGGCATCCCCATGGATACCGGGCCGTGTACGGTCTGTGCAGGTCAGCCCATGTGCGGGTAGCGGTAGTCCGTCGGTGGGACCAGCGTCTCCTTGATGGAGCGGGTGGACGTCCAGCGCATCAGGTTCTGCTTGGCGCCCGCCTTGTCGTTGGTGCCGGAGGCACGGCCGCCGCCGAAGGGCTGCTGGCCGACGACGGCGCCGGTCGACTTGTCGTTGATGTAGAAGTTGCCGGCCGCGTAGCGGAGCTTCTCCATCGTCTCGACGGCCGCGGCGCGGTCACGGGCGATCACCGAGCCGGTGAGGCCGTACGCGGAGACCGACTCCATCTGCGCAAGCATCTCGTCGTACGTGTCGTCCTCGTAGACGTGGACCGCGAGGATCGGGCCGAAGTACTCGGTGCGGAAGACCTCGTTCTCCGGGTCGGAGCAGACCAGCACGGTCGGGCGGACGAACCAGCCGACCGAGTCGTCATACGCGCCGCCCGCCACGATCTCGATCGAGGGGTCGGACTTCGCCCGGTCGATCGCCGCCTTGTTCTTGGCGAAGGCCCGCTCGTCGATGACGGCACCGATGAAGTTGTCGAGGTCGGTGACGTCGCCCATCGCGATCCCGTCGACCTCGGCGGCGAAGGACTCCTTGAAGCCGGAGTCCCAGATCGAGCGCGGAATGTACGCGCGGGAGGTGGCCGAGCACTTCTGGCCCTGGTACTCGAAGGCGCCACGGGTCAGCGCGGTCTTGAGCACGGCAGGGTCGGCCGACGGATGGGCGACGACGAAGTCCTTGCCGCCGGTCTCCCCCACGATCCGCGGGTAGTTCTTGTACTTCTCGATGTTGGCGCCCACCGTCTTCCACAGGTAGTGGAAGGTCCTGGTCGAGCCGGTGAAGTGAATGCCCGCCAGCTCCGGGTGGTTCAGGGCGACCTCGGAGACGGCGACGCCGTCGCCCGTCAGCAGGTTGATGACGCCCTTGGGCAGACCGGCCTCCTCCAGCAGCCGCATCAGCAGCACCGCGGCGAGGGTCTGGGTCGGCGACGGCTTCCAGATCACGACGTTGCCCATGAGCGCGGGCGCGGTCGGCAGGTTCCCGGCGATCGCGGAGAAGTTGAAGGGCGTGATCGCATAGACGAAACCCTCCAGCGGACGGTGGTCGAGGCGGTTCCACACCCCGGGCGAATTGGTCACCGGCTGCTCGGCGAGGATCTGCCGTGCGTACAAGACGTTGAACCGCCAGAAGTCGACGAGCTCACACGGGGTGTCGATCTCGGCCTGCTGCGCGGTCTTGGACTGTCCGAGCATCGTCGCGGCCGCGATCGTCTCGCGCCACGGGCCGGCCAGCAGGTCGGCGGCGCGCAGGATGATCGCCGCGCGGTCGTCGAACGACATGGCCCGCCAAGCGGGAGCGGCGGCGAGCGCCGCATCGATCGCGTCCTGGGCATCCGCCTGCGTCGCATGGCGCGCGGTGCCGAGCCGCTTGGCGCGGTTGTGCGGCTGTACGACGTCGAACGGCTCGCCGCCGCCCATCCGCTGCACTCCGCCGATGGTCATCGGCAGGTCGGCCGGGTTCTCGCCGAGCTCCTTCAGCTTCGCCTCCAGGCGGGCCCGTTCCGGGCTCCCCGGGGCGTAGGAATGCACCGGCTCGTTGACCGGAGTGGGGACCTGGGTCACGGCGTCCATGAGAGGGGATCTCCTTCTGCTTTGGGGGAAACGCCGGGCTGAGAGCCGCCGGGGGCTCTCAGGCGCCGGGGACGAACGAGCGGAGGAAGAAGGCGAGGTTCGCCGGGCGCTCCGCCAAGCGGCGCATGAAGTACCCGTACCAGTCTGCGCCGTACGGCACGTAAATGCGCATACGCTCACCCGACTCGGCGAGGCGCCGCTGCTCGGCGGTCCTGATGCCGAAGAGCATCTGGAACTCGTAGTCGTGCGGCTTGCGTCCCGCGCGGCGGGCCAGCTCCTGGCCGATAGCGATCATGCGCGGGTCGTGCGAGCCGATCATGGGGTAGCCGGCGCCCGCCATGAGGATCTTCAGGCAGCGCACATAGGCCAGGTCCACCTCGCGCTTACCCTGGTAGGCGACGGAGGCAGGCTCCTTGTACGCGCCCTTGACCAGCCGCACCCGGGAGCCGGGTGTGGCGAGCCTGCGGCAGTCGTCCTCGGTACGGAAGAGGTACGACTGCAGCACGGCGCCGGTGCCCGGATGCTCCTTGCGCAGCTCGTCGAGGATGGCGAGGGTCGAGTCGACGGTGGTGTGGTCCTCCATGTCGAGGGTCACCGTCGTCCCGGCGGCGGTTGCGGCCTCGGCGACCTGCCGGACGTTCTCCAGCGCGATGTCGTGCCCGCCGGAGGGGAGCGCCTGCCCGAACGCGGAGAGCTTCACCGATACTTCGGCGCGCTTGCCGAGTCCTTCGGCAGCGATGGCGTCGAGGAGGCGGAGGTAGGCGTCGCGGGTGGCCGCGGCAGTGGCCCGGTCGGTGACGTCCTCACCCAGGTGGTCAAGGGTGACGTCGAGGCCGGAGGCGGTGAGCTCCCGGACGCTCTCCATAGCGGGACGCAGCTCGTCCCCGGCGATGAACCGGTGCACGACCGTCCGGGTGACGGGGGCGGCCGCGACGATGCGGCGCATACGGTCGCTGCGCGAGGCGGCGAGCAGCACAGGACCCAGCACGGGGCTCCTCCAGAGTGCGTAAGTGCGCAGAAATGCGTAGTACGAGTGGCTACGAGGTCACCACGCCCTGAAATCTAGGATTCACCCTCGCCGCGGGCCATCGACACGTGTCACGCATCCGTGACCGACCCCTCATACAGATGTATGAGCGTGGTGCGTCACAATGGCGGCGTGCGCGGGGACTACAGCGACTACCAAGAGCTCGTCGACGAGGTGTCGGCGCTGCTCGGCGCGCCCGCGACCCTCGAAGACCGCGACTTTCGGCTGATCGCGTTCTGCGCGCACGAAAGCGATGCGGGCGCAATGGACACGATCCGCACACGATCGATCCTCACCCGCCGGTCGACGGCCGAGGTACGTGCCTGGTTCGAGGGCTTCGGCATCGCACGGGCACACGCGCCCGTCCGTATCCCGGCCGACCCGGGGGCGGGGATACGCGGGCGCATCTGCCTGCCGGTGCGGCACGCGGGCGTTGTGTACGGCTACATCTGGCTCCTCGACGACGACGATGCGCTCCAGCGGGCCGAACCCGCGCTGGGCGCGGCGATGGCGGTCGCCTCGCGGATCGGGACACTGCTGGCGCAGGAGGCGCGGGCGGGTGCGGATCTGGGCCGCGAGCTGCTGAGCGTGCTCACGGGGTCCGGCGAGCGCCGGGACGCGGCGGAGTCCGCGCTGCGCGCGGAGCTCGGCCCGGGAGCGAACGGTGCGCTGGCGGTGATCTGCGTGGCGCCCTGGGCCACCACGGACGACGACGAGTCCGAGATCCTGCCGGCCGTCCGTACGGTCCCGGGAGCGGCGGCCGTGACGGCCGTCCCATCGGCGGGGCTGGCCGCCCTTGTCCGCCTGCGGGCGGCGGGCGTCCTGACGCCCGCCCGCAGCGCCGCCAGCCGCCTGCTGGAGTCCGCGAGAGCGCACGGCGGCACGGCGGGGATCAGCGAACCCCGCCACGGGCTCGGCGAGTTGGCCGACGCGTGGCGTGAGGCGTCCGCCGCGGCTCGGGCGGCCCTCGCCCAGCCGGCGTTGGGCCGCATCACCGAATGGTCGGCGATCGGCCCCTACCGCCTCCTCACCGCCCTGCCGCCCGCGCCGGACCCCGCGGTGGCCCCGCTCCTCGCGCCCGCCCACGCCGAACTCGCCCGCACGGCAGAGGTCTTCCTCGACTGCGCCGGCCACGCGGGGAAGGCGGCCGCGGCCCTGGCCATCCACCGCCAGACGCTCTACTACCGCCTCTCCCGCGTCGAGCGCCTGACGGGCCTGGACCTCGACAAGGGCGAGGACCGCCTGCTGCTCCACATATCCCTCAAGTCCGCCCGCCTGGGCCCGCCCCCGGCCCCGTGACCAGCCAGATCACGTACGCCTTGGCGCTGCGCGCCAGCCTTCCCGGCCCCGTGACCAGCCAGATCACGTACCGCAGAGCACGTGCGCCTCGACGCTCCACGCCAACCTTCCCGGCCCCGTGACCAGCCGAATCACGTACCGCAGATCACATACGCGCGTCCACACCGGTCACCAGCCCGATCACGTGCGCCTCGGCGCTGCAGGCCGGCGTGATTGGTCCGGTCACGTGCCTGGGGTCACGTTGCGCCGTGGCGTGGTTGGGGGGTCGGCGCCGCTGTGGGGTGCCTCCTCGGCGCTCGAACGTCACGTGACCTGCTTGTGCGCCGCGCGGTTGTTCTCGTCGCCTGCGGGGGCACCCCTGCGCGT
>NZ_JANFNG010000047.1 GCF_024436035.1 Streptomyces humicola
TCCCTTCGTTTCTCCAGCTTATCAGACCTTTTCAGGACCGATTCCCGCCGGCGGGGTTTGCCATTCGGGCCCTGCGGCCCTTGCGGCAAGTGAGACTTTAGCGGATCCTCTGCCGCCCGGTCTAATCGAGCGAATTTCGGCTCCTCATTCCGAAAACACGCGCGACAAGGCCGCGACGGCCAGTCGAAAGTGTTTCCGGAGTGGTCGCCCGCGGACCGACCGGAGTCGGCGCTCACGCCGGGCAACTCGGAGAACACTACGGATCGACCGCGAGTGTGTCAACTCCTGACAGGGTCGACCCGGTGGAGCACCCGGGCGAGCATCCCGCCCAGCCTCCCGAGCTCATCCGGCGTCAGGTCCTGGAGCAGCGCGGCCTCGAACCCCGCGGCCATGCGCATCGCTTCGAGCCACTTGCCGCGGCCCTCATCCGTCAGCTCGACGATCACCCGTACCCGGTTGCTCTCATCCCGCTCCCGGGTCACCAGTCCCTCGGCGACCATCCGGTCGATGCGGTGGGTCATCGCGGCCGGTGTCAGCCCGAGGCGCTTGGCCAGTTCGCCGGGTCCCAATCGGTACGGCTTGCCGACCATGACGAGCGCCTTGAGCACCTCCCACTCGGCGTTGCTGATGCCCAGGTCGGCGACCTGCCGTCCGTACGCCACGTTCATCCTGCGGTTCAGGCGTTGCAGCGCAGAGACGACCTTCTCGATCTGCGGGTCCACCTCCGGGAATTCGCGCTGGTAGATGGCGATCTGCTCGTCGAGATCGATCTCCGTGGGCAGGGGGGCCGACTCGTCCGCTGAGGTCATGCATCCGAGTATCGCATGGTAATCGTTCGCGCTTAAGTCTTCGGTCGTGTACAGTTTAGCTTCGAACTTTAGGATTCAAGTCTTAGGACTTGTACAACAAGGGTAGGTGAGTGTGACCAGGGCGATGGGCGCAGCGCTGCGCCGGATCCAGTTGGGCAACGCGCTGAGCGCGTTCGGCAATGGCTTCACGGTCCCGTTCCTGTTCGTCTACGTGGCGCAGGTGCGGGGCCTTGGTGCGGTTACGGCGGGTGTGGTGCTGTCGGTGTTCGCCGCCGCCGCGCTCGTGGTGCTGCCGTTCACCGGTCGGTGCATCGACCGGCGTGGCCCGCTGCCCGTTGTGATCGTTGCGTCCGTGGTCTCAGCCTGCGGGGCGCTCGGCTTCGGGCTCTCGACGACGGCTCCCACGGCCGTCGTTTTCTCCGCCGTGCTGGGCGCAGGCTTCGCGGTGATCCAGCCGGCGCTGGCCACGCTGATCGTGTGGTGCTCGTCGACGGCGACGCGTTCACGCGCGTTCGCCACGCAGTTCTTCCTGAACAACCTGGGGCTCGGCATCGGCGGCCTGTGCGGCGGGCTGCTGGTGGACACGGCGCGCCCCGCCTCGTTCACCCGGCTGTTCGTGATCGAGTCGGCGATGTTCCTCGCGCTGGCCGCGGTGGTGGCGACGGTGCGGCTGCCGCGCACCGCACATATCGCGGATGCAACCGCGGACGCACCAGCGGCCGAGGCGAAGGCCGGCGGCGGATGGGGCGCGCTGTTGCGCCACCGGTCGATGGTGCAGCTGTGCCTGCTCGGCGGTGTGATGTTCTTCGCGTGCTACGGGCAGTTCGAGTCGGGGCTCGCCGCGTTCGCCACCGAGGTCACGCACGTCCGGCCGGCGACGCTCGGTACCGCGCTCGCCGCGAACACGGCGGTCATCGTGGTCGCGCAGTTCCTGGTGCTGAAGCCGGTCGAGCGGCGGCGGCGCAGCCGGGTCATCGCGCTGGTCGGGCTGATCTGGACGGTGGCATGGCTGGCGGCCGGTGCGTCCGGCCTGATCCACGGACACCAGGCGTGGGCGACCGCGGCGATCATCTCGACGTATGCCCTGTTCGGGCTGGGTGAGGCGATGCTGTCGCCGACGGTGGCGCCGCTCGTCGCCGACCTGGCGCCGTCACGGATGGTCGGGCAGTACAACTCGGCGTTCGCTCTGGTGAAGCAGGTGGCGCTGGCGATCGGTCCGGCGGTCGGCGGCGCGCTGGCTGCCTCGGGGATGTACGGGCTGTACATCGGTTTGCTGATCGCGTGCTCGCTGGGGATCGCGGTGCTGGCGCTGCGGCTTGGGCGTGGGCTCAGCCCCGTGCAGGACTCGCCGCTGCGGGCGGTCCGGCAGGCTCCGGAGGCGCAGCACGGCGTGCAGCAGGAGGTCATGGCAGCCGCGTGAGCGACGCGGTGCATCGCGCGCAAGCCGCGCCTCAGCGCACGCCGGGTCACGGCAGGGCAAATTCGCACCACACCGTCTTGCCGCCGCCCAGCGTCCTGCGCGATCCCCATTTCGAGGCGACCGTCGCGATGATGGCGATGCCGCGGCCCGCCTCGTCCCCGGGTTCGGCTCGACGTCGCCGCGGCAGGTGGTCGTCGCCGTCGGTCACCTCGATGATCAGGCGCCGGTCGGTGCGGCGCAGCCTCAGGCGCATCGGGGGCGTGCCGTGCTGGAGCGAGTTGGCGACGAGTTCGCTCGCCGCCAGCACGCCCAGGTCGCGTAGTTCGGTGGGGAAGCGCCAGCTGGCCAGGACGCCAGAGGCGAAGGCGCGGGCGCGCGGTGCGGCTTCGACCCCGCCGAGCAGGTCGAGCGAGGCGTTGCGGAAGAGTTCGGCGTCCGGCCCGGTGCGGCTCGGGTGCTGCAGGACGAGCACGGCGACGTCGTCGTCGTGCTCGGCCGTGACGCCGAGCGCCCGCAGCAGGCGGTCGCAGATGACCTGCGGTGTGCCGGTCGCTCCGGCGAGCGCCTGTTCCAGCGCGGCCACGCCCTCGTCGATGTCCGATTCACGGCGTTCGACGAGGCCGTCGGTGTAGAGGACGGCGGTTGCCCCGGGTTCGAGTGACACGGAGCCGGAGGTGTGCAGCCAGCCGCCGGTGCCGAGCGGGGGTCCCGTGGGGCCTTCGGCACGCGCGATGGTGCCGTCGGGGTCGCGTACGAGGATGGGCAGATGGCCCGCGGAGGCGTAGCTGAGGCGGGCCTCGCTCGGGTCGTGGACGGCGTAGATGCAGGTGGCGATCTGGGTGGCGTCGATCTCGGCGGCGAGTCCGTCGAGCAGCTGGATGACCTCGTGCGGCGGCAGGTCGAGGCGGGCGTAGGCGCGTACGGCGGTGCGCAGTTGGCCCATCACGGCGGCGGCTCGCACACCGCGTCCCATCACGTCGCCGATGACGAGGGCGGTGCGTCCCGCGCCGAGGGTGATGACGTCGTACCAGTCGCCGCCGACGGCGGCGTCGGTGCCGCCGGGCTGGTATGTGGCGGCGACGCGCAGGTCGTCGGGTTGTTCCAGCTCCTGGGGAAGCAGGCTGCGCTGGAGGGTGACGGCGGCCTCGCGCTGGAGGCGTTCGCTGGTGCGCAGCCGTTCGGCGGCCTGGACCTGGTCGGTGACATCGGCGGCGAAGATCAGCACGCCGGCGGTCTCGTCGTCGCCGCCCTCGGTGACGCCCTTGAGCGGGGTGCAGGTGAAGGTGAAGTAGCCGTGCCTTCCGGCACCGGAGCCGGCTCCCGTCCAGGTGACCTTGCGGGCCTTGACGGTACGGGGTTTGGCGCTGCGGTGGACCTGGTCCATCAGCGGCAGCAGGCCGAGGCCGGCGAGTTCGGGCAGGGCGTTTCGTGCGGGCTCCCCCGGTTCGCGGGGGCCGAAGACCTCGGTGTAGGCGTCGTTGACGTATCCGACGCGGTGGTCCGGGCCGTAGGTGACGGCGATGAGGGCCGGGACCTGGCCGAGCACATCCTGGACGGAGAGCGCGGCGAGCTGTTCGGCGAGAGCCGACGGTCCGGGGCGCCCGCGTTCGCCGCGTGCGGCCGGAACAGCGCCGGGCCCGGTGCCTTCGCCGGCTCCGCCGGCGCCGGTATGCGCGGACGGCGGCTTGGCCGACTTGGCTGCCTTGTTCGCAGCGGCGATACGTCGCTGTGTTCCGGGGAGCCGGGCGCTCCAGCGCGTCAAGTTCACGGATCGATGCCTCGTGCTGTTGCTGTCGTACCGGATGGCTCGGCCGGGCCGGCTGGCGGGCGGAAGTGGGTGCTCGGTGGTGCTGATCGGTGTGGTGCTGATCGGTTCTGGAGGGAGCGTAGTGGGGCGGGGATGGCAGGCCCAGCCGGTCGTACGGTCCTACGCATCGGCTGTGCGAGCGCCTTTGCTCTCTACTCGCCCTGTGTGCGGGGCGTGCAGGATCCGTGCTACGCCTGCGGATTTCTGCCCGTTCCGGCGGCGAACTCGAATTCGGCGCGCGGGTTCTCCAGCGATCCGAGGGCGACGATCTCCCGTTTGAAGAGCGCGGCGAGCGTCCAGTCGGCGACGACGCGTGCCTTGCGGTTGATGGTCGGGACACGGCTGAGGTGGTAGGCGCGGTGCATGAGCCAGGCAGAGTATCCCTTGAGTCTGCGCCCGTACAGGTGGGCGACGCCCTTGTGGAGGCCGAGCGAGGCGACCGACCCGGCGGAGGCGTGCCGGTACTCCTTGATCTCACTGCCGCGCAGCGAGGCGACGACGTTGTCCGCGAGGACTTTGGCCTGGCGGACGGCGTGCTGGGCGTTGGGCGCGCACTCGGGGCCGGAGGCCGCGCCGGCGGTGATGTCGGGCACGGAGGCGGCGTCCCCTGCCGTCCATGCGTCGTCGGTGCCGTCGATGCGCAGGGTCGCGGTGGCGCGCAGGCGTCCGCGGTCGGTGCGCGGCAGGTCGGAGGCTTCCACGATCGGGTGAGGTTTGACCCCCGCGGTCCACACGAGCGTGCGAGTGGGGAAACGGGCGCCGTCGCTGAGCACGGCGACGCGGTTCTCGCACGATTCCAGCCGGGTCCCGAGTCGTACGTCGATGTTGCGGCCGCGAAGTTCGCGCACGGTGTAGCGGCCGAGTTCCTCGCCGACCTCGGGCAGGATGCGGTCGCTGGCCTCGACGAGGACCCAGCGCATGTCGTCCGGCGTGACGTTGTGGTAGTGGCGGACGGCGTAGCGCGCCATGTCCTCGAGTTCACCGAGTGCCTCGACCCCCGCGAAGCCGCCGCCGACGAAGACGAAGGTCAACGCGGCGTCACGGACGTCCACATCGCGGGTGGAGGAGGCGATGTCGAGCTGTTCGAGCACGTGGTTGCGCAGGCCGACCGCTTCTTCGACGGTCTTGAAGCCGATGCCCGCCTCGGCAAGACCTGGGACGGGGAGGGTTCGGGAGACGGATCCTGGGGCGAGGATCAGCACGTCGTAGGCGATGTCCAGCTCGCCGCGGCCCTCGTGCTCGGTGGCGAGTGTGGTGACGACGGCGGTCTTCTTGGCGTGATCGATGCGTCGCGCCTCGCCGACGAGGACGGTGCACTTGGGCAGCACGCGGCGCAGCGGCACGACGACGTGCGCCGGGGCGATCGAGCCGGCCGCCGTCTCGGGGAGAAACGGCTGGTATGTCATATAGGGATCCGGCGAAATCACGACGATTTCCGCCTCGTCCCGGCTCAGCTTCCGTTGCAGGCGCAGGGCTGCGTACATGCCGACGTAACCACCGCCGACCACCAGAATCCGTGCGGGCTCCTTCACCCTCCCATGAGGCACCGACAACCGGATGTTTGTCCACAGGGAGGTTCGAGCCGCCGTGATATCAGCCCCTGGCGCGGTGGGCCCTCTTCTTTCTTGACCTGTCCTCAACTATGTTCATATGCCGTCATGTGGGGCGGGGAGTCTCCGGGGGGGAGACGCGATTTTCCGGGGGATACGCGTATGCACATTCAAGAGCCGCAGTGGGCGATGCCGACAGGTTCGGCTTCAGCAGCGGGCGGGGACGACGGCGGTACGGGCGCGGGCGGGGACGACGGCGGTACGGGCGCGGGCGGCGTGGGCGCGGGGCACATGCGGCATTCGCCGCTCCGCGTCGACGCCCAGCGCAATCTGGAGCATGTGCTGCGGGCGGCGCGTGAGGTGTTCGGCGAACTGGGATACGGGGCGCCGATGGAGGACGTGGCGCGCCGCGCGCGGGTCGGGGTGGGCACCGTCTACCGGCGCTTTCCCAGCAAGGACGTTCTCGTGCGGCGGATCGCCGAGGAGGAGACGGCCCGGCTGACCGAGCAGGCGCGCACGGCCCTGGGTCAGGAGGACGAACCGTGGGCGGCGTTGTCGCGGTTTCTGCGGACCTCGGTGGCGTCGGGCGCGGGGCGGCTGCTGCCGCCGCAGGTGTTGCACGTCGTCAGTGAGCCGGAGTCATCGCGGCCTGGTGAGGACGGCGGGGAGCCGGAGCCACGCGTTCCGCAGCAGCGTGAGCCGCGCGCGGAGCTGAACGTACACGGGGACGATGCGGGCGATCCGGATGCCCCGGGCGAGGGCGCCGGGGTGTCGGCGCTGCTGTCGGTGGTCGGCCAGTTGGTGGAGCGGGCACGTGCGGCCGGTGAGCTGCGGTCGGACGTGAGCGTCGCGGATGTGCTGCTGGTGATAGCCACCTCGGCGCCGTCGTTGCCGGATCCCGCGCAGCATGCGGCGGCTTCGGCGCGGCTGCTGGAGATCCTGCTCGAAGGGCTGCGCTCGCGCAGCAGGCCCTAGTGCGCCCCGAACGGGTGACGTTCGGGGGCGCGGAGCGCGAAGTCCGCACGGACGAGTGGTTCCTGTTACTCGGCGTATCAGTGCGACCGGAAATGTGCGACTCTTTGGCGGTGGCTCGATGCATCACTGTCTTCGGGGGCTTCCGCGATGGGCGTTGACGACGGCCGGAACGACTCGCGCAAACAGAGAATCCCCGGGCAGGCCACCGGGCCCGCCGCCGAGACCGAGTCCGACACCGTGCCCGAGACGGCGGCCGACGTTGCGGCGCAGCCTGCTGCCGCGCCGGGCCCGTCCGGGCACGAGGCCGCGCGTCAGTCTGCGGGCGAGAATGTGCCGCCGCAGCGCGAACACCCGGGGAACGCCGACACCGCGCAGCCGGATGCCGACCTGGTGGCCCGGGTCCGCGGCGGCGACGACAGCGCCTACGAGGAGCTGTACCGGCGGCACGCCGACGCCGTGCGCCGCTATGCGCGCACCTGCTGCCGTGACGCGCACACCGCCGAGGACCTGACGGGCGAGGTGTTCGCCCGTACGTTGCACGCCGTACGCGGCGGCAGCGGGCCGGACTCCGCGGTGCGCGCCTATCTGCTCACCACCGTGCGGCGGGTCGCCGCATCCTGGGCGAACACCGCGAAGCGGGAGCAACTGGTAGAGGACTTTGCGGTGTTCGCGGTTTCGGCCACCGGCTCGACGGCCAACGAGGACACGCTCGACCTCGGCGCCGACGTCCGCGCGATGCACCAGGCCGAGCAGTCCCTCGCCATCAAGGCCTTCCGCACGCTGCCCGAGCGGTGGCAGGCGGTGCTGTGGCACACCGCCGTCGAGGAGGAGTCCCCGAGCCAGATCGCGCCGCTGCTCGGCCTGACCGCCAATGCCACGGCGGTGCTGGCGCACCGGGCGCGCGAAGGATTGCGCCAGGCGTATCTGCAGGCGCACGTGAACGTGGCGCTCACGACGTCGAAGTCCGAATGCGCCCAGTACGCCGACCGGCTCGGTGCGCACGCCCGCGGCAGTCTGCGGTTGCGTGCCGACCGGGAGTTGCGCGGCCATCTGCAGGAGTGCTCCAAGTGCAGGGCGGCGGCGGTGGAGCTCGCCGACGTCAACGCGTGCCTGAAGGGGCTGCTTCCGGTGGCCACCGTCGGGTGGTTTGCCGCCGCGTACGCCGCAAAGGTTGCCGGAGTCGCTGCCGCCGGCGCCGCGGGTGCGGCAGGAGCCGGTGCGGCCGCCGCTGCCGCGTCAGGGTCCGGATCGGGCAGCGCCGTCGGCGGCGCGGCCGGAGCCGCGGCCTCCGAGGGCGCCAGTCTGCCCGCGAAGATCGGCATCGCGGCGGGAGTGGTGGTGGCCGCGGCCGGTGTCGCGCTCGCCGCCACGCTGCTCGGCAACCACTCACCCGCGCCGAAGCCGCAGGCCAAGCCGCCCGCGGCGCCACGCCCCATCGTCCAGGTGTCGAACCCGGCCCCCAGGCCGAGACCGACGCCCACCCCCACTGCGGCACCGACGGCGCCCGCCGCGGCGCCCACACACGCACCGCCGCCGCCGACGCCGAGCGCCGCACCGACGCCGTCCCGCAAGCCCACCCCGGCTCCGACGCCCACCGCGCCCCCGCCGGCCACCGTCTATCGGGTCAACCAGCTGCAGTGGAGCGTCCTCAGCAACGGCAACGCGCCCACGGTGGACGAAACGCAGAGCAGTTGGATGTGGCAGCGCAACGGCATGACCATCGACGGCCGGTCCTACGCCGCCGGCGTCACCGTGGGCGCCCCCTCGTCCGTCCTCATCGACCTCAACCGCACCTGCACCTCGTACGACGCGATGGCCGGGGTCGATGACATGGCGATGGGACTGGGCACGGTCCGCTTCCTCGTCTACGGGGACGGGACGCTGCTGTACGAGTCGGGTGCCGTGCAGAGCGGCGACCCTGCCGTACCGGTGCACGCCGGCCTCACCGGGCACAGGACGCTGCGGCTCGTCGTCGAGCCGACCGACCCGCTGCAGCTCGCGAACGTCGCGGACTGGGCAGATTCGCGCATCACCTGCCAGTAGATCCGGGCAACGGGCGTGCCGGAGGCGTGAACACCTCGCGTGCGCCGGGGCGGTGCCCCAGCCGCAGTGGCGCCTGCGGCGCCTCGGCACCGCTCCAGCACGAGCCGCGCCGTGCCAGCAGCCTGCGCAGCCACAGCTCTGTCGAGACCAACTCCGCGAGCCCGTCGAGCGGAAGCGCCTCTCCCCGCGCAGCCGCGCTCAGCGCGCCCCGCACCACCCGGGCCTCCACCAGGCCCGCATCCGCCAGCAGTGGTGCCGCGAACAGGTCCTGCAGGTCGTCGTGGGAGGAGCGCAACCCGGCCCGTACCGCGGAGGCGGACGACGCGTGCGTCGTCGCGCCCCATCCGGGCGGCAAATCGCGGATGCCGGTCGCGGCGAGCACGGAGCGCAGCACCGCCGCGCGCGCCCCCGGGCGCACGCGGAGCGCTTCCGGGAGCCCCTGGCAGGCGCGTACGACCTGGTTGTCGAGGAACGGCGCGTGCAGCCGCTGGCTGCGCACCTCCACCGCCTGTTCGTAGATCCGGTGATCGGCGGCGGCGCGCGCGAGCGCCGCCCGTGCCCGGCGTTCGCCAGGGCGTCCGACCGACCCCGGACGCGCCGCCGCGTCCTGCAGGCGAACCGATACTTCAGCCAGTGCCTCCCCGGTCAGCCAGCGCGCCGCGGGGCCCGGCCGGCACCACGTCAGCGCCGCGAGCGATGCCTGCAGGCCGCTCTCCCCCGCGTCGTCGAAGCGCCGTTCGAGCAGCCGTCCCGCCACGTCCTCCACACCCTGTTGATACGGCGTGCGCGCCAGCCGCCGTGCCGCCCGGTAGACCGTCAGCGGTACCAGGACAGAGCGCGCCGAGACCCCTTCGGCCTGCGCCAACGCCGTGGCGGGGCGCAGCAGATGGCGTCGCCGCCGGTCGAGGAGGAGATCGGCGAGACGGGCCGGATGGGCGTCGAGGACGTGCCGCGCACCCAACCCGACGAGGTGGTCGGCGCCGCCGGCCGCCAGCCTGCGCCGGTGGCGCTCGGCCACCACGAGGGACGGTCCCGGCTCGTCGGTGAGCGGCGTGCTGTCCATCAGGCCTGCATAGGGCAGCGCTTCGGCGCCGCCGGGGACGACGACGTGGTGCAGACGCGGGTTGTCCGCCATGCGCCGAGCCCGCTCGAGTTCGGCCTCTCGCCCCGGTTCCGTGCCGGACGCCAGGTCGTTGAAGGTGACGGCCCGCAATCGCTGTCCCGCCTCCGAGCCGTGGCCGAGCAGCGTCCCCGGCATGCCGGGCAGCCCGGCGGCGAGCAGCGCGAGCGTGGCCGACGCGCTGCCTCCGGACAGGTCGGCCCCGACCCCGGGGGTGGGCGCGTCGCCCGGGTCGGGCACGTAGCGGGGTTGCGCGAGGCGCGTCCGTACGGCGGCGACGAGCGCCTCGCGTACGCCTGCGACGGCCTGTTCGGCGTCGGCGGTGGAAGGGGAGGGGGAGGCGCCGACGGCAAGCGATGCGGTCGGCTCGTAGCCGGTGATCTCGGGGACGCCTTCACGCAGGATCAGCGCATGGCCGGGCGGCAGCCGTCGTACGCCCTGGTAGGGGGTACCGGTGCCGAGTGCCTCCGGTGAGTCGGGGCAGGCGAGGCCGGCCGCGAGGTGGGTGACGTCGAGAGCCGCCTCGATGAGGTCGGCGAGCGGGAGGGCGGCGGTGGCATACGCGGTGCCGTCGGCCCAGGGGGCGTGGAAGACGGGCCGGGCGCCCGCCAAGTCGCCCAGTACGGTGATGCGCCGGCCGATCTGCAGGACGGCGGTGTAGCTGCCGGGCCACGTGGTCAGGTGGCGCAACGCCCCGCCGCGCGCGGCGAAGAGACCGACGCGCAGCGCGTCGTCGGTGGCGTGGCAGCGGCCGAGGACGGCGAGGCGGGCCGTGCCCGGACCCGCGCCGCGGCTCTCGCGTCGTGCGCGATGATCGATCGGCGTGCTGCCCGTACTGCCCATACTGCCGTTGCGATACGGGTAGTTGGAGCCCCGGCGCACCGGGTCGGCCTCGATCACCCGCACCTCGTCGGGCCGCCAGTCGCCGACCGCCCAGAGCGGATCCGGGTCGCCCCACAGCAGTTGGCCGCCCACAGGCACAACCGTTGGGCCCTGTACGGCGGATGCTCCCCCGACGGCGCTGCTCCACCCCACCAACCACCGCATCGCAGCCTCCACCGGCTGTGGACAACTGGCCTGGCGGCACAAACAGCTGCCGCTCCGTGTGAGGAACATGCTGCCACGGAGCGGGGCGCGTGGGGTCTGACGACCCGGCGCGCGATGGCTGCCGGGTCGCAACCCTGGTTGTTGGGTGAGCCGGTATGAAGTTATTTGCCCCCTATAGCCGTTATATTCGGTTGCTGAGCGCGGTTGGCTGCCCGGCCGGGCCTCCCCCTCCTCAGGTCCGGAACAGGCAGCCTCAAACCGACGACTTCACGCCAATCTGGCGCGTCGGCCACCGGCCCAATACCGCGGTCCGAGAGGCGTCGGCACGCCTCCCGGACCGGTTCCGCCGCCCGCGGGGAATGAGGCGGCGGCGTCCCCTGGCCCGCCGCCGAGTGTCCGAAGCCGCAGTTCCGGCAGCAGGCCGACCCACGCGTCCATGCAACCTCCCGTACCCGATCGCGCACAGAGCGCACGGACGGGCGCACAGCCACACGCACCAGGAGCACGTACGCCAGTGCGCATCATTCAGGAATCAAACGGGCACCAAACGCGCGTCGAACCCGCCGTGACCGGGCATCGATCAGGAGTCGGCAGCGTGCCCGGGACGCGCCGACAGGTCACTTACAGGACACCGGGCAGGGGCAGGATCTCGCCATCCAAGACAGGCCTCTTAACGGTCGGGATCCGGCGAACTACGCTGGGTGTAACCCGAGGAGCGGACGTCCCGACGGCTCGGGGCCCGGCGCATGCCCAGCGGATGCCGCAGCGACATCAGCCGCTGGCGCGGCGGGCCACGACCGGCATCGGTGGCGGGCACCGGCAGACCGTCGCAACCCGGCGGCACGGCTGGTCCCGGCCCGCATGCACGGGGGCGGCAAGCGCGACGAGGAGTGCGCATGACTAGGGAACACCGCGGGCCCAACGAGAAGCTCGGCACCATGCTCTCCCTGGCCGGCATCAGCAACGCCGGGCTCGCCCGCAGGGTCAACGACCTCGGAGCACAACGGGGTTTGACACTCCGCTACGACAAGACCTCGGTGGCCCGCTGGGTCGCCAAGGGGATGGTGCCGCAGGGCGCCGCCCCGCACCTGATCGCGGCGGCCATCGGCAGCAAGCTGGGCCGCCCAGTCCCGCTGCACGAGATCGGCCTCGCGGACGCCGACCCCGCCCCCGAGGTCGGGCTCGCCTTCCCCCGCGACGTCGGCGAGGCCGTGAAGTCGGCCACCGACCTGTGGCGCCTCGACCTCGCCGGCCGACGGGACTTCCTCACCGGCTCGTTCGCTGTGACGGCCTACGCCACGCCCGCCTCGCGCTGGCTGATCACGCCGGCCGACGGTTCCGTGGCGCGCGAACTCACCGACAGCGGCAGCATCAAGGTCGGCCACAGCGACGTCGCCAAGCTGCGCGAGGCGGCGGACGACGCGCGGCGCTGGGACTCCAAGTACGGTGGCGGGGACTGGCGTTCCGGCATGGTCCCGGAGTGCCTGCGCGTCGAGGCGGCGCCGCTGCTCCTCGGCTCGTACAGCGACGACGTCGGGCGCGCACTGTTCGGCGCCACCGCCGAACTGACGCGCCTCGCCGGCTGGATGGCGTTCGACACCGGCCAGCAGGAGGCCGCGCAGCGCTACTACATCCAGGCGCTGCGGCTCGCGCGGGCCGCCGCCGACGTCCCGCTCGGCGGCTACGTGCTCGCCTCGATGAGCCTGCAAGCCATCTACCGCGGCTTCGCCGACGAGGGCGTGGACCTTGCCCAGGCCGCGATCGAACGCAACCGCGGCCTGGCGACCGCTCGCACCATGAGCTTCTTCCACCTCGTGGAGGCGCGCGCGCACGCCAAGGGCGGCGAGCAGGGGGCGTGCGGTGCGTCGCTCTCGGCGGCGGACAGCTGGCTCGAACGCGCCCGCGACGGCGACCCCGATCCGTCGTGGCTCGGCTTCTACTCCTACGACCGGCTCGCCGCGGACGCCGCAGAGTGCTACAGCGACCTGCGCGTGCCCCGGCAGGTGCGTCGCTTCACCGAGACGGCGCTCTCCCACCCGACGGAGGACTTCGTCCGCTCGCACGGCCTGCGCCTGGTCGTCTCGGCCGTCGCGGAGCTCGAATCGGGCAACCTGGATGCGGCGTGCGAGGCGGGCACCCGGGCCGTCGAGGTCGCCGGCCGCATCTCGTCGGCCCGGACGACGCAGTACGTGCGGGATCTGCTGCACAGGCTGGAGCCGTACGGGGACGAGCCGCGCGTCGCGGAGCTTCGGGAGCGCGCGCGCCCGCTGCTTGCTGCCCCCGCGTGACCGGTCCGATCACCGAACGCCGTCACCTCAGCGGAGCGAAACCGCGTTTGCGCGGACTGTCAGCGGGCCAGGTCATGATGGTAAGCACCAGAAGGAGGTGCCCGACGCCATGGCCCGCGCCCGCGCAGCCGCCGCACGCACTGCGGATCGATCCGCGCACGCCGGTCACACCGGCCGCGCCGATCACGACGTCGTCGTGATCGGCGCCGGCATCGTCGGCCTGTCCACGGCGTACGCCATCACCCGCGCCTCACCCCGCACCCGCGTCACCGTCCTCGAGAAGGAAACCGCCCCGGCCCGTCATCAGACCGGCCGCAACAGCGGGGTGATCCACAGCGGCATCTATTACCATCCCGGTTCGCTCAAGGCCCGCTACGCCGTGCAGGGCGCCGCGGAGATGGTGAAGTTCTGCACCGAGCACGACATCCCGCACGAGGTCACCGGCAAGCTGATCGTCGCCACCGAGCGCGAGGAGCTGCCGCGTTTGCACTCCCTCGTCCAGCGCGGCCGTGAGAACGGCATCCCGGTACGTGAGCTGGTCCCGTCCCAGATCGCGGAATACGAGCCGCACGTGCGCGGCATCGCGGCCATCCACGTCGGCACCACGGGAATCTGCGACTTCGCTGCCGTCGCACGGACCTTGGCCCGCCTCGCCGAGGACGCGGGCGCGACCATCCGCTACGGCTCCCGCGTCCGCGCGATCACCCGCACCGCCGAAGGCGTGATCATCTCCACCGACGGCGCCGAACTCCGCACCAGAGCCGTCGTGAACTGCGCCGGCCTGCACTGCGACCGCATCGCCCGCCTCGCGGGCGACGACCCGGGCATGCGGATCATCCCCTTCCGTGGCGAGTTCTACGAGCTCGTCCCCTCCCGCCACGAGCTCGTGCACGGCCTGGTCTACCCCGTCCCGGACCCGGCGTTCCCGTTCCTCGGCGTGCACCTGACCCGTGGCGTGGACGGCGGCGTCCACATCGGCCCCAACGCCGTCCCCGCCCTCGCCCGGGAGGGCTACCGCCGACGCGACCTGCGCCCGCGCGATCTCGCCGACACGGCCGCCTTCCCCGGCACCTGGCGGATAGCCCGCCGCCACTGGAAGTACGAGATCGACGAGATCCGCCGGTCCCTGTCGAAGCGCGCCTTCACGCAGGCCGTCCAGCGCCTGCTCCCCGACGTCCGGGCGGAGGACCTGATACCCGCCCCGTCAGGCGTCCGCGCCCAGGCTGTGCTCGCCGACGGTACGCTCGTCGACGACTTCCTGCTCGCCGGGAAGCCGCCCTTCGTCCACGTCCTCAACGCCCCGTCCCCGGCCGCGACGGCCTCGCTGCCGATCGGCCGCGAGATCGCCCGCCGGACGCTGGAGGCACTGTGACGCCGTAAGGGGCGGAAGGGCCCGGAGGGCCTCGGACGGCTCCGGCGCCGCGGCTCCCGGCACGCGCCAGCCGCGCCGTAGAATGGGGCGTTGTGTCCACTCCCCAGACCAGCGTGCCACCCAAGACGCCGATGTTCCCGCAGGGCCCGGCGGCGGACCCGGCCGGCTCGCACGGCGAGCTCCGGATCCGTACGTTTCACCCGCGCCGTGGCAGGGTGACGGCAGCACAGGCCGACGCGATCAACCGACTGTGGCCGCGGTGGGGCGTGGACATCGACGGCCGCCCGCTCGACCTGGCCGCCCTCTTCCACAGCAACACCAGCGGCACGCCGCTGCCCGTCGTCGTGGAGATTGGCTTCGGCATGGGCGACGCCACCGCCCGTATGGCCGCCGACGACCCCGCCACCGGCATCCTCGCCGTCGACGTGCACACCCCCGGCCAGGGCAACCTGCTCCATCTCGCAGAGCGGAACGGCCTGTCCAACATCCGAGTCGCCAACGGCGACGCCGTCATCCTCTTCCGCGACATGCTGCCCCCGGCCTGCCTCGCAGGCCTGCGCGTCTACTTCCCCGACCCCTGGCCCAAGGCCCGCCACCACAAGCGCCGGCTCATCCAGCCCGACTTCATCCGCCTCGCCGTCTCGCGCCTCGCCTCCGGCGCCGTCGTCCACTGCGCCACCGACTGGGAGCCGTACGCCGAGCAGATGCTCGAGGTGCTGAGCGCAGAACCGGAGCTGATCAACCAGTACGACGACGGCTACGCACCCCGCCCCGACTTCCGCCCCATGACCAAGTTCGAGCGGCAGGGCATCGACAAGGGCCATGTCGTCCGCGACCTCATCTTCACCCGCAGGTAACAGGTAAAGCGGCGCTGACCTCCCCAAATCCGCATACCGGCCGCTGACTCACCGTCGCGCACACCACCCCCGCGGCCTTAGGCTCAACGAGTGACCTCGTACCCGCATTCGCCCGGCCCCACGGGCCCCGCAGGCCCCAACCCTGCCGGGCCGAACTGGTACGGCACTCCCGGCGCCGCCGGCGCCCCCGCCCCGGTCCACGGTCTCGGCGGAACCCACCCCGTACCGCACTACGCGCACCAGCCGCAGTTCTCGCTCCCCCACCGCTGGCGCTACAAACCACGCCGCGCCGCCTTCTGGGAGAGCAAGGCGCTGCGCGCCGGCGCGCTGATCACCGTGCTCGCCCTCTGCGGCCTGGCCATCCTCGCGATCGTCCGCCAGCAGACCGGCACCGAGGGCTTCCTCGTCGGCCTCGCCCTCGCCGTCCTGCCCGTACCGCTGCTCGTCTGCACGTTCCTGTGGATCGACCGCGTCGAGCCGCAGCCGTGGCGGAACCTCGTCTTCGCCTTCGCCTGGGGCGCATGCGCCGCCACCCTGATTGCGATCTTCGCCAACAGCTTCGCGACGCACATCCTGGCGACGACGTTCACCGCGACCCCGTCCCAGGCCAACTCCTGGGGTGCTACCTTCGCCGCCCCGCCCGTCGAGGAGACGTGCAAGGGAACCGCAGTTCTGCTGCTCTTCCTCTTCCGCAGACGTGACTTCACGGGCATCGTCGACGGTGTCGTGGTCGCGGGCATCACGGCGACCGGCTTCGCGTTCACCGAGAACATCCTGTACCTCGGCTCGGCCTTCGGCGAGGACCAGCAGCTCGGGTCGCACGGGCTGCCGTCCACCACCATCGCAACGTTCTTCATCCGCGTGATCATGTCCCCCTTCGCGCACCCGCTGTTCACCTCGATGACCGGCATCGGCTTCGGCATATCCGCGATGAGCCGGCGCGGCCACGTACGCCGCTGGCTGGCGCCGATCGGCGGCTGGTGCCTGGCGATGACGATGCACGGCATATGGAACGGGTCGTCGTCGCTCGGCGCGCTCGGCTTCATCGCCGTCTACGTCGCCTTCATGTGCCCGGTCTTCGGTCTGCTCGTTTGGCTCGCCATCCGGTCACGTTCCAACGAACTCAAGACCATCCGCGCCCAACTGCCCGTCTACGCGATGGCCGGCTGGCTCAACCCCCTCGAACCGCTCGCCCTCTCCTCCATGCGCGCCCGCAAACTCGCCCGCGACCTCGCCCGCCGCGCCCGCGGTGCCGCCGACGCCCGCACGGTGCGCGAGTACCAGGCCTTCGCAACCTCGCTCGCCTTCCTGCGCGCCCGCGCCGCGCGCGGCGCCGCCGGCTCCGACTTCACCATCCGTGAGCAGGAGCTCCTCCACCACCTCTGGCAGCGCAAGGCCCTTGCGCAACCCGTCCTCGTCCAGGCCGCCTACGCGATCAGACCGCCCATGCCCCCGCAGTGGCCGGGCCCGTACGCCCCTCCGCCGCAGCAGCAGCCGCCCTACGGCCCGTACAGGCCTTAGATCCAGTAATGTCCGTATGTGTCCAAGAAGCACCGCCCTTCCCCCTCACCGCCTGACCCGCACGCCTCAGCCGTCCAGGCGGAAGACCGTGCCCGGACTCACCCCGAGGACGACGAGGAGCTCCTCATCGAGGCGGCAGGCGAGTGGGAAGCGGCCGGAGCCCCCGACCAGGCTCTCGCGATCTGCGACCGGCTCCTCTCGCGCAGCTGCGCCAACGCACCGCTGGTCGAGGCCCTCCGCATCGGCATCCTCTGGGACACGGGCCGCGAGACCGAGGCCCGCGAGGCCGCCGAACGCCTCCGCGCCACTCACCCGCACAACGCCGAGACGTGGCACGCCGTCGCCGAGGTCTTCGAGGCCGGAGGCGATCTGCCCACCGCCGCCCAGTGGTTCACGGCCGGCATCACCCACGTCCTGGGCGCCTCTCCTTACCCCGACGCGGTCCGCCGAGCCGGCGCCGACGCGGAAGACCTCTTCATCGGCCGCCACCGCGTCCGCCGCCGCCTAGGCCTCCCCCACGACGACTGGGACGCGATCGCCGACACGCTGCACCCGGCCCCGCTCGAAGAGTCCGCCACCCCGACACCACCCCCCGCCGACCTCGCGGCGAGGATCGCGGCCCTCCACACCCACCAGCCAGTGATGATCCCGTACTGGCCGGAGCCCGAATTCACCGAACTCCTCCGCCGCCACCCCGACTTGGCAGGCGTGCTCGGCACGGACCACGCGACTCACCGCCACAGGGTCGAACTTCGCCTCCGCGCCCTCCACGCGGAGAGCACGTCACCGCTCGGGGTGACCTCGACGACAGCGTCGGCTTACGAGTCGTTCATGGCGACGCGCCCCGACGCCTCACCGGACGCCTTCAACCCCGACCCCGACATCGCGCGCGCCGTCCCCTGGCCCCCACACCGCAATGAACCGTGCTGGTGCGGTTCGGGCCTCAAGTACAAGAAATGCTGCGGCGACCTACCCAACGCCCCCCTAAAGTGTGAACCTAGCCTGCACGTTGACGACTGAGGGGTGGCGGCGTGGCTGATCTCGATGACTTCGACGGCTTCGGGCAACCGCCAGATGTGCACGTAGGGCAAGAGTTCAAGAACCGCAGGGCCCTCTACGAGGCCAAGGTTCATCGCCAAACTCAAGGAGGCATCTGCGGTACAGCTGCCAAGGGAGCGGAGTCAATCGTCGTCTCCGGAGGATACGAGGATGACGCCGACTTCGGCAGCGAAATAATCTATACGGGCCAAGGCGCACGCAGCGACTCAGGAAAACAGATCGACCACCAATATCTAAAATTGGGTAACGCTGCTCTCGTAACAAGCATATCGAGCGGTAGACCAGTGAGAGTCATACGGGGGCGCGGTGGCGATCCTGCATACTCACCCAAGCAAGGGCTGCGCTACGACGGCTTGTATCGCGTAGAAGAGTTCTGGTCTACTATCGGAAAGTCCGGTTTTCGAGTATACCTCTTCCGACTACGCGAACTAACCGAACTCAAAAGCGATGTGAATGCGGCAACCGTAATCTCCAAGACAGCCCCCTCAGGCAATCCCTCACCTCGCAGAAATCAAGTGACGACGCAACGTATCGTCCGGAGCACTAAGGTCGCAGATCACGTCAAAAGGCTCCACGACTACACCTGCCAAGTGTGCGGGATCCGGCTCTCCACTCCTACAGGCGCATACGCCGAAGCAGCGCACATACAAGGCCTCGGGAGCCCGCATAACGGTTTCTGGGCCGCTTCTACGTAGGCGAACTCGCAGCAGACCGCCCAACGCGCAGGTACATCGAGGCGGTCCAGCACGCTTCCGAGATGCGGCTGTCGCCCACGGAGATTGAACGCCTGGTTGAACTCCGTCTCAGGCGGCAGGAGATCATCAACCGCCCCAAGCCACCACACATTTGGGCCGTTCTGGACGAGTCGGTGATCCGCCGTGTCGTCGGCGATCGCGACATCATGCGTGAGCAACTGGCCCACCTCTTGCGCGCCAACGACACGCCCAACGTCACGCTGCAGGTCCTTCCGTTCGAAAAGGGTGCTCACTCGGCAGCGATGGGGAGCTTCGTGATCCTCGGCGGTGCGGAGCCCTCGCTCGATGTCGTATACGTCGACATCCGTACGGGATCGCTCTTCATGGAGAAGGACGAAGAGCTCAACCGATACAGACTCGCGTTCGACTGCCTCCGTGCTCAAGCATTGGACATGTCAGCCTCGTCGGCCTTGATCGAACGCGTTCGCAAGGAGCTGTGATGCAGGAAGTACCCATATCGGGCACGGACGGTGCCTGATTCAAGTCGTCGTACAGCGGCGCCGGGAACACCGAGTGCGTGGAAGCCGCGTTCCTACCCGACGGGACCGCCGTCCGCGACTCCAAACACCCCGGCGGCCCCATACTCCGCTTCCCCGACCGCGCGTGGGCTGCCTTCGTGCATGCCGTCCGTCGTGGGGAATCGTTGCGCTGAGAGACGTACGCAACGGCCACCCCACGCGTCCGTGCGGGACCGGCGGAGATAGCCTCTGCACAGGAAATTCCTAAGGTGTTCTCTCGGTGGAGGTGGCAGCGGATGGCCAGGATTCCCGCTTCTGTGGTAGCTGCGGGCGGGCTCGTCGGAGGGTACGCGGTGGCGCGGTGGACGCGGAAGCGGCCGCTCGGCGGTGTTGCGCTCGCCGCGGCGGGGACGCTTGCCGCGCGGGAGTGGAACCGGGCCGCCGGGGCGAAGACGGCTGCCGCGCTGACCGGGCTGTACGTGGCCGGGTTCGCCGGGGCGCATCCGCTGGCGCGGAAGGTGGGGGCGTGGCCGGCCGTGGGTGCCGTGGCGGGGGCCGTCGGGCTCGCGTCGGTGATCGCGACCCGGCAGCGGTAGGCAAAAAGGCAAAAGGGCGGCGGCCCTGGCGTCGGGGGGATGAGCCAGGGCCGCCGGGATTCGGGGGCGGGGGGAACGCCTTTCCGAACAGGTTCCTCGCGGAACTGTTGAAGAATATACGTTAGACCAACGATGCGCCGCGCTCCTGCAGCCATGCCAGCGGGTCGACCGGCTCGCCACCTGCCGGCCGGATCTCCAGGTGCAGGTGGGGGCCGGTGACGTTGCCCGTGGCGCCGACACGGCCGACCACGTCACCCGTCGTGACCTTGCCGCTCGTCTTCACCATGGACGACAGGTGGCAGTACCAGACCTGCGTGCCGTCGTCGAGGGTGAGCACGACGCGGTAACCGTAGGCTCCGGCCCAGCCGGCCGAGGTGATCGTTCCGCCGTGAACCGCCATCGCCGGGGTTCCGGTCGGGGCGGCGAAGTCCTGGCCGGTGTGGGCGGCCGACCACATCGAACCGGCCTCGCCGAAGCCGGAGGTGAGCGTCGAGGACGTGAGCGGCTTGATGTAACTCGCCGCCAGCTCAGCGGCCAGCTGTGCGCGTCGCTCCTGCTCGGCCTTGGCCTCGGCTTCGGCTGCCGCCTGCTGGCGGGCCTGTTCCTCGGCCTTCTTCCTCGCGGCCTCGTCGCGGACCTTCTGCGCCGCGGCCTCCTTGGCAGCTGCGGCCTCCGCCGCCTTGCGCTGATCCTCCCGCACGGCGGCATCGGCGTCCGCCCGCTGCTGGTGGACCTGGGCCAGGATGCGGGTGAGAAGGGTCTCCCCGGCGGAGTGGGACATGACGACCGGCGCGGCCGCCGGTTCCTCCGCGGGATTCGAGGGAGCCGCGTGAGCCGAGGTGTGGATGACGTCCGAGACGTCCTGGACCGAGATCGGGATGCTGATCGGCGACTTGCTCTGCGCTGCCGCGACGCCGCTCGCGCCCACGGCCGCCATCGCCGCCACGCCGAGCACGGTCGAACCGCGTGAGACCCCGCGCTGCTTCGGCAGCCGGTGCTTGCCGAACTCAGCGGAGGCGGGGTCCGCGAGAGCAGGCTCGTTCGACGACGTCACAGCCGTCGCGCTCCTTTCCTTCCTTCACGCCTACCGGGTTAGCTGACGGGTTCGGAGCAGGAAGGTCTCCTACGAACGCCCGCACAACCACCGTGCGCACGCCCGATTCACCCCAGAAAAGGTGGTTCCCCGGCTCCCGCGAGTGCAGGATTCGGCTTGCGTTATCGAAAGTTAATACATCAGCGGCCGAGAAACCAAGCCGTTCGGGTGACTGATGGGACATCAGCTGTCCTCAGTTGCCGTCGGGGGAGCTCCGGGGAGCCGGTGCCGTGATCTGTATGCGGTAGTTGCCGCGGGCATCCTGGCCGAGCACCTGCAGGCGGAAGCGGCCGTGGTCCGCGGTGTACGACTCGCCGGTACGGAACGGCGCGTCCGCCAGCGCCGGCTCCTGCGCATTGCGGCAGTTGGGAGGGGCGGGCGAGCCGGGGTGGGCGCTCAGGACCCTGATCGGGCCGTGCGTCGACCCGACGTCCGTCCTGACGTGGTAGAGCAGTACGCCCTCGGCGCAGGTGCGGCGGTCGTTGCCGTAGCGGCTGCGGACCTCGACGGCGTAGGCGTCGGTGTCGCTCCGCTTGACGACGACGAGCTTGGTGCCGCCGGTGCGCTCGGTCGGGGTAAGGGTGTGCACGGAGACGCCGGCCGCCGCGACGCAGTGGACCTGGGCAGGGTCGAGCCAGCCGAACTTCCACTTCTCCCAGGCGAGGAACTCCGGCGAGATGGCCCGCTGGTCGCCCATCAGGTCCCAGTCGCCGACCTTGGTGTCCCAGTCGTCCCGCAGATCGTCCCACGGCGGTTGGACGTAGAGATCGGGCAGGCCGAACAGGTGGCCGGATTCATGGGCGACGACGTTGCGGTCGGGCTTTGCGGCCTCCCATATCATCGAGATGTTGCGGATGGCGGTGCCATCGGCGGTGATCGCGTCGCGGCGGGCGAGCGTGGTGGTCGCGGTGGCGTCGTGGTCGGCGCCGGGCGCGTCGGGGTCGGCGACTATGTAGAGGGTCTGCACGCCTCGGAAGTTCACGCCGGTGCGGCGGGCGGCGGCCACCGCATCGCGGATGTAATGCAGCATCTTCGCGTACGGCTCGGCGCGGTGGATGCCGTAGGCGGCCGCCGGCATGGGCATGGCAACGTAGGAGGCGACCGGGACGATGTCCAGCTTCGCCTTGCCGTAGGAGGCCCTTGCGTAGAACTGCGGTACGGACGGCAGGTAGTGGGCGGCCAGCTGCTGCGGCGTGTTGGCGGGCGTGTGGCCGGGGAAGCGGACGAAGATCATCTTGGCATGGACCGTGCCGACCGGGCGAACGTGGTCGGGATCCCACGGGGTGACGCCCTCCGAGAGCCACGAGTCGGTGCGCTGCAAGGCGCAGGCGCCGGACGGTGCGTCGGGCGCATCGGGCGCGTCGGCGGCGGATACGACCGAGGACACGGCTCCGGGCGCCGCCACCCCCGCCGCGCACAGCACCCCGGCCACGACGGCCGCCCGAGGCCACGCGCGCAGACGCGCGCGAAAGAACGAATGCTGCATCGGGACTCCTCGGGGCGGGCTGCCTGCCGGCGGCGCTGCCTACCGGTGTCATAGACGCTGCCACCCGCCGCCGCGCGCCGCTCGGGCGGCTGAGCCATCCGGGTACAGGTCGCCGTCATTTCCGCCCTGCGCTCAGGTTGCGGGGAGTCGACGGGAAGCCAACGGGCAAACAACAGAAATAGCCCGGCTACGTTACAGTTTGACGGACTTCTTGCCCTTTCGGCTTCATGTACAGAATCCTCACGAGGGGCCGACGAGCAAGGTCGATCATGCAGGGGGATGAGGGTGAGTCTGACCGGTACCTGGTTCCTCGTCGCGTTGATTGCGGTGACGGTGCTGGCGGTCATCGCAACACTGGTGCTCTGGTCGAAGATCCCGGGCCCTGTCCCGGTGCGCTGGGGCTCGCGGCTGGTGATGATCCTGGTCTGCCAGGCGACGGCGATCGCCGTCGTCGCCGCCTTGATCAACACCAGCTACGGCCTCTACGCGTCGTGGAGCGACCTGTTGGGGACCAACACCGCCAACCCGAACAACGTCGCGATGCCCGGCCCGCCGGCATCCCGCGCCAAGTTCACCCACGCCCAGGGCGGCACCGACGCGGGCGGACTGCTCGACACGTACTTCCACGGCACGCGCTCGACGCTCTCCGGGCAGGTCATCGTCTGGGCCCCGCCGGAGTACAACGACCCGGCCTACGCGCACACCGACTTCCCCGTCCTGATGCTGCTGCACGGCGTGCCCGGCAGCCCGCAGTCATGGCTGGAGAACGGCAACATGCCCGGTGCCTTCCAGAACCTGGTCGCGCAGCACCGGTCACATCCGTTCATCCTCGCGATGCCGGTGATCAACCCCGGCAGCGTCGACACGGACTGCAGCGACATTCCGAACCGCAAGGTCGCCACCTGGCTCGCCGAGGACGTGCCGGACCTGATCAGGCACAAGTTCCGTACCGTCTCCGGCCCGAGGGGCTGGGGGCTGATGGGCTTCTCGACCGGCGGATACTGCGCGACGAAGCTTCCGCTGCAGTTCCCGCACGTCTTCGGCGCGGGCGCCGCGCTCGACCCCGACCCGCTCACCGGCGACCCGGACGTGATCTACGACAGCGTGCTGCGCGAGCACAACAGCCCGATGTGGCTCATCCGGCACACACAAACCGACCTGTCCGGCATCTCGCTCTTCCTGGCCACGTCCAAGCAGGACCGGGACAGTCCGCCGACGTACATCGAGAAGTTCGCCCGGTACGCCAACGACGCAGCCGACTACGGCAGTGGGGTGCGCGTTCAGACGATGGTGGTGCCGGCCGGCGGCCACAACTACAACACGTGGACGAGCATGTACCCGGCCGCGATCAGTTTCCTGAGCGAGCAACTCGCGGCACCACGGCAGTCATCGCTTCAGAAGCGGTAGACCCCGAGGGCAGCGGGTTCTCCTTCTCGTACGCGATCCGGCCTGCCGCGTCGCTCAGCTTGATCAGCACGGCGACGAGCAGCCAGTTCGCCACCATCGACGAACCGCCCTGTGCGAGGAAGGGCAGCGCCTTGCCGGTGAGCGGGATCAGGCCGGTGACACCGCCGGTCACCACGAAGACCTGCAGGCCGATGACGGTGGCCAGGCCGGAGGCGAGCAGCTTGCCGAACGGGTCGGTCAGGACGATGGCCGTGCGCAGGCCCCGCTCCACCAGCAGGACGTAGAGCATCAGCACCGCCGTGACACCGGCGAGCCCGAGCTCCTCGCCGACGGTGGTGAGGATGAAGTCGCTCTGCCCGGCGAAGCCGATCAGCCACGGATGGCCCTGCCCGAGGCCGGTGCCGAGGATGCCGCCCTGCCCGAAGCTGAACAGCGCCTGGGCGGGCTGGTCGGAGACGATGCCGGCCGGCCGCTGGTTGGGCGGCAGGAAGATGTCCATCGGGTGCAGCCAGGCCACGACGCGGCCGACGACGTGCGAGGACGTCGAGCCGACGATGCCGCCGCCGACCACGGCCATGATCAGGCCGACGACGACCCACCCGATGCGTTCCGTGGCCACGTAGAGCATGATCACGAAGACGCCGAAGAAGATCAGCGACGTGCCGAGGTCGTTCTCGAAGACCAGCACCATCAGGCAGACGGCCCACACCACGAGCACGGGCCCGAGGTTGCGGCCGCGCGGGAAGCTGATGCCCCAGATCTTCCGGCCGACGAGCGCGAGCGCGTCCCGGTTCGCCATCAGGTATCCGGCGAAGAAGACGCAGATGGCGAGCTTGACGAACTCGTCGGGCTCGATGGTCGCGCCGGGCAGCCTGATCCACCGCTTGGCGCCGTAGGTGTCCCCGGGGAAGAACGCGGGCGCCATGAGCAGCACCAGCGCGAACGTCATCAGCAAGTAGGGGTAACGGTTGAAGACGCGGTGGTGCTTGACCACAGCGGTGACGGCGATGAAGGCGACTATCGCGATACACAGCCACATCACCTGGTTCGGCGCCGCGGCCGTCGCCTTGAACTCGGCCTCGTACGACCAGTCGAGCCGGCTGATCAGCACAAGACCGATGCCGGAGAGCATCACGGCGACCGGGAGGATCAGCGGATCGGCGAACGGCGCGAAGCGCCGCACCGCGAGATGGGCGGCCACCGCGAGTGCGCCGAGGCCGAGGCCGGCGGGGAGCAGGGTGCTGGGGACGGTGCCGTTGAGGGCCAGACCGGCGTCCGCGTAGCCGAAGACCGCCAGCAGCACGGCGAGCACTATCAGCACCAGCTCGGTGTTCCTGCGTCGCGTCACCATTGCCGACCCCCCACCGTCCTCACGCTGTCACCGGGCACTGCATCCCCCTCCTGAGGTTCCTGAGGCCGTTCGGGGATTGTTGCACGAGTACGCAAAGGTACCGGGACCTCACCTGCGGCCGGGAACGACCTTGGGCTTTGCACGGACAGAGCACGTGGACACGCTCTGCATATGCCGTGTCACGGACTGTCACATAATGTGTGTTATGCCCTACTTGCCCGTACCGAGCATGCATCAAGGAGTTGTTCCCATCGTGAAGAAGTTCATCGCCCACGGGGCCGTCGCCACCGTGATCTCCGCCGTCGCCCTCGTCCCGCTCGCCGGGGTGGCGCAGGCGGACACGCCCCTGCGGATGGGGCCGCGCGCGGTCACGTCGGCGAAGCAGCACGCGCTCGGCGACACAAGCAGGACGAGCACCACCGCCCGCAGCGACCGGGCCGAAGGCCGTGACGAAAGCCACTTGCGGGCGAGCTACTGGGAGGGCTTCCACGACGGCTACGCCCTCGGCGCGCGCCGCCACATCCGTGACGATGACGACCGGGGGTACCGGCCCGACTCCTACTGGGACGGCTTCCGCGACGGCTACCGACTCGGCGAACGCCACAGATGCCACAGGCGTCACGACGAGGACGGGGACGGCTACGACCACCGCAGCGACTTCCACAACGGCTACTACGACGCCCGCCGCCACTGCCACCACCGCCATCACCATCACCATCACCACCGGCGCCACCACCACAAGCGCTGCCTGTGGAAGGAACTCCTGGGCATCTGATCCGTCGCGTCCACCACGAAGGCGGCTCCCGGCTCCGGCCGGGAGCCGCCCCGCCAGTACCAAGGAGTCCAGCATGACCAACCACATCTACCGGGTGACGGAGATCGTCGGGACCTCGCCCGACGGCATCGACGCGGCGCTGCGCAACGGCATCCACCGTGCCTCACAAACGTTGCGGAACCTCGACTGGTTCGAAGTCACCCAGATCCGCGGCCAGCTCGTGGACGGCGAGGTCGAGCACTACCAGGTAGGCCTGAAGGTCGGCTTCCGCCTGGAGGACGCACAGTAACCCCCACAACACGCCACCGGAGGGTGACGGTCGCCGCCGCGCGGCGCGGCAGCCGCTACCTCTTACTTCCAGTCGTCTTCTGGAGGTACGTGCCCATGCCCACCCGTCATGTCGCTCGTCACGTCGTCGGCGCCGTCGCTACCGCGCTGCTCGCCGCCGCCGCTTCCGTCCCTGCCACCGCCTCCGCCTTCGCCGACGACGCGGGCAACACCGTCACCGTCGACCCGGTCGGCCGCCTCGCCCACGACGGGACGATCACCCTCGAGGGCACCTACCGCTGCACCGGCGACGGCTCCGACGGCCCCGTGTACGTCTCCTCCGCGCTCGAGCAGCGCAAGGCCAGCAACGGCATCGGCGGCACACCAGCCGTCTGCGACGGCAGCCTGCATCGCTGGCACAACAGCCAGCGCCCCGACTCCACCACGTACACCCACGGCCGGGCACACGTCACCGCGACGCTGATGAAACTCGGCCAGGACTGGGGCATCCCGCTGCCGCGCTTCCTCGCCGTCCACCAGCAGGACGTCACCCTCGTCCCGTCCGACCGCTGAGCCGCAACGCGTTCGCCCAGCCGTTCGCCGCGCTGTCTGCCACACGGTTCGCCTCAGGGGCGAGAGCCGTGTAGACATGGCGTATGACCCGGCTACTGGGTCGATCGCACCAGGGAAAGCCCTCCTGTACCTCGACCGGGACCGCGACCGGGACCCCGCCGGGCGGGAGGGTTCCCAGCCTTGCCCGGATCCCGTCCGACGAACAGCAGCGACGCAGCCGCTGGCACTCGGCGGCGAACCTGCGCAGCCTGGCCGGCCAGGTCTTCGTCCTGCAGGTGATCATCGTCCTGCTGCTCGCTGCCGCCGCAGTGGGCGAGGTGATCCTGCAGACCCGGCACGACACCACGACGGAGGCGCGCAACCGGTCGCTCGCCGTCGCCCAGACCTTCGCCAACTCCCCGGGGATCGTCGCGGCACTGCACTCGCCCAATCCGACCGCCATCCTGCAGCCGGATGCCGAGGCGGCGCGCAAGCTCACCGGCGTCGACTTCATCGTCGTCACCAACACACAGGGCATCCGCTACACCCACCCCATCCGCAACCGGATCGGGAAGAAGTTCGTCGGCAACATCGGGCCGCCGCTCGCCGGGCACCCCGTCACCGAGAATATCAAGGGAACGATCGGCCCGCTGGTGCAGGCCAACGTTCCCGTCTTCGACCCGCACCACAAGGTCGTCGGCATAGTCTCCGCCGGGGTCACGATCAACAAGATCGGCGCCACGGTCAACCGCCAGATGCCCGTCCTGTTCACCGGCGCGGCCGTGGCGGTGCTCCTCGCCGCCGGCGGGACCGCGCTTGTCAGCAGACGCCTGCGACGCCAGACCCATGGCCTCGAACCGGCCGAGATGACACGCATGTACGAGCACCACGACGCGGTGCTGCACGCCGTCAAGGAGGGCGTGATCATCGTCGGCGGGGACGGCCGGTTGCTGCTCGCCAACGACGAGGCCGCCCGGCTGCTCGGTCTGCCCCCCGACGCGGAGGGGCGCCTGGTCACCGAGCTCGGCCTGGAGGAGCGGGCCGCCACCCTGCTCGCCTCGGGCCGCGTCGTCACCGACGAGGTGCTGCCTTCCGGTGACCGGCTGCTCGCGGTGAACAACCGGCCGACCGACCGCAACGGCGGACCGCCCGGCAGCGTGGCGACGCTGCGCGACACCACCGAGCTGCGGGTCCTCTCGAGCAAGGCCGACGCGGCCCGCAGGCGCCTGAAGCTGCTGTATGACGCGAGCGTGTGCATCGGCACCACCCTCGACGTCACCCGCACCGCGGAGGAGCTGGCGCAGGTCGCCGTCCCCGGGTTTGCCGACTTCGTCACCGTCGACCTCGCGGAGCCGGTGCTGCGCGGCGAGGAGCCGGCGCGCCGGGACGGCACCGAGATGCGCCGGGTCGCCGTCGGCGGCATCCGCGACGACTTCCCCTTCTATCCCGTGGGCCGGCGGTTCGCCTTCGCCCCCGCCACGCCGCAGGCGGCAGGGCTCGGCAGCGGGCGGGCGGTCCTCGCACCGCGCCTCGACGACGTCCCCGGGTGGCGGACCCAGGACCCCGAACGCACCAAGCGGATCATCGACTACGGCATCCACTCGCTGATCACCGTGCCGCTGCGGGCGCGCGGCGACATCCTCGGCATGGTCAACTTCTGGCGGTCCCAGAAACCCGAGCCCTTCGAGAGCGACGATCTCTCGCTCGCGGAGGAGCTGGTGGCACGGGCTGCGGTGTGCATCGACAACGCCCGCCGCTACACCCGCGAGCACACCATGGCCGTCACCCTGCAGCGCAGCCTGCTCCCCCGCGGGCTGCCCGAGCAGAGCGCCCTCGACGTCGCCTACCGCTATCTGCCCGCGCAGGCGGGGGTCGGCGGCGACTGGTTCGACGTCATCCCGCTGCCGGGGGCGCGCGTCGCCCTGGTGGTGGGCGACGTCGTCGGCCACGGACTGCATGCCGCCGCGACGATGGGCCGGCTGCGCACCGCGGTCCACAACTTCTCCGCGCTCGACCTGCCGCCCGACGAGCTGCTCGGCCACCTCGACGAGCTGATCGGCCGCATCGACACCGACGAGGCGGCGGCCGGAGGTGAGCTGTCCGTCGCGGGCGCCACCTGCCTGTACGCGATCTACGACCCGGTCGCCCGGCAGTGTGTGCTCTCCCGGGCCGGGCACCCGCCGCCCGCGCTCGTGCACCCCGACGGCCGGGTGGAGTTCCCCGAGCTGCCCGCCGGGCTGCCGCTGGGCCTGGGCAGCCTGCCGTTCGAGACGGCGGAGTGGCACGTGCCGGAGGGCAGCCAGCTCGTCCTCTACACCGACGGGCTGATCGAGGACCGCGACCGGGACATCGACGTCGGCTTCGGGCTGCTGCGCGAGTCGCTGTCGCGCGCCGGCCGCAGTCCGGAGGAGACCTGCGCGGCGGTGCTCGACGCGATGCTCCCGGACCGGCAGAGCCGCCAGAGCGACGACATCGCGCTGCTCGTGGCCCGTACCCGCGGGCTGCAGCCCAACCAGGTGGCCGAATGGGACGTGCCGTCGGATCCGGCAGCGGTGGCGGGGGTGCGTGCCGACGTCACCCGCAGGCTGTCGGAGTGGGGCCTGGACGAGGTGGCGTTCACCACGGAGCTGATCCTCAGCGAGCTGATCACCAACGCCATCCGCTACACCAACGGCCCGATCCAGGTCCGGCTGCTGCGCGACCGCACCTTGATCTGCGAGGTCTCGGACTCCAGCAACACCTCCCCGCATCTGCGGTATGCGGCCACCACGGACGAGGGCGGGCGCGGCCTGTTCCTCGTCGCGCAGCTCGCCGACCGGTGGGGGACGCGTTACACCAGCGCGGGCAAGGTCATCTGGACCGAGCAGTTCTTGCCGTAGTCGTAGCCGTAGCAGAAGGCGTTGCCGTGCCGGCGGCTGCGGCCTTCGGCGCGGTCGGGCCGACTTGCCTGGTCACCGCGAGCACCGCCGTGTCGTCGGCCTGATGGCCGCCGCTCCACCGCTCCAGATCCCGCACCAGGGCCTCGATCACGTCGCGCGGGCGCCGGAACGGCCCGCGTCCCGCGAGGCGCTAAGACGGGTCGTAGAAGGTGCCGTCCCCTTCCCGCGCCTCCGTCCCGCCGTCAGGCGTCGCCCTCCGACTGGTGGTCCGTCCACACGTACGCCTCCGGCAGCAGATCGGCGACGGGGACGGCGCGCAGCCGCTCACCCTCGCCCGCTTGGCCCTTGATCACGACCTTGATCCCCGGGGCGTAGTCGAACAGCACCTGACGGCAGCGTCCGCACGGCGGGATCACCCCACGGCCGCCGTCACCCACCGCGACGATCATGTCCAGCTCGTATGCGCCCTGGGCCGCCGCCGCACCGATCACCACGAGCTCCGCGCACGGCCCGCCCGTGAAGTGGTAGACGTTCACCCCGGTGACGATGCGTCCGTCGCGGGCGTGCGCCGCGGCGGCCACGGTGTGGTTGTCGCCACGGCAGTACGTGCGGGCGACGTGTTCGGCGGCGTTCAGGAGTTGGCCGATGAGTTCGGCGTCGTCGGCTGTGGTGCCCATCACTGTTCATCCCTCTGCTGTGCCCTACGGCGCGTGACACCTGTCACTTTTTCACCAACCGCGTGCACGGCGCTCGGCAGTGGTCACCGCACGGCCAGTGAAGACGTCGGTGACCTCCCGCACGGGACCTAGGCCCCAAAACGAGCGGGTCTAGTAGCCGGCACCCTGCGCAGCCGCGCAGGGCCTGTCCGGGACGAAGGACGAGGGGTCCTTCCCACTAGGACCGGTAGTGGACGAGGGCGATTGCCAAGCCCGTGGCCGCCGGGTCAACGGGGATGCGTCGCCAGCCGCTACGGCAGATCCGTGGCCGCGCCGCGCATCACCCATCCAGGCGTTCCCCGCCCGCAGCACCCCGCTGCGCGCTGCGTCACGGGCACGCGGCCGTGCGACTCCCCTACCTGGAGGTCAATGCCGCATGTCGTTCCTGACGCGTCAGTCGCCGTCCTGGACCGTGATGCCGAGCGCCTGCGCCAACTGCGGTGCGAGGTCGAGCAGTTGTGTGCTGCTGATGGTGGCTCCGTGCAGGCCGTCCTGCCCGAGCGCAATGCCCAGCGCGACGGCTCCGCGCAGATCGACCCCGGTCATCCGCGCGTTGCCGAACCGCACCTTCTCCAGCGTCGAGCCGGGAAATGTGACGTTGGCCAAGCCCGCGCCGCCGAAGTCGGCGTCGCGCAGCACGCAGTCGACGAATGAGACGTCCCGAAGCGTCGCACTGCGGAGGTTCACCGCATCGAGCTTGCAGTTGTAGAACGTCACACGGCGCATCTCGCTGCCGTACATCTCGAGCCCGGCGAAAGCGCTCGCCACGACCTCGGCGTCCAGCCAGTTCGTCTCCGCCAGATCGGTGCCGACCCAGCGCACGGTGTGCAGCCACACGTCGCTGAAGCGGGCGCGCCGGAAGCGGCCGCCGTTGAACGCGACCGAGGAGAGGGCGCATTCGATCAAACTCGCGTCGCCGCCGTCCGCCTCCTCGAAGTCACGGCCCTCGATCAGGACCGTGTCGTAGCGCTCTTCACTCACCAGCTGCCCGTCGAGCGGCCGCAGATGGCCGGCGTACGGGAGACCGGCGAGCGCGCGCGGGGGCGGCGGGCACCACGGGGATGCGGGCGTTCGTCCCATGTCAGCCGCGGACCGCGTGGGCGAGCCAGGTCGAGGGGAGCTCCGGGACCTTGCGGCCGTGGCCGATCGACGGGTCGGAGCCCGCGTACACCTCGGCGCGCCAGCCGAATCCGGCGAGCCACGGCTCCAGGTCGTCGCGGGCCGACAGCCACGCGGCACCGTTGGCCTCGACCGCCTCCCGCGCCGACCGGCCGGCCTCGCCCATCATCACCGTGTTGTTGTGTTCGAGCAGCAGCTCACTGCCGGGCGCCGACAGCTCCGTGACCGTCGTCAGCAGCGCATCGACTGCCTCGGACGGCAGATACGGCAGCAGCCCCTCGATCAGCCAGGCCGTCGGCGCACCGGGGTCGAAGCCCGCGCCGAGCAGGTGCGGCGCCCAGTCGGCGCCGAGGTCCGCGGTCACGGCCTGGCGTTCGCAGCGCGGTGCGAGACCGGAGCCGTCGAGCAGCTCCTCCTTGAACGCGATCATGTCGGGCAGATCGAGTTCGTACCACCGCGTGCCGGCCGGCCAGTCGAGCCGTAGCGCGCGGCTGTCGAGTCCGGCGGCGAGCACGACCACCTGGCGGATGCCCTTCCCGCGCACCGCGGCGAGGAGCCGGTCGTCGAAATACCGGGTGCGTACCGCGAAATAGGCGAACGTGTCTCCCGCGCGCCAGTCCGCGAGCAGGGCGTCCTCGACCGCGTCGATGCTCCCCGCAAGCTGGGCCATCTCGGGGCTGTCCGCGAGCCTGGTGAGCGCCACCTCGGCGAACGGATCGTTGAAGAGCGCGTCGGGGCGCCGGCTCTCCTGCAACCGCGTCCAGGAGATGAAGATCGCGGTGCGGCCGACGCCTTCGGGAATGCGGACTCCAGGCACAGGGGCAGGCTACAACGCTAGGAGCACCACAGGAGGAAACACGTAGGGGTGTGCGTGGGCTTCGGGGTGGGGGCCGGGCTCGGCGCGACCCGCGTGGGCGACGGCTGCGGCGCGGGCGGCGCCTGCGTGGCGGTCGGTTGGGAGGTGAGCGGGGTGGTCGCGGATATCGGGGCGACCGAGTGCGCGGAGGCGACGGAGTGCGCGGAGGCGGACGGCTTGGGCCCGCGCGTCGGGACTGCCACGGCCGGGTCGGCTCCGACAGAGCTCGCGGACGCAGCGGCGGGAGTGGTGACCGCCGCACCTGCTTGAGCCGCCGTCGTCTGCGCCCCCGAGGAGTCGTCCGACGAGGAGCCGCTCGGCAGCAGCCCGTCCGGCAGCACGGCCACCACGACGCCGACGAGCGCGGCGCCGACGGCGATGCTGAACACCAGCTTGGTCTTCCTCGCCTTGGGGCGCCGTGCCCGGCGAGGTCCCGTGGCCCGGCGGCGCGACCCTGCCCGGTGCCCGGTGGAGGCGCGGGCCTGGGCCCGGGTCTGCGCCCGGGTCTGGGCGCGCCCGCGCGGCTCGGGACCGGGCTCAGAAACGGGGTCGGGCGCGGGCTCAGGCTCGGGCATCGGTGGAATGAGGCTCTGGTAGAGGGGATGCGGCATGGTGGGCACCTCGGCGCCCGGCTCGCGCACCACGGGCCTGACGGGTGCGCTGACCGGCATCCCGCACACCCCGCACGAGTGTGCACCGCCCAGGTAACTCCCGCACCCAGCGCAATAGTCCATGCGCCTGCCCGTCCCCTCGTTCACCTCCCCCATCCGCCCTGTGGCGGCTGACGATACCGGCACAGGTTGCGCGGACACCACGTCCATCAGGTGAAGAGACTGCGAAGCATGTGGCATGTGGTGGGCCGTCAGGGGCTCGAACCCTGAACCAATGGATTAAAAGTCCACTGCTCTGCCAATTGAGCTAACGGCCCGCACCCGCAGCATAGCCGGGGCGGGCTGCGTTCCCGTCAGTGCGACGGGCATGGGACCGCCCACGCCTTGATCTTCCGGAATGCAGAAAATAGTATCCATCTAGAGAAAAATCTCGACCCCTCTGCATGCCGCAAGGAGCCCTTCATATGGCACACATGTTCCTCAACGGCCAGGCGATGGAAGGCGGGCCCTTCCACCACCATCTGAAGGGCGCGCCGCAGATCGCCCGGACCCGCACCGCGGCCGGCTACCGCTTCTTCTCCATCCACGACACCTGCCCCGGACTGCTGCCGGATCCGTCGTCGGACGCCGCCATCGAGGGCGAGGTCTACGACGTGCCGGAGGAGGTGCTGCGCGACGAGCTGCTGCCGGGGGAGCCGCCGGAGCTGGAGTTCGGGATCATCAAGCTGGAGGACGGCTCCCCGTGCTTCTCGATGGTCCTGCGGCGCGGAGAGCTGGAGCGGGGCGTCCACAAGGAGATCACCGAGTTCGGCGGCTGGCGCGCCTACCTCGCGGCGCTCGGCCGCGAGTACTGACGTACCGCTGTCCGGCTGTACTGCTGTCCGGCTGTACTGACCGAGCAGCGGACCGGGTGGGTCCAGGTGGGCCGTGTGGGACTCGAACCCACAACCAATGGATTAAAAGTCCACTGCTCTGCCAATTGAGCTAACGGCCCGCACCCGCAGCATAGCCGGGCAGGGGCTGCGGCTTCGCTCACATATGGACCTCGCTCCGGCCGGCCGGTGCCGGGGCGTCCGAGCGGGGGTGGTCGGGGTTGAGGAACCACCTGCGGGCGGAGGCCAGCCACCACAGCGCGGCGAACCCCAGCACCGCCAGCACGGCGATCGGGGCGTAGTTGAACGTCTGCGCCGTCACCGGGCTGGTCTGCGGCAGCATGAAGAGGATGGTGATCACCACCACCCACGCGACCGCGACCACACCGACCGGACGGCTCCAGCGGCCCAGGTGCCACGGGCCCCGCTCGAAGCGGTCGCCCTGGCGCAGGCGCAGGAACGTGGGGATCACGTATGCGATGTAAAGACCGATCGTCGCGATCGAGGTCACGGCCGCATACGCGGTCGAGTTGATCAAGTAGGGCAGGCCGAGGACGAGCGCGCCCGCCGCCGCCAGCCACACCGCGTTGGTCGGAGTTCGCGTACGGTCGTTGATGCGGTGCCAGACGCGCGAGTACGGCAGCGCGCCGTCGCGCGAGAACGCATAGATCATGCGGCTGTTGGCGGTCACCGAGGCCATGCCGCAGAACAGCTGCGCCCCGATGACGACGAGCAGCAGCAGCTTGCCGCCGGTCGCGCCCACCGCGTCGAGCAGGATCTGGGCCGGCGGCACGCCGGTCTTGCTGTTGAGCGTGCCGCTGTACGACTGGATGGCGAAGGTGAAGCCGAGCAGCAGCACCAGGCCTGCGATCCACGACAGCCAGATCGAGCGGACGATGCCCCGTGGCCCGGACGTCGAGGCCTGCTGGGTCTCCTCGGTCATATGGGCGGAGGCGTCGTACCCGGTGAAGGTGTACTGCGCGACGAGCAGGCTCAGCAGACCGACATAGAGCGAGCTGTGCCAGCCGGTGTTGTTGACGAAGTGGGTGAAGACGAAGGACGCCGACTGGTGGTGGGACGGCGCGAAGGTGAGCGCACCGACGATCACCGCGACACCGACGACGTGCCACCACACGCTGACGTCGTTGAGGAACGCCACGATCCGCACACCGAAGGTGTTGAGCAGGCCGTGGACGATGAGGATGACGGCGAAGAGCCCGATGACGCGGCCCGGGGTCACCGTGAACCCGAACTGCAGGTTGAGATACGCCCCCAGGAAGCTCGCCGCGCCGAAGTCGACGCCCGCCGTCACGGCGACCTGCCCGAGGACGTTGAACCAGCCGGTGAACCAGGCCCACGCCGCTGCCGAGCGGCGCGGCGCCATGCGGTGTGCCCAGAAGTACAGCCCCGCGGAGGTCGGATACGCCGAACAGACCTCGGCCATGGCAAGCCCGACGATCAGCGTCATCAGCCCGACGGCGACCCAGCCCCAGATCAGCATTGCCGGGCCGCCGGTGTTCATGCCGAACCCGTAGAGGGTCAGACAGCCGGAGAGAATCGAGATGATCGTGAAGGAGACGGCGAAGTTGGAGAACGCCGACATGCGGCGGGCGAGCACCTGCGTGTAGCCGAGCTGACGCAGCCGCTCCTCATCATCGGAAAGATCGGTCCGCAGACCTTTGGATGTTGTCATGCCCCCAGCGTTTCCCTCGCCGGGGGCATTCCACACCGGTTCACCGGATTTTAAAGGTCTCGATTCAGACCGTTGATCTCCGGAGCCGGACCGACTCAGCCGTTGCGCTTCCAGCGCGGCTTGTCGGCGCGGCGGTCGAACGAACCACGGTGGTCGTCGCGGCGGCCGTACGGACGGCGGTCGGCGTCGCGGTCACGTCCGTGGCCGTGTCCGTACGAGGGGCGCTCATCGCGGCGGTCACGGTTGAACGGGCGGTCGCCGCCACGGAATTCACGACGGTCGCGGTGGTCGCGGCTGTACGAGGGACGGTCGTCGCGGTTGTCGTGGCCGAACGACGGGCGACGGTCGTCACGGCGGTCACCGCGGCGGTCGTCGCGCCGGTCGTCACGGAAGTCGCGGCGGTCACGATCACGGTCACGGTTGAACGACGGCCGCCGGTCGTCACGACGCTCGTCACGGCGGTCACCGCGGCGGTCGTCGCGCCGGTCGTCACGGAAGTCGCGGCGGTCACGATCACGGTCACGGTTGAACGACGGCCGCCGGTCGTCACGACGCTCATCGCGGCGGTCGCGGTCACGGTCACGGTCACGGTCACGGTCACGGTCACGGTTGAACGACGGCCGCCGGTCACGCTCCTGCTGGGCCGGTACGACGACCGGTTCCGGAGCCGGTTCGGCCAATGCCTCGGCAGCCGCCTCGACCGCCTCGGCCACCGCCGTCTCCGGGTCGTCGCCGCGCTCGCGCGCCGCACGCGCCGTCAACCGGTCGGCGTCCTCACGCAGTTCGGCGGCGCGTCGCTGCGCTCGCTCCAGCTGCCGGGTCAGCTCGGCGACTTCGCGCTCGGCCTGCTGGGCCGCGTTCTGTGCCGCGTCCGCCTGTACCTCGGTGAGCGAGCGGGCGCCCGTGATCCGGGCCACGTCCTCGTCGAAGACGTCGGCGCCGCCCACGATGTGGCGGCTGGCCTCCACACCCGCGTCCTCCATCAGCCGGAAGATGGTCTTGCGCTGGTGCGGGAGCGCGAGCGAGACGACGGTGCCGCTGCGGCCCGCGCGCGCGGTGCGGCCGCTGCGGTGCAGATAGTCCTTGTGGTCGCCGGCCGGGTCCACATTGAGCACCAGGTCGATGTCGTCGACGTGGATGCCGCGCGCGGCGACGTCGGTCGCGACGAGCGCGTTCACGTACCCGTCCTTGAAGTCCGCGAGCGTACGGGTGCGCGCGCCCTGCGTCATGCCACCATGCAGCGCGTCCGCCTTCACGCCCGCGTCGCGCAGCTGCTCGGCGACGCGATCGGCGCCCATCTGCGTCCGTACGAAGATGATCGTGCGGCCCTTGCGCGCGGCGATCGCCGCGGTGACCGGCGCCTTGTCCTTCGGCTTCACCACCAGCACGTGGTGGGTCATCGTGGTGACCGCACCCGCCGACGGGTCGACCTCGTGGGTGACCGGGTCGACGAGGTAGCGCTTGACCAGGGTGTCGATCTCGTTCTCCAGCGTCGCGGAGAACAGCAGCCGCTGGCCGCCGGCCGGGATCAGGTCGAGGATCTCGGTGACCTCGGGCAGGAAGCCCATGTCGGCCATCTGGTCCGCCTCGTCGAGCACCGCGGTCTGCACCCGGTCCAACGCGCACGCGCCGCGCTCGATCAGGTCGCGCAGCCGGCCGGGGGTGGCGACGAGCACGTCGACGCCGCGCTCCAGCGCGTAGATCTGGTTGGCCATCGAGGTGCCGCCGCACACCACCTTGAGCCGGAGCCCGAGCACGTCCCCGTACGGCTGCAGCGCGTCGGAGACCTGCATCGCCAGCTCGCGCGTCGGGGTGAGGATCACGCCGCGCGGGCGCTTGGCGTCGGTGTGGCCGTCGGCCAGCGTGGTGAGCAGCGGGAGGCCGAACGACAGGGTCTTGCCGGAGCCGGTACGGCCACGGCCGAGGATGTCGCGGCCCGCGAGCGCGTCCGGGATGGTCGCGGCCTGGATCGGGAACGGGGTCGTCACACCGTTCTGCGCGAGTTTGCGGACGACCTGGTCGGGCAGGCCGAGATCGGCGAAGGTGACGGTCGGGGCGTCGGCGGCCGTGGTGTCGGCAGCGTCGATGGGCAGGCTGTCAATGGACATGCTGAAGCAGAACCTCTCGGAGTTCGGCACGCGCCAGCTCCGCGGGTTCGCATACAACCGCCTTGTGCGGTCAGCCACAGGAGAAACGGAACGCGCCACACGGCGCGCTTCGGTTGGGCGCCGGGCTGTGGGATCAAACGATCTACCAGCATACGGATTCACCACCCGCCCGGGCAAATCGCCTGCGTAAGCGCGGGAGAGGAGCCGGGAGAGACTAGCGCACCGCCGGTTTCGGCTCCGGTGCGGGCGAGGGCGGCGGCTGCGTCGGCGTGGGCGCGGAGGTGGGAGCGGTGCTCGGTGGCGCAGTCACCGAGGGCGAGGCGCTGGGGCGCGGGGCCGATGACGGCGTCGGCTCCGGCGACCGCCGACCGGCCGGCGCCGAGGCCGCGGGACGCGGGAAACGGCCGGGGGGCGAGGATCGTGACGGTGACGGCGAGCCCCCCGACGACGGGGACGCCGCGGCCCTGGGGGCGGCCGACCCCTCCGTTGAGCGCTCCATGCCCGCGCCGCGCAGCCCGCCCGGTGCCTTCCCGTCCGCCGCCGACGGCGCCGCCGTGGCCCGCGGAACCGGGTGCGCGGCCTGCGTCAACTCCACGCACCCGCCGGCACCGGCCAGCAGCACGGCGACGGCGACGAGGCGGAAGGGCAGACGGGGGAGACGGGGAAGACGGGACGGCAGCGCGGCGAGCGGGGTCACGGCCTGACCAACGCCCCCGCCCCCGCCCAGGACACGGTCGGTGAGCGGGCCGCCGCTCGGGGTACGCGTACTCCATCCCGGTACTCATCGCCGCCGTCGTCGACGTCGCCTCCGTAGCCCGCAGCGGTGGGGGGG
>NZ_JANFNG010000048.1 GCF_024436035.1 Streptomyces humicola
CACCCTTGAGCACACCCGCCTGCAGCGACGCACCCACCGCGACGACCTCGTCCGGATTGACGCCCTTGTGCGGGTCCTTGCCCGTGAGCTCCTTGACCAGGTCGGCGACGGCCGGCATACGGGTCGAGCCGCCGACCAGGATGACGTGGTCGATGTCTGAGACAGCGAGCTTGGCGTCCTTGATGGCGTTGTGGAACGGGGCGCGGCAGCGCTCCAGCAGGTCGGCGGTGAGCTGCTGGAACTGCGCCCGGGTGAGCTTCTCGTCCAGGTGCAGCGGGCCCTCGGCCGACGCGGTGATGTAGGGCAGATTGATCGAGGTCTCGGTGGAGCTGGACAGCTCGATCTTCGCGCGTTCCGCGGCCTCGCGGAGCCGCTGCAGCGCCATCTTGTCCTTGGACAGGTCGATCCCGTAGGCGTTCTTGAACTGCTTGACGAGATGGTCGACGATCCGCTGGTCCCAGTCGTCACCACCGAGGTGCGTGTCGCCGTTGGTGGCCTTCACCTCCACCAGGCCCTCGCCGATCTCCAGCAGCGACACATCGAAGGTGCCGCCACCGAGGTCGAAGACGAGGACCGTCTGGTCGTTCTCCTTGTCCAGCCCGTAGGCCAGGGCAGCGGCGGTTGGCTCGTTGATGATCCGCAGGACGTTGAGGCCCGCGATCTCACCGGCCTCCTTGGTCGCCGTGCGCTGGGCGTCGTTGAAGTACGCCGGGACGGTGATCACGGCGTCGGTGACGTCCTCGCCGAGATACGACTCGGCGTCCCGCTTCAGCTTCTGCAGCACACGGGAGGAGATCTCCTGGGCCGTGTAGCGCTTGCCATCGATGTCCCCGGACTCCGGGAAGCGCCATCCGGACTCGCCCATGTGGCGCTTGACCGAGCGGGCGGTGCGGTCGACGTTGGTGACGGCCTGGCGCTTGGCGATCTCGCCGACGAGCACCTCGCCGCTCTTGGCGAAGGCCACCACGGAGGGTGTCGTCCGTGCGCCTTCCGTGTTGGTGATGACCGTCGGCTCGCCGCCCTCCAGGACGGACACCACGGAGTTGGTCGTGCCGAGGTCGATGCCGACCGAGCGCGCCATGACAGCTCTCCTCCCTCCGCAGGGGGCTGCGGACAGGACCTGCCTACGACACCTGCATAGAACGCGGAACATTTGCCGTCAAGCCGTCGGAATACCCACCAGTCGGTTGGAAGGGAACCATCGAGGCCCGGCGGTTGTGGCGGTCTCATTCGGGTGACCGCGGCGCCGCATCGGTTATCCGTCGGGGAGCCTGCTCGTTGAAGCCTGCATGACTGCGACGACGCAGACACAGGTCATCTGGCGCCCGGCGCCCGCGGGACCTCCTCCGTCCGCCGCGCCGACGCCGGACACTCCGATCTATACGGCGCTTGTGCGGTACTGGCGGGACGAGGGGCGGTGCCTGCCCGGCGAGCGGGACGACGAGTGGGCACAGCTGATGAGCCGGCCCGCCTGGCCCGCGGATTGGGCGTCGGGCAAGCGCGTACCGGCCGCCCGGCGCTCGCTCTCGGTGCGCTAGGCGGGGCCGCCCACGGAATCCTCCGCTGGATTTTCTCCGCGTCTCGCCGCTCCGGCCGCTCCGGGAAATTTACCTGACGTGTCAGGTGTTTGAGGCTGGTGTCAGCACCTCCCTCATACCTTCGCGAGGTTTTCCATGAAGATCCTTCTCTTCGGTGCCACCGGCATGATCGGCAGCCGCATCGCTGCCGAGGTGCTGCGGCGCGGCCATGAGATCACCGCCGCCACCCGTTCCGGCAAGGCTCCCGGGCTCGACGACGCGAAGGCGGCCGTCGTCTCGGCGGACGTCTCCGACGCCGGGAAGGTCGCCGAACTCGCCACGGGTCACGACGCGGTGGTCTCGGCGATCGCGCCGCCGCGCGACGGATCCGAGCCGTCCGGCCCGCTGCTCGCCGCCTACCGCGCGCTGATCGAGGGTCTGCGCTCCTCCGGCGTGCGGCGCGTGGTCGTCGTCGGCGGCGCCGGCAGCCTGCAGGTCGCTCCGGGCCAGGCCCTGGTGGACTCCCCCGGCTTCCCGGACGCTTACAAAGGCGAGGCGCTCGCCCATCGCGAGGTGCTCACGCTCTTCCGCGGCGTCGACGACCTGGACTGGACTTATCTCTCCCCCGCCGCTGAGATCGCCCCTGGTGAGCGCACGGGCGTCTTCCGGACCGGCGGCGACCAGCTGCTGGCCGACGCCGAGGGGCACAGCCGCATCAGCGCCGAGGACTACGCTGTGGCGCTGGTCGACGAGGTGGAGAAGGGTGAAGCGGTGCACCGCCGCATCACCGTGGCGTACTGACACACGCCGTAGGGGGCACGGATGGCAAGGCGCCCGATCAGCACCGCGGCGGAGGCGGCGGCAGATCACCGGATCCGGGCCTTCGGCGTCCTGCTGACCACCGCCGGGATGCTGGAGCGTCTGGCGGGAGCCGTCATGGAGCGGGAGTGCGGCATCTCGCACGCGATGTTCGAGGTGCTGCTCCATCTCGCCGAGCACCCGGAGGGCCTGCCGATGGGGGACGTCTCCCGTCGGCTGGTCCTCACCAGCGGCGGCGCCACCCGGCTCATCGGCCGGATGGAGGCGGCGGGCCTGGTACGGCGCGAGCCGTCGCACGAGGACCGCCGCAGCACCATCGTCTCGATGACCGAGCGCGGCGAGCAGACGCTCGTGGACGCCGCGCGCGTGCACGTACGCACCCTCGACGAGCACGTGTACCAGCCGCTGACGCAGGCCGAGGCCGCCGCGATGGTCAGCGCCCTCGACCGGCTCGGCACGCACGCCCGCGAGGTCCTGCCGCCGCTGGGCTGAGCACGTTCATCGTCACCCCACGTGGTGGGCGAGGAGTGCATGCGGGTCGGCTCCGTCGCGATCCGAGGTCGGGTCGGCGTGCACGAGGGCGGCCGTCAGCCGCGGTACGGCGTGGAGCAGAGCGTGCTCGGCGTCGACCGCGACGCGGTGGGCGCTGCGGACGCTCAGCTCGCCGTCGACGACGATGGCGACCTCCGCGCGCAGCTGGTGACCGATCCAGCGCATCCTCAGCTCGCTGAACTCCACCACGCCCGGCACCTGGCGCAGCGCATCCTCGGCGCGTCCGACAAGCGCGGGATCGACGGCGTCCATCAGCCGTCGGAACACCTCACGGGCCGCGTCCCGCAGCACCAGAGCAATGGCGACGGTGATCAGCAGGCCGACAACCGGGTCCGCCGCCGGCACGCCGAGCGCCGCTCCACCGGCGCCCAGCAGCACGGCGAGTGAGGTGAAGCCGTCGGTACGGGCGTGCAGTCCATCGGCGACGAGCGCCGCGGAACCGATCCTGCGACCGGTGCGGATGCGATAGCGGGCCACCCATTCGTTGCCGGCGAAGCCGACGAGCGCCGCTGCGGCCACCGCGGGGAGGTGAGTGATCTGCTGCGGGTGCAGCAGCCGCCCGAACGCCGTCCAGGCAGCGAGCACCGAGGAGGCGGCGATGGTGGCCACGATGACGATCCCGGCCAGGTCCTCGCCGCGCCCGAAGCCATAGGTGAAACGCCGGGTCGCCGCCCGCCTGCCGAGCAGGAAAGCAACGCCCAGGGGCAGTGCGGTCAGGGCGTCGGCGGCATTGTGGACGGTATCGCCGAGCAGCGCGACGGATCCCGAGAGCGCCACGACGACGGCCTGGACGACGGCCGTCGCGCCGAGGACGGCGAGCGAGAGCCACAACGTCCGCATGCCCTCGGCCGAGGACTCCATCGCCGGGTCGGTCCGGTCCGCCGCGTCATGGCTGTGCGGGGTGACCAGGTGTACGACGCGGTGGCGCAGCCGAGCCCAGGGCGTCGCCGAGGCCGGGTGCGAGTGCGCAGGTGTGCGGTTGTGCGCGTGGATGTGCGGGTGATCGGTCACGGACTCGTTCGCACCTTCCGTGCTTGGCCTCCGGCGAGCTGGACACCAGGGCGCCTCGCTCTCATTATGTACGCATGAGTGCACGCATGCACCTATCAGATGCGCACGGTGTGCAGGAGCCCGACGACGGCGAACGGCTTGCCGTCGCCGTGGAGGTGCTGGGGCTGCTCGCCGACCGCACCCGCCTTGCCCTGCTGCGGCGGCTCGGGGAGGGCGAGGCGGACGTCGGCACGCTCACCGAGGCGTGTGGCGCGGCGCGCCCGTCGGTCAGCCAGCACCTGGCACGGCTGCGTCTCGCCGGGCTCGTCACCACACGCAAGGAGGGGCGGCGCGTCGTGTACGCCCTGCGCCACGGACACCTGCGGCGCCTGGTCGAGGAGGCGCTCAGCGTCGCCGACCACCGGATCGGCCACCTCCCGCCGCACGACTGACCCGCTCACGCACTCACCTCCGCGACGACGGCTCCAGGTCCTCGCCCGACGGGGCGGCGCCGCGGGACTGCCGGACGAGCCGGACCGCGAAGGGCAGCGCCAGCTGGACGAGCACCCCGGCGCCCGTGCTTGAGGCGACACCGCCGACGATGGGCTCGATGCAGGCGGCGACACCCCGCAGCGCGCCGGGGCCGCACAGCCCGGACAGCCGCCGGACCTGCCGCGCCGCGGGGCGGACGAGGCCTGCGACGGGGACGTCGGGGACGGAGAGGGTCAGGGTGCGGTCGGCGGCGCCGGCACGCGGCCAGGTCATTTCGATGCGCATCGCGGATCTCCCCATTCGCACACGTCGGCACGCCTCCCGCGGTGAACGGAAGGGCGGCGGACAAGGACTCGGTCAGCGAGGGCGCGACGCCGTACGGCGTATTCCACGCACGGCGCTTCCCCTGTTGGGGCGCTGACATATGTCGAGAATCAAGGTGTTTGACGTAGGTTGTTTACACAGATCCGGAAAACACCAGGGGTGGCATAGATGAACACCAGCGGGCCGCCTCATGTCGGACGGCGTGTTCCGTTGCGGCCCGCGAACGGAGACATCATGAGCACAACCACCGCAACTTCCACGTCGCAGACGGCATCGAAATCAGGGTCCTCGTCAGGACCGGCCAAATTGCTGGCACATCCGGTCGACACGATGACGGCCGCGGTGGACCACATGCCCGGCGCCTCCGTCTTCAAGGGCGTCGCCAACGGCGTGCTCGACACGGTCGGGATCGTCTCGCCGCACGCCCGTCGCGTCGCGGCCTATGCAGGGGTCGGCCTGCTGGGTGCCGCGGGCATCGTCGAATGGCCGGTGGCGGCGGTAGGCGCCGCGGTCGTGTGGCTGACGCAGCAGCGCCCCAAGGAGGCCGAGGCCGCCGCGTCGGCGGCCGCCGGACACGGAACAGGAGCGTCCAGGACAGCCAGGACGAGGCCGAGCAGCGGCGCCGCGGCGAAGAAGGCGAAGACCGGTACGAAGGCCTCGTCCGCCGGCGGCCCTGGCCGCCGGACGACGTCGAGCCGCAAAACGTCGTCGGGCCGCACCGGGTCGGGCCGGCAGGCCTGACGCCGGACAGCACTGGGGGCCGCTGCCGATACCGCGAAGGTGACAGATGGTTCTGCGCTTGCTCACACGCTTGTCGGCGACGGGGCTCGATCTCGCGCTCGCAGCTCCCGCCCAGGCCGCCCGCCACACGGTCCCGCACGCGGGGGCCACCGTGCGTACCGCGGCCGGCATCGCCGCCGCCGGCATGCGCACCACGGCGAGCGGTGCGGCGGCCGTGTCGTCCACGGCGGTGCGCATCGGGCGCGTCGCCCGCAACGCCGTGACACCCAGCCGGGCATACTGGCATGCCGGTTCCCGTATGCACCTTCCGCTGCGCCCGCGGCCCGGCGCCGCCGCACGCGACGCGCACGCCATCGAGGCGGCCGCCCGGAAGGTCGCCCTCGCACTCGCCGAGCATCCCGACGTGGTGACCGCCTACTGGGACGGCGGCCTGGCGCGGCTGGTGATCCAGCTGACCGAGGACGCGGCCACCGACGACATCGCCGACAGGGCATCCGAGGTCGCCAAGGAGCACGAGCTCGAACGCCCCGACGAGCAGGTGCTCGAACGCGTCCACCCCGGCCACGCCGGAGGCGTGCGCGCCGGTGCAATCGCCCTCGCATGCGATGCCGTGGGCATCGCCACGGCGATGACGGCGCGTACCACCGGCATGAAGAGCTCTCCACGGCTGGTCACCGCGCTGGTCACCGTGTTGCGTGAGGACTCCCGCGTACGGACCGAGCTGCGACGCAGGCTCGGCGCCACGGGCGCCGATCTGGTGCTGGCCACCGTCCACGCGGCGGCTCACGGCTTCGGCCAGTCGCCCACCGCCCTGGTGCTCGACGCGGCGCTGCGCACCGGCCAGTTGGCGGAGGCCTTCGCGCGCGCCGCCGCCTTCGACTCCGCACACGACTCCCTCTGCGCGCCCGGCCGGCTGAGCCTGGGCGGGCGAGAGGTTCCCCGTCCGGCGCTCCGCCCGAACCCGGGCGAGGAGTACGCGGACCAGGCGGTGAGCGGAAGTCTGATGGGCGCCGCGGCGACGCTGTTGTTCACCCGTGACGTGGGCGAGGCGGCCGAGGCGGTGCTCGCCGGCTCGCCGAAGGCGGCGCGGTACGGGCCCGCGGCGTTCACCGCGGCACTCGGCAGCGCACTGGCCCGTGGCGGGGTGCTGGTCCGCGACGTCGAACGGCTGCGGCAGTTGGAGACAGTCGACACCGTGGTGCTGCATCCGGAGGCTCTGCGCAGCAGACGGCGCACGGTGCTCGACGTCCATCCCACCACGGACACGTGGGATCACGACCGGCTGTGGCACGCGACGGCCGCAGCGCTCCGCGCGCCCGACGAACCGCCGCCCGCGAACGGCCCGCGGCTGTCGCTGCGCCCGGTGCCCGATGAGGGGGCGTCGCAGACGGGGATGATGATCGCGTCGGCGGACGGCGCGGACGTGGGGACCGTACTGGTCGGCTGGGAGGTCGCTCTGCTCGCCGAGGCCGCGCTGGACGCGGCGCGCCGGGCCGGCCTGCACGTCGTCGTGGTGGACGACGCCTCGCTCGGCGACTTCGGCGCGATGGCCGACGAACTCGTCCCGGCCCGGCGGCCGTTGGGCGATGTCGTACGCGAGCTGCGGGCATCGCGACGCGGCGTGCTCACGGTGGTGCGGATCCCGGGCGACCACGACGGCACGGCGGGCGCCGACCCCGGCGAACTGGTCGACGGTCTGCTCGGCAGCGACATCGCCGTCTGCGTCACCGACGAGCGCAGTGCGGTGGTGTGGGGGGCTGACGTGCTCCCGCTGGGCGGGCTGGAGGGTGTGTGGCGCCTGCTGGCCGCCGTCCCGGCCGCGCGCAGCGTCGGCCGGCGTTCCAAGATCCTCGCCGAGGCGGGAGCGACGCTGGCCGGACTGCTCGTGGTGACCCGGGGCTCCCGCTCCCAACGCAGCCCGTTCTCCCTCGGGTTCCGGCTCAGCCCCGTCAACGCCGCTGCTGCTGTAGCCCTGTTGTGGGGGTGGAGATCCGCCCTCGGCGTCACCACCCGCGCAACGCCCCACCCGAGACCGCGCGTTCCCTGGCATGCGTTGCAGCCCGAGGAGGCGCTCTCCCGGCTGGCGTCCACGCCGCGCGCCGCGCCCGGCGCGCTGGACGTCGTCCGTGCCCGGCTCGGCGAGACGGCGGGCGCCGTCGCGCGGCTTCCCGTCTTCACCCCGCTGCGCGTGACGGCCCGTCTGGTGAGCGCCGTCGAGGCCGAACTGGACGATCCGCTCACCCCGGTTCTCGTCGTCGGCGCTGCCGCGTCCGCGCTCCTCGGCTCCACGGTGGACGCGTTGCTCGTCGCCGGTGCCATGGGCGTCAACGCCCTCGTCGGCGGGGTGCAACGGCTGCGCGCCGAGCGGGCCCTGTCGGCGCTCGCCGCCGGGCAGCGGCGCACGGCTCGACGCGTGGCGGGGGCGCGCAAGGGAAGGACGTCGACCGTCGAGGCCGCCAAACTGGCCCCGGGCGACGTGATCGAGTTGCGCACGGGCGACGTGGTGCCCGCCGACGCGCGGCTCCTCGACATCACCGACCTGGAGGTGGACGAGTCCTCGCTCACCGGCGAGTCGCTGCCCTCGGTCAAGCAGCTCGCCGCCACGCCGCAGGCGGCCGTCGCGGACCGCAGCTGCATGGTGTTCGAGGGCACCACGGTCGTCGCCGGGCACGGCCGCGCCGTCGTCGTGGGCACGGGGGACGAGACGGAGGCCGGGCGGGCGGCGCACCTGGCGGCACGCACCCCGGCCGCACCCGGCGTCCAGGCACGGCTGCACGAACTGACCAGCAAGGTGCTGCCGCTCACCCTCGCCGGTGGTGCGACGGTCGCGGCTCTCTCCCTGCTGCGCGGGAGCCCGGTGCGCGAGGCCGTGCGCGGCGGTCTCGCGGTGGCGGTCGCCGCCGTACCGGAGGGACTGCCGCTGGTGGCGACGGTGGCCCAGCTGGCGGCGGCCCGGCGGCTCAGTCGCCTCGGCGTACTGGTGCGCACTCCGCGTACGTTGGAGGCGCTCGGCCGGGTGGACACCATCTGCTTTGACAAGACCGGCACGTTGACGGAGAACCGGCTGCACGTCGTGCGTGTCGTCACCGCGGACGGCGAGCAGTATCCGGCCGACGCGCCCGAGGCCGCACCGGTGTTGCGGACCGCGGCCCGGGCCTGCCCGCACATCGCCGACGAGGTGGGGATCCACGCCCACGCCACCGACGAGGCCATCCTCGCGGGCGCGCCGCGCGAGCTGGAGTGGTCACCGGCCGACGCGCACCCCTTTGAAGCGAGCCGCGGTTACGCCTCCGCCACCGGCACCGACGGCGACGGGACGCACCTGCTCGTCGTCAAGGGCGCGCCGGAGGTGGTACTGCCGTGCTGCCCCCAGGCGGGGACGGACGCGACCGTGGCGACCCTGTCGCTCGCCGGTGAGGGTCTGCGGGTGCTCGCCGTCGCGGTGCGCCGGCTGCGCGGCGACGAGCTGGGCGAGGCGCTGGACAAGCCCTTGGAGGGGCTCGAACTCGTCGGGTTCGTGGGGCTGGCCGATGTCCCGCGGGCCAGCTCCGCCCCGCTCGTCGCCGGCCTGCGCACGGCCGGGGTGCGACCGGTGATGCTCACCGGCGACCACCCGCAGACCGCAAGGGCGGTCGCCACGGCGCTGGGCTGGCCGGAGGAGGTCGAGGTGGCGACCGGCGACGAACTGGCCACCATGGACCGGAACGGCCGTGCCCGCCTGCTGCACGACTGCGATGTCGTCGCCCGGGTCGCGCCGGAGCAAAAGCTTCAGGTGGTCGAGGCGCTGCAGAGCTCCGGGCGGGTGGTGGCCATGGTCGGGGACGGCTCCAACGACGCGGCCGCCATCCGCGCCGCGGACGTCGGGATCGGCATCGCGGTGCGCGGATCCGCGGCGGCCCGCAACGCCGCGGACCTCGTCATCGTCAACGACGAGCTGTCGGTGCTGATCGACGCCGTCGCCGAGGGCCGGGCGCTGTGGCGCAGCGTGGCGGACGCCATCAGCATCCTGATCGGCGGCAACGCCGGCGAGGTCGGATTCTCCGTGCTCGGCACGCTGATCTCCGGCTCCTCGCCGCTGTCGACACGTCAACTGCTGCTAGTCAACCTGCTCACCGACATGTTCCCGGCGATGGCGGTCGCGGTGACCCCGCAGGACGTGGAAGTGTCGGCGGAAGACTCCCCCGCCCCGTCCGCGCCGGTGGGCCTCGCCGCGCTGGGCGCGCCGCTCACGCGCCAGATCCGGCAGCGTGGTGTGGTCACGGGACTGGGCGCCGGGACCGCCTGGCTGATCGGCAACCTCACGCCGGGCTCCGCGCGGCGCACCAGCACGATGGCGCTGTGCGGAGTGGTCGGCGCCCAGCTCACGCAGACGGTCATCGGGCGCCGGCGCAGCCCGGTGGTGCTGGTGACAGTGCTCGGCTCCGCCGCCGCACTCGTCGCGCTCATCCAGACGCCCGTGATCAGCCACTTCTTCGGGTGCACGCCGCTCGGACCGGTGGCCTGGGCCGGGGTCACGACGGCGATCGGGGTCGCCGCCGTCGGCCCGTGGGTGGTACCGCCGGTGGAGCGGCTGCTCTCCGGCGCCGTGTCGGGGTTGCGCCCCGTCGTGCGCGTGACCCGCTGACGTGCGTGGCGTTCACGCCCCGACGAAGGTGCGGACCGCGGCCTTCAGTTCGGCGACCCCCTTCTTCGCGTCCATGAACAGCATGCCGGTCTTCGGGTCTGTGTAGAGCTCATTGTCGATGCCGGCGTATCCGTGGCCCATGGAACGTTTGATGACGATCACGCTCTTGGCCCGGTCGACGTCGAGGATCGGCATGCCCGAGATCGCGTTGCCCGGCCGCCGGGCGGCCGGATTGGTCACGTCGTTGGCGCCGATCACCAGCGCCACATCGGCATGCGGGAACTCGGGGTTGACCTCCTCCATCTCCTTCAACTGCGGGTACGGCACGTTGGCCTCAGCCAGGAGCACGTTCATATGCCCCGGCATCCGGCCCGCGACGGGGTGGATGGCGTAGCTGACGTCGACGCCGTGCTCCTCGAGGATTTCGGCGAGTTCTCCGAGCTCGTGCTGGGCCTGGGCGGCCGCCAGCCCGTAGCCCGGCACGACGATGACCTTGGCAGCGTAGGCGAGCTGGATCGCCACGTCGTCGAGGGAGACGCTGCGCACCCGGTCGTTGGCGTCCGCACCGGCAGCGGGCCCGGTGTCGCCGGTGCCGAATCCGCCGAGGATGATGCCGGTGATCGACCGGTTCATCGCATCGGCCATCAGCTTGGTGAGGATGCCGCCGGAGGCGCCGACGAGGGCACCGGCGATGATGAGAGCCGACTCGTCGAGGACGAAACCGGCCATCCCGACCGCAGTGCCGGTGAAGGCGTTGAGCAGCGAGATGACCACCGGCATGTCGGCGCCGCCGATCGGCAGCACCATCGTGGTGCCGAACGCCAGCGCGGCCAGCGTCAGCACCACGACCGCGGCTGTGCTGCCGGGGTCGGCCACCAGCCAGCCCGCGGACGACACGAAGAGGACGGCCAGCGCCAGGTTCAGCGGCCGCGCGCCGGGAAATACGATGGGCCGGCTCGGCACGATGCCCTGCAGCTTGCCGGCCGCGATGACCGAACCGGAGAAGGTGACCCCGCCGATGAGGATGTCGAGCGCACCGGGCACGGTGGACCGCGCGCCCAACACCCCCGGGTGCAGCGCCAGGACGATGTCGTCGATCGCGAGCAGCGCGGCCGCCCCGCCGCCGACGGCGTTGAAGACGCTCACCAGTTGCGGCATCGCGGTCATCTGCACGGTCCGCGCCGTGTAGAGCCCGACGCCCGAGCCGAATGCGGCACCGAGCACCAGTACCAGCCATCCGGTCGTCGTGATGGTGCCGTCGTGCACCACCAGGACCACGGTGGCGGCGATCGCCACGGCCATCGCCGCGGCCGACAGGGTGTTGCCGCGCCGGGCGGTGCGCGGAGAGTTCATCAGATGCAGGCCGATGACGAAGCAGGCGGCCGCGGCGAGAAAGACGTACCGGACGACGGTGCCCATCGGATCAGCCCTTCGCTTCCGATGTCGTCTTCGTGTCCGTGGAGCGCTGCCGGGAGCCGTCGCCCCGGGCGCGGAACATGTGCAGCATGCGGTCGGTGACGACGTATCCGCCGACCACGTTCATCGCCCCGAAGGCGACGGCGACGAACGCCAGGACGTAGCCGAGCACGTCGTGCGCGGTCGAGGCGATGAGCATGGCGCCGATCACGACGACGCCGTGGATCGAGTTGGCGCCGGACATCAGCGGGGTGTGCAGGGTCGTCGGGACCTTGCTGATGACCTCGAAGCCGACGAGGACGCTCAACACGAAGACGGTGAGGGCGGTTTGCAGGTCGAGGTTCATGCGCCACCTCCCACGGTGGGTACGGCGGCGAGGGCGGCCGCGACGGAAGAGCTGAGCACGCTGCCCTGGTGGGTGACGACCACGGCGGCCTGGATCTCGTCGTCCGGGTCGACGGGAAGCGCTCCGTCGGGCGGCACGCCGTCACGCAGCAGATGCGCCAGCAGTGCGGTGATGTTTCGGGCGTACGCGGTCGAGGCGGCGCCGGCCATCTCGGAGGGCAGATTGCCCGCGCCGATCAGGGTCACGCCGCCTTCGACGACGACGGTCCTGTCCGGCTCGGAGAGTTCCACGTTCCCCCCGAGCTCGCTCGCGCCCATGTCCACGACGACGGAGCCGGGGCGCATGGCGCGCAGCGCCTCCGCGGTGACCAGCAGCGGCGGTTTGCGTCCCGGCACCCGGGCGGTGGTGATCACCACGTCGGAGCGGGCGATGTGGGTGCCCAGCTCCTTCTGCTGCGCGCGCTGTTCGTCCTCGGTGAGCGCTCTGGCGTAGCCGCCTTCGCCGGCGCCCGATGCCACGGAGGTCAGGTCGACGAATCGGGCGCCGAGCGACTCGACCTCGCCGCGGGAGCCGGGACGTACGTCGTACCCCGACACGACGGCGCCGAGGCGGCGGGCGGTGGCGATCGCCTGGAGCCCAGCCACGCCGGCGCCGAGGACGAGCACGGCAGCGGGCTTCGATGTGCCGGCCGCGGTGGTCAGCATCGGGAAGTACCGGCCGTAGGTGTCGGCCGCGAGCAGCGCGGCCTTGTAGCCGGCGACGTTCGCCTGCGAGGTCAGGGCGTCCATCGTCTGAGCGCGGCTGAGCGTGCGCGGCAGCAGGTCGAGGCTGATGGCGGTGGCCCGCCGCTCGGCCCACGTCTGCACCAACTCGGGACGGCCGAGCGGGTCGAGCATGCCGATCAGTGCCTGTCCGGGGCGGAGGGCGGCGGACAGCTCGGCACCGGGCGGACCGACGCACAGCAGCACATCCGCCCGTTCGCGGATGTCGTCGGCCGGCACGACGGCGGCCTGCGCCTCGGCGTAGTCGGCATCGGTGAACCAGCCGCCCTGTCCCGCCCCCGGCTCGACCAGGACGTCGACGCCGGCCGACCGCAGGCGCGGCACGGCTTCGGGGACGATGGCGACCCGGCGTTCACCAGGTGCGCGTTCCCGGAGTACGCCTGCGGTGATGGTTCCCGTCATCTGCGGCCTCTCACTCTGCCATTGGTGACAACTGCGGTGATTACTGTGGTGACGACTGTGAGGACGGTCCGTTACGGACCGGAACCGGAGGATGTGCAGGGCCGATGTCCCGGCCCTGCACCATGGTCGAAGCACGCGGAGGCGTTGTCGAGAGGGCGTACCGGCCGGTACCTCTCAGGTCGCGGCGTCAGCGGTCGGCCGTCACGACATGCCCTGCCGGTGCGAGGTGCTCGGTGAACCAGCCCCTGGCCAGCTCCGCAACCGCCTCCAGCGTGCCCGGTTCCTCGAAGAGATGGGTGGCACCGGGAACGACTACGAGTTCGTTCTCACACGTCAGCTGCGCCTGTGCCTGTCTGTTGAGGCCGAGCACCACGTCGTCGAGGCCGCCGACGATCAGCAGCGTCGGCGCGCTCACCGCAGGCAGCCGCGGGCCGGCCATGTCGGGACGTCCGCCGCGGGAGACGATCGCCGCGATGCGCGCACCCGGTTCCGCCGCCGCCCACAGCGCAGCGGCCGCACCGGTGCTCGCGCCGAAGTAGCCGACCGGCAGGCCGCGGCCCTCGGGGCGCTCGCGCAGCCACGCGGTGGCGTCGATGAGCCTGCGGGCGAGCAGCGCGGTGTCGAAGACATTGGCGCGGTCGCGCTCTTCCTCCTCGGTGAGCAGGTCGAACAGGAGCGTGGACAGGCCCGCGCGGTTGAGCGCGGCCGCGACGAAACGGTTCCTCGGGCTGTGTCGGCTGCTGCCGCTGCCATGCGCGAAGAGCACGGTGCCCAACGGTTCCCCCGGGACGGTGAGCTGCCCGCCGAGCCGTACCGGTCCGGCCTGCACCTCGACCTCGCCACCGCGCCCCCGGCCTGCCGGTGCACCGGAACCTCCGGTGTGAGGGCTGCTCTGTCCGGCGACCGCCGCGGCCGATCGTTCGATGCAGGCGATGACCTCTTCGTCGGTGGTCTGCGCGAAGTCGGCGTAGAACTGCCCGATACCGAAGAAGTCGTCGGGGGTGTCGACGCACACGAACTCATCGGCGACGTCACCCAGCAGGTCGGTCCAGCCGCGCGGCGCCACGGGCACCGCGAGCACCACACGCGCCGCGCCCATGTCACGCACGACCCGGCACGCTGCACGCGCCGTGGACCCGGTGGCTATGCCGTCGTCGACCACGACCACCGTCCTGCCCTCGACGCCGACGCGTGGACGGTCGCCCCGGTAGCGGCGGGCGCGGCGCTCCAGTTCGGTGCGCTCCGCCTGTTCGACCTCGGCGAGTTGTTCGGGGGTGACCCGCGCCATGCGGACCACCGAGTCATTGATGACACGTACGCCGCCCTCGCCGATGGCGCCCATGCCGAGCTCCGGCTGGTAGGGCACGCCGAGCTTGCGGACCACGATGACGTCCAGCGGCGCTCCGAGACGTTCGGCGATCTGTGCGGCCACAGGAATACCGCCACGGGGCAGACCCAGCACGACGACGTGCTGGCCGCGCAGATGCTCCAGCCGCTCGGCCAGTCTGCGTCCCGCGTCGAGACGATCACCGAAGAACACGGCGGCCATGCATCCATTATCCGCCTCTCCCCCGGCCGTCCGCGGCCCTTCCCCGACTCCCTGGCCGTGAATCGGTTAAGTGACGACATCGAGATGAGCTGGTGAACGATCATGTGGCGCCGGCGGGCGGCAGTACGCTGGGGGCCTCCCGCGGCAGTGTCCGATGTGCCGTGCGGCACCACACCGCCCGACAACCGGATCACGCCCCGTGGGGCCCGACAGCCGAGAGGTCGAGGTGAAGCGTCCCACCATCGCCGACATCGCCGAGGCGGCCGGTGTCTCCAAGGGCGCGGTTACTCCCTCGACGGCAACGGCGGCATTGTCATGACCGGGCAGTAGGAGCCCCCGGAACAGACATGGAGGGGCCACAGACAGGAGGGGCCCCTGGGGATGGGCCCGGACGGGTCAGGGGACCCCTTCGGCCCATTCAGGGCGTATTCAGGCCTCCGTAGTGCCATGGCCGCGTTCTGCGGCCATCCTTTCCTTATGCAGGGGCAGCGACCACCAGGACACGACCAGGAACGAGACCGCCGACACCATCACGACCGCCCCGGCCACCGGGACCGTCAGGACAACCCCACACGGCCGCCTGCCGAGGCCGGAGCCGGGGCCGAGTCCCGGACCACGCAACCGTTGCCGCTCGGCTCGGCCGCCACCACGGCCGGAGCCGCCGTCTGCGGGACGGCGGTACTGATCGGTTTCTCCCGCCCACTGCTCGGCATCACCATTGGTGAACTCACCAGTGTCGCCGTGGTCGCCACGGCCGCCATAGTGGCGGTTGCGGTCCGTGTGCTCTCCGTCCGGCGCCGCCGGCCCTCACCCGGTCGGCCGATGCGGTGGCTGTGGCGGCTGGTGGCGATCGCCGCCGCGCTGCTGGTACTGGGCGGTGCGGGCATGGGGATCCTGTTCTCCGCCACACCCGGCGTGGGTGACGCGGAGGCGAGGGTGCGCGCCCAGGCTGCCGCCCGCCACACCAACGTGGCCGCTCCGGCCCCCGCATCGAAGGTCACCGCCGCACTGATCGCCGCCGAGGACGCACGCTTCTACACCGATCCCGGTATCGACTTCCGCGGCGCGGCGCGGGCAACGGCGGCGTGGCTGCGCGGAGTCGGCGATGCGGGCGGCTCCACGCTGGAACAGCAGCTCGCGCGGATGCTCTACATCAAGGGCCGCAGCTCGCGTGCGGACCAGATGGAACAGGTCGCCCTCGGCGTCAAACTCGCCCGTCGCTGGCCGAAGTCCGCGATCCTGCAGATGTATCTCGACAGCGCCGACTTCGGGCACGGCTACTACGGGATCGACGCCGCATCGGAAGGCTACTTCCGCACCTCGCCCGACCGGCTCGACTGGCCGCAGGCCGCGCTGCTCGCGGGCCTCGTCCAGGCACCCGCCGCCTACGACCCGCTGCGCCACCCGGCTCACGCCCGGAAGCGTCGCGCATATGTGCTGCGCCGCCTGGAGGCCACGGGCGTCCTCAGCCGGGCGCAGGTGCACCGCTACCTCGCGGCACCGCTCGGGCTCGCCTCCAACCCGCCCGCCGGCTCCGCCCCCTCGGCCCCCGCTTCCTCCGCCGGCGGCTCTGGCCTCCCGCTCGCTCCGGTCACCGACCGCGCACCGGCGCACCGATGACGTCGCTCACCCCTTCCGCTTCCGTTTCCGTTTCCGTCGCATCGGCGGTGGAGAAGAACGGGCGCCCGTAAAGGGTCCAGTGCGGATGGCTGTTGCCCGCGAAGAAACCCGCCTCGGCGACCGAAGCGGCCGCAGGACGTCGTGGCGCGCGCCGTCGATGCCGACGACCAGGACGCGGCGAGCCGGGCAGGAGGATGTGGTCACGGCATTGTCCCCGCTTCCGAAGGTTCAGGCGGCACGGTCGAGTTCGTCCCGCAGCACGGGGTGGGCGAACGGCAGGCCGGCGGCGTAACGGGCCAGTTCGTCGACGGCGGAGTCCGCCATCCGCCGCATCTCGGTGCCCATCGAGCCCGCGATGTGCGGGGTGAGCAGCACATTGGGCAGGTCGAACAGGGGGGAGTCAGGGGTGAGGGGATCAGGGTCGGTCACGTCCAGCACGGCGTGGAGCCGTCCGGTGACGAGTTCCTCGACGAGCGCTTTGGTGTCGATCAGAGAGCCCCGAGCGGTGTTGATCAGGGTTGCGCCGTCGCGCATCAGTGCGAGTCTGCGGCGGTCGAGCATCCGCCGGGTGGTGGGGAGTTCAGGAGCGTGCACGCTGACGACGTCACTGGTCGCGCACAACTCGTCGAGGCCGACGGCGCGCACACCGAGCGCGTCGGCCTCGTCCGCGGGGAGATAGGGGTCGTACAACCGCACAGTCAGATCGTAGGGCCGCAACAACTCGATGACACGACGACCGATCCGCGACGCTCCGATCACACCGATCGTTCGGCGGTAGTTGCCGACATCGCTGTAGCCCTCGTACCAGTCGGTGCGGGCGCGCTGCGCCCGCAACGCGTCACGGAAGTGCAGCATCCTCTTGTTCGACATCAGGACGGCGGCCACGGTGTACTCCGCAACCGGCAGGGCGTTGGCCCAGGCTGCGGAGGAGACGCTGATGCCCCTGTCCCAGCATGCGTCGGTGACAAAGGGTTTGACCGATCCGGCGGTATGCACGATCGCCCGAAGCCGCGGTGCACGATCGATCACGGTCGCGTCGAGCGGCGCGCAGCCCCAGCCGGTGAGCAGGACCTCGGTCTCGCCCAGCGCCGCAGCCGTCTCGGGCCGCGAGAAGTCGTCGGCGACGATGCCCGGCACCACGTCCGCCACGCGGTCGAGCCGGGCGCGTACGTCATCGTCGACGATCCTGGAGGCGGTGTCCCGGCCCATGGCGAGCAGCGTGCGGGGCCGGGGCATGGGGGTGCTCATGTGCGGATGGCTCCTTTTGGCCGAACGATCAAGCGATGATTACTTGACTGCTCCGGCGGTCATTCCGGAGCGCCAGTAACGCTGGAGGAAGTGGAAGAGGGCGACGAGAGGAATGATGGACACGGCGGCACCGGTGATGGCCAGGATGGTGAAGTTGGGGTCCTCGGGGACTTGCGAACTCCACATGTACACCCCCAGCGTCACCGGGTAGAGCTTCTCGTTGCTGAGCATCACCAGCACCAGGAAGAAGCCGTTCCGCTCGGAACGAACTTCGACTTCAGATCACCGGTGATGTACTGGCTGATGTCCTGGACGTCGCCCTGGCTTGCGAACTGCGGCAGATACATGTAGCCGCAGTTGAAGAGGTCCGGGCCGTTGCCCGTCTTGATCGCGTCGAAGAGTTTCTGGTACGCGGGAGGGCCACTCGGGATCTCGGTGAAGGTGACGTGGACGTCCTTGTGGGTCCTGTTGAACTCGTCCACGACCTGCTGGGAGTTGAGCGTCCAGGACCAGAAAGAGATGTCGACCGGCTTCCCGTCGGATCCCGAGGCACTGTTCGACGAGCCACCCCCGCAGGCGGTCGGCGTTCCCAGGGCGAGGACATTCCCGCGGTTATCGGCGCTATACGGTGCCTGGCGAGGACTCCGGGAAGCGATGCGAGCTGTACGTCATTGCGCGGCTCCAGAGGGGGCGGCGACCACCGAGGTCGCACGTGGGGTGAGCCTCCCGCGTGTGCCGTGGGGCGCCGCGCGGGGGCCGCCGGACCGCCGACGGCACACTCCACTACGCCTACGGCGGCGACTTCGGTGAGCCGCTGCACGACGGCAACTTCGTCACCGACGGCCTCGAGGAGTTGCAGACCCCCTACGTACGACCGCAGGAGAACGGCAACCGCACGAGACCCGCTGGGCGGCCGTCACAGACTCCACCGGGGCAGGCCTTCGGATCGAGGGCGACCCGTACTTCGACTTCACCGCCCGTCGCTGGACGCCCGAGGCCCTCGGCGCCGCACACCACACCTCCGACCTGCAGCCGGACGACGCCGTGTGCCTCACCCTCGACCACGCCCACCGGGGCATCGGCACGGCCTCCTGCGGCCCGGGGGTGCTGCCGCAGCACCGGCTGCTCCCGGAACCTGCCGCCTTCGATCGACCCGGTCCCTTCCCTACGGGGGCGGGAAGGGACCGGGCCCATGCCCATCATGTGGTGACGACCTCGAGCACCGGCGGATTCGATTGGTGGCGTGCGGCCCGATCGTTCGATCAATCCGCCATTCGGCCGCGGCTCAGTCCTTGGCGGTGCCGCTGAGCATTTCGACACCCCTGAGCAGGGCGGAGTGGTCGAGGTCGCCGTCGCCCCGGGCTGCGGCGGCGGCGATCAGCTGGGCGGCGATCGCACCCAGCGGAAGCACGGCACCGATCTCCCGCGCGGTGTCCATGACCACGGCCATGTCCTTGTGGTGCAGGTCGACGCGGAAGCCCGGGCGGAAATCGCGGGCGAGCATGCTGTCCTTCTTGCGGTCGAGCACCGTGGAACCGGCAAGCCCACCGGCGAGCACCTCCAGCGCCGCTGTGGTCTCCACACCGGACTTCTCCAGGAAGACGAGGGCCTCGGCGACGGCTTCGAGGTTGACCGCGACGATCAACTGGTTGGCAGCCTTGACCGTCTGACCCGAACCGTGCGGACCGCACAGCACCATGGTCCTGCCCACTGCCTCGAAGACGGGCCTGGCCTCCTCGAAGTCGGCCGGCTCGCCGCCGACCATGATCGACAGGACGCCCTCGATCGCCCCCGCCTCACCACCGGAGACCGGGGCGTCGAGGACCCGGATCCCCTTCGCGGCGCCCGCCTCGGCGAGCTCGACCGAGGTGCGCGGGGTGATCGAGCTCATGTCGATGTACAGCGCACCCTTGCGCGCATGGGCGAAGACGCCCCCGTCCCCAAGCACGCACTGCTCGACCTGCGGTGATGCCGGGAGCATCGTGATGATCACATCGGCGTCGCGCACCGCCTCGGCGATGCTGCCGGCGGCTCTGCCCCCGGCCGCCTCCAGGGGCTGCGTACGCCCCGGGCTGCGGTTCCACCCGGTCACCGTGTGGCCGGCCTGCGCAAGGTTGACCGCCATCGGGCTGCCCATGATGCCGAGGCCGATGAAAGCGATCGTGCCCATATCACACCTATTCCGTAAAGCGGATCTCCCAATCCACTATACGGAATGAATCGTGTAGATCCTTCCTCCGCTCCCGGAAGGTCCCATCTGCCGCATGGTGAGCGTTCGTTCATCGTTTGTTCGCAACGCACGTCTCTTCACCACTGCTTCTCAACCGGTTTACTCTCCACGGCAACCGCCGCGACAGATTGCGCACGCACCACCCCCACGGCCCGGCCACGGCGGGCGCCGGGCGCATGTGCACTCCACGCAGTCGAAGGGACCCATGTCCATGACGGACAACAGCCGTACCAGCGGCATCAGTCGGAGAAGCTTCGTGGCGCTTTCGGCGGGCGCTGCCGCCGGAGCGGTCGTGGCGGCATCGGGCCAGGCCGCGGCCGCGCACACCAACGAGGCGACGACGGCCGCTACGTCCGGCACGATCACCGATGTGAAGCACATCGTGGTGTTCATGCAGGAGAACCGCAGCTTCGACCACTACTTCGGCACGCTCAAGGGCGTTCGCGGCTTCGCCGACCGTGCCACGATCGAACTGTCCGGCGGCTACTCGGTCTTCAACCAGCCCGACGGCACCGGCCGTCAGTACCCGTGGAACCTGAGCGCGACACCGTCCAACAGCGGAGCCACCCCGGAGACGCTCGCCCAGTGCGACGGCTCGCTCGACCACGGCTGGACGACGCAGCACGAGGCCTGGAACAACGGCAAGCTCGACAGCTGGGTGTCGGCGAAGGGATCCAACCGGACGCTGGGTTACCTCACCCGCGACGACATCCCCTTCCACTACGCGCTCGCCGACGCCTACACCGTCTGCGACGCATACCACTGCTCCATCCTGAGCGCCACCGGCCCCAACCGCACCTACCTGTGGGGCGGCATGATCGACCCCAACGGCACGGCGGGCGGCCCGGCGTACGACGGCGGCGACGAATCGGGCCTGAGCTGGCAGACATACGCCGAGGCGCTGCAGAACGCGGGTGTGAGCTGGAAGGTCTACCAGAACGCCTCCGACAACTTCGGCGACAACGGGCTCGCCTACTTCGCCCAGTTCGCCAACGCGCCGACCAGCAGCGTGCTCTACCAGCGGGGCATGGCCTCGGTGCCCGCCACCACCGGCTCGACACCAGACGACATCGCCCAGGCCGTCAAGCAGGACGTGGTCAACGGAACCTTGCCGCAGGTGTCGTGGATCGTCTCCAACCAGGCGTTCAGCGAGCACCCCGATGCCCCTCCCGGCGACGGCGCACACTTCGTGAACCTGATCCTTCAGTCGCTCGCGGCGGACTCCTCGGTGCTCGACTCCACCGTCGTCTTCCTCAACTACGACGAGAACGACGGCTTCTTCGATCATGTGCCGCCGCCGATCCCGGCGTCCGGCACCGCGGACGAATTCATCCTGAACGGCACTCCGATCGGGCTCGGCTTCCGGGTACCGATGATCGTCATATCGCCGTGGAGCCGGGGCGGCTGGGTGAACTCCCAGGTCTTCGACCACACCTCGGTGATCCAGTTCATCGAGACGTGGACGGCGGCGCTCGGTACACCCGCGACCTGTCCGAGCATCAGTGCCTGGCGCCGTCAGGTCACCGGTGACCTGACCAGCGCCTTCGACTTCACCTCTCCGGTCTACGGACTTCCCTCACTGCCGTCCACCGGCACCGTGATCGGCCAGTCGACCTGCAATGCGCTGCCCAACCCGACGCCGACGACCAACGTCCTGCCCGCGCAGGAGTCCGGCACCAAGCCGGCACGGGCCCTGCCGTACCAGCCCAACGGTTACGTTGATCACCTGGAGTTCGACTCCGGTGGCAAGACCCTGCTCTGGGTCGACATGGCCAATCAGGGCACCCCCGCGGCCAAGGCCGCGCACTTCGCCATCCAAGCCAACGCCTACCGCACCGGCGGCCCATGGCAGTACACCGTCGACGCCGGATCCACGGCGAGCGACTACTTCAACATCGGCGCCGGCTACGGCGCCGGCAAGTACGACCTGACGCTCACAGGGCCCAACCGCTTTCTGCGCCGGTTCGTGGGCGACGCCACCGCGTCCGGTAAGAACGTCGAGGTCACCTCCTCCTACGCGACGGCGAGCAACACCGGCAAGGAGGCGATCTGGTTCGCGATGGCCAACAACGGAACCACCACCGCGACGTTCACCATCACCTCCACCAACTACCGCAGCGATGGCCCGTGGACGTATCAGGTGCCGGCGGGAGGCACGGTGTCCGACTACTTCAACGCGGTCGCCTACGACAACGGCTGGTACGACTTCACGGTGACGGTCGACATCGATGCCTCCTGGTCGCGCCGGTTCACCGGCCACATCGAGACCGGCTCGGCGAGCGTCACCGGATAGCGGGACGCCGGACACCGTACCCGGGCGGCGGGCCGCGCTGGCCTCTGGGCCGCGTGCGGGTGAGACTGGAACGGTGCGTATCACCGACGCCCGCACCGGCCTGCTCACCCGCATCCGGCCCGCCCGCACCGGACTGCTGTATACCCGCGTGCAGCTGACGCGGACCGGCGCTCCGTTCGGTACCGCCGATCTGCGGGCGCTTCTCGTCGCAGACGTGCTCTTCCGGCTCGCCGAGTTCAACGGCCTGCAGGTGATGGCGTGTTGGGCCGACGCCGGTCACGCGGAGGACGAGGTCAAGGCGCTGGCGCGCGACGCGGAGCGGCTCGGAGTCCATCCGCCCGCCGCCCATGTCGGCGACGAGCGGGACGGCCCGTGCGACGTTCATGTCGTCGCGCATACCGCAGCGACGTACCGCGGGCCGGACGGCCCGGAGTATCCGTCCGGCCCGGACATCCCGGTCGCCGCCTGCGGGCCCGTCACGGGCGCGGGCGGCTACCTGGACACCGCCGGGAACGACCCGCTCGCCATGCGGCTTGCGCTGCTGGAGCACCCGTACTCGGAGCCGGTACGGCTCGACCGCGAGGTGCTCGCCGCTGCGCAGGACCAGCTGAGCCGCTGGCGGGAGCGGGTGGCCGCGTGGGCCGAGATGCCGTCCCGGCCCTCACATCCCGATGTCGTACGCAACGCCTTCACGGCCTTCAGCGAGGGGCTCGACACCTGGGCAGCCCTGGCGGAGCTGCGCCGCCTTGAGGGCGAGCCCGGCGTCCCGGACGGCTCGCGGTTCGAGACCTTCGTCTACCTGGACCGGATCCTCGGGCTCGAACTCCCCCGCGCGATCGGCCGAGCATGTCCGTGAGCGGCGGTCAGCGGCGCAGCGTCGCCTCGCGTCGGAGCACGTCGAGCGCGCTGCGCCGCGCAACGGTGGTCAGCCACGCCGCGGGACGGTGTGGGATGCCGTGTTCGCCCCAGGTCACGAGTGCCTGGGCGTAGGCGTCCTGCACGCACTCCTCGGCGATGTCGAGATCCCGTGTGACGCGCACCGTCGCGGCGAGCACGAAGGCCCACTCACGACGGTGCGCCTCGGCGACCGCCGCGGCGACGGCCGGTGCAGTGGCCACGTGACCGGCCCCTACTGGTCGAAGACCCGGACGGGGCGGACCTCGACGCCGCCGTAGGGCGCCGGGACCTGCTTGGCCACCGCGATGGCCTCGTCCAGGTCGGCGGCCTCGACGATGTAGAAGCCGCCGAGTGCCTCCTTCGTCTCCGCGAAGGGCCCGTCGGTGACGGTGACGTTTCCCGTGGAGTCCTTGCGAATGGAGGTGGCGGTCGTCGTCGGCTCCAGCGCATGACCGCCGCGCAGGACGGAGGCGTTGCGCTCGCCGAACGACCGGTGCTCCTTGAGCAGCTGGTCGAACTGCTCCTGGCCGATACCGGCCACGGCGGACTCGTCGTCGTAGATCAGCAACAGGTACTGCGGCATGGTGCGATCCTTCCCCTCGCCCGGCCCGCCTGTCGGGCCTTTCACGAGTACCGACGAACGGCAGGTGCGCGGATCGACAATGGGCTCAGTGTTTCTGCGGAGGGTTCTGTGAGCCGGTCTGCGGCGGCCATCGGTCGCCGCCCTCCCAGACCACCTCGTCCGGATCGGCGAGGTCGATGCCGCGCTCCTTGGCGAGCTCGTCCAGTTCGGTGCGGTTGTGCACCACGCGGTGGCTCTCGTCCGGGCACATCACGATCCGGTACGAGCTGTGGCCGTCCCACGCGTAGACGACGTACGGGTGCTCGCTCATGCCTTCACGCCCAGTTCTTCCTTGGCGAGCCGCACGACGGCCTCGGGGGTGAAGCCGAACTTGCTGAGCAATGCCTTCAGCGGTGCGGAGGCGCCGAAGGTGTGCATGCCGATCACCGAACCTTCGGCGCCGACATAGCGCTCCCAGCCGAGCGTGGCGGCCTGCTCGATGCCGATGCGTGCGGTGACGGACGGCGGCAGCACCTGGTCGCGATACTCCTTCGACTGCCGCTCGAACAGCTCCCAGCACGGCATGCTCACCACCCGGCTGCGGATCCCCTCCGCGTCGAGCTGCTCGTGCGCCTGGACTGCGAGATGCACCTCGCTGCCGGTGGCCACCAGGATCACGTCGGGCGCGCCGTCGGCGGGGTCGGCGAGCACATAGCCGCCGTGGGCGAGCCCGGATGCCGGGGCGTACGCCGCGCGGTCCAGCGTGGGTACGGCCTGCCGGGTGAGGACGAGCGCAGCCGGCTCGTGGCGCAGTCTCATGATCACCCGCCATGCCTCGGCGACCTCGTTGGCGTCGCACGGGCGGATGACCAGCAGCCCGGGTATCGCACGGAGCGACGCCAGCTGCTCGACGGGCTGGTGGGTCGGCCCGTCCTCGCCGACGCCGATCGAGTCATGGGTGAAGATGTGCACGACCGGCAGTTCCATCAGCGCGGAGAGCCTGATCGCACCCCGCGCGAAGTCGGAGAAGATCAGGAACGTCGACCAGTACGGACGGACCTTGGCCAGCGACAGGCCGTTCGCCACCGCCGCGGCGGCGAATTCGCGCACCCCGAAGTGGAGATTGCGGCCCTGCTCGCCGTCCGGGCCGAAGGCCCCGGCCCCCTTGAAGGTCAGCAGCGTCTTGGTGGAGGGCGCAAGGTCGGCCGAGCCGCCGATCAGCCATGGCACCTCTTTGGCGATCGCGTTGAGCACCTTGCCCGAGGAGTCCCGGGTCGCCAGGCCCTTGGCGTCGGCGGGGAAGGAGGGGATCTGGGCGTCCCAGTCCTTCGGCAGCTGGCGCCGCTGCATGCGCGCCAGGTGGTCGGCGAGCTCCGGGTACTCGACGCGGTAGCGCTCGTACAGCTCCGTCCAGGCCCGGCGCAGGGTGCGGCCGCGGGCGCCGACGCCCTCGGCGAAGCGCTCGACGACGCCGTCGGGGACGAGGAACTGCGCGTCTTCTGGCCAGCCGTAGACCCGTTTGGTCGCCCGCACCTCGTCCTCGCCGAGCGGTTCGCCGTGCGCGGAGGGCGTGCCCTGCTTGGTGGGGGCGCCGTAGGCGATGTGGCTGTCGACGATGATCAGGGTGGGCCGGTGGTGTTCGCGCTGGAAGGTCTCGAAGGCGCGGGCGAGCATCTCGCGGTCGTTGGCGTCCCCCACACGTGTGACGTTCCATCCGTAGCCGATGAAGCGGGTGGCGACGTCCTCGGTGAAGGCGATGCTGGTGCTGCCCTCGATGGTGATGCGGTTGTTGTCGTAGACCCAGCACAGGTTGGACAGGCCGAGGTGCCCGGCGAGCGACGCGGCCTCGCCGGATACACCTTCCATCAGGTCGCCGTCGCCGCACAGCGCGTAGGTGTTGTAGTCGAAAAGGGTGTATTCGGGGCGGTTGAAGTACGAGGCCATCCAGCGCGCGGCGATGGCGAGCCCCACGGTGGCGGCTGCCCCGGTGCCAAGCGGTCCGGTGGTGGCCTCGACGCCTGAGGTCCAGCGGTACTCGGGGTGGCCGGGGCACTTGGAGTCGGCCTGCCGGAACCGCTTGATGTCATCGAGCTTCACCGACAGCTCGCCCAGCGTCTCGTAGGCCGGGTCGACGGCCTGGACCTGGGCGAGGTGGAGCAGCGCATAGAGCAGCGTCGAGGCGTGCCCGGCGGACAGCACGAAGCGGTCCCGGTTGGGCCAGACGGGGTCGGCGGGGTCGTAGCGCAGGAATCGCTGCCACAGTGTGTAGGCGACCGGCGCCAGGCCCATCGGAGTGCCGGGATGGCCGGAGTTGGCCTTCTGGACGGCGTCCATGCACAGCGTTCTGATGGTCGTGACGCACAGGTCGTCGATGGAATCGTCGGGCACGGCTGGCTCCGTTCGGGAGAGGCGTCAGAAGTCTTCTTCCGGCATCGGCGGACGGCCCCACTCCAGGATGACCCCAAGGTGGGTTGTGCGCCGATTGCTTACTCCTGACGGGGCCTGCCGTCCGTGTACGGCTGCGTACGAGCGACCGGGCTCAGGCCTCGCGCTCCACCAGGGCCTTGAACTGTTCGAGGTCGTGCCGGACCATCCCTGCGATCGCGTCGGACTGGGCGAATCCCTTGGGGCCGCCGAACGACTCGTTCACCTTCGCCGGGTCGTAGGTGAGGCGCGCCTGCAGCCGGGTGTGCTGCTCGTCGATGGGCAGCAGCGTGAAGGTGCCCTCAAGCTCGGCGCCCTTCGTGGTGCGCCACATCATCAGCTGGTCGCGGCCGCGGTCGGAGATCTCCGCGTCGACAACGCGAGCCTTCCCTCCGGCGTCGAGGTCGAGATGCGCACGGCTCGTGCCCTCCTGCCGGGCCGCACGGACACCGTCGACGAACTCCGGGTAGGACTTCACGCTATGCAGGCACTCCCATGCCTGCCTGGCCGGGGCGTTGATGTCGATCTGCTCTTCGAGAGTGCTCATGAGGGCCACCTCGCTGGGCTCGCTGCGGGTACTCCCGGCCGAGCGGGCCCTTACCCGGCCCGGAGGCGAGGGGGTACGCCCCCTCGATTCCAGGATGCGCCGTCCGGGTGACGGATGCGACCCGGCCGGATCAGTCGGGTGAGCCGGCCGGCTGCAACGCGGGGTGGTCGGGGACCAGTAGCGGGGAGCGCGCCAGCACCATCACCGAGACGACGATGAGCACCGCCCCCGCGAGTGCCAGGATCAGGGACGCACCGCCGTGGACGTGCTCGTGGAAGGCGAGCACGCCCCACAGGACGGACACCAGCGGGTCGGAGAGCGTCAGGCCCGGCTGTGCGGCGAGCAGCCGTCCGGCGTTCAGCGCCGACTGCAGCAGGAACAGGCCGATGAGGCCGGAGACCACCATCGCGTACAACTGCCATCCGGTGAAGATGGAGACGAAGCCTTGCGCCGACCTGCTCATCGCCCCCTTCATCAGCGCGGCCGTCAGACCGAACTGCGCCCCCGCGGCCACCCCGAACGCCGCCGCGCGGCGGCCTCCGCCGTGCACCCCCGTATAAGCGTTCTCGCCGCGGCGGCCCCACTCCACCACGGCCGCGACCACGACGACGTTGACCCCCGCCCCCAGCAGCCAGGTGTCCCACGTGACGGACTGTGAACTGCCGGGCGTCGGGGCGAGGAAGTACAGCAAAGCCGCGAGGCCTGCGGTCATGCCCAGCGTCGAGGCCCATTCGCGCAGGTGAAGCCCGGTGCGGAAGACGCGTGAGGCCAGCATCAGGGTGAGCGGCAACTCGCAGACCAGGATCGGCTCGACCACCGACAGCTGGCCGACCGCGAGCGCGCCGGCCTGCAACAGAAAGCCCACGGTCAGCGCGAGGATCCCGGCGAACCACACCGGACGGCGCAGCAGCCGCAGAATCAGCCGGGGCCTGAGGTTGTCCTCCCGGGGCAGGTCGCGGTTGGCCATGCGCTGTGCCACCGACGCCACGGCATTGGCACAGGACGCGAGCATGGCGAGCAGGTAGGTCAGCACGAGCGGTCCACTTGCCTGATGCATTCCCTTCCCGCGGGCCCCGTAGCAGGGCTGTTGATCCAAAGTCTTGCACGTCACCCGCGTGTCGGCAGGTGCCCGCTATTGGCCGGAGCACATACGGCGGGAAAGGCGATCAGCCTGTTATGTTGCTTTTTGCCGCTGTTGCCGTCGAGGAGTGTCCATGCGGGACCGCGTGCCGTGCAGCGAAACGGAGACAGCACCAGCGGGGCCGCTCCCGGCCAGGGAGGTGTCCCGTTGGCCCCGGCTGCGAGCGGTGACCGCGCCCGGTGTTCCGGTCGTCATGGTCACCGGCGCCTCGTCGGGGATCGGCGCCGCGGTGACACGGCGGCTCGCGGCCGGGCAACGGTGCGAACTGCTGCTCAACGGCCGCGACCCGGCCCGGCTCACAGCCGTCGCGGACGCGAGCGGCGGGGTGGCGCTGCCCGCGGATCTGGCCACGCCCGAGGGCTGCCGTGACCTCGCGGGCCGTGCGCTCGACCTGACCGGCCGGGTGGATGTGCTGATCGCCGGCGCGGGCGTGGGCTGGGCGGGGCCCTTCACCGAGATGCCACCGGACGACATCGACCGGCTGCTCGCAGTGAACCTCGCCTCCGCGCTGCACCTCGTGCGGGCGCTGCTGCCCGCGATGGTGCGCAGGGGCAACGGACACGTGGTGCTGGTCGGTTCGATCGCCGGTGCGTGCGGGGTGGGCGGGGAGGCGGTGTATGCGGCGACGAAGGCGGCGCTCGGGGCGTTCGCGGACAGCCTGCGCTATGAGGTGCGTCCGCTGGGCGTGCATGTCTCCGTGGTGCTGCCCGGCGCCGTCGACACCCCGTTCTTCGCCCGCCGTGGTACGCCGTACGGGCGATCGCGACCGCGCCCCATACCACCCGAACGGGTGGCGGAGGCCGTGTACCGGGCGGTGGTGCGGCACCGTGCGGAGCTGTTCGTTCCGGCGTGGATGCGCCTGCCCGCCCGGCTGCACGGCGGCGCCCCCGCGCTCTTCCGCCGCCTGGCGGCGCGGCTCGCCTAACGCGCCTGGGCCGCGAGGGCGGCGGCGTCCTCCGTGAACAGCCGCTTGCCGGCAGCGACCCGGGCGCCGCGCAGCGGTCCGTCGCGCGTCAGCTCGTCCAGCACCCGCATCAGATCCCACGGGTCGCGGACGTACGAGGACAGCCCTGCGGCGGCCATCCGCCGCGCGCCGTCGGTGCCGTGGCCTGCGATGGTGCGGTAATTCACCACGGGCAGCCCGACCGCCAGCGCCTGCGCCGCGGTCTGGCCTGCGGCGTTCTCCACCAAGGCGCGGACAGCCGTCATCAGCTCCGGTACGTCGGTCACCCAGCCGAGCGGCACGACGCCGGGGATGCCGACGAGCCGCCTGCGCAGCGCCTTGTTGTGCCCGCACAGCACCACAGGCAGGTATCCGCCGCTCGCCAGCAGCGCCGCGGTCCTGCTCAGTCCGGAGCCCACGCCCCACGCCCCGGCCGAGACCAGTACGGGCGTGGCGCCCGGCACCCGAACCGCGAACCGCCGGGCATAGGCGGTGGCGGCCGCGCTCTCGGACGAGGCGCGGAAGAAGGGCTCGGGCACCACGGGACCGGCGGCGACCACCCCGCGTCCGCCCATGTCACGCAGCGTCGCCGCCGATTCGGGGGTCGGGCACAGGTGCATGTCGTTGCCGGGGTGGAACCACTGCCGGTGCACGGCGAAGTCGGTGACCACCACGACGCTGGTGGCGGGCAGCGCGCCCTGGTCGCGTAGCCGCCCGCACATCTGCGCCGCGAGGTGGAAGGTGGAGATCACGGTGTCGGGCCGCCCGCGCTCCACATGGCGGCGCAGTGCGGTCGCCGCGGGGGCGACGAGGGGTGAGGTGCTCATCAGCGGCCGCCGCATGGTCCGCCGTCTCGGCACGAAGAACGCCTCGTAGATCGCGTCGTACGTCCACGGCGCGTACTGGACCGCGGCAGCGTAGTAGCGCCGCAGTGCAGAGCCGGTGCCCGCGGGCAGCAGACGCAGGACGTCGACCTTCTCGGTGGCGTGCCCCGCCTGCGCCAGCCGGTGTGCGAGCTCGTCGGCCACCGCGTCGTGGCCCGCGCCCATCCCGGCGCTCAGAATCATGAACCGCCGTCCCACGTGCCCACCGTCTTCCCCGCGCCGCCTCCGGCGCGCTTTCCGGAACGGTACGTCCGCCTGCCGTCCGCTCCCCGGCCATGCGGGGCGGAAGCGGTACGGGGGCGCCCGTACGGGGGACGCTGTGCGGTTCACGTGCGCAGGCTCCGTACCGTCTCCACGGTGTCCGCCTCGGCCGCGGGCTTGTCCTCGCGGTAGCGCAGCACGCGGGCGAAGCGCAGCGCCATGCCTTCCGGATAGCGCGGCGACCGCTGCACCCCGTCGAAGGCGACCTCGACGACGAGTTCCGGCCGTACGATCACGCCCCACGGCTCCTGGCTGACGGCGAGTTGCTGCAGACGTTCGGTTTGCCAGGTGAGCATCGCGTCCGTCAAGCCCTTGAACGTCTTGCCGAGCATGGCGAATCCGCCGTCGGAGCGCCGTGCGCCAAGGTGCAGGTTGGACAGCGTGCCCGTGCGGCGTCCGTGGCCCCATTCCGCGGCGAGCACCACCAGGTCGAGGGTGTGCACCGGCTTGACCTTCAGCCAGGAGGCGCCCCTGCGGCCGGCGCTGTACGGGGCGTCAAGTGCCTTGATCATCACGCCTTCGTGGCCGCGGGCGAGCGTGTCCGCCGTGAACTCCCGTACTGCAGCGCGGACTTGCTCGTCGGCCGGTTCCGCGGCGACCAGCCGGCGCATACGCAGCGGCTCCGGCACGATGCGGGCGAGTTCTGCGTGCCGACGGGCGGCCGGCAGGTCGAGGAGGTCGCGGCCGTCGACGTAGAGCAGGTCGAAGACAACGAGCGACAGCGGCATCGAGATGCGGGCGCTCGCCACGTCGAGGCGCGAGCCGACCCGGCCTGCCGTCTCCTGGAAGGGGCGTGGACGCCCGTCCGCGTCGAGCGCGATGCACTCGCCGTCGAGCACCACGCGTTCGGCGTCGATCCCCCGTGCCGCGGCGGCCACTTCGGGCAGCCGGTCGGTGATCTCGTCGAGAGTGCGGGTGTAGATCCGTACCGAGGGGCCGTCCCGGTGCACCTGGACCCGGATGCCGTCGAGCTTCTCCTCCACCGCGCACGGGCCGAGCTTGTCCAGCGCCTCGTCGACCCCGCGAGCGGTGTGGGCCAGCATGGGCAGGACGGGCCGGCCGACTTCGAGCCGGTAGCCGGCGAGCGCGTCCGCGCCGCGGGCCAGCAGGTCCTGCGCGACGGCACCGAGCGACCCGCCCAGCATCACGGCGCGCCGTACCTCGGCGGGCGCGGCGCCGACGGCCTCGGCGAGCCCCTCGACGGCGAGTGCGTCGAGGGCGCCCTGTCGCAGCTCACCGCCGATCAGCCGGGCGAGGAAGCGCTGTTCGTCCTCGGTGGCGTCCGCCAGCAGCGCGTCGAGAAGCCTTTTGCGCTCGCCCTGGGCCCCCTTGCCGGAGACCGCCGAGATCCGCTCCAGCGCCTCGTGCGCGTCGAGCACGGAAAGACGCGGGTCTGCGGCGGCGGGCGGAGGCTGGACGAGCGCCTTCCATCCCACCCCCAGCCGTCGCTGCGGCAGCCGTCCGGCGAGATAGGTGATGACGACAGGCGCCTCCGACGGCGCGGTGGCCCGGAACACCCCTGCGAGCAGGGCGACCTTGCGCGATCGCGCGCTCGTGGCCGCGATCTCCCGCGACGTCCGTGCCACATCGGCCAGCAGCATGGCTCCATATTCGCCCTTGGCCGCACGGCGCGCTCAGCCGATCTGGATCGCCTTGACGAGCAGCAGCAGGGCGGCGACGACGAGATAGCCCCGCAGCAGGCTCATGCCCAGCTTCGTCCCCGGGGACCAGATGACGGGTTCGAGGAGGGTGAGCGGTGGCATGCGCCAGCTTTCGCGGTCGGCCCGCGAGATCTGCGGGGCGGCGGCGCGTGCGGGGCCGCGACGCGCCCGAACCGCCGCCAGCCGCGCCCCCACCGCGAGCAGCCCGGTGCCGAGGGCGACGGAGAGCCACAGGGTGACCGTGGTGGTGTCGAGCGACGGGAACAAGGTGGTGGCGATGAGGATCCCGGAGAGCATCAGCAGCACCGAGACGATGAGGCCGGCCAGGGCGTTGAGCCAGCTCGGGTTGGTCCACGGCCCGAGCACGGCACGGTCGTTGCACAGCAGCAGAAGAAATACGCTGGCCGACGGCAGCAGCAGCCCTGCGAGGGCCTGGACGCCGGTGGTGATCAGCCCCAGCGGCGCTCCGGGGATCAGCACGATGGCGGCGGCGACGAGCACCATGGCCGCGTAACTGCCGTAGAACGCCTTGGCCTCGCCAAAGCTGCGGTGCAGGGAGTGGCGCAGATTGAACACGTCGCCGAAGGCGTAACTGGTCGCCAGGGTGACCGCGGCCGCGCCGACGACGGAGGCGTCGAGCAGCACGATCGCAAAGAGCGCACCCAGCACAGGGCTGCGGTGCCCGAGCGCGTCGGCGATGCCCAGGGCATCTGTGAAGTGTCCGGCGGCGGCAGTGCCGCGCACGGCGTAGTCGGCGATGATGACGACGGCGGTGGCGCCCCCGACCACGACGAGCGAGCCGAGGACGGTGTCGGCGCGTTCGTGCCCGATGAAGCGAGGCGTGATGCGCTTGTCAATGATGTTGGACTGCTGGAAGAACAGCTGCCAGGGCGCGACCGTGGTGCCGACGATCGCGATGATCAGCAGAACCGCGTTGGAGGAGATCCCGCCCTGCACGCCGGGCACGACCAGGTGGTAGAAGGCCAGTCCGTAGCGGGGATGGGAGAGCAGGGCGAGCGGCAGCAGTAGCACGCTGACGGCGATGAACGCCAGCATGGCTCGCTCCCAGCGGCGGAAGCTGCCGCTCGCGGTGATCGCGACGAGGGCGAGCGCGGCGACGGGGACGGCGATGTACTGGCTGATGCCGAAGTAGCCGAGGGCCAGCGATACGCCGATGAACTCGGTCACGATGGTGAGGAAGTTGAGCACGAACAGGTCGCCGACGCTGAACCAGCCCCAGAATCTGCCGAACCGCTCGTTGATCAGGCGCGCATGGCCGACACCGGTGACGGCGCCGAGCCGTACCACCATCTCCTGGTTGACGATGAGGACAGGGATCAGGAGCAGGAGCACCCACAGCAGGCTGTAGCCGTAGTTCTGCCCGGCCTGGCCGTATGTGGCGATGCCACCCGCGTCGTTGTCGCCGACCATGACGATGAGACCGGGGCCGACGATGGCGAGGAAGGTGAGCAGCCGCCGTTTCAGGGTGTGGGAGGAGTCGGCCTCGTCGATCCGGATCCTGCCGAGGGCGCCTTCGATGTCGCCGGTGTGTGCCTCGTCCAGTACGGCCGTGCGCCGGGGGCGTGGAGCAGGGGCGGGTTCGCGGCGCGGTTCGGGCCGGGGCGGTCGTTCCGGTGGGGCGGGACGGGGTGCGGGTCCGCCGCGTGGCTCCGGTCCGGGCGTCGGTCCGGGCGCGGGTGCCGGGGGCTGCGGCCCGTTCGGCGGTGTCCGCTCGCTCGGTGTCCGGTCGCTCATGGTGCCGGCTCCCCTGCGTCGCGGTGGCCGTCCGGCGGCGGTGCGACCTCCCGGCGGCGCCAGTCCTCCGGCAGCGTGGCTTCGAGCACGTCGTCGACGGTGATGACGCCCAGCAGCACCCGGTCCTCGTCGACCACCGGCAGCGTCACCAGGTTGTAGTCCGTCATCAGCAGGGCGACGTCGACGAGATCGGTGTCGGGGCCGACCCGCACCGGATCGGACTCGCTCACCTCCTGCAGCGTGGCGGCGGGGTCTGCCTGCAGCAGCGCCACAAGACGCGCCACGGCGAGCAGGCTCCCCTCGTCGTCGATGGTGTAGACGCTGGTGAGCGCCTCGGGCTGGAGGGCTCCCGCGCCCCGTACGGCTTCGAGCGCCTCCCCCACGGTCGTCCGTCCGGGCATCGCCAGGAAGTCCATGCCCATCAGGCCGCCCGCGCTGTCGGGATTGAAGCCCATCAGGGTCAGCACTTTGGTGCGCTGGCCCGCCGGCAGCAGATCGAGCACGGGCCGGCGGCGGGCCTGTGGCAGATCGCTGATGGCGTCGGCCGCATCGTCGGCGCGCATCCGCGTCAGCACCTCGGCGATCTCGGCGTTGGTGCGTGCCCCGAGCAGCCGGGAGGCGAGATCCTCCTCGAGCTCCTCGAAGACATCCGCCTCCAGCTCGGGGTCCTGGTGGACGTGACCGAGGATCTCGCGCTCCTCCTCGGTGGAGGCGTCCTCGATCAGGTCGGCGATCTCGGCCGGCCGCAGCCTGCGGATCCGGGCGAACGGGCGGCGTGCGATCACGCTGCGCCCGTGCCCGATCAGTGGTTCGAAGGCCTTCCAGTCACGCCATGCGCGGATGGTCGATCGTTCCTTGAAGACGCCGAGCAGCCGGTGCGGTCGGTGGGTGTCCACACGGGCGAGCAGCCAGTGGGTGTCCTCCCGGACCAGCTCCACGTCCGAGGCCCGCACCAGGTGTACGTCGGTGACGTCGATCAGCCGGTGGCCGAGCACGTCGGCCCGGAGCAGCACCTCACCCTCGCGGCGTTCGAACGGCCGCAGATCGACCTTGGCGCTGACCAGCCGCACCGGGCCGTCGGCGTCGAAGGAGTCCACCTGCTCGATGGGAACGAAGAGCTCAACGCCTCCGATGCCGGCGACCACGCCCGTCACCAGCGGATAGTCGCGGCCTCTCAGACGCACGATCACATCGGCGAGCCTGCCGAGCGAGTGGCCGGCGCGGTCGGCCACCGGTCGTTTGAGAAGCGCCGACAGGTGCAGTACGCGTGGCTCCTGTGCGGTGTCGGTCATGGCTCTGCCCTCCACCAACAAGAAAACACCACAAAAGGGTCACATGCTGCTATTTGAGCAGTCGCGACAGGCGCCGGTCCGCGAGTGGCTTCCCTCCGGTCTGGCAAGTAGGGCAGTACTGCATCGAGCGATCGCGGTACGAGACCTCGCGGATGGTGTCGCCGCACACCGGGCACGCCTCGCCGGTCCTGCCGTGCACCCGCAGGCCGCTCTTCTTCTCGGCCTTCAGCTCCCCCGCCGCGACACCACGGGACCGCTCCACCGCGTCCCGCAGTGTCGTGCCCACTGCCCCGTACAGTGCGGCGGTCTCGTCCTCGGTCAGGCTAGCCGCGAGTTTGAACGGCGACGTCCTGGCAGCGTGGAGCACCTCGTCGGAGTAGGCGTTCCCGATCCCCGCGATCACGCTCTGGTCGCGCAGCACGCCCTTGATCTGCCGCCGCTCACCCGCCAGCAGCGCGGCGAACGCCTCCAGGGTGAACGACGGATCCAGCGGGTCCGGGCCGAGCCGCGCGATCCCCGGCACGTCACCCGGATCGCGCGCGCAGTACACCGCGAGCCGCTTTTGCGTACCGGCCTCGGTCAGGTCGAAGCCTGCGCCTTCGGGCTCCGCGAGCAGCAGGCGCAGCGCGAGCGGCCCCCGGCCGGGCCTGGGCGGCGCGGCGGGCAGGTCGTCCTTCCAGCGCAGCCAGCCCGCGCGGGCGAGGTGGGTGACGAGGTGCGGTCCGCCGTCGGTCGCGATGCCGAGGAACTTGCCGTAGCGGCGGACGGCGGTGATCTCGCGCCCTTCGAGGGCGCCGAGCGGGGGGTCATACGTTTTGAGCACGCTCACCGCGACCGGGTACACGCGGGCGACGGCGCGCCCGACGAGTCGGTCGGCAAGGAATTCGGCGAGGGCCTGGACCTCAGGCAGCTCCGGCATGCGTCCAGTCTGCTACCTGGCCCGCGCGCGGGTCAGGCGGCCCCGGTGGCGAGGGAGACCTCGGTGGACTTGATCAGCGCCACGACCGAGGAGCCCGCGAAGAGGCCCAGGTCCGAGGCGGCCTCGTTGGTGATCGCGGCGGTGAGCCGTCCGCCGTCGATCTCGATCCGCACGATCGCCATGGCACCGCCGGTGGTCACCCCCTCGACCTTGCCGAGGATCTGATTGCGGATGCTGATGCCGTCGACCCGTTCGGTGGCGAGCGCCACCTCCGTCGACTTGATGAGGACTCGGACTGCCGTCCCCTCGTCGATGCCGAGCTCCTTCACGGCGTCCACCGTCACCACGGCGGTGATCTCCTGACCGCCGGCCAGACGCGTTCTGACGGCGGCGACGGCCTCGCCCTGGGTGACAGCGGTGACGGTGCCGGGCAGCTGGTTGCGGATACTCAGGTCCATTCGGGTGGCCTCGCCATCGGTCGCACTCACATCAGTCATGCCCGTTTTGCGGCATTGATTCCATGAGCACTCTAGACGGACCGGCAGGAAGGCGGCCGGTAGACACGACCCTCGCGCCCGGCGAGCCGTGCGACGCGGTCAGTGCTGCGCACGGCGCCCGTACCCCACCCCGACGACGCCGACCGCTTGGGCCGGGGGCGCTCTGCGCAGCAGGCCCTGCCGCCGGCTCCCGGCGGCGGCCACCGCGAGCGCGGCGACGAGAATGAGCCAGAACACCTTCATGACCGCCTCCCGTGCTCTCGCGTCTGCGCAGTGCCGACCGAGGGTCGAACGGCATCGACCAGGCGCTTCATCTCCAGCCTGTGCTTGACCGAGCTGTCCGGCGCGCGCTGCCGTCCGGTTGCACCCTTATGCGCACAGGGGCCTATACTCATGGAGGTTTAAGCAAGGCACCTCGTTCGGTGAGGCGTCTTCACGGACACAGGCCACTGATCCCACCCGTCGA
>NZ_JANFNG010000049.1 GCF_024436035.1 Streptomyces humicola
GACCGGGCATCTCATGCTCGGCCAGCGTGATCTCCTTACGGCCGAACTCGGCCAGGGAGAGGTCAGCAACCTTGAAGGCGGGGGTTGCGGAGGTCGACGTCATGCGGGGTGCTCCTCGCTGTGTCGGTCGGGAGTGGGCATCGGTCTGTCCGCTGCGGCCGTTCGGCGGGCCCGGACGAGCACGCCGAAAAGGGACCGCCGGGCGGGCCCTCGGTCCTCGTACCGCAGCTCAGTCCGTCGGAGGCCCTCTCTCCCTCGGCCGACCCGTACGATCCATGCGATCCGGGCCGCCCGACCGCCATCAGCAGCGACGTCTGGCTTCCCGTCGAATCTACACCGAACGGCGCAGCGGAACCCAGCCCATGAGGAGCGCAGCGCCGCGTTCCGGCCAGGACTTCACTCATGGACCACGGGACCGTTTCGGATCGCTCCGCGCCTGTTGCCGGATGCCCCGGGCGCGGGAACACTCTTGCGCACTCGTGAATGAAGAGCCGAAGGAGACGATGACGTGACCAGGCCCGCCGAGCCCTCAGAAGGAGCGGGGACCGCAAAGGAGGGGCTGAGGCTGCTCGCGGTCACCGCCTGTCCCACCGGCATCGCCCACACCTACATGGCCGCGGAGAAGCTGTCCCAGGCGGCCGAGGCGATGGGCATAGCGATGAAGGTCGAGACCCAGGGCTCGATCGGGGCAGAAAACGTACTGTCCGACAACGATGTCGAAGAGGCGGACGGGATCATCATCGCGGCCGACAAGGACGTCGACCTGAGCCGTTTCGTCGGGAAGAGGGTCCTGACCGTCGGCGTCTCGGAGGGGATCAGCCATCCGGAGCGTCTGATCGAGCGGGTGCGCAGCGCGCCGCTCCATGAGGCAGGCAGCGGTCATGCGGCCACATCGGGCGGAGCTCTCGCCGGAGGGGGAAAGGAGCGCAGCGTCGCGTACAAGGCGCTGATGAACGGCGTCAGCTACATGATCCCGTTCGTGGTGGTGGGCGGTCTTCTGATCGCGGTGTCGCTCGCCTTCGGCGGTCATCCGCAGGCCAGCGGGGGTCTTGTGATCCCGCCGGGGTCGTTCTGGCAGCACGTGAACGACATCGGCACGATCGGTTTCACGCTGATGGTGCCGATCCTGTCCGGTTACATCGCTTACGCGATCGGGGACAGGCCGGCGCTGGTGCCGGGCATGATCGGCGGCTGGATCGCCAACACGGGTTCGCTGTACGACTCGAAGGCGGGCGCCGGCTTCATCGGCGCGATCGTGACCGGCTTCCTGGCCGGCTATCTGGTGCTGTGGATCAAGAAGGTCCGGGTGCCGAAGTTCGTGCAGCCGATCATGCCGATCATCGTGATCCCGATCGTCGCGACGACATCGCTCGGCCTGTTCTTCATCTACGTCGTCGGCAAACCCATCTCGTGGGTGTTCGCGCACCTGACCAGCTGGCTCAGCAGCATGACGGGCACGAGCGCGATCGTGCTCGGCACGATACTCGGCCTGATGATCGCGTTTGACATGGGCGGGCCGGTCAACAAGACGGCGTTCCTCTTCGGCGCGGGGCTGATCGCCACCGGCCACGAGACGGTCATGGGCATGTGTGCCGCAGCGATTCCGGTGATGCCGCTCGGGCAGGGGCTTGCCACGCTGATCCGGCGCCGCCTCTACACCGATCAGGAGCGGGAGACGGGCATCGCTGCGCTCTTCATGGGCTTCTTCGGCATCTCGGAGGGCGCCATCCCGTTTGCGGCGGCGCGGCCGGCGAAGGTCATTCCAGCGAACATGCTCGGCGGTGCGGTGGCCGGTGCGGTCGCGGGCATGGCCGGGGTGAAGGACGCGGTGCCGCACGGCGGTCCGATCGTGGGTGTGCTCGGTGCGGTCGGCGGCGTGCCGACGTACTTCATCGCGATCGTGATCGGTTCTGTGGTGACGGCGCTGGCCACGGTGGCACTCGTCTCGTTCGAGGGGAGGAAGCCGCAGGCGGCGGTGGCTGCCGGGATCCCAGGGCCCGCGCTTGCCGGCGCCGGTGGCGGTGGCGGTGGTGGCGGCGGCACGGTCGTCGTCTCGTCCGTGTCGTCCGTGCCGCCGTCCGGCCGCGCCAAGGCGGCCACAGCGACCGCGGTCGTCGAGGCCCCGCCGCGTACGGCGCGCGTGCCGTCGCCGGACGGCGAGGTGCTCTCCGGTTATCTCACCGAGGAGACGGTCAGGGAGCAGCTCACCGCGGACGACAAGGAGTCCGCGATCCGGGAGTTGGCCGGGCTGCTGGCCGGTACGGGCAAGGTGACGGACGTCGGGGCGCTGGTCGACGCCGCGCTCGCCCGCGAGGCACAGGGCACCACGGGCCTGGGCGAGGAAATCGCGATCCCGCATGCCAAGACGGATGCGGTGTCGGCTCCGGTGGTCGGTTTCGCCCGCTCCACCGACGGCATCGAGTGGGGTGCGGTCGACGGGACGAAGGCCAAGCTCATCTTCATGATCTCGGTGCCGGAGGCGTCCGCCGGGGACGAGCATCTGCGGATTCTGGCACTGCTGTCGCGGAAGCTGATGGACACCGAGTTCCGCGAGCGTCTGGCGGAGGCTCCGACGCGGGGCGACATCATGAGGGTGCTGGCGGAAGTCGACTGAGCACGGCGGTCGTTGGCGTCTCCCCGTAGCGGGATGGCGGGGAGACGTCAACGACGCCCGTAGGTCCTCAGGTCGCCAGGTCGCCGGGTCCTCAGGCCACGACGGTGGCGCGGAAGAGGGTGCCGTCGCCGCTCGCTTCGACCTGCTCGCCGGCCGGTACGTAGGCGGACTCGCCGCGCGCGAGGTCGAGCTCGGAGCCGTCCTTGCTGTTCAAGTGCACGGTGCCGGCCGTGCACAGCAGGATCTGCGGGGTCCGGTCGTCGAGGGTGCGCGGTGCGCCGCCCGGGGCGAGGACGTACCGGGAGAGCCGGAATTCGTCGATCGGCGTGTCGTAGACCTCCTCGCCGTCCTCGCTCGCCTCGGGGCGCAGCACGGCCGGCTCACTGGGCTCGAACCGTACGATACGCAGCAGTTCGGGCACATCGACGTGCTTCGGCGTCAGGCCGCAGCGCAGCACGTTGTCGGAGTTGGCCATCAGCTCGACGCCGAGCCCGCCGAGGTAGGCGTGCGGCACGCCCGCGCCCAGGTACAGCGCCTCGCCGGGCTGCAGGCGGACGTAGTTGAGGAGCATGGCCGCGATGACGCCGGGATCGCCGGGGAAGCTGTGCGCCGCCTTGGCGTAAGCGGCGTAGGCGTCGGCGAACCTGCCGCCCTCCTCGCTGAGCCGCTCGGCCGCCTCCGTCGCCTCGGTCACCGTCTCGGCGATCGCGTCCCGGTCGGCGGTGAGCACGGCGGCGAGCACCTCGCGCAGCGCCTCGCCCTCGGGCTGGGCGCGCAGGATGTCGACGTACGGCTTGAGCCCGTCGACGCCGAGTCCTTCGAGGAGATCGGCGGCTTCGGACGGCTTGCGGAAGCCGCACAGTCCGTCGAAGGGCACGAGCGCGCAGAGCATCTCGGGCTTGTGGTTGGCGTCCTTGTAGTTGCGGTGCGGCGCGTCGATCGGGATGCCGCGCGCTTCCTCGTCCTCGAACCCGGCCTTCGCCTGCGCAAGGTCGGGGTGGACCTGCAGGGACAGCGGTGCGCCGGCGGCGAGGATCTTGAACAGGAACGGCAGCCGGGGCCCGAACCGGTCGATGGCGGCCTTGCCGAGCTCGGCGGGCGGGTCGGCGTCGATCACGTCGTTGAGCGGGACGAGGCCGGATCCCCGGTCGAGGCGCGACGGGGCGCCGGGGTGCGCGCCCATCCACAGTTCGGCCTGCGGTTCGCCGGTCGGCTCGGTGCCGAGCAGCTCGGGAATGGCGGTGGTGGAGCCCCAGGCGTAGGGGCGCACGGTGTTGACGAGGCGGTCCATGCGGTGGGTGTTCCTCTTCCGGTCTGGTGCGTCCTGCGTGAGCTTGCGTCCAGCATGAGCTTGCGTCGTGCATGTGAGCTTACGTGGCGCTGTTGTGCGTCTTCTGAGCGTCTTCGCGTCTTCCGGTCGTCAGGTGTCGTCGGCCGGGGAGAGCGCGAGGTAGACGGCGGTGAAGTCGGTGAGCGCCATCAGCTCGGCCAGTGCCTCGGCGGGCGGCCCTGCAGGGGCCTCGATCTCGCTGAGCGGCGTCTCGTGGCTGTCTGCCGCCTCCTGGACGGCGGTGGCGGGCGCCCCGTCCTGCTCGCGCAGCAGCACGATGCGCAGCCGCAGCGTCTCCGGCTCCTCCTCGACGCGGTCGCGGAAGAAGTCGTGCAGGTCGCCGGAGGCGGGGGTGAGCGGGCTGCTGAGCAGTGCACTGTGCTCGTCCAGCGCCCCGGGAAGCACGGCGGCGAGCGCCGGGCGCCCGGAGAGCGAGGTGAGCGCGCGGACGAAGCGCCGGGCCGCGGCGCCGGTCACCGCGCCCTCGCTCCACAGCAGCGGCAGCGATTCGCCGAGCTCTGCGGCGAGGGTCTTGGCCGGGTTGCGGTAGGTCTCGGTCGCCGGGCCGAAGCGTTCGGCGGCGGTGTCGAGCCGCGACGCGATGGCTTCGACGGCGCTAGGCGGCGCGTTGACCAGGCCTATGCGGTCGGTGAGCGCGAGCAGCGGGGTGAACAGCGCCCAGAAGGCGCCGGGATCGGCGGGGTGGGGCGGCCTCGGTGCCGCGGATGCAGCCGGTGCCGCCGCCTCGGTGAAGGGCGGTTGGGCGAAGGGGACGGCGAGTCCGTGCACCTGTTGCAGCGCCTCGGCGAGCGGTGCCTTGGCCGGGGCGACGGCCGCGACGGTGCAGCCGTGCCGGTAGGCCTGCTCCACCAGGCCGGTCAGCCCCGGCTCGGAGCCGTCGTAGGTGGCCAGGAGCAGAAGGTCGAGCGGGCCCGCCCAGCCGGGGAGCATCCAGCGCAGCGCCTGGGCGTCGGGCGCGGGGCCGCTCGGCGGCAATGGCAGGACGGGGCAGGCGGCGAGTGCGCCGAGCAGGTCGGCTATGCCGTCCGCCATCAGCCCAGGTGCGGCGACGATCACCGAGCGGGGACGGCCGTCGGGTTTGAGGTCGGCAACTCCCGCCTCGGCGGCGTGGCGGGCCGCGGTGCGGACCCGGGCGCCGGCGGCCGCGACACCGAGCAGCAGGCCGCCTGTGTCGGTGCGGGCGAGCGCGTCGGGATTGTCGAGCAGAGACTCGTCGAGCATCGTGGCCTCCGGCCTCTTCCGGTCCGCCGGCCGTTCGCAGTCCCGGCGTTACGCGGGGCGGCGGGCCTCGTCGATGAGGAGGACCGGGATCCCGTCACGGACGGGGTAGGCCAGGCCGCAGCGCTCCGCGGTGCAGATGAGCTCACCCGCGGCGGTGTCCTCGCGGAGCGCGGCGTGGCACGCCGGGCAGGCGAGGATCTCCAGAAGGCTGGCTTCGAGCGGCATGCGGTGTCCTCTTCGGCGGTTCGAGCGGTTTCGGCGGTCGCTGGGGTGTACCGACATTGTGTCGTTCGGCGTGGTCAGCGTACCGCCGGGACGGCGTCGGCGGAGGCCCGGGAACGGTTCCGGGCCTCCGCCCAACGGGTGTACGCCCTGGTCAGGCGCGCACGTTCACGCGCGCCCTGTCACCTGCGCCCTGTCACGCGCGCACGATCGCGAGGACCTCGTCGCGGACGCGCGCCACGGTCCCGGCGTCGCGCGCCTCGACGTTGAGGCGGAGCAGCGGCTCGGTGTTGGACGGACGCAGGTTGAACCACCAGTCGTCACCGGTGACGGTGAGCCCGTCGAGCTCGTCGAAGGTGACGCCACGACGGCCCTCGAAGGCGGCGTGCACGGCCGCGGTGCGCTCGGCCTGGTCGGCGACGGTGGAGTTGATCTCGCCGGATGCGGCGTACCGGTCGTACTCGGCGACCAGCTGCGACAGCGTGTCGTCCTGGCCGCCGAGAGCCGCGAGCACGTGGAGCGCGGCGAGCATGCCGGTGTCGGCCTTCCAGAAGTCCCGGAAGTAGTAGTGGGCCGAGTGCTCGCCGCCGAAGATCGCGCCGGTGCGGGCCATCTCCTGCTTGATGAAGGAGTGGCCGACGCGGGTGCGCACCGTGGTGCCGCCGCTCTCCTTGACCACCTCGGGTACCGACCAGGAGGTGATCAGGTTGTGGATGATCGTCTCACCCGGGTGCTTGGCCAGCTCGCGGGCGGCGACCAGGGCGGTGATCGCCGACGGGGAGACGGGCTCGCCGCGCTCGTCGACGACGAAGCAGCGGTCGGCGTCGCCGTCGAAGGCGAGGCCGATGTCGGCGCCGGTCTCGCGGACCTTGGCCTGGAGGTCGACGAGGTTCTTCGGGTCGAGCGGGTTGGCCTCATGGTTGGGGAAGGTGCCATCGAGCTCGAAGTACATGGGGACGAGGTCGACGGGCAGCCCCTCGAAGACGGTGGGGACGGTGTGGCCGCCCATGCCGTTGCCCGCGTCGACGGCGACTTTCAGTCGCCGGATGCCGGTGAGGTCGACCAGGTCGCGCAGGTAGCCGGCGTAGTCGGCGAGCACGTCGCGCTGGGTGATCGTGCCGGGCGTGGCGTCGGTGGCGGGCAGGCCGCTCTGCGACCACGCCTCGGCGAGCTCGCGGATCTCGGCGAGGCCGGTGTCCTGGCCGACGGGGGCAGCACCCGCACGGCACATCTTGATGCCGTTGTACTGGGCGGGGTTGTGGCTCGCGGTGAACATCGCACCGGGCAGGTCGAGCTTGCCGGAGGCGAAGTAGAGCTCATCGGTGGAGCACAGCCCGATCTCCACCACGTCGGCGCCGCGCGAGGCGGCTCCCTGGGCGAAGGCGCGCGACAGGCCCGGCGACGACGGGCGCATGTCGTGGCCGACGACGATCGCCTTCGCGTCCGTCACCGTGGCGAAGGCGGCGCCGAACAGCTCGGCGAGCACCTCGTCCCACTGGTCGGGGACGACGCCTCGTACGTCGTACGCCTTCACGATCTGCGACAGGTCGGGCACAGCAGCTCCAGTTCCGAAAAAGCGCCCGGATGGCGCCGCGGACAGCATCAGGGGCACCAACCTACCCGGCCTGACTGAACGCCGGACAGCGGCCAGCACATCGTGTGAAGGAGCGGCGCCGACTGTACGTGCGCGTGTACGTACGTGTACGTGATGTGCGAGGACGTGGTGCCTATGACTCGGGTGAGCGCAGCACACGCAGATGGCCGCGGCGGGCGACCTCGACGGGATCGGCCTCCCCGCCGCCGGGCGCCGCGGGACGTTCCTGCGGGCGGGCGGCCTCACGCACGGCGTTGGCGAGCGCTTCGAGATCGTCGCTGGTGGGGCGGGCGGGGCCGGAGTCGACGGCGAGCCGGACGACCTCCCAGCCGCGGGGAGCGGTGAGCCGGGCCGAGTGCTCGGAGCACAGGTCGTAGCAGTGCGGCTCGGCGTACGTGGCGAGCGGCCCGAGGACGGCCGTGGAGTCCGCGTAGACGTACGTCAGCGTCGCGACGGCGGGACGACCGCACGCGGTGCGCGAACAACGACGTACAGGGCTCACGACGTTGGACGGTACCGCACTCTTGAGCGGGCCGCGACGACTCTCCACGAGGTCACCCGCTCGTGTCGTCCGGCTTCGCCCGGATCACGTCACGTCGCGCCACATGCGCCCACCTGCGCGGAAACCTCGCCGGCCGAGGCGGCCGACATGGTGACCGGTCGCCGTTCCTGCGCATCGGCGTCCACGAACGATCGAGAATCGGTCAGACCTACACATATGGTCGGTGCGGATTCGGCAACGATCGGGCATTGAGCGACATCACGGCAGTTGTACGGGCCTTGCGTGCGTGGCGCGCCGCGACGGCTACCCTGCCAGGTGATGGACACGCCCGTTCCGCCTCACGCAGCCGACACACCGGAGGCACCCGAGACCCCGGAGCCGCAGCAGCCGCCCGGCCCCCGACGACCCCGCGCGCCGCGGTATCGGGACCGGCACGGCCGCGGGATGCGCGGCCCCCTGGCGCCGCCGCAGGTGCCGCTGTCGGTCAGCCGCTCCGACGCCTTCGACGACCTGGTGAGGGACGCCGCCGATCGGCTGGAGAGGCGCTGGCCGCAACTGGCGGAGGTCGAGTTCGCCGTCCAGGACGTCCCGGTACTGGGGCCCGACGGTGCGGACGACCGCATCGCCGTGGCGGGAGATGACATCGTCCCGCTCGGCCGGCTGATCGCCGCGGGCACCACGGGCAAGGGCTCGCCGAACCGGATCGTGATCTACCGCAGGCCGGTGGAGATCCGCGCGAAGAACCGCGAGGAGCGGGCGCTGCTCGTCCACGAGGTGGTGGTCGAGCAGGTCGCCGAGTTGCTCGGGCTCTCGCCGGAGAACGTCGACCCGCGCTACGGCGAGGAATGATCCGGCACGAGCGACAGGGCGAGCGCCCCGCCTCGTCGCTCGCCTCATCTCTCCAGGATCGACAGGTCCTGGCCCGCCTGGGGTACGGCGACGGTTCCGCCGTCGTCGCCCATCGGCTGGATGGTGAACATCGGCAGCCCGTCCTGCGGCAGCTCCAGGGTGCGTGAGGCGTAGACAGGGCCGCCCGAGATCGGCTCGACGGTCACCGCGTACGAGCCGCTGCCCGCGCCGCCCGAGGGCTGCGGCGGGGCGAAGGCCATGGTCGTACCGCCCTTGACGGTGACCGTCCGGGAGACCGGGGCGCCCCCGCTGGTGCCCGCGGACGCGGTGACCTTGACTGTGGCGTCGCCGCCCGGCGCGGCCAGCGAGAGCGTGGTGCCCTGCGCCCGGTTGTCGGCGGCCGTGGCTCGCTGGCCGATCGGCCCGGTCGACGGCAGGAACGCCATCTCCTGGGAGGCTCCGTTGCCCCGCGTGATCCGTACCGCGGCCACGAACGGCGCGGCGTTGCCCGGGTCGGCGGGCGTCAGCACCAGAGATCCGGCCTGGCCCTGCGTGAGTGACGGGAAGTCGGTGGAAGCGGTCAATCCGTTCTTGACGTCGAGCGTCTGGTTGCCGGCCGGTGTGATGGCGCCGGTGGGGGTGAGCAGCTGGACCTTCAGATTGGCGTCGCTGGAGCCCGTCGCATAGGCGACGAGGTGGACGGAGGTGGCGTCGGCGGGGATGCCGGGCAGGACGGCGCTGTTGGCGGGGGCCGCAGCGGCGGGCAGCCAGTCGCTGCCGAGCTTGGTGTCCATCGCCTGGATGGCGGCCCCGACCCGGCCGGTACGGACGGCGACGTGCACGGTCAGGTCGTTGGCCTGCTCTCCGGTGAGGGTGGAGAGCAGGATCGGGACGCTCGAGTTCGCGGGGATGGTGAGCCCGCTGGCGCCGTTGGTCTGCACGGTGCCGTTGGAGTCGTACAGCTCGATGTCGGCAACCGCGGGGGTCGGGTCGGGGTTGGTGAGGTGGACGTAGTCCTGGCGGTCGGAGGAGGTGCTCGCACCGGGGAACCAGAAGTCGGTGCCGGGGGAGGTGCAGGACATTCCGAGCACGCCGCGGCCAGGGCCCACGCCGATGGTGGTGGTCTCCTGGACCGTCCAGCCGGGGGCGAGGCTACCCGTCGCGGTGCCGACCAGCGGGGCCGCGGAGGACTTGGTGGAGGTGACCGGTTTGCCGGGAGCGGTGAGGGGGTCGACGGGCTGGCCCGCGCCCGGTGCGTTCTTCACCGTGCCGGTGCCGTCGCCGATCTGGGCGGGCATCAGCTGGGCGGTGCCGCTGCCATTGCCGCTCGGTGCGTTGCTGTCACCCGGGGGGGTGTACGCGGTGTAGGTGGTGGACGCGTAGTCGGAATCGGTCGGCGCGGGGCACAGCAGTGTCGAGCGCTCGATCGGCTTGCGCACGGCTGCGGTGGAGACGGGCGTGGTGCCGGCGCCGGAGGGGGCGAGGGCGAAGGCGATCCCGATGACGGCGGCGAGCGCCGCGAGCACGCCGACGAGGGAGACGGTGGTGCGGTTCATCACTGGCGCTCGCTCCCGTCCGGGTTGTAGTGCCCGGGGTCGTAGGCCGGGTCGTAGGGCTGCGGGTGCTGCTCGGGATGCTCGGCGTACTCGGGGTACTCGGCGTATTCCGGGTAGCCGTACTGGCCGTACTCGGCGCCTTGCTCACCCTGCTGGTAGGCGCCCTGCTGGTAGGGGTCGTAGTACCCGTTCTGGTACTCGCCCTGGCCCTGGTACCCGCCTTGGCTCTGGTACTCGCCGCCCCACTGTTCGTATCCCGGCTGCATCGGCTGGACCGGCTGCTGGGAGTGCGCGAAGGCGTTCCACTCGTCGCTGCCTGTGCCGCCGTCGCCGGGGGAGGCGTACGCGTCGGCCGGGTACGGGAAGGCCTCCCACGCCTCGCTGCCGCTGCCGTCCGGCCGGGGCTGCTGCGCGGGGATACCGCCGTCGTCCGCCGCGTCGGACGTCGGCGCGACGGCTTCCGCTACTGCCGCTTCCGCCACTGCCGCTTCCGCCACTGCCGCTTCCGCCTCGGCCGCGGCGCGCAGCCGCCGCGCCCTGCGCCCTTCGCCGTCGGCCACCTGGGACGCGGTCGCGGCGGCGGCCGCCGCGCCGTCCTCCGGCAGGTCGTCGTCGATGTCACGGCGCCGGCCGGGCAGCGCGAGCACCACGACGACGAGGGCGAGGAACCCTTGGGCCGAGAGCCAGAGCCAGTGGGTGACGGGCGCGTCGTATGTCAGGTCGAGATGCCCGCCGTTGGCGGGAAGTTGGAAGCCCTGCGCCCAGCCGTCGACCGTGGTCGGGGTGAGCGGCTGCCCGTCGAGGGTGGCCCTCCAGCCCGGTGCGGCCGAGTCGGCGAGGCGCAGCACACGCCCGGAGGGCCCGGACGGGATCGTGGTGTGTGCCTCGACCTTGCCGGCCGCGACGGAGACCGGCGTCCCCGAACCGCTCGGGGAGGTGATCGTGATCCGGGAGACCTCGTTGGCGACGCTCCACAGCTCGGTTCCGTTGGCCTGGCTGACCCGGTCGAGGCCGGGCGTGCTGTCGAGCACGTTGCTCATTGAGGCCGGCGTGCCCGGCTGCACCAGCACATAGCGCACCGCGTAGCCGCTGAGCTGGCTGGCCTGGTCGGCGCCCGAGCCCGCGACGAGGTTGGCCACGACCGAGTCGAGACGGCTGTCGTCGCCCGCCTCCGCGGCGATCTCCGCGTCGCCCATCTGCGCGCCGGCGCCGCGCACGAGCATGTACTTCACATGCCCCGGGTCGCCGTCGAGCACGAGCGTGCGCGCCTGGTCCTGGGTGGAGCTCTCCTCCGCCACGAACGCGGGCACCTGCTCGGGGTCGCGCCGCCCGAGCGGCCCTGCTGCACCGTCGAGCATCCAGATCGTGGCAGCGATCAGCGGCGCCGCGCCGGCCGCGACGAGGACGAGGGCGGCCACCGGCTGCCGCCAGCCGAAGCCGGAGGCCGAGATGCGTTCCCGTGCGCCCTCGGCGCCGATCACCGCGGCGGCGAGCAGCCCGAGGCCGTAGACGAGGGTGGCGGGCCCGGCCCAGGTGGTGCCGTTCTGTCCCGCCGCGGCGAGAAGTCCGACGAGCGCCACGGCCCAGGCGGTGAGAACCGCGAGCCGCCGCTCGCTGCGGAGCAGGGCGGCGAGGCCGGCGAGCACGATGCCCGTGAGCAAAAACCCGGCCGAGGCCTTGGGGCCGCCGGGGCTGAGCATCAGCAGGTCGAGTGCGGAAGCATTACCGCCGCGGTAGGTGATACCGGCCTCGCGCAGGAAGAACGAGGGATGGGCGAGGAGCGTGAGCGACCAGGGCGCGAGCACCAGCAGCGGGGTGCCGATCACCGCGAGGCTGCGCAGCGCGTGCGGGACGAGCAGGCCGCTCTGGCGGCGTACGACGCGCAGCACCGCGACCGCGGCGCACAGCGCGACGGCAATCAGCCACACGATCGGCGCGAAGGCCATGGTGACGATGAGCAGCAGTGCGAACGCCCATGTGGCACGCCAGCCGGGCCGTACGCCACGGGCGACGGCGGAGTCGCTCAGCTGCAGCCCGCCCGCGGCGACGGCGGCGCGTGCCATGAGAGGCAGCAGGATCGCCAGGACGGCGGTGCCGAGGCGGCCGCCGGCGAGTGCACCGGTCGCGGCGGGCAAGAACGCGTAGGCGACGGCAGCCCAGGCGCGCAGCAGCCGGGACTCGACGAGCGGCCGCGAGGCGAAGTAGGCGCTCAGGCCCGCGAGCGGCACCGAGCAGACGAGCAGCAGCGTGAGCGCGAGGCCGGTGCTGCCGAAGAGGATCGACGAGGCGAGCGCGAAGATCGCCAGGTAGGGCGGCGCGGCCTGTGCGCTGCCGCTGGAGACCGCATGCCACGCCCCTGTGTACGCCGCCCACAGGTCGGAGGCGGACGAGGGCGCGGGCAGCAATGCGCCGCCGGCGAGCGAGCCGCTGCCGAGCAGCCCGCGGCAGGCGATGAGCGAGACGAGCAGCAGGACGGCGAAGAGCATCGGCCCCGGCTTGTGGGCGATCCTCCGCAGCCGCGCGAACTGCTCGATCTCGAGGAAGTCGGCGTCGTCGTCGCCGGGTCCGGATTCGACGCCGCCACCGTGGCGTCCGGCCGAGGAGGAGTCGGGCTCGGAGCGGCCGGAGATGTTGCTGTAGACGCCCTCGATGGTGGCGCGCAAAGTGGCGCCGGGTGGTGGGAAGAGCGGCCGCAGCTCGGACGGCGGCACGACGGGGCGCCCTCTGCGGCGGCGTGCGCCGAGGATGCGTCCCGGGCGCAGCAGGACGGCGAGGAGTCCGGTGAACTCGTCGAGCGCCTGGCCCGGCACCTTGCCGACGAGGTAGGCGAGGGTGCGCAGCAGGGTGGAGACGACGATGCGCGCGGCGACGTACGGCAGCAGCGCGCCGCGCGTGTTGGCGAGGAGGGTGTAGACGGCCCCGGCCTTGTCGACCCGGTGCGGGTTGGTGGCGGTACGTCCGGCGCAGTCGACGGTGCGGCGCTCGCGCGAGGCGGCCTCGGCGTGGCGGAGCACCGCCTCGGGGGCGACCAGCACGCCGTGGCCCACGGCCTGCGCGCGCCAGCAGAAGTCGACGTCGTCGCGCATCAGAGGCAGGCGCCGGTCGAATCCGCCAAGCTCCTCCCATACGTCGCGGCGCACGAGCATGCCCGCGGAGGAGACCGAGAGCACCTGGCGGATCTGGTCGTGCTGGCCCTGGTCCTGTTCGCGGCGTTCGAGGCCGGTCCAACGCCGTCCGCTGCGGGCGATGGTGACGCCGACTTCGAGCAGTGCCCGGCGGTCGTACCAGCTGCGCAGCTTGGGGCCGATGACGGCGGCGGACGGCGAGGTGTCGGCCACGCGCAGCAGTTCGGCGAGGGCGTTCGGTGCGGGCTCGCAGTCGTCGTGAAGCAGCCACAGCCATTGCACCGGCTCGGGGTCGTCGGCGCCCTGCGGCTCGGGGTCGTCGTTCCAGGTGCGGGTGGCCGGGTCCCAGCCGCTGCGGCGCTGCAGATAGGGCAGGTGTTCGGGGAGTACGGGAGCGGCGGCGCGCACGGCTTCGGCGACGGCGGTGCCGAAGCCGGTGCGCCGGGCGAGGTGGACGACGCGCTCGGCGCCGAGCGATTCGGTGAGCAGCCGTGCGGTGTCGTCGGCGCTGCCGGTGTCGGCGGCGACGACGCTCTGGACCGGGCGGTCCTGGCCGAGCAGCCCGGCGAGCGCGTCGGGCAGCCAGCGGGCACCGTCGTGGGCGACGAGCACGGCGGTCACGATGTGACGCGGAAACTCGGGTGGGCGGGTGGGAGCAAACTCCGCCTGGGCGGTGGGAGCAAACTCCGCCTGGGCGGAAGGTGCGGCGTACGCGCCCTGTTGGCTGTGCACGGACATCGAGGTGCGGGCCCCGGTTCGCTGGACTGCGGTGGACACGTGGTGCCCGTACTGACCTGGTACGGCGCTGCGTGTCTCGGACGGCCACCCACACTAACGGCTCAACGACAACGGCGGCCCGTCTACCGGCCGGTGGGCTCGGCGAACGGGCCGCAAGGTTTGTCCGGTTACAGACTGATTGAGTATTAGATGGCGGCTTTCTTCAGCCGACGCCGCTCTCGCTCCGACAGCCCGCCCCAGATGCCGAACCGCTCGTCGTTGGCGAGTGCGTATTCGAGGCACTCGGAACGGACCTCACAGGCGAGGCAGACCTTCTTCGCCTCGCGGGTGGAGCCGCCCTTCTCCGGGAAGAATGATTCGGGGTCGGTCTGCGCACACAGTGCACGCTCCTGCCACCCGAGCTCTTCTTCCGCCTCCTCGCCCAGCAACAGCTGGAACTGCTCGGTCATGCGCGCCCCTCGTCCGTCCGTCGCTTCCCCGTGATGCCGTTGTGACCTGCTGTGGCTAACGACACGAGTGAAATTACAAGTGTGCGGATCCAGGCCAGTCAAGCCGAGATCTGCTATCGGGCCCCTTATTCACTCCGCGGAACCAAGGGTGAGCAGAAAGTGTTCAAATCAGCCCAAACCATGACATGAGAATCGTGGGGTCCGACCGGCTCGTCGCACATGCCGGAAGAGACGCCGTAGATCGCCACAGCGTTGCACCTCCCATGGCAGAGCGGACCGGATCACAGTCTGATCACGGAAGCATAACGACGTTTCCGTGAGCGGATGGTGCGGCACGTATCCGCGCCCCCGGCAGAGCAAACCTTTCGCCAGAGTGACCAACCGGATCAGGTGAAACATCCAGGGCAGTCCGGGCGTCAAGTTGACAAAGGGCCGGACAACCGCTCTTCTTGAGACCATGCCGAACGAGACCCACGCGCCGTCCAGGACTCGCACCCGCGAGTCCCGCTGCGCTGTGCGGGTCCTCGGCGCTCTCTCCTGTTGCTGTTGTCGCTGACTCAGATCGTTCCGATCGACCCGGCCGATTCCCGGCCACTCCCCGCGACGCAGCACATCCCCGTCTGCGCATCCCACCGTCAGCTCCTGCCTTTGGGACCACCGTGCACCGCGCTCTCTCCGACATCTCCGTAGCCGGCGACCCGCTCGCCGTCCCCCACCTGCTGCCGCCCGTGGCGCAGCACCCGGCCACCGTCGCCGACTTCTCCGGCCTCGCCCGTGCGATAGCCGAAGACCGCGGCCGTTGGGCACCGCTCGTCGACTACGACACGACCACGCGCTGGTACGCCCGTCTCGCCACCGGACCGGGGTACGAGGTCTGGCTGCTCAGCTGGCTCCCGGGCCAGGGCACCGGACTCCACGACCACGGGCAGTCCTCCGGCGTACTGACCGTGCTGCAGGGCGAGTTGACCGAACGCGCGCTCGGTGCCTCCGGCGAGACCCGGCGCACGCTCGGCGCGGACGACCAGCGTGTCTTCGCCCCCGGCTATGTGCACGGTGTCGTCAACGACTCCCTCGAACCCGCGGTCAGCCTGCACATCTACTTCCCGGGCCTGACCGAGATGACCCCGTACACCTCATGCTCGGCTCCTTCAGGCCGGGAACGGGAGTCCGTCCACGACTGACTGGCCCGCCAGTCATCCACCACCACCCTCAAACGATCAGCCTCCGGCTGACAGACTGGCTCCATGCGAATCGTGGTACTGGCCGGCGGCATCGGGGGGGCGCGGTTTCTGCGTGGCCTCAAGGCAGCGGCACCTGACGCGGACATCACCGTCATCGGTAACACCGGCGACGACATCCACCTCTTCGGCCTCAAGGTCTGCCCCGACCTCGACACCGTGATGTACACCTTGGGCGGCGGCATCCACGAGGGGCAGGGCTGGGGCAGGGCCGACGAGACCTTCACGGTGAAGGAGGAGCTGGCGGCCTACGGCGTCGGCCCCGACTGGTTCGGGCTCGGCGACCGTGATTTCGCCACCCACATCATCCGCACCCAGATGATCACCGCGGGCTATCCGCTGAGCGCCGTCACCGAGGCGCTGTGCGCACGCTGGCAGCCCGGCGTACGGCTGATCCCGATGACCGACGACCGTGTCGAGACCCACGTCGTCATCGACGCACCCGAGGACGGGGGCCGCAAGGCGGTGCACTTCCAGGAGTACTGGGTACGGTTGCACGCCTCCGTGCCCGCGCACGCCGTGCTGCCGGTCGGTGCCGAGCAGTCCAAGCCGGCGCCCGGGGTGCTGGAGGCAATCGGCGAAGCGGACGTCGTCCTGTTCCCGCCGTCCAATCCCGTCGTCAGCATCGGCACGATCCTCGCAGTGCCGGGGATGAGAGAGGCGATCGCGGACGCCGGAGTTCCGGTCGTCGGCCTCTCCCCCATCGTCGGCAACGCGCCCGTACGCGGCATGGCCGACAAGGTGCTCGCCGCCGTCGGAGTGGAGTCCACCGCCGCGGCCGTCGCCAAGCACTACGGCTCCGGCCTGCTCGACGGCTGGCTTGTCGACACGGTGGACGCCGCCACCGTCGGCGAGGTGGAGGAGGCCGGGATCAACTGTCGCGCGGTGCCACTGATGATGACGGACATCGAAGCGGCCGCGCGGATGGCACGCGAAGCGCTCGCGCTCGCCAAGGAGGTCTCCTCATGACAGCGGCGCGAAGCTCCCACCCGTCTCCCGCCCCTGGCCTCCGGCATGGGGGCCCCCGCGCCCTCGACGGAGGTGGGCGACGGGAGGGCGTGAGCGCGCCGGCGTACCGGGTGTGGGGGGTGCCGGGGATGCCCGAGGTGCAGCAGGGCGACGATCTCGCCAAGCTCATCGCCGAGGCGAGCCCGGATCTCGCCGACGGCGACGTCCTCCTGGTCACCTCGAAGATCGTCAGCAAGTCAGAGGGCCGCATCGTCGAGGCCGCCGACCGGGAAGCGGCGATCGATGCGGAGACGGTCAGGCTCGTCGCGCGGCGCGGGCCGCTGCGGATCGTGGAGAACAAGCAGGGCCTGGTGATGGCCGCGGCCGGGGTGGACGCGTCCAACACCCCCGCAGGCACGGTGCTGTTGCTCCCCGAGGACCCCGATGCCTCTGCGCGCCGCATCCGCGCGGGGCTGCGTGACGCGCTCGGTGTGGACGTCGCCGTCGTCCTCACCGACACCTTCGGCCGCCCCTGGCGCAACGGGCTGATCGACCTCGCCATCGGCACCGCCGGGTTGCGCGTCCTGGACGACCTGCGCGGCGGCTCGGACGCGCACGGCAACGCGCTCAGCGCGACGGTGGTTGCGACCGCGGACGAGCTCGCCGCGGCGGGCGAACTGGTCAAGGGCAAGGCGAACGGGGTGCCGGTCGCCGTCGTCCGCGGGCTGACGCATCTGCTGGAGGACGCGGGCGCGGACGGCCCGGGGGCGCGGTCGCTGACGCGCACCGCCGGCGAGGACATGTTCCGTCTCGGCACCTCCGAGGCGCTGCGGCAGGCGGTGACGCTGCGGCGTACGGTGCGGGAGTTCACCGACGAGCCGGTCGACGGCGGCGCGGTGCGGCGCGCGGTCGCGGCCGCCGTGACCGCGCCCGCGCCGCATCACACCACGCCGTGGCGGTTCGTCCTGCTGGAGTCGGCACAGGTGCGGGAGCGGCTGCTCGACGCGATGCGCGACCGCTGGATTGCGGATCTGCGGTCCGACGGCTTCACCGAGGAGGCGATCGCCCGGCGGGTGCGGCGCGGGGACGTACTGCGGCATGCGCCGTATCTCGTCGTCCCGTGCCTCGTCGCGGACGGCACGCACGCCTATCCGGACGAGCGGCGGGCCACTGCGGAACGGGAGATGTTCGTCGTCGCGGCGGGCGCGGCCGTGCAGAACTTTCTTGTGGCGCTGGCCGGAGAGCAGTTGGGGTCGGCATGGGTGTCGTCGACGATGTTCTGTCGCGATGTCGTCCGGGACGTCCTCGGGCTCCCGGAGGAGTGGGACCCGATGGGCGCGGTCGCCGTCGGCCGCGCGGCGGCCCCGCCGAAGGCGCGCGGTGAGCGGGATGCCGGGGATTTCATCACCGTGCGATGAGTCGTCCGCCGTCTGGGCTGGGCGAGGCGTCTCCCACCCTGCGCCCGCTCACCGTGACGGGTTCGATCTCCCTAGATAACGCGAATGTCGTTCGGCGCGAAACGCGGTGCCCGCCGTGGCGGCCGGCGTCCCGCGAGCAGGATCAGCCGGGCGGCGCGGTGCCGCTGCCCGGCATACGGCTGAAGGAGTTCGAGCATCCCCGCATCGTCCGTGCGCCGCTCCCCCGTCAACGCGTAGCCGACCACGTTCGGCAGGTGCAGGTCTCCGACCGTGATCGCGTCGGGCGCGCCGTTGCTGCGCTGAAGCGTCTCCGCTGCGGTCCACGGCCCGATCCCGGGAATCAACTGCAGCCTGGCCGCGGCCGCCAGGACATCCTCCATGCCCGCCGCCTCTTCGAGCCGGCGCGCGACGCGCACCGCCCGCACGATCGTCGCCGCACGCTTGCCGTCGACGCCGGCCCGGTGCCACTCCCACGACGGGATGAGCGCCCAGGTACGGGGCTCGGGCATCACCCGCATACCGCTCGCGGGCCCCGGTGCCGGTTCGCCGTGGCGTTGCAGCAGCAACCGCCAGGCACGGTACGCCTCGTCGGCGGTGACCTTCTGTTCCAGCACCGCAGGGATGAGCGATTCGAGGACGAGTCCGGTACGGCACAGCCGCAGCCCGGGGTGGCGTCGGTGCACCTCGTGGACGAGGCGGTGACGAGGCACGAACGCCCCGGGCTCGTCCTCCGCGCCGAGCAGCGACGGCAGCCGGTCGAGCAGCCACTCGGCCCCCGGCCCCCACGCCTGCGCCTCGATCGCGCCGTCGGCCGACGTGATCCGCAGCGTGCCGGGCCCGGCGGGCGTGCGGGAGGCGCGCCAGACGGAGCCGTCGTCGCTCATGCGGAAGGCCGGGTCGCCGGGGCCGTGGGCGAGCGGCCCGAGGGTGAGTGCGAGGTCCAGTGGAGCGTCGGGGGTCCACCGGCGCACCGTGCCCGGATGGGTGCGGGTGTGCTGCACCCACCCGAGCTTAGCCGCGGGCCGCCACGGGCCTGCCGGTATCCCTGTTTACCCTGTTTACCGGTATCCCTGTGCACCCGTATCCGTGTTCACCGGTATCCCTGCAGACGCGCGGCCTCCCTGCGCACCTCGGGCAGCTTCGCGTAGAGGCGGGCTCCCGGGCATGTGGTGATGTTTCCGTCGCGGTGGCCGGAGATGCGGGCGAACCTGACGCGTCGGCCTGCCCGGTACTTGTTGCCGCCGCCGGAGACCAGCCAGACGTTGCCGTCGGCGCGGTGGCCGTACCGGCCGAGCTTCCATGCGGTCAGGCGTGCCAGGGCGTGAATCGCCGCCGACGACGGCCGTGTCCTGTTGTAGCTGCCGATGACCGCGATGCCGACCGTGTTGCGGTTGAAGCCGAAGGTGTGGGCGCCCATGACGGACCGGGAGACTCCGCCTGCGCGGCCCTCGTAGATCCTGCCGCACTTGTCGACGAGGAAGTTGTAGCCGATGTCACGCCAGTGCAGGCTCCTGACGTGGTAGCGGTAGATGGCGCGGATGATCCTCGGGGCCTCGCTGCAGCTGTAGTGGTTGCCGGTGGCGGTGTGGTGGACGAAGACCGCCTTGACGGTCGGGTTGTACAGGAAGCCGCCCGAGCGGAGGCGGCGGTTGGCGCCCCAGCCGACCCGCGTGATGATCCTCGGCCGCAGTCCGGCGCGTGCCGCTGCGGCGGCACGGTTCCGCGGGGCGGCCTGGGCCGGGAGCACCAGAGGCTCCCCGGCGCCGGCGGGGTCCGCTGCGCTGCCCGGGTCGACCAGGTCGAGCCTCAGCCCGCGCGGGAGTTGAGGTGTGCCCGCGCGGCGGGTGGCGGCCGTGGGGGCGATGCGCACCTGTACGCCGTCGGAGTCGCCGACCCACAGCGGCGGGGTGCTGCCGCGCACATGGTCGCCCTGGCGTTCGACGGAGTTCGGGTCGGGGACGTCGTCGCTGTCCGACTCCAGCTGCTGCCAGCCGGACCAGCGGTGGGTCGCGATCGAGCGGGTACGCACCTCCACCGTGCCGTCCAGCTGGGCGAAGGCGTCGTCCCAGGTGATGCCGAGCAGCGCGAACGGCTTGACAGTCCGTGAGGGGAGTCCTTCGACGTGGGCGGCCGCTATCCCCCGCATGGACGGGGGGCCGCCGAGCGACACGAGGGGAAGCGTGAGGGTGCTGCCCGCATCGGGTTCGGCAGCGCGCGCCATGGCGTGGAACGCCGACGGCAGGATCAGCGCAGCAGCACAGGCCCACGCCGCCCCGATCGAGGCCGCCCCGACCGAGCGCAAGATAGTTGGACGCATGGAATGAATCGTCGCATAACAGACAGATATGTCTACTCGTCAGCTGATGCCCAGTCCGCCACCCGACGTAACGTCAGTGGCTGCCCCTAACCTTTCCCGTGTGAACGACACAGCCCGCACCCCTGCCGGCCTGCTGGCCGCCGCGCTCGCCGCCGATCCGGCGCGACCGCTGCTCACGTACTACGACGACGCCACCGGCGAGCGCGTCGAGCTGTCGGTGGCCACCTTCGCCAACTGGGTGGCGAAGACCGCCAACCTCCTCCAGGACGACCTCGCCGCCTCCCCGGGCGACCGGGTGTCCCTGCTGCTCCCCGCGCACTGGCAGACCGCCGCCTGGCTGATCGCCTGCTTCTCCGCCGGCGTCGTCGCCGCCCCCGCCGGCGATCCCGCCGCCGCCGACCTCGTCGTCAGCGGGCCGGAGTCGCTCGAGGAGGCGCGGGCGTGCAAGGGGGAGCGGATCGCGCTGGCGCTGCGGCCGCTCGGCGCCCGCTTCCCGCAGACCCCGGAGGGCTTCCTCGACTACGCCGTCGAAGTGCCGAGTCAGGGCGACCGTTTCGTCCCGTACACGCCCGTCGACCCGCAAGCGCCCGCGCTCGCGCTCCCGGACGGCAGCGAGCTCAGCGGCGCCGAGGTCGTCGAGCGTGCCCGGCGCAGCGCCGGGGCACTGGGGCTCGGGCCCGGGTCACGGCTGTTGTCGGGCCTGGCCTACGACGGCTGGGAGGGCCTGGCCGCCGGGCTGCTCGCACCGCTCGCGGCGGGCGGCTCCGTGGTGCTCTGCCGCCACCTGCAGCGGCTCGGCCCCGACGAGCTGGCGCGCCGCCGCGAGAGCGAGAAGATCACGCACATGGCCGACTGACCCCTGACCACCCGTACGGCCCGCACCCTCGGGCCGTACAGGCCTGACTGGGCGACGATCGATGAGGACCGCCGTGACCGCCGCACAATCAGCGCCGCACTGTCAGGGAGGGGGCCGGACGTGGCCGACAGCGCTCGGACACCCGCATCACGACGACGACGGCGGCGCCGCCGGCTGCGCATGGCCGCGCTCGCCCTGGCCGCCCTGCTGCTCGCCACCGCCGGAACCGTCTGGTTCCTGTGGCACCAGCTCGACAGCAACATCCACACCGACACCGGTGTGGAGGCAGAGCTGCGCAAGTACATGAAGGAACGGCCCGATCCGTCGAGGACAGGCGCGGAGAACGTACTGATCATCGGCACGGACCGCCGCAGCGGTTCCGACGGCTCGTACGGCAGGGACACCGGCACCGCACGCTCCGACACCGTCATCCTGATGCATCTGGCCGCGGGCCGCCGCAGCGTGACGGCGGTGAGCATCCCGCGCGACCTGATGGTCCGCGTCCCCAGGTGCACCCGGCCGGACGGCAGCCGGACGACGGCCGGGCTCGCCCAGTTCAACTGGGCATTCTCCTGGGGCGGTACGGCCTGCACCATCCGCACGGTCGAGCAGCTCACCGGCGTGCGCATCGACCACCACGTGACCGTGGACTTCACCGGCTTCAAGAAGATGGTCGACGCGGTGGGCGGGGTCGAGGTGTGCACGCCGTACCCGATCCATGACAAGGAGGCCCGCCTCGACCTGCCCGCGGGACGGCAGATGCTCGACGGCGAGAAGGCGCTGGGATATGTGCGGGCGCGCCATGGCTTCGGCGACGGCAGCGACACCGAGCGGATGGACCGGCAGCAGGCCTTCCTCGCCTCGCTGCTGAGGAAGACCGAGAGCGAGGGGGTGCTGCTCGATCCGGCGAAGCTCTACCCGGTGCTCGACGCCGCGACGTCGTCGCTGAGCACGGACCCGGGGCTGAACTCGATGTCCAAGCTGTACGACCTGGTGAGCGGCGTGCAGGACATCCCGATGCGCAGGGTGCGGTTTCTCACGGTGCCGCGCGAGCCGTATCCGTACGACGTCAACCGCGACCAGTTGGTGCAGCCGCAGGCGGCGGTGCTCTTCGCGGCGCTGCGCGACGACCGGCAGGTGGCGGTGCAATCGCTGGGCCCCGGGCTCCGCCCGCCGGCGTCGTCGCCGCCGGTGACCTCTCCGCCGCCGGGCGGGGCGGATCCCACCTATCGGGGGACCACCGCGGACCACGACATTTGCCATGAGTCAAACCGCTAGAGTGACCCCGCGACGGCGAGGGAGGGGTTGGTAAACCGTGGACCAGCACAGCGGGATCGACCCCGCCGACCAGTGGGTCTTCGATCCGGCGACGGGCAGCTACCAGATGCGCCTCGACGGCGGCGGCGCGCCCGCGCCGCACTACGAGCCCGCACCCGCGCCGCACTACGAGCCGGCGCCCGCACCCGCACCCGCACCCGCCGACATACCTCCGCGCCCGGAGGGCCGCGCCGCCGCGCGCGGCCGCCGCCGCGCCGAGCAGCGCAGATCCCCGAGGGGGCGGATACCCGTCTGGCTCGGCTGCACCGCCGCCCTGGCGATTATCGGAGGCGGTGTCGGGGGCTATCTGCTCTACGGCCACCGCACCCCCTCGTGCACGTCCGCGTCGACGGCCACGGCCTCGCCCGACCCCTCCCCGACCGTGAGCCGGACGGCCGATGCCGCCGCCGCGACCGACGCGCTGCGCGGCCCGATGGCCGCACCGATCAACGTCCGCGTCAACATCTTCGACGGCACGGGCAGGTTCGGCTCCTCGCAGGCCGTGCTCAGCTGGCTGCAGAACAGCAACGGCGTCACCCGCTCCACCAACGCCGGCCCCGCCTCGCACCCGGTCGCCACCACGACACTCGACTACGCCCCGAACCAGGCCGACCAGGCCCGGCGGCTGGCGAAGATGATGGACCTGCCCGCCTCCGCGCTGAAGGAGGGCACCACGATGGCGGCGTTCCGCCAGCCGATGACGCTCACACTGGGCCGTGACTTCACCGCTCCCGGCCAGCCGTTCGCCACTCCGACGCCCACGACTGCGCCGACACCGGCGAAGGCCGCGTCCTCGCCGCACTGCTGAGGAAGTCGCCCAGGTCTACCGGCGGCTTGCGATGACCTTCCGCGCCAGCGCGCGCGGGCTGGTCAGGAAGCCCCAGCCCCACGACATGTGCATGGTCGCCAGCGCGACCGGTATCCGCAGCCGCGCCCCCGCGTCCAGGCCTTTCCCGGCCGGCAGCGATCCGAGGGCGATCCCCGCCACGTACCCAACGGGAACGATCCAGCCGACCGGGTGCACCAGCGCGCCGGCCAGCGCGCCCGCCGCGACGGCGAGCAGGGCCGCGGGCGGCGCGAGATAGCGCAGATTGATCGAGCCGGAGTGGTAGCGGGCCACGACATGCCTCCACCGCCCGTAGTTGCGGTACTGCTTGGCGAGTTCGCGCACGTTCGGCCGCGGCCGGTAGGAGACCTTCAGGTCGGGCGAGAACCAGATCAGCCCGCCCGCCTCACGGATGCGGTAGTTCAGCTCCCAGTCCTGGGCGCGGATGAACTCCTCGTTGTAGCCGCCCTGCTGCTCCAGCACCTCGCGCCGGAAGACCCCGAGGTAGACGGTCTCGGCCGGGCCCGCCACGCCCCCGGTGTGGAACGCCGCGTTGCCGACGCCGATCTTCGATGTCATGGCCGCGGCGACGGCCCGTTCCCAGGCGTTCTCGCCCTCCGCGTGCATCACCCCGCCGACGTTCGCGGCGCCCGTCTCGTCGAGCAGCCGTACCGCGGTGGCGATGTAGTCGGGCGAGAGCATGCCGTGCCCGTCGACGCGGACGACGACGGGGTGGCGGGACGCCTTGACCGCGGCGTTGAGCGCGGCCGGGGTACGGCCGGAGGGGTTGGGGACGGTGTGGACCCGGGGGTCCTCCCGCACCAGCTCGGCGGCGATCTCGTCGGTACGGTCAGTGGACGGACCGAGGGCGATAACGACTTCGAGCTCGCCCGCGTACTGCTGCTCCAGGATGTGCCGGACGGAGGCGCGCAGGTGCCGCTCCTCGTTGAGCACCGGCATGATCACGGAGACCGCGGGGGTGTCAGGGGTGGTGGCGTTCATCGGCCCAAACGTTACCGCGAACGGCCCAGTGCGACGCGCGCCGCCCGAGTGGCGCAGCGGCTGCGGCGGCGTGGATGCGCCGGAGCAGCGCGGCATCCGCCTAGGGTGATCGATTCGGCGACCGCTCACATCAACTGATCACATAAACCGATCACGCGATTCGATCAACGAGGCGGAGGTGCGCTCATGCAGGGACCTGCCCTTGGCCGCCGGACCGGAGCCCGCCCCGCCCCGCGTCACGCCCCACGCCTCGCCCCGCACAGCACCCCGCGCCATGCGGCCGTCCGCCGCAAGCGCCGCATGATGCGGCTCGCCGGGGTCGTCTCCCTCGCCGTCCTGACCACCAGCGGCCTCAGCAACGCGGCCATCAGCAGCCTCGGCGAGCACATCGCCCGGATCGACGCCTTCGGGGGACTCGACCACCGCCCCCCGCCCGACCCCGGCACCACCTTCCTGCTGGTCGGCACCGACGGCCGCGACAGCATCACTCCTGCGGAGAAAAGGCTCTACCACCTGGGTGGCTGGGCATGCCACTGCACCGACACGATCATGCTGGCGCACCTGTCGGCCGACCGTTCGCGGCTGAGCGTCGTCAGCATCCCCCGCGACACCTACGTGCGGCTCCCGAACCGCGGGCCCGGCGACGGCCGCCGCCCCGGCACCGGCACCAGCACCAGCACCAGCACCAGCACCAGCCCCGGCACCCATCCCGCCAGGATCAACGCGGCATACGCGGAGGGCGGCCCCAGCCTGACCGTCCGCATGGTCGAACAGCTGACGCAGGTCCACATCGACCACTACCTGGAGATGGACTTCACCAGCTTCATGCAGACCGTGGACGCCCTCGGCGGCGTCCCGGTGTGCACCGCCCGCCCGCTCCACGACCCGAAGTCCGGCCTCGTCCTGCCCGCGGGCACCACCGTTCTGGGCGGGGGCCGTGCACTGGAGTATGTGCGCTCCCGCTACGTCGACGGCACCTCGGACTTCGGCCGCATGGAGCGCCAGCAGCGCTTCATGGCCCAGGTCATCCAGCGCGCGACCAGCAGCGGGGTACTGCTCGACCCGTCCCGGCTCGCCCGGACGGTGAACACCGCGCTCGCCTCCGTACGCGCCGACAAGCAGCTCAGCTCGGCCGATCTGCTCAATCTGGCGCAGGCGATGCGGAACTTCTCTCCGAGCTCCTCGGAGTTCACCACCGTTCCGGTCGCCAACGCCCACTTCCGGGTGCCGCATGTCGGGACCACCGTGACGTGGAACCAGAAGGCCGCGTCGAAGCTGTTCGACGCCGTCCGTCACGACCACCCGCTCGCCGTCCACCACCGCAAGCGCCATGCGCCCCAGGGCATCCCGGTGGATGTCGACCCGGCGACGATCAATGTCGAGGTGATGAACGGCACGGGCAGGCCGGGGCTCGCACTGCGCACCGCGGAGGCGTTGCACGCCACCGGATTCTCGGCCTGGGCGGTGTCGGGCGTCCCGCAGAAGGCGGCCCGTACGGTGATCTCGTACGACCCGCGCTGGGATGACTCCATGCGTTCGCTCGCCACTGCGCTGCCCGGCTCGGTGCTGCACGCGGTCAAGGGCCAGGGCCCGGTGATGCGGGTGACGGTGGGCTCGGCCTACCGCTCGGTGCGGCAGGTGCGTACCGATGACCCCACCCCCTGGGTCGACGACAGCACGGGCATCGCCGCGCTCACCGGCGACCAGGTCGTCTGCTCGTAGCGGCCCGTGCGACGTCAGTCGTCGAGCCCTTCGGCGGCGCGCTGGTCGCGCAGCTCCATGATCGCGCGGCGCCTGGCGAGCCGGTGGGTGCGGCGGATCTGCGCCTCCTGCCACCGCCGCCGGTCCCGGTCCGTCTCGGGCACGACCTGCGGCACGGGACGCGGCTTGCCGTCCGCGTCCACCGCTACGAACACCAGGTAGGCGCTGGCGACCTGCTGGGCCGGGGTGGATTCGTTCCACCGCTCGGCCATCACCCGCACGCCGATCTCCATCGAGCTGCGTCCGGTCCAGTTGACCTGGGCCTTGACGTGCACCAGGTCCCCGATCTTGACCGGTTCGAGGAACGCCATCTCGTCCATCGCCCCGGTCACCGCAGGACCGCCGGAGTGCCGCCCGGCGACGGCACCTGCGGCGTCATCGACGAGTTTCATGATGACGCCGCCGTGCACGGTGCCCAGCAGATTGCTGTGTTGGGCCGACATGATGTGCGAGAGGGTGACCCGCGAAGCAGAGGTGGGCTTCGGGGCGAGGTCGTCGAGCATGTTCTCTACTCTAGGACGACCCTGGTGGCTAATTACTCAGCGTGCTCAAACGCTGAGTAATTAGCCACCAGGGTCCGTGAACGAGAGCCACCCGCCGCAGTGGCGCTGTGCCAATTAACCACCAGGATCTAGGACCTCGGTTTCAGGACCCTGCCGTTCCGCCCGAATCGGAGCCGCCGGCGTCGCCCGGGGAGTCGGACGAGCCCGTGGAGTCGGAGCCGTTCCCGCCCTGGTCGTCGGCAGTTGCGGACGGTGAGACCGACCGCGGATGCGAGGCCGTCGTGGTGGACGGATCCGGTGCGGATGCGGGTGCGGGTGCGGGCTGCGGCTTGAGGTTGGTGACGTCGAGCGCCGACCGGAGCTTCGTCGCCAGGGTTGTGGCGTCACCGACCGCCCAGTAGTGGATGAAGAAGATGCGAGGGCTCTCGTCCAGCATGTGGTTGTGCACCTCGACGGGCCGGATACCGCCCTTGACGAGGGCGGCAAGGACGGGGTTGACCTCCCCGGCAGTCGCCAGCAGGTCGCCGTTGATCGCGGCCCTGCCGCCGCCCAGGCCCTGGATCTTGATCACGGTGTTGACACCGATCTCCGGGGGGAGGACGTGCCCGTCGGCGACGATGGTCTCGCGTCGCGGCAGGAAGTACTCGTACATCCGCCCGTCGGCGATGCCCTTGCGGCCGATCGCCTGGTCAATGGCCTTCTGGTTGAGGTCGAGGGGGTGCGCGCCGGGCGGCGGGGTCGGCTTGCCGATGTACGGCGCGCCGGTGACGTCGACGACGGACTTCAGGCGCCGGGCGAGGGAGACCGGGTCGCCCTTGGCCGTGAAGTGCATCCACCAGACCGAGGGGGTGGACTGGGGCAGGTGCTTGTGGATGGCGGTCTGCGTGAACCCTGCCTCCTGCAACTGCCGTGTGGCGGGCATGATTTCGGGCTCGGTGACGACCAGGTCACCCATGAGGATGACGCCGTCGCAGTAACGGGCGAAGGCCGCGTCGCCGTTGAGGGCGAGCGACGGCTGGATCTCCACGCCGCCGGCCTTGACCTTCAAGTCCCGGCGCGGGAGGGGAATTCGGAAGACGATGCCGTTGGTCATCATCCCGATGCGTCCCATGGCACGCTCGACCGGTTGCCATTCGCCCAGCCGCGTGGGGATAGGCCGCCGTGGATGGCTGCAGTAGGCGGCGGCGTCGTGGCCGACGTACGCCGAGTCGCCCATGCGGTGCCCGATCGCGCCGACGCACCCGACGAGGGTGAGCGCGAAGGCTGCGATCATGACTGAGACCCGTCGCGGAGTACCGGTGGATCTGCTCTTCGGGACGGCGGTCACGGGAGTCCTCTCTTCCAGGTCGGGTCTCCCCGCCGACCGGGTGAGGCGCCGACGTAGTGCAGCCTTCCGTCCAGACGAGTGCATTTATCGGTTTGGCGCATTTTTCCACCCGTACAGCCTATATACCCGTTCTGTCATACAGCCGTACATTCATGGATACAGGCTGCTCGTACGAGCAGCCGCTTCATGCACTTGGTCGCCGCGTCATCGTCGGCCCCGGCAGCGGGAGGACCGCCATGCCCGGAAACACCACTCCGCGGATCGCCGCGATGACCGCCAGCGTTCGCGAGGGACGCTTCGGTCCGACGGTGACGCGGTGGTTCGTCGACCATGCACGTGAGAGCGCGGGCCTGGACGTCGACGTCATCGACCTCGAGGACTTCCCGCTCCCGCTCAAGCAGCCGGACTTCGGCAAGGACCCGTCGCCTCAGTCCGCTCGACTGCTCAACGGCCTGAGCCCCCGTCTGGCGGCGGCCGACGCATTCGTCGTCGTCACCCCCGAGTACAACCACAGCTTCCCCGCCTCGCTGAAGAACGTCATCGACTGGCACAACCAGGAGTGGCACGCCAAGCCGGTCGGCTTCATCTCCTACGGCGGCATCTCCGGCGGCCTGCGCGCCGTCGAACACCTCCGGCTGGTCTTCGCCGAACTGCACGCGGTGACGATCCGGGACACGGTGAGCTTCCACGTCGCGTGGGAACAGTTCGATCCGGAGGGCCGGCCCACCAGCCCGGAGGGGTGCAACGCGGCGGCGAAGACGATGCTCGACCAACTGCTGTGGTGGGCCCGCGCGTTGCGCGAGGCGCGCACGGCGCACCCGTACCAGGTCTGACGCGGGCGCGGGGCGCGCGTCAGTCGCGCGGGAAGTCCTCGGTGACGAACTTGAGGCCGAGGCCGAGCGGCTTCAGGTCGATCTCCTCCCCGAATTCCACCGTCAGCTCGCCGATCCGGCTGCCACACCCGTACTCCATGGAGCTCGACAGCAGCGACTTCTAGTCGCAGGCCGCCACCACTAGCCGGAAGCAAGGGCTGCCGTCGGGGCGGCGGCCGAGCTCCGGCAGGTCGCGCAGGTGCACGGTGAAGCCCGCGCGGGTCAGCTCATCGCGTACGGGGGCGAGGCGGAAGGAGCGGTAGTACATGACGAAGGGCGGACGCCACAACAGGTTGCGCACCCGCATCGCCGCGTCGAAGGCGAGCACGGCCAGGTAGGACGAGGATCCCGGGCGGGCCGGTGCCGCGATGGGGAAGACGAAGCAGCCACCCGGCCGCAGCACCGCGTGGACCTGGGCGAACAGGCCGGGCCACTCCCATGGCAGGAAGTGTCCGAACGCCCCGAAACTCACCGCCAGGTCGAAGACCGGCCCGAACGGCAGCGCACGCGCATCCGCGCGCACCCACGCCACATGCGGCCCGTCCGCTGTCTCCGGCACCGCGCGGCGGCCGACCGCGAGCATGCCCGCACTGACGTCGACGCCCGTGATCCGCTCGCGGCACGCCTGCCGCAGGACGCCCATGCCCGCGCCGGTGCCGCAGCACAGGTCCAGGCCGCTGTCGAAGACACCCATGGCCTGCACCTGCCGCGCCACGGCGTCGAGAATGGCATCCGGGGTCCGGAACGGGGTGCGATCGAACTTCGGAGCCAGCAGGTCGTAGCCGTGCTCCACCGACGACAGGGCTTGGCGGGCGAGTTCGACGAACGTCGGACCTTCGGCGGTGACCATCGCCGCCCAGCATACGCAGCCTTATCGCGCCCGAGTGATCACGGTTGCTCGTCGCCGGCGGCGAGGGCATCGCCCGTGGTGTCGTACAGCGGCAGGGCGTGCGTATCCCCGAGCAGCCTGAAGAGCCGGCGCACGGGCCCCTCCGGGCACACGAACCGGACCTGGTACCCCTGGCGCCTGGCTCTGCCGTTAATGCTCGCCAGCGTGCTGAGGCCATGGACATCGCAGAAGGTGACACCCGCAAGATCCACGATGGCCCGGGTGGGACCACCATGGTCGGCGAGAACGACACCCACGAATTCCTGAAGCTGCGGGCAGGTGGCCAGATCGAGCTCGCCTGCCACCTCCGCGAGGGACCAGCCGTCGATGCGGCTCGTCGACAGCTCCAGACACGGAGCCGTCATGATCCCGTCTGTGCTCTGCTCGGCCATCGCGCACCTCCGCCGGCGGCCCCCTTCGTGCCAGAGTCGACCGCCCCAGGGATCGTGGCGTAGGGCTGTTCGGCCCCGAGGTCTTCCCCTTATGGCTCAGATCGTCGAGATCGCGTAGCGGATGAAAGCGGTCCACCCGGCGGGGGCGAACGCAAGGGCCGGGCGGGTCGTGTCCTTCGAGTCACGGACGTGGACGGTGTGGGGGCAGGCAGCGACCTCGACGCAGTTGCCGCCCTCGTTGCCGCTGTATGAGGACTTGCGCCACTCGATTGCTATCTCGACGCAGTTGCCGGCCTCACTACCGCTGTAGCTGCTCTTGAACCACCGGAGGTTGCTCATAGCTCCCCTGCCACCTTCTCGATCAACGCGAGCGAGTCCCTGGTCGTCAGGGCTTGCGCACGGATGATCCCATAGCGCGCCTCAAGTACGCTCAGTTCTATAGGCTTTGAGACCCATTGGCTCACACCCTGGACTTCCACGTACGCCACCTTCTGACGTCCGGCCGTCTCCAGCAGGACCATCGACCCGTCGAGCCCAGGTTGTTCGTCCGAGTCGAAGTGCATGACCTGGAGTGAGAGATTTCGAAGCCTGGAGCAGTCTGCGAGATGCAGCAACTGTTCCTTGAGAACCTCGCGGCCGCCCACCTTGCGATAGAGAACTGACTCATCGATCACGAAGCCCAGGATCGGGAGCGGTTTACGCGTAAGCAAAGCCTGACGTTCGAGCCGAGCAGCCACGTGACGTTCGATCTCCTCTTCATCGAACGGTGGGCATCGGTAGCCGATCACGGCCTGTGCGTAACGTTCGGTCTGCAGGAGACCGGGTACAACCATGGCCTCGTACGACTGCAGGCTGACCGCCCCCCGCTCCTCGTCCGCGAACTGCGCAAAAAACGCCCGGTACTTCTCACGCTCAAGATGTGGCTTCCCCGCCCGCAGCACGCCGTTCGCGTGGAGCACCTCGTCGACCTTGTCGACGAACACGGGGCTCGGTGGTCGCCTCCCCTGCTCCACTGACGAGACCGTGTCCAGCGAGTACCCCACAGCCTCCGACAGTTCGGCCTGCGTCATGCCCGTCAAATCACGGAAGAGCTTGACCAGTGCTCCGAAGTACCGGAGATTCGAAGACCCTTCACCGCCCACAGCCGCCACCCCGACCGCCTCCCCTCGTACCAGTCCGACGGATCGCCCGTACTCACGCCGCGTACCCGATTCGTCACTGGTCAGGCTAGACCCGCTCACTGACAGTTGAGGCCATGGAGTCCGAACTTCCCCCGATCGCGCCTGACTTCTGGCAGATGCGGCTGCGTGCCGATCCGAGGCACCTCGCCGTCGTACGACGCACCGTGCACACGCAGTTGAGGCTCTGGGGACGCGACAATCTGGCGCGGGAGGCGGCGATGTGCGTGACCGAGCTGCTCAGCAATGTGCACAAGCACGTCGCCTCGCCCGAGTGCGTCCTCACCCTCCGCGGCACCGAGGACGGCGTGCATGTCACCGTCAGCGACAGCGAACCCGAGCTGCCCGTCGTCGGTGAGCCCGACTACCTCTCCGAGCGCGGACGCGGGATGTTCCTGCTCAGCAAGACCGCGGACGAGTGGGGCGCGGTGCCGACCGCGACCGGCAAAGACGTCTGGTTCGTACTGCGGTGACGCCCGAGCTGATCCACTCGCTCGCCACCTGGACGTGGCTGGAGCGGACCGCGGTGGGGCAGGTCGCGTTCGTCCTCGTCGCGCCGCGGGCGCACTCCGCCGACGCCGTAAGGGGGCTCGCGGCCGCGCTGGGGCTGCGCGAGCCGTCGTGCCGGCTGCCGTACGTGGGCGAGCGCGTGACCGTGCATGGCTCGTCGCGCGCGCGTCTGCACCCCGACGGCTGGGCGCACGCGATCGGGCTCACTGTCGGTGCACGGTGGTCACGTTACGTGGTCGAGGGCGGGCCTGTGGCCGTGCTCGTCGGACTCGATCCACTCACGCCATGTGCGCAGCCGGATGCGGTCAATGAGTACGTGATCACCCGAACCCGCGGAAACCGGCTACGGATGGGAACCGCGTCGATGCGGCGAGTGTGGTGATCATGCGTTCGATCATGGAAACGGTGTGACGAATCCATCAGCTCTGCTACAGGACTGTCCCGAACGGGACTGATCCCAGGTCGAGCGTGCACACTGCGATGCATGAACGGATGGTCCGAAGGGTGGAACGACGGCAGCGCGCCGGATGACGGTGCGCGCGTGATGCCGCACGTCCAGCGGCGTGCGGGCAGCTACGGGGGCTATGCACAGCCGCCGCAGCCGTCGCAGGGCGAACCGCCGCTGCCTCCCGAGCTGTCGCCGCGCAGGGCCGCGGCGTCGCGCGGCGGCGTGCCCCGGCAGGGCATGGCCGACGGGGGCGGTACGACGTACCGCGCGGGCCGCGGTCCCGGGGGCCCGGGCGGGCCCGGCGGTCCGGGTAGCGGCCGCGGCCGGGTCCGCAGGCCGAGGAGCTGGCGCCGCCGGATCGGCTGGACGGCGCTGACGCTGGTCGTCGTGCTCGCGGTGACGTCCGTCGCCACGTACTTCTGGGCGGACTCCAAGCTGACCCGCACCATCGACCTGAGCGCGCTGCCGGACCGCCCCGCCCTCGGCAAGGGCACCAATTACCTGATCGCCGGCTCGGACAACCGTGGCAACCTCACGCCGCAGCAGCAGCAAGCGCTGCACGTGGGCAGCGACAACGAGGGCCAGTACGGCAACAGCGACACCATGATGATCCTGCATGTGGGATCGAACGGTGACACGCTGGTGAGCCTGCCGCGCGACAGCTACGTGACGATACCGGCGTTCACCGGCGCCACCGGCACGCACTACCCGGCGACGAAGCACAAGCTGAACGTGGCCTTCTCCTGGGGCGGCGGGCAGCTGCTGGCGCAGACCGTCGAATACAACACGGGCATCCACATCGACCACTACGCGGAGATCGGCTTCGGCGGCTTCGTCAATCTCGTCAACACGCTCGGCGGCGTCAACATGTGCCTGAGCAAGCCGATGGTGGACCAGGCGTCGGGCGCCAACTTCAAGGCCGGATGTCAGACGTTCAACGGCTCGCAGGCACTGTCGTTCGTGCGGGAACGGCACCAGGAGGCAAACCAGGACCTGGGTCGTGAGCAGCATCAGCAGCAGTTCCTGCAGGCGGTGGCCCACCAGACGGAGACGCCCGGCGTGCTGCTCAACCCGTTCAAGCTCTACCCGGTGCTCGGCGCCGGGCTGGAGACGCTCAACGTCGACAAGGGCATGAGCCTGTACGACCTGGCGCAGATGATGTTCGCGATGAAGGATGTCTCCGGCGGCAATGGCAAGTCCATGGTCGTGCCGGTCGGCGACCCGAACTACTACACGGCCACGGACGGCGATGCGCTGCTGTGGGACAAGACCAAGGCCCAGCAGCTCTTCTCCGAGCTGCAGAACGACCAGCAGGTGACCGTCTCCGGCAACTGACGGCCCGGCCGGGTCAGTTGCTCTGGCCTGGGGTGCTGCGCTGACGCGGCAGGGCGTGCTTCGGCGGGTTGGTCAGCGTGATCTGGCGGACCAGTTGGTGGAAGGAGACCAGTGCCGTGACGGGCGGGAGCCCGGCGACGGCCATGCTGGTCACCGTCTTCTGGGCGTGGGCGACGCAGAGGTAGACGGCGATCAGGGAGAAGAAGACGACCACGGCCCACGAGTGCGAGACGTGACGCTGGTGGACGGCGGCCCGGAGGATGGAGAGCGAGGCGACCAGCCAGGGGCCGAAGACCAGCAGCGGCCACCATCCGGCGAGTCCCGGCGATACGCCGAGCGACGCCAGGTGGCGCATCGGGTCGTAGGAGATCATCCCGCCGAGGACGCTCATCATCGTGACGATGGCCGCGGTCGTCGTGGCGATCAGCAGGCTGAGCCAGCGCAGCAACAGGACCGGGCCGGGGCGGCGGAGCCGGGCGACCAGGCGCAGCAGGCGGTTGCGGCGACGGTGGCTGCGGGCAGCCGACGGGCGGGGCGCCGGTGAGGAGTACTCGTACGGCTCGTACGCGGCGCCGGTGAACGGGGCATTGCCGTTCCCGCTCGTCGTCGCCGTGCTCTGGGCGAGGAGTTCGGCGAGATCGGCCTCGAACTGCCACTCTCCGCCGAAGGAATCCATGCCTGTTGACGACGGTGCCGAATACGGGGCAGCGTAGGGATTCACCGGCGGGCGGCGATGCAGAGGCTCGGTCGTCACATCCCCACCAACGACAAGAACTCCATCCCGATGCGGAGTAGTTGATGAAGTTGTCCCATTTGGCGCAAGGCAGGTGGCGGGGTGCCCCCGTTCACGGCGAGTCCTCGCGCGCCGTCCCCGCCACTGCGGTTCACTGAATGGTTCAGATGGTTGCGACGGGTTACGTCGCGGCGCGCGAGTAGATCTTGTCGACCCATTCCGCGATCTGCGCCTCCGACAGGTGATGTGCGAGATCGGCTTCGCTGATCATTCCGACGAGCCGTTTGTTCTCGATCACCGGCAGGCGGCGGATCTGGTGAGACTCCATCTCCTGCATGACATCGCTGACATCGGCGTCGGCGTCGATCCAGCGAGGGGTGCCGTGGGCGAGTTCTCCCGCCGTGGTGCGGCGGGGGTCTTTGCCCTTCGCCACGCACTCGACGACGATGTCGCGGTCGGTGAGAATTCCACAGAGGCGTTCGTTCTCGTCGGCGATGGGGAGCGCTCCGACGTTCATCTCACTCATCAGTTCCGCAGCTCGGTCGAGCATCACCCCTCGGGTGATCCAGGCCGCGCCTGCGTGCATGATCTCTCTGGCAGTGGTCATGGCATTCCTCCTGGATGCGGTGGATGCCGAAGCACTTCCATGCTCCCGCTCCCAGGAGGGGCTCGCCACTGCTACCGGTGGTTGTGCCGCTGCCGGCCCCCCGGCGGCCGGCAGCGGTGTCTGGGGTGGTGGGGGTGGTCAGGGGAGGTTGCGGGCCATGACGATGCGCTGGACCTG
>NZ_JANFNG010000004.1 GCF_024436035.1 Streptomyces humicola
GCATCGTCCTCATCTGCGGCCCGGCGGCCACGCGCGCGTCGCTCACGCCTCCTCCTTGTTCGCTTCTCCGCCCGCGCGGCGCACAGGCACAGGCATCGTCCTCATCTGCGGCCCGGCGGCCACGCGCGCGTCGCTCACGCCTCCTCCCGCATCGGGATCCGGACACCGCGCTCGGCAGCGACGGCATCGGCGCGGTCATAGCCCGCGTCGACGTGGCGGATGACGCCCATGCCCGGGTCGTTGGTGAGGACACGGCGGATCTTCTCGCCGGCCAGCGGCGAGCCGTCGGCGACGGTGACCTGCCCCGCGTGGATGGAGCGGCCCATGCCGACGCCGCCGCCGTGGTGGATCGACACCCACGACGCGCCGGATGCCACGTTGACCATGGCATTGAGCAGCGGCCAGTCGGCGATCGCGTCCGAGCCGTCGAGCATGGCCTCGGTCTCGCGGTACGGGGAGGCCACCGAGCCGCAGTCGAGGTGGTCACGGCCGATGACGACCGGCGCGCTCAGCTCGCCGCTCGCCACCATGTCGTTGAAGCGTTCACCGGCCTTGTCGCGTTCGCCGTAACCGAGCCAGCAGATGCGCGCGGGCAGGCCCTGGAAGTGGACCCGCTCCCCCGCCAACCGGATCCAGCGGGCCAGCGACTCGTTCTCCGGGAACAGCTCCAGGATCGCGCGGTCGGTCGCCGCGATGTCCTTGGGATCTCCGGAGAGCGCCGCCCACCGGAACGGCCCCTTGCCCTCGCAGAACAGCGGCCGGATGTAGGCGGGGACGAACCCGGGGAAGGCGAATGCCCGGCCGTAACCGGCGAGTTGGGCCTCTCCGCGGATGGAGTTGCCGTAGTCGAAGACCTCGGCGCCGCCGTCCATGAAGCCCACCATCGCCTCCACGTGCGCCGCCATGGACTCGCGGGCACGCTGCGTGAAGTCGGCCGGCTTCTCCTTCGCGTACGAGGCCATGTCGTCGAAGTCGACGCCGACCGGGAGGTAGGAGAGCGGGTCGTGGGCGCTGGTCTGGTCGGTGACGATGTCGACGGGCGCGCCCATCGCGAGCATCCGCGGGAGCAGCTCTGCGGCGTTGCCGAGCAGGCCGATCGAGAGCGGCTTGCGCTCGTCGCGGGCCTGCGTGGCCAGCTCCAGGGCGTGGTCGAGCGAGTCGGCCTTCACATCCAGGTAGCGGTGGTCGATGCGGCGCTCGATCGCGCGCGGATCACAGTCGATACAGATGGCCACGCCATCGTTCATGGTGACGGCGAGCGGCTGGGCGCCGCCCATCCCCCCGAGTCCCGCGGTGAGCGTGATCGTCCCGGCGAGCGACCCACCGAAGTGCTTCTGCGCGACGGCCGCGAACGTCTCATAGGTGCCCTGCAGGATGCCCTGGGTGCCGATGTAGATCCAGGACCCGGCCGTCATCTGGCCGTACATGGTCAGACCGAGCGCCTCCAGGCGGCGGAACTCCTCCCAGTTGGCCCAGTCGCCGACGAGGTTGGAGTTGGCGATCAGCACGCGCGGCGCCCACTCGTGCGTGGTCATCACGCCGACGGGGCGGCCCGACTGGACGAGCATCGTCTCGTCCTGCTTCAGCGTGCGCAGGGTGCGCACCATCGCGTCGAACGAGCGCCAGTCGCGCGCCGCCTTGCCGGTGCCGCCGTAGACGACGAGCTTGTCGGGGTGCTCGGCAACCTCCGGATCGAGGTTGTTCTGCAGCATCCGCAGCGCCGCCTCCTGCTGCCAGCCGCGCGCGCTCAGCTGCGTGCCTCGCGGAGCCCGTACCGGTCGGGGTCCGGGTTCTGCCGCGGCTGCGCCTGCCCCTGCGCCTGCCGATGCCGTCATGCGGGTCGCCTCCTACACCTCGCTGGATTGATTCATTCACATCCTCACTGTCTGAATACTTCCAGTCAACAGGCCGCGCCACCTAGGCCACCGGGACGACCGCCAGGAGGCCGCTAGAGCGTGAAGCCGCGAGGGAACGGATCGGTCGGATCCAGGAGGAATTGCCCCATGCCGGTGATCCACCCGCGCCCCGTCACCTCGGGCACAACGGGCCGGAGCCCTGCTGGTGCGGAGGGATCGGATGCCTACGGCAGCGCAGTGGCGACGATGAAACCGGCGAGGGTGGCGGCGTGTGGTCCGGCCATGGAGGTCTCCTCTCACGGAGGGAACGTCGGCGACGCTAACTCCCTCACGGCGAGCCCAACAAGACCGCCGCGCGCGTGGTTGGCTTGATCCCATGACGCCCACACTCGCCCACGACGCCGCCGCACGCCGCACGGCAGCGGTGCAGGCCGCGGCCGAACAGGAGCTCGTCGGTGAGGACCAGCCGGTGATCGGGCTGCTCGACGCGGCGGGTATCCAGGAGTCGGCGGCCGAGCTGCACGCGGCCTTCGCCACCCCCGGTACGGCCGTCACGCACACCTTCGCGGTCAAGGCCGCCTCGCTCGTGCCGGTGCTGCGACTGCTCGCCGCCGAAGGTGTGGGCTGCGAGGTCGCCAGCGCCGGTGAGCTCGCCCTCGCCCGCGCCGCCGGGCTGCCCGCGGACCGCATCGTCTTCGACTCCCCCGCCAAGACCACCGCGGAGCTGCGCGCGGCCCTGGCCCTCGGCGTCGCCGTCAACGCCGACAACCCGCAGGAGCTGGCCCGTCTTGACGCCCTCGTCCGGGAGACCGGCACCGCGTCCCCGATCGGGCTGCGCGTCAATCCGCAGGTCGGGGGCGGCACGATCGAGGCGCTCAGCACCGCGACCGCGACCTCCAAGTTCGGCTTCGCGCTGCGCGACGAGGGCGCGACCGACCGGATCGTCAGGGCCTACGCCGACCATCCCTGGCTCAGCCGCCTCCACGCCCACACCGGTTCCCAGGGTATCCCGCTGGAACTGATGGCCGTGGGTGTGCGCGCCGCGTACGAGCTCGCCGAACGCATCAACGTCCACGCCCGCGCCGCCACCGGCCGGCAACAGATCACCACCATCGACATCGGCGGCGGCCTGCCCGTCAACTTCGCCTCGGACGAGGTCACACCGACCTTCCGCGCCTATGCGGAGCTGCTGCGGACCACCGTGCCCGGTCTCTTCGACGGCCGTTATGCCCTGGTCACCGAGTTCGGCCGGTCGCTGGTCGCCAAGCACGGCACGATCCTCGCGCGCGTCGAGTACACCAAGACGGCGGGCGGACGCGCCCTCGCGATCACTCATGTGGGCGCCCAGGTCGCCACCCGTACAGTCTTCGACCCCGGATCGTGGCCGCTGCGAGTGCTCGCCTTCGACGCCAAGGGCCGCCCGAAGAGCGGCGAGCCGGTCGTGCAGGACGTGACCGGGCCCTGCTGCTTCGCGGGCGACATCGTGGCGCACCGGCGCGAACTCCCGCTGCTCGCCGAGGGCGACCTGGTCGCGCTGCCGGACACGGGCGCGTACTACTTCTCCACGCACTACGCGTACAACTCGTTGCCACGGCCCGGGATCTACGGGTACGATGGCGACGCGAACGAGCCGCACGGCGTCCGATTCACGACTGTGCGCGCCCCGCAGACCCTGGACGAGATCGTCGCGGAGAGCGGTTCCGCCAACGCCGACGCCCTCACCGGGCCGCGCTGACCGCTCTCCGCCTGGCCCCGCCGGGGCGGGCGTCACCCGCGACCGGTCCGGTGGTCAGGTACGACTTCACGTCCCGGCCCGCCGGGCCGCGGCGGCTCGCCCACTCCGGCCGCACCCACAGCAGCGCCTCGTTCCGGCGCTCCCAGCGCCCGATTGCCACCGCCTTCGCCCACAGCCCCGCGCCGAGCCCGGCGAGCAGCATGCCACCGGCCGCTGGGGCGGCGAGGGACGAGGCGACGGCGAGGGTGAGGGCAAGCAGCAGCCACCAGCGGCGCGCACGCAGCCACGCGCGCGCCGTCACGCGCCGGTCCTGCAGGATGACGGTCTTGGCGGCGCGCGTGGCGCCGTTCTCCAGCTCCGTATAGCGCCGACGGTGCACCAGGAACGCGGTGGCAGCCGCGACGAGGAAGAGCGCGGCTCCGGCGACGAGGCCGATCGTCCGCCCGGTGAACCCCGGCACGAACGCTCCGGCGAACGCCGCGATCGCGCCCAGCCACCAGCACCACAGCGCCGCCGTCCGCACCATCACCGCAACCCGAGCCAGCGCATACGCCCCGCGCCCCACGACCGCGCTCCTTCCCCATCCACCTGCTACAGGGCATCCGGTGCGGAGGGTACTCAGAAAATCTCAAAATTGCGTGAGGGTGCGGGGCGGTCGATGCGTGCTCACTCGACGAACAGACCACGCTCCGCCGCCCGTGCGTCGAACTCCTCCAGCCTCGCCTGCGCGTCGGGCAGCTCGTCGCACATCGCCTCCAGCAGCACCCGGCCGAGCATCATCGGCGCGCACGCGGTGTCGAAGACCAAACCGGTCCCGACCGCGGCAGGAAGCAGCAGGTCGGAGTGTTTGGCAACCGGCGCGAAGGAGCTGTCGGCGACGGTGACGACGGTGAGCCCCGCGCCCTTGGCGTACTCCAGCGCCGCGACCACCTCGCGCGGGTGGCGTGGCAGCGCGAAGCACAGCAGCGCGTTCGCGCCCGCGCGCACCGCCGCGTCGATCCGGTCGGCGAGCAGCGTGCCGCCCTCGTCGAGCAGTCGCACGTCCGGGTGCACCTTCGCCGCGAAGTAGGCGAATCCGCGCGCCTGTGGCCCCGCGGCTCGCAAGCCGAGCACCGGAAGCGGCTGGGAGAGGGCGAGCAGCCGTCCTGCCCGCGCCACCGGCTCCGGGTCGGCGAGCAGCGCGGCGAGGTGCCGCAGATTGTCGATCTCGGCGAGTACGGCCTGCTGGTACTCGTTGTCGGTGACGGCCTGCGTCTCCTGCGGTGCGGGTGCGACCTCGCGCAGATGCCGCCGGAGCGCCGGGTAGCCGTCGAAGCCCAGGGCGACCGCGAACCGGGTCACCGACGGCTGGCTCACCCCGGCCAGCTCGGCGACCTCGACGCTCGACAGGAACGGCGCATCCGCGGCCCTGCGCACCAGGCAGTGCGCGATCCGGCGCTGCGTCGGCGTGAGCCGGTGCCCGTCGAACATCCGCATCAAGCGCGCCGCTCCCCCGTCCTGCGTCGCCATTGCACCCTCCTGGCTGGAACCACGCGTTTCATTCAGTGGATCTCGACTCTGCATGAATCCATGCAGCCTGGCAAGAGTCCGCCCCCGTGCCTCACCCCCGCCGAGGAAGAAGGGCCGGGCGCGCACCCAGCGCGCCCGGCCCCTGTCCCTCCTTGGCTGTTCAGCCGTCGACCATGTTCAGCTGTGGACCGGCTCGGCAACCCTTGGCTCATCGCCCGCCGGGAGCTCGGAGCCGCGGTCGCCGTGACCCGGCCACCATGCGGCGTGGCCGATGAGCGCCGTCAGGCTCGGCGTGAAGAACATCGCCATCACGAAGGCCGCCACCACGATGCCGAACGAGACCGCGAAGCCCATCTCGGTGAGCAGCGAGTTGCCTGCCAACATCATCGTGGCGAAGGTCGCCGCCAGGATGAAACCGGCGGCGGCGACCGTCGGGCCCGCGTGCCGGAGCGCCATGCCCGCCGCCTCGCGCGGATCACGGCCCTCGCGGGCCTCCTCGCGAAGCCGGGCGATCATGAGGATGTTGTAGTCGGTGCCGATAGCGACGACGAACAGATACATGATCACCGGGAGCATGAACATCAGACCCGAATGCCCCTGCGCCTTCTGGAAGATGAGCACCGTCGCCCCGAGGGTCGCACCGAAGCCGAGTCCCACCGATGCCATCAGGTACCAGGGCGCGACCACACTGCGCAGCAGCAGCGCCAGGATCACCATGATGAGCACCGCCGCGACCGGGAAGACGGTCCTGTAGTCGTGGTTGACGGCGGTGTCGATGTCCTTGTAGATCGCGGACATGCCGCCCACGAGAGCCTTGGTGCCGGTCGGCGCGTCGGCATGCGCCACGTCGCGGACGTGGCCGACGGTGCTGATCGCCTGGTCGCTCGAGGCCTCCGAGGTGAGGGTGACGGTGATGTCGGCCGTCGTGCCGTCCTTGCTCAGGGCGGTCAGGCGCGCGGAGGCGACCCCGTCGACGGTCTGCAGCTTGCTCGCGTAGGCGGGCAGCGCCGACTTGTCGAGCGGCCGGCCGTCGGTGCTCGTCAGGTAGACGTCCGTCGGCTCGGCCGCGCCCGCCGAGTAGGCCTGCTGCATCTCGGTCTGGACGACCATGGACTCCTTGGTCTTCGGCATGGAGCCCGAGGCGAGGTCGAAGGTGGCGTTGAAGCCCAAGGTGCCGATCGCCAGCGCGACCATGATCACCCCGGAGACGGCGGCGGCCAGCGACGGGCGCCGTTGCACGGTACGGCCGAGCGCCGCGAACCGCGCGTTCTCCGGCTCCCGCTGCCACGACTTCGACGGCCAGAAGACCTTCGGGCCGATGAGCGAGACCACGGCCGGGACGAGAGTGAGACCGGCGACCAGCGTGGCGGCGACGGCGATGGCGAGCGCCGGGCCCATCTGCTTGAGGAAGCCGAGGGTGGAGAGCACCAGCGCCAGGAAGGCGATGATGACCGCACCGGCGGCGGAGGCGATCGCCTCTCCGACCCGCGCGACCGCGTTGATCATGGCTTGTTTCGGTTCGTCACCGGCTCGCAGCCGCTCCCGGTAACGGAACATCAGGAACAGGAAGTAGTCGGTGCCGACGCCGAAGAGCACGACGATGAGGATGGACGAGACCGAACTGTTGGCCTGCAGCCCGAAGAGCTTGGTGGCGTAGGCGATGAGGCCGTTGGCGACCGCCGAGACCACGCCGATGAGCAGCAGCGGCAGCACGGCGAGAATCGGCGCACGGAAAATGATCAGCAGCGTCACCAGGATGATCACGAAGGTGCCGATGCCGATCAGCGCCTGACCGCGCTGCGATGAATCCTGCTGGTCGAGGGCCTGGGCTGCCGAACCGCCCAACTGGGCTTCCAGGTGGGTGCCCTTGGTCAGGTCCTTCGCGTCGGCGCGCAGCGTCCTGGCCGCGTCCGCCTGCTTGGGCTGGCCCGCGTTCTTCGGGTCCATCTGGACCAGGGCCATGTCGTACTTCCCGTCCTTGGACGGGGGTCCGGGGATGACCTTCTGCACCTGGTCGATGTGCTCGCCGGTGAGTGCGCCGGTGATCCGCAGCGCGTCCTGCTTGTCGGCGGGCGTCAGCGCGGCGCCGTCCGTGCGCTGGTAGAGCACGATCGCGGACGGCGTGAAGGCGCTGGGGAACGCCTTCTGCTGCAGGTCCGACGCCTGAATGGATTCGTAGCTCTTGGGGAGGAAGCTACTTTCGTCGCTGTTGGACGGAAGGCTCGGTGCGGTGGCGACGATCGCGACGGCGGCTATGAGCCACGCCACGATCGTCCATATGGGATGGCGGACGACGGTGCGTCCTATGCGGTGGAACATGCGGTGCTGCCTCCATGGCAGATGAGTCACCGCCACCCTACGGAGCGGAACCCGGGTACGGCGATCCGGCCAATTCACTTACTGACCGGCCGGGTGGTCGTGGGCTCCCCCATCTTAATCCAGCCTCGGAAGCAGTTTTTTCTGGGGCTTTCCCATGGCGTTGCGCGGGAGCGCGTCGAGGAAACGGACCACCCGCGGCCGCTTGTGCACGGACAGATGCCCGGCGACGAAGTCGATCAGGTCGCGCTCGCTCACCCCGTCCGCGACCACGAACGCCACGACCTGCTGACCCAGGTCCGGATGCGGAGCCCCGACCACCGCAGCCTCCCGCACCGCGGGGTGGTCGAGCAGCGCGTTCTCCACCTCGCCCGCGCCGATCCGGTAGCCGCCCGACTTGATCAGGTCGGTGGAAGCGCGGCCGACGATGCGGTGCATGCCGTCCGGCTCGATCACGGCCATGTCGCCGGTGCGGAACCAGCCGTCCGCGGTGAGCGCGGCCTGAGTCGCCTGCGGCCGGCCCAGATACCCGTCGAACAACGTCGCGCCGCCGACCTGCAGTTCGCCGACGGTGGCGCCGTCGTACGGCGCCGGCTCGCCGTCCTCACCGACCAGCCGCGTCGACACCCCGGCCACCGGCAGCCCCACCGAGCCCGCGCGCCGCTCCCCGTTCGCCCGGGTGCTGACCGTGATCAGGGTCTCCGTCATCCCGTACCGCTCCACCGGCCGCTGCCCGGTCAGCGCCTCCAGGTCGCGGAAGACGGGGGCGGGCAGCGGAGCGCTCCCCGAGACCAGCAGCCGCGCCCCGGCCAGCTCCTTCGCCGCCGAGGCGTCCTGCACGACGCGCGACCACACCGTCGGCACACCGAAGTAGAGGCTGCCCGCGGCGGCCGCGTAAGCGGCGGGGGCGGGCCGCCCGGTGTGCACCAGACGGCTGCCCACCCGCAGCGCCCCGAGCGCGCCCAGGACGAGACCGTGCACATGGAAGAGCGGCAGCCCGTGGACGAGGGTGTCCTCGGGCGTCCACGCCCATGCCGCGGCGAGCGCGTCGAGGTCGGCTGCGATCGCGCGCCGCGAGAGTAACACGCCCTTCGGCGCGCCCGTCGTGCCCGAGGTGTAGAGGATCAACGCGGGCGCTTCCGGCCGCTCTTCGCCGGCCGGCGCGTCGGCACGCTCGTCCAGCCGCACCGGGACGGTCTCGCAGCAAGCGTCCGGCCACACCTGCGGGTCGGCCGCGAGCAGCAGCCGGGCCCCGGAGTCCCGCAGGATGTGATCGCGCTCGGCGCGCCCCGCGTCCGGCGGCACGGGCACCACCGGCACCCCCCCGAGCAGCCCGCCGACCACCGCGGCCAGCGTCCCGGCCACCGGCGCCGCGTGCACCGCGACCGCGGGCGCACCGGCGATACGCCGCGCGACCGCCCCGGCGGCGCCGAGCAGCTCCTCGCGCGAGAGCGCGTGGTCGTCCACCCGTACGGCATCCGGTGCGTCGCCATCCGATGAGCCCAGCGCCGTCAGCAGCTCCATGCCGCTCCCTTCGTCTCCACGTGGCCGTCTCCACGTGGCCGTCTCCACGTGGCCGTCTCCACGTGGCCGTCTCCACGTGGCAGTCCTGCGCCGACCGTACCCACCCGGCCCCGCGGAACAGCCGTCCCCCAGGGAACAACCCCAGGGAAGATTCGGGGGTTGCCCCCAGTGCCTTACGCGGATCCCCGGTCCTACGGTGAGCCCATGAGTGCGCCCGACCAAGAGCTGAAGAAGGAACTCGACGCCACGCTGCAGGCTCGCAAGGAGCTGGGTCCCGAGTACGAGTCCGAGCTGATCGACTCATTCCTCGCCACGATGGAAAAGCGCCTCGACGGCCAGGTGGAGCGCCGCATACGCCGCGAACTGACACAGGCCCGGACCTCCGCCGCCCGCGTGGGCGCGCCCGCGCGCCGCCCGCGGGGCCGCGACGACGGCACCCGCAACCGCCGCTTCGGCCTGGCGAGCGTGTCCCTCGTCTTCGCCATCCCGCTGTCGGCGATCGCCGCGGTCAACGCCCACCTTCCGGGACTGCTGGCGACCTGGGCCGGGATCGTCGGGGTGAACATCGCGCACTCGATGGGCGCGATCTTCCACGAGCGCGGCGACCGCCGCGACCGTGACATGGAGAGGGAATGGTGACGGGGACCGCCGCACCCTCGCCCGGGGGCGAGGGGCGGGACGACGGCGGTCCCCGTGGGGACGCGAGGCCGGGTCAGGGCCGGCTCATCCGCGTCCGGGGCAACTGAGGAGGTCCGGGAGCCGCTCCGTCGATCCTCGCTGCCACACCTTTTGTTGTCCCTTGTGGTGTCCCCTTGTGGTGTCTGTGTTGCCGTGCCTGCCGTGCCTGCCGTGCCGACGACAACCAATGTGCCCGACGCGTGTTAAGCCCGTGCTGCACGCACGTGTCGCGGGCGTACCGTTTCGCGGACGTGAGGATGACCCGGCACGCTTACTTGGCGCCCCGCGCCATGAACGCGAGCAGATCCTGCCGGCTCACCACACCGGTCGGCTTCCCCTCGACCAGCACGATCGCGGCGTCCGCGCCCTGCAGCACCTCCATCAGGTCGCCGACCGTCTCGCCCGAGCCGACCTGCGGCAACGGTGCGCTCATGTGTTTCTCCAGCGGGTCGGTCAGCTGTGCCCGCTGGGTGAACAGCGCGTCGAGCAGCTCCCGTTCCACCACCGAGCCGACCACCTCTGCGGCCATCACGTCCGGGTGCCCGGCCCCCGGCTTGACGATCGGCATCTGCGAGACGCCGTACTCGCGCAGCACCTCGATCGCCTCGCCGACGGTCTCCTCGGGGTGCATGTGCACGAGCTCGGGGATGCCGCCGGACTTGTGGGCGAGCACGTCGCCGACGCGCGCCTGCTGGCCTGCGCCCTCCTCCAGGAAGCCGTAGTCGGCCATCCACTCGTCGTTGAAGATCTTGCTGAGGTAGCCGCGGCCGGAGTCCGGGAGCAGCACCACGACCACGTCGTCGGGGCCGAGCCGCTCGGCGACCCGGAGCGCCGCGACGACGGCCATCCCGCAGGAGCCGCCGACGAGCAGGCCCTCCTCCTTGGCGAGACGACGGGTCATCTGGAAGGAGTCCTTGTCCGAGACGGCGATGATCTCGTCGGTCACCGTCCGGTCGTAGGCGGTCGGCCAGAAGTCCTCGCCGACTCCCTCGACGAGGTACGGACGGCCGGAGCCGCCGGAGTAGACCGAGCCCTCGGGGTCGGCGCCGATGATCCTGACCCGGCCCTCCGAGACGTCCTTGAGGTAGCGGCCGGTGCCGGAGATCGTGCCGCCGGTGCCGATGCCGGCGACGAAGTGGGTGATGCGTGCGTCGGTCTGCTTCCACAGCTCGGGGCCGGTCGACTCGTAGTGCGACCGCGGGTTGTTCGGGTTGCTGTACTGGTCCGGCTTCCAGGCGCCGGGCGTCTCGCGCACCAGGCGGTCGGAGACGTTGTAGTACGAGTCGGGGTGTTCCGGGTCGACGGCCGTCGGGCAGACCACGACCTCCGCGCCGTAGGCCCGCAGCACATTGATCTTGTCGGTCGACACCTTGTCCGGGCAGACGAAGATGCAGCGGTAACCCTTCTGCTGCGCCACGATGGCAAGCCCGACGCCGGTGTTGCCCGAGGTCGGCTCGACGATGGTGCCGCCCGGCTTCAGCTCGCCCGACTGCTCAGCGGCCTCGATCATGCGCAGCGCGATGCGGTCCTTGACCGATCCGCCGGGGTTGAAGTACTCGACCTTCGCCAGCACCGTGGCCTGGATTCCGGCCGTGACGCTGTTGAGCCTCACCAGCGGGGTGTTGCCGACAAGGCTGATCATCGAGTCGTGGAACTGCACGACGTCCTCCGGATGTTTTCCGTAATGGTGGGTCCGAGCCTAAGCGTTCAACGCCCCGACCGGCGGCGTTGCACATCTGGTCGGATCGGGCAACAAGCATGTACAGGCCTCGGAGCTCGGGAGGACGACGGGAGCGGATGCCGATGTCGAGGGCGAGGGTGGCGCGCCGCATAGCGGCGGCCGCGGCATATGGAGGCGGCGGGATCGGCCTGCTCGGTGGGGCGGCGATCGGTCTGCTGCTGACCGAAGTACAGCTGGCGCGGCGTGTGGTCGGCGGCTCGGAGGACGTACCGCCGGTCGCGGACGGCCGGTACGGTGCCGCCTTCGCCCATGCGTGCGACGGCGCAGGACCGCTGCGGCTCGCCTTTCTCGGTGATTCGACGGCAGCGGGGCAGGGGGTGCACCGGGTGCGCGAGACGCCGGGCGCGCTGCTCGCATCCGGGCTCGCGGCGATCGCCGAGCGGCCGGTCGACCTGGTGAATGTGGCGCTGCCCGGCGCCCAGTCGGACGACCTGGGGCGTCAGGTCGGGCTGCTGCTCGACGGCTCCGCGCGGCCTCCCGACGTCTGCGTGATCATGATCGGTGCCAACGATGTGACGCACCGGATGCCTCCGGCACGGTCGGTGCGCCATCTGGCGGATGCGGTGCGTGCGCTGCGCGCCGCGGGGGCCGAGGTGATCGTCGGGACCTGTCCCGACCTGGGCACGATCGAGCCCGTCTACCAGCCGCTGCGGTGGGTCGCCCGGCGGCTGAGCCGTCAGTTGGCCGCTGCGCAGACGATCGCGGTGGTCGAGCTCGGCGGCCGGACGGTCTCGCTGGGTCAGCTGCTCGGCCCGGAGTTCGAGGCGAGCCCGCGCGAGATGTTCGGCCCGGACAACTACCACCCGTCGGCCACGGGGTATGCGACGGCGGCGATGGCGGTGCTGCCCACGCTGTGCGCGGCGCTGGGGCTGTGGCCCGAGGACGAGCGTCCCGACAGCTTCCGTGGCGAGACGATCCTGCCGGTGGCCCAGGCGGCGGCGGAGGCGGCCGCGGAGGGCGGCACCGAGGTCGCGGCGGCGGGGCCCGCGGGGGCGCCCGGTGCGCCGACCGAGGCGGCGGCGGGCCGGCGCGGCCCGTGGGCGCTGCTCAAGCACCGCCGGCTGCGGCGTGTCGCAGCCCAGGAGGCGCCGGAGCCGCCCGCACCGCAGGAGTACGGGGAAGAGCACGACGGGGAGCGGCGCAACGGGGAGGAGCCGGACGGAGAGGAGCGCAACGTCACAACGCACCGGTCGTGACTGTCAGTGCTACGTGTGGGTAACTTCCCTGTGAGCGAGCGAGCCCCGCACACCCCCCGGAGGAAGAGAATGCCTGAAGCCGTCATCGTCTCCGCTGCCCGGTCGCCGATCGGGCGCGCCTTCAAGGGGTCGCTCAAGGACATGCGTCCGGACGACCTGACCTCCGCGATCATCCAGGCCGCGCTCGCCAAGGTCCCGGAACTCGACCCCCGTGAGATCGACGACCTGATGCTCGGCTGCGGCCTGCCCGGCGGCGAGCAGGGCCACAACCTGGGCCGTGTCGTCGCCGTGCAGATGGGCATGGACCACCTGCCGGGGTGCACCATCACCCGCTACTGTTCGTCTTCGCTGCAGACGACGCGGATGGCCTTCCACGCCATCAAGGCGGGCGAGGGCGACGTGTTCATCTCCGCCGGTGTGGAGACGGTCTCGCGCAGCGTGAAGGGCACCTCGGACGGCATGCCCGAGACCCACAACCCGCTCTTCGCCGAGGCCGAGGCCCGGACCGCGGCCCGAGCCGAGAGCGAGGGCGCGGACTGGCACGACCCTCGCGAGGACGGCCTGCTGCCCGACCCGTACATCGCGATGGGGCAGACCGCCGAGAACCTCGCCCGCCTCAAGGGCATCACCCGACAGGAGATGGACGAGTTCGGGGTCAGGTCGCAGAACCTCGCGGAGAAGGCGATCGCGGACGGCTTCTGGCAGCGGGAGATCACCCCGGTGACGCTGCCCGACGGCACGGTGGTCTCGAAGGACGACGGCCCACGGCCCGGCGTCACGCTGGAGGGCGTGCAGGGGCTCAAGCCCGTCTTCCGCCCGGACGGCCTGGTCACGGCCGGCAACTGCTGCCCGCTCAACGACGGCGCCGCGGCGCTGGTGGTGATGTCGGACGTCAAGGCGCGCGAGCTGGGTCTCACGCCGCTGGCGCGCGTCGTCGCGACGGGTGTCTCGGGCCTGTCCCCGGAGATCATGGGCTACGGGCCGGTGGAGGCGACCAAGCAGGCGCTGAAGCGGGCCGGGATGTCGATCGGCGACATCGACCTGGTCGAGATCAACGAGGCCTTCGCCGCACAGGTGATCCCGTCCTACCGCGACCTGGGCATCGACCTGGACCGGCTCAACGTCAACGGCGGCGCGATCGCGGTGGGCCACCCGTTCGGGATGACGGGCGCACGGATCACCACGACTCTGATCAACTCGCTGCAGTGGCACGACAAGCAGTTCGGGCTCGAGACGATGTGTGTCGGCGGCGGCCAGGGCATGGCGATGATCATCGAGCGCCTCAGCTGAGAGCGCCCTGAGATCAGCCGGTTCCGCCTGAGAACTGCCTGAGATCTGCGTCTCATTACGAATGTCCCTCCGGGCCGCAAAATGACCCGGAGGGGCAGCTTTTGCCCAGGTCGGGGGCGTTGTGACCGAATCACGTCGCGCCGAAGTCATGCCCTATTCGTGACATTCCGCACTGCACAGGCCAAGGGTGAGACGGCACAGTGGTGTACGGGGAGGAACAACAGCCGCCATCGACCTCAGTCCCCGCCTGCCAGGAGACCCGCCCGTGACCGCCATCATGCTGACACTGCTGCTCGTCGCGGCCGTCGCCGCGTTCGCGGGGGTCGCGGCCCTGCTCGTCGCCCGCAGCCTGTACCGCCGCCTCGCGGAGCTGCGCGAGGAGCTAGCCGCGCACCGCGCCGAGGCCAGCGCCCCGCACGTAACGGTGCCGGGAGCCCGTACGGCGCCGGACACCGAGGAGATACGCAGCGCCGTGGCCGCGGCCCTTGCCGATGAGCGGGAGCGCGAGCTGGCAGAGGCGCGCGCCTTCTGGGCCGCGCAGGACGCCCGGGACGCCGCCGAGGCCCCCGTCTTCGACACGCACGACGTGCACGAGCTGCAAGGGCTTCACGAGCTGCGCGACGTCGCGGCCGCTTCCGGCGACAACACGGACGCCGAGTTCGAGGTGGCGCCGTTCCTGCCGCGGCAGCCCGACCTGGCCGGGCTCGAACCGGTGCGCAGGCACCCCTCCGACCCGGAGTCCGGCTCGTACTCCCCGATCATCACCGACCCCGCCGGCACCGTGGCGCGGCTCGCCGAGCTCGCGGAGTCGGCCACCCCGCTCGCCGACGTACGGCCGGGGCCGCTCGGCACGCTCGACCTGTACGTGTTCGCCGACGGTACGACGCTGTGCCTGACCCCCGGCCACTCCGATACCGCCGACAAGCTCGCCGCCGCCATCGACCGCGGCGACGCACCGGTCCTGGTGGGCGGCTCCGGCGTCTCCGGTGCCTTCACACTGACGTTCGCCTACGGCGACGAGAACGTGTTCATCCTCGCCGACCGCGTCGTAGCGTCCATCTGATTCACAGCTCGGCGGCGGTCTCCGCGACGCGCCGCAGGGCGCGGTCGAGTACGTCCTGCCCCTGCCGGTCCGGGTGCGCGGCCAGCGCCGCGGCGAGATCATGACCGGAGACGGCGATCTGCTCAGCGATCACGAACATCCCGTCGTCCGGCATCTGCCGCACCGGCGCGTCCGGGTGCTCGAGACGCTGCGCCTCGGCGCTGAGCTCGCGCGCCAGCGCGAGCCCCACGGCAGCCGCCCGCCGCAACCTGCTCTGCGGCAGCGACCGGTAGCGGCCGGCGAGCTGATCCACGGCGTCGAGGAGCGGTACGCAGTCGAGCAGGGCGGGCGGCATGCGTGGAGCATAGAGCCTCCGGCGGTAGGGACCGCGGGTGAAGAAGCGGTCCCCCATGCCCGAAGGGCTATGGGAGGGCCGAGGGCCTGGGGGTTCCCCTTGCCCGGAGGGCCAGGGGCCTGAGCATGCCGCGTGAGGCCGTGCCGCATCAACCGACCCCGTCGACGGGCGCAGCGGTGCCCAGCACACGGGCACCCCCACGCGCAACTGCCGGGGAGAGTGCGGCGCAGCCCGGAGGCCCCCCGCCGCAGGCAGGGCGTCCGGGCAGGCGACTCCCCTCGGCACGGGCCACCGGCGGGCCCTACCGCCGGAGGCTCCAGCCTCCGCACGGAGGCGCGGGCAGGTGGCCGCTACGGGCGCGCGTGCGCAGACACGCGCCGGTCGCCTGAAAACCGACGGTTGCCAATGGCTGGCGCGTCAGGCACCGTAAGGTAACGGATCGCATCCCGGAGGCGCCGATGTCCCAGATCATCTCCGAAGAAACCCACCGGAACCTGCTCTCCCGTATCCCCCAATGCACCGGCCGAGAAATCGATGACTGGCTCCGCGCCCTCGAAGACGGGCCCGCACTGCTCCGGTTCGAGGAGAAAGTCAACTGGCTGCGCCGCGAGTACGAAGGCCTCTCTTCGGGCCACGCCAGGGCAATCGTTCACGAATACGACCTCAGGCGCGCCCACCGCAAACTCCAGTAGCGCAACCGGCCCACCCCCCTCAGGACACCGACGGGCCCCGGGCGGCGACCACCGCCTCGGGGCCTGCTGCCGTACCGGCCGCCCGGCCGGATCCCGCTAGTCGCGCAGGATGGCGATCAGCCGCAGCATCTCCAGGTAGATCCACACCAGCGAGACCGTCAGGCCGAAGGCCGCCAGCCACGACTCCTTCTGCGGGGCGCCGCCGCGGATGCCGTCCTCGATCATCTTGAAGTCGAGGGAGAGGAAGAACGCGCCCAGCAACACGCCGACGATGCCGAAAGCGATGCCCAGACCGCCGCTGCGCAGGCCGAGGCCCTCGCCGCCGAAGGCCGCGAAGAGCAGGTTGGCCAGCATGAGCAGCACGAAGCCGATGGCGATCGCCATGCCGGCCCGGTAGTAGCGCCGGGTGACCCTGATCAGCCGGCTCCGGTATGCGATGAGCATGCCCGCGAAGACCGCCATCGTGCCCAGCACCGCCTGGACCGGGGCGCCGGCCCACGCCGCGTTGAACATGTTGCTGACGACGCCGAGGAAGACGCCCTCGAAGAGGGCGTATCCGAGGATGAGCACGGGCATCGGTGTGCGCAGAAACGCCTGGATCACCGCCAGGACGAACGCGACGACCGCGGAGCCGAACGCGATGGCGTAGCCGGTGCCGCTCACCGGCAGCGTGAACCACGCGAGGAGCGCGCCGACGACCACCGTGCCGAGCGTCAAGCCGGTGCGCACGACGACGTCATCGATGGTCATCCGCCCGGTCTGCACCGGCCCCGCCGCCGGGGCCCGGTACATCGCCCGCAGCTCATCGGCGGTGAGGTCCCGCGGTGCGCCCGCGTGGGCCGCGTAGGGGTTCCCGGGTTGCGGCGCGCCCTGGTGGAACCCCGCGTACTCGTTGCTGCGGCTGAAACCCCGACGCGAGAAGATCGGGTTGCTGCTCCTCATCTCACCCCTCCATCGCCGCACGGCACGACCGCCGCAAGGCACGACTCCGAACAAGAGTAATGGGTTTGCAAAGGAAACGGGAGGCAAGCCTGCCGCGAAGCCGCGGACATGTGCCCACGGCGTCGCGGGCGACGGCGTGCCCGGAGCCGGACTCGAACCGGCACGACCCGAAGGCCAGTGAGGTTTAAGCTCACCGTGTCTGCATTCCACCATCCGGGCAAATAACACTCGCTCGGGACACGACAGGTGACCCTGAGGGCAGCACGAGCCTAGCCCGCTCCAACCCCCCGAACAGGTGAATCCCTGCTCCATGTTGTCTGATTTTATGGGCAGGTGAGGATGTGTCAGCAACTCCCGAATGCAGGCGTTCCATGTCCGGACCGGCCCGCATAGGCTCCGCGCCCGGCCAGCACCGGCATGGCGGCACGCCATGCAAATGACGTGAATTCGCCGACCCCTCATCCACCGCCAGGAATTCCGTACCGGGTTCAACCAAAATCGGCCGTCATACAGCGGCTCATGGCTGCCGCTCAGCCCCGTTGCTCATACCTGGGGATGAGACCGGCCGCTGCCGTACCTCCGAGGGCTTCCCGAAAGACCAGGATGAGGGCTGATCCGTCGCGCCCGGGGGCACGGGGAAGATAGAGACCCGACGCCACCGGCACGACACACGACAGGACACGACAGGAGTCGCCACCGTGACCACCTCAACCCCCTCAGGAACGCGCGCCGACGACTCCGACGACCGCGCGGTCGCGGTGGCCGCCCGCGCTACCGACCTCACCAAGGTCTACGGGCAGGGCGAGACGCGCGTGGTCGCACTCGACGGCGTCTCGACCGAGTTCCGCAAGGGCGAATTCACCGCGATCATGGGGCCGTCCGGCTCCGGCAAGTCGACGCTCATGCACTGCATGGCCGGGCTCGACGCGGTGACGGCGGGATCGGCACGAATAGGTGACACCGAGCTGTCGGCGCTCAGAGACAAGCAACTCACGCGCCTGCGCCGGGACAAGGTGGGCTTCGTCTTCCAGGCGTTCAATCTGCTGCCCACGTTGACGGCTGCGGAGAACATCACGCTGCCGTTGGACATCGCGGGCCGCAAAGCCGACGAGGCGTGGCTGGAGAAGGTCATCAAGACGGTCGGCCTCGCCGACCGGCTCTCGCACCGGCCGGCCGAGCTCTCCGGCGGGCAGCAGCAGCGCGTCGCGGTGGCGCGTGCGCTGGCCGCCCGGCCCGAGATCATCTTCGCCGACGAGCCGACCGGCAACCTCGACTCGCGATCGGGCGCGGAGATCCTGGGGTTCCTGCGCAACTCGGTACGGGAGTTGGGCCAGACCGTCGTCATGGTGACCCACGATCCGGTCGCGGCCTCGTACGCGGACCGGGTGATCTTCCTCGCCGACGGGCGCATAGTCGACGAACTCCGGTCGCCCACGGCGGAGGCGGTGCTGGAACGGATGCGGCGCTTCCCGAGCACCGTGCACAGCTGACCCGCCCCCCGTACGCCCAAGCACACCCAGGACCCGTCACCATGTTCCGTACCGCCCTGCGCAACGTCCTCGCGTACAAGGCCAGACTGCTGATGACCGTGCTCGCCGTGATGCTCGGCGTGGCCTTCGTCTCCGGCACGCTGGTCTTCACCGACACGCTCGGTACCGCCTACAAGAACCAGTCGGCCAAGTCCTACGACAACGTGGCCGTCGCCATCAGCAGCAGCGCGGGGGGCACCACTCACCCCAGGTCCAAGGACGCGGCAGCGGACGAGGGGCTCACCCAGCAGACCCTCGACCGGATATCCAAGCTGCCGGGGGTCGCCTCCGCGATCGGGCGCGTCAGCGGCTTCGCGGGCGCCGCCGACTCCAAGGGCAGGCTGATAGGCAGCGGCTGGTCCAACACCGGTGCCAACTTCGCGCCGGGGCCGGACGGCAAGGACCCCCGCTACACCTTCGTCTCCGGCAACGGCCCGGCGCAGGCCGGAGACGTCGCGCTCGACAAGGAGACCGCGGCCAGGGGCGGCTTCCACGTCGGCGACCCCGTCGAGGTGGCCACCAACGGCCCGGTGCGGACCTACACGGTCAGCGGCATCTTCACCACCGACGACGGCGCGGTCAGCGCGGGCGGCTCGCTCGTCCTGTTCGACACCGCGAGCGCGCAGCAGCTGTACCTGACGCCCGGCCACTACCAGGAGATCACCGTCGTCGGCGCCAAGGGCGCCTCGCAGCAGCAGATCCTCGCCGAGGTCAAGCCGTTGCTGCCGAAGGACGGCACGGCCGACGCGCAGACCGGCAAGGAGCTCGCCGACGCACAGGCCAAACAGATCGAGGACAGCTTCAGCGCGATGAGCACGATGCTCATGGTCTTCGCCGCCATCGCCCTGTTCGTCGGCGTTTTCCTGATCGCCAACACCTTCACCATGCTCGTCGCGCAACGCACCAAGGAGCTGGCGCTGCTGCGGGCGCTGGGCGCCAGTCGCCGTCAGGTGACGCGCTCGGTGCTCACCGAGGCCCTCATCGTGGGCGGCACCGCGTCGGCGGCCGGTTTCGCACTCGGCGTCACCATCGCCTCCGGGCTGCGCTCGGCGATGAACGGGCTCGGCGCCAAGGTGCCGGCCGGGCCGCTGATCGTGGCGCCGACGACGGTCGTTGCCGCCTTCGCGGTCGGCGTGCTGATCACCATGGTCGCCGCGTGGCTGCCCGCACGCCGGGCCGCCAGGATCCCTCCGGTGGCCGCGATGAGCAGCGCGGAACTCCCCGCGCCCGCCAAGTCGTTGCTGCTTCGGAACGTCGTCGGAGTGATTCTTGCCTGCGGCGGCGCGGGACTGGTGGTGGCCGGCGCGGCGACCGGGCGCGACTCGGGCCGCCGGGCGGTGGGGATCGGCGCGTTCCTGCTGCTGGTCGGCCTGATCGTGCTGACGCCGCTGCTCTCCCGGCCGGTGCTGACCGTGGTACGTGCGCCGCTGGCGCGCGTGTTCGGCGTCTCCGGGAATCTTGCGGCGCGCAACGCCCGCCGCAACCCGCGTCGTACGGCCGCGACCGCTTCCGCCCTCGCCATCGGGCTCACGCTCATCACCGGCCTTTCGGTGCTCGGCGTCTCCGTCGGCCGCAGCGTCGACGAGGCGACGGTGGACAACCTGTCGGCCGACTACATGGTGCGCATGGCGAGCGGCATGCCGCTCGACCCCTCGGTGGCGGGCGAGATCTCCAAGGTGCGGGGCGTGACGGCGGCCACGGCCCTCGAATCGGCGTACTTCGACGTCGACGGAAGGTTCTCCGCCGTCACCGCGGCCGATCCGCGCGGGCTCGCCGAAACGGTGCGTGTGACGACGGTGACCGGGTCGCAGTCGCCGCAGACGGCACTGGCGGAGGGCAAGATCCTCGTCGACGACAAGACGGCGAAGAGCCGCGGCTGGAAGGCCGGGGACGTGGTCCAGGCCTCCTACCCGGACGGTACGAAGGCCGAGGTGACGATCGGCGGCACCTTCGCGGACAACCTCGTCCTGTCGCCCGTCGTCATGTCGGACACACTGCTCGCGCCCCACGTGGACAAGCCCGAGGTGCCGCAGGTGCTGGTGAAGACGACGGGCGGCGCCGATGCGAAGACAGCCGAGGCGATCGCCGACGGCCTGGGCAACAACCCGGCCATCTCGATCATGGACCGCCAGGGCATCCGCAACACGTTCGGCGGCGTGATCAACAACATGCTCAACATCATGTACGGGCTGCTGGGCATGTCGCTGATCATCGCCGTGCTCGGGGTCGTCAACACCCTGGCCATGTCGGTCTTCGAGCGGCGCCGCGAGATCGGAATGCTGCGCGCGATCGGCCTCGACCGGAGCAGGATCAAGCGGATGATCCGCCTGGAGGCCGTGGTGATCTCGCTCTTCGGTGCCGTGTCCGGCGTTGCGCTGGGCCTGTTCATCGCCTGGGCGACGGGCCGGACGATCAGCGCGGACCTGCAGGCCTATGTGATGGTGCTGCCCTGGGGCCGCATCGCGATCTTCTTGGGCCTGGCGGCGCTGGTCGGTGTCCTCGCGGCGGTGTGGCCTGCTCGGCGGGCGGCGCGGCTCGACGTCCTGGACGCGATCATGACGGAGTGAGCCACGCCCCGCGCGTCGGGGGCATCCCGGATTCGCCGGACGCGGGCGTGCGAACCGCCAGGATCTGGTTGACGCCGATGCGGTTGCGCTCGAACGAGAGGGCGGACGCCGCCATGTACAGGCGCCATACCCGAGCCCGACCCGGCGAGGTGAGCCGCACGCACTCGTCCCAGTGCTCCTCGAGATTGGCCACCCAGCGGCGCAGCGTGCGCGCGTAGTGCTCGCGCAGCGCCTCCACGTCCCGTACCTCGAACCCCGCCTCCTCGATCAGGGCGACCGTCGAGCCGACGGGGGCGAGCTCGCCGTCGGGGAAGACGTAGCGGTCGATGAACTCGTCGACCTCGTAGCTCTCCTCGCGCTGCAGCGGACGGCGCGCGATCTGGTGGTTGAGCAACCGCCCGCCCGGCCGCAACAGGCCGTACAGCATCTTGGCGTAGGCCCGGTACTGTGTCGTTCCGACATGCTCGGCCATGCCGATCGAGGAGATCGCGTCGAACGGCCCGTCGGTGATCTCACGGTAGTCCTGCACGCGGATCTCGACGCGGTCGGTCAGCCCCTCCTCGGCGATGCGCTTGCGGGCGAAGGCCGCCTGCTCGACCGAGAGGGTGACACCCACCGCCCGCACGCCGTAACGCTTCGCCGCGTGCAGCACCATGGAGCCCCAGCCGCAGCCGACGTCGAGCAGCCGCTGCCCCTCGCGCAGCGACAGCTTGCGGCAGATCAGGTCGAGCTTGGCCTGCTGGGCGTCCTCGAGCGTCTCGGCGCCCTCGTCCCAGTAGGCGCACGAGTAGACCATCGACGGCCCGAGCACCCGCTCGTAGAAGTCGTTGCCGACGTCGTAGTGGTGGCTGATCGCCTGCCGGTCGCGGCGCAGGCTGTGACGAGCTCCGATGCGTCCCCGCGCCTCCTCCGGCGGGGCGGAGGGCGGCAGCCCCGGTCCGGCGAGGGCGAGCGCCTCGCGGGCCGTCCGGCGTACGGATGCATCAAAGAGCGCAGCCGCCACGGTGAAGGCCCCGGAGCGCTTCCGCGCGCCGGCCGTCGGCTCGTCGCGCTGCCACACCGTCCCGGAGAGGAGGTCGAGCGCCTCGTAGAGATCGCCGTCGACCTCCAGGTCACCGGCGACCCAGGCGCGTGCCAGACCCAACTCGCCGGGCCTCCACAGCAGTCGGCGCAGCGCCCGCGGGTTGCGCAGGACGAGGGCGGGCGCCTGCGCAGGGCCGACCTCGCTCCCGTCCCAGGCGCGGATACGAACCGGGAGCGGCGATCCGAGGACCGTTTCGGCGAGTGCAGCGAGCCGTCCGGCAGCGTGGGCCATGGCGCAAACCTCCGTGATGGTGGGTCACCCTATGGGTCCTTTCACCACGAAAACAGATTCATGAGCCATGTGTAGTCCCGAAACGCAAAAAACGCCGAGGGTGTCCGCCCCACGGATCGGCGGACACCCTCGGCGTCGTGTGCCTGACCGGTGATCAGGCCGGCCCGGTCAGGAGGCCTTGGCCTTCTCGGCCCTGCCCGGCGCGGGCTGGGTGGCCTTGGCCGCCGCGGCCGCCGTCACCGGCGCGGCCGCCTCGTAGAACTCCTCACGCGGGTTCTCCAGTGCGCCGAGCGCCACGACGTCGCGCTTGAGGAACATCGCGAGCGTCCAGTCGGCGAGCACCCGGAACTTCCGGTTGAAGGTCGGCACGGCCATGCCGTGGTAACCACGGTGGCAGTACCAGGCCAGCCGGCCCTTGAGGCGGATCTTGCCGAAGAGCAGGGCGACGCCCTTGTGCAGGCCGAGGCCGGCGACGGCACCCATGTTCTTGTGCTTGTACTCGTGCTGCGGGAAGCCCCGCATCCCGGAGATCACGTTGTCGCCGAGCACCTTGGCCTGACGCAGGGCGTGCTGCGCGTTCGGCGGGCACCAGGCGCCCTCGCCGGCCGCGAGGTCGGGCACCTGGGCATTGTCGCCGGCGGCCCAGATGTAGTCCGTGCCCTTGACCTGGAGCGTGGGGAGCGTGTCCACGTGGCCGCGCGGGCCGAGCGGGACGCCGAAGTTGGCCAGCGCGGGGTTCGGCTTGACGCCCGCGGTCCATACGATGGTGGACGCATCGACTTCGAGCCCGTTGGCGAGCACCACGTGCTTGTCGATGCACGACTTCATGGACGTCTCGAGGTAGATCTCGATGCCGCGCTCGCGCAGGTGCTCGAGGCCCCACGTGCCGAGCTCCGGGCCGACCTCGGGGAGGATGCGGTTGGCGGCCTCGACGAGGATGAACCGCATGTCCTCGCGCTTGACGTTCGTGTAGTACTTGCACGCGTCGCGAGCCATGTCCTCGACCTCGCCGATGGTCTCGGCACCCGCGAAGCCGCCGCCGACGAAGACGAAGGTCAGCGCCTTGCGGCGGAGCTCCTCATCGGTGGTGGAGTCGGCCAGGTCGAGCTGTTCGAGGATGTGGTTGCGCAGGTCGACAGCCTCTTCGACGCCCTTCATGCCGATGCCGTTCTCGGCGAGGCCGGGGATCGGGAAGGTGCGGGAGACGGCGCCGAGCGCGACGACAAGATAGTCGAAGGGCAGCTCGTACTTTTCTCCGACGAGCGGCTCGATCACGGCCACCTTGCGGTCCTGGTCGACAGAGGTGACCCGGCCGGTGAGGACCTCCGCCTTGGGAAGCACGCGTCGCAGCGGAACCACGACGTGGCGCGGAGAGATGCTGCCGGCCGCAGCTTCGGGGAGGAAGGGCTGGTACGTCATGTACGAGCGGGGGTCGACGACCGTGACGGTCGCCTCGCCGAACCGCATCTTCTTCAGGATGCGGCGCGCCGCGTACAGGCCGACGTAACCGCCGCCTACTACGAGGATCCGTGGACGCTCCGTGGTGCTCATGGACACGAGTATCCAGCACCCCATTGGGCCCCCCTCGTGAGCCCCTTCACAAGGTTCTTGCGGGGTTCTGCTACACTGCGCGATTTCGTGATCGACGCCACACCCGCCCCCGGAACCTCCTCTCGAGCCGGGACGTCCCGGGACCCCCTTGAGCAGCGACGATCGGCCGCCGACCGGTAGGCTGCGGGGTCGCTAACCCTGCCGAAACAAGGGAGTTCGGCGCTCAGTTGCGAGGGATCGCGCTCCGACGGGGCCACGGGGCCAATGAATCTGCTCCATCAGACGGGAAGTTCATGTGAATAATTTCACGAACTTTCTCGCGCGCCCCGCCAGGCCGTCCGAGAACGCCGCGCCGCGGCCTGCCGTCGACCCATCGGTAGACGGCAAACCGCGGCGCACAAGGACACCCCTGACCGTGCGCGCTAGCGCTCCAGCTCGCGCTCGATGTCCTGCTCGCTGCACTGGTCGAGCTTCTGGGTCTGCTCGTTGAGGACGCTGTAGCGGGCCGCCTTGCCCTTGCCCTGGACCTCCTGGATCCTGCCGATCTGCTTCACGCGCTGATCGTCCCGGTACTCGACGCGCTCTCCCATGTTATGGGGCATGAGTTCTCCCAAAGATCGATGGAGGGGAGCAGGAGGTCGCCGGCCGGATCACCGGGGGCGGTCCCTCCTGCGGCGCACACTGCCGATCGCGCGGCGCCGTGGCCATCACATCCGACCGGCGCGTCACCGGCGACCGCAGTGGTCCGGACGGGTGAACGACGGCGGGCGCCCCCGGCCCTGACTCTCATATCACCGCTGGTCAGCGAGGTCTTCCGCCGCCTTGTGGGCGATACCGTCGAGGATGTCGTGCTCGCTCACCACGACCTCGTCGGCCCCGGTGCGTTCCATGATCTCCAGCAGGACCAGCGCTCCCGCGCCGATCACGTCGACCCGGCCCGGGTGCAGCACGGGGATGGCCGCGCGCTCGGCGTGCGTGGAGGCCAGAAGGCGGCCGGTGACGTCGCGGACCTGATCGATCGTGATCCGGGAGTGGTGGATGAGGGACGAGTCGTACTCGGGGAGGCCCAGCGCGATCGCGGCCACGGTCGTGACCGACCCGGCCAGGCCCACCAGCGTCCCGGCCTCGCCGATCGGCACCGTCTCGGCGGCCAGGTCGAGCGCCTTGGCGACGTCGGACTTGATCGCGGTCACCTGGCCGGGGGTCGGCGGGTCACTGACGCGGCCGCCGTGCACCAGGTGACGTTCGGTCATCCGTACGCAGCCGATGTCGACCGAGCGGGCGGCGCGCACCGCACCGTCGCCGACGACGAACTCGGTCGAACCGCCGCCGATGTCCACCACCAGATACGGCGTGCGCAGGTCGTCCCGGCCGGTGAGCTCCTTGGTCGCGCCGGTGAAGGAGAATTCGGCCTCCTGTGCGCCCGTGATCACCTCGGGCTCGACGCCCAGGATTCCCACCACGCCGCGCACGAAGTCGTCCCGGTTCTCGGCGTCGCGCGACGCCGACGTCGCGATGAAGCGGATCCGTTCGGCGCCCAGATCACGGATGATCTCCGCGTACTCGCGGCAGGCGGCGAAAGTGCGTTCCAGGGCATCGGGGGCGAGTCGCCCGGTGCGGTCCACGCCCTGACCGAGCCGGACGATCTGCATCCTGCGGTCGAGGTCCTTCAGCTGCCCGGTCGCGGGGTTGACGTCGGCGACGAGCAGCCGGATGGAGTTCGTACCGCAGTCGACGGCGGCCACTCTGGTCATGCGCGCTCCCCCTGCTCCCCCTGCTCCCCCTCGGACGCCCCGCCGCACTGCTCGACGCACGGGCCCTTGCGCCACCACTCGGGCAGCATCGCGATCGCCTCGTCCCCGAGCGGATTGACTCCGGGCCCGGCCGCCAGCGCGTGGCCGACTAGCACGTGCAGACACTTCACGCGGTCGGGCATGCCGCCGGCGCTCGGGAAGTTCTCCAGCACCTCGATGGCGTCGCGGCGCTTGATGTAGTCCTCGTGGGCCGCGCGGTAGGCGGCGGCGAGCTCCGGGTCCTCCGCGAGCCGGGTGGTCATCTCCTTCATGACCCCCTCGGCCTCCAGCGTGCCGATGGCGGAAGCGGCGCGGGGGCAGGTCAGGTAGTACAGCGTCGGGAACGGGGTGCCGTCCTCGAGCCGCGGCGCCGTCTCGACGACATCGGGAAGCCCGCACGGGCAGCGGTGCGCCACGGCCCGCAGCCCGCGTGGCATGCGGCCGAGCTGCTCACCGATCGCGGCGCGGTCGGCGTCGGTGGGCGGGGCGGGTTCGGTGCGGGGTGGATGGATGTCCATGGAAGCTTTCGTTCGGTGCTGGGCCGATCGGTGCTGGGCCGATCAGTGCTGGGCGTCGGCGGAGTTCACGCCGTCCCACACATTGTCGTACCAGGGGCGGTTAGCACTGGCATCGGAGGACTGGTCGTCGCCGGAGCCGGAGCCGTGCTGGCCCAGCATGGTGTAGCCCGACTCGTCCGGCATGACGAAGTGCAGCTGCTCGCGCGCCTGCGCCTTGACGAAGTCCGGGTCCGACCAGCGGGCCTTCTGCTCGCGCAGCCGCTCGACCTGCTGTTGCGCCTGCTGCGCCTGCTGCCGCTGGTCGGCGATCTGCGAGCGCTGGGCCAGGTACTGCCGCGTCGGATAGGCGAGGGCCACGACGAGCGCGCAGACGGTGAGCGCGAGCAGCGCGGCCCGCCCGGTGAGCCTGTTGCGGCGGACCGGACGACCGTCGGGCTGCCGCCCGGTGGCACGGTAGACGCGGGCCTGCGCCTGCTCACCGATGGCCTTGAACCTCGCCGCGGTGGAGAACCGGTCCGACGCCACGTCGTCTCCCCTCGCCTGCCTGTGCACCGCCCGCCGACGGAGTGGGCTGATGTCACTTCACAACACGTCCCCGGCCACGGTACGGGACCACGGCCGGGGACATGCGGAGCGGCAGCTGTTCGGGGCCGGTTCAGCCGGTTCAGCCCTTGAACCGCGGGAAGGCCGAGCGTCCGGCGTAGACCGCCGCGTCGTCGAGGATCTCCTCGATGCGCAGCAGCTGGTTGTACTTGGCGACGCGGTCCGAGCGGGCCGGGGCGCCGGTCTTGATCTGGCCGCAGTTGGTGGCGACGGCCAGGTCGGCGATGGTGACGTCCTCGGTCTCGCCGGAGCGGTGCGACATCATGCACTTGTAGCCGCTGCGCTGGGCGAGCTCGACGGCGTCGAGGGTCTCGGTGAGCGAGCCGATCTGGTTGACCTTCACCAGCAGCGCGTTGGCGGTGTCGTTGTCGATGCCGCGCTGCAGCCGCTCGGGGTTGGTGACGAACAGGTCGTCGCCGACGATCTGGACCTTGCTGCCCAGCTCGGTGGTGATGGTCTTCCAGCCGTCCCAGTCCTCCTCGTACAGCGGGTCCTCGATGGAGACCAGCGGGTACGCGGCAACCAGCTCGCTGTAGTAGGCGCTCATCTCGGAGGCGCTGCGGGCCTTGCCCTCGAACTCGTAGGCGCCGTCCTTGTAGAACTCGGAGGCGGCGACGTCGAGGGCGAGCGCGATGTCCTGGCCGGGCTGGAAACCGGCCTTCTTGATCGCCTCGACGATCAGGTCGAGCGCCTCGCGGTTGGAGTCGAGGTTCGGCGCGAAGCCGCCCTCGTCACCGAGGCCGGTGGACAGGCCGCGCTCCTTCAGCACCGCCTTGAGGGTGTGGTAGACCTCGGCGCCCCAGCGCAGCGCCTCGGAGAACGACTCGGCGCCGATCGGCGCGATCATGAACTCCTGGATGTCGACGTTGGAGTCCGCGTGGCTGCCGCCGTTGAGGATGTTCATCATCGGGACCGGCAGCACGTGGGCGTTCGGGCCGCCGACGTAGCGGAAGAGCGGGAGGTCGGACGCCTCGGAGGCGGCGTGGGCGACGGCGAGCGACACGCCGAGGATGGCGTTGGCGCCGAGCGAGGACTTGTCCGGGGTGGCGTCCAGGTCGAGCATGGCCTGGTCGATCAGCCGCTGCTCGGTGGCGTCGTAGCCGACGAGCTCCGGGCCGATCTGCTCGATGACGGCGAGCACGGCCTTCTCGACGCCCTTCCCGCCGTAACGGGCCTTGTCCCCGTCGCGCAGCTCGAGGGCCTCGAACGCCCCGGTGGAGGCACCGGAGGGGACGGCTGCACGACCAGTGCTGCCGTCGTCGAGGCCGACCTCGACCTCGACGGTGGGGTTGCCTCGCGAGTCGAGGATTTCGCGGGCTACGACGACGTCGATGGACGGCACGAGCATCTCCTTCAGGATGTGTGTCTTGCTCTGCGGCATGAGCCTATCCGGCGGGGGGCGCCGGAGCGCCCGATGGGCCGGTCACTGAGATGAAAATGCCCCGGCCGGGCACGCTCGGGGGGAGGGCGTGCCCGGCCGGGGACTATGTGTGATCAGCATTCGCCGGAAGCGACTGATCCGAATGAGCCGGCCGAGGCGGCTGAATCGGGATAACCGTTTCAGCTCGGGTTCAGCCGAGGCGCAGGTGCTGACCCGGGTAGATCAGGTTGGCGTCCTTGACGACGTCCTTGTTCAGCTGGAAGAGCTTCTTCCAGCCGCCGGAGATGTGGTGGGCGGCGGCGATGCCGGAGAGCGTGTCGCCGGACTTCACGGTGTAGCTGCCGTGACCCTTGTAGGAGGGAGCGGCCGGAGCGGGGGCAGCCGGTGCGGTCCGGGCCGGGGCGGTGGACTCGGTCTGGGCCGAGGCGTTGTTGTCCGTGTTGTCCTGGCTCGCCGCCGAGCTGCTGCTCGCGGAGGAGGAGCTGCCGGCGGAGCTGCTCGACGAGCCGGCGTACGGGGCGCCGGTGAGGCCGGTGCCGCAGACGGGCCAGGCGCCCTTGCCCTGGGAGGCCAGGACCTTCTCGGCTATCTGGATCTGCTGGGACTCGGTGGCCTGGTTGGCCTCGGGCGCGAACTGGGTGCCGCCGTACGCCGCCCAGGTGCTGGAGGTGAACTGCAGGCCGCCGAAGAAGCCGTTGCCGGTGTTGATGGACCAGTTGCCGCCGGACTCGCACTGCGCGACGGCGTCCCACTGGGACTGGGTTGCGGCGTTGGCCGAGGTGGCAGTCATGAGCGGGGCGGCGATGGCGGCGCCGGTGATACCCGCGAGGGTGGCGAAACGAACAGCCTTGGAGGCACGACGGTGCTTAGCCATGGAGAAGTCATCCTCACCGACGCCTGCGAGGTCAGCTGTCGGGTTCGGGCCGAGTGAGTGCCCGGCCGCGCGCTTTTCCCGCGCGCGGCTTAACCCCTAGCCGGTTTCCGCGCATACGGCGGTTGCTCGCACAACTGCCCGTATGCAACAGGCCCGGCGGTGAACCTTGGGTCCCCCGCTCCTGCCTACGGCGCTTTCGCGTCGACTGTTCCCATCGGCCGGCGGCAGGACTCGGCGTTCCTGGCCGACGGGGCTCGCGGTGGCGAGCGGTGATGACGATAAGCACACCCCCTGGGGCGAGTTCAAACTCCCATTTGTCCCCGACCCGCCCCCGAACCACCGCGATTTGACAGCCTGGGAAATAAGAGAATCGCAGGTCGCGACGGCGTAAAGAGATCGATTGGGGGTCGACCCCGACATTCGGGCGGGAGAGGTATGTCACAGACGTAACGCACCATCAGGAGGCAACGTTTCGGAAGAGTCTGGAATGTCGGATTCGCCTGGAGTGAGGCAGGCGGCTATGGTTCCTCACGGGTGAAGCGGACCGGCAACGTCCGCAAACCGCGCATGATGAGACCGCCGCGCCACCGCAATTCGTCCGGATTTGCCGCAAGTTGGAGATCGGGAATCCGGGTGAACAGCGTGCTCAGCGCGGTCTGCGCCTCCAGCCGGGCGAGCGGAGCCCCCAGGCAGTAGTGGATGCCGTGCCCGAAGCCGAGGTGGGGATTGTCACTCCGGGCGAGGTCGAGGGTGTCGGGACCGGCGAACCGTTGCGGGTCCCGGTCGGCCGCGGCGAGCACCACCAGCACCGGGTCGCCCGCCCCGATCGCCTGACCGCCGATCGTCAGCGGCTCGGTGGCGAACCGCCATGTCGCCAGCTCCACCGGCCCGTCGTAGCGCAGCAGCTCCTCGACACCGGTGGCGAGCAGATCGCCGTCACCGCGCCGCAGCGCGTCCTGGAGCCGATGGCGCTGAACGGGATGGCGCAGCAACGCGTACGTCCCGTTCCCGATGAGGTTGACCGTGGTCTCGAACCCGGCGAAGAGCAGGATGAACGCCATCGCCGCGGCCTCGTTCTCCGTGAGGTGCTCTCCGTGGTCACTCGCACGGATCAGACCGGAGATGAGGTCGTCGCCGAGCGCCGCCCGCTTGCGGTGGATCAGCTCGGCGAGATAGGCGCGCATCCGCTTCACCGACCGGGCGACGCCGCCGCGCGGCCCGCGCTCGTGCCGGATCATCATTCCGGCCCAGTCGCGGAAGTCGTCCTGGTCCTCCGGCGGAACGCCGAGCAGATCGCAGATCGCGTAAATCGGCAGCGGGAAGGCGAATTCGTGAATCAGGTCCGCCTCACCGCGCGCCGCGAATCCGTCGATAAGCCGGTCGGTCAATTCCTGTACCCGCGGCGCGAATTCGGCGACGCGGCGCGGCGTGAACGCCTTGGACACCAGCCTCCGCAACCGGGTGTGGTCGGGCGGGTCGATATTGAGCAGGTGAGTCATCAGATCGGCGCTGCGCTCACCCGGAATCCCGACCTTTCCTTTGGCATGCGCGCCCTCGGAATGATGCACGGGATTCTTCGACAGCCGGGAGTCGGCGAGGGCCTGGCGCGCGTCCGCGTACCGGGTGACCAGCCACGCCTCGACACCGCTGGGCAGGGCGGTGCGGTGCACCGGCGAGTGCTCCCGCAGCCATGCGTATGCCGGATACGGATCGGCAGCGAACTCCCACGTGAACAGGCTCGGCGGCCTGGGAGCCGGGACCTGGTCCGTCATGTCGGAGTTCTCGTCGTGCACGTAACCGACCGTATCCGGTGCTCCCCCGCCGGCGCGCAGCTCCGTTTGAACGGGCACATTCGCCGGTCAGTCCCGCGTCGCCTCGTCACCCATGGGCCCGCAGCGCATCGCGGCTCAGGCGGTCCGCGAGGCGGGTGGTCTCAGGAAGGCGGTAGGACGGGGCGAGGGCGAGCACATGGCGGCAGGCGGTGTCGAGATCGATGGCGTGGCCGACGGAGACGTACACCGGTTTGACGCCCCGCTGCGTGCGCAGCACCCGGCCGACCGTCTCCCCGGCGTCGACGAGCGGCACGCCATCGCCGCGCTGGGGCCCGAGCGCCCGCGCGTCGTACGAGCCGGTGAACGGCGTCTTGGCGACGCCCGCCGACGGGATGCCCGTGATCACGCCGAGGTGGCAGGCGAGCCCGAAGCGGCGTGGATGGGCGAGCCCCTGCCCGTCGCAGAGCAACAGGTCGGGGATGTTGCGCAGGCGGCCCAACGCCTCAACCAGCACCGGCAGTTCACGGAAGGCGAACAGGCCCGGTATGTACGGGAAGGCGGCGTCGCCGGCAGCGGTCGCCTCCTCCACCGGGGTGAGACTCTCGGCGTCGAGCACGACGACGGCCGCGGCGACCCGGCAGGCACCGTCGGCACCGTCATCCTCCCCGTCGCCGCCGTAGGCCACATCGAGACCTGCGACCAGCCGGGGCCGCTGCGGCCCCGGTCCGTCGCGGTCGACCAGCGGCCGCAGCCGCTCCTGGATCGCCGCGGCCTCGTGCTCGTCGCGCGGCCACGGGTGCGGGACGACGATGCCCGTCACGCCTGCTTCTCCGCGTCGCGAATCGCGTCGCGGTAGCGGCGGGCCGCGGCGCGCAATGCGGCCTCCGGATCGGAGCCCTTGCTCTCGGCGGAGATCGCGAGCTCCAGGAGCCGGTCGCCGAAGTCGTGCGCACTGCCGACGGGAAGCTTGACCTCGACCCCGCCCGTGCGCGCCCGGCTCGCCAGCTTCGCCGCGAGCGCCAGCGCCGGCTGGTCCAAGGGGATGCCGTCGGTGACCGAGTCGCGCTTCTTCTCGGCCGCCTTCTCGCGCATCCAGTGGGCCTTGACCTCCTCCGGGGTCTGGGCTGTCTCCGAGCCGAAGACATGGGGGTGACGGCGTATCAGCTTCTCCACGATCGTGCCGGCCACGTCGTCGATGGAGAACGGCTCCTCGGGGTCCTCCTCCGCGATCCTCGCGTGGAAGACGACCTGCAGCAGCACGTCGCCGAGCTCCTCGCGGAACGCGTCCCGGTCACCGTCCTCGATCGCCTCGACGAGCTCGTACGCCTCCTCGATCAGGTACTTCACCAGGCCCTCGCTGGTCTGCCTGCCGCTCCACGGGCACTCCTCGCGGATCCGGTCCATCACCTGGACCAGATCGAGCAGGCGTGCGCCCGGCAGGTCGTAGGAGGCGGGCAGCAGTTCGAGCTCGGGCATCCGCACCCGTCCGGAGCCCGCGAGCCGCGCCAGCTCGTCGGTGAGCGCCGGATCGCCGTCGGCGGCCGGTATGACGAGCAGCGTGCGGCCGCCCGCCGCCCGGTCGACGAGCTCGCGGCCACTGGGCGCGGCGTGCTCGACCGTGATGCCGGCCTCCCGCAGGTACGGCAGCTGAGGGTGGCTGGGATCCGGGCATATCACCTGGTCAGCCGTGCGCAGCGCATGCCAGGCGGGCCAGGAGAGCAGCCCTGGGGCCACCCGGTGGCTGGTGGTGAGCAGGACCAGGCGACCGGGGTCGTCGGCGGACGGCGAAGACTGCGAGGACGCGGAGGCCGATGAGTCGTTCACCCCTTGAACGTACCTCGCCGCACCGACAACCCCATCAGCCTTGTCCGGTCTGTCAGCTCTGAGCCGTCTGTCCTGTCTGTCCGGTCAGCGCGCTCGGCGACGGTGCGGCCGCCTGCCGCAGCCACGGCTCGCTCGCCGAGCCGAGCGTCAGCGTCTGGTTGTTCCACGTCCCGTACCGCGGATTGACGTCGATGTGCAGCTGCTGCGAGGTCTTCGCCAGCTCCTTGGTCACCGATTCCTGGCCTTGCGGGGTGCTCAGGTCCACGCCCAGGGAGCGGGCGATGCCCTGGGCCTCCGCCTGGACCCGGTAGAAGCCGTCCACCTGGCCCGGCGCGACGGCGTACTGCTCCAGCAGCTGGGTGCGCAGCATGCTCATGCCGCCCGCCTGCTGCGCCGCGGCGGCCTCCAGCTGCTGGATCCGGGCCTGGCTCACCGTGATCCCGGCGCTCTGCGCTGCCCGGTCGATGACCCGGTCGAAGACCAGGTTGCCGAGCATCGAGCGGTCGAGGCCGCTGGTCGCTTCGATCAGCTGCCCCGCCTGCGACGTCTGGTTCTGCGCCGTCCGTACCGCCTTGACCTGCGACTCCAACGCCGAGTCCGAGATCGTCTGCCCGTCCACGACGGCCGCCGCCCCTGCGTGCGTACTGCCGCACGAGGTGATCATCGGCGCCGCGGCGAGCAGCGCGAGAGCGGACACGGTGGACAAGGAGAGCGTTGCAGTGCGGCGGCGGACCATGGTGCCTCCCGGCGGGTTGATCGAGCGGCTCTGCTTCGACCTGGCGCTGATCGAGAATAAGGAGTGGCGGGGCCTGTTATCCACTACTCCGCCACTACTGCGCTCAACGAGCCGCTAGGCGCCCAGTACCGAGGTGAGGAGCTCGGCCGTCCATACCAGCAGTTCACGGCCGACCACCGGCTTGCCGCCGATGGTGCCGGTCGACGGGCGCGGCACCAGCACCTGCTTGACCGCCGGCTTGATCACGCTGCGCGGGTGGAGCCGCTTGAGCCTCAGCTCCTGCGACTCGCGCAACTCGACCGGGCTGAAGCGGATGTTGGAGCCCTGCAGGGTGATGTCGGTGACCCCGGCCCGCCTCGCCAGCAACCTGAGCCCGGCGACGAGCAGCAGGTTCTCCACCGGCTCCGGCAGCTTGCCGTAGCGGTCGGCGAGCTCGTCGCGTACCGCCTTGATGTCCTCCTCGGAGTTGACCGCGGCGATCGAGCGGTACGCCTGCAGGCGCAGCCGCTCACCGGGCGCGTAGTCGTGGGGCACATGGGCGTCGATCGGCAGCTCGATCTTGACTTCGAGCGGTGCCTCCTCCTCGGCCCCGCCCGGCTCCAGCGCGGCCCGGTAATCGGCGACGGCCTCGCCCACCATCCGTACATACAGGTCGAAGCCGACGCCCGCGATGTGACCGGACTGCTCCCCGCCGAGCAGGTTGCCCGCGCCGCGGATCTCCAGGTCCTTCATCGCCACGTACATGCCCGCGCCCATCTCGGTGTGCTGGGCGATGGTCGCGAGCCGCTCGTGCGCGGTCTCGGTGAGCGGCTTCTCCGGCGGGTAGAGGAAGTAGGCGTAGCCGCGCTCGCGGCCACGTCCGACACGACCGCGCAGCTGGTGGAGCTGGCTGAGGCCGAAGGTGTCACCGCGCTCGACGATCAGGGTGTTGGCGTTGGAGATGTCGATGCCGGACTCGACGATCGTCGTCGAGACCAGCACGTCGAACCGCTTCTCCCAGAAGTCGACGACGACCTGCTCCAGCTGGTGCTCGCCCATCTGGCCGTGCGCGGTGGCGATGCGTGCCTCCGGCACGAGCTCGCGCAGCCGGGCGGCGACACGGTCGATGGACTCCACACGGTTGTGGATGTAGAAGACCTGGCCCTCGCGCAGCAGTTCACGCCGGAGGGCGGCGGCGATCTGCTTCTCCTCGTAGGGGCCGACGAAGGTGAGCACCGGATGGCGCTCCTCCGGCGGTGTGGTGATCGTCGACATCTCGCGGATACCGGTGACGGCCATCTCCAGCGTGCGCGGGATCGGTGTGGCGGACATCGTCAGCACGTCGACGTTGGCGCGCAGCTTCTTCAGTTGCTCCTTGTGCTCGACGCCGAAGCGCTGCTCCTCGTCGACGACGACCAGGCCCAGGTCCTTGAACCGGGTCTCGGGGGAGAAGAGGCGGTGCGTGCCGATGACGATGTCGATCGAGCCCTCGCGCAGCCCGTCGACGACGGCCTTGGCCTCGCCGTCGGTCTGGAAGCGGGAGAGCGCCTTGACCACGACGGGGAACTGGGAGTAGCGCTCGGAGAAGGTGGCGAAGTGCTGCTGGACGAGAAGCGTCGTCGGGACGAGCACTGCGACCTGCTTGCCGTCCTGCACCGCCTTGAAGGCGGCTCTCACGGCGATCTCGGTCTTGCCGTATCCGACGTCGCCGCAGATCAGCCGGTCCATCGGGACCGACTTCTCCATGTCGTCCTTGACCTCGGCGATCGTGGTGAGCTGATCGGGGGTCTCGGCGTAGGGGAACGCGTCTTCGAGCTCACGCTGCCAAGGGGTGTCGGCGCCGAAGGCGTGGCCGGGTGCGGCCATGCGTGCCGAGTACAGCTTGATCAGGTCCGCGGCGATCTCCTTGACCGCCTTCTTCGCCCGCGCCTTGGTCTTGGTCCAGTCGGCGCCGCCGAGCCGGTGCAGGGTCGGTGCCTCGCCGCCGACGTACTTGGTGATCTGCTCCAGCTGGTCGGTGGGGACGAAGAGCCGGTCGCCGGGCTGGCCGCGCTTGGCGGGCGCGTACTCGACGAGCAGGTACTCGCGCGTCGCGCCCTGGACGGTGCGCTGCACCATCTCGACGTAGCGGCCGACGCCGTGCTGCTCGTGGACGATGTAGTCGCCGGCCTGCAGGGTGAGCGGGTCGATGGTCTTGCGCCGCCGGGACGGCATCCGGCCCATGTCCTTGCTGGCGGCCTTCTGGCCGGACAGGTCGGTCTCGGTGAGGACGGCGAGCTTGAGCGCCGGGGCGACGAAGCCGCGCTCGATCGATCCGCACGCGACGTGGACGACGGAGGGCTCTGGCGCGTTCGGCAGGTCGGCGTCGAAGCGGGCGGCGATGCCCTCGTTGCCGAGCACCTCGACGGTGCGGGTGGCCGGGCCGTGGCCCTCCGTCACGTACACGGCGCGCCACCCGTCGGCGAGCCAGCCCTTGGTGTCGGCGAGGGCGCGGGCGCTGTCGCCGCGGTACGCCTCGGGGGCGCGCATCCCCAGCTGCAGGGTGTCGTCGTCCAGTTCAACGTCGCCGGCGAACTGGCTCACCGACCACACCGGCATGCCGATGTCCTGCGCGTGATCGCGCACGTCGGCGATGGACCACAGCGATGCGGCGCCGAGGTCGATCGGTGCCTCGCCGGTTGCGGACATCGCCGTCGCCGCCCAGGAGGCCTCCAGGAACTCGCGCGAGGTCGCCACGAGGTCGGCGGCCCGGGTGCGGACCCGCTCCGGGTCGCACATCACCGTCAGGCTGCCGGCCGGCATGACGTCCATCAGCAGTTCCATGTCGTCGACGAGCACGGGGGCCAGGGACTCCATGCCCTCGACCGCGATCCCCTCGGCGATCTTGCCGAGCAGCTCGCCGAGCTGCGGGTGCCTCTCGGCGAGCGCGGCGGCGCGCTCACGGACCTCCTCGGTGAGGAGCAGCTCGCGGCAGGGCGGGGCCCACAGGCCGTGCTCGGCGACTTCGAGGCTCCGCTGGTCGGCGACCTTGAAGTATCGAATCTCCTCGACGTCGTCGCCCCAGAACTCGATGCGGAGTGGATGCTCCTCGGTGGGCGGGAAGACGTCGAGGATGCCGCCGCGCACCGCGAACTCGCCGCGCTTCTCCACCAGTTCGACGCGACTGTAGGCGGCGGCCGCGAGGCCGTCGACGATCTCCTCCAGGTCGGCGGTCTGCCCGGTGGACAGCGACACCGGCTCCAGATCGCCCAACCCCTTGACCTGCGGCTGCAGCACGGAGCGCACGGGGGCGACGACGACGGAGACCGGACCGGCCGCCGGGTCGTCCGCCCGCGGATGCGCCAGGCGCCGCAGCACCGCGAGCCGGCGCCCGACGGTGTCGGAGCGGGGCGAGAGCCGCTCGTGCGGGAGCGTCTCCCACGCCGGGTACTCCACGACCGAGTCGGCAGGGAGCAGCGAGCGCAGGGCCGCCGCCAGGTCCTCGGCCTCACGCCCGGTCGCGGTCACCGCGAGTAGCGGGCGACCGGCGCGAGCGGCGAGCGCAGCAAGCGCGAACGGCTGCGCACCGGGCGGACCGACGAGGTCCAGGTGGTCCCGATTGCGGTCAGCGGCTGCTTTCACCGCTTCGGCGAGCGCCGGATCGTTGACGACAACGTCGAGCAGACCGTTCAGGCTCATGAAGGGGTATCCGTAATCCGTCCCAGAGGGTTTTCCGGGCGCGCGGCGTGTCGCGTGCCCGGTGCTCCAGGGTAACGGCCCCGGTGCGGGCGCACCGGGGCCGTGGGCCTGCCCGGGGACAAGCCGAGTGGCGGGGGCACCCCCGTGACCCCCGCCCCTCCTGCTCGCGGCGGCGCGGCTATTCCGTTGCGATCGCGTTCAGCACGTTCATCCGCGAGGCTCGGAACGCGGGAGCCAGCGCCGCCAGCAGACCGACGACGGCCGCGCCGATGAACACCGCGGTGATCGTCGACCACGGGATGGCCAGGGTGCCGAGGCCCTGCAAGGCGAGCAGCTTCTGAGCCGCCGTGCCCCAGCCCATGCCGAGGCCGAGGCCGATCACCGCGCCGAAGAGCGCGATCACCACCGACTCCAGGCGGATCATCCGGCGCAGCTGCCGCCGGGAGAGCCCGATCGCCCTCATCAGGCCTATCTCACGGGTCCGCTCGACGACAGAGAGAGCGAGCGTGTTCACCACGCCGAGAACGGCGACGATGATCGCGAGCGCCAACAGGCCGTAGACGAGGTTGAGCATCTGGCCTATCTGGTTCTGCAGGAGCGTCTTGTAATCGGCCTGGTCCCGCACCTGGACCTGCGGGTAGTCGTGGACCGCGACCTTGAGCGCGGTATAGGCGGTCTGCGTGTTCTTGCTGTCGGCCGAGGTGGCGAAGAGCATGACGTCCTGCGGCATCAGCTGCGCCGGGATGTACCTCGCCGCGGTGTCCAGGCCGACGTACATCGCCCCGTTGTCGAACGCGGTGCTCTTCGAGGTGATCGCGTAGATCTTCAGCTGTGCGGTGCGACCACCCAGGAAGGTGACGCCCAACGCGTCGCCGACCTCCAGCCGGTGGCTGTCGGCGAAGCTCTCGCCCACGGTGATGCCGCCGCGTGTGTAGGCGTCCAGCACCGTGCCGGCGACCACCGGCTGCCGCAGGTCCTGCACGTAGCTGGCGTCCGTGCCCGACAGGACCTGCTTGGACTTCCCGCCGTCCGGCAGGGCGAGCGTGACGGGCAGCTCCTTGTACTCGGTGACATGGCCGAGGCCGGGCGTGGATTTCACCGCCTTGACGATGTCAGGGGTGAACGCCCCGGTGGTGGTCTGGATGATGAAGTCGGCACCAACCGACTTGTTGATCTGGTCGCTCGCGGAGGCGACCATCGACGAGCCGACCACCGACAGCCCGGCGACCAGCGCGAGGCCGATCATCAGGGCGGCGGCCGTCGCTCCGGTGCGCCGCGGGTTGCGCAGGGCGTTGCGCTGCGCCATGCGGCCTATGGAGCCGAAGGGGCGCAGGGTGACCGTGCCGAGCACACGGACGACACCGGCGGCGAGCAGCGGGCCGATGACGATGAAGCCGATGAGGGTGAGCAACACGCCGAAGCCGAGGAAGGCGCTGCCGGTCCCTGCGGCCTTCGCCGCTCCGGCCGCGACGAGCGCGGCGGCGCCGGTGCCCGTGATGATCAGGCCGATGGCCGAGCGGACGACGGTGGAGCGCGCTGTGGCCTGCCCCCCGCCGCCGGACTCGCGCAGCGCGGCCATCGGGGAGACCTTGGCGGCACGGCGGGACGGCAGATAGGCCGAGACGAGGGTGACGATGACGCCGACGGTGGCGCCGGCCACCGGGGTGGTCCACTTGATCGTCAGCTCGCTGGTGTCGAGATGCATGCCCATGGAGTTCATGAGCTGCATGAGTCCGACCGCGATCCCGATACCGCCGCCGATGCCGAGCGCGGAGCCCACGACGCCGAGCAGCACGGCCTCGGTCAGCACCGACCGGTTGACCTGCTTGCGGCTGGCGCCGATGGCCCGCATCAGGCCGATCTCGCGGGTGCGCTGGGCGACCAGCATCGAGAAGGTGTTGGCGATGAGGAAGACGCCGACGAGGACGGCGATGCCGGCGAAACCGAGCATGGCGTACTTCATCACGTTGAGGAAGCTGCCGACGCTCGACTTGTCGTCGGCAGCCGCCTCGGCCTTGGTCTGGAGGGTGTAGCCGTGGCCGAGCGCGGAGGCGGCCTCCGCCTTGAGCTGGTCGTCGCTCCTGGTGCCGTCGCCGTAGGCCTGGACGGAGGTGAACTCGCCGGTGCTGCCGAGGAGTTCCCGCTGTGCGGTAGGGGTGTCCATGAAGACCATCGCGGCACCGGGGTTGGTGGTCTGGAAGGTCGCGATGCCGGTGATCTTCTGGGTGAAGGTGCCGAGCGCCGTCACCACCTTGATGTCGTCGCCGATGCCCAGGCGGGCCTTGTTGGCGGTGTCGGCGTCGAGCATGGCCTGGCCGGGACCGTGCGGCGCCTGGCCCGAGGTGAGCTTGAGCGCCGCGTTGGGCGTCACCTCCCAGTTGGTGGCGATGGTGGGGGCGCCGGAGGTCGGGCCGATGTTGGTGTCGTTCTCCGGGTCGACGACGGTGACCGAGGTCGACTCGACCGTGCCGAAGGCGGTCTTGACGCCGGGCTGTGCGGCCACCTTCTGGACGACGGAGGCGGGCAGCGTGGCCGGCCGGGCACCGGCGGAGCGCTGCTGGTTGCCCGCGTCGTCGCTGTTGGGCTTGACGGTCAGGTCGGAGGCCGTGGTGTTGAAGAGCCTGTCGAACGTGGCGTTGACGGTGTCGGTGAAGACGAGCGTGCCGCACACGAACGCGACGGAGAGCAGGACGGCGATCGCGGAGAGCGCCATCCTGCCTTTGTGCGCAAAGAAGTTGCGCAGTGAGGTCTTGAGGACGATCACCAGGTCCTCCCCTGCGCGTCGCCCGCGGCCACCACGCTGGAGAAGCGCTGCATGCGGTCGAGCACGGCCTCGGCGGTCGGATCGGCCATGTCGTCGACGATGCGGCCGTCGGCGAGGTAGAGGACACGGTCGGCGTAGGAGGCGGCGACCGGGTCGTGGGTGACCATCACGATCGTCTGGCCGAGCTCGTCGACGGAACGGCGCAGGAAGCCGAGCACCTCGGCGCCGGCCCGCGAGTCGAGGTTCCCGGTCGGCTCGTCACCGAAGATGATCTCGGGCTTGGCGGCGAGGGCACGCGCGACCGCGACGCGCTGCTGCTGGCCTCCGGAGAGCTGGGCCGGCCGGTGCTTGAGGCGGTCGCCGAGGCCCACGGTGCCCACGACCTTGTGCAGCCACTCCTTGTCCGGCTTACGGCCGGCGATGTCCATGGGGAGGGTGATGTTCTCTATCGCGTTGAGCGTGGGCAGGAGGTTGAACGCCTGGAAGATGAAGCCGATCTGGTCCCGGCGCAGCCGCGTGAGCTGCTTGTCCTTCAGCTTGGTGATCTCGGTCTCGCCGATCCAGATGCGTCCGGAGGTGAGCGAGTCGAGCCCGGCGAGGCAGTGCATGAGCGTCGACTTACCGGATCCCGACGGGCCCATGATCGCGGTGAACTGACCGCGCGCGATGTCGACGTCGACGTCCGCCAGGGCGACGACCCTGGTCTCGCCATTGCCGTACGCCTTGGTCACCTGGCGTGCCCTTGCGGCGATGGCCGTGCGCCCTCCGCTGCCGCCCGCCCGGGGAACTGCTACAGCCGTTGTCACGTGAGGTCTCCTGAAGTGTCGGCGTGGTCGCGGTGTGGTGAGGTGTGGTCAGGCGTGCGGGATCCGCACGCCGCCAGCGTGCTTGACCGGGGGTGGGTGGAGCGATGGGGCAGGGCGCCGTATCCAGGAGGGGGTTGTCCCCACCCCCGCCCTGCTGCCTACTCCAGGCTAGGGACGGTAAAGCCGCCGCTCCTCATCCGCCGGGACGAACCGCGGGTAGGAGGTCCGGGGGTCTTCCCCCTAAGGGACTACTCCGCGGGCAGGAGACCGTGGGCACCGGAACACGCCGCTTCCCCGTCTTCCCCCACGGGGAGTGGGGGAAGACGGGGAAGCGGACAGGACGGTGCGGTGGGGTGGGGTTCAGCCGGTGGGCGTGACCGTCCGGTCCCAGTCGATGTGACGGCGGTGGACCGGCCCGAGCATCTGCTCGGGGGTGGGCACCGCCACGACACGATCCGACGCCAACAGCCTGACATACCGTCAGCTCGTCGGCTCGTCGGCTCGTCGGCTCGTCGGTCCGTCGTCACGTCATTCGGCGGACCGGGGCTCCTCGGCGGTGACACGGCCCGTCAGGGTGGCCAGACTCTGGCGGACGTGCGCGAGATGGCCCTTGATCTCCTCCCGGCGGACTTCGTGCTCACGCTGTTCGCGCTCGATCTCACGGGCGACACGGTCCGCCGTCGCCTGGGCCTGAGCGATGATGCCGGCGGCTTCGGCCTCGGCCTCCTCCTGCCGCCGTCGGGCCGCCTCGTCGGCGTTGGCATGGGTCTGTTCGGCCTCGGCGAGGGTGCGGGCGGCCTGCTCGATCAGCTGACCCAGGCGAGCGTCCAGGCTCGCCTCGCGCTCCGCGAACTCGGTGGCCAGGGTGTCCAGCCGCTCGCCCTGCCGCTTCTCCTGCTCGGCGAGGACCCGGGCGGTCTCCTGACGTGCGCCTTCGAGGACCTGTTCGGCCTCGGCCCGCAGCACCGCCGCCTCCGCCCCGGCCGAGCCGAGGATCTCGGCCGCCTGCTCGTCGGCGTCGGCCGTCACGCTCGCGGCGTGCGCGTCGGCCGCAGAGCGGCGCTCCTGGGCCCGCGCATTCGCCTCGTCGCGAGTGGCGCGTGCCGCGCGCTCCGCCTCGTCGCGCTCCCGTTCCGCCGCCTTCTCCGTACGCTCCCGCAGATCCGCGGCTTCCTTCTCGCACAGATCCATCAGCTCCTGCGCGCCTGCGCTCAGCGTCTCGTACGTCGTCGGGCCGAGCGCCTCGACGGCGGCGCGGAGCTTGGACGCCTCGGCGTCCATCTCGTTGGCGAGGACCGTCAGGCGCGCGGCGCGCTCCCAGGCCACATCGCGTTCCTCGGACAGGTCGGCCAGGAACTGATCGACCTGGTCGGGTTGGTAGCCACGGCCCCGAGCGCTGCCGAAGTCGAAGCCATGGGGGGTCACCGAGGTACTCATGCACTGCCCCTTGCCCTTGTCGCCCTTGTCGCCGTCGGCGCGCGATTGCAGCCGCGTCCATCTTTACCGATTTGAGCGAATTGTCAGTACTGCAACACTCCGCTCACTCCCTACCCGGAATCGGTCATCCTGCGACCACCGATGGAATCGCCGACGGAATCACGGAGATCGCAGACGGCGCGCGGCAAACTCTTCACGCCCTGCTCTCACGGAAGACAACGCAAAGGCGGGCCCCGTCGTGACAACGGGGCCCGCCCTGACTCGTCACTACAACAACCCGTCCCACATCTGTTCGAGCAGCACGGCCCACCAGTTGTCGGGCGAGGACAGCGCGGCCGGGTCGAGCGCCGCGAGCTGGACCTGGAAATCGACCGTCCAGCGGCCCGCCTGATCAGGCGTCAGGCCCAGCCGCAGCCGCCACATCCGCCCGAGCAGGGCCAGACAGCGGGTGAATTCCGGCAGGCTGGAGTTGACGAACTGCGCCGGACTCGCCTGGCCCGGCGCGGCGCCCTGCGTCGCCTCCAGCGGCACGGCCATGATGTGCGCCGTACCGTACTGCACGCACAGCTGGCGGCCGAAATCGTTGCCCATCACCAGGTACGAGGAGGCGTCGGGCGCCGCCTGCACGCCGCGCTCGGCCGCGACCTCGGCGAGCGTCGGCACGGGACGGCCGGGCTGCGGGACGTAGCCCCAGAAGAACGGACCGAAGTCCCGCGGCAGCCCCGCCCAGACGAGGGACTGCGCGACGACGTCCGGCACACCGGCGCGCGCCACCGCGCGCTGGTCGTACCGGAAGACCGTCTGCGGCCCGAACGCCTGCAATAGCTCCTGCCCGATCGCTTCGAGCGGGATCGGGGGCGCGGGCTGCACCTGCCGCGGGGCCGGCAGCGGGACGCGCTGCGGGCGCGGACGGGCCGGGCCGTCCGCCACCTGGTGCAACTCACCCTGGTGGGCAAGGAGTTGCTGGAACCCCTGCTGGCGAGAGGCGTGGTCGCGGCCGTACGGGGCGGTGTGGCTGACCCGCACCTGCGGCCAGGTCTCGCGGATCATCCGCGCGCAGTATCCGCCAGGCAGGTCGCAGGATTCGAGCTCGGTGTGGAGTTCGAGCACCTGCTGCGGCGGAACCCCGAGGCCGTGCAGCTCATGCAGGATCTGCCACTCCGGGTGCGGGGTGCCGGGGGCGGAGCGCCGGATGATCTGCTGCTCGGAGCCGTCGCCCGCACGGTAGCGGAGCACGGCCATATAGCCGGGGCCCACGATCGGTGCGCCCTGCGGGACCTGCGGCTGGGACTGCGGCTGAGGTGGCTGGGGGTAGCCGTAGCCCGCGGGGAGACCGCCCGGGGCCGGCGGCGGAGGCGGCACGGGCGGAACCGGCGGACCGGGCGGACCGGCGAGCACCGTGGGCGCGGCGTGCGGGGACGCGGGCGGCGGGGATGGCGGCGACGGGGGCGACGGCGGCATCGGTGCGGGCGCGGCCGCTGCGGGGGGCGGCGGAGGCGGAGGCGGCGTTGGGACACCGGGACCGTGGGAGGGGCCGCCCGGGGGCTTGGCCAGCATCGTGGCCGCGGCATGCGGATCGCCGTCGGCACCGACCACGGGAGGGGGCGGGGGAGGAGGAGGCGTGCCGGGGGCGCTGGGCGCGCTGGGCGCGCTCAGCTCCGTCTCGTCACCGCCGAGCGACGGCACGAGCTGGGTCGGGATGTAACCGCCTTGCACCGGTGTGCCGGTGGGCGGAGGAAGCAGTTCTGTCTTGGCGTCCGGCCGGACGAGGGGTGACCGGACCTCGGCGTCGGAACCGCTGATCGGCGGTGCCGAGACGGTCGCGGGCGGTACCGCCGGCGTGTCCGCGTCGGACCACGCCGGGGCGGAGGCCGGCGCCGCAGCGGACGCCGAGGCCGGGGTCTCCTCCCGCTGCTCCTGCTCGCGTGCCTGCTCCTGTTCCTGCCGCTCCACCGGCTGCTGCTTCTCCAGCACCGGCGTGGTGCGCCTGCGGTCCGGGATGCCCAGCTTGTCGGCGGCGTCCTGGAGCCACTGCGGCGGACTGAGCAGGAAGGACGTCGCCTCCAGGTCGACGCGCTGCTGGGCCTGCACGGGTCCCGGCTCCGGGTCCGGTTCGCCGTCGCCGTACTCCAGCGCGTACTGCCGGATCACCTCGTCGACCGGGAGCCCCGGCCAGAGCGTGACCTGTCCGTCCTCGTGCGCGATGACCAGTCGCGACCGGCCGCCCTGCCCGTCGTGCGCGTCGTGCGCGTCCTCCGCCCAGGCGACGAAGCCCAGGTCGAACTGGCGCACCTGCACCTCCCGGCGCTGGTGGGGGGGCACGTCAGCGTTGATCCACTGCTCGGCGCGCTCCTGCGCCTGCTGATGCGTGACCACTGGACGATTCACTCCTCCACCGGGACGGCACGTGCGAATCCGCCGTCCACCATCAGGTTGGCCACGGTCTCGAGCTCCGGCGGATTGCCCGCGAGCCGCAGCAGAAAGGCATCGAAATCGTCACCGCACGGCAGGAGCAGGGAGCCGACCCGCTGCTGCGGCGAGTCCCAGGCGCCCTCGGTGTCGCGGACGTCGTCGTAGGCGCAGAACCACACGGTGCCGGTCTGTTCGCCCTTCACCTTCAGCGCGAGCAGTCCGCCCTGAACGTAACCGATGCCCAGGTAGTCCTTGGTGAGGTGGTCGCGCAGGCACTTGTTGACATAGCGCAGGTCGTCGACGTCCGGCTCGTCGCGCAGGGTGAACAACGGCTGGTCGACGAGGAGCCCCAACTCCGGGTCGAGAGCCACCCCGACAGGCGCGCAGCCGCCTGCCGCCTTGAGGAAGTCCCGGTAGGCAGCGGGCAGCTGGTAGCCGAGGTAGTCCTCAATGTCGCGAACGCGCTTCTCATCCACCGGAACCGGTGCCTGCTCGTCGTCGGAGACAGGGCCCGCACCGACGCCCGGCAGCCCGAAGTGGACGGGGCGGGTCTCCTGCAACGGGCGTGTGCCGCGCTTGTCGTGGTCGGCGGGGGCCGTCGCGAGACCCCCGTGATGCCGCAGCAACGCCTTGACCTCGGCCGGGATCAGTTCCATGCGGCGGCCGCCCACGACGTGGTGCCAGGTCCAGCCGTGCGGGGTGGCGACCGGCGTCAGCTCTTCCCACAGCTCATGGCCCGCGTGATACGACGCCGCGTTGGCGGAGACGTAGTCGGTCAGCCGCAGCTCGTCGACACCGAAACCCTCGGGAGGATCGGCGATCTCGGCGGCGGCTCTCGCGTACGGCGAGAAATCCGGATACCCGTTCTCGTCCACCCACACACCCTGTGGATAACGGGCGGCCCGGACCGGGTCCGGGAAGTGCACGACCTGCCCGGCGTAAGCCGCGTTCGGCGGGGCGGCCTGCTGCCCGAGCCGACCTGTCGTCATGGTGGATGCCCCCTGCTTGATCTGGCCCTCTGCTGCGTAGGGCGTGGGAACAGCCTATGGGGTCGACTTGACGGCCCTGAAGCTCCGGACAGACTCGTCACGAACCTCCCGTATCTCCTCCCGGCTTCCATACCACCAGCCACGTTTGGCAGGCTGACCTTCGCAACGGGGGATGCACAGGAGGAAGCACGGCCTTGCGTACCACACATGCAACGCAACAACATAAAAGCGGCACAACCGCCCATGATCCTCGCCTCACCTGGCGAGCCGGCAGATCCGGCGACGAGGCGCCCGCTCCGGCACCAGACGCATCGGACGCGCCCGGCGCCTCCGATGCGCCCGGCGCCTCCGATGCGCCCGGCGCCTCCGATGCGGCCGATGCGGCAGAGCCCGGCGCGCTGACGGGCGCACCCGTGCTGCGGCACCGCCGCGACGGCATCCTCCCGGCCGTCGCAGCCGCGCTGTGCGTCCGCGGAGAGACGCTGACGTGCACCGGCTCCAAGGCCGACGCCCCGCCCCGACTCCACCCGCTCGTCGCCGACTTCCTCGGCTCGCTCCCCGTCGAGCAGCGCGAACGCACCACCGGCCGCTGCCCCGAGGCCATCCTGCTCTCGCGGTACCTGACCGCCGCCGATGCGGCACGCAAGGGGCGCGCCGCACGCAAGCCCCTCAGCCACGGCGAGGCGAAACGGTCGCTGAAGCACGCGAAACTGACGGCTCGCCGGATACGGGAGTACGGGGACCCCGAGCACGGCGCCTACGCACCGCCGTGCCGCGCCTGCACGCCGCTGCTCGCCCACTTCGGGGTGCGCGCGGTCGACCCGAGCGCGGAAGGGGAGTGAGGGCGGCCGTGCCGGCGGCCGGGCCGCTCGGAGATCGTTCCGGGGCCGCCACGCGCTTCCCGCCCGAGGTCGATGCGGCGCTGCGTGCGGCGGGCTGGCAGCCGGGACGCTGGGACATCAAGCAGGCCGAGGTGTGGGCCGACCGGCTGCGGGCGCATGTCTCCCCCGGTGGGCACCGGCACGCCGTCTTCCCCGCGGCGGTCGAGGCGTGGGCGGAGTTCGGCGCGCTGTCGGTGATCCCGGACGGTGGGACGGGACACGAGGTAGCGCCGTGCGGTGTCGTCGTCGACCCGATGCGCGGGGTGCACCTGGCGCGTACGTTCGCCGATCTGGGCCGGGCGCTGGAGACCGAGGTGTGCCCGCTCGGTGAGGAGTCCGGCGGCGCGGCGAAGCTCGCGATCGACGCCGAGGGCCGGGTCTACGCGATCGACCACACCGGCGACTGGTATCTCGGCGGAAGCTTCGACGGGGCCCTGACGACGATGGTCACAGGCGTCCGCCCGGTACGACTGACGGCGTGAGCCGTACCGCGCCCGCGGCCGAGGCCGACGCCTACGGCCGGCGTCAGTCGCGGGCCGGTATGACCGCCGAGACGCGGAAGCCGCCGGTGCGCGTCACGCCCGCGACGAAGCCGCCGCCGAGGGCAGAGACGCGTTCCTTCATCCCCACAAGACCGTTGCCGCCGCTCGGCAGCCCGGCCGACGGCTCGGCGGCAGGCGGCCCGTTCTCCACGAGCACGGCTATCTCCTGGGTCCGGTAAGCCACCCTGACCAGGGTTTTCGCGCCCACGGCATGCTTGTGCGCGTTGGTCAGCGCCTCCTGCACGACCCGGTACGCGGTCTGCTCGACGGGCGGGTCGAGCGGTCTGCGGTCGCCCTCCTCCGAGAGGGACACCGCCATCCCGGCCGCTCGTGACTGCTCGACCAGCACCCCGAGCTCGGCGAGGCACGGGCCGACCTCGCCGTCGTCGTCGGCGGCGCCGTCCGCCGTCCGCTCTGCGCCCCTGGCATCGTTGTCGGCGTCGTTCGGCTCCGGCGGAGCCGACGCAGGCGGTATCTGTCCGTCGATCCGCGACGACGGCGCCGTCCGCAGCACGCCCAGCATCTGCCGCAGCTCGTTGAGCGCCTGCCGCCCCATGTCGCCGAGCAGCTCCGCGGCGCCCTGCGCGCGCTGCGGGTCGCTGAGCACGACAGACCGCAGCGCCGAGGCATGCACCACCATCAGGCTCACCCGGTGGGCGACGACGTCATGCATCTCGCGCGCGATGCGCGTGCGCTCCTCCATGCGCGCCCGCTCCGCCCGCTCCCCCGCCTTCTCGGCGAGCAGCGACAGCTCGCGCTCCAGCCCGTCGGCGCGCTCCCGCAGGCTCTCCACCAGCCTGCGCCGCGCGCCCACGTACAGGCCGAGCAGCACGGGCGGGACGGTCAGGCCCACCGCCATCAGCACCGCGATGGCCAGCAGCAGCCACTGGGGCGTGTGGTAGCCGGAGCGCACGATGCTCTTGTGCATCGACACGAACGCGACGATCAGCGTCCCGGCAACCGTCATCGAGGCCAGCGCGGCGATGATCCTGCGGGGCACGTCGGAGGCGGCGAGCGTGTAGAGGGAGACGACCCCGAGCACGAAGCCCGTCTGGGCCGGGGTGACCGCGAGCGCGATCAGCACCACCGCTGTGGGCCAGCGTCGTCGCAGCAGCAGACTGGCGCCGACGAGCATCCCGAGGACCGCCCCGAGCTCCGGCACCATGCCGCTGTTGTGCGCGAAGGACGCGCCTTCCGCCGTGCACTCGACCGCCGATATCACGGCGAGTGACGCATCGAGCACCAGGCTGCGCCGCCTGGGCCACCACCACGGCCCCCCGCCGGGCGAGCCCTCAGGCCCGCCCGGCACCGTGACCCCCGTTTCCGTCATACCTGCCAGCGTAGGCGGTCCCTCCGACAGCACACCTGGCACCTGTGCCGGCCCTGTGGACAACGCGCCGGAGTGAGCGACACACGTGAGCAAGCGGAGGAGGCACCCCCGCGGAGCCGGGAAGGGCGGCCGAGGGACGAGGCCGGCCGCGGGGCGCGTAGGGGGCGGAGAAGCGAACAGAAGAGGGGATGCCCGCACGCGTCTGCATATGCTGGTCACGCCGGACAGCGCGGTCCGCACCGTCAGCCGTTCCCACGCTAGGAGCCGCAACCCGTGAGCAACGCCGACACCGCCGACACCCATCCGGACCCCGCGGACAACACAGCCCTGCGCGCCGACATCCGCCGCCTCGGCGAGCTGCTCGGCGAGACGCTCGTACGCCAGGAGGGCCGGGACCTCCTCGACCTCGTCGAACGCGTACGGGCGCTGACCCGCTCCGACGGCGAGGCCGCCGCCCGCCTGCTCGGCGAGACCGACCTGCCGACCGCCACCAAGCTGGTCCGCGCCTTCTCCACCTACTTCCACCTCGCCAACGTCACCGAGCAGGTCCACCGCGGCCGCGAGCTGAGCGCCCACCGCGCCGCCGAGGGCGGCCTGCTCGCCCGCACCGCCGACCGGCTCAAGGACGCCGACCCCGACCACCTCCGCGAGACCGTCAAGCACCTGGGCGTGCGCCCGGTCTTCACTGCGCACCCCACCGAGGCGGCCCGCCGCAGCGTGCTGAACAAGCTGCGCCGCATCGCCGAGCTCCTCGACTCCTCCGAGGAGGCCTCCGGCGACCGCCGCCGCCTCGACCTGCGGCTCGCCGAGAACATCGATCTGCTGTGGCAGACCGACGAGTTGCGCGTCGTCCGCCCGGAACCCGCGGACGAGGCCCGCAACGCCATCTACTACCTCGACGAGCTGCACCAGGGCGCGGCCGGCGACGTCCTGGAGGACCTCGCCGCCGAGCTGGAGCGGATCGGGGTTCCCCTGCCGCCCGACACCCGCCCGCTCACCTTCGGCACCTGGATCGGCGGCGACCGCGACGGCAACCCGAACGTCACCCCGCAGGTCACCTGGGACGTGCTGATCCTCCAGCACGAGCACGGCATCAGTGACGCGCTCGAACTGGTCGACTTCCTGCGCGGCGCACTCTCCAACTCGATCCGCAACTGCGGCGCGAGCCAGGAGCTGCTCGACTCCCTGGAGCAGGACCTCAGCCGCCTCCCGGAGATCAGCCCACGCTACAAGCGGCTCAACGCCGAGGAGCCCTACCGCCTGAAGGCCACCTGCATCCGGCAGAAGCTCCTCAACACCCGGGAACGCCTGGCGAGCGGCACCCCGCACGTTGAGGGGCGCGACTACCTCGGCACCGCCGGGCTGCTCGCCGATCTCACCCTCATCCAGGACTCGCTGCGCGCCAACCGCGGCGGCCTGATCGCCGACGGCCGCCTCGACCGTACGATCCGCACGCTTGGCGCGTTCGGCCTCCAGCTGGCCACGATGGACATCCGCGAGCACGCGGACGCCCACCACCACGCGCTCGGCCAGCTCTTCGACCGGCTCGGCGAGGAGTCATGGCGGTACGCCGACATGCCGCGCGACTACCGGCGCAAGCTGCTCGCCAAGGAGCTTCGCTCGCGCCGCCCGCTCGCCCCGCATCCGGCGCCCCTCGACGCCGCCGGCGCCAAGACGCTCGGTGTCTTCGACACCATCCGCGGGGCGTTCGACCGGTTCGGCCCCGACGTCGTCGAGTCGTACATCATCTCCATGTGCCAGGGCGCCGACGATGTCTTCGCCGCTGCCGTCCTCGCCCGCGAGGCCGGGCTGATCGACCTGCACGCGGGCGTCGCCCGGATCGGGATCGTGCCGCTGCTGGAGACCACCGACGAGCTCAAGGCCGCCGACACCCTCCTCGACCAGATGCTCGCCGACCCCTCCTACCGCAAGCTCGTCTCGCTCCGCGGCGACGTGCAGGAGGTCATGCTCGGCTACTCCGACTCCTCCAAGTTCGGCGGCATCACCACCTCGCAGTGGGAGATCCACCGCGCCCAGCGCCGGCTGCGCGACGTCGCCCACCGCTACGGGGTGCGGCTGCGCCTCTTCCACGGCCGCGGCGGCACCGTCGGCCGCGGTGGCGGCCCCACCCACGAGGCGATCCTCGCCCAGCCGTGGGGCACCCTGGAGGGCGAGATCAAGGTCACCGAGCAGGGCGAGGTCATCTCCGACAAGTACCTGCTGCCCTCCCTCGCCCGGGAGAACCTCGAACTGACCGTCGCAGCCACGCTGCAGGCCTCCGCCCTGCACACCGCGCCGCGCCAGTCCGACGAGGCGCTCGCCCGCTGGGACGCGGCGATGGAGCAGGTCTCGGAGGCCGCCCACGCCGCGTACCGGCGTCTGGTCGACGACCCGGACCTGCCCGCGTACTTCTTCGCCTCCACCCCGGTCGACCAGCTCGCCGAGCTCCACCTCGGCTCCCGCCCGTCCCGCCGTCCCGACTCGGGAGCCGGGCTCGACGGGCTGCGCGCGATCCCGTGGGTCTTCGGCTGGACGCAGTCCCGGCAGATCGTGCCCGGCTGGTACGGGGTCGGCTCGGGCCTGAAGGCCGCCCGCGAGGCGGGGCTCGACGCCGTGCTCGACGAAATGCACGCCAACTGGCACTTCTTCCGCAACTTCCTCTCCAACGTCGAGATGACGCTGGCCAAGACCGATCTGCGGATCGCCCGCCACTACGTCGACACGCTCGTGCCGGACGGGCTCAAGCACGTCTTCGACGACATCGAGGCCGAGCACGATCTGACGGTGCGTGAGGTGCTGCGGATCACCGGCGAGCACGAACTGCTCGATGCCAACCCGGTGCTGAAGCAGACGTTCCGGGTGCGCGACGCCTACCTGGACCCGATCTCCTATCTGCAGGTCACCCTGCTCGCGCGGCAGCGCGCGGCGGCGGCGCGCGGCGAGCAGACCGACCCGGCGCTGGCCCGCGCCCTGCTGCTCACCGTCAACGGCGTCGCCGCCGGCCTGCGCAACACCGGCTGAGCACGCCCGGACGACGCGGCGGCGGTCTTCAGGTCAGTGCGAAGGCCGCCGCCAGCAGCGCCGCCCCCACAAGGCCCGCGCCGACCGCCGTTCGCCGCATCCGCAGCCCGAACGCGATCACCAGCGAAGCCAGCAGCAACGCACCGGCGAACGGCACCCAGGCGTGCAGGATCCCGTCCGGCCCGGTGCGCACCACGTCGTCGGTGCCCGGCACCACCGCGACCGGGATCTTCTCACCCGTGGCCTTGGTCGCCGACTTGTCGACGGTCACGCTCGGCCGCGCCGTCCCCGCACCGTCCGCCGGCGCGAACGGCCCGGTGCAGGTGTGGTCACCGCAGGCCTGCACCGTCATCGTGCCCTGTTCCAGGCCGGTGACCATCGCGTCCCGCCCGTGCGTCCACGAGGCCCACGCCCCGGCGGCGAGCACGACGAGCACCACGACGCCGGCGACCAGCATCTTGACGAGCAACAGCAGGCCGTACGCGCTTTCGCCCATCCGGCGGGCCCGGCTCCGTTTGACCATGCGGGCGATCCTTGGCCATCGACGGCCCGCAGGTCAACCGTCGGCCGGTCAACTGTTGTAGGTGGACTGCGCGCGCTCCAGACCGTCCTCGATGAGCGACTCGACCGCGTCGGCGGCGCGGTCCACGAACCACTCCAACTCCTTGCGCTCGGCCGCGGAGAAGTCCTTGAGCACGAAGGCGGCCACCTCCATCCGGCCGGGCGGACGGCCGATGCCACACCGCACCCGCAGATAGTCGGGACCCAGCGACTTGGTGATCGACTTCAGGCCGTTGTGACCGTTGTCACCGCCGCCCTTCTTCAACCGCAGCGTCGCATAGTCGATGTCGAGCTCGTCATGGACGGCGATGATCCGCTCGACCGGAACCTTGTAGAAGTCGCGCAGCGCCGTCACCGGACCGCCGGACAGGTTCATGTACGTCATCGGCTTGGCCAGCACCACGCGCTGCCCGCCGATGCGGCCCTCGACCACCTGGGCCCGGGACTTGTGCGACTTGAAACGGCCGCCGATGCGCCCGGCCAGCAGGTCGGCCACCATGAAGCCGATGTTGTGGCGGTTGCCCGCGTACTCGGGCCCGGGGTTGCCGAGCCCGGCCACGAGCCAGGGCCCCTCCGGGGCGGGGGAACTGCTCATGTTCTCGCGTCACCTCTCCAACAACGGACACCCGGGAACGTACAACAGGCGAACCGCCGCCCGGTGCGTCCGGGCGGCGGTTCGGATCAGCTGTCAAAGACGTGGCTCCTGCGGGCCACTCAGCCCTCGGCGCCCTCGGCCTCGCCCTCGCCCTCGGCGGCCTCCTCGCCCTCGGCCGGGGCCTCGGCCTGCGCGGCCACGATCTGCACGACAACGGCGTCATCGTCGACCTCGAGCACGGTGCCGTTCGGCAGCACGATGTCCTTGGCGACGACGGAGTCACCGGCGTTCAGGCCTTCCACAGAGACGGTGACCGACTCCGGGATGTGGGTGGCCTCGGCCTGGACCGGCAGCGCGTTCAGCACGTGCTCGATCAGGTTGCCGCCCGGCGCCAGCTCGCCCTCGACGTGCACCGGGATCTCGACGGAGACCTTCTCGCCCCGCTTGACCTGCAGCAGGTCGACGTGCTCGAGGAAGCCCTTGATCGGGTCCCTCTGCACGGCCTTGGGGATGACGAGCTCGGTGTTGCCCTCGACGTCCAGGCTGATCAGCACGTTGGCGGTCTTCAGCGCGAGCATCAGGTCGTGGCCCGGCAGCGCCACGTGCACCGGGTCGGCACCGTGGCCGTAGACAACACCCGGGACCTTGCCCTCGCGACGGGTACGGCGCGCGGCGCCCTTGCCGAACTCCTTGCGCAGCTCAGCTGCGATCTTGACCTCAGCCATGTCAGCACTCCTCGTGGATGACGACGGTTAACGAATGCGTCGCTCGGTCCACGACGGACCTGCTGTAAAAGCGCGTCGATAACGGAGCGCCGACCGCGTCCTGACGAACGCGGTTGCGGCCTCCCTCGCCGAGCAACGGAACGATTCTACCTGCGCTGGAGAAGGGGTCAGTGCACGCCGGTCAGTGCACGCCGTTGAACAGGCTCGTCACCGAGCCGTCCTCGAACACCTCGCGGATGGCACTCGCGATCATCGGCGCCATCGACAGCACCGTGATCTTGTCGAGCTCCAGCTCGCCCGGCGTCGGCAGCGTGTTGGTGAAGATGAACTCGCTCACCTTCGAATTCTTCAGCCGGTCGGCCGCGGGCCCGGAGAGTACACCGTGCGTGGAGGCCACGATCACGTCCTCCGCACCGTTGGCGAACAGCGCGTCCGCCGCGGCGCAGATCGTGCCACCGGTGTCGATCATGTCGTCGACCAGGACGCACACGCGGCCGTTGACGTCACCGACGACCTCGTGGACGGTCGCCTGGTTCGCCACGTGCGGGTCGCGCCGCTTGTGGACGATCGCCAGCGGGGCGCCGAGCCGGTCGCACCAGTTGTCGGCGACGCGGACGCGGCCCGCGTCCGGAGAGACGACGGTGAGCTTCGAGCGGTCCACCTTGCCGCCCACGTAGTCGGCGAGCACCGGCAGCGCGATCAGGTGGTCGACCGGGCCGTCGAAGAAGCCCTGGATCTGCGAGGTGTGCAGGTCGACGGTGAGCAGCCGGTCGGCGCCCGCCGTCTTGAACAGGTCGGCCATCAGCCGCGCCGAGATCGGCTCTCGGCCCAGGTGCTTCTTGTCCTGCCGCGCATAGCCGTAGAACGGCACGATCACGGTGATGCGCTTGGCGGAGGCCCGCTTCAGCGCATCGATCATGATCAGCTGCTCCATGATCGACTTGTTGATCGGCGCCGTGTGGCTCTGGATGACGAACGCGTCGCAGCCGCGCGCCGACTCCTCGAACCGCACGTAGATCTCGCCGTTCGCGAAGTCGAAGGCCTTGGTCGGCACCAGGCCGACGCCGAGCTCCTTCGCCACCTCCTCCGCCAGCTCGGGGTGGGCGCGGCCGGAGAAGAGCATCAGCTTCTTCTCACCGGTCGTCTTGATCCCGGTCACTGCACCGTCTCCTTGGTGTTCAACGCAGCTTCGCCCCTGGTATGGCAAGCCGGCGGAATTGTGTGCACCTCACACGGTACGCCGCGCGCGGAGCGCCCGTGCACCCGGCATACGCTGTTGCCCCCGTATGCCCGTTTTCCTATGCCCGTTTCGTAACCCTCGTCAGGACTCACCGGCCCCGTCGTCGTCGGCGCGGGCGGACCGCTCGGCCGCCTGGGCCGCTGCACTGCCGGGGCGCTTGCGCGCCACCCAGCCCTCGATGTTGCGCTGCTGACCGCGGGCCACCGCGAGGGCGCCGGCCGGGACGTCCCTGGTGATCACCGACCCGGCCGCGGTGTAGGCGCCGTCCCCGACGGTGACAGGCGCCACGAACATGTTGTCCGAGCCGGTCTTGCAGTAGCTGCCGACGGTGGTGTGGTGCTTGTGCTCGCCGTCGTAGTTGACGAAGACGCTCGCGGCACCGATGTTCGTGTGCTCGCCGATCGTGGCGTCACCGACGTACGACAGGTGCGGCACCTTGGTGCCCTCGCCGATGACCGCGTTCTTCATCTCGACGTACGTGCCCGCCTTGGCACCCGGTCCGAGCACGGTGCCGGGGCGCAGGTACGCGTACGGGCCGACGCTCGCGTCCTCGCCGATCCGGGCACTGTCGGCGACCGCGTTGATCACCCGGGCGCCGCGGCCCACCTCGGTGTCGGTGAGGGTGCAGTTGGGGCCGACCTCTGCGCCGGACGCGATCCGGGTGGCGCCGTGCAGCTGGGTGCCGGGGTGGATGACGGCGTCGGGCTCGAACTCGACCTCCGCGTCCACCCATGTCGTCGCCGGGTCGACGACGGTGACACCGGCGAGCATCGCCTCGCGCAGCAGCCGGTCGTTGAGCAGGCGGCGCGCCTCGGCGAGCTGGACGCGGTTGTTGATCCCGAGGATCTCCCGGTGGTCGTCGGCGACCGTGGCGCCGACGCGGTGCCCAGCCTCGCGCAGGATGGACAGGGTGTCGGTGAGGTACTCCTCGCCCTGGGCGTTGTCGGTGGTGATCTTGCCGAGGGCGTCGGTGAGCAGCGCCGCGTCGAAGGCGTAGACGCCGGAGTTGATCTCGGTGATGGCGCGCTGCCCGGCGGTGGCGTCCTTCTGCTCGACGATTGCGCAGACCGCGCCGTCGTCCGCCCGCACGATCCGTCCGTAGCCGGTCGGGTCCGGGACCTCGGCGGTCAGCACGGTGACGGCGTTGCCCTCGGCCTCGTGGGCCGCGGTGAGCGCGCGGAGGGTGTCGGCGGTCAGCAGCGGGGTGTCGCCGTAGGTGATGATCACGGTGCCGTCGAGTGCGACGCCCTGCGCCGACAGCTCGTCGAGGCCGATGCGGGCGGCGTGCCCGGTGCCGTTCTGCTCGTGCTGGACGGCGCTGCGGATCGCGGGGTCGATGGAGGCGAGATGCGCGGAGACCCGCTCGCGCGCGTGCCCGACGACCACCACCAGGTGCTCGGGCGCCAACTCGCGTGCCGCGGCGACGACGTGGCCGACCAGCGAGCGGCCGCCGATCTCGTGCAGGACCTTGGGGGTGGCCGACTTCATGCGGGTGCCCTCACCCGCGGCGAGGACGACGACGGCAGCCGGACGAATGGGGCTCACGCGGGGGCTCCTCGGCGTTGAGTGCTGGACACCTCGAGGATACCGAGCGGTTCTGAACAGGCCATACGCGCGCGGGCCCTGACCGGCCGGTCGGCCGGATGGCCGCGCGGACCGCAGCCGGGAAGTGCTCCGCTGCCAGGACTCGAACCTGGAATGATGGGACCAAAACCCACAGTGTTGCCAATTACACCACAGCGGATAGAAAATACCACCAAACCGGACAGTTGATCAGGCTGCCGGATTGACCCCCACCACTATGCCGTACGCCGGCACCGCCACGCGACGGCATACCCGCCTGAGCGGCATGCAGATGGCCGACCGAGGGTACGCGACGGTTCGCGCGTCCTTCGCCGCAAGTCCGCCTGATCGGGTGAAAATCCTCATACCACTGCGCGCTCCGCACCCACGTGGCCCTGTTCCGCTCCGAATAAGCACTGCCATACTTACGTCGCCGTAGGTTACGGAACCGTAGCCACCCCCAGCCCCACGAGGGACACCATGACCACCACACCTGAAGTGATCACCGAGTCCCGGGATCCCGCCACCACCGATCAGCAACAGCTGCCGAGCGCGACGCTCGGCGCGGACACCAAGGGGTCCGTCGAGCAGATCACCCTGGCGCTCTTCATCGGCGTCCCGTTCCTCGCCCTCCTCGCGGCGATTCCGTTCGCCTGGGGATGGGGAATGAGCTGGCTCGACCTCGGCCTGATGACCGGAATGTACTTCCTCGGCTGCCACGGGATCACCGTCGGCTTCCACCGGCACTTCACCCACGGCTCGTTCAAGGCCAAGCGCCCGTTGCGCATCGCGCTCGCGATCGCCGGCTCGATGGCCGTCGAGGGCCCGATCGTGCGCTGGGTCGCGGACCACCGCAGGCACCACAAGTTCTCCGACGCCGAGGGCGACCCGCACTCCCCGTGGCGCTACGGCGAGACCGTTCCGGCACTGCTCAAGGGCCTGTTCTGGGCGCACATGGGATGGATGTTCGACGAGGAGCAGACCCCGCAGCACAAGTACGCCCCCGACCTGATCAAGGATCCGGCGATCCGGGCGGTCTCCAAGCAGTTCGTGCTGTGGACGACCGTCTCGCTGCTGCTGCCCCCGCTGGTCGGCGGTCTGGTGACGATGTCGTGGTGGGGCGCGTTCACGGCGTTCTTCTGGGGCTCCCTGGTGCGCGTGGCGCTGCTGCACCACGTCACCTGGTCGATCAACTCGATCTGCCACGCGGTGGGCAAGCGCCCGTTCAAGTCGCGCGACAAGTCCGGCAACGTGTGGTGGCTCGCAGTGCTCTCGTGTGGCGAGTCCTGGCACAACCTGCACCACGCCGACCCGACGTCGGCGCGCCACGGCGTGCTGCGCTGGCAGCTCGATTCCAGTGCGCGGCTCATCCGGTGGTTCGAACAGCTCGGATGGGCGACCGACGTGCGCTGGCCGAGCGAGGACCGTATCGCCTCCCGTCGTAAGGAAGGCGTCGCCGAGGCGGCATGATTGTGCCCGTGGCGATCGACGGCAGGGCGGGCACTGCGGGAAGTACGAGCGCGACCGCGCGCAAGAGCAAGGCGAGTCAGGGTGCGCCGGGTGCGCCGCCGGCACGGCGCACCCGGCGGGTGCGGATGACCGGCAAGGAGCGCCGCGAGCAGCTCCTCGACATCGGGCGCACACTGTTCGCGGAACGCGGTTTCGAGGGCACGTCGGTCGAGGAGATCGCGCACAAGGCCGGTGTCTCGAAGCCGGTGGTCTACGAGCACTTCGGCGGCAAGGAGGGCCTGTACGCCGTCGTCGTGGACCGCGAGATGCGGATGCTGCTGGACTTGGTGACCAGCGCGCTCACCGGCGGCCACCCGCGGGAGCTGCTCGAACAGGCGGCCTTCGCGCTGCTCGACTACATCGAGCAGTCGACGGACGGCTTCCGCATCCTGGTGCGCGATTCGCCGGTGGCCCAGTCGACGGGCACGTTCGCATCGCTGATCAGTGACATCGCCACACAGGTCGAGGACATCCTCGGGCTCGAGTTCAAGCAGCGCGGCTTCGAGCCGAAGCTGGCACCGATGTACGCGCAGGCGCTGGTCGGGATGGTGGCGCTGACCGGCCAGTGGTGGCTGGACGTCCGCAAGCCGAAGAAGGCCGACGTGGCCGCACATCTGGTGAATCTGGCGTGGAACGGCCTGTCCGGCCTGGAGCCCAAGCCGCGGCTGATAGGGCACCGCAAGGCGTGAGCTCCAGGCCGGGGGTGGCGTCAGTGGCCGGGGTGGCTCAGCCGGCGCCGACGGGCTCCAGGAACTCCAGGCGGTTGCCGAACGGGTCCTCGCAGTAGAAGCGGCGGTGCCCGGGGAGGTTGTCGTCCCAGACGACCTTCGCGCCGCGCTCCTCCAGGCGAGCGGCAAAGGCGTCGATCCCGTCGACCCTGATGCCCGGGTGCGCCTTCCTGGCGGGCCGGAACCCCTCCTCGACGCCGATGTGCAGCCGGGCGGCGCCCGAGGCGAACCAGCAGCCGCCGCGCGCGGCGAGCAGCGGGGGTTTGGGGATCTCCGTCATCCCGAGCACGTCACCGTAGTACGCACGCAACTCGTCCTCGGTGCCGGGCGGCGCGGCGAGCTGGACGTGGTCGAGTGCACTGATCATCGGGGTTCAGCTCCTTTTCGTGGCCACTGCGAAGATCCGGCGGAACGGGAAGGCCGTGCCGCGCGGACCGGACGGGTAGGCCTTGCGCAGTAGGTCGCGGTACTGGGCGAGGAACTCCTCCCGGGCGGGAGGGTCGTCTGCGAGTGCGGTGAGGACGGGACGCAGCGCTGTGCCCTTGGTCCACTCCAGCACCGGGTCCTCGCCGTGGAGGAGCTGGACGTAGGTGGTCTCCCATGCGTCGACGGTGCATCCGAGCGAGTCGAAGAGCTCGAGATATCCGGCGGGTTCGAGGATGTGGACGTAGCGGCGGCCGTGCCCCTTGAGACGGTCGTGCCACTGGGGTGCGTCGCAGAGCTCGGCGAGCAGGGCGTGGCTGGGGGCGTCGAAGTTGCCGGGGACCTGGAGGGCGAAGGTGCCGCCCGGGGCGAGGGATCCGACCCAGTGGGGGATCATGTCGGGGTGGTTGGGGACCCACTGCAGAGCGGCGTTGGAGACGATGAGGTCGTAGGCCTGATCGGGGATCCAGACGGCGGCGTCGGTATGGCGGAAGCGGACAGTGCCGCCCGACGGGGTCCGGCCCGCGTACTGCTCGGCGCTCGCGAGCATCTCGGCGGAGCTGTCGAGGCCGGTGATGTCGGCGTCCGGCCAGCGGTCGGCGAGCTGGACGGTGACGTTGCCCGGCCCGCAGCCGAGGTCGGCGATCTTCGGCGGGGTACCCGGGAGTTCGGGTATGCGGGCGAGGAGGTCGCGGAACGGCCGCGTGCGGTGGCCGGAGTGCCGGAGGTACTGGTGTGGATCCCAGGTCGCCTGGTGCATGGCGGGCCCCTTATGGCTCTTGTGAGGTGGCGTGGCCGGTACCGAAAGGCCTAGTCGAAGGTCTCTCGGCGACGACATTGCCCATACAATCCGGTTTCCAATCTCTTGATATCAAGCTTATTGATATCAAGAGAGTTTTCTTGAAGTCAAGAGACTTCACGTCGACACAACCACTACACTGATCGGCATGGAGGACGAGGTCGATCGGCTGGTTGCTGCATGGCGCCGAGAGCGCCCTGACCTCGACGTGGAGCCGCTCGAGGTGCTCAGCCGGGTCAGCAGGCTCGCGCGGCACCTGGACCGCGCGCGCCGGCTCGCCTTCGCCGAGCACAGCCTGGAGCCATGGGAGTTCGACGTGCTCACCTCCCTGCGCCGCGCCGGATCGCCGTACCAGCTCTCGCCGGGACAGCTGCTCACCCAGACGCTCGTGACCTCCGGCACCATGACCAACCGCATCGACCGGCTCGCCAAGAAGGGGCTCGTCGAACGGCTGCCCGACCCCAACGACCGACGCGGGGTGCTGGTCCGCCTGACGCGGGAGGGGCAGGACCGCGCCGACCAGGCGCTCGCCGGCCTGCTCGACCAGGAGCGGGCGATCCTGGGTGAGTTGTCGGCTGCACAGCGAGGCGAACTCGCGGGGCTGCTAAGGCAGTTGACGGCACCCTTCGACAACGAGCCGGGCTGACGCGGCAACGTGCCGGGGTGACGGTGCTACGAAGGTGAGCTGCCCGCGCCGGCCGGGACGCCGAGGTCGATGGGGCCGACGCCGGCGCGGCGGGCGAGTGCGACGGCGGCGAGCGTCGAGTGCACCCCCAGCTTCCCCAAGACGTTCTGCATGTGGGTGCGGACCGTATGGGGGGAGAGGAAGAGCCGCTCGGCGACGGCCTTACGGCCAAGGCCCGCCACCATGCAGCGCAGCACCTCCTGTTCACGGGGTGTCAGCGACTCCACGAGGCGTTCGCTCTCGGTGCGGTGGCGGCGCGCGGCCGTCAACTCACGCAGTACCCCCGTCAACAGGGCAGGCGGCAGATGCGTCTCGTCGCGCAGCACGCCGCGGACGACGGCGAGCAGGCGGGAGAGGGAACTGTCCTTGGCGACCCATCCGGACGCGCCCGCCTGCAGGGCGCGAGCGGCCCGGCGCGGATCGTCACGCTCGGCGAGCACGACGGTGCGCAGCGCGGGGTGGTCGGTGCGGGCCTTCTCGATGAGGGTGATGCCGTCGGGGACCGTGGTGGCGCCCGCGTCGTCGGGCGCGCCGCCGGTCTGCTCGGGCCGACGGGGGGCCGGCACCCTGACCGCGGTGCCGAGATCCGCGTCGACCAGCATCACGTCGAAGCGGCGGCCGTCGGAGACCGCCCGCTCCAGACAGCGGTGGGCGGCCGGTGCACTGCCGACCGCCGACACCTCCACATCGGATTCCGCCGCGAGCGCGGCGGCGAGCGATTCAGCGAAGATTCGATGGTCGTCGACGACGAGAACACGGATCCGGGCCATGTGATCACACTCCCCCAGCCGTACTCCTCACGACAATACCGGCAGTGGGGTCGGGGTGAGGTGCGAATGTGCGCACCGGCTGTGCGCGCTCACCGCACGCGCGTCGCTCCCGTGGAGGGCGTCGCCGGGAAGATGCGCGGGGACCGCAGCTTCGCGTCGTCGAACGCCGCGGCGATCGCCTCCTCGACCTTCTCGCAGAGCCCGTCCTCCACGAGAACGATCGCCGAGCCGCCGAATCCGCCCCCGGTCATCCGCGCCCCGAGCGCTCCGGCGTCGCTCGCCGTGTCGACGACCAGGTCCAACTCGGGGCAGGAGACGCGGAAGTCGTCACGCAGCGATGCGTGTCCCTCGGTGAGCAGAGGGCCGATGCCCCGCGCGTCACCTGCCTCCAGCAGTGCGACGACCCTCTCGACGCGGCGGTTCTCCGTCACGATGTGCCGCACCAGCCGCCGGACGCTCTCGTCCTTCACCTCGGCCAGCGCGGCGTCCAGCCCCTCGTAGGGGACGTCGCGCAGCGCGTCGACGCCCAGTGCCGCGGCGCCCTCCTCGCAGCCGCGGCGGCGCCGGCCGTACTCACCGTCGCTGTGGGCGTGCTTGACGCCGGTGTCGACGACGAGCAGGGACAACCCCCGGGCGGCGAGGTCGAAGGGGATCTGACGGTGGCTGAGGTCCCGGGTGTCGAGGAAGAGCGCGTGGCCCTCGGTGCAGCAGGCCGATGCGGTCTGGTCCATGATCCCGGTGGGGGCGCCGACGAAGACGTTCTCGGCGCGCTGGCACAGCCGCGCCAACTGCCAGGGCTGCAGCGGCAGCTCGTACAGGTCGCGCAGCGCGAGCGCGGTGACGACTTCGAGCGCGGCGGAGGAGGAGAGCCCCGCGCCTACGGGGACGGTGCTGTCGTAGTGGATGTCGGCGCCGCGGACGGCGTCGTGGCCCGCGGCGTGCAGGGCCCAGATCACGCCCGCCGGGTAGGAGGCCCAGCCGTCGACCCCCCCGGGCTCCAGGTCGTCGATGCGCAGCCACACGGTGTCGGACGGGTCGGCGGAGGAGTGCAGGCGGAGCACTCCGTCGTCGCGGCGCGCGACGGCAGCGCGGGTGGTGAGCGGGAGCGCGAAGGGCATTACGAACCCGTCGTTGTAATCGGTGTGTTCACCGATGAGGTTCACTCTGCCCGGAGCCGCCCACTCACCCTCGGGGGTGAACTCATAGGCCGCCTGGAACGCGTCGACGGTCACTGTCCGTTCTCCTTACGCAGCTCGAAATCCCAGGCGTCGCGGACGATGGAGGTGAGGTCGGTGCGGGCGGGTTTCCAGCCGAGGCGGGTGCGGGCGCGTTCGGCGGAGGCGACGAGGACGGCAGGGTCGCCGCCGCGCCGCGGCGCCACGGTCTCGGGGATCGGGTGGCCGGTGACGCGGCGGACGGTCTCGATCACCTCACGGACCGAGAAGCCGTTGCCGTTGCCGAGGTTGCAGATCAGATGCTCACCGGTGCGGGCATGGGCGAGAGCGAGGAGGTGGGCCTCTGCAAGATCGGCGACATGGATGTAGTCGCGCACGCAGGTGCCGTCGGGGGTTGGGTAGTCGTCGCCGTAGACGGAGATCGACTCACGCTTGCCGAGAGCTACCTGGAGCACCAGCGGAATCAGGTGGGTTTCGGGGTCGTGCCGTTCGCCGTACGGGCCGTACGAGCCGGCGACGTTGAAGTAGCGCAGGGAGACAGCGGCCAGGCCGTGCGCCGCGCACTCGCCGGTGATCATGTGGTCGACGGCCAGCTTGCTCGCGCCGTACGGGTTGGTGGGCGACGCGGGGGCGTCCTCGGTGATGGGCACGGTGCGGGGTTCGCCGTAGACGGCGGCCGTGGAGGAGAAGACGAGAGTGCGCACGCCCACGTCGCGCATGGCGGTGAGCAGGTCGGTCGTGCCGCCGACATTGTTGCGCCAGTACTTCTCGGGGTTGACGACGGACTCGCCCACCTGTGAGCTGGCGGCGAAGTGCAGGACGGCGTCGTAGGACGGGTCGAGCACACGGACCGCGTCCTGGATGCGGCCCTGGACGAAGTCGGCGCCCGCGGGGACGCCCTGGCTGTGCCCGGTGGTCACGTCGTCGAGGATCGTGACCTGGTGTCCGGCGTCGAGCAGGTGCGCTGCGACGACACTGCCAACGTAACCGGCACCGCCGGTTACCAGGACCTTCTTGCCCGTGCTGCTCACTGGTGTCGCGCCTTTCGCTCGTAGCCGGGTGTGGCGATCTCGCGCAGCCGTGCGGCGGCCGCCTCCGGGGGCACATCGTTGATGAACACGTTCATGCCGGACTCGGAACCCGCGAGGAACTTCAGCTTGCCCGACGTGCGGCGAATGGTGAAAAGTTCCAGATGGAGGGCGAAGTCACGGCGTGAGGGGTGGCTTACGGGCGCCTGGTGCCACGCGGCGATGTACGGGGTCGGCGGCTCGTCCTTGCCGAAGATCCGGTCGAAGCGGCGCAGCAGTTCGAGGTAGACGACGGGGAATTCGGCGCGCGCTGCGTCGTCGAGCGCGAGCAGGTCCGGCACGCGGTGGTTGGGGTACAGGTGCACCTCGTAGGGCCAGTGGGCGGCGTGCGGGACGAAGGCGGTCCAGTGGTCGGCCTCGATGACGATCCGGCTGCCGGCAGCGCGTTCGGCGGCGAGCACGTCGTCGAAGAGATTCCCGCCTGCGATGCGTTCGCGATGGCGGTCGAGGGCGCGCAGCATGCGCTCGGTGCGCGGGGTGACGAAGGGGTAGCCGTAGATCTGGCCATGCGGGTGACTGAGGGTGACGCCGATCTCGCGGCCGCGGTTCTCGAAGCAGAAGACCTGCTCGACGCCGGGGAGCTGGGAGAGCTCGGCGGTGCGGTCGGTCCATGCCTCCAGCACGAGGCGGGCCTGCTCCGGGGTGAGGTCGGCGAAGGACGCGTCGTGGTCTGAGGTGAAGCACACGACCTCACAGCGTCCGGCCCCGGGACGGTGGGCGAGCAGGCCATGGCCGTCCTCGGCGGTGAGCGGTCCCGGGCCGCCGGTGAGCGAGGGGAACCGGTTCTCGAAGACGACGACGTCGTAGTCGTCGGCTGGGATCTCGGAGTGGCGCCCGTCGCGCGAGGGACACAGAGGGCATTCGTCTGCCGGCGGGTGATAGGTGCGGCCCTGGCGGTGCGAGGCGACGGCGATCCACTCGTCGAGCAGCGCGTCGTAGCGGATCTCGGAGGCGGTGGCGGTGGGCTCCAGCGGACGAGGGTCGACCGCGTCGCGCACGACGTCGTCCCGGGAGTCGTAGTGCACCAGCTCACGGCCGTCGGCGAGCCTCATCGTCGTCTTCTTCACTCTGCAGGCTCCTCACACGCTCCACCTCAAACATAACCGAACACAATCAATCACAACACACCACCGACGTCAATGCGCCCATGTGCGACCAACCTGTCATCAACTAGTAAACGCTTAACTATGACAAATCCTCCGCGCTTCGATCACGATCCAACAAAGAACTTCACAGAGCCTGTTCTTTTTCGAAACTTTGGGAGCTACGTTCGAGCGGTTCCGTTCGTGTAATCGCAACGAAGCGAGTGACCCATGTACGACTTGGCCGACGGGCTTCGGCTACCGACCAATGGTCTTGACTACGCGATCCTGGTGATCTACTTCGCCGTGGTCCTCGGCATCGGCTTCGCTGCCAAGCGCAGTGTCAGGACCAGCCTCGACTTCTTCCTCTCCGGCCGGTCACTGCCCGCGTGGGTCACCGGCCTGGCCTTCATCGCCGCCAACCTCGGCGCCACCGAGATCCTGGGCATGGCGGCCAACGGCGCCCAGTACGGTGTGTACACCGTCCACTGGTACTGGGTCGGTGCGATCCCGGCGATGGTCTTCCTCGGCCTGGTGATGATGCCGTTCTACTACGGCTCCAAGGTGCGCTCGGTCCCGGAGTTCCTGCTGCGCCGTTTCGACAAGAGCGCCCACTTGCTCAGCTCGATCCTGTTCGCCTTCTCCGCGGTTCTGATCGCCGGCGTCAACCTCTACGCGATGGCGATCGTCGTGCAGGCGCTGCTGGGCTGGCCGACCTGGGTGGCGATCCTCGTCGCGGGACTCTTCGTCCTCGTCTACATCACCGTAGGCGGGCTCTCCTCCGCGATCTACAACGAGGTACTGCAGTTCTTCGTGATCCTCGCGGCGCTCATACCGCTCGTCATCGTCGGCCTCAAGCGCGTCGGCGGGTGGCACGGACTGACCACGACGCTCACCCACTCCCACGGGCACAACTTCATGACCGCCTGGGGCGGTACGGGCATCGGCGCGAGCAACCCGCTCGGCGCCAACTGGCTCACCATCGTCCTCGGCCTCGGCTTCGTGCTCAGCTTCGGCTACTGGACCACCAACTTCGCCGAGGTGCAGCGCGCGCTGTCCGCCAAGAACCTCTCGGCGGCCCGCCGCACCCCGCTGATCGCCGCGTTCCCGAAGGTCTTCATCGTCTTCGGCGTGCTGATCCCCGGACTGATCGCCGCGGCGATCGTGCCCAAGATCGGCACCCCCGGCTCCAACCTCACCTATAACGACGCGATCCCGCTGCTCATGCAGGACCTGCTGCCCAACGGGGTGCTGGGCATCGCGGTGACCGGCCTGCTGGCGGCGTTCATGGCGGGCATGGCCGCCAACGTCTCCTCGTTCAACACCGTCTTCACCAACGACATCTGGTCGCAGTACGTCAAGCGCGGCGAATCCGATGCCTACTACCTGAAGTTCGGCCGGGTCATCACCGTCATCGGCGTGCTGATCAGCATCGGAACCGCGTTCCTCGCCTCCAGCTTCAGCAACATCATGGCGTACCTGCAGACGTTGTTCTCGTTTTTCAACGTCCCGCTGTTCGTCGTGTTCATCATCGGCATGTTCTGGAAGCGGACCACGGCAAAGGCCGGGTTCTGGGGCCTGCTGGCGGGCACCGTCGCCGCGATGATCAACTACTTCTGGATCTACAAGGACCACATCGTCGCGATCCCCAGCGACCAGGGCGCCAACTTCGTCTCCGCGATCGTCGGCTTCGTCGCCGGAGCCGTGGTCATGGTCGCGGTGAGCCTGGTGACCAAGCCCAAGCCGGTGGAGGAGCTGGCCGGGCTGGTGTACGGGACGCGTTCGCCGGGCATGGAGGAGCCTCCGGCAGCGGGCGACGAGGCCTGGTACCGCAAGCCCGCGTTGCTGGGCACCGGCGCCCTGGTGCTCGCCGCCGCGCTTTACCTCCCCTTCTCGTTCTGACGCCCCGGCACAGGTGCATAGGAGCAATGTCCCATGAGTGAGTACCAGCACGAGGTCGAGGAGCTGGAGGCCAAGTCCGCAACCGCGGCACGGCTCTTCGACATACGCCGCATCATCGGCGGCCTGTTCGTGGTCTACGGCGTCATCGTCACCGTCGCCGGCATCACCGCGTCGAGCGCCGACATCAAGAAGGCACAAGGCATCAACATCAACCTGTGGACGGGTATCGGCATGCTCGCCCTCGGCCTGCTCTTCCTGCTCTGGCTCCGGCTGAGCCCGACGCCGCCTCCGCCGTCCCCCGACGAACAGCAGAAGTAGCGGAAACAGCAGACGAAGTCGTCACGCCGGGGCCCGGTGCGGCGGACTGGTGATCAGTCCGCCGAGCCGGGCCGCCGCCCGTTGCGTTCGGCGACTGCGCGCTCCAGCAGCCCCGTACGGGCCGCGAGCGCCGCCGCCTCCAGGCGCGATCCGACGCCCAGCTTCATCAGTACCCGCTGCACATGGGTACGTGCCGTGCTCGACGCGATCCCCATCCGCGCGGCGATCAGCCGGGTGTCCTCGCCGTCCGCCACCCGTACCAGCACCTCCACCTCGCGCGGGGTGAGCATCTGCAGCAGGCGCCCGGCCTCGTCGTCCGGCTCGGCGACCGGGTGGAGCAGCTCGGTGAAGGCGCCCTGCAGCAGCGCCGGTGCCACCGCGACCTCTCCGGCGCGTGCCTTCGCCATCGCGCGCTCCACGCCCTCGATGCGTTCGTCGTGACGCACGTAGCCGGAGGCACCGGCGGCGAACGCCGCCGCGATGCCGCGCGGACTCGGTACGGGGCCGAGCACGACGACCGAAACCGTGGGACGCTCCCGCTTGATTCTCACCACGGGATCGAACACACCCGGCTCCGCGGGTTGCGTCGTCCCCAGCAGGCACACCTCGGGCATGCGCGAGATCACCAGCTCCGCCGCGCTCGCGCACGGCGCGCCGGCCGCGAGGACGCGGTGGCCGCGCAGCTTCAGCGCCGAGGCGAGTGCCTCCGCGAGCAGACGGTGGTCGTCGACCACCACCAGCCTGACGCCCATGTGGCTTGCCCCCTCATTCCCGCAGGGCCCGGGAGTCCCGGGCGGTAGTGAGACTCCCCGGTGCGGCGCGTTTCCACGCACGTGATGTGATGCCAATGCCGTACCCGATGCTGCGACAGCAGTCGTAGCGTCCGTCTGCCCAGTGTCCCGTGCGCACCCCACCTACTGCGGGACCGGGCCTCGCCCGGAAGGTACACGCTTACTCGTCGTCGTGTGCCCATTACCCACAAGAAGGATCCTCGACGAGCCTCCCCTCCGGCGTTTCCGAGCGATTACTGATCTGTTTCCAGCCGACTCGGGGACGGCTCGTATCCGTCCGTGCGCCCTGTGTAGTCACTCGCGCCGCCCTCCGCCTCATGCAACTCCCCAGGCAGGGACGGTGGTTGAAGCGCATACCGGACACGAACCGGTACACGATGCGCCACCACAGGGTCACCACATGTGACGGATTTGGATCGGTCGATGTGCAAACCGTGAAGATTATCGACAGACTCGCGTCCGTTATCCGGAACATCTCAGCGAGGAGATGATCGATATGCGGAGCAGAGCAGGACTGGTGGCTGTGTGCGGCGCCATGCTCGCCGCGGCCGTCGCACTGCCGTTGGGCGGCACGGCGTACGCCGCCGATACCGCCGGCGCGACGGACGCAGCACGGACGGCCGCGGCTGACACCCCGTCCGCCCTGGTCCTCACCCTGTCGCCCGGCGAATCCGCCCAGACGGTGGGCGTGGAGCGCGCGGTGACACTGACCTGTACGCCCTCACCGGGCGGGAGCCATCCGGCGCCGCAGGAAGCGTGCGCCGAACTCAGCGCCGCCGACGGCGATCTGGCCGCGCTCCCGGCACAGCCGCAGTCGTTCTGCGCCATGATCTACGCCCCGGTCGTCGTCACCGTGCAGGGGGCATGGCAGGGCGAACGCGTCGACTACGCACGCAGTTTCCCGAACGAGTGCGTGATGCGCGCCCAAGGCGGCCCGCTCTACGCCTTCTGATCTTCCGGACTGCGGCTCCCGCGCAGGGCAGGGGGTGTGCCAAGGAGAGCCGCGGGCGGTGGAGCCCCAGGGAGACAGCGGAGATGTGCCGGTGCTGTGGGGGCCCGGCACCCGCCTCTGGGGTGACCACCGCACCACTCGCGGGGCGGAGGAGCATGGTGCAGCTCCTCCGCCCCGTCCGTACTCAAACCCGGTCAGCCCCTTCTCAGCAACGTGATCCCGTCGTCGTACGCCACGCCGTGGTAGCCGTGGGCTTCCGCCCAGGCGACGGCGTCGGCCGCCGCCCGCGGCGAACAGCAGCGGCAGCGCCCAGCACACCGCTGCCCGCCACCGCCGCCGGGCCGCCGCCTCCGCCGCGAAGGCCAGCAGCGGGACGGACGGCGAAGCACACTTCGTGGAAGTCGAAGTGCACGGCTTGCACAAGCCCCCACGACGCCCCGACACCGAACCCGGTCACGACCGCCGCAGCCGGCCCGATCTCTTGACAGGCCCATCGGGAGAGCGGGAGGATCGCCGACGCGATGAGGGCGGCCTGCGCCACGAGCAGGGTGAGCGGGCTGGGAAAGACCCGGTACACGCGGGCGAGCAGCATCAGCACTGGATGGAAATGATCACCCAGCAGGTTGTATCCAGGCCCTTTCAACGGGGCCACGGGCGCGTGCGGATGCGCGTAGGCACGCACCGCCTGCTCGAAGATCCCCAGGTCGTATCCGGCCGACCGCAGCTGCTGATGCCTGCGGATCGACAGCGCGCAGTACAGGCCGAAGAAGAGGGCGGCCATCGCGACGGGGATCGCCCGCTCGGCCCAGCGGCCCGGCTCCGGGGTTCTGCCGGACGGGCTCAATGGAACGCCGCGATCAACACCGGCGTGGTGCCCGTGCTGCCCCCCGCGTAGATCTGCTGCGGCGCCATGAAGAAGTGCTCCCGGTACCAGTACAGACCCATCCCGGTGCCGACGCCGTAGGCCTTGTTCTCCCCGCTCTGCGTGGACGAGGAGAACTGGACGTAGCGCGTGACCGCACCGGTCGAGGTGTCGATGCGGTAGATCGCCCCCGGGCTCTGAAAGCTGACGGGCATGTACGCGAGCAGATTGTTCCCGCTCTCCGCGAAGACCTCCAGGGCCCGTTCCTTGTCGCCCCTGCTGACCCACTTAGGCTGCCCGTTCGACAGATCGATCGCCTCGACCTCGTTGACCTGGCCGTAGGTGCCCTGCGCCGCGTTCCCCTGGGCGGAGGCGGTGGCGATGTAGGCGGTGCCGCTGTCGACGACGACGTCGTTGCAGGGCATCAGATCGTTGGCCGGGCAGTCGATGTGGACCTTGCTCTTGTCGAGAGCGAACTGGGAACGCGTCCTGCCGCTCGCGTCGATGGCGAGGGCATCCGTGATCAGATCCGATCCGGCGGCGATGCCGACCACCACCGGGTCGACCGACAGCACATTGGTCACCGAGGTGCCGGCCGGGGCGTCCCAGGTCCACAGCGCCTTGCCGGACATGGGGTCGAGCTTGGCCACGTGGTACGGCCCGTCGAAGCCGCACTGGATGACGTCGATGAGCTGTGTGCCGCCAGCAAAGCCCTTGTCGGTGCACTGGGCGCCGTCCTGGAGCTGCCACAGCATCTTATCCGTGCCGATCTGGTAGGCGACGGAGTCGCCCTCCCACGCGAGGGCGACGACATCGCCGCTGATGCCGATCTGGGTGTAGTCGTACTCGACCGGGCTGCCGTCGCCGTTGCGGGACGGGAGGGGCTTGGTCCACAGCCGGCGGTGCGCCGAGAGGTCGATGAGCATGACGTTCTCGCACCGCGTGCCGTACTGCACTGCGATCTTGTCGTTCACCGCCTCGTGCGACACCGCACAGGTGGTGCCGGAGGGGGCGGCGATCGTCCAGTCCTCGTGGCCGTTGTCGATGTTGTAGGCGGTGACGCCGCTGAGCGTGGTCTTGACGACGTCGTCCCCGGAGAACCACACGCCCGGGTCGGGCTTGAGCCCGGCGCTCGACGGCACCGACGGGGAGGGCTTGTCCCAGACGAGCCTTCCCTGGGAGTGGTGCTGTGCGTCGATTCCACCGCCCGAACCGCCGCCGCCCTGGGCCTGGTTGTGCGAGCCGCCGCGGAAGGCCACGAGCCACACGCCGCCTGCCACCACGAGCACCGCTGCGACCACCGCTGCGACCACCGCTGCGACCACCGCGGCGATCCTGCCGCCCGACAGCCCTCGGGCCGGCGCGACGGGCGAGTAGGGCGCCGGGTACGCGGGCTGCTGCACCGGCCACCCCTGCGGGGGCTGCTGCTGTGCGTACGGGTTGTACGAGTTCCCGTACGGGCTGTTGCCGGGGCTGTTGTAAGAGTTCTGGCCCGGTGGCGGCGGCGGTGGCTGCGACATCGGTGGTTCCCCCGTTGGTGCCAGATGTTGTGAGCGGATTCTTTGTACCACCGGGCGCCGACAGGACTGCGGGCCGGGCCGTCTGCCGCTCAACCGTTACGCGTCGTCCGCGATCTCCAGCCAGCGCATTTCGAGTTCGTCCCGCTCGTCGCGCAGCCCGCGCAGCTCCGCGTCGAGCTCCGCCACCCGCTCGAAGTCCGTCGCGTTCTCCGCGATCGCGGCGTGCAGTGCCGCCTCCTTCTCGGCGATGCGGTCCAGTTGGCGTTCGATGCGCTGGAGTTCCTTCTTCACCGCACGGGATTCGGCCGCGGACGACCGGGCCTTGGGCGGTGCCGCCGGCGCCGCGGCGGCGGAGGCCTCGATGGCCGCGCGGCGGCGTTCGAGGTACTCATCGATGCCGCGCGGCAGCATCCGCAGCGTTGCGTCGCCGAGCAGCGCGAAGACCCGGTCGGTGGTGCGCTCGATGAAATACCGGTCGTGGCTGATGACGACGAGCGATCCCGGCCAGCCGTCGAGCACGTCCTCCAGTTGCGTGAGCGTCTCGATGTCGAGGTCGTTGGTCGGCTCGTCGAGGAAGAGCACGTTCGGTTCGTCCATGAGCAGCCGCAGGATCTGCAGGCGGCGGCACTCGCCTCCGGAGAGGTCACCAACCGGCGTCCACTGCTTCTCCTTCACGAAGCCGAAGCGTTCGCACAGCTGCGAGGCGGTCATCTCCCGCCCCTTGCCGAGGTCGACCCGCTGGCGCACCCGCTCGACCGCCTCCAGCACCCGCCACGTCGGGTCGAGTTCACGCACCTCCTGCGAGAGGTAGGCGAGCTTGACGGTCTTGCCGACCACCACCCGGCCGCCCACGGGCTGCTGCTCGCCGCCCGAGTACGCGGCGTCGGCGAGCGTGCGCAGCAGCGACGTCTTGCCGGCGCCGTTGACGCCGACCAGGCCGATGCGGTCGCCGGGTCCCAGCTGCCAGGTCAGGTGCTTGAGCAGCATCTTCGGTCCGGCGGTGACGGTCACGCCCTCCAGGTCGAAGACGGTCTTGCCGAGCCGTGAATTGGCGAACCGCATCAGCTCCGCGGAGTCGCGCGGCGGCGGCACATCGGCGATCAGCTCATTCGCCGCCTCGATGCGGAAGCGCGGCTTGCTGGTCCGGGCCGGGGCGCCGCGGCGCAGCCAGGCGAGCTCCTTGCGGGCGAGGTTCTGGCGCTTGGCCTCCTCGCTCGCGGCGCGGCGCTCGCGTTCGGCGCGGGCGAAGACGTAGTCGGAGTAGCCGCCCTCGTACTCGTGGACGGCGCCGCGCTGCACGTCCCACATGCGGGTGCAGACCTGGTCGAGGAACCAGCGGTCGTGGGTGACGCAGACCAGCGCCGCACGGCGCGCCTGCAGGTGGGCGGCGAGCCAGGCGATTCCCTCGACGTCGAGGTGGTTGGTCGGCTCGTCGAGGACGATCAGGTCCTGCTCGGCGATGAGCAGCTTGGCGAGCGCGATGCGCCGCCGCTCGCCGCCCGAGAGCGGTCCGATGATGGTGTCCAGGCCCTGCGGGAAGCCGGACAGGTCAAGGCCGCCGAAGAGACCGGTGAGCACGTCACGGATCTTGGCGTCCCCCGCCCACTCGTGGTCGGCAAGGTCGCCGACGACCTCGTGCCTGATGGTGGCGGCGGGGTCGAGCGAGTCCGCCTGGGTGAGGACGCCGAGGCGCAGGTCGGACACGTGGGTGACGCGGCCGCCGTCCGGCTCCTCCAGCTTGGCGAGGATGCGGACGAGGGTGGTCTTGCCGTCGCCGTTGCGGCCGACGACACCGATGCGGTCGCCCTCCGATACGCCGAGCGAGACGCCGTCGAGCAGCGTACGTGTCCCGTACACCTTGTCGATGGCCTCGACGTTGACCAGGTTGACGGCCATTGCTCTCCATACGTGCGGGGGCGGATGAGCCTTCCAGCGTAGTCGGCGCTGCCGGTCGTTTATTCAGGGCAGCGTTCGGTCAGGACTGCCGTCAGGAAAGACGGTGGCGCCCGGCACCGGGCCCGAGGTGACCCGCACCTTGCGGCAGGTGCCCGAGGAGAGCAGGGCCTCGGCGACGGATTCCGCCGCCTCCGGATCCTTGGCGAGGAAGGCACAGGTCGGGCCCGAGCCCGAGACGAGGGCAGCGAGCGCGCCGCCCTCCGTGCCGGCCCGCAGCGTGTCGGCGAGCGAGGGGCGCAGACTCACCGCGGCGGCCTGCAGATCGTTGGCGAGAGCGCAGGCGAGGGCGGCGGCGTCGCCCGTGCGCAGCGCTTCGAGCAGCGCGGGCGTGGGCTGCGGTTCGGGGAGGTCGGCGGCGGTGTGGCCGCCGCCGGACGCCTCACGGAGCCGGTCGCACTCGCGGTAGACCTCCGGGGTGGACAGGCCACCGTCGGCGACGGCGAAGACCCAGTGGAAGGTCCCGGTCACCTCGACCGGTTCGAGCCGCTCTCCCCTGCCGCGCCCGAGCGCCGCCCCGCCGACGAGGCTGAACGGCACGTCGCTGCCCAATTCGGCGCAGATCGCCAGGAGTTCGGCGCGTGTGGCGCCCGTTCCCCACAGTGCGTCGCAGGCGACGAGCGCGGCCGCGCCGTCCGCGCTGCCGCCCGCCATGCCGCCTGCGACCGGGATGTCCTTGCTGATGTGCAGGTGGACGCGGGGTTCGATGCCGTGCCGCGCCGCCAGCGCGAGGGCTGCGCGCGCGGCGAGGTTGGTCTCGTCGAGCGGCACCTGGTGGGCGTCGGGTCCCGATGCGGTGATCCGCAGCCGGTCGGCCGGGGTCGCGGTGACCTCGTCGTGGAGGCCGACGGCGAGGAAGACGTTGGCCAGGTCGTGGAAGCCGTCGGGGCGCAGGCCTCCGACGACGAGCTGGACGTTGACCTTGGCCGGTACGCGGACGGTGACGGGGGCGGGGGTCACTGGTCTCCTCGGGAGAGCTCGATGCCGGGCTTGTGTTCGGCGATGGCGGCGAACTCCTCGACGGTCAGCGCCTCTCCGCGCGCCTGAGGCGAGACCCCGGCCGCGGTCAGCGCGGCCTCCGCCGCCGCGGCGGAGCCGGCCCATCCCGCGAGGGCGGCGCGCAGCGTCTTGCGGCGCTGCGCGAACGCCGCGTCGACCACCGCGAAGACCTCCTCGCGGCGCGCGCTGGTCTTCGGCGGCTGCGCACGGCGTACGAGCGAGACGAGCCCGGAATCGACGTTGGGCGCGGGCCAGAAGACGTTGCGGCCGATGGCCCCCGCCCGCTTGACCTCCGCGTACCAGGCCGCCTTGACCGAGGGGACGCCGTACACCTTCGAACCGGGCCGGGCCGCCAGCCGGTCGGCGACCTCGGACTGGACCATCACCAGGGTCCGTTGGATCGTCGGGAACGTCGCCAGCATGTGGAGCAGCACCGGGACGGCGACGTTGTACGGAAGGTTGGCGACGAGCGCGGTCGGTGCGGGGCCCGGCAGCTCGTCGACCTGCATGGCGTCGCGGTGGACGAGCGAGAAGCGGTCGAAGCGGCCGGGCAGGCGCGCCTGCACGGTCGTCGGCAGGGCCTGGGCGAGCACCGGGTCGATCTCCACTGCGACCAGCCGGTCCGCCGCTTCGAGCAGTGCCAGCGTCAGCGAGCCGAGGCCCGGCCCGATCTCGACCACGACGTCCTCGGGGCGCACCCCTGCGGTGCGCACGATGCGGCGCACGGTGTTGGCGTCGATGACGAAGTTCTGGCCGAGTTGCTTGGTCGGGCGGACGCCGAGTGCGGCGGCCAGCTCCCGGATGTCGGCGGGACCGAGGAGATGGCCGTGATCGGTGTCGCTCGATGGGGTGGTGCTCACTCCCCCAGCTTATGGGGCGGGTGAGACCTGCCCGTACGCGAAGGCCTTGGCCGTGTTGGCCGCCACGGCAGCGGCGAGGGTGTCCTCGTCGACGCCCTTGGCGGCCGCCATCGCCCGTACCGTGATCGGGACGAGATAGGGCGCATTGGGGCGCCCGCGATAGGGCGCCGGAGTCAGAAACGGGGCATCGGTCTCGACGAGCAGCAGGTCGAGCGGTGCGACGGCGACGGCGTCACGCAGCGGCTGGGCGTTCTTGAAGGTGACATTGCCGGCGAAGGACATGAAATACCCGGCCTCGGCGCACACCTTCGCCATCCCGGCGTCGCCGGAGTAGCAGTGGAAAACCACGGTGTCCGGCGCGCCCTCCTCGGCCAGGACGCGCAGCACGTCGGCGTGGGCGTCGCGGTCGTGGATCACCAGAGCCTTGCCGGTCCGCTTGGCGATGTCGATATGGCGGCGGAACGAGTACGTCTGCGCGTCCACGCCCTCCGGGCCGGTACGGAAGTAGTCGAGCCCGGTCTCGCCGACCCCGCGGACCTGCGGCAGCTCGGCGAGCACGGCGATCTCGTCAAGCGCGGCGTCGAGCGCCGCCATGCCGCCGGGCTCACGCGCGCCCTGCCGCGACCAGCCGTCAGGATCTCCGTGGACGATGCGGGGGGCTTCGTTGGGGTGCAGGGCGACGGTGGCGTGGACGCCGTCGTACGAGGCCGCGGTGCCGGCCGCCCACCGCGACCCGGCGAGATCGCATCCGACCTGGACCACGGTCGTCACACCCACCGACGCAGCCTTGGCCAGTGCCTCGTCGACCGTGCCCTGCTGCATGTCGAGGTGGGTGTGCGAGTCGGCGACCGCCACCCGCAACGGCTCGGGCAGCGGCGGAGCCGCGTCCTTCTCCGCCTTCTCCGTCTTCTCGGCCTTCTCCGCCATGGCCCGGAGTCTACGAGCCGTCCCCGGACCCCCTCAGGCGGGCCGCCCCTGGTCACGGTCGCGCCGGAACAGCGCGAGCAGCACCGCGACCCAGTTGCGGTGGGGACGACGGGTGCGCGGCCGCTCCGCCTCGTCCTCCGCGGCCTTCTCCTCCCGTTCCTCCCGTTCCTCCCCCTCGTGCTCCCAGCCGGTGTCCCAGGCCAGGCCGCCGAGCACGTTGAACGGGTCCGCCCACGAACCGGTCGTCCCGCCCTGCTCGGACATCGCACTGCCCATGGGGTGCTCCCGGACCGCGCCGGAGACACGGCCGGAGCGCATGATCCGCACGTGGTGCCCGCCGCAGTTCATGCACGTGGGCCGGGTGAGCGGCGAGGGGACGGGCTGCTGGTGCACGTAGTACGTGACGGAGGTGTGCCCGGCCTCGTCAGTGTGGTGCCCTATTTCGTAGGACTGCTCCCACACGTGCCCGCAGCCCATGCACGCGAACGAGTACGCCTCATGCACCGTCTCGTTGGAAGAACCGTGCGGGTACGGGGTGCCGACGGTCTCGCTCATGGCAACTCCTGATGCCCACCGGGGCAGGATGCCCAGTGCGGGACTTACCACCCACGTTAGGACGTTCCGGCCCTGATGCGCACCCGCGTGTGTGCGGTAACGGACGGGCAGGTGGGAACAGCACTCGCCTCATCCGGAACGGCGGGAAGATTTCGCCGCCACGACGGCGTCGAAAACGTCCCGCTTGGGGACTCCCGCGTCCGCCGCGACCACGGCGATCGCCGCCTTCCGCGGCTCGCCCGCGGACTCCCGTACCGCGACCCTGCGTGCGAGCTCGGCCGGATCCGGCTGCTCCGCGGCAGCGCGCGGCGCCCCCTCCACCACCACGGTGATCTCGCCACGCACTCCCTCGGCCGCCCAGGCTGCAAGATCCTTCAGCGGGCCGCGCTTGACCTCCTCATACGTCTTGGTCAGCTCACGGCAGACCGCCGCCCGGCGCTCGCCGCCGAAGATCTCCGCCATCGCGGCGAGGGTGTCGTCCAGGCGGTGCGGTGCCTCGAAGTAGACGAGCGTGCGGCGCTCGTCCGCCACCTCGCGCAGGCGTGCGGCCCGCTCCCCCGCCTTGCGCGGCAGAAATCCCTCGAAGCAGAACCGGTCCACGGGCAGGCCGGACAGGGCCAGCGCGGTCAGCACAGCCGACGGGCCCGGCACGGCCGTGACCCGGATGCCGCGCTCGACACACGCGGCCACCAGCCGGTAGCCGGGGTCGGAGACGGACGGCATCCCGGCGTCCGTGACCAGCAGCACGCGGTCGCCCGACTCCAGTGCGTCCACGAGCTCGGGGGTGCGGGCGCTCTCGTTCCCCTCGAAGTAGGACACGATGCGCCCGGCCGGCGTCACACCGAGCGCGGAGGTGAGGCGCCGCAGGCGGCGGGTGTCCTCCGCGGCGATCACATCGGCCGAGGCGAGCTCGGCGGTCAGACGCGGAGGGGCGTCGTCCGGCGTTCCGATGGGCGTTCCGGCGAGTACGAGGAGTCCTGTCACCGCTCCAGTCTCTCCCGACCATGGCATCAGCCGACTCCGTGGGCGGGCCCCCGGGCCCGACCATCCACAAGGGGGCGCACACCCGGCCGACCTATCCCTACGATGTCCCGGTGACCAGTGACACCGCGACCGAGCCCGGGGCCGCCGCCTCCGGGGCGACCGCGTCGGGCGCGTCCCGCGCGGCGCACCCGACGGCGTGGCAGCGGCGCCTGCGCCGTTTCGGCCATGTCGAGCACCCCCGCACCCCCGTCAGCGACCGTCTGGTCCCCCCGTTCCGGGAGCCGGGCGGGGCCCGGGTGTGGCAGACGCTGGGCCTGGGCCCGGCCGCGGTCCGGCGCCTCGCCCGCTGGTCGGGGTGGGGCGGCCCGCTGCTCGTCGCGCTGGTCGCCGGTGCACTGCGGTTCTGGCAGCTGGGCAGCCCCCGCGCGGTGATATTCGACGAGACGTACTACGCCAAGGACGCCTGGGCGCTGTGGCACTTCGGCTACGAGGCGACCTGGCCGGACAACGCCAATGCGCAGATCCTCGCGACGCCGCAGCACATCCCGGTCAGCCCGGACCCCTCCTACGTGGTGCACCCGCCGGTGGGGAAGTGGGTCATCGGGTTCGGCGAGTGGGTCTTCGGGCTCAACCCGTTCGGCTGGCGGTTCATGACCGCGCTGCTCGGCACGCTCGCGGTGCTCATGCTCTGCCGGATCGGGCGGCGGCTGTTCCGTTCCACCGCGCTCGGCTGCCTCGCCGGCGGGCTGATGGCGGTCGACGGGCTCGAATTCGTGATGAGCCGCACCGCGCTCCTCGATCTGATCGTGATGTTCTGGGTGCTTGCCGCCTTCGGCGCGCTGCTGATCGATCGTGACAAGGCGCGCGCCCGGCTCGCCGCCGCCCTGCCGGACGGCGACCGTCCGGACGCCGAGGCCGGGGCGCTGACCCGGCTCGGCCTGCGCCCGTGGCGAATCGCGGCCGGGGTGCTGCTGGGCCTGGCCTGCGCATCGAAGTGGAACGGCGCGTTCTATGTCGTCGCCTTCGGGATCATGGCCGTGCTCTGGGACGCGGGGGCACGGCGCCTCGCCGGGGCATCCCGTCCGTACCGGGCGATGCTGCGGCGCGACGCGGGCCCGGCCTTCCTCTCGCTCGTGCCCGTCGCCCTGGCGACGTATCTGCTCTCCTGGACCGGCTGGTTCGTCACCGGGAACGGCTACTTCCGGCACTGGGCTGACGGCCGCGGCGGCACGTGGTCGTGGATCCCGGGGCCGCTGCGCAGCCTGTGGCACTACCAGTACGAGGTGTACCAGTTCAATGTGCACCTCACGCAGCCGCACACCTACCAGTCCAACCCGTGGAGCTGGCTGGTGCTGGGCCGCCCGGTCTCGTACTACTACGAATCGCCGAAGCCCGGCCAGAGCGGCTGCACGGCGGCAGGCGGCTGCGCCCGCGAAGTACTGGCCATCGGAACACCGCTGCTGTGGTGGGCGGCGTGCTTCGCGCTGCTCTACCTGCTCTACCGGTGGGCGCTGGGCCGCGACTGGCGGGCGGGGGCGATCCTGTGCGGTGTCGCGGCCGGGTACCTGCCGTGGTTCCACTACCAGTCGCGCACGATCTTCCTCTTCTACGCGGTGGTGTTCGTACCGTTCCTGTGCCTGGCGGTGGCGATGATGGTCGGGGCGATGCTGGGCCCGCGGGGAGCGACCGAAAGACGCCGGATGTGGGGCGCGGTCGGCGCGGGCACGCTCGTTCTGCTGATCATCTGGAATTTCATCTACTTCTACCCGCTGTATACCGGTATGACAATCCCGCTGGACGCCTGGCGCGCCCGCATGTGGTTGGATACGTGGATCTGACCGGATCGGGTGCACTGCACCTGACGGGACGTGATATGTGTCTGCTTCGGCACCAGAGCGTTTGCCGCCAGTTGTGGTTCCTTGACCGGATGACCACATCTGTGTCATAGAGTTCCGAGCGCGTCACGCCCCTCGAGGATCGGTGCGTGTCGGACGGTCCGGGGAGGGAAGGACGCATGCAAGGACGTACCAAGGGTGCCGTCATCGGCGGTGTGTGCGCGGTGGTGGTCGGCGCGGCCGGGTACGGCGGTTACACCCTGTTCCAGGGGACGTCGGCCGGTGCTTCGGTGGCGCACGCCGCGCCTCAGCCGTCGCCCACGGTCAGCACTCCCCCGTCGGCCGCCGATGTCGCCGCCACCTCGCGCGACTTCCTCGCCGCGTGGGCGTCGGGCGACACCGCGAAGGCGGCCGGCCTCACCGATGACGCAACGCAGGCCGCCGACCAGCTCGCCGCGTTCCGTCAGCAGTTCCACGCCACGTCGCTCAGCCTGAGCCGCAGGCCCGCGATGGGCACGAGCGTGCCGTTCTCGGTGCGCGCCCGGTTCGACTACAACGGCCAGCCGTCCAGCTGGGCATACGACTCGTCGCTGACGGTGACCCGCGACGCGTCGGGCCGCCCGGTGATCAAGTGGGCGCCGTCCGTGCTGTATCCGACGCTGACGCAGGGCGAGAGCCTGGAGACGGATCAGTCGGTCACGCCTCCCCTCACCGTCGTCGACCGCAACGGGACGGTGCTGACGGCCTCCCAGTACCCCTCGCTCGGCTCGATTCTCAGCCAACTGCAGCAGGCCTACGGCACCAAGACCGGCGGCACGCCCGGCACTGAGATCCGCGTCAAGGGCGCGAACGGGCAACCGGGACAAGTACTGCATGTCCTCTCCCATGGCACGTCCGGCAAGGCGCTGCCCACCACGATCGACGCCCGCATCCAGGCCGCGGCCGAGCAGGCCGTCAAGACCAAGGGGCCGGACGCCTCGACGGTGGTCATCCAGCCGAGCACCGGCGCGATCCTCGCCATCGCCAACCAGCCGGCCGTCGGATACGACAAGGCGATGATGGGCACGTACGCGCCCGGCTCGACCTTCAAACTGATCACCGCCTCGGCAGCGCTGGAGACCGGGAAGGTCGCCCCCGACAAGCCGCTGCCCTGCCCCAAGTACCTCCAGTACGGCAGCCAGACCTTCCACAACGTCGACAACTTCTCGCTCAACAACCCGAACATGGCCCTGGACTTCGCGGACTCCTGCAACACCGCCTTCATCTCCACCGCGAACTTCCTGCCGGACGACGCCGTGGCCAACGAGGCCCGCGACGTGTTCGGGATCGGGCTCAACTGGAACGTCGGCGCTCCCAGCTACGACGGCAGCATCCCCGCGGCCACCGGGTCGCTGAAGGCCATGTCGTACATCGGCCAGGGCCGGGACCTGATGAGCCCGCTGGACATGGCATCGGTGGTCTCCACCGTCAAGGCGGGCTCCTTCCACCAGCCCTTCATCGTCCCGCCGTCGGTCGACGGCCGTACCTTCGCCCAGGCCGCACGGCCGCTGCCCGCCACCGTGGCCGCCGAGGTCCGCTCCATGATGCAGCTGACCGCGCAGTCCGGCACCGCGGCCCCGGCCATGACCGGGCTCAGCGGTGACGTCGGTGCGAAGACCGGAACCGCCGAGGTCGACGGACAGACCAAGCCCAACAGCTGGTTCGTGGCCTACGACGGCGACGTGGCCGCCGCGGCCACCGTCCCCAACAGCGGCGAGGGTTACCAGTTCGCCGGACCCATCGTCGCAGCGATCCTCAAGGCAGCCGCCGGGTGACACCACTCGTGGCCCAATTCAACGGCGCCAAGTCACGTATCCTCAGCGACCAGATCTACTCGGTTGCCCCCATTCGGCTCGGCGAATTCAAGGGCGCTCTCGATGGGGACGGACTCACAGAGCTCGACCGGGCGCTGATGCTGAAGCTCGGACTGATCTGAACCACTGGGTGATATCAGCCGACCGCGTCCTCGTCGAAGGCCTGGTTCATCCCGAGGTTGCTCACCAGCAGGCCGCCGTCGACGGGCAGGGTCACGCCCGTGATCCAGGAGGCGTCGCGGGAGGCGAGGAAGGTGATCGCCGCGGCCATGTCCTCGGGGGTGCCGACGCGGCCCAACGGGTAGTGGCGGGCGAGGTGCGCGAGGACGTGGGACTGGCCGCGCTGGTCCCAGCCAGCCGTGTGGGTGGTGCCGGGCTGGACGAGGTTGACGCGCACGCCGCGCGGGGCGGCCTGGACAGCGAGCGTCCGCGTGAACCCCACCAGGGCCGCCTTCGCGGCGCTGTAGGCGGTGCAGCCGTGGTACGCCTCGGAGTTGACCGAGCCGACGTTCACGATCGCGCCGCGGCCGTCCGCGGCGGCCAGATGCGGGAGCGCGGCGCGCGAGCAGCGCATCGTGCCGTGGACGGTCACCTCGAAGTCCCGGTACCACGCGGTGTCTTCGAATTCCTCGAAACGTTCCGGATCCGCGGCGCAGGAGTAGGCGTTGTTGACGAGGACGTCGAGCGAGCCGAAGCGCTCGACGGCGAAGGCGACCGCCCCGTCGACTGCGGCCTGGTCGGCGACATCGCATGCGTACGGCTCGGCCGTCCCGCCCGACGTGATGATGGCCTCGGCGACGCGGTCGGCGCGCTCGGGCACGATGTCAGTGACCAGGACGCTGCCGCCCTCACCCGCGAACCGCCGTGCGGCCGCCTCGCCGATCCCCTGACCCGCACCGGTGACCAGCACCCCGTACCCGTCGAACCGCCCCATCGACTGCCCCTTTGCGTCGGCTCCCGTCGGAGGTGATCAGCGTAGGGTCGCCCCCGCCCGACGGACCATCGCTTATTCGCCGCCCAAGTGCCCTCACACCCCCGCCAGGCGCTGCTCGCTGCGGGCGATCGCGTCCTCTTCCCGGGCCCTGTCGCGTGTGCGGGAGATCAGCACATAGACCATCGAGGTGACGAACAGGCCGACCAGCCAGGCGATGTCGGTTCCGGCGAGGTCGTGGGCGACCGCTCCGGTGTAGGACCAACTGCCCAGGTTGGGCAGGACCATGAACGGGATCTCGGCGGCGAAGCCGGCCGCATAGGCGGTGAGGCCGCGCCATGACCAGGCGCCGTAGATGCCGGTCGGGGTGAACAGGTCGGTGACCGCGTAGTGGCCGCGCCGGAGGAAGAAGAAGTCGACAAGGTTGGTCGCCGTCCACGGAACGAGCAGGTAGAGCATGAGCGTCAGTGCGGTGAAGACCGCCGCGACGGCGTTTTCGGAGATCAGCGAGGCGATCGCATACCAGACCGCCGCCAGCACGAGAATGGTGACGATGCGCGCGGCGCGCGTCGGTTTGATCGTGCGGATCGAGTCGACGCCCGTCAGCACGGTGAGCATGCCGCCGTACGCGTTCATGCCCATGGTGGCGACGAGGCTCAGCACGGACAGGACGGCGGTGGCCGCGCCGAGCCCGGGGATGACGTGGTCGCCCGCCTGGCGCAGTCCGACCAGGCCGTCGCTCACCCCCAGGCGTATGGCCAGCCACGCGCCGAGCGCGATGAGCCACACGGCGGAGCCGGATGCCCCGAAGAAGACGGACGCGATCAGGGACCTGGCCGAGGTGGCCCGCGGCAGGTACCGCGAGTAGTCCGACACGTACGGCGCATAGGTGATGTTGTAGGCGGCCGCCGCGGAGAACTGGGCGAAGAATGCGGCCCAGGTGAACGCGAGGTGCTGGTGGGAGGGTTGGCCGCCGGCGTGTCCGGTGAGCACCCCGCCCGTGAGCAGCAGCATCAGCGGCAGCGAGATGTACAGCAGCCACCGGAAGACGCGGTGCAGCCAGTCGTGCCCGTAGACCGCGAGCAGCACGGCGAGCACGGTCGCACCGACCGCCACGGAGGGCCGGCTCCAGCCGAACACGCCGTTCAGGCCTTGGGAGAGCAGCACCTGGTCGGCGACGTTGAAGCCCAGATAGGTGAAGAGCGTCGCCACCAGCACCACGATCACGCCGCGGTAGCCGAACTGCGCACGTGACTGGATCATCTGGGGCAGTCCGAGGACGGGGCCCTGCGAGGCATGGAACGCCATGAAGAGCGTGCCGACGACGATGCCGAGTACGCCGGCCAGCACTGTCGGCCCCAACGGCAGGCCCAGCGAGGGCCCGACGAAACCGACGGCGACAGTGAAGTACTGGAAGTTGCCCAGGAACCACAACGGGCCCTGGTGCCAGACGCGTCCGTGGCGTTCCTCGTCCGGTACCCAGTCGATCGACCGGGTCTCCACGCCAAACGAGCCGCCCACGCCGTGTGTTGCGTGTGTTTCGATCATCAGGGCCTCCCGAGCCGTTCGGGCCACGTTGGGAGGGGACGCTATCCGGCCATGAACGCCGCGTGTAGCGGACGTTTCCGTTACATCGCGGGTGTGCGATGGACGAATCGCACACCCATCGGCAAGCACGTCACGACAGACAGCTGCGCACCGCCCGTACCAGGGCCTGGGCGCGGGGGTCGGCGGTCACCGACTGCTGGAGGCCGTTGGTGACGTAACCGAAGGCGATGCCTGCTTCGGGGTCGGCGAAGCCGAGGGAGCCGCCGCGGCCCGGGTGGCCGAAGGAGGCCGGGGTGAGCAGCGGGCAGGACGGGCCGTGCAGCATGAAACCGTGGCCGAAACGGGTGTTGACCACCAGCACGCGGTCCGGGCCCTCGGACTCAGGGGTGCGGGCCGTGGTGAGCGTCGCCGGGGCGAACAGGCCGTCGATGAGCGCGGCGTAGAAGCCGGCGAGGCCGCGCGCGGTGGCGACGGCGTTGGATGCGGGCAACTCGGCTGACTGGTAGGCGGGGTCGTTCTCGTCGACGGGCGGCAGTATCGCGCCGAACGCGCGCCGCGTCAGCGACCGCGGGTCGGCGTAGGCGGCGACCACGGAGGGCTTGGGGCGGGCACGCAGCCCCTTCGCGGAGGGCGGTTCGGGGGCCTCGACGGCGGCGACACGGCCGACCCGCGGCCGGCGGTCGTGGGGCAGGCCGATCCACAGGTCGAGCCCGCGGGGGCGCGCGATCTCCTGGTCGAACCAGGCGCCGAGCGTGCGTCCCGTGGCGCGCTGCACCAGCGCGCCCAGCAGCCAGCTGAAGGTCTGTGCGTGGTAGCCGTGGTCGGTGCCCGGCTGCCACTGGGGGGCCTGCGCGGCCACCGCACGCGGTCCCGAGCTGCCGTCGAGCGCCTGCTCCACGGTGAGCGGGGTGTCGAGCGCCGGCACCCCCGCGCGGTGGGTGAGCAGATCGCGGACGAGGACGCGCTCCTTGCCCGCCGCCTTGAACTCGGGCCAGTACGAGGCGACAGGCGCGTCGAGGTCGAGCTGGCCGCGCTGGTGGAGCAGGAGAAGGCAGGCCGCGGCCGGCCCCTTGCCCGCGGAGCGGATGATCTGCGCGGTGTCCTCGGCCCACGCGGGACCCTCGTCGGGGGCGCCGGCGTGGGCGGCTCCGGCCCACAGATCGACGACCCTGCGCCCCTCCCGGTGGAGCGTCACCGCGGCGCCCACCTCACCGCGCTCCTTGAAGCCTCCTACGAACGCGTCGCGGACCGGCTCGAAGCCGTCCGCCACCGTTCCGTGGACCTCTATCACTGTCCGTCCCTGCTCCCCGCCGAGTCGCCAACCCCTCCATGGTGCACGGGGCCGCCCCGTGCCCCGCCCCGGGCCCGCTCCGGCCCCGCTAAAAGTTGCCCCCAGCAAATCAGGCCAGAACCATGGAAAACGTGACAGATGACGTGGACGTTGTGACGGACGGCGCATATCTGCGATTCCCCCACATCCATGGCGACCTGCTCTGCTTCGTCGCCGAGGACGATCTGTGGCTTGCACCACTCGCAGCCCCCGGTACGGTCCCGGGACGGGCCTGGCGGGTCACCGCCGACCGTACGCGCCTGGGGCATCCACGCTTCTCACCGGACGGTACCGTCATCGCTTACACCAGCTGGCGCAGCCTCGACCCGGAGATCCACCTCGCCCCGGTGGGCGGCGGCCCGGCGCGGCGTCTGACGTACTGGGGCAGCCCGGACGCCCGGGTGTGCTCCTGGACGCCGGACGGGCGGATCCTCGCCGTCTCCTCGCACGGCCAGCCGCTCTCGCACTACTCGCACCCCTATGCCGTCCCGACCGACGGGTCGCCCGGCGGGCGGCTGCCGTGGGGCCCCGCCTCCTACATCGCCGTCGCCGACATCGGCGGGGAGCACCTGACGCTGCTGCTCAACGGGACCCCGCCGCACGAGCCCGCCGCCTGGAAGCGCTACCGGGGCGGAGCGACGGGCCGGCTGTGGCTGCAGGGCACACGGCTGCTGCCGGAGCTGAAGGGCCACCTGGACTGCCCGATGTTCGTGGGTGAGCGGATCGCGTTCCTCTCCGACCACGAGGGCGTGGGGAATCTGTACTCGTGTCGCAGGGACGGCTCGCAGCTGCGGCGTCACACCGATCACGCGGAGTTCTACGCACGGCACGCGTCGACCGACGGCACCCGGGTGATCTACCAGTGCGCGGGCGAGCTGTGGCTCGCCGAGGACCTGACGGATCCGGCAGCGACGCCGCGCCGTCTGGACGTACGGCTCGGAGGCCCGCGCAACGGGCGCCGCCCCTACCAGGTCCCGGCCGCGTCCAACCTCACCGGCCTGGCGTGCGACACGACCGGCCGGGCGAGTGCGGTGTGCGTTCGCGGCAGCCTGTACTGGCTGACGCACCGGGACGGCCCGGCCCGTACGATCACCGACCAGCCCGGCGCGCGGGTGCGGCTGCCGGTGATGCTGGGCGACACCGGCCACGTCGCGTTCGTCACGGACGCCGAGGGAGAGGACGCGATCGAGCTCGCCACGCTGCCGGGCCGGGCGACGGCGCCCCGCTTCCCGGTACGGGAGACGGGTGACGAGGACGTGTGGGCCGGCGCGGACGAAACGTTCCCCGGCGTGCCCCCTGCGGCCTCGGGGGCCGTTCCGGCGCCCGAGCCGGTGGGCGCGCGTGAGGCTGCTCCCGTACGCACCCCGGAGCGCAGCGCCCCGAGCGAGGGCGGCTCCCGGGACACGGGCGGCACGGACACGCGTGCCACGAGCCGCGCCGCCGGAGAGCGCCCGCCCGGTGCGGCACGGCTGGGAACGACACCGGGGCGGCCCGACCCGGGCCGGCTCGGCTGGGCGGCGGCGGGGCCCGGCACGCTCTCGCACACGCCCGTCGACGCCGGGGAGCGCCGGCTCGCCGGCGGCGAGCTCGGCCGTGTGCACGAGATGGCGTCGTCCCCCGACGGTACGACGCTCGCCGTCGCCTCCCACGACGGCCGGCTGCTGCTGGTGACCACCGGGCTCGGCGAGGGCGGCGAGGAGTCCGCGGAGGAGGCCGCGGGCGGTGTCACCGAGCTCGTCCGCTCCGACAACGGTCCGGTGCGCGATCTGTGCTTCTCCCCCGACTCGGCATGGCTCGGCTGGTCGCACCCGGTGATCGGCAGGTCCCTGCGCCAGATCAGGATCGCCAGGCTCTCCGACTCCACCGTCATCGACGTCACCAACGGCCGGTTCGAGGACGAGCAGCCGGTCTTCACCCGCGACGGGCGCTATCTCGCGTTCCTCTCCTGGCGCGGCTTCGACCCCGTCTACGACGTGCACACCGGCGATCTGTCCTTCCCGCTCGGCTGCCGCCCGCACCTGGTGCCGCTCAACTCCGCGACTCCTTCGCCCTTCGCGCTGCCCGTCGAGGGCCGCCCGGCCACCGGCGGTCTCGATCCGCTCGACGGGGCGGGCGGCCCGGTGGTGGTCGAGGCGGAGGGGCTGGCGAGCCGGGTGACCCCCTTCCCCGTAGCGGCGTCGAAGTACTCCTCGCTCTCCGCCGTGCGCGGCGGTCTCGTCTGGTTGCGCTGGCCGATCTCCGGTGCGCTCGGCGAGACGTTCGCCAACCCGACCGACCCCTCCCCGCGCCCCTCTCTCGAATTCTTCAACCTGGCGAAGTCGCGGCGGACCGAGCTCGTCCACCACATGGACTGGTACGTGGTCAGCGGGGACGGCAGCCGTCTCGTCGTCTACGACGACGGCGATCTCGCGGTGGTGCCGGCCTACGAGCGGGGTGACGACGACACGACGGTCATCCTCGACCTGCGGCGGATCCTGCACGAGGTCGACCCTGCGGCCGAGTGGCGGCAGGCGTATGCGGAGGCCGGGCGGATCATCCGCGACTACTTCTGGTCCCCGGACATGTGCGGGATCGACTGGGACGCGATCATGGACCAGTACCGTCCGATGGTCGAACGGGTGGCGTCCCCCGAGGAGTTCGCCGATCTACTGCGTGAGGTGCTCGGCGAGCTCGGTACCTCGCACGCGTACTGCACGGCGGCGCGGCGCAACGAGGGCCCGCCGCACTACCAGCGCCCGATCGGGCTGCTCGGCGTCAACTTCTGCCACCACAAGGACGGTTCCTGGGTGGTGAGCCGGATCCTGCCGGGCGAGTCCTCCGACCCCAAGGCGCGTTCCCCGCTCGCCGGCACCGGGATCCGGGATGGTGCGGTGCTCACCCATGTCGACGGCCGTCCCGTCGATCCGGTGGCGGGGCCGTATCCGCTGCTCGCGGGGGCGGGCGGGACAACGGTCGAGCTCACCTTCACCAAGCCGGCGGGCGCGGCCGTGGGCAACGGGCATCCGCGCCGCGTCGCCGTCCAGCCGCTCATCGACGAGCGGCCGCTCCGTTACCAGGACTGGGTGGCCCGGCGGCGCGCCGTGGTACGGGAGTTGAGCGGCGGCCGGTGCGGCTATCTGCACATCCCCGACATGGGCGGTTCCGGCTGGGCGCAGTTCAACCGCGATCTGCGGTCGGAGGTGTCACTGCCTGCGCTGATCGTGGACGTGCGCGGCAACGCGGGTGGCAACATCAGCGAGCTGGTGATGGAGAAGCTGACCCGCTCCATCCTGGGGTGGGACGTGACGCGCGGCGCGCAGCCGGTCAGCTACACCAGCAACGCACCGCGCGGGCCGATCGTCGCCGTCGCCGACGAGGCGACATCGTCCGACGGGGACATGATCACCGCCGCCTTCCGGCTGCTCGGCCTCGGCCCTGTCGTCGGCACCCGCACCTGGGGCGGGGTGGTCGGCATGACGGGTCGCCACCGGCTCGGCGACGGGACGGTCATCACCGTGCCCATGAACGCGGCCTGGTTCGACGCCTACGGGTGGCAGGTGGAGAACTCGGGGATCGAACCGGACATCGAGGCGCTGCGCACCCCGCTCGACTGGGCCGAGGGACGCAACTCGGTGCTCGCCGCCGCCGTACGGGTCGCGCTCGACCTGCTGGAGAGCCACCCGGCAGCCACCCCGCCCGATCTCAGCGACCGCCCCGACCGCTCCCGGCCGGTGCTGCCGCCGCGCAGCTGATCTCGAGCGCTGTGCGCCGTCAGCCTCAGCCTCAGCCGACCAACGGGACCAGCTGCCGGCGCAGCAGGCGGGCGCGGGCGGCGTTCAGGTCGGACGGCGCCTCCTCGGCGCGGGCGCGCTCGGCCGCGTACAGCCGCAGCAGGCCGGGCAGCCGCACGCTACCGGGCGCGTGCTCGCTCGCCAGGTGCGCCGCGGTGAGGCGCTGCAGGTGCTCCTCGGCCTCCCGCTCGGCCAGGCCGGCGAGCACCGCGGCGTCCTTGGTGGTCACCTCGGGCAGCGGGGTGGAGCCGAGCAGCCGGAACAGCCGCTGGGCGGGGGCGGGCAGCGCCCGGTAGGAGCGGTCGAACGTGCCCTTCACCGCGCCACCGCCGCACAGGGAGAGCAACGCCAGGCGGTCGCCGGTGCGCAGTTCGGCTGCGTAGGAGCCGACAGAGGTGAAGCGCCGGCCCGCCAGATTGGCGGCTGCGACGCACAGCGCGAGCGGCAGGTGGCCGCAGAGCGCGGCGAGTTCGGCGGCCGCGTGCGGTTCGGCCGCGATGCGCTCGGCGCCGATGATCTGGCCGAGGAGCGCCAGCGATGCCTGAGGGCTGAGCGCGTCGAGGACGAGGCGGTGCGCGCCGTGGAACGCGGTGAGCGCCGGAAGTTCGGTGCGCGCGGTAACCAGGACGGCGCAGCCGGGTTCGCCGGGCAGCAGCGGCATCACCTGCTCGGCGTCGGTGGCGTCGTCAAGGACGAGCAGCACCCGCCGTCCGGCGAGACGGGCGCGCAGCCTCGCCGACTGGGCGGCGGGACACGGCGGTTGCGCGCCGTCGGTCTGTCCGGTGGCGTAGAGAGCATCGGTGAGCAGCGCGCCGGGGGAACGGGGGGCGCCGCACGGGTCGGCGAGCGGGAGGAAGAGCTGGCCGTCGGGGAAGCGGTCGGCCAGGCTGCGGGCGACGCGTACGGCCAGTGCGGTCTTGCCGCTGCCGGGGGCGCCGGTGACCACGACGATGGGCACCGTCCCGGCGGCCGGTGGCGTGGTCAGCCGCCTGACGGCCCGGTCGGCCTCGGCGTCGCGGCCCGCCACCTCCGGGGGGCCGCCGGGCAGTTGGCGCGGCTCGCTCCAGGCGTCGTGCACCGGGGCCGCGCCGCACACCGTCGCGCGTTCGCGGCGCGGCGGCCACTCGACGTCCACGTCGTCGAGCACGCTGCGGTGCACGGCGCGCAGGTCGGGGCCCGGCTCCACGCCGAGCTCGGCGTAGAGCAGCCGGGCGACGTCGTGGTAGGCCGAGAGCGCCTCGGCGCGCCGCCCGCACCGGTACAAGGCGGCGATCAGCTGGCACCAGGGCCGTTCGTGCAGCGGCCGTTCGGCGATGACGGGCCGCAACAGCGACAGCGCGGCGGCGGGGCTTCCGGGTCCGCCACGGGTGAGGTCGATGTCGCAGAGCCGCTCGACGACGTGCAGCCGTTCCTCCTCCAGCGCGGGCGCTTCGTCGCGCTGCAGCAGGTCGCAGAGGACGTCCTGCAGTGCCGATCCGCGCCACAGCCCGAGGGCATCGCGCAATTGATGGGATGCGGCCGCGAGCTGACCACGTGCCAGGTGCCGCTCCGCGGCGGAGGCGAGGCTGCGGAAGCGGGTGAGGTCGACGGCCTCGTCGGCTGCGGCGAGCGCGTACCCGGTGGATCCGGTGCGGATCGCCGTGTCGCTGCCGGTGGACTCGCGCAGCGTGCGGCGCAGCCGGGCGACGTACGCCTGCACGGTGTTGCGGGCCCCGGCCGGAGGCTCGCCGTCCCACAGATACTTGATGAAGCTCTGAGCGGTGACCTCGTGGCCGGGCTGGAGCAGCATCAATGCGAGCACGGCGCGTTGGCGCCCGGCCTGGAGCGGCACCGTCCGCCCGGCGTACCGGATCTCCAGCGGCCCGAGCAGCCCGAAGTACACAGCGTCTGTCATATGAGTCCCCACCGGATGAGTCCGCATCCGGATCCATCCTGCCTTGTGTGGATGCGGTGAAAACCCTGTGTTTTGCGCCACCCATGGCGGAAGAAGTCCCGTCCGGGGCTCCGCGGGCGTCCGAGCAGGGCTGCGATCACGCCTGTGACATGCGGATTCAGAGCCGAGTCAGCCGCGGGTCAGCGGGCAGTCATGACCGTCCGGCATAGTCCTATAGGCGTCGGATCCCCCGCTCGCATTCAAGCCTCCCCGCTTGGAATGGCCTTGGAGTGGATCTGGCGCACCCGGGCTGATTCCGGACCAGCAAGCAGGACGGAGTGCAGGACGGAATCAGGTCGGTTCCGGCAGGGCGGAACCGACACGAACGAAGGGCGCACCCGTGGGGGGATGCGCCCTTCGTCACCTCGGCTGCGTACGCGCCGAGCGGCCACCGCGTGAGTCACGGTCGTTCGCGGCGATGTCGCGGCGATGTCGCGGCGGTACGACGCCCATTGGCGTCGCTCGCGTCAGAAGCGGTCGTCCATGTCGTCCGACGGCAGCTCCTGATCGTCGGGGAACGCACCCGGCTCTTCCACGTCCTCCCCCTGGGCTGACCTCTCCCTGCTCCGCGGGGGGACCCCCTGCGGCTCCTGGCTCCGCCTGCGCTGGTCGCGGGCGCGCTGACGCAGCTCCTCGTCCGACAGCTCGTAGTCGGACTGCGCGTCGTCGTTGTACTGGAAGTCGTCCTGCCTGCCCATGATCACTCCTCAGAGGGTGTCGGGGAATGGGCCTCCATCAGACAAACACGGCCTTCCGGACAGCGCATCTTGAATCGTCACCGCGCGTCATCGAGCAACGAACGCCCAGGTCAGGATGGTTTGGGCGCTTTACGAGCCGCCTCGTCGGCCTGCCCGCCGGCCCCCACGAGGCCGCGCCGCACATCCGCCGTCTCGCGCAGTCGCGGCTCTGCGCGCCGCATCTCCCGCTGCCCCACCGTGCCGATGACCGACGGCAGATAGCCGCGCACGGACTGCATGCCGCGCAGCCACCACTGCGCGTAGACGTGCGGGGCGCGGCGCGCGATGCCGGCGACGATGCGGTCGACGGCGGGCGCGAGCGGATAGGTGCGGTTGGCCGGCCAGGGCAGCCTGGCGCGCAGCTCGCGCAGCACATCGTCCTGGTCGGCACCGCGCACCATGTCGGTGTCGGTCCAACTCAGGTAGCCGACACCGACCTTCACGCCCTGGTAGCCGACCTCGGCGCGCAGGCTGTGCGCGAACGCCTCGACGCCTGCCTTGCTCGCGCAGTACGCGGCCATCATCGGCGCCGGGGTGATCGCGGCGAGCGAGGCGATCTGCAGGTAGTAGCCGCGCGAGGCGACGAGTGCGGGCAGGAAGGCGCGTGCGGTCGCCACGCTGCCCAGCAGGTTCACCTCGATGACCCGGTCGAAGGCGGCGGCGTCGGAGGCGAGGAAGGGACCGCCGGTGGCGATGCCTGCGTTGGCGACGACGACGTCGATCCGCCCGTACCGCTCGCTGATCTCGCCCGCGATCCGCGCCATCGCCTCCCGGTCGGTCACGTCCGCCTCCCAGGAGGCGCCGCCCACCTCCTCGGCGACCTCGGCGAGTTCGGCAGGCTCCAGGCCCACGAGCGCAAGGCGGGCGCCGTGCGCTGCGAGTTTGCGGGCGAGCAGCGCCCCGACCCCGCGGGCGGCGCCGGTGACCACCACGACCTGCCCGTCCAACGCGCCCAGTGACTTGTTGCTCATACCGTCCTGCTCTCCTGTGTCCGCTCGTCGCCGAGATGATCGCGTACCAGGCCGCGGATGACGTCCACGAGCGCGTCGGGGTCCTCCAGCGGGGTCATGTGCCCGAGGCCCGCCAGCTCGGTCAGCCCCGTGCAGTTGGGCAGTCGCGCCGCCATGCGATGGGCGTGGACCGGCGGGGTGAGTTTGTCGGCGGTGCCGACGATGACGGCGGTGGGCATGGTGAGCGCGTCGATGCCCGCATCGAGGTCGAGCGTCTCCAGCACCCGGCCCCATCCGGCGCGCGGCGCCGGCTTGCACGCGTGCACGATGCGGGCAGCCGCACGCACCTGCTCCTTCGTCGAACCGGCGCCCATGATCCCGTACTTCAGGGCCGCGTTCCCCAGCGGATTCACCGGGCCTAGCGGCATCCGCGAGTGCAGCAGGAAGCGGTCGAACCCGGCCTGGATCCGCTGGGACTTCACCCACGGCGGCAGCAGCCGCGATTCGTCGACCAGCCCCGAACCGCCCGTGCTGCACAGCAGCGCGGCGGCGGCCCGCTCCTGCAGCGCGGGGCGGGCGGCTGCCGCCATCAGCGTCATGCCGCCCATCGAGTGGCCGGCGAGCACGGCCCGCCCGCTCGCGGGCACCTCGGCGTCAAGCACCACGCACAGGTCGTCGGCGAGAGCGTCGGTGGTGTAGCCGTACGAATTGGCCGGTGTCGTGCTGCGGCCGTGGCCGCGCTGGTCGTAGGCGATGACACGCAGGTCGTCGGCGAGCCCGCGGATCACCGGGGCCCAGAACAGCGTCGAGCAGGTCCAGCCGTGACTGAGCACCACGGTCGGCGCGTCCTGCGGGCCGTGCTCCTCGACGTGGATGCGGATGCCGTCGGCCGATGTGACATACGTCGTCCGGCGCGGGACGGGCGGTTCATAGCGGCTCATTCCCGTGGGACTCACGCCGCCACCTCCTCGGTCTGGGGAGCGCGCGCCGGAACGCGCAGGACGTCGTACTCATTGAGGTCCACGCGCCGGGTGGCCCGGCGGAACTCACCCGTCGTGCCCGGCCACAACGTCGTGTTCCGGCCATTGGCGTCCAGGTACCAGCTGTGGCAGCCGCCCGTCTTCCACACGGTGCGCTGCATGCGGCGCTGCACCTCGTCGTTCCATGCCTGCACCGCCTGCGGCCGCGCGTCGAGCGCGGCGGCGCCGAGCCGGTCGAGGGCGCGCAGGTAGTCGATGGCGTAGTTCGCCCCGGACTCGATCATGAGGATCATGGAGCTGTTGCCGAGGCCGGTGTTGGGCCCGATGATCAGCAGCAGGTTGGGGAAGCCGTCGATGGTGCTGCCGCGCAGCGCGGCCATGCCGTCCTTCCAGTGCTCGGCGAGGCTCCGCCCGTCGGCGCCGTGGATGCGGTCGCCGATCGGCATGTCGGTGACGTGGAAGCCGGTGCCGAAGATGATCGCGTCGACCTCGCGCTCGATGCCGTCCGCGGCCACGATCGTCGAGCCGCGTACCTCCTTCAGCGCCGAGGAGACGAGCTCGGTGTTGGGCTGGGCGAGCGCCGGATAGTAGTCGTTGGAGAGCAGGATGCGCTTGCAGCCGATGGTGTAGTCGGGGGTGAGTTTGGCCCGCAGCTCGGGGTCCTTGATCGCCTTGTGCAAATGGGACTTGGCGAGCTGTTCGGCGGCCTTCATCATCTGCGGCCGCTTGACGAACGCACCGACCTGGAACTCCCGGATCAGCCAGAGCAGCCCGCGGCGCGCCTTGTGGGTGGCGGGGATCCTGCCGTGCAGCCAGCGCTCGACGGCGTTGATGCCGCGGTCCATGCGCGGCATCACCCACGGCGGGGTGCGCTGCAGCACGGTCAGCCGCTTCACCTCGGGCTGGATCGACGGGATGATCTGGATGGCGGAGGCGCCGGTGCCGACCACCGCGACGCGCTTGCCCTTCAGGTCGTAGTCGTGGTCCCAGCGCCCGGAGTGGAAGACGCGCCCCGGGAAGTCGTCGAGCCCCGGGATGTCGGGGATCTGCGGGTCCGAGAGCGGTCCCGCCGCCGAGATCACCACGTCGGCGGTGAGGTCGCCCTGTGCCGTGGTGAGCGACCAGTGCGCCGCCTCGGCGTCCCACCGGGCGCTGCGCACCTCGGAGTTGAACCGGATGTGCGGCCGCAGCCGGAAGGTGTCGGTGACCTGCTCCAGGTAGGAGCGGATGTGCGGCTGGCCGGAGAAGGTGCGGGGCCATTCGGCGTTGGGGGCGAAGGAGAACGAGTACAGGTGCGAGGGCACGTCGCAGCAGCAGCCGGGGTAGCTGTTGTCCCGCCAGGTGCCGCCGACGGCGTCCGCCCGTTCCAGGATCACGAAGTCGGTGATCCCCTCGCGCCTGAGCTGGACGCCCATGCCGAGCCCGCCGAAGCCCGTGCCGATCACCGCCACCCGCACGTGCTCCGGTTGCTCCGGTTGTGCCTCCCCGCCGCGCTCCCTGCTGACTGCGCTGCCCATGCCGTCGCCTCCCGATCCACCGGTCCGCCATGACCACTCAATCGCGCCAGCAATCACTGGCATAGTCCGGAGGGTAGACCACGGGCGTTACCAGCGGTAGGGGGGCGGCGGCACCGATCCCGGTCCCCGAGGGCCGGGACGTAAGCTGGCCGACGTGGCGGACCTGGCAGATCTGGCGGAGCAGAGGCAAACCGACGCGGCGCAGCACCACGCGCGAGGCGAATACCGGACGGCCGAGCTCGCCAAGGAGGCCGGGATCAGCGTGCGCACGCTGCGCTTCTACCGCGAGCGCAAATTGCTGCCACCGCCGCGCCGCGAAGGCCGCATCGCCTGGTACTCCGAGTCCCATCTCGCCCGGCTCCGGACCATCGCGGCCCTGCTGGAACGCGGGCACACTCTCGGGGGCATCGCCGACCTGATCGCCGCCTGGGAGAACGGGCGCGACGTCGGCGAGGTGCTCGGCCTGGAGAGCGCGATCTCCACCCCGTGGTCCGAGGAGGCACCCGTGCGCCTCACGGCGGAGGAGCTGGCCGACTCCTTCGGCTCCGAGGTCAGCGCGGAGAATCTCGCCGAGGCCCTCGACATCGGCTACATCGCGATCGAAGCGGACGGCGAACACGTCGTGCACGTCAGCCGCCGGCTGCTCGACGCCTCGGCGGCGCTGGTACGGGAGGGTGTGCCGCTCTCGGCGGTGCTCGCCGCGGGGCGTGAGGTCCGCGCACATGTCGACGCGCTCGCCGATCTGTTCACGACGCTGATTCGTACCCATGTCGTCGATGCCGTCGCCGCGGACGCCGCTTTGGAACAGGGGGAGGCCACGCGGCTCGCGGAGCGGCTCGACCGGCTGCACCCGCTGGCGAAGACCGTTGTCGAGGCCGAGCTGTCGATGGCCATGGACCGCAGGGTCCGCGCCGAGCTCGACGCATGGCTGCAGCAGCACGCACACGGCCTCGACGAGGGGCGGCCCGACTGACCGGGTGGGCGGCAGCTCAGCGGTGCGGCTGCGAGTGCCGCTGCGCGGCCCGCTCCGCCGCCTCCTCGTCCGCGTACACCTCGCAGACCAGCCGGCGGCCGGGCGTCATGTTGTGCTCCAGCTCCCACAGCACGACCTCGTCGCCGTTCTCCAGCAGGAAGGCGTGCTCGTACATCCGCCACCACACGCCGCGCCCGCTGGGGTGGGTGGGGCGGTGCGGCAGGATCCGGATGTCGTGCGCGCGGGCGCCGCGCAGCCGACGCTGCGTCAACTCATCAGGGATGTCGTGGTTTTCGGCCCTGCGCAGCACCCGGCGGGCGTGGTCGGCCGAGCCCTCGCCGTCCTCGACGTACCGGCGCGGCCACTCCGTCTGCCCGTTGCCGATGATGCATTCCAAGTCCAGCTCCGCGGGCCAGGGTTCGAACTCGGGGTCGGAGAATCCGGGACCCGCGATCAGCTCGTTGACCCGGCGCTGAGCCTGTTCGAGCGCGTCGGCGTCGGTATAGATCTCGTACCACTGTCCGGGCTCGTCCGGCTTGGTGTACTCCAGCTCCCATACCGTCTCGCTGCCGCCGTCGGCAAGCAGGAAGACGTGGCGGTAGGTGCTGCGCTCGGGAGGGCGCTGCGGGTCGCCGGCGCCCCAGAACGACTGCAGCTCGGACGACCAGGCGACCGCGTAGCCCAGGCGGGAGGTGATCGCGTCGTCGAGCTCGAACCCGTTCTGCGCCCGTGCGACCAGCGCGTCCAGGTGCTCGGCGGGCGTCGCGTCGTGCACGCGCCCATGGCCGTCGCCCCCGGGTCCCACGTACTCCATTGCCGTCCTCCTGTGCTACGTCACCCCCGACTCACCGTAGCGGCATCGCCACGCCGCGCGACCCGGCTTTGGGCAAATGATGGGCCGGGCCCTGGAGCGGAGCACTTCGTGACGGGCATCAGCCGGACAGGGCCGGTTCGTCCTCCCGTGTGCGGGCGTGCGGGACCGCGGCGCTGCTCGTGGGAACCGACGAGCGCCACAGGCTACGGCAGGCCGAGAAGGACGCGGCCACGAGCAGGCCGTTGCGGGAGAGCATCAGCACCAGGCCGGGCCCGTCGCTGTTGATGACGTGGCCGAAGCCGATCGGGAACTCCAGCACGGTGAAGACGCACGCGACGAGCGCCAGCAGCACGGGAAAGCGCTGGACCGTCGAGCGGGTCGCCAGGCACAGGCCGCCAAGGCCCAGTAGCCAGATCATGTACTGGGGGCTGATCACCCGGCTGGTGGTGATGAAGAGGAGCACCGCGGTGAAGGCGGCGTCGAAGAGCACGGCCGTGGTGAAGACCCGGGCCTTGATGCGCCACCACACCAGCCAGGCGAAGGCGAGCGCGGTGACCGCGATCGACAACGTGGCCACGGTGTGCACATACGGGCCGAGGAACTCGAACGAGCCGTAGTTGAGCCGGTCCGTGCCGTGCCACAGGCCTGCGTACCGGGCGAGGTGGAACGGCAGCGCGGCCGCCGACTCGATCTCTATCCCGCGGTCCTTCTGCTCGGTGAGGAAGCCGAACGCGCCACGGGTGAAGGCGAGGAAGAGCCCGCAGATCACGGCCCCGGCCACGGCCGCGGTCGTCCAGGCGCGCCGCGTCGCACGGCCGCGCGCGACGCCGATCAGCGCAAGCACCGGCCAGACCTTGAACAGCGCGCCGATCGCCGCGAGCACGCCCGCAACCCGGGGATGGCGCACCGCGGCCAGCAGCGTGCCCACCGCGACCGCGGTCACCATCACGTCGTACCGGGCGAGCACGATCGGACCGAGTACCGCCATGCCGACGACCCACAGCCAGGCGCCGGCGAGCCCTCCTCCGTTCGTCCGGCCCGCGCGCAGCAGCAGGACGAGGACGATGAAGTCACAGGCGCAGGCGAGCACGTAGAACGCGCCGGCGTAGGAGAAGAACGGCAGCAGAGCAGGGGCGAGCATCGCCGCGGCGGCCACCGGCGGGTACTGCCAGGTGACGTCGTTGATCGGGAAGCTGCCCGAGCGCAGCACTTCGTACCAGCCCCGGTATATGCGCCAGACGTCGGGCGAGACGTCGGTGCCCGGGAACTTCCAGTCGCCGTGCAGTGCGAGGATGAGCAGGGCACGCGTCACCGCCCAGGCGAGCAGCAGGAGCAGCAACGGCCATACGCCGAAACGTCGGTCGGGGCGGTCAGGGGTGCTGGTTCGGTACAGCCGCACTGGTGACAGGCCTCTCCTGCAGGGTGGGTCGGGGCTCAGACGGCCGGGCGCGGCCGAGCAAGAGTGACGATACTGTGATTATCAGATATCTTTTACCACTGGATCTCCACAGCACCTTCACAGGGACGTTCTGTCGCGGCCTCCGCAACCTCCATAACTAGCGCATCCACAGCGTCATTGACCAGGCTCGTCACAGCGCGGCTCACAGCGCCGCCCGGTCGCCGGTGTCCACCGGCTGTGTCGCATAGGCGCCTTGCGCCGCGTCGGAGGCCACTTGGTCGGCAGTGAGCACGTACCCGGTGGACGCGTCGGCGGTGGAGCGCGCGAAGACCACCCCGTAGACCCTGCCGTCGGTGGTGAGCAGCGGGCCGCCGGAGTTGCCGGGCCGGACGTCGGACCGTATCTGGTAGACGTCCCGGGTCGTGGTGTTGTCCCCGTAGATGTCCTGGCCCCTGGCGGTGATCCGGTTGGCGACGGTGGCCGCGCGCAGATCGAGGCCGCCGTCCTGCGGATACCCGGCGACGACCGCGGGGTTCCCGCGCTGCGCGACGCCGGCGAACTTCAGCGAGGGCGTGGACAGGTCCGGCACGTCGAGGACGGCGACATCCGTCTCGGGGTCGAAGAGCACCACCTTGGCAGGGTACGGCGCCCCGACCCCGCCGACCTGCACCGTCGGATTGCGGACGCCCGCCACCACGTGGGCGTTGGTCATGACGTGCTGGCTCGCGTAGACGAAACCGCTGCCCTCCTGGCCGCGCTCGCCGCCGTTCACATACGCGACGCCCTCGATCTTCACCACGCTGCTCTTCGCCGCCGCGGTGGCCACCGGCGTCACCGAGTCACCCGAGGGCGCGGGCACGCTGGTGATCGGCTCGTTCTCGAACGGGTTGAACACCTGCGGGAAGCCCGCCCCCGACAGGGCGTCGTCCGCCCGGCTGAACCAGGCAGGCGTCTGCGCGGGCAACGCCCTGTCGACGGCGCCGAGCACCGCCGAGTTGCGGATCTGGCTGCTCAGCGCGGGGATCGGCGCCGTGACGAGCACGCTCGCCATCAGCCACGCCACCGCGAGCAGCGCGACGACGGCCGCCGCGGCGCCACCGAGCCCGTCCACCCAGCGCACCGGCCCCCAGTTCAGCCCCTGCCGCACCTTCCAGGCGAGCCCGCTCGCCAGCGCATGTCCGATGCAGGCGGGAACGAGCACGGAGAGCAGCGCGACGACGGCGGCGGTGGAGGTCCCGGCGGTGAAGGGACGCAGCACATACGGCAGCAGCCAGACACCGATGACCGCGCCGCCGAGGAACCCGGCAAGCGAAATGCACCCGGCCACGAGACCGCGCCGGTAACCCGACGCGGCGTAGCCGAGCGCTGCCAGGATCAGCAGCAGATCGAGAAGATCCACGGGGACCCCTTCCGTCTCCGTCGTACGCCCCCGCATCGCACCTCGGGATGAAAGAGGCACGCGTCTGTAAATACGCACGCATCCCCCCGCACGGTTCCCGCACGTGGCGCGCGTCATCCGATCCTAAGCGCCCAAGAGCCTCACGGACCGTGACGAATTCCACCACGGTGCGCCCGCGGGCGCGTCACCGTCCGGGCTCGGGGAAGCGGCTGCCCGCCATCCGTTCGAAGATCAGATTGGTCTGGGTCTGGCCCACGGCGGGGTGGGTCGTCAAATGGTCCACGACGAAATCGCGCAGCGCATCGGAGTCGGCAACGGCGACATGCAGCAGATAGTCGTCCGAGCCGGCCATGTGAAAGACCTCGAGCACTCCCGGCAGCCCCGGCGCCACACTGCGGAAGCTCTCGTTCTGCTCCCGGGTGTGCGCGCGCAACCGCACCGAGATCATCGCCTGAAGCGGCATCCCCAGTGCCGACAGATCGACGTCGGCCTGGAAGCCGCGGATCACGCCGCGGTCGCGCAGCGACCGCACCCGCGCCAGGCACGTCGACGCGGCCACGCCCACCTCGTCCGCCAGGGCATTATTCGCAATCCGGGCATTCTGTGCGAGCACCCGGACGATCGACCGGTCGACCTCGTCCAGGGGCGGCTGTGGAATCTTCGGCACAGCCCACAGCATCGCCCCGATTGCCGAGCATCAGCAAGCCATTACGGGCATCTTCCGAATACCGTTCGGCCTGCTTTCCAATGGCACTCGCAAAGTTCATCCTTGGCGTCGACATTGGCAGCCCACGCGAACGCGAGACCCGCGCCCCGCGCCCCTGCCCGACCCACCGGGAGTGCCATGAGCAGCGCCGACACCCGTGCCGTCCACGCCGGCCGCGACGACCTCGTACGACTGGGCGTGCACGTGCCACCCCTCGACCTGTCCACCACCTATCCGCTGCCGGACGTCACCACCGGCGGCGACTCGTACGAGGCCCTCGCCACCGGAGGGCTCCCCACAGCCGGCGGCAGCCACGTCTACCAGCGGCTGTGGAACCCGACCGTGGGCCGGTTCGAAGAGGCGCTCGCGGAGCTGGAAGAGTGCGAGCAGGCCGTCGCCTTCTCCTCGGGCATGGCCGCACTCACCGCCTGTCTGCTCGCCGCGGCGGCCGAGGGCAAGCGCCACGTTGTCGCCGTACGGCCGCTGTACGGCGGCTCGGACCACCTGCTCGCGACCGGACTGCTCGGCACCACCGTCACCTGGGCCCAGCCCGGCACGATCGCCGACGCGCTGCGCCCGGACACCGGACTGGTGATCGTCGAGACCCCCGGCAACCCCACACTCGACCTGATCGACCTCGCCGACGTCGCCCGCCAGGCCGGCGACGTACCGGTGCTCGTCGACAACACCTTCGCCACCCCCGTACTGCAGCAGCCCGTCCGCTGGGGAGCGACGCTGGTGCTGCACAGCGCGACGAAGTTCATCGGCGGGCACGGCGACGTACTCGCCGGTGCCGTCGCCACCGACGCCACCTGGGCGTCGAGGCTCCGCCAGGTCCGCGCGGTGACCGGCGGCATCCTGCACCCGCTCGCCGCCTACCTCCTCCACCGCGGCCTGCAGACGCTGCCGGTGCGGATGCGGGCGGCGAGCGACACGGCGGGCAAGCTCGCCGCCTGGCTGCAGGCCCAGCCCGCGGTGAGCGCCGTGCACTACCCGGAACTGCCCGAGTGCGACCCGCTGCAACTGATAGGCCGTCAAATGTCCGGCCCGGGCGCCGTACTCGCCTTCGAGATGGCCGACGGCTACGACGCCGCCGCAAAGGTCGCGGGCGCCTGCCGCCTCATCACCCACGCGGTCTCCCTGGGAGGCGTCGACACCCTCATCCAGCACCCGGCCTCCCTCACCCACCGGCCGGTCGCCCCCGACGCCAAACCGCAGGCGGCCGTGCTGCGCCTGTCCGTCGGCCTCGAATCACCCGACGACCTGCGCGCCGACCTCGCCTCCGCACTCACCGCGGCGGTCACCGCCTGCGCATGACCACCGGCTCATGGCGCCGCAACAGCACGGTGACAACGGCGACGCCGGCCACACCGAGCGCCACGAGCACACCGACGTCCAGCCCCCACTGGGCCGCCGTGTGCGTCCACAGCGGATCCACCAGGCCCGGCCGGCCGGCCTCGGCCGGCGGCCCGATGCGGGAGAGATCGATGGTGGCGGCCTGAGCGGCGACGGCCCAGCGCGACGGCGAGAGCCACGACAGCTGGGCCAGACCCGCCTGGTTGAACAGCGGGAAGACCGCCCCGCTGCACATCACCTGGACCAGCGTGGCCAGCACCAGCAGCGGCATCGTCTTCTCCGCGGTGCGCACGAGCGCGGAGATGATCAGCCCGAGCATCATCGAGGTGACCGCGAGCACCACCACGACCGCGACCAACTCGGCCACGGACGAGGAGATCACCAACCCGTGCCCCGGCAGCCGGCGTCCCCACAGCCCGATCCCCGCAACGACGAGCCCCTGCACGGCCGTGATCGCGCCCAGGACGACGATCTTCGAGACGACGTACGCGGACCGGGACAGGCCGGTGGCGCGCTCGCGTTGGTAGATCACCCGCTCCTGGACCAGCTCGCGCACGGAGTTGGCCGTTCCCGTCAGGCAGGCCCCGATAGCCAGGACCAGCAGCACGCACTGCGCGTCGGCATTGAAGTTCGGTGCACAGGCGGCGAGATCGACGCCGGCCTGACTCGCCGGCAGGAACCCGTACTGCGCGGGCACTGCCATGCTCAGCACCCCCAGGAGGACGGGCAGCGCGACCATCAGCCACACATGCCCGCGATCCGCCGCGATCACCGAGCAGTTGCGCCGCACCAGCGTCAGCAGCTGCGAGCCCCAGCGCTGAGGAGCCGGCGGCCGCTGCATCACCGAGACCGCGGGCGCGGCCAGCGTGGGCACGTCGCGACGCGCCACCACGGGCTCGGGCTCGGCCTCGCGCTCGGGGTGCCGGTCGAAGTCCTCGAAGACATCGGCCCAGTGGGTACGGCCGAAGAACGCCAGCGCCTCCCCGGGCGGCCCGAAGTACGCCGCCCGCCCGCCCGGCGCCAGCACCAGCAGCCGGTCGCACAGCCCCAGATTGGCCACGCTGTGCGTGGAGACCACCACCGTGCGCCCGTCGTCGGCAAGATCACGCAGCATCTGCATCACCTGCCGGTCGAGCCCCGGGTCGAGGCCCGAGGTCGGCTCGTCGAGAAACAGCAGCGACGGCTTGGTCAGTAGCTCCAACGCCACCGACACTCGCTTGCGCTGGCCGCCCGACAGCGCGGTGACGCGGTTGTCCGCCCGGTGCGCAAGCCCCAGCTCGTCCAGCACCTCCTCCACCCGCCGGTCCCGTTCCGCCTGCGAGGTGTCACGCGGGAAGCGCAGCCTGGCCGCGTAGCGCAGCGCCGTGCGCACCGTCAGCTGGGTGTGCAGGATGTCGTCCTGCGGCACCAGACCGATGCGCCGGCGCAGTTCGGCGAAGTGTTCGTACAGATTCCGCCCGCCGCAGAGCACCTCGCCCTCGTCCGCCGGCTGATAGCCGGTCAGCGCCCGCAGCAGCGTCGACTTGCCCGACCCTGACGGGCCCACCACCGCCACCAGCGAATTCGACTCCAGGCTCAGGCTGACGCCGTCCAGAAGGGTTTTGTAGGTGCCCTTGTGCCGGACTCTGGTGGTCAGGCCGGTCGCGGTCATCGCGACCTTGCGGACGGGGACGCCCACTTCAGGGCGGTCGCCGAGGAGGCAGTATGCGCCGCCTCCGCGCGTACCGGCCGAATTCACGACATGACGCCCGAAAACCGGCGACCGTTCGTACGCCATTCTTCCTCAAGACTCGATCGCGGCCCCGCCCAGGCGGACCCCGCGGTTCGTGCAGCTGGCAGGTATATCCACCATCTCCCGGCGTGACCAGCGACTCCGTCCTCCCCCGGACGGTTTTTCGGTCTACTGCGGCTGCGGTACACGCCTGATCCCGTACCATCGGGGCGGTGCCGTCACCAATACCGCCCCGCAGTGGTCCGGTATGCAAAAACCCCGCCAGATGTCTGGCGGGGTCGATATGAGGTATGAGGTGGACCTGAGGGGATTTGAACCCCTGACCCCCTCGATGCGAACGAGGTGCGCTACCGGACTGCGCTACAGGCCCTTGCAACGAGGAAAACTCTAGCATCCCGGCCGGAGTGGTCGTGACCAGGGACTGGCCCGCCGGCCCGGGTGCTGCCGGTCGCCGGCGGTCACTCGTTGGCGGCGCGGGGGCGGTCCGGGTCGGCGTACTGGTCGAAGAGCGGCGTGCTGCGGCGGGACGACGCAGGGGTCTGGCGCTTGCGCTCGGCGCCGTCGGTGGGAGCGGCGGACGCCGCGGCGGCGCTGGAGCGGGCGGAGCTCCAGGTGTCCGGGGTGCTCATGTCGAGCGCACCCGGGGTGCGCGGGGCGACCGGGGCGGTGACGTACGTCGGCAGCGGGACCGGGACCGGCTCCCAGCCGTCGTCCGGGGTGCCGTTCTCGTGCTGCTGGTCGACCCATTCCGCGTGATCGGTCTGCTCGACGAGCGCACGGCGGTCGGCGGTACGGGGCGAGGGGGCCGGGGCTGCGGCGGGGGCGGCCGGTTCGGGAGTGGCCGTCCCCGCCTCGTCAGGGCGTGGCCGCTCTCGGGAACGTCGAGCGGCCTCCGCGGCCCGGCGCTGGTCCATCGCCTGCTCGAAGCGGCGGCGCTCCTGCCTGCGCAGGTGGCGGATGTAGAGGCTGAGCAGGATGCCGGGGACGGCGGGGGCCCACAGGTAGGCGAGGCCTCCGAGCGCAGCAGCGACGGCGCCGGCGGTGAAGGCGAGGAAGAGGACGGTGGTGGTGCGGCGACGGCGGGCGAGCAGCTTGGCGCGTGCCGTGGAGGTCCGCGCGTGGGGCTGAAGGTGGGACTGAGACTGGGGCTGAGGCTGGGGCTGAGATTGGGGCTGAGATTGGGGCTGAGGCTGGGACTTCGGGGCGGCCTTCTTGCCCGCCTCGGTCGCGGTCATGGCCAGGCCTCGGACGTCCACCGAATCGGCGGATGTGCCGGGCTTCTCTTCCGGCATGTCGTCGCCGGAGGTGTCATCAGGATTGTCCGCGCGCGCCTTGGCGTATCGGCGCTCCATTCCCGCTCGTCCGGACAGCAGCCGGATGGCGGTGCTGAAGCGTTCCGTCGGACGCGCCTCGTTCAGCTCGTCCTGCCTACGGAGCCACATCGGCACCAAGTAGGCAGCCCAGGCCCCCACGATGACTGCATAGATGAGGCCGCTGCTGCTCACGCTGACCACGGTAGGCGTACGGGTAGGGGCTGTTCAGCAATTTCGCGCGGTGTGTCGCACGATCTGGCTGATATGCCGAACTTTTCTTGCGATTGTTGCGATCAGCCGACAGCAAATGCAGTATTTCGAACAGATATTTCATTTCTGGGCTGCGCCCGGCTTCGCCCTGTGCCAGCGGGAGAGCAATCCCTCCGGCACCTCATCGGCAGTGAGCGCGAACACACAATGGTCACGCCACGCCCCATCAATGTGAAGGTACCGAGGACGCAGCCCTTCCTCCCTGAACCCCAGCTTTTCCACGACGCGAAGGCTCGGCGCGTTCTCCGGCCGGATGCACACCTCGATCCGGTGGAGTCCGACCGTGCGGAAGCAGTGGTCGACGGCGAGCGCGACGGCGGTCGGCACGACACCGCGTCCCGCCACGGCCTCGTCCACCCAGTAGCCGATGTGCGCCGAGCACATCGACCCCCACGTGATGCCGGCCACCGTCAACTGGCCGACAAGGCGCCCCTGGTACTCGATGACGAACGGCATCATCCGGCCGGCGCCCGCCTCGCGCCGCAGGTGCCGGACCATCTGGCGGTACGTCGGCCGCTGGACGAGGCGGCCCGGCGGCGCCGGGGGGACGGTGGCCTCCCAAGGGCGCAGCCAGTCCCGGTTACGGCGGTTGACTTCACGCCAGGCGCGCTGGTCGCGCATCCTTATCGGGCGCAGTGTGATCTCGCCGTCCACCAGTACAGCAGGCCAGGATTCGTTCAGCTGGGTCTCCCTGAGTCGGGGTGGTCACCACCGCGGATCTGGTCGACGGCGTGCGTCAGGATCGGGCGGAGGACGGCGAGCCCGTCCCGCACGCCACCGGTCGACCCGGGGAGGTTCACCACCAGGGTGCTCCCGGCGACACCCGCGATGCCACGTGAGAGCGCGGCCGTCGGCACCTTGTCGCGGCCTGCGGCCCGGATCGCCTCGGCGAGGCCGGGGATCTCGTAGTCGATGACGCGGCGGGTGGCCTCAGGGGTGCGGTCGGTGGGCGAGATCCCGGTGCCGCCGGTGGTGAGGACGACGTCGTAGAAGGCGGCGACTGCCTCACGCAGGGCTTGCTCGACGGGGTCGCCGTCGGGCACGACGCGCGGTCCGTCGACCGCGAAGCCGAGTTCGCGCAGGGCCTCGACGAGGAGCGGGCCGCCGCGGTCCTCGTAGACGCCGGCCGCCGCACGGTTGGAGGCGGTGACGGCGAGAGCGCGATAGGTCGTCATGCGCTGCCGCCTTCCTGCCCGGCGTCGTCCGCCGGGCGCGACCAGTCTCCGGACTTGCCGCCGGTCTTCGTCTCGACCCTGACATCGGTGATGACGGCGGCCTTGTCGACCGCCTTGACCATGTCGACGACGGTGAGGGCGGCGACGGAGACGGCCGTGAGCGCCTCCATCTCCACGCCGGTACGGTCGGTGGTCTTGACGGTGGCGGTGATCTCGACCGCGTCGTCCGTGACGGCGAGGTCGACCGCGACGCCGGAGACGGCGAGCGGGTGGCACAGCGGGACGAGGTCGGGGGTCCGTTTGGCACCCATGATCCCGGCGATGCGGGCGGTGGCGAGGGCATCGCCCTTGGGGACGCCCCCGCCCCGCAACAGCTCTACGACGCGCGGGGAGACGAGCACGCGTCCCGAGGCGGTGGCGGTGCGCGCGGTGACGTCCTTGGCAGAGACGTCGACCATGCGTGCCGCGCCCGCCTCGTCGAGGTGGGTCAGGTTCCGCTGCGGCTCCGGTGGGCTGCTCATGGTTCTCCCGGTCAGCTTCTTCAGGCAGACACCGCCTTTGGGCAGACACCGTACCGGCAGGCACGGACACCTAGGTGAGCAGGATGACCTCGACGTCCGTGCCGGGTGTGACGTCCGTGACGTCCTCGGGGACGACGATCAGGGCGTCGGCGTGCGCGAGCGCCTTCACCAGGTGGGAGCCGGAGCCGCCGACAGGGGCGACAGTGCCGCCCTCGGGGTCGTAGCGGCCGCGCAGGAACTGGCGCCGCCCCTTGGGCGAATGGGTGATCTCGCCGGTGCACCGAGCCCTTACGGTCTCGCGCCGCGCCGGTTCGATGCCCATCAGGGCGCGGATCGCGGGCCGTACGAAGAGCTCGAAGGAGACGTAGGAGCTGACCGGGTTGCCGGGCAGGCCGAACAGCGGTGTGCGCCCGGGCCCGATGAGGCCGAACCCCTGGGGTTTGCCCGGCTGCATCGCGAGCTTGCGGAACTGCATGCCGTCCTCGCCGCCGAGCGCCTCCTTGACGACATCGTACGCGCCGACGCTGACGCCGCCGCTGGTGACGACGATGTCCGCGCCGCTGAGCTGCTGGGCGACGACGGCGCGCAGGGAGGCCACCTCGTCGGCGACCGCGTCGACGCGGCGGGCGTCGGCACCGGCGTCGCGGGCGGCGGCGACGAGCGCATAGCTGTTGGAGTCGTGGATGCGGCCGGGGGTGAGCTGCTCACCGGGCGGGACGAGTTCGCTGCCGGTGGAGATCACGACGACGCGGGGGCGCGGGCGCACCCGGACCCGGGCGCGTCCGACGGCGGCGAGCAGGCCGATCTGCGGGGGGCCGAGCAGCGTTCCAGCGGCGAGCGCGAGCTCTCCTTCGGTGACGTCGCTGCCGCGGGCGCGCACGTGGCCGCCGGGCTCGACAGGACGGTGGACGCGGACCTCACCGGTGGCGCCGGAGGGGTCGGCGCTATGGGCGCGCATCGCGATGGCGGGGCCCGCGCCGCTGCCGGCGTCGGTCCATTCGACGGGGACGACGGCGTCGGCGCCGGGCGGGAGCGGGGCGCCGGTCATGATGCGGGCGGCTTCGCCGGGGCGGACGGTGGGCAGCTCGCCGAGGCCGGCGTGGACGTCGCCGATCACCGTCAGGACGCGCGGCGCGTCCCCGGTGGCGCCTGCGACGTCGGCGGTGCGGACGGCGTAGCCGTCCATGGAGCTGTTGTCGAACGGCGGCAGGGCGACGGGGACGGTGACGTCCTCGGCGAGCACGCACCCATGGGCGTCGAGGATGGGCAGGTCCGCCGGGTCGAGCGGGGTGAGGTTGCGCAGGATGTCGTCGAGGTGCTCGTCGACCGTCCAGATGCGGTCGCGCTCGGCATGATCGGGGGTGGTGCTCACTCTTGCATGTCCTCCGTGACGTAACGGCGAAGCCAGGACCGGAAGTCGGGTCCCAGGTCCTCACGTTCGCATGCCAGTCGTACGATCGCACGAAGATAATCACCGCGGTCGCCGGTGTCGTAACGGCGTCCGTGGAAGAGGACCCCGTGCACCGGGCCGCCGTGGGCGCCCTGCTGGGCGAGGTCGCGGAGGGCGTCGGTGAGCTGGATCTCGCCGCCGCGGCCGGGCGGGGTCTGCTTGAGCACGTCGAAGATCCCGGCGTCGAGCACGTAGCGGCCGATCACGGCGTAGGAGGAGGGCGCGTCCGCGGCGGCCGGCTTCTCGACGAGGTCGGTGACGCGCACGACGTCGTCGCCGCCGTCCGCCATCGGGCTCGCTATGGGCTGGACGGCGGCGCAGCCGTAGAGGTGGATGTGGTCCGGGTCGACCTCCATGAGGGCGATCACGCTGCCGCCGAAACGTTCCTGGACCTCGATCATGCGGGTCAGCAGCGGATCGCGCGGGTCGATCAGATCGTCGCCGAGGAGGACCGCGAACGGTTCCTCCCCGACGTGCGGCTGCGCGCAGAGCACGGCGTGGCCGAGGCCGCGAGGATCCCGCTGGCGGACGTAGTGCATGGTGGCGAGGTCGCTGGACTCCTGCACGCGGGCAAGCCGGGATTCGTCGCCCCGGCGGGTGAGAGCCTCTTCGAGCTCGTAGTTGCGGTCGAAGTGATCCTCCAGCGGGCGCTTGTTGCGTCCGGTGACCATGAGCACGTCGGTGAGGCCTGCCGCGACGGCCTCCTCGACCACATACTGGATCGCCGGCTTGTCGACGACCGGCAGCATCTCCTTGGGCGTGGCCTTGGTGGCGGGCAGGAACCGGGTTCCCAGGCCCGCGGCGGGGATGACGGCCTTGCTGATCCGACGGCGTACATGAGTCATGCTCGGCACGATAGCCGCTGTGCGTGTGCGGAAGGTGAAATCATCCCGTACAGCCGTATATCAGTATGTACGACTTATGAGGTGCTGGGAGGTGCCGGGAGGTGCCGGGAGGTGCCGACGGGGCGGGAAGGGCAGACAGCGTGGACGACCAGGACACCAAGGGCACGTTGCGAGCGGAACTCCTGCGGGTGAGGCGCGGGTTGCCGGCAGATGAGCGCTCGGCGGCGGCGCGGGCGCTGGCCCGGCACGCGCTCGAGCTGCCGGAGCTGGCCTCGGCCTCGGCGGTCGCCGCCTATGTGTCGGTCGGCGCGGAGCCCGGGACCCGGGATCTGCTCGACGTGCTGCACACACGCGGCACACGCGTCCTGCTGCCCGTCCTCCTGCCCGACAACGATCTGGACTGGGCGGTCTACGAAGGGCCGGACTCGCTCGCGCCCGCCGGGCGCGGTCTGCTGGAGCCGGACGGTCCGCGCCTCGGCCCCGAGGCGGTGGTGGCGGCGGACGTCGTCCTGCTCCCCGGCCTCGCGGTGGACGCGCGCGGGATGCGGCTGGGACGCGGCGGCGGCTCGTACGACCGTGTACTCGAACGCCTCGCGAAGGCCGGGGCGCGGCCGGCGCTCGTGGTGCTGCTCTACGCGAACGAGGTGGTCGCGCGGGTCCCGGTGGAGCCCCACGACCACCCCGTGCGTGCGGTGATCACCCCGGCGGGCGTGCGGCGGTTCGCCGCCCCGTGACGTCCCGGTGACGATCACGGCGTGAGCGTCAGCTTGTCCTTCGTCGCCCCGCTCACATCACCCCGGCTGTAGGCCCACGGCAGCATCTGCCCGGCGGCCCACATGCTGGTCTGGTCCGAGTAGTGCGCGCTGTACGCGTGGCCGGACGCACCGGTGAGGTTGATCCACCGCGACTTGTCGAAGTCGGCGAGGTTGACCACCATCCGGAACGAAGGCACCCAGACGGTGTCGTATCCGGCGGCCGCGCTCCAGCCGGTGGCGTCGACCGCCGCCGCGCCGCCGCTCATCTGGTACGGCCCGCGGTTGAGCAGCACCTTGGTGAGCGACGAGCCGGTGTCACCGAGGGCGGAGTTGCGCAGCTCCAGCTCGTGCAGCCGGCCCCAGGTCCAGGTGCTGATGTCCTTGCCGAGCTTGGCGGTGAGCTCGAAGCGGGCGTCGGTGAGCGCCTTGAGCAGCAGCTGGTCGCGGTCGGTGGGCTTGGAGGTGGGCAGCGTCGAGGTGTTCCACCAGGGGCTGTTGGCGTCGGGGAGGAGGTTGCGCACCACCTCGAACCAGCGGTCGCTGCCGTCGGGCTGGGCGTCGGTCGGGTTGGCCTCGCCGCACTCGGTGACGAGGTTCGACCCGCCGTTGAGGTTGTCGACCGGGCCGGTGGAATCCACCGGCTGGACGCGCAGGCACTGGCCGCGCGGCCGCAGCTCCTTGGGCAGCTTGTTGCCGAACGCGAGCTGCAGCAGGTTGCGCCAGACCGCGTTGAAGTACGCGGCGGACGCCGAGTCGTCGCTCTGTGTGAAGTCCCAGCCCTCCAGCAGCTGCTGAGCCTGGCGGACGTAGGGATCCGTGACGTTGATCTTGAGCAGATAGGGCACGAGCAGCTCGGCGATCTCACTGCTGTTGTCCATCTGCATGGACTGCATGTCGTCCATGGAGATCTTGCCGCCGCCTGCGATCTTCGATTGGATGAGGTCGGTGATGCGCTGGCTGCGCGCGCCGTATCCCCAGTCGGAGCTCAGCTGGTACGGGTAGTTCTTGTCGGTGACGGCCTGGTTGGCGGTGACGATGTAGCCCTGCTTGGGGTTCTTCTCCCACGGCAGGGCGGAGAACGGGATGTCGCCGGTCCAGCGGTACGCCGCGTCCCACCCGGGAGCGGGATACATCCCGTCGCCCTTGCGGACGGGGATCTGGCCGAGCGCCTGGTAGCCGATGTTGCCGCTGGTGTCGGCGTACACGAGGTTCTGCGCGGGGGCGGCGAAGTCGCGTGCGGCGTCTTGAAGTTGGGTGACGTCGGTGGCCCGGTCGATCCCGAGCACGGCGTCCATCGTCCTGCCGGGGGTGAGCGCGGTCCAGCGAAGGGCGACCGCGTAGCCGTTCCTCCGGTCAGGCGCCGGATCGCTCACCGGCGCCTCCTGGCCGACCTTGGTGTACTGGTCGCTGACGTCGGAGACGAGCGGGCCGTTGTTCGTCGTCCGTACGGTGATCGTGCGGGACCGGCCGCCCGCGACGTCGATGGTCTCCTGGCGGGTGGTGAGCGGAAGTTGCTTGCCGTCGTAGAGGTAGGTGCCGTCGGTGACCTTCTCCAGATACAGGTCGCTGGTGTCCGCGCCCATCTCGGTCATTCCCCAGGAGACGGACTGGTTGTGGCCGATGAGGACACCGGGCATGCCGGGGGCGGTGAAGCCGGTGACGTCGTACGGGCAGGAGGCGCTCACCGTGCGGCAGTGCAGCCCCATCTGATACCAGACGGAGGGCATCTGCGGGCCCAGGTGGGGATCGTTGGCCAGCAGCGGCTTCCCCGTGGTGGTGTACGAGCCCGAGACCACCCATGCGTTGGAGCCGACTCCGCTGCCGGCCGGACCGAGCGGGCCGGGCATGCCGCTGATGGTCTTGGCTACGGCGGCCAGCTGACTGCTCGCGTAGTTCAGGGCGGTCGACGGCTGCGTCGCGGTGGCCGAGGCGGAGGCGGACCCGGAGGGCGGGGTGTAGGTCTGTCCGTCCGCCGAGACCGTGCCGCCGGAGACGACCGGCTGGCTGCTTGAGTACGGGTAGGGCGGATAGAGCTGCGCGATCTGGTCCGGCGTGAGCCTGGCGGTCATCAGGGCGCGGTCCAGCTCGTCCTGCATGTTGCTGCGCTCGGTCCAGGCGAACGACTTCAGCCAGGAGAGCGAGTCCACCGGTGTCCACGGCTGGGGGGTGTAGTCGTTGTCCAGGCCGAGCGAGGTGTACTCGACGGAGAGCGCGGCCCCGTGGTGGGTCTGCAGATAGGCGTTCACACCGTCGGAGTACGCCTGCAGGACCGCCTTGGTCGACTCCGACAGCTTGCTGTCCCACTCCTGCTGGGCGACGCGGCGCAGCCCGAGGGTGCGCAGGAACGCGTCGTTCTCCACCTGCCCCGACCCGAACATCTCGGAGAGCGTGCCGGCCGTGAAGTGGCGGCTGATGTCCATCTGGTAGAAGCGGTCCTGCGCCTGGACATAGCCCTGGGCGCGGAAGAGGTCCGCCGTGTTGTCGGCGTAGATCTGCGGGATGCCCTGGTTGTCGCGGTCGACCTCGGCCTGGCCGCCGAGGCCGGGCAGCTTCAGCGTGCCGGTGGTCTGCGGGAAGGAACCGCGGACCGTACTTACGCCCCAGTACGACCCGTAGCCGATGCTCGCCACGAGCAGGAACACGACCGTGATCACGACGAGGCGCGTACGACGGCCCTTCTTCTTCGCCGGCGTGGCGGGGGTACTGGCGGGCATCGCTGTCCTTCGCGGGGCAGGGTGGACCGGAGTGCTGGCAGCAACCTTATGGGGCTTCCCCTTGCGCTCCGCACCCGGTCCCCCGGAATGCCAAGTACCGGTAAAATGTTAGGCAAGGCAACCAACTCGCGGTGACCCGACGACGGAGTCGGCCGAAGCAACTGCACCGCCTGGTCACGCTGTTCGCGCCGTACGTCAGTTCAGATCAGTTCACATGTGGGCCGTCCACCGGCCCAGCTACGGAAGGTCCGGCCCTGTCTGTCGCACACCTGAACGAAGTCCTGCTCGTCTCGGCCCTCGTGCTGCTCGTCGCCGTGGCGGCAGTACGCATGTCGTCACGCAGCGGGCTTCCCAGCCTGCTGCTCTATCTGGGCATAGGCGTCGCGATCGGACAGGACGGCATAGGCGTCCACTTCAACGACGCGCAGTTGACGCAGGTGTTGGGGTACGCGGCGCTGGTGGTGATCCTCGCCGAGGGCGGCATCGGCACCAAGTGGAACCAGGTCAAGCCGGCCGTGCCGGCGGCGGCCGTGCTGGCGACCGCGGGGGTCGCCCTCAGCGTCGGCATCACCGCCGCCGCGGCACACTATCTCGTCGGCCTGGAGTGGCGGCAGGCTCTGATCATCGGCGCCGTCGTCTCCTCGACCGACGCCGCAGCCGTCTTCTCCGTACTGCGGAAGGTTCCGCTGCCCGCCCGGCTCACGGGGGTGCTGGAGGCGGAGTCGGGTTTCAACGACGCGCCCGTCGTCATCCTCGTCGTCGCCTTCAGCGCCGCCGGGCCCGTGGAGCACTGGTACGTCCTGATCGGGAAGATCATCCTGGAGCTGGCGATCGGCGCGGCGGTCGGGATCGCGGTCGGCAAACTCGGTGCCCTCGCGCTCAAGCAGGTGGCGCTGCCCGCCTCGGGCCTGTACCCGATAGCGGTGATGGCGCTCGCCGTGCTGGCGTACGCCGGCGGGGCGATCGCCCACGGCAGCGGCTTCCTCGCCGTCTACCTCGCGGCGGTGGTCCTGGGGAACGCGGCGCTGCCGCACCGGCCGGCCACCCGAGGCTTCGCGGAAGGGCTGGCATGGCTGGCGCAGATCGGCATGTTCGTCCTGCTCGGGCTGCTGGTGAACCCGCGTGAGCTGGGGGACGACCTCATACCCGCGCTGATCATCGGGGCGGCGCTGACGGTGGTGGCCAGGCCAATGTCGGTGGTGGCGACGATGACGCCGTTCCGCACGCCATGGCGGGAGCAGGTCCTGCTGTCCTGGGCGGGGCTGCGCGGTGCGGTGCCCATCGTGCTGGCGACGATTCCGATGGTCGCCCAAGTCACCGAGAGCCGCCGGGTGTTCAACATCGTCTTCGTGCTGGTGATCGTCTTCACCCTGCTCCAGGGGCCCACACTGCCGTGGCTGGCCAGGCGGCTCTCCCTCGGCGACCCGGAGGGCGCGGCAGACCTGGGGATCGAATCGGCGCCGCTGGAAAGGCTGAGCGGGCATCTGCTGTCGGTGTCGATACCTCCGCGGTCGCGGATGCACGGCGTCGAGATCGGCGAGCTGCGGCTGCCGAAGGGCGCTGCGGTCACCCTGGTCGTACGGGAAGGGAAGAGCTTCGTGCCCGGTCCGGCAACGGTGCTGATGCGCGGCGACGAGTTGCTGGTGGTGGCGACGGATCCGGTGCGGGATGCGACCGAGCGGCGGCTGCGGGCGGTGGGCAGCGGCGGCAAGCTCGCCGGCTGGCTGGGCGAGCACGACGACCATACGCACCGATAACACCCGAAAACACCCGAATGGCAAGGCAGCCGACCGGGCCCGGTCCGTCCGGCCCTTACCTGTGTACCGGTCCGTACCTGTGTACTGGCCGTGTACTGGTTCGTACCTGTGTAAAAGCTGGAAGCACGTACCGGTAACATATGGGGCGTTGTACACCCCCAACTCTGCCTGATGCAGAGCTGGCGCGACCGCACGGCGGCCGCGGTCCCCCTGCCACCCCTTGGTGCGGACCTCGGTATCTACCGCGGTTCGGCGCGAGAGGACAGCTCTCGGCGCGTCACACCGGGCACGGGTCGATGGCGCGCTACCAGGCGGCAGAAAGGCCCGGCCGTGGGATCCACGGTCACGAGCACCACCACGCACACGCAATCCGTCGGCTACCGGCAGCTGCTGCGCACGCCCGGCGCATGGACGTTCCTGCTTCCCGGTTTCGCGGCGCGCCAGCCGTTCGCCATGCTCACGATCGGCATCGTGCTGCTCGTCGAGCACACCACGGGCTCGTACGGCACCGCGGGCGCCGTCGCCGCCGTCACCGGGGTCTCGGTGGCGCTGTTCGGCCCGCAGAGCGGCAAGCTGGCGGACCGTTTCGGACAGGGCGCCGTCCTGGTACCCGGCGTCCTGGTGCACGCCGCTTCCGGCGCACTGCTGACCGCCCTCGCGCTGGCTCACGCCCCGCTGTGGGCGCTCTTCGCCGCCGCGGTGCCCGTCGGCGCGTCGCTGCCGCAGGTCGGCCCGATGGTGCGGGCCCGCTGGGCGGCCCGCCTCGAGAAGTCGCCGCTGATGGCGACCGCCGCGGCGTTCGAATCCGTGACGGACGAGCTCACCTTCGTCATCGGCCCGGTGCTCGCCACCGCGCTGTGCACCTCCGTCCACCCGTCCGCCGGGCTGCTCGCCGAGTCCGCGCTGACGCTGCTGGGCGGCCTGTTCTTCGCGGCGCAGCGCAGCACCGCGCCGGTGCCGAGCCGCCACGCGGCGGCCGCACACCGCGAGCCGCACGCCTCGGCCCTGACCGTCCCGGGCGTGCGCGTGCTGGCGGCTGCCTTCCTCGGCATCGGCTCGGTCTTCGGCGGCATGCAGGTCTCGCTGACCGCCTTCACCAACGCGATCGGCCAGCCCGGCATCAACGGGGCGCTGTACGGGGTGTTCGCGGCCGGAAACATGCTCGCGGGCGTGGTCTGCGGCGCGATCGCCTGGCGAGCGGCGCCACGGCGGCGGCTGCTCGTGGCGTATCCGCTGCTCACGATGGCCTGCTCCACGCTGTGGGCGGTGCACGACGTGCCGCTGCTCGGCGCGCTCGGGCTGGTGGTGGGGCTGTGCATCGCACCCTGCCTGATCACTGGCTACACGCTGGTCGAAACGCTCGTCCCGGCCTCGGCGCGCACCGAGGCGTTCACATGGATGACCGGCGCGGTGGCGCTGGGCCAGGCGGGCGCGGCGACGGTGTCGGGGCAGCTGGCCGACGCCGTCGGCCCGAGCGCCGGCTTCCTGGTGCCGCTGGCGGGGACGTCCCTGGCACTGGTGGCCATGGTGGCGCTGCGCGGGTATCTGGCGCCACGGCGGGCGAGCGTGGTCGCGGTACGTGGTGATGCCCACCCTGACCGGATGCTGGTCTCAGTGGACTGAAGCGGCGGAATGCTGCACTATTGAGCGTCGTTAGCACTCATTGAGTGAGAGTGCCAGGAGGAGCAAGTGCCGACCTACCAGTACCAGTGCACCGAGTGCGGCGAGGGCCTCGAAGCGGTGCAGAAGTTCACCGACGAGGCGCTCACCGTGTGCCCGAGCTGCAACGGCCGCCTGCGCAAGGTCTTCTCTGCGGTCGGCGTCGTCTTCAAGGGCTCCGGCTTCTACCGGACCGACAGCCGCAACGGGTCGTCGGGCAGCAGCACGGCGGCGAAGAGCAGCAGCAACGGCGGCGATAGCGGCGGCAGCGGTTCGGAGAGCAAGGCGTCGGGCAACGGATCGAGCTCCACCTCGACCGCCGGATCCGGTGCGGGCTCCTCCTCGACCAGCGGCTCCTCCACCGCCAGCACGCCCGCTGCCTGAACCGGCGCGGCGTACGTCGGTAGGGTGGCCGCATGGTTCACAGCGGCGGCCACCAGGCCGACATAGGGGTCATCGGCGGGTCCGGTTTGTATTCGTTTCTCGACGACGTGACGGAAATCACAGTCGAGACGCCCTACGGACCGCCGAGCGACTCTCTGTTCATCGGCGAGGTGGCCGGGCGTCGCGTCGCCTTCCTCCCGCGGCACGGCCGCAAACACCACCTGCCGCCGCATCGCATCAACTACCGCGCCAATCTGTGGGCGCTGCGCTCCGTCGGCGTCCGGCAGGTCCTCGGCCCCTGCGCGGTGGGCGGGCTGCGGCCCGAGTACGGGCCTGGCACGCTGCTCATCCCCGATCAGATCGTCGACCGTACGAAGGCGCGTGAGCAGACGTACTACGACGGCGAGGCGCGGGCGGACGGCCAGGTGCCGAACGTCGTGCACGTCGCGTTCGCCGACCCGTACTGCTCGGTCGGTCGGCGCGTGGCCGTGGAGACGGCACGGGCGAGCGGTTGGGAGCCGGTGGACCACGGGACGCTCGTGGTCATCGAAGGTCCGCGTTTCTCGACCCGCGCGGAGTCCCGCTGGCACGAGGCGCAGGGCTGGTCGGTCGTCGGTATGACGGGGCATCCGGAGGCGGTGCTCGCCCGTGAGCTGGAGCTCTGCTACACGTCGCTGACCCTGGTCACCGATCTCGACGCGGGCGTGGTCGCAGGTGAGGGCGTCTCGCACGAGGAGGTACTGACGGTCTTCGCGGCCAACGTCGACCGGCTGCGGACGGTGCTCTTCGACGTCGTCGGGCGGCTGCCCGAGACGGACGAGCGCGACTGCCTGTGCACGCGTGCGCTCGGCGGTCTGGACACCGGGCTCGACCTGGGGTGAGGCGCCTGCGGCGGGCGCGGGGTCACCCGCTGGGGTGACGTGGTTTTCCACAACGCGTGCGTTGTCCACAGGCTCACGCGCGGTGGCGCGGGACGCGGGATGGTGGAGCGGTCAGTCCCCGGACCGAACCCGGAGTGGAGATCGTCATGTCCCAGCAGGCCAGCCCCGCGCAGCCGGCACCGCTCGCACCGCCCGCCGCCGGCTGCGGAGTCCCGCTCTTCCCGCCGATCCGGGCAGACGGCACAGGCGGCCGTCTCCGTCGGATGCTGCGGCGCAGGCGACGATGGTTGACGGCCGGCTTGGCGGGTACGGCCGCTGCGCTGGCCACAGCCGTTCCGCATCTCGTATCCATGCGCACCTGACCGTTCTGCGGCACGCACGCCACGCCCAGCGATCGACTGGAAGCCCTGCCCCGCTGTGCCGTAGGTTGCGAAGCCGTGCGGAACGAGAGGAACCACCGGTGAGCGATGCGGTAAGTGAGAAGAAGCCGGAGAACGGGAGCCTGTTGAGCGGCTTCAGGCAGTTCCTGATGCGTGGCAACGTCGTCGACCTGGCCGTTGCGGTCGTCGTCGGTGCGGCGTTCACCAGCATCGTGAACTCCGTGGTCAACGGCGTGATCAGTCCGGTGGTCGGTGCGTTCGGCACCCAGAACCTGGTCAACTACACGTCCTGCCTCAAGGGCCCCTGCACGATCTCCGGCGGCAAGGTCACCCACGGCGTGTACATCTTGTGGGGGTCGGTGCTGAGCTCCGCGCTCAACTTCCTGATCACCGCGGCCGTCGTCTACTTCCTCATGGTCGCGCCGATGGCCCGCTTCCTGGCGCGGCGCGCCGCAAAGCAGAATCAGGAGGCCGGGCAGCAGGCCGCGGCCGAGGCGGAGGCCGAGGAGATCGCGCTGCTCCGCGAGATCCGCGACGCACTGGTCCACCAGCGCGGCCCCGGCACCACCCTGGTCGACCAGCGCGGCCCCAGCGACGGGCACTGAGCCCTGCCCGGATCTGCCCGTTGACGAGCCACGGCGGGCCTGCTGTCGGGAGGCCCGCCCTCTGCTCGTTCAGGGCCGGTGTCAGAGCTGGTGCCCGCCTTGCGGCGCACCACGACGTAGCCGGCGCCGCCGAGGACGGCTGCCGCTGCGGCGCTGCCTGCGGCGATCGGCACCTCTGTAGCAGGTGACTGGTCCGTCTGTGGAAGCCGGTGATGTGCGGCGAGATCCACGAAGCTACGGAGACACCAAGGAACCGGGCGGCGCCGGATGGCCATAAGCCGGATCGTTCTTTCAGCCGGGACTGTGCGGCTCAGATGTGGTGCGGAGGCTTTTCATCGAGGAAACGTGCCAGGTCAGCAACGCTGCTCTGAGCGGGCGGCCGATCGCCCCAGGCCTCGTCCGTGTCGTCGGACGACGGGCGGTCGAACGGGTCGTCGAAGATCAATCCGGCCGAAGGCTTCGGGCGCGGCTTCGGCCGTGGTTCACCGGGAACGGAGTCGGGGGCGCTGCTCATACCTCCAAGGGTAGGCAACGCCCCCGGCCGCCCGGTCACGCGTCACGCCTCACGCCTCACGCCTCGTGCGTCAGGCGTCAGGCGTCACGCCTCACGCGGCCACGGCGACCTTCGGCTCCGGGTCGGCCGCTTCCGCGGCGGATGGCTCGGGCTGCGGCGCCTTGCGCGCGCTCTTGAGCACCACGACCAGCGCGCAGGTCACCGCCGCACCTGCCACGATGGCGATCAGGTAGAGCAGCGGATTCCCGATGAGCGGGACGACGAAGATGCCGCCGTGCGGGGCGCGCAGGGTGCACTCGAAGGCCATCGACAGCGCGCCGGTGACCGCACCGCCGGCCATCGCGGACGGGATCACCCGCAGCGGATCGGCCGCAGCGAAGGGAATCGCGCCCTCGGTGATGAACGAGGCGCCGAGCACCCAGGCTGCCTTGCCGTTCTCCCGTTCCGCCTTGGTGAACAGCCTGCCGCGCACCGTCGTGGCCAAAGCCATCCCGATCGGCGGGACCATGCCGGCGGCCATCACCGCGGCCATGATCTTCAGGCTGCCCGGGGTCGGGTCGGCGACGGCGATACCGCCCGTCGCGAAGGCGTACGCAACCTTGTTGACCGGTCCGCCCAGGTCGAAGCACATCATCAAGCCGAGGATGATCCCGAGGATGATGGCGTTGGTCCCGGTGAGGCCGTTCAGCCAGTCGGTCATGCCCTTCTGCGCGGATGCGATGGGCTTGCCGATGACCACAAACATGAGGAATCCGACGATCGCCGAGGAGATCAGCGGGATCACCACCACCGGCATGATGCCGCGCAGCACGGCCGGGATACGGAACCGTTGGATCCCCATCACCACCGCGCCCGCGATGAGACCGGCGACGAGGCCGCCGAGGAAGCCCGCGTTGATGGTGAGTGCGATCGCACCGCCGACGAAACCGGGGACCAGCCCCGGCCTGTCGGCCATCCCGTAGGCGATGTATCCGGCGAGGACCGGCACCAGGAATCCGAAGGCGACGCCACCGATCTGGAAGAGCAGCGCCGCCCAGCTGCCGGTCTCGGTCCATATGAAGTGCTGCATGACCGACGGCGCCGACTTGACCTCGTAGCCGCCGAGGGCAAAGGCGATGGCGATGAGCAGACCACCCGCGGCGACGAACGGGACCATGTAACTGACGCCGGTCATCAGCCACTTGCGCAGTTTGGTGCCGAAGTGGTCGGTCGGCTCGTCGGCCGCACGGTCCATGGGGGACGACGGGGCAGCGGCCTTGTCGGCGACCTCACCGCGCTCCGCCTTGCCGCGGGCCTCGTCGATCAGCTCCTGCGGGCGGTTGATGGCCGCCTTCACACCGACGTCGACCACGGGCTTGCCCGCGAAGCGCTCCTTGTCACGCACCTCGACGTCGTGCGCGAGGATCACCGCGTCGGCAGCGGCGATGGCGGCGCGCGGAAGCTTGTCGTAGCCGGCCGAGCCCTGGGTCTCCACGACCAGTTCGACACCCTGCGCGGCGGCGGCCCGCTGCAGGGATTCGGCGGCCATGTAGGTGTGGGCGATGCCCGTCGGGCAGGAGGTGACCGCCACGACACGGAAGGCCGGCGCCGGCTCGGGTCCCGGTCCGGGTCCGGGCTCGGCCGTGGCCTCCGCCTCCGCCTCTGCCTCCGGCCCTGCCTCCGCCTCCGCCGCGGCCTGCGCGCCCTCCTCCGCCTGCGGCGCGTCGCCGCGGATGAGGGCGGCCGCGCCGGCCGCGTCCTGCGCCGCCCGCAGCGCGCCGGTGAACTCCGGGTCCATCAGATGCCGCGCGAGGGTCGACAGGATCGACAGGTGGTCGTCGTCCGCGCCCGCCGGAGCGGCGATCAGGAAGACCAGGTCGGCCGGGCCGTCGGCGGCGCCGAAGTCGATGCCCTGCGCGCTGCGCCCGAAGGCCAGAGTCGGCGCGGTGACGTGCGCGCTGCGGCAGTGGGGTATGCCTATGCCGCCGTCGAGGCCGGTGGGCATCTGCGCCTCCCGGGCGGCGACGTCGGCGAGGAAGCCGTCGAGGTCGGTGACCCGGCCCGCCTCGACCATGCGCTCGGCAAGCGACCGCGCCGCCGCTTCCTTGGTGTCGGCGGCCAGGTCTAGGTCGACCAGGTCCGCGGTGATCAAGGTGGTGAACTCGCTCATCACGCGGCTCCCTTGCTGGCGGGCGAAGCGCCGGTCCAAACCGGCTCTTTGAGGGGACGGTCGTTCGGTACATCGAGGGTCGTGATCACCGCGGCCGGGTCGAGGTCCGCGGGGGTCGGCATCACGCTGCCGGGTAGCTGGACGGTGGCCGCGCCGTGCGCCACCGCCGAGGCGAGCGCCGCCTCGCCCGTGCCGCCTGCGGTGAGGAAACCGGCGAGCGACGCGTCGCCGGCACCCACATTGCTGCGGACGGTGGCGACCTCGGCGCTGGCGTAATAGGTGCCGGTGGCGTCGACGAGCAGTTGCCCGTCGGCGCCGAGGCTGGCGAGGACCGCCCCGGCACCCATGGTGCGCAGCTCCTCGGCCGCCTTGACGGCATCGCCGACGGTGGCGAGCGGGCGTCCGACGGCCTCCGCGAGCTCCTCGGCGTTGGGCTTGACGACGTCGGGGCCCTCACGCAGTGCGGCGAGCAGCGAAGGCCCCGAGGTGTCGAGCGCTATCCGGGCGCCGGCCCGGTGCGTACGGGCGACGAGCTCGGCGTACCACTCGGGGGGCAGTCCGCGAGGGAGGCTGCCGCAGCACGCGATCCAGTCGGCGCCGACCGAGCGCGCCCGCACCGCTTCGAGCAGCGCCTCCGATTCGGCCGGGGTCAGCTCGGGGCCCGGCGCATTCACCTTGGTGAGGGTGCCGTCGGGTTCGACGAGGGACATGTTGGCGCGGGTCGGACCGGCCACCGGCACCCCCTCGACCTCGATGCCGTGCGCGGCGAGGAGCTCGGCGAGCAGCGCGCCGACCGGGCCCCCGAGCGGGAGCACGGCGACGGTGCGGTGCCCCGCGGCGGCGACCGCGCGCGAGACGTTGACGCCCTTGCCTCCGGGGTCCACACGGTCACCGGCGGCCCGTACAACCGCGCCGCGCTCCAGTGCCGGGATCTCGTAAGTGCGGTCCAGGCTGGGGTTGGGGGTGACGGTGACGATCACGCGCACACCACCTCCGTGCCGTGCGCCTCGATGGCGCGGACGCACTCGGGCGCGAGCCCCCCGTCCGTGATGAGCAGATCGACGCCGGACAGCTCACCGAAGCGGGCGAAGTGCTGCTGTCCGTACTTGGCGGAGTCCGCGAGGAGGACCACCCGGCGCGCGGCGGAGATCATGGCCCGCTTCACCGCTGCCTCAGCGAGGTCGGGGGTGGTCAGGCCGTGCTCGGGTGAGAAGCCGTTGGCGGCGAGGAAAAGGACGTCCGCGCTGATCTCGCCGTATGCACGCAGCGCCCACGCATCGACGGCGGCACGCGTGCGGTGGCGCAGCCTGCCGCCGACGAGGTGGAGGGTGAGGTCTGGGTATTCGGCGAGGCGGGCCGCGATCGGCAGGGCGTGGGTGACGACGGTGAGCCGGGTGTCGAGCGGGAGCGCTGCGGCGAGCCGGGCGGAGGTGGTGCCCGCATCGATGATCACCGAGCCCTCGGTGGGGAGCTCGGAGAGGGCGGCGCGTGCGATGCGGTCCTTCTCGGCGGCCGCCACCGTGTCGCGGGTCTCCAGGTCCGGCTCGAAGTCGAGGCGGCCGGCGGGGATGGCCCCGCCGTGGACCCTGCGGATCAGCCCGGCCCGGTCGAGCGCCTTGAGGTCGCGGCGGACGGTCTCGGCCGTGACGTCGAACTCCTCGGCGAGCGAGGGGACGTCGACACGCCCGCGGTCGCGGGCCCGTCGCAGGATCTCTTGCTGGCGCTCCGGGGCGTACATGATGTCTGAGCGAGTCCGTTCATGCCCGAGTTTGTTGTTCCGTCGCTATACTACGGTGAGAGCGGAAGAAAACAAAGAGAAACGGGCATGAAACAAGCCCCGGCGCGAGCGATGCGCCGGGGCTCTCCCTCTCGGTCTGTCGGTCTGTCGGTCCTGCAATTGCCTGCTAAGCGGCCTCGTACGCCAGACCCGTGTCACGGGCCATCTTCTTCAGGTCCGCCAGCGCGTGCTTCTCGATCTGGCGGATGCGCTCCCGGGTGAGACCATGCTGCTTGCCGACCTCGGTCAGCGTGCGCTCCCGTCCGTCCTCCATCCCGTAACGGGCGCGGATGATGGAGGCGGTGCGCCCGTCGAGGCGGCCGATCAGCTCCTCCAGTTCCTCGCGCCGCAGCATGACCAGCACCGAGTCCTCGGGCGACGCCGCCGAGGTGTCCTCGACGAGATCGCCGAACTGGGTCTCGCCCTCGTCGTCCACCGACATGTTGAGGCTCACCGGGTCACGAGCCCAGTCAAGGACGTCGGCGATGCGCTCGGGCGAGGCATCGAGCTCGGCCGCGATCTCCGCGGGCTCCGGATCGCGCCCGTGCTCACGGTTGAACTCGCGCTGCACCCGGCGGATCCGTCCGAGCTCCTCGACGAGGTGGACGGGCAGCCGGATGGTGCGCGACTGGTCGGCTATGGAACGGGTGATGGCCTGGCGGATCCACCAGGTCGCGTAGGTGGAGAACTTGAAGCCCTTGGCATAGTCGAACTTCTCCACCGCCCTGACCAGGCCGGCGTTGCCCTCCTGGATCAGGTCCAGAAGCGGCAGGCCACTGCGCGGGTAACGGCGAGCGACCGCGACGACGAGGCGCAGGTTCGAGCGGATGAAGACGTCCTTCGCGCGGGCGCCGCGCTCGACGATGGCCCGCAGCTCGGTCTCGCTCGCCCCAGCGGCCGTCTCTCCCTCTTCGAGCAGATGCTCGGCGAAGACCCCGGCCTCGATGTCCCTGGAAAGCTCGACCTCCTGCGCCGCGTCGAGGAGCGGTGTGCGCGCGATCTCGTCAAGGTACATGCCGACCAGATCGCGGTCGGTCACCTCGGCGCCGTTGCCGCGAACACTGCTGGGCCCGTCGGTCTGACGGCGGGCTACGGCACGGGTTGCCATGCGTGCTCCCTCTGCGTGGTTCGGTCGCGTCATCATGTATCGGTAATCGGTCGGTGGACTCAGCGTGCCCACTCTGGAAGAAACAACGACTGGAATCCGGACAGAATTCCCAAGTCGACCGCGGATTTTTATGATCTTGCAGTATGCTGGCGGGCCGGTTCGCTCTGCCGCCTGTCTGCCTCTCTGTGCAGCGAAGACGCAGGCTTCGCGGGAAACGGTTGCCTCGCCGGCCGGCAATCACCCGGCGATCACGCGGCGATCACCCAGCGGTGCGTCCGGCGATCACCGTGCCGCCGGCTCTCGTGCGCTCAACTCGCGTGCGTACGCCGCGTTCTACGGCAGCCGGTACGGCCTCACCGCAGCCACGGTACGTCGGCTCCGGCGCCCGTCCTGGGGGCGAGCCCCTCGGCGACCGTACGCATGATCTCGCCGAGCGCCCGCACCTGATCATCGTCGAGCCGGTCGAAGACCGCGCTGCGCACCGCCTCCACGTGTCCGGGCGCAGCCTTCTCCAATGCGGCGAAGCCCTCGTCGGTGAGGACCGCAACCTGGCCGCGACGGTCCGTGGGGCACTCCTCACGGCGCAGCCAGCCGTCCTTCTCCAGCCGGGAGATCGCGTGCGAGAGCCGGCTGCGGGTGATCTTGGAGCGTTCGGCGAGGTCGGTCATCCGCATCCGGCGGTTCGGCGACTCCGACAGCCAGACGAGCAGCATGTAGTAGACGTGCGGCATGCCGGCGTCGCGTTGCAGCTGGCGGTCGATGTGGTCGGAGAGCAGCTGGCTGGCGGCCATGTAGGCACGCCAGGTCTGCTGCTGCTCCGCATCGAGCCACCGCGGTTCCCTCATATCTCCAGAGTAGGCCGCTTGAAGCTTCAAAAATGACGTCGGGTCCCGCCTCCCCCGTGACGAGGCGGGACCCGACGAGCCGGGACGGTGACGCTCGGCGTGTGGCTGAGTGCGTGGCTCAGTGCGCGATCACCGGGACGGCGATCTCCTCGATCTCGTCCTGGCCGGAGCCGGAGGCGACGGTCGTGCCGCCCTGGTGCCCGGTGTTGATGAACACCGTCGCGATCACCGCGGCGACCGCGAGGATGCCGACCGCCCACCAGATGGCGACGGAGTAGCCGTGCACCATCGCCTGCAGCTTGAGCTGCTGCAGCTCGGCGGCGGACCGTGCCCCCGCCAGGCGCGCAGCGGCCCACCCGGTAGTGGCGCTAGCGGCGATGGTGTTCAGCAGCGCGGTGCCGATCGAACCGCCCACCTGCTGCGAGGTGTTGACCATCGCGGAGGCCACACCGGCGTCACGCGGCTGGACGCCGTGGGTCGACAGGCTCATCGCCGGCATGAACGCCGTACCCATGCCGAGGCCCAGCAGGATCTGGGCGGGCAGGATCAGCGCGACGTAGCTGCTGTCGACCTTGAGCTGCGTGAGCATCAGCATGCCAAGCGCCGCCACGACGAAGCCAGGGCCCATCAGCAGCCGCGGCCGCACCCGCGTCATGAGCCGGGCACCGATCTGCGTCGAGCCGGTGATCATGCCCGCGACCATCGGCAGGAACGCCACACCGCTGACGACCGGGCTGTAGCCCTTGACCACCTGCAGGTAGTAGGTGAGGAAGAGGAAGAGCCCGAACATGCCGATGACGGCGAGGCCGAGCGAGGCGTAGACGCCGCCGCGGTTCCGCTCGGTCACGACGCGCAGCGGCAGCAGGGGCGCCTTGACCTTGGACTCGACGAGCGCGAAGGCCGCGAGCAGTACGGCAGCGGCCACGAACAGGCCGATGGTCACCTGCGCGCCCCAGCCGTCGGACTCGGCCCGGGTGAAGCCGTAGACAAGGGAGACGAGTCCGGCGGTGGCGAGCACCACGCCGGGGATGTCGAGGCGGCCGCGGTTACGGCCTTCCGCGGGCTCACGGATGACGGTGATGGCACCGGCCACCGCGACGACGGCGAAGATGACGTTGACGTACAGGGCCCAGCGCCAGTTGAGGTACTCGGTGAGCACGCCGCCGAGGATGAGGCCGATGGCACCGCCACCGCCCGCGATCGCACCGTAGATGCCGAACGCCTTGGCGCGTTCCCTGGCCTCGGTGAAGGTCACGGCCAGGAGGGAGAGCGCGGCCGGTGCGAGCAGGGCGCCGAACGCGCCCTGCAGCGCCCGCGCGCCGAGCAGCATCCCGGTGTTGACGGCGGCACCGCCGAGCGCGGAGGCACCGGCGAAGCCCAGCAGGCCGGTAATGAAGGTGCGCTTGCGGCCCACCATGTCGGCGATGCGGCCGCCGAAGAGCAGCAGTCCGCCGAAGGCCAGCGTGTAGGCGGTGATCACCCACTGCCGGTTGCCGTCGGATATGCCGAGGTCTCTTTGGGCCGACGGCAGGGCGATGTTCACGATGGTCGCGTCGAGCACGACCATCAACTGGGCTATGGCGATGAAAGCAAGCGCCTTCCAGCGCTTCGGGTCGAGCTGCGGATTGTCGGTCGCAGGCATGGGAGTGACCACCTAGGTGTGCGAGAAGTCGATACGTGGATATGCAGGGTTATGCGGAAACAAGCGGAAATTCCGCCGGAATCAAGGGCCGGGAAGGAGACAAGACCGGGCCGAAGGGGGTTCAGGAGCAACTCAGGAGGGGGCGAGAGGGGTGAGGGAGCAGGAGTGAAGTGCGGGTCAGGTCTGAAGTAGGTCAGGATCAGGGTCTGAAGTGAAGGTCGGGGCCGAAGTGAAGGCTGAGGCCAAGTGAAGGCCGGGACCGAAGTGAAGGTTGGGACTGATCAGGACTTCCGTTGCAGGTCCTCGAGCGTGGTGGGGGTCCCCGGCAGTGCGGACCGCCCCGGCGCCCGCAGCCCGTCGAGGAATAGCTGCAGATGACGGTGGACGAACTGGTCGATGTCGAAACATCCCGTGCCGGGCAGTGGCCGGGTGAGCTGGGAGATCATCACCATCACGTCGCCGAGCGCCACGTCGGCCCGCAGCCGCCCGGAGCGATGCGCCGCCGCCACGACGGCCCCGGCCGCCCGCGTCAAGTGGTCGCGTACGGCGAGGAGTTCGGGGTCGTCGGCCTCGAACGCCCCGGAGAGCAGCGGGCAGAGCGCGCCGATGCGCTCGTCCGCGGCACGGTGCACGAAGCGTTGCAGCGCCGCGAAGCCGTCCGGCTCCTCGGCGAGCGCCGCCTGCGCCTGTTGCGTGGTGCGCTCCATCACCGACAGGACGATGGTGCGGAGCAGATCGCGGCGGTCGGCGAAGTTCCGGTAGAGCGTCGCGTTGCCGACGCCCGCACGCCGGGCGATCTCGTCGAGCGGGATGTCGGGACCGTGCTCGACGAGCGCTTCACGCGCGGCGGCGACGATGCGCTCGCGGTTGCGGGACGCGTCCGCCCGCAGCCGGTGCTTGCGGTGCGTGACCATGGTCGCGGTCATGGCTGCGGGCTCCCTTCCGTGCGAGTTTGTGCGAGGCCTGTATGAATGCGGGGAGAGATTCCCCGTATCGCTCATCGTACGGTTAAACGGGGAACGCTTCCCCGGAATTTCACGGCGCGGCGTGACGTACGTCACGCAGCAAGCGGCGCGACGGCACCACCCGGACGCGAGCTCGTCGTGCGTACCACGTGACGTCCCCCGACGATTGGGGTAGGGGCAGGGCACCCGAGAAGGGACGGACACCGTGGCACGACCCAGGATTCTCGTTGTCGGCGCCGGTTTCGCCGGTGTCGCATGCGTACGCCGTCTGGAGCGCAGGCTCCCACCGGGTGAAGCAGACATCGCGCTGGTCACGCCGTACGCCTACCAGCTCTATCTCCCCCTGCTCCCCCACGTCGCGGCCGGGGTGCTCACCCCGCAGTCGGTGGCCATCTCGCTGCGCCGCGGCAAGCACCGCACCAAGGTCATCCCCGGTGGCGCGATCGGCGTGGACGCCAAGGCCAAGATCTGCGTCGTCCGCAGCATCACCGGCGAGATCGTCGACGAACCCTACGACTACATCGTCCTGGCACCCGGGAGTGTCACCCGCACCTTCGACATCCCCGGTCTGAAGGAACACGGGTGCGGGATGAAGACCCTCGCCGAGGCCGCATACATACGGGATCACGTCATCGCACAGCTCGACCTGGCCGATGCGAGCCAGGACGAGAGCGAGCGGGCCTCGCGGCTGCAGTTCGTCGTGGTCGGTGGCGGATACGCAGGTACCGAGACCGCCGCCTGCCTGCAGCGGCTCACCACCAATGCGGTCAAGCGCTACACGAGCCTCGACCCCACGCTGATCAAGTGGCATCTGATCGACATCGCGCCCAAGCTGATGCCGGAGCTCGGCGACAAACTCGGGCGCAGCGCGATGGAGTGCCTGCAGCGGCGCGGCATCGAGATCTCCCTCGGCGTCTCGGTCGCCGAGGCGGGCCCCGACAAGGTCACCTTCACCGACGGCCGGGTGATCCCCTCCCGCACCCTGATCTGGACCGCGGGCGTCGCCGCGAGCCCGCTGGTCGGGACGCTCGGCGCGGAAACGGTACGCGGGCGGCTCGCCGTCACCGCTCAGCTGACGCTGCCGGGCTTCGACGGTGTCTTCGCGCTCGGCGACGCCGCGGCCGTGCCGGACCTGGAAAAAGGGGACGGCGCCGTCTGCCCGCCCACCGCGCAGCATGCGCACCGCCAGGGCAAGAAGGCCGCCGACAACATCATCGCCTCGATGCGGGGCGAACCGCTCTCCCCCTACATGCACAAGGATCTCGGCCTCGTGGTGGATCTCGGCGGCCGCGACGCGGTCTCCAAACCGCTCGGCGTGGAGCTGCACGGCATCTCCGCCCAGGCCGTGGCACGCGGCTACCACGTCTCGGCGATGCGCACCAATGTCGCCAAGTCACGGGTGCTCGCCGCCTGGGCGCTCAACGCCACGGCCGGCGACGACTTCGTCCGCATCGGCTTCCTGAAGGGGCGGCCGCCGCCGCTGGGCGAGCTCGACTACGTCGACGGGGACGGCTATCTGACCCCGCAGCAGGTGCGAGAACACACCGCATCCGTCATCGCGCGGATGCCGGAGCACGGGTGACGGAGTACGAGTGACGGAGTAGGGGTGACGGGCGCGGGTGACCGGGCGGCGGCCCGCGGCGGCGGTGCAGCCTCCGCGAGCCGCCATCCGGGTGATGTGTCACTTCGCCGGCGAGCGGGGACGGTCTGCGCGCGGCGGCGCCGCCGAGTCGGCGGACTCAGCGGCCACGCCGAGCAGTTGGCGTGGCCCGAGATCGTCGCGGGCGGCAAACTTGCGACGATCGTACCCGGCACCGGATTCGCGGCCATGCGTCGTCGCCGCAGGACCGGCAGGCAGGGCTGATCTCCCGATCTCCCGATCAGACTCCGCACCGCTGCGCCCCGGCCCGCCCATCGCGCCCCGGGGGTTCGGCCACGTGGTCCGGCCCGCCCGCAGCGGACGCCGGGTCAGCCCTCGTCGATGCGATCGACGGTGACGGGGTCGCCGCCGCGCACGGTCCGCAGCACCTCGGGGTCGCCATCGAGCGCGCCGAGGATGTTGCAGGGGCTCGCCAGACGGCACTCGTCACCGCGGGAGATCGGCGTGGGCCCGTAGGGCAGGGCCAGGCTGTCGCCGTCCGTCCAGAACGCGACCGTCCCCGGCGCGACCACTTGCTGGGCGTCGGGCTCGCGGTCGGGGCTGATGGGGGTGGAGAAGTAGACCTCCTCACCCCAGGTGTTGGCCGAGGAGGCGATGGGGAGCGCCTCCCACAGGGCCTTGGACGTCGGGGTCTCGGTCAGCGTGGCGGTGGCGTGCCCGGCCGGCCACAGGATGCGTATCCGCACGGTGCTCCTCCTTCATGGACGTCATGTGCCGACCAGCAGCGAACCCCCCACTTCAACATTTTGTCAATGCCCACCGCGGCGCAGCCCGCGCCATCGATCGCGCGCAACGAAGGGTAGCCCGAGGTCCGCAGCCCCGCCTGAAGGTTTGTGACCGAAGGTCTGTGACCCACCATTGGGATATTCAGCATATTTCACCCGTGAGCCGGCCGGCAGACGCTGACCCAATATCCACAAGGGTGTCGAGATTCTGATGATGGAGCCCCGCGAACCCGCGTCGGCTTCGGGGCGTCCTGCTCGGCCTGGCGGATCCACTCCAGGAGGACTAATCCGCGTTGACGGCTGATGGGGTCGGCAAAAGTGCGGGTGATGTCCGGGCAGGCGAGCTGGATCTCGGTTTGCAAGGTCTGTCACACGGAGGCGGGTCGGCTGCCCACACCTGGCGCGCCCGGCGTGGGTGCCGCGGCTGCGCCGTATGGCGAGGGTTTGCGAAGCGCTTCGGCGGTGGTCCGCAACGACGTCTCCAGGACCGTCAGCCGGTGCAGCGGGTCCATCAGATTCGCGCCCGTGGCCGCCAACGAGGTTGCGTGTGACGTCGTCGGGCGGTGCTGGGCGGGGTGCGCGGCATCGTCCGCGGAGTAGTTACCTGTCGGCAGGGCGTAGGCGGCCATCGCGAGGGTGCCTTGCCGACGCCCGGATGAACCGGGGGATCGACGCGTTCCGCAAGACCACGCTTACGAATGAAGCACGCACCACGTAGCGACGTCGATGCTGAGGCGCGTGGGATCGGCTACGTCTTCGCCGTGGAATGCGACTTCCAGCTCACCACGTCCGGGCACAAGCGGCTGCGCGCCAACCAGGCCCTCGAACTGGTCGAGCCGGAAGGCTGGAGCCGCCGCTCGGCCGAGTGGGGCACGCGGGGCCCGTGCTACGACGACTGGGCCTGGATCGCCACCAGCTGCCAGGTCGTCTCATGGAGCGCCTTGAGGCCGCGTTTTCCGCGGTTCAAAAGCACAATCCGCCACGCAATGCGTCGTTGATTCAATCTCTCGTACGCCAGCAACGATCTGTGAGGAAGTCGGCGACGTCCGCCAGTGTGGTCAGGGACGGGTAGTCGTCCTCGTCGATGCGGCAGCCGGTGCGGTCGCTCAGCGTTTCGACAAAGCCCAGGAAGTCGAGGGAGTCGAGTTCCAGGGTATCGCGGAACCTCTCGTCGGGGGCGAGGGAGTCGAAGTCCGCGTCGGGGACGATGCTTGTGATGGCCTCCTTGACGATGCCGAGTGCTTCTTCGCGGGTCATAGCTGCTCCGGTTGCTGCAGGAGGCGGTCGACGGTGGCGAGGTAGCGGGCTCCGACGGCGCCGTCGCTCGCCCGATGATCGGCCGACAAGGTGGCCGTTACGGTGGGCCGCACGCCGAGGAGCCCGTCGACGGCGGTGGGACGCATCACGACCTTGCCGAAGCCGACGAGCGCCACCTGGGGTGGGTAGATGACGCCGAACACCGCTTCCACACCCTGGTCCCCGAGGCTGGTCACGGTAATGGTCGGGTCGGCGGTCTCGGAACCGCGCAGCCGTCCACTGCGGGCCCGAATCGTCACGTCCTTCAAACGCCGCATGAGGTCGGGTAGTTCGAGCGTGTCGGCGTCGTGGAGGGCGGGTGCGACGAGGCCTACGCCGCGGAGGGCGACGGCGACGCCGAGGTGGACGGCGGTGGCGGGGACGAAGTGGTCGTCGGTCCAGAAGCCGTTGAGCTGCGGTACGTCGTGGAGGGCGAGAGCGGCCGCCTTCAGCAACAGAGCAGCGGGGACAAGGCGTTCGGCTACCGGGGCGCGGCGGTTGTGGTCGCGCATCCACGTGTCGGCCGCTGCGAGGTCGATGGTGGTGGAGAGGTAGTAGTGCGGGATCTCCCGTTTGGAGCGGCTCATCAGATCGCCGATGGCCCTGCGCATGGCCGCGGACCGGTCGGCGGCGGTGCGGGCGGCCGCGGCCTTCCTCGCTTCGGCCTTCCTGGGCTCGGCTTTGGGGCCGGCCTTGGGTTCGGCGTGCCCTGCCACCTTGCGGATGTCGTCGGCGCGTACGGTGCCGCCCGCGCCACTGCCCGTCACCCGGCGCAGGTCGACGCCGAGCACGTCGGCGAGCCGACGGGCGAGGGGGGTGGCGCGCGGCCGGGTCCGGGCCTTGTCCGCCGCGGCGTGGTCCACATCGGCGCGGGTGATCGTTCCGCCGGGTCCTGTGCCGTGGACGGTGGTCAGGTCCACGCCCTCCGCCGCGGCCAGCCGTCGTACCAGGGGCGAGTGCACCTCGTCGACCGCGCCGGCGACAGGCGGTGCGACCGGGGCGGCCTGCGGGGGGGCTGCAGCGCCGATCTGTGCGAGCGGCGTACCGACGGCAACCGTCGTACCGGCTTCGACGAGCAGCCGTTCCACGGTGCCGGAGCCGAAGCACTCGACCTCGATGGTGGACTTCGCGGTCTCGACGACGGCGACGACATCGCCCTTGTGCACGGTGTCGCCGGGGTGCACCAGCCATTCCAGGAGGGTGCCCTCCTCCATGTCGGCGCCGAGCGACGGCATCGTGAATTCGGGCACGTCAGTCCACCGCCCGGTGCACTGCGGCGACGATGTCCTCGACCTGCGGCAGCGCCGCTTGCTCCATGTGATGGGCATACGGGATGGGCACTTCGGCGCTGCACACTCGTTCCACCGGCGCGTCGAGTTCGTAGAAGGCGTTCTCCATGATGCGGGCCGAGATCTCGGCAGCGAGGCTGCCGGTGCGCCAGGCCTCGTCGACGACGACCGCACGGTGGGTACGTGCCACGGTCGCGGTGATCGCATCCTGGTGGAGGGGGCGCAGCGTGCGCAGGTCGAGCACCTCGGCGGAGATCCCGGCCTCCGCCAACTGCTCTGCCGCGTCGAGTGCCTTGGGCAGGCAGCCTCCGTATGTGATCAGCGAGATGTCGCGGCCCTCGCGTCGTACCGCGGCCGAGGTCAGGTCTGCCGGGCCCGCGTCCTCGGCGGACGGTCCCGAGAGGTTGTAGAGCGAGCCGTGCTCGAAGATGATGACCGGATCGGGGTCGGCCAGCGCGGGCGCCAGCATGTGGCGGGCGTCCTCGATCGTGGCAGGGGCGAGGACGCGGATGCCCGGGATATGGGCGTACCAGCCCTCCAGGCTGTGTGAGTGCTGGGCGGCGAGCTGGCGGCCCGCGCCCGTGGTCATCCGGATCACTAGAGGGACTGGGAGCTGGCCGCCGGACATGTGCAACAGCGTGGCGGCGTTATTGAGGATCTGGTCGAGCGCGAGCAGGCTGAAGTTGACCGTCATGATCTCGACGATCGGGCGCATGCCAGCGAGCGCGGCGCCGATCCCCGCGCCGGTGAACGCCGACTCCGACAACGGCGTGTCACGGATCCGCTCCGGGCCGAACTCCTCCAGCATGCCCAGGCTGACGCCGAAGGCTCCCCCGTACCGGCCGACGTCCTCGCCCATGAGGAAGACCCGCTCGTCGGCGCGCATCGCCTCGCTCATCGCCTGCCGCATCGCCTCGCGGTACGTCGTCGTGGCAGTGGCGGAGGAGGCACGCGGTTTTTTCGCGGTCGTCGCTGTCGTGGTCATCTCGCCGCCCTCGTCGGGGTGACCGGGCTGGTGACGAAGCGCAGCAGCTCGTCCGCCGGCTCCTCGGGCGCGCGCTCGGCAGCCCGGACGGCGCCTGCCACCTCGTTCGCGGCCCGCCGCTCCAGTGCGGCGAGCGCCTCGTCGTCGACTTCCCCGTCGTCGCGCAGCTGCCGGGCCAGGGCGTCGATGGGGTCGCGGGCCTTCCATTCCGCGATCTCCTCCTTGGTGCGGTAGCGGTCCGGGTCGTACATCGAGTGGGCGCGGTAGCGGTAGGTGCGCAGCTCCAGGAAGTGCGGGCCGGCACCGGCCCGGATGCTCTCGGCGGCCTGCCGGGCCGCATGTTCGACGGCGAGTACGTCCATGCCGTCCACGGGCCAGGAGGCCATGCCGTAGGAGGCGGCGCGTAGGGCGAGGTCGGTCTGGGCGTGCTCCCGCTTCAGCGCGGTGCCCATCGCGTAGAGGTTGTTCTCGCAGACCAGCAGCAGCGGCAGTCGCCACAGCGCCGCGAGGTTGGCCGTCTCGTGGAACTCGCCTTCGGCGAAGGCGCCGTCGCCGAAGAAGCAGCAGGTCACGCGGGGCTGTCCGCGCATGCGGTCGGCGAGCGCGAGGCCGGCGGCGAGCGGCAGGCCACCGCCGACGATGGCGCTGCCGCCGTAGAAGCGGCGGGAGGCGTCGAACATGTGCATGGAGCCGCCGCGGCCGCGGCTGCAGCCGCTGGCCTTGCCGTACATCTCGGCCATCACCGCCTCGGCCGGGATGCCGCGGGCCAGCGCGTGTCCGTGCTCGCGGTAGGTGGCCACCACTGCGTCGTCCTCGGTGAGCGCCTGGTTGACGCCCACGGCGACCGCTTCCTCGCCGATGTACAGGTGCACGAAGCCGCGGATCACGGACGCGCTGTACAGCTCCACGCAACGCTCCTCGAACCGCCGGATGCGCAGCATGCCGTAGAGCAGTTCGCCACGGTGCCGGAGCGCCGGGGCATGCCCGTCGGTGCGCGTACGGTGCGGGCTCACGGCACTCCCCCGCTTTCTGCGCTCTCGACGGTCTCCAGCGCGGAGATGTCCCCTTCCGGCAGGCCGAGCTCGCGGGCCCGCAGCAGCCGACGCATCACCTTTCCGCTGCGGGTCCTGGGCAGGTTCTGGTCGAAGGCGATCTCCCGGGGTGCGACGGCAGGGCCGAGCCTGCGCCGGGCGAAGGCCAGCAGCTCACGTCCCAGCGCGTCGCTCGGCTCGTGGCCGGGCTTGAGCGAGACGAAGGCCTTGACGATCGCACCCGCCACCTCGTCAGGCTTGCCGATCACACCGGCTTCCGCCACCGCAGGATGCTCCATCAGGGCGCTCTCGACCTCGAACGGACCGATCAGGTGCCCGGCCGACTTGATGACGTCATCGGCGCGCCCGACGAACCAGAACCAGCCGTCGGCGTCGCGGCGCACCAGGTCACCGGTGAGATACCAACGGCCGGCGAAGCACGCGTCGTAGCGCACCTTGTCATGCAGATAACCACGGAACATCGACGGCCATCCAGGGCGCAGCGCCAACTCTCCCTCGGTGTCCGGCCGTTCGATGACCGTGACGCGGCCGTCGGTGACCGCGGCGCGACCGTTCTCGCCGCGTTCCAGTACGGCCGCCTCGACGCCGGGCAGCGGCCGGCCCATCGAGCCCGGCCGAATGTCGCATGCGGCGAAGTTCGCGATCATGATGCTGCCTGTCTCGGTCTGCCACCAGTTGTCATGGATCGGCAGTCCCAGCACCTCCTCCCCCCACAGCACAGCCTCCGGGTTGAGCGGTTCGCCGACCGAGGCGATGAACCGCAGTGCCGACAGATCGTAGGAGCGAGGCAGGTCGTACGGGCCTTCACGCGGAGTTGCGCGCATCAGCATCCGTACCGCCGTCGGGGCGGTGTACCAGACGGTGACATGCTCGTCCGCGAGGATCCGGTACCAGCGGCGGGCATCGAAGTCACCTTCGTCAACGATCACGGTGATCCCGTGGGTGAGCGGCGCGATGATGCCGTACGAGGTGCCGGTGACCCAGCCGGGGTCGGCCGTGCACCAGTACACGTCATCCGGGTGCAGGTCGAGCGCGTAGCCGGCGGTGGCGTGGTGGGCGACGACGGCCTCGTGGACGTGCACCGCGCCCTTGGGCGTGCCTGTCGTGCCGCTGGTGAAGTGCAGCAGCGCCATCTGCTCCGGACCGGTGGGCGCAATGGTGAACTCGTCGGGCGCCGCCTCCATCGCCTCCTCATAGCCGAGAGTGCCCGGGAGGTCAGCGTCGCGGCGGCCGACGATCAGTACGTGCTCCAGGCACGGCAGCCGGTCGCGGCTCGCGGCGACCTTCCGCCGATACAGCGCCTCCGTGGTCACCAGCACGCGCGCGTCACCGAGCCGCAGCCGCTGCTCGACGGGTCCGGGCCCGAAGGCCGAGAAGAGCGGGCAGACCACGCCGGTGTTCTTCAGCGTGCCCAGGACGGTGGTGTACAGCTCGGGACAGCGGCCGAGCAAGGTGAACACCCGCTCCTCCGCCCCGACTCCGAGCCGCCGCAGCACGCTCGCGAACCGGTTGGTACGACGGGCCAGCTCGGCGAAGGTGACGGAGCGGACCCTATCGTCACGCCCGATACAGCGCAGCGCCACATGGCCGCCCCGACCGTGCGCCACGTGCCGGTCGACCGCCTCGTAAGCGATGTTCAGCCCCTTGCCGCCCGGCAGGCCGGACAGCTGCTCACGGGCCCGGGCCCAGTCGAACCGCGCGCATTCGCGCTCGTAGTCGCCGAGATTCGGCGCCACGCGCGGGTGCGATGCCTTGCGGATGATCGTCTGCTCCGCCATGGCGAGCCTCCTCCCCTGCGCATAGGACCCACGTCCTCGCCACCAAGCGTCCGACGACGATCGCCCGCGGGGCAGGGGCCGAACGTCCCCGGCCAGGGCCGATCGACGCTAGCCGGTGAGGAACCGACGCCGTCGGTCAGAGGGGCAGGTTGACGTGGGAGGCGAGCTTCAGGGCGGCGGCCCAGGTGAGGTACATCAGCCACAGGCCGGTGAGGAGGTGGAACAGGCCCAGAGCTCGCTCGCCGAGGCTCACCTCCATCTCGGTGCCGTCGGAGCGGGTGTGGGTGCGCACGCCGAGCCGGAAGCTGGCGAAGACGTCGCTGACGTAGATCGCAGTCAGCCCGCAAAAGAGGGTGCCGACCGGCCAGTCACCAGCGCGGAAGAAGACCACGATGCCGAGGATGGAGATCAGGACGAAGGCGATCGCCATGAATCCGTTGGGTCGGGGGTCGCTGCCGAGGTAGCGGCCACCGCCGATGGCGAACCAGTGCACGCCGTAGGCGGTGAACGCCAGCGCCGCCATGTAGAGAGGCGGTTCGCGGAAGGTGTGGAACCAGGCCAGCCCGATGAACAGGTAGACCCCGGTAAGGAACTGCATGAATCCGGGCATCCAGATGCCCCATAGACCGGTGGTTTTGTCCACGCCCGGCGAACGGCGCGGATAGCCGAACAGCTCCTCCGGCCCCCAGATGAGGTAGCCGGTGCCCAAGCCGAAGAACCCGACCGCCAGCGGCGGAAACGTCGACACCGGGAGCGTGACGGGTAGCTGCGCAAGCGTCATCGCATGCATTTCGAATCGGGCCGCTTCCGAAGGGTACGGGGCAGGGGCTTCAACTTGTCACTCAGGCGATCACGGTGTGTGCGGATGTGATGTACCACCGCAGCGGCCGTTTGCTCGCACCGGCGCGCTCCACTTCACTCTGTTGGGCGCAAACCTCCTGGCAGGGGTCCTTCGGCCCTGGCGCAGCAATCGTGATGGGCGTTTGCTCAAAAGAGACCGAAAGCGGCGGAAGGGGCCACCATGAAAGCTGAAGTCGGAGACCTGGTGATCGTCGAGAGCCCCACCACCGGCACACTGCGGCGCGAGGGCGAGATCGTGGGGCTTCACCACGCGGACGGGACACCGCCCTATGACGTGCGCTGGGCCGACACGGGGCGCGTCACCCTCGTCTACCCAGGTCCGGATGCCCACGTCCAGCACATCGAACACATCTCGGGCACCCGCCAAGGAGACGGCTCCTCGTGATCACACGAGTGCGCATGCCGCACCGCCCAGGGGCTGCCGGGCACGACCGGTGAGCCCTGTGTCGGCCTTCACGACGCCCGCCACGGCAAGCACCAGCTGCGCCGCTTCCCGCTCAGCTGCGCGCGGACCTTCAGCGCGCCGTGCGGCACTCCGACCCCGCCAACCCGTGCCCTCCACCTCGGCCTCGGCTACGGCGCGGCCCTGTTCAACTTGCGCGCCGCTTGCCCGTCGCCGCCGGGCGCGCGGCTGGGAGCTGGCCGCCTCGCTGCTGCTCGACCCCGCGGACCCGGAGCCGCTCGCGACGGTGCAACGGGCCGGCCCCGCACGCCCCGAGGACAACCTCGCCGAGCTGTACCCCGCAGTCCACCGTCGGCCCACCAGGCGCTACCCCATCGCGGAGAAGGGCATACCCGACGCCGTGCAAGATGCTTTCAGCGACGCCGCCCGCGGTGAAAGAGCACATCTGGCGTCCCCTTCGCGTGGCACGTGCAGTTGCTGCTCGAGCTCGTCCATGATGCCGAGGGCCGCGATGCCACGGACCCCGGCGCCAGGGAGGATGTGGCCCACCGGACCCGCATCGGCGCGATCACCGCTACTGACAGCATCCCCGAGTACGCCTTCGGCCGCGCAAGCGGGGAGGCAAGGCCCCGGTCCGAGACTTCGCCGGCAGAGGGCCAGTGGCTGACCGCGGTGCCACCGCGTTCGAGCAGACGCGGCACCTGGCCCTGCTTGGCATCGCCCACGATCACGGGCACGTCACCGGTCAGGCGGAAGGCGCTCACGGGTGTGCGCTTCGGCGGCCCAGCGGCGGCGGACCGCGTCCTCGTGCTCGGTCTGCTCCAGGGCGAGTTCCGTGGCGGCGAGCTGTTCGGTGAGGCGGGGGATCCAGTGGCGGCGCAGTGCGCGGACCCGTCGGCGGGTGGCGAGGACTTCGGCGCCGATGATGCGGGTGGCGGCGCGGGCGGCGGCGTAGTCGGCGGCGGCGAGCAGCGCGTCGCGGTAGGCGGCCTCGGCGTGGAGCAGGGCGGTGTTGCCGGGAGCCGGTTCGGTGGGGGCGCGCACCGCCGGTGTGCAGGTGGCGCCAGAGGGGTGCCGCACGCCCATGGACGTCGCCCATTCGACGGTGACGTCCGCGGGCTCCACCACGCTCGCGGCCTCCAGGGCCTGCTCGCCTCCCAACAGCACCCCTCGCAGAAGCCAGGTTTCGGCGTCCCCGAGGCGTGTCTGCCAGTCGCGGCCTGCTGCCTCCTCGGCACGCAGGCGGCGTTCGTGCTCAGTACGCAGGATGCGTAGCTTCTGGTCGAGCAGATCGGCGCCGCGTGTCGCGACGTCGATGCTGTGGCGCAGACGCAGGCGCCCGGCGCGCCCGGGAGGGATGCTCATCCGCCCGCCCCCTTCTCGTGGGCGTCGATCAGCGCGTCCGGGAGCATGGTGAGCTCACTGCGCTCCAGGGTGAGCAGCACCTGCCACCCGCGTTCCAGGGTGTCGTCCAACGTCCGTGTCTCTTCGGGTCGTTGGTCCATGAAGCGGTACAGGAAGGCGTCACCGAGCTCCAGATAGCGGCGGTCAGCCCGGCTCAGTGCCGCCTGGCCGACCAGCTCGGCGAGCTCACGCACCTGCCGTGCCCGGGCGAGGGCGGCGAGCAGCTGTGCGGCCACGTCGAGATGGTCATCGCGGGTGCGCCCCGGACCGGCGCCGAAACGCATCAGCCGGGAGAGCGAGGCCAGGGCGTCCACGGGCGGGTAGACACCGCGTGCGTGCACGTCGCGGGAGAGTACGATCTGGCCTTCGGTGATGTAGCCGGTCAGGTCGGGGACGGGGTGGGTGATGTCGCCCGCGGGCATGGTGAGCACCGGCACCACGGTGACCGAGCCCGGCCGCCCATCGATGCGTCCGCACCGCTCGTAGAGGGAGGCCAGGTCGCTGTAGAGGTAGCCGGGGTAGGCGCGACGGGCCGGGATCTCGCCACGGGCCGCGGAGACTTCGCGCAGCGCCTCGGCGTAGGTGGTCATGTCGGTCATGACGACGAGGACGTGCCTGCCGGCGTCAAAGGCGAGGTGTTCGGCGACGGTGAGCGCCAGACGTGGTGTCAGGATCCGTTCGATCACGGGGTCGTCGGCGGTGTTGAGCAGCAGAACCAGTTCGCTGGCAGCGGACCGTTCCTCCAGGGCGTCGCGGACGAAGGAGGCATCGGCGTGGGTGAGGCCCATGCCGGCGAAGACAACGCTGAACGCCTGACCCGCGGCGGTGGACTGGGCCGCGATCTGGGTGGCGAGCTCCAGGTGGGGCAGCCCCGCGACGGAGAAGACCGGCAGCTTCTGGCCGCGCACCAGCGTGGTGAGCGCGTCGACGGCGCCGACTCCGGTGAGGACCGGATCGGCGGGCGGCTGTCTGCGCGCGGGGTTGATCGGCACACCGCCGACAGCCGCACTCGTGGCCCCGAAGACGGGAGGCCCGCCGTCGACCGGCTCGCCGCGCCCGTTGCAGACCCGGCCCAGCCAGCCCGTCCCGACGGGGATGCGCAACGGTGTACCCGCGAAGGCCATCCGCACGCCTGCCGGGTCCATGCCCGCGGTGTCCTCCAGCACCTGCACGACAGCGAGGTCGCGATTGACTTCGAGGACCAGGCCGTGCCGCTGTTCACCGGAGTGGAGGGTGATGCGTACGAACTCGTCCCAGCCGACCCCGGTCACGCCCTCGACGACGGCGAGCGGGCCGCGCAGTTCGCGTACCGCCGTGTACTCGACCTCACTCCACGCCATCCCGGACGTCCATGTCGTCCCCGTCGTCACGACAGCTCCCCCAGCCGGGCGAGCACCGCGTCCCGCCGCGCCGCAACGCCCGCGGCGTCGTGCGGACCGCTCTCCTCGCGGGCGCGCAGCAGCGGCGTGAAATCGGCCTCCTCGACGGTGGCTGCGGGCACACCGGAGTCGACCAGACGGCGGCAGCGGTCCACCACGTCCAGTACGGCCTCGGCGAGCGCCGTGGTCTTCTCAGGACCGCAGAAGGCGTCCCGCTCCGACAATGCGCTCTGCTGCAGCAGGCCCTCGCGGATCAGCCGGCCGCCGAGAACGCCGATCCGTTCGCGGTCGGGGAGTGCGGTGATGCCGACCAGGTCCACAAGGTCGGCGAGCCGGTCCGCCTCCGCCAGCAGCGCCGCCGTCCTGGTGCGCCGCCGGACCCAGTCCGGGTCGCCGGCCTGCGCGTGGCCCGCGCCGACTGCATCGGTGTCGCGTGAGAAGGAGCCTGACCACGAGATCGCGGGGTAGTGACGGGCGTAGGCGAGGTCCCGGTCGAGCGTCCACAGACAGCGCACGAAGCGTTCGGTGTGCGCGGTGACGGGCTCGGTCATGTCCCCGCCCGGCGGGGAGACCGCGCCGATCACGGTCACCGAGCCCCGGGCGCCGCCGAGCGTCGTCACCGCCGCCGCCCGCTCGTAGAAAGCGGCGATCGCCGACGCGAGGCCCGCCGGATAGCCCTCCTCGGCGGGCAACTCACCGGTACGGGAGGCGAATTCGCGCAGCGCCTCGGCCCACCGGGAGGTGGAGTCGGCGATGGCCACGACGTCGAGTCCCATGTCGCGGAAGTACTCGGCCACCGTGGCGCCGGTGTAGATGCTCGCCTCCCGGGCCATCATCGGCATGTTGGAGGTGTTGGCGATGGTGACCGTACGGTCGGCGAGCCGGCCCCCGGTCCTCGGGTCCTCCAGCGCGGACAACTCCGCGATGACGTCGGCCATTTCGTTGCCGCGTTCGCCGCAGCCGATGTAGACGATGACGTCGGCGTCGCACCACTTGGCGATCTGTTGCAGCAGTACGGTCTTGCCGGTGCCGAAGCCGCCGGGAACGGCGACGGTGCTGCCCCGGGCGACGGGGAAGAGCAGATCGATCGCGCGCTGGCCGGTGTTCAGGGCCTCGCGCGCCTCGACGCGCTCCAGGACCGGGCGGGGCGTGCGGATCGGCCAGTCGCACACCATCCTCACCTCGGCGTCCGCCACGACGGCCACCACGGCGCCGCTTGGGTAGCTCCCTTCGGGCGCGATCCGCTCCACCGGCCCGGAGCGGCCCGGCGGTACGAGGATCCGTACCGGCACCGGGCCTGCCGTACGCACCTCGCCGAGTACGGCGCCTTGCGTCACCTGCTGCCCTTCGGTGACGCGGGGCGTGAACGTCCATGTGCGACCACGGTCCTGTGGGCGGTTCGCGCCCGGGACCAGCCACTCTCCGGCGGCGGAGAGCGGACGCAGTAGGCCGTCGAAGATCCCGCCGAGCAGTCCGGGCCCGAGCCGGGCCGACAGCGGGGCGCCCCGCGGACGGGCGCGGTGCCCGGGGGCCAGGCCGCCGGTGTACTCGTACGCCTGGACGGTGACCACGTCGCCGCTGATCGCCACCACCTCCCCGGGCAGCGCGGCGTCGCCGAGCGAGACCAGGTCGTACATGGCGGTACCGCCGGTGTACTCCATCTCGATCAGCGGTCCGGCAACCCGCAGGATGCGGCAGGGCTCACCCTTCACGGGGTTCACAGTGCCCACAGCGCCTCCGCGTCGCATCGTTCCAGTCCACGGGTGGCCAGGGCGTCCAGGGTGAGATCGACGCGACGGCCGGGAGCTACGGCTACCACTCCCCCGCCGGGGTGCTCCTCGACGGACGCGTCCGGGCCGAGGAGCCGTCGGGCGCGCGCGGCGAGCCGGTCGCGGATGGCGGGATACTCCTCAGCGTGCCGCAACTCCCTCACACCTTCGGTGACCTGGCGGCGCAGCTCGGCGTAGACCTCGCTGCGCGCGGCGAGTTGGCGAGCCCTGGCAGCACGGTGGGCGTGCATGCGCAGCTGCCTCGCCGCAGCCGCGCCGTCGGCCTCGCCCTGGCGGCGGGCCTCGTCGAGGATTGCCTGTGCCTCGGCGCGGACGGCGTCGAGGGTCTGGGCTGCGTCGGCGCGGGCTTGCGCCAACAGCGCATCGGCGTCCGTCCGCGCGGCGCGCAGCAGTGCGGTGCGAACCGGCGCGAGTGCGTCGGCCTGTCCGGCCTGCGGCGTGGTCATGGCGGCATCACCGCCGTGAGCGGGCGGGTGGACTCGACGATGCCAGGGCCGAGGGCGTCGGCCGCGGCAGGGGTGACGATGACCAAGGTGACCTCGTCGGACAAGGCGCGCCATGCTTCGCGTACGGCGTGCGGGTCCTCGGCCACCAGCACGGTCACCCCGGCCAGGGCGAGACCGGTCACCCTGACCTGCTCCCCGATCGCCGCCGCCGAACCCATGGTCAGGACTTCCCGATGAGGAGGACCGCGACCACAAGACCGTAGATGGCGATGCCTTCGGCGAGTCCGACGATCACCATGGCCCGGCCGAAGAGCTCGGGCCGCTCGCTCATCATGGCGAGCGCGGCCGCTCCGGTGTAGGCCACGGCGATTCCCGCCCCGATCGTCGATCCGGCCACCGCGACGGCGGCGCCGATCAAGGCGGCCGAGCCATAGCCGGCAGGGTGAGCCGCCGCCTCGGGAGCCGCCCGGGCGGCGCCGCCGCTGAGCGCCACGACGAGCAGCGCCAGCGCACCGCCGAGCAGCAGCACGTTGCCTCCGAGGAGCCACCTCAGCGCCGCCCGGTCACGCCGCCGGACCAGACGCCGCAGCAGCGGTCGGAGCGCGAAGTGGGCGGCGGCGACGGCGGGAAGTGCGATGAGCCAGGTGATCAAGGCGCCACCTCCGTGCGTTGAACGGGCGTGCGTTGAACGGGCACGTGCCAGGGGCGGAACGGACGGCCTTGGGCCTCGAAGAGCCGGGAGAACAACTCGTAGAACTCAAGGCGCAGCGCCTGAACCCCAGCCACCAGCGCCTCCAGCGCGAAGGCGAGTAGATTGCCGACCGCGAAGACGAGCAGGCCCGCGACCAGCGCGCCCGGCCCCCGGTGGACGAGCGCCTCCGTACCGCGCCACACGATCGCGCCGAGTGCGGCGTGTGTGAGCCCGAAGGCCGCGAGCCGTGCGAAGGAGACGACGTTCGAACCGATACGCACCACCGCGTCGAAGAGTTGGATCCCCGTCTGGACCGCCCCGCCGAACCCGCCGGTCGAGGCGGCGAAGATTCCGGTACCGGCAAGAACCAGACCCACGGCCACGACCACGGCGCCCGCAACGGCGAACCAGAGATGATGCAGATACACCCCGCCGCCGACGACCGCGAGTCCGAGCAGGAGTGCGGAGCCGGCCAGCCCGGAGGAGGCGTACAGAGCATTCGACGGACCGCCTTCCCGCCACCGGTTGACGATCCCCGCCCCGTAGGCGAACGCGAGCAGCACGCCCCCGAACGCCACGGCGTACGCCAGCAGCCGCTCCGGCTGCTCCAGCGGATTGAGCCACAGCACCGGCACCACACCGGTCGGGCCGAAAAACTCGCCGTACGCCACACCCGCCACAGTGCTCGCCACCCCCGCACCTGCAATGAAGGGCCAGATCGTGTGCAGCGGCGCCAGCCGCCGGGGACGGCGCAGGTAGAGCAGGAGCGCGGCACAGAGCAGCAGCGCACCATGCCCGACGTCGCCGAACATCACACCGAACATCACCACGTAGACGAGCCCGGCAGGCCACGTGGGGTCGACGTCCGCGTACGGCACGGTCCCGTACGTGGTCACCAGCGGCGTCAGCGAGCGCCGCATCGTTCCCCTGTTACGCAGCAGGGTCGGTGGATCGACGCCGCGGGGCTTGCGCAACGGCACGACCACGCCACCGCAGTCGGAAAGGCTCCCGACCAGCCGCGCAAGCTCGGCGGCGGGGCACCATCCCGCGAGCGCGGCAGCCGCCCCTCGCCGCACCGCGCCCGCTAGGCACTCCTCCAACTGTGCCTCGCCGGTGAGCAGATCGGCGCGGCCGTCACGCTCCAGCGCGTCGAGGTCGGGCGCACCGACGCACAGCACGGCGTCGACCGGCGCCGTGCGCCGCCGTTGGAGGCGCTGGAGCCGCTGCACCGCCGCTCCCCGCGTACGGTGCCCGGCCTCGTCGATCCAGTCGATCTCCACACAGCCCGCATCGGCGACGCGGACCAGCGTCTCGCGCAGCGCCGCGCAAGGTGCGACGATCGCGATCCGCTGCATGGGCACTGGCGTCACCGCCGACCAGGAATGGGGCCAGAACTCAGACCAGGGCATCAAACGCCTCCAGCGGCTGCCCGCCGCGTGCGGCCAGCTCCAGAGCGGCCCGCACCCGCCACGCGTCGGCCGACATCACCGCGATGGCCCCGATGACCGCGGAGGCATCGAAGCGGGAGCCCCTCAGCAGGTCGAAGCCATCCTGCTCGAGCCGCGTCCACCAACGTGTTTCGGCCCGCCACAGGTTGCGCGCGTCGTCGACACCGTCCATCACCCATCGCGCCACGCGCGGCAGGCGCTGGCGGAACTCCGCGAAGGACGGGGCGCCGACGGCCCCAGCGCCGAGGATGCGGGCGGCGCGCCGAGCGGTCGGCGATGTCATGGGGCGGTCAGCCAGATACCTCTCGCGGGCGACGAGCAAAGCGGCACGGCCCGAGGCCCAGCCCTCCGCCCACGGCACAGCGGCGGCAGTGCGCTCGGCAGCCGCGATCCGCATCCCGGTGGCCACCGCGGCGGGGGAGTCGCCTCCCGGGTCGCCCCAGGCCGAGGCAGCCAGCACGGCTCGCACGTCGGCCGGTGTTCCCGTCCTGGCCAGCCGAGGCCAGGCCGTCGCCAAAGCTCCGAGCCGGTAGGGCTCCGGCGCTGCCCCCGCCGGATCTTCCAGCGACCGCAGATGGCTTTCGACGTTGGCAATCTCGAACCCGGCGGCAAGGAGCCGCACCGCGCTCACGCCGGCTCGCGGCTGCCAGCCCGCGAGCACCCGCAGATGCCACAGCAGGGCCGCCGCGACCACCCGCTGCGCCTCGGCAAGGGTGGCCTCCGTCGCCAGGTGGCGCCGGTAAGGACCCGCGGCCAGGTAGCGCACCGCCTCGCCGAGCGTCACGGCCGCCGCCACCTCCCGGGCGCCGGAAGCGCCCACGCACCGGGAGGAGTGCATGGCCCGCGCCCGCGTCACGCCGGCCACCCATCCCGCGCCCACTCAAGCTCCCCCCTCGCCGAGTCCTTGGACTATGTCCGCCACCACCCGCTCGACGAGTTCGGGCATCCGTTCCCTGGCCCGGCGGCACAGCTGGTCGGCTTCGCGTTCCCCGAAGGCGAGGAGCTCGGCTGCCTCGGCCTCGGCAGCGTCGCGCACCCGGGCCACGGCATCCCCCCTGACCTGCGCGGCACGCTCCCTTGCCTGTGCCAGGATCTGCGCGGCCTGCCGGTCCGCGGTATGCCGGATGCGTTCGGCGTCCTGTGCTGCCGCGTCCCGTATCGACCGGGCCTGCGACTCGGCGTCGTCCAGCAGCGACAGGGACGGCTGGAGTTCGGCGGCGATCTCGGCCGAGCGGTCCGCGGGCACACCGGTGGCCGCCCCGGGGGTGCCGGCCGGGCGGAACCGCATCAGGAAATCCCGGAACCCCGCCATGAGAGCCCTCCTCCTGCTCGGCCCCTCTTCCAGTGTCCACACGGGCCTGAGCCTGTCGCCTGCTATTGCGCTGTCTGCGCCGCCCGCCGGGGTATGGGCCATCCGTCCCATACCTGGGCCATTGCGCACCTTGCCGTCCCCGTGCGCAGCGGCGGAAGACTGGCATCACTGGCAATGACCGACTGCGGTCACCGCCAGCGACGCACGTGAACGGGCGGAGAAGCTAACGAGGAGGCACCGTGAGCGAGCGCGAGCACCACGCCGCCGGATCAGAAGCGCGCCGTACCCTGCCGGGCCGCACGTGGCGGCCGGACGAACAGCAGCGCCAGGACATGCTGATGCGCTACCTCGGCGCAGTCGCCGCGACGTCGGCGGCGCGGGCCGCAGAAAGGCCGCAGACCTTCGGCGAGCCCGAGCCCCAGTCGGCGCCACTGGAGCATCCGAGGCCGGAGGGCCCGTCGGCCGCGCAGCAGCCGGTTCGGGAGGTGATGGATGTACCGGCGGTCTCGGTCCCGGACACGATGCCGTTCCTCGACATCGCCCGGACCCTCTCGCGTCTCCACCTCAGCTCCGCCCCGGTCGTCGACGCCGACGACCACGTCCTCGGTGTCGTATCGGAGTCCGACCTGCTGGCGAAGGCCGCTGTGGAGGCCACCGAGCAGCATTCGGGCCCGATCGGCAGGCTCCGCGAACACCGGCTCTACGACAAGGCCCAGGGCGAGACGGCGTCCACCCTGATGACTGCACCCGCGATCAGCGTCCACCCCGGTACGCCGGTCGCCGATGCCGCCTGGCTGGCCGCCCGTTCCCGCCTCAAGCGGCTGCCGGTGACCGACCACAAGGGCCGGCTGGTCGGTGTCGTACGCCGGATCGCATTGCTGCAAGCCCTCATACGCGACGATGCGAAGATCCGCGAGGAGATCGAATCCCGCATCATCGAGCACGAGTTCCGGCTCGACCGCGGTGCCGTCGGCGTACACGTCACCAACGGAGTGGTCGACGTCGAGGGGCGGCTGGACCGGAGCCTGATTCCCCAACTGCTCGAGGAGATAGGGGAGATCGGCGATGTCGTCGGCGTGGTCGACCACGTCACCGCCATCTAATGTCCTGCGCCGGGAATCCGTTCACGAGACGAGGCGAGGCGTTCGAGGATCTCGGCGGCGGTCTTCATCCAGGCGAAGGGGGCGTGGGTTGTCGTTCAGGCACGCTGGGACGAGGTGATGGGCGTCGAGTACCTGAAGCGGCTCCGCCGCGTCCTGACCCTCCTCGCCGCCAGAGGTGAGGACTTAAGCCACGCCCTGCCCGTCTACAGCGGCGCCGGATTCACCCCTGAACTTCGCGCCGCCGAAGCACGAGGAGAGGTAATTATGGTCGGCCTCGACCAGCTCCACGACACACGTTGACCCCAGGAAGGCCGGTGGCAGCAGTGAGTTCACGCCACGGCATCCCCTGGCCCTGGGAAGTCATCGTTCCTGTCATAGCGGCATCGCCTTCGCAGGGCCGCACACGCGCAGGACACCCGTCTTCGACGTAGGGACCTGTGGCCCGTGTACCCAGGAGGCCGACAAGGGGGAAGCTGCTGTCATACCCGTTTCCGGCGGGAGGCGGTCGCCATGGCTTTCCTGATCATCTTGGTTGTCGTGCTGCAGATGTGCACGCGGGGACTGTTGAACATGCATCCCGCACAGCCCGCGTCTCGTCGCGGTGCCGTGCGTCGGCCCGAGGACAAATCTGCCAGGTCGCCCGAGGGCGGTGCGCGATGGGAGCGGCGATCCGAGCAGGCCGAGCAGTTGCTCGTCGGCAGGCTTATGGCGGGCGTTGCGACCGGCGGGAGTACCGGGAGGCGATGGAACGGCTGGCCCGCGACGACGCTGTGTGCAGTCCGCTGCAGGCGCCCTAGCTGCGTGGCACCCCACCTATCCGTCAGCCAGGTGGGGCGGCGCTCGAGCAGCGCCCTGAGCAGGAGGTGAAAAGCGCATGGAAACGTCAGCCGAGCACGCGGCTGTGGTCGTCGGCGTGGACTTCACGCCGACCGCAGAAGGGGCTCTCGGGGCGCTGGCCTGGGCCGCGGATGAGGCCGCGCTCCGGCATCTGCCGCTCCACATGGTCCACGCCATCGAGGAACCCCCTCACGGGTACCGCACAGCCGAGCTGGACAGACTCTGGTCGCCGTGGCACGCGGCGGTGCGCACCGCCTGTGTCCGGGAACTCGAGGCCCTGCGTCACTCGGTGCTGCGCCGACACCCAGATCTTGTGGTGGTGGCTGAGCGCGCCGATGGACGGCCGGCCGAGGTGCTGGCCAAGCGGGCACACGGCGCCACGATGGTGGTCGTCGGCTCCCGGCAGCTGGGCACGGCGCGGGATGTGTTCACCCGCGGCGCGGTGGGGATGCCCCTGATGGCGCAGGCCTCGTGCCCGGTGGTCGTGGTCAGGGGAAGCGAGCGCGCCGCGCGCGGACCGTCCCATCTGGTCGTGGTGGGGGTCGATGGCTCCGAGGTCTCGAGGCCGGCAGTGGAGTTCGCCTTCGAGGAAGCCGCCTTCCGCGACGCCCACCTGCTGGCCCTGGCGGCGTGGCGACCGGCCTACCGAGACACGGAACCCGATGCCGACACCGAGCAGGAGTGGCGGCGAGTGCTGGCGGAGGCCACCGCGGGCTGGCAGGAGAAGTACCCCGAGGTGCACGTGCGGCATGAGCTGGTACGCGGGCATCCCGTGCACGTGCTCAGCGAGGCGGGCGCCGATGCGATCGCCCTGGTGGTGGGCACCCGCGGGATGGGAGGGTTCCCCGGACTGCTGCTCGGCTCGGTCAGCCAAGGCGTCATGCACCACGCCCAATGCCCGGTCGTCGTCGTACCGCACAGGTCTGTACAGGCATGACCTGACCGGAGCCCACGGCCACGTGGCGCATGCTCTGGCTGCATACCCCAAGAGGGTCGGATGGCCCATCGACGTACCCATTAGGCCCTGTACGGCTGCCGGGCGGTGGGGCCTACTGAAAGTGACGAGGAGGACGGAGCGCAGACGCGGAGCAGCGGAGCAGCAATCCGCGCACCGCGCAAGCTAATACCCCAACAAGCGGGTTGTCCTCCCCGCCGTCTTTGTTCGAGTCCCCTGGCCCGGGGAGGTCGGTACCCCGGGCCAGGGGCCTCGCTGCTCTCATCGCCGTATCGCCGCTTGGCGCACCGTGTCGTCGATCTCGTACTCCATGCGGTTGGTGACGTCGACGGTGCCGTCCACGGTCTCGCACGGGCGTATCGCGAGCGGAACGAGGCTCTTACGCTCCACGGTGCCGCTGAGCGTGACATGCCCAACGGTGACCTGGCGGTCACCGTTGCCGGGGCCACACCCAGTGTTCGGGTCAGGACGTCGCCGAAGATCTCCATGACGGTCACCGGAGGCCTCCAAGTGGTTGTGGTTGTTTGATCGTTGCCGGTGTTGCGCTCTTTGGGCGCCGGGTGTGGTCAGCGGGCATGGGTGATGGTGACGCCCGTGGGGTGGGAGGCGGGTTCGGCCAGCTTGCCCAGCCGCATGTGGAGGCTGGCCTGATCGAGCTCGGGCACCTGGCGTGTGAAGGTGTCCTGTCCGACAGTGGTGCATTCCCAGGCGTTGGTCTCGGCTGCCACCATGGTGAGCAGCCAGGTGGCGTAGATCCGCTCGTTGCTCCCGTCGTCGAGGTACAGGCCGTTCCAACTGGTGACGGACTCGGCGTCGCTGCGGTCGTTGTGCCAGGCCACCGTCCAGCCCAGGACGGTGCCGTAGCCGGGTCGTGTGGTCGTTTCGTAGCGCCCCACCAGGGCGTACGGGCCGGCCGAGTGCCCCGTGGCCGAGACGTAGGTCCCGGTGACGCCCCCGAACGGGTCCGTGGTGAGCCGCATGTGGGAGCCGAGCTCGTTGTACCAGTCGCCGGCGACGACCATCTTCCCTCTCCTTCCTTCGGCACTAGTCGGCGGTGTGATCAGGCCGTAGTGCCCGTCGTAGCGGTGGAAGTCGGGGCGGTGCGCGGGTTCACTGCCACGGCACCACTCGTGCGCGGCCGCCTGCGGCATGCCGCTCGCCGGGCCGCCCAGCCCCGGCTCAGCCGCGCAAGCCGGTGCTCCAGTCGGTCACACAGCAGGTTGACTGCCTCCGGCACCGACCCTGCAGCCACGCGCGCCCGCGCCGAGCGGCCGTTGACATCCACAGCGGCCTGAGCCATCGCCGACCGCCGCACTGCCGGGTCCCGCCCCTGGGCCAGTCTCGTCCTTGCGAACAGCACGAGCCCATCGGCCCGGCGACAACGTCCAGCACCTTGGTCCGCACGGCCTCCACCAACTCCGGCGGGACGTCGCCTTGAACCCTCACCTGGACCTGAGGAACCTGCTTGGTGGCCGAGCGGTTCATGCCGTCCTCCCACATCTCCGGCACTGCGCGATCCCCGCCGCTGTGTGCGTCCTCAGGCCCTGTCATCTCCACGCTCACGCGCGGGCGGCTCAGCGGTGGAGGGGCCGAAGGTCCCCGCTCGGGGGAATGCGGTCCAGTCCTCAACGAGGGCGCCATCAACGCCGTACGAGACAACCGCACCCGGATTGTCCTCCCCGTCGCTTGTGCGCGGTGCAGGCCTCACCACCCCTTTGGACCGCGCGTCGCGGCGTCCTCGTCTGCGTGGGCTTAGCGTGGATCCGTAGATCACGATGGGGTGAGCGATGTCCGAGGGGAGCAAGGAGACGGCGACGCGGGTCCAGACCTTCATGGAGCCGACCCCGGAGGAGCCACCGGATCTGCTGCTGCGTCATCTGCACGCCTCACGCCACGGACTGTCGACACGGGAGGCCGCACGGCGGCTCGTCCAGTACGGGCCGAATGAACTGCGAAGGCGCGGTGGGCGCCAATGGCCCCAGGAACTGGCGCGGCAGGTGACGCATCCCCTCGCCATGCTGCTGTGGGTCGCGGCAGCGCTGTCCTTCGCCGTTGGCAGCCAAACGGTCGCCATCGCCGTACTGCTGGTGATCCTGCTCAACGCGCTGTTCGCCTTCGTACAGGAAATGGAGGCCGAACGAGCCGTCGAGACGCTGGCTCAGTATCTGCCCCAACACGCCACAGTGCTGCGCGACGGCGAACCTGCCCTCATCGAGGCCACCGCGCTCGTCCCGGGTGACATCGTCGTGCTCGAAGAGGGAGACCGCATCGCGGCCGACATCCGGCTGCTGTCCGGTGCCGTCGACGTGGACATGTCGACGCTCACCGGTGAGTCGGTGCCGGTGCTGCGCTCAGCGGAGCTGACCGACCTCGCGGCCCACCGCCTGGATGCTCCGGATCTCGTCTTCAGCGGCAGCAACTGCACCGGCGGCGAAGCCCAAGGCGTTGTGTTCGCCACGGGCATGCACACCCAGCTGGGACGGATCGCCGCCCTGTCCGAACGCGTGAAAGAACGGCCGAGCCCACTGGAGGCGCAGGTCCGTCGCGTCGCGTGGCTGATCGCCTGCATCGCCATCGGCATGGCGATCGCCTTCGTCCCCGTGGCCATGTTCGGCGCCGGCCTGTCGATCAGAAACAGCGTCGTCTTCGCCGTCGGCCTGCTCGCCGGCAATGTCCCCGAGGGACTGCTACCTGTCATCACCCTCGCTCTGGCGGTAGCAGTGAGCGCACTGGCCCGCAGGGGAGCGCTGGTCAAACGCCTCAGCGCCGTGGAAACGTTGGGATCGACCGACGTCATCTGCACCGACAAGACGGGGACGCTCACCGAGAACCGCATGCGCCCCATGACCGCCTGGACCAGCAGCGCGGTGGTCGACCTCGGCCCGAATGCGCACGTTCGGGAGCCGGACGCCTCGATTACCGCTCTGACGGAGTGTGCGGTGGCCTGTACCAACGCGTTCCTTGAATCCGGCGAACCGGGGGACGGCGGTCCTGCGGAGCGAGCCGTCGGTGATCCCACCGAGATCGCGCTACTCTTCGCCGCCCGTCTGCTCGGCGCGGACGTCGACCCGACCGCCCGGGAGCGACGGCGGCGCCACCAGTACGAGTTCGATCCCACGCGAAAGCTGATGTCCACCCTGGACGCCGACACGGCCTGCGACTGGCTGCACACCAAGGGCGCCCCGGAATCTGTCCTGCCACGCTGCGACGGCGTCCTGACGCCGGACGGCGAACGGATCGCGCTCAGCGAGGCTGAGCGGGCCCGCATCACTTCGCAGGTCGAGCAGTTCGCCGGCCATGGACTGCGGGTGCTCGCACTTGCCCGCCGCGCCCTGCCACCAGGCCAGGAGCCGCCCGCCCGCGACGACGCCGAGCGCGAACTGTGCTTCCTCGGCCTGGTCACCCTGCTCGACCCGCCGCGCCCGGACGCAGCCGAGGCCGTCGCCCGCTGCCACTCTGCAGGCATCCGCATCATCGTCATCACCGGCGACCACCCCCTCACCTCGGCGGCCATCGCCCGCCAGGTCGGCGTCGGCGGCGAGGACCCCACGGTGATCAACGCACAAGCCCTCGGCCACCTGCACGAGAAACAGCTCGACGCATTCCTGGCCGACGGCCGCGAGATCGTCTTCGCCCGCTCCTCCCCCGAGGCGAAGCTGCACATCGCCGAGGCACTGCGCGCCGAGGGGCACGTCGTCGCCATGACCGGGGACGGTGTCAACGATGCCCCCGCTCTGCGCAGCGCCGACATCGGGATCGCGATGGGCCGCTCGGGCACCGATGTCGCGCGGGAGGCGGCGACCATGGTGCTCACCGACGACAGCTTCGCCACCATCGTCGCCGCGATCGAGGCGGGCCGTCAGGTCTACGACAACGTCCGCAAGTTCATCATCTACATCTTCGCCCACGCCACCCCCGAGGTCGTGCCGTTCCTGGTCTTCGCGCTCGCCGGAGGCGCGGTCCCGCTGCCGCTGACCGTGCTGCAACTGCTCGCCTTCGACGTCGGCACCGAGACGCTGCCCTCACTGGCTCTCGGCCGGGAGCCGACCGAATCCGGCACCATGGAGCAGTCGCCACGTCCGCACAACGAACCCGTCATCCGCGCGCCCATGCTGGTGCGCGCATGGCTGTTCCTCGGGCTGATCGTCGCGGCGCTGCAGATGGGCGGCTTCTTCTACGTCCTGACCCGGGCCGGCTGGCACCCCGGCGCTCCCACGGGCCCCGGCGCCCCTCTGCACCACGCCTACCTGCAGGCCACCACCATGAGCTTCCTCGGCATGATCGCCGGCCAGATCGGCACCGCCTTCGCCGTGCGCACCCAGCGCGCCTCCCTCCGCTCGATCGGCGTCTTCAGCAACCCGTATCTGCTGGCCGCCATCGCCGCCGAACTCGTTCTCGCCGCCTTCTTCGTCTACGCCCCGCCCATGCAAGCGCTCCTCGGAACATCCGCTCTGCCCGCCCACGATCTGGCGCTCCTCCTGCCGTACCCGGTCACCGTGTGGGGCGCCGACGAACTTCACCGCTGGCTGCGCCGCCGCACAGCAGTCCACTGACACAGCAGCCGAGGGCCGGTTCGGACCCACGGGAGGCCGAACGGCCCATGGGCGATCAAGTATGAGAGACGGACTCTGGTCATGTGACCGCGTCTGTCCCGCGGTCGCGCACAACCGTTTTCGCCGGATTCACTGAGATGAGGCACGTCATGCCGCACAGCCCGCACATCGTCTCCGACGTCATGACGCACACCGTCGTCGCCGTGGGCCGCAGCGCCTCGTTCAAGGAGATCGTCCGGACGATGGAGCAGTGGAAGGTCAGCGCCCTGCCCGTGCTCGCAGGCGAGGGCCGTGTCATCGGCGTCGTCTCCGAGGCCGACCTGCTGCCGAAGGAGGAGTTCCGCGACAGCGACCCCTCCCGCATCGAACAGCTGAGCCGCCTCGCCGACCTCGCCAAGGCCGGGGCGACCACCGCCGAGGAGCTGATGTCCACCCCTGCGCTCACCGTGCACGCGGACGCCACCCTCGCCCAGGCCGCGCGCATCATGGCCCACGGCCGCGTCAAGCGGCTGCCGGTGATCGACGCCGAGGGGCACCTGGCGGGCGTCGTCAGCCGCAGCGACCTGCTGAAGGTCTTCCTCCGCACCGACCAGGACATCGGGGACGAGGTGCGCCGCGACGTGATCGGGCTGCTCTTCCCGAACGCCTCGCCACCCGTGGAGGTGACGGTGGACGAGGGTGCGGTCACCCTGCGCGGCCTTATCCCGGACGCCTCGCTCATCCCCATCGCCGCCCGGCTCACCCGCGCCGTGGAAGGCGTCGTCGACGTCGAATGCCGGCTCACCGCCACACGGCGACAACGCTTCGAGCCCCCGGTCGCCGGGCCGCGATCCTGAGCCTGGTCCCCGAGCGGCCGCCTCCACCGGTGCTCCGCCGATCGGCGCCGGCCCGCCGTAGCCGTCGGGTGCCACAACTGCTTGTCGTCGCATTGCCGGAAGCGCGGACCCACGATGCCATGGAGCTCATGAGGCCCGCCGCGCGCCTCATCCGGCGTCGGTCATCGCTCCCTCGCAGGCAGCCCGCAAGGCCCTCGCCCGGGCACTGTGCACGGTCGGCGCCGACCTCGTCGAGCCGCTCGCGGGACGGGGGCGCTGAGCGATGGAGACCACGCCCCCGATCGGCCCGCCCGACTGGACCTGGGTGTACGAGGGGTACGACCCCCGCCAGGAGCGACTGCGTGAATCCCTGTGCACCCTCGGCAACGGCTACTTCGCCACCCGGGGTGCCGCGCCCGAGTCTGTCACCGGACCCGCCCACTACCCCGGCACCTACGTGGCGGGCTGCTACGACCGCCTCACCTCCGAGGTCGCCGGACGGACGGTGGAGAACGAGGACCTGGTCAACCTGCCCAACCTGGCTTCCTCTGCGCATCGCCGCCACCGACGCCCTGCCCGCCTCCATCTGGTTCTCCCCCGACCACAGCGCTCTGGTGAGCCACCGCCGCCTCCTCGACCTGCGCCGCGGCGTCCTCACCCGCCGGCTGCGCTTCCGCGACCGGCACGGCCGTCACCTCGGCGTCGAGCAGGTGCGCCTGGTGCACATGGGCGATCCGCACCTGGCCGCGATGCGGACGACCTTCACCGCCGAGGACTGGTCGGGCGCGCTGGAGGTCGAATCCGCGCTCGACGGCCGAATCACCAACAGTGGAGTCGAGCGGTACCGCGACCTGAACGGCCACCACCTGGGCCCGGTCCGCACCGGGACCCTGCGCGACGACACCACCGTCTGGCTGCGGTGCGCCACCATCGCCTCCGACATCCGCATCGCCATGGCCGCCCGTACCGCCGCCGAGCCGCCGGTCGCCGTGGCCTCGCATCTGACCGGCCCCATGGCCGCTCACCACCTCGCCGTGGAGGTCGCCCCGGGCCGCCCCGCCGTCGTCGACAAGACGGTCGCGCTGCACACCTCCCGCGACTCCGCGATCAGCGATCCGCTGGGGGCGGCGCTCGAGCGGGTAGCCCGCGCGCCGACCTTCGAGGCGCTGCTCGCCGGCCATGTCGCCGCCTGGGACCACCTGTGGCGGCGCGCCTCGCTCGATGTCCCCGACGAGGCCGGCCGCATCCTGCGGCTCCACCTGTTCCACCTGCTGCAGACGCTCTCCCCGCACACTGCCGAGCTCGATGTCGGCGTCCCGGCGCGCGGACTGCACGGTGAGGCCTACCGCGGTCACGTCTTCTGGGACGAGCTGTTCGTCCTGCCCTACCTGAACCTGCACTTCCCCGAGGTGTCCCGAGCGCTGCTGACCTACCGTCACCACAGGCTGACCCGCGCGCTTGCCGCCGCCGAGGACGCGGGGCACGTCGGTGCGATGTACCCGTGGCAGAGCGGCTCGGACGGTCGCGAGGAGACCCAGGAGCTCCACCTCAACCCCCGCTCGGGCCGCTGGCTTCCGGACCACACCCGGTTGCAGCACCACGTCGGCTCGGCCATCGCATACAACGTGTGGCAGTACCACCAGGCCAGCGGGGACACCGAGTTCCTGCACACCAAGGGTGCAGAGATGCTGCTCCAAATCGCCCGCTTCTGGGCGGGCGCCACCGTCCACGATCCCGGCACTGACCGGTACCGCATCCGCGGCGTGCTCGGCCCGGACGAGTACCACGACGCCTACCCCGACACCGAGGAACCGGGCATCGACGACAACGCCTACACCAACGTGGCCGCTGCCTGGGTCCTCGCCCGCGCACTCGACGTGGTCCGCATGCTGCCCCCGGCGCGCGCCGCCCAGCTCTGCGAACGCATCGAGCTGCACTCCGGCGAACTCGCCCGCTGGGAGGAGGTCTCCCGCCGCCTGCACGTCCCCTTCCACCGGGGCGTCATCAGCCAGTTCGACGGCTACGGCGACCTCGCCGAGCTGGACTGGCACGCCTACCGCGCCCGCTACGGGGACATCCGGCGACTCGACCGGATCCTGGAGGCCGAAGGCGACTCCGTCAACCGCTACCAGGCCTCCAAACAGGCCGATGTGCTGATGCTCGGTTACCTCTTCTCGCCCGCCGAACTCCGAGGGCTCTTCCGACAGCTCGGCTACGACCTCGACGACGAGCAGTGGCGGGACACCGTCGACTACTACCTGCGCCGCACCAGCCACGGCTCGACGCTCAGCGAGCTGGTCCACGGCTGGGTACTGGCCCGGGCGCGGCGCGCGGACGCCTGGACGTACTGCCAGGACGCGCTCGTAGGTGACGTCGCGGACGTGCAGGGCGGCACGACCGAAGAGGGCATCCACCTCGGGGCCATGGCCGGCACCGTCGACCTGGTCCAGCGTGGCCTGACCGGTCTGGAGACCCGCGAGGACGCACTGTGGTTCGACCCGGCTCCCCTTCCCGAGCTCTCCGAATTCGGGTTCACCCTTCACTACCGCGGGCACTGGGGAATTACCGTCCGGCTCAGCCACGGGCAGCTGCGCATCGGCGTCCCATCCTCGGCAGAGGAGCCCATCCGGGTGGTGTTCCGCGGCCGCGAATGGACGGTCCCGCCGGGCGATCTGCTGCGCCTGCCGACCGCCAAGAGATAGTGCCGGGTTCGGGCCTGTTGATCCCGTAACGGGGATATATGCCCCAAGCGCCGATCGGGATGCGGCGGACACCCGCCGTGTCAGCGGCGAGCCCGTTCCGGTGATCTGTACGAATCGGTGAACGCGGCCATCAGCTGCGGGCCGACCAGCCAGGCTGGTCGCCGGGCCTCGGTTCTGAGCGGATCTGAGCCCGCTCCCCGGGCGGTCAGTCGTGTGGGACGACGGCGACCGGGCACGGTGCGTGGTGTATCACCGCGTGTGCGACGGGGCCCAAACGGGTGCCCATCGGTCGCTGCGTGCGGCGCCCGACGACCAGCAGTCTGGCGTCTGAAGCGGCCTGCACGAGGTGCTGCGCCGGACGTTCGAAGACAACCTGGTCGTGCACGGTGACATCGGGATGTTTCTTGTGCAACGGCCGCAGCACTGTCGCGAGCGCTTCCCGTTCCTCGACCCTGAAGTCGATGCCATCCGGTATGTAGCCGTAGCTCGGCGGGGAGTGCCAGGCGTAGACGGCGCGCAGCGGCGCCTTGTGCACGGCGGCGAAGTCGAACGCGAATTCGATCACGGCCTCACAGGGGTGGCCGAGATCAGCTCCGACGAGCACCTCACGCGGTGTGCCGGACGCCTCCCCTGTCCCAGGCTCGTCCACGGCGCGGACGAGGACGACGGGCCGTTCCGCCTTCGCGACGACGGCCAGTCCCACGGAACCTGCGAAGAATCCGGCGACGGTGCCAAGGCCTCGGGATCCGAGCGCGAGAAGCTCGGACTCCTTCGCGACGTCGAGTAGCGCCGGGTCCGGCAGGTTCTCGATGGTCTCCACCGTGATCTGCAGGTCCGGTTGGCGGGATGCGATGTCCTTCGCTGTCTGGTCCATCATGCGGTCGGGCCAGTGTTGTTCCCCTGCCGGCTCGGACGGTGTCGGCGGCAGGTGCTTGGGCAGCCACTCCCAGGCGTAGACCAGCTTCAGCGGCAGACCCCGCATCTGTGCCTCACCGGCCGCCCAGTGGGCGGCGGCGACGCTCTCGGGAGAGCCGTTCAGGCCGGCGGTGACGGGACGGACCATCAGTACCCACCTCCAGGTCATACAGCGTGAGCACCCATTCCGTTAAGGCTGGCGTGTCCGGTGCCGCGCGGAGCAGGGGCCATACGTCCCCGCACCGGGCCGACCGGCCCCACCCGCCACCATGGCCCGGGTAGGCCCCGCCCTGCCCCATTGGACCCTTGGCCGTCCCGTGCGCTCGAAGAAATCATGAGAAATCATGAGGAGCAGAGGTAGAGACACCGAGGAGGCGCAACAGCGATGACCGGGTCCGGCACCACCCTTGGCAGCGGTCTGTTCCGCGCCATTCCGGCCGACAAGCACAAGGCGCTCATGGGGCTGAGCCGTGAGGTGGGCTTTGCCCGCGGCGTCCGCATTTTCGAAGAGGGCGCCAGGGCGGACCGCTTCTGGGTCCTGCGTTCCGGCCGGGCCGCGCTCGACCTGCACGTACCAGGGCGCCGCGCCGCCGACGTCGAGGTGCTCGAGGCGGGGGACCTGCTTGGCTGGTCCTGGCTGTTCCCGCCGTACGTGTGGCACCTGGGTGCGCGGGCGCTGACCGAGGTGGCCGCCGACGAATTCGACGCCGAGGCGGTGCGTGCCCTGTGCGCGAAGGATCCGGAGCTCGGACAGGCGGTGACGCTCGCTGTCGGGGCCGTCATCGGCCACCGCCTGATGGCCGCCCGCACCCGGCTGCTGGACCTGTACGCGCCGTACGGCAGCGGCCCGCCGCGCGGGTGAGCCTGTCATGTCGGGCGGCTCGTCGGCGCTGTCGCGGCCGGTGTACGCGCGCGAACTGCTCCGGCTGCAGACGCAACTGGTCACGTTGCAGGACTGGTTGCGAGCTGAGGACGCCCGGCTCGTCGTGGTCTTCGAGGGGCGCGACGCGGCCGGCAAGGGCGGTGCCATCAAGAGGGTCGCCGAGCGGCTCAACCCCCGCTGGGCGCGGATCGTGGCACTGCCCGTTCCGACCGAACGTGAGCGCACGCAGTGGTACTTCCAGCGGTACGTCGAGCATCTACCCGCGGCCGGAGAGATCGTGCTGTTCGACCGCAGCTGGTACAACCGGGCGGGCGTCGAGCGCGTCATGGGCTTTTGTACCGAGCAGGAGCACCGCCTGTTCCTGCGCCAATGCCCAATCTTCGAGCAGATGCTCATCGACGACGGGATCATGCTGCGCAAGTACTGGTTCTCGGTGAGCGACGCCGTCCAGGAGCAACGCTTCCGCAGCAGGCTCATCGACCCCACCCGGCGTTGGAAGCTCTCGGCCATGGACCTGGAGTCGATCACGCGGTGGGAAGCGTATTCGCGGGCCAAGGACGAGATGTTCGCCCACACCGACACATCTGAGGCGCCCTGGTATGTCGTCGAGAGCGACGACAAGCGCAGCGCCCGCATCAATATGATCGCCCATCTGCTGGCGAGCGTTCCGTACCACGAGATCGATCGTCCCCCGCTCCGGATTCCGGCGCGTCCGCCGTCCTCCGGCTACCAGCGTCCGCCGCGTGATGTTCAGACCTACGTGCCCGACCACGCCGCAGCGCTGGCGCACTCGGAGGGGTGTCGGCGGAAGCGGGGATCAGCCGTACGGCCGTGACCTTGTACTCGGGGCAGGATGTCGCCGTATCGGCGTGGTCCGAGGTCAGGGTGTTCACTCCGCTCGCCGGGAAGTGGAAGGAGCAGAAGAGCTGGCCGGGGGCTGTCTCGTGGCCCGTCCTGGTGACGAGGTGAGCGCGGCCGTGGCGGCTTTCCACGGTCACCGGGTCGCCGTCGTGCAGGCCGTGGCGGGCGGCGTCGTCGGGGTGCACATCGAGGTGATCGGTGGCGTCGAGCCGGAGGTTGTCGGTGCGCCGGGTCATGCTGCCGGAGTTGTAGTGGGCCCAGCGGCGCCCGGTGACGAGAAGCAGCGGATAGTCGTCGTCGGGCTGTTCACCGGGCGGGAGGTAAGGGGCTGCGGCGAGGTGCGCGCGTCCGTCGGGGGTGGCGAAGCGTTGCCGGTAGAGCTTGGCCTGGCCGGGGTGGTCGGGGTCGGGGCACGGCCATGGGATGGCGCCTTGGCGGTCGAGGCGTCGGTGGGAGAGCCCGGCGAAGTGTGGTGCGATCAGGGCGCATTCGGCCAGTGCGGCGGCCGGGGTCGGGCATCCGAGGTCGACGCCGAAGGCGGCGGCCAGCGCGTGCACCGCGGCGAAGTCGCTGCGTGCCTGGCCTGGTGGGTCGACGGCGGGCCGCACCCGCTGGAACCGGCGGTCGAAGTTGACGAAGCTCCCGTCCTTCTCCAACCAGGAGGCGACGGGCAGGACGACATCGGCCCTGCGTGCGGTCTCCGACAAGAAGAGCTCGTGGCAGACGACCATCGGGCATGCCGCTATGGCCTCGGCGACACGGTTGGCGTCGGGATCTGTCGCACAGACGTCCTCTCCCACGATCCACAGCGCACGCAGTGTGCCGGACCGGGCTGCCGCGAACATCTGGGGAATGCGCATCCCGGGCCGCGGCGGCACCGGAGCGCCCCACACCGCCTCGGCCCGAGCCCGCGCCACCGGATCGGTCACCTTGCCGTAGCCAGGCAGCACATCCGGCAACGCGCCCATGTCGGAGGCGCCTTGGACGTTGTTCTGACCGCGCAGCGGATTGACCCCGTAGCCGCGGTCGGTGCCCACCGCGCCGCGCAGGATCGCCAGATTGGACAGCGCGCGCACGCCATCGGTGCCGTGCAGGTGCTCGGTCACGCCCAGGCCGTAGACGATCGCGGGCCGCTGGGCACGCCCGTACAGCCGCGCCGCGGCGACCAGGTCCTCGGGGGGCACACCGGTCAGGTCGGCAACCCGGCCGGGAGAGTAGTCGGCGACGAGCGCCGTCAGCTCCGGCAGGCCGGTTGCCCGCTGCCGCAGGAAGTCCTCATCCACCAGATGCTCGGCGAGCAGGACATGCGCGATGCCGTGGCAGAGGGCGACGTTGGTGCCCGGCCGGGGCCGCAGGTGGACGTCGGCGTGCAGCGCGAGCCCGACCGCCCTCGGATCGGCGACGATCAACTTCGTGCTATGCAGCGCGCGTTGGAGAAGCCGTGCGCCGATCACCGGGTGCGCCTCGACGGGGTTGGCGCCGACCACCAGCAGGCAGTCGGCACGTTCGACGTCGTCGAAGCTGTCGGTGCCGCCGGGCAGGCCGAAGGAGGCCGTCAATCCGGTGGCGGACGGCGAGTGGCACAGCCGTGAGCAGTTGTCGATGTTGTTGGTGCCGATGGCCACCCGCATGAACTTCTGGATCAGGTAGTTCTCCTCATTGGTCGCGCGGGCCGACGAGATGGCGCCGACCGCGTCAGGTCCGCCGACGGTGATGGCCTCACGCAGGCCGCGGGCGATACGGTCGAGCGCCTCGTCCCAACCGACCGGCTCCAGACGTCCGCCCCGCCGCAGCAGCGGCCGAGTGAGGCGCTCGGGCGAGCGGAGGAAGCCGTGCGCGAAACGGCCTTTGACGCACGCGTGCCCACGGTTGACCGGGCCGTCCAAGTCCGGCAGCACGGCGCTGACGTCGCCGTCACGCGTGACGACCTCAAGAGAGCAGCCGACACCGCAGTAGCCGCAGGTAGTGCGCGTACAGGTGCCGGGCGCAGGGGCGGCGGCTGCTCCAGGTGCCAGGCCGGGTTGGCTGATCGCGCCCGTCGGGCAGGTCGTCACGCAGCCGCCGCAGGCGACGCAATCGGAATCGGCCCACAGGCCGCCGGTACCGGGCGCGACGACGGTGTCGGAACCCCGGCCCACCAGGGTGAGCGCGAAGGTGCCCTGCACCTCGGCGCACATCCGCACGCACCGCCCGCAGGCGATGCACAGGTCACGGTCGAGATGCACATAGGGATGGGAGTCGTCTCCGCCACGGCCGCCGATGCCCTGCGCCACCTCGGGGCCGATGTCCAACCTTCGGCACAGAGCCGCGAGTTCACTGCCCGATCCCGTATCGAGGGCCCGCGGCGGCAAGGCAGAGGCGATCAGCTCCACGGCATCGCGCCGCAACGCCTCCAGCTCTTCGCCGGCCGTCTCGATCCGGTCGCCGAAGGTGGCAGGGGTGACGCAGGCGGCGGTGACCGCGCCGCTCGTGCCGCCCGTGCGGACCAGGCAGGTCCGGCAGGAGCCCGCCGGGGTCAGCCGGTCGTCATGGCAGAGCGTCGGCAACTCGATCTCGGCTGCGCGGACCGCGTCCAGCAGGGAGGCGCCGTCGGGCACTTCGACGTCCCGGCCGTCGACCTCGACCCTGATCACGGCTCCCACCCCGCGAGCCGGTCTCCGTAGGCGCGGGCGAGGCTGCGCACCGCGGGCGGGATGCGCCTCCCGAACGCACACAAACTGGCCTCCGACAACACCTGTAGCATCCGCTCGTACCCGGCCGCGGGAGGGGCGCCTGCAGTCGCGAACTCCAGCCCGCGCCGCGAGCCCACACGGCACGGCGAACATGCGCCGCAGCTCTCCGCCGCCGCGAACTCCCAGACGTGCCGCATGACGTCACGCGGATCCACCCGCTCGTCGAAGGCGACGAGCCCGGCGTGGCCGAGAGCGGCGCCTCGGGCCGCCACATCCCGGTCGGTCAGGGCGACTTCGAGTGCACCCCCCGGCAGGAAACCCCCCAGCGGACCGCCGACCTGCAGGACCGCAAGATCCGCCCCGTCGCGCAGACCGCCGCCGAGGTAGGTGACGATCCGCCGCAACGAGGTGCCGAACTCGACCTCGTAACAGCCCGGCCGGGCGAACCGCTCGGACAGGCAGACGAGCTTGGTTCCGGTCTGCTCCGGCGTCCCGCGCCGGGCGTAGGCGGCGCCGCCGTGCTCGATGATCCACGGGAGCGCCGCCAGCGTCTCGACGTTGTTGACGACGGTCGGCGCGTCCCACACCCCGTGGTCGGTGGGGTAGGGCGGACGCGGCCGGGAGCACCCCCTGGCCCCCTCCAGGCTCGCGATCAATGCCGTCTCCTCGCCCGCGACATAGGAGCCCGCCCCCGCGACCACCTCGATCTCCACCGCGACCTGGCTGTCGTGGACGCCGATGCCGAGGTGCCCGTGGTCGTACGCCTCCCGCACGGCGTCTCGCATCCGTGCAAGCGCCTGTGGATACTCCGAGCGCACCAGCACCACACCCTGACGTGCGCCGCAAGCGAAGCATGCGAGGGCCAGCCCCTCCAGCACACGTTCCGGATCGGTCTCCATCAGCAGCCGGTCGGCGAACGAACCCGGATCACCCTCGTCGCCATTGGCGACCACCACGGTGTCCTCACTCCGGCGCACCGCGGCCCACTTCGCAGCCACCGGGAAGCCCGCGCCGCCCCGGCCGCGCAGCCCCGATGCGGCCACCTCCGCCTGGACGCCGTCGGCGGTCATCGCCGCCACCGCCCGCGGCCACACCTGCCAGCAGCCCTGGTCGGCGATGATCCCCGCCAGCAGCACCGGGTCGCCGGTGGCATCCGCCGCCGGAATGCGCGGAGCCTGCGGCCGTTCGCGCCCCGCGAGCTGGCCGGCCAGACCCCGGCCCACGCAGGGCGTATCGCCGTCGAGCACCGCTGGACCGGCGTAGCAGTACCCGAGACAGCGCACGGCCTGCACCGAGACCGCACCGTCGGCGCTGACATGACCACAGGCCGTGCCCAGCTCCTGCTCGACCTCGGAGATGTGCCTTCCGCCTCGCGCGGCGAAGCACGCCGTGCCCGCGCAGACCCGCACATGGCGGCGGCCGTGCGGGGCGGCCAGGTCCGCGTAGTAACTGGCCGGACCGAGCCCGGCCGCAGCCGGAAGCCCCACCCCGCGGGCGATCGAGGGCGCCCATGCCTCAGGACCGGCCGTCGTCCCCTCACGGGCGCTGCCCAGCTGCCCCAGCAACCGTCCCGCGGCCCGCCCTCGCCGCCCGGCAAGGGCACGGAAGGCGTCGAAGCGACCACCCGCGTCCATGGCACCATCCTCAGCACGCTGCACACCGGCCGCATCCCGGCAGCCCGCCCGGCGACGGGCGGGCCACGGAGTGGCGGAACTGCCGCACGGCCCCGTCATCGCCGCCGCGTCGCGCGCGATCCCGTGGCGTGCGCTGAGCCGGGGCCCTCCGACACGCCGGCACCCAGGCCTGTGTCGTCGTGCGCCCACTCAAGGTGCGCATGCACGGCCACGACCCCGTCTACGGCTTCGCACAGACGCACCGCGACCGCGATGATGCTCCGGCGCTGCAGCCTCCCGCCGAGGGTCACCACGCCGTCGCGTACGTCCACGTGCACCATGGCCGGATCGGCCCACAGCGCGTCGATGAAGACACCCTGCAGAATCTCCGCCGCGATGGCCTCGTCGTCCCGCAGGAAGACCCTCAGCAGGTCCGCACGGCTCACGATGCCGACGAGGCGTCCGTCGTCATCCAACACGGGCAGCCGTTTCACGTGATGGCGTTCCATCACCCGGGCCGCCTCCGGTACCGCCATTTCGGGGCGGGCCGTGAACACTGGAGACGACATCACCGCCGCCGCCGTCTCGCCGCGCCCCTTCCACCGCTCCCCCGGCCGCAAGTACAGCCCACCGGGCGCGGTGTCCGGGCCAGGACGCAGCGACTCCTTCACCATCAGATCGGCCTCCGAGACGATCCCCAGCAGGCGGCGCTCCGCATCGACCACCGGCACGGCGGTGACGCCGTGCTCTGCGAGCACAGCCACAACCACCTTGAACGGCACATCGGGGGCGACGGTGACCGGCGTGCGCGTCATGACCTCCTCCACCGTCCGATGCCTCACCATCGCCACCAGCCCTCCTTCCATCGCCCAGCCCTTTTGCCCTCTTGCCCCTCGCACGCCGCGGGTCAGGTACCGACGCGGATCCGCCGCCCCGTGACCTTCAACGGGTTGATACGGATCCATACGTCGCGTTCGCCGCCCGCCCAAGGCTTCGAATAGGCCTGTTCGTGCAGACGCCGCACCGACTCGGGATCGCTGACCTGCTCCGCCTCGCCTATGACGAGCACACTCCACCCCTGGCTGAGTGCCTCGTCGACGTGGTCCACCTCGAACGCGACTTCCCGCGTTGCCGCCACTGCGGGCGCGGCGTCGGGGGCTGTCCTGAAGACGATGGCGCCGTCGATGACCGAATAGTTGACGGGCAGGATCGCAGGGCCGGCAGCGGTGGTCACCGCCACCCTCCCGACCCCGTGCGTGGTCAGCCTGGCGCGGCACTCCTCGCGATCCATCTCGACTAGCTGCGGGTGATACCCCGCCCGGCCGGTGCCGGGCGGCAGATCGACTCCGCCACCGAGGAGTTCGGAGACGGTGGTATCCAACGCCCCGGCCAGTCGCAGGAGTGCGCCCATGTCCGAGTCGGCCGGCTGTTCTTCCACATAGCGCAGGTAGTTGGCCGCCATCCCGGCCCGCTCGGCTGTCTCCCCGCGGCTAAGACCGAGTTTCCTGCGCCGCTCGGCGACTCGCCGGCCGATGTCTCCTGGATTGAGGCGCGATACGCCCCTCGCCCCGCCCGGCGCCGCCTTCTCAGCCATCACAGTTCACTTCCTGCTGGCGCCAGTGCCGGCGGACGAGCGTGCGCCGCTCTCGTCGAGGTCGTCGCGCTCGTACTGCAGATGCTCCTCGACGCATACGACGCCGTCCACGCTCTGGCACAGCCGCAGCAGGACCGGGACCAGGCTGCGGCGGGCCACGCTGCCGCCGAGGGTGACCTGGCCGTTCTTCACCTCGACGTGGACCGCGAGGGGCGACTCCCTCAGCGTCCGCACAACGACGTCCTCGGTGATCTCGTCGCGGATCGCGCTGTCCCGGCGCAGGAAGACGCGTAGCAGGTCGCTGCGGCTGACGATGCCCACCAGCCTGCCCATCTCATCGACCACGGGCAGCCGTTTGACGCCACGGTCCTGCATCTCGCGGGCGGCCTCGACCACGTTCCACTCCGGCCGCGCGCACACCACCGGGCTCGACATCAGGCCCTCGGCCGTCGTCGCCTCGGACGCGGCGCGCTCATGGGGCTGTTGGGGCGTCGGGCTGATGCGGCCGGAGGGGTCGGGCCTGCCGGTTTCCTTTCGCAGCAGATCGGCCTCGGAGACGATGCCCACCGGCTGATCGCCGGCGTCCACGACAGGGACCGCGGTGATGTCGTGCTCGTCGAGCAGTTTGGCGATCTCCTTGAAAGGGGTGGTGCGGTGCACGCGCACCACCATGTGCGTCATGAGGTCTGCGACTGTCCGGTGACGCATGAGCTGGTCCTTTCACGGCTGCGGCAGCAGTGATTCATGGCTTGGCTCCCGGTGGAGAGCGACTTTGAGCGCCGCTGTGTCGGCCGGGTGCGAGAAGACGTCGTAGGCGTCCTTGATCCGGTCGAACCCGAAGGCGTGGGTGACGAGCGAGGAGACCTGCAGGCGCCCCGCGGCCACCATGCGCAACAGGTCCGGCGTGGAGTAGGTGTCGACGAGACCGGTGCTGATCGTCACGTCCTTGATCCACAGATCTTCCAGGTGCAGCGTCGCGGACCTGCCGTGCACACCAATGTTGGCGACCCGCCCGCCGGGCCGCACCACGCGCGTGCACAGCTCGAAGCTCTCCGGCACCCCGACGGCCTCGATCGCCACATCCGCCCCGAGACCGTCCGTCAGATCATCGACCAGCTGCTCCGGTCCCTGGGCCGCGTCCGCCACGACATCGGCACCGAGCTGTTTGGCCGCCTCCATCCGGGCGGGAGCCAGATCAACCGCGACAATCCTGCCCGGCGAGTACAGCTGCGCCGTCAGGATCGCGGCGAGACCGATGGGACCGGCACCGACCACGACGACCGTGTCACCCGGCCGTACGCCGCCCTTGAGGACGCCCACCTCGTAGGCGGTGGGCAGGATGTCGGCCAGCAGGACCGCGGCCTCATCCCCCATCCCTCCCATCAGCGGGTACGTGGACATCTCCGCAAACGGCACCCGCACGTACTCCGCCTGCGTCCCGTTGATCAGATGCCCGAGTACCCACCCTCCGCCGCCGCGGCACTGGCCGTACATCGCCTGGCGGCAGAAGCGGCAGCGGCCACAGGCCGAGATGCAGGAGACCAATACGCGATCCCCGGGCCGGATCGCCCGTACGCCACCCCCGACCTCGACCACCTCGCCGACGGCCTCATGCCCCAGCACCGTACCCGGCCTGACCTCGGGCACGTCCCCTTCGAGAATGTGCAGGTCCGTGCCACAGATCGTGGTCGTGTCAACACGCACGATCGCATCGGCGGCATCCTCGATCCCGGGATCCGGCGCCGTGTCCCATGAGGACTCCCCGGGACCGTGGTAGACCAGTGCTCGCATGCCCCACTCCTCCGTCGTCGCACCACTCACCTCCACCGTGGACCGCATGCGACAGCGCGCATAGGGACAGCCGGAACTCCACACAGGGCCCAAGGGCCCTAACCGAGCGCCGGATCCCGTCGGGTCACTGAACGGCGTCGTCGGGCGACCTCGTCATGCGAACGGCGAGGCACTTGCTCCTTCCGCTGGTACCACCTGGCGAGACCCTCTGCCGTCACGGCGATCACCAGCACCACGTCCTCGTGGGCACCACCACCGCCGCGGGTGAACGACGCACCGGCGAAAGCGACGAGGAACGCGGCTTCAACCGCGCCGAACACCTCCAGCAGATCCCCGACGGCACCGCCATCCAGGAAGACATCTACCAAGGGCGCAACGACGCCGAATCAACGAACACACAGCTCGACGCCTCCCTCTGGAACCGTCGCATGATCGCCTTCGGCGCCGAAGCCCAAAGGCTGGTCATGCTCGGCTTCGCCCTCTCCCAGAACGCCACGAGCGCCCGCATCCACGAACAGCGGTAGCGAGATACCCGGACTCTCACACAGAAACCAGACGATCACTCACCGTAGTCCGCTCACTCACCCGCCTCACATCCGCTAACCTGTCGGGCGAGCACCTCGCAAGCACCGGGCACCCCAGCGCGCCCGCGCTGCCTGAGAGTGCTGCTCGCAAGGCTTGCCAGGTCCTTGGCGAGAGGCGTTCCGCGCATTTTCATCAAGGATTCCACCAAGCCCCGCCTCAGTAGCTCAGGGGATAGAGCACCGCTCTCCTAAAGCGGGTGTCGCAGGTTCGAATCCTGCCTGGGGCACAGCCTCTGACCAGGGAAAAGCCCCGGACCGTGATCGGTCCGGGGCTTGTCCGTGCCAGATGACATCTGCACTCACATCGACGAGGGCCGGTCACCAGCAGGCGGGCGGCGCCTGAGCAACCGGTCCATGTGGCTGATCGGCTCATGCTGGGTGTACTGGACGACGTGGGTGTACACGTCCGCGGTGATGCTGATCTGGCTGTGTCCGAGGATCTCCATCACGACGCGCGGAGCGACCCCAGCGGTAGTCAGCAGGGTGGCGCAGCCGTGGCGGGCGTCGTGCAGACGGGTCACCCGGAGCCCGCGCTCTTGGCCACGCGGGTGAACGCCCGGTAGAGATTCGACTTACGCCTTCACTACCCCGACCGGTCGTCCAACCGAGCCGCGGCGTGCGACTCGTACTTGCCCAACGTGCTCAACTTCCGGCGCGGCTGAACGACATGCTCCAGCCAGTACGGCAGCCACTCGGCGCTTCGCCGAACGAGTCGGGACCGGAATGCCGTTCGCCGCGTTTTCGAGCAGTTCACGCCACTTGGCGTCGCACTCCGCCCACGTCTTCCCGCACGCGAACTTGCGGGCCCGCGTGCCGTCCGGCTGAAGGACGTGAACGGCGGCCTGGTACCGGCCGTGCTTGCGCTTGGTGATCGGTTGTGGGCAGGCAAGTAGCCAGCCCGAATCGCGGCCAGCGTACGGGCCCCGATCTCTCGCGCCACGGCAGCTCCAGCCCAAAGCGGCTCCACACCGTCCGCGCGGTGGGCGCGCGGCGCTCGCCGCCTTGGTGGTCCGCGGTCTGGTCCGGCGGCCGGCTCGCGCTCGTTTCCGCAGTTGTGGCGGCAGATGCGGCCGCGGTGGCGGCGGCGGCGCGGCTCATCGCCGTTCGCAGCGCGGCCGTCGTCGCCTGGGCATCCGGAAGCGAGGCGGCAATGCGGGCATACGGTGATGGCTCGTGCAGGTCGGCGAAGGCGACCGTGCCGTGGCGTGGGCGCATGGCGAAGAAGTCCTGCCCGTCGCGGTGCCGCCACACGCCCAGGTACAGCGTGCCGGGGATGAACAGGCCCCGTTCCGGGACACCACGCAGGACGCGCCACCAGTCCGGCTGGATGGCCACCTTTCCCACCGCGATCAGCGGCACCCGCACTTCGCGCCGCTGGGCGGCGATCCTCTCCCACCACGACAGCTGAACCAGCAGATCTTGGCCATCGAGCTTCAGCCGAGCCATGGCTTCCACCTCCTTCCTCCTGCCTACGTCCCTGCGGAGATCGCGACCGGATACGGGTGCCGGGTCGTGGCGCCCGTGCCGATGCCCCGGGGCAGTGCGTGCTCGTCAGTCGGACGGGGCGGGTACGGCCGCGGCGGGTTGGATTGACGGGTGCGGAAGAGGACGGCGCTCGACGAGTCGGCCCACCGAGCGCCGGCCGCACTGCGGACAGGGCCAGGCGCCCACGGGGGTGTAGGGGGAGGGCGTAGGGATGCCGTTGTGGGTGAAGGACTCCCGGTCCCGTCCATGGTCATCCTTGGAGAGCTGAACGTCGTAGTCGATGGTCCATCGGTGCCAGCAGTGGCCACAGGTGAACTCGGCACGCTCCATGGCATGTTCGGTGATCATCGTCTCCACTCCCCTTCTGCTTCCCTCGGCCGCTCGAGCCGCAGCCGGTACAGGCCCTGGAGGTGAGCTCGTGCACCCGAAGATCCACGGGGTGCGTGACCGGCGGCGCGTCTCTTCGCCGGGTCGCCGGCTGTCGTACCGGCTACGGCCGCGTCTTTGCCGGTGCGCGTCGAGCCACAGGCCCCGGGCCGGACGAACGGGACCGCGGCCCGGGGCCCTTCGGCGGCGCCGTCAGCCGGTCAGCTGCTTGTGCCCGTTGCTGCTGATCTCGATCTTGCGCGGCTTGGCCGCCTCGGCCACGGGGATTCGCACCGTCAGCACGCCGGCGTCGTAGCCTGCCTCGATCTTGTCCAGGTCGAGGGTCTCGCTGAGGAACAGCTGCCGGCTGAAGGTGCCATACGGCCTTTCGGCCACCAGGATCTCCCGGTCCGCGGCCTGCGGGGCCGGGCGTTCGGCCCGCACCGTCAGCACGTTCTGCTCAACGTGCAGGTCGATGCTCTCGGGGTCGATGCCGGGCAGGTCGAAATGGACCAGGAAGCAGCCGTCCGCCTCGTAGGCGTCCATGGGCATGGCCGACGGCTGGGCCATCGTGCCGACCATCTGCTGGGTCAGCCGGTCGAGTTCACGGAAGGGGTCTGTACGCATCAGCATCGCGGTCACACTCCTTTCGGACAGTGACAGGGCCGCTGCGAGGCCCTTGCAATGTGCTGCCTCTATCAGTGCATATACCTCGGCATCGGGCATATTGACAACAGTCCTCCTGATTTTTATCCAGGTACGTGAGGGATCGCCTCTGCAGGGCGCGGCGACCGGCGCTCGGGAGGAGGTGAGGACGACGCCGGGACCGCGACTCCCGCCCGTGATGATCGAACGCGTGCAACAGCCCCGGACACGTCCATACCCCCGGAGAGGACACGTCGCGTTCTGCAGCCCTCCCCACCGGATGAGAGGTGCCCCCGTTCTCGGGGCCAACCACTCCTGGCGAACCAGCCCGTTCGGACATGGCCGACGGCCGGAGCCCGAAGTCCCAGAGACCTCGGAGATCGCGGAATCCCCTGGGAGCACATCGGCCCATACGCGTTGGGAGACGAGCCGTGCGTTGTCACCTGTCCTTCCGGCGAGCTACACAGTTCGCGTGGGGCATCGCAGGAACGCGTCCGCATCGGGACTGCGGCCGCGTGGCGATGGGTTGACCCGCGATGCTCGCGGGCGACAGCCCGCCCAGCGGTAGCCAGCCGGGACCGGGAACAGGTCCAGCGCCTTGCCGATCAGGCCGGCGGCGAACTGCAACGGGAGGGCTCCGGCAGATAGTCGTCACCGAGCCTCAGGGATCGGGCGGCTGCCACTCAACCATCAGGATCGTGGCATCGTCACTGAGTCGGCTGTGCCGGTGATCGAGGATGGCGTGGATGAGCAGGCGGAGCACCTCCGCGGCGGTCTGCCCGGCCGCGGTTGAACGGATGATGTAGTCGGTGAAGCGTTCCAGCCCGAATTCCTCGCCGCCCTCGTTGCGCGACTCCACGACCCCGTCGGTGTAGAGCAGGATCCGGTCACCCGGTTCGAGGTGTGTCTCGTGCACCTGAGGCGGTGCGGCGGTCAGGCCGGCGGGCAGACAACCCAGCGGGGGCTCGGCATCTCGCTCCAGGGCTTTGTGCAGCAGGCGGTCGCGACGGATGAGCAGAGGCGGCGGGTGGCCGCAGTTGCACCAGCGCAGCACACCGGAGGGCATGTGCAGCTGGGTGAAGATGCCCGTGCAGAACTGCTCCGGAAGCCACTTCGCCAGTGCCTGGTCGACGGTGCCCACGAGTTCGGTCAGATCTGCGCCCTTGCGCCGCGCGTTGCGGCAGCCCGCCATGGCCACCGAGGTGGCGATGCCGGACGCCAGGTCGTGACCCATGCCATCGAGGATCGTGGCATGCAAGAGATCCTTGGTGAAGGAATGGTCGAAGGCGTCGCCGCCCAGGTTGTACGCGGGCTCCAGAACAGCGGTTGACACCACCCGGCCGGTACCGATCGAGCGCGGAGGGAGAAAAGCCCTCACCATCTCAGTGTGCAGTTGCATCGGACGGGACCGCATGCGCTGCGCGATGGTGTCGCTGTAAGCGCGTTTGGACGTGATCACCAGGGCGAGGACTGACGCCATCGTCTGGCAGCGCCACAGCTTGAGCCCGTCGAGGGTCTCGGTCTGGATTTCCAAGACGCCAAGCCGCTCCGCGCCGTCGATCAGCGGCAGCCAAAGGGTCAGCCCGCCGGACTCCTGTCCCTCCACCCGCAACGAGTCGGTGCGGTACGCCCACCCGGCTATGGACGCGTCGACCTCCAGGTCCGGCTCGCCCTCGATCAGCGGCAGCAGCCGCCTCTGCTGGAGATCGACCAGGTAGACGACGGCCTGGCCCACGCCCATGTCCTCGGCATACCGGTTCAGCACCCTCGAGAGTTCTGCAGGTGAGGCCTGCTGGGCAGCCCTGAGCAGCTCTACCAGTGGTCGCTCACCTGCCCCGGACGGCAGACCCTTAGACACAATACGATCATCTCTGCGGCAGTGGGTCGCCGCAATCCGAAGCCCGGGCCACTGACATCAGGGGTCGCTGCTTGATCACGTGGCCGACGCCCCTCGTCGCCAAACTGAACCACTCTGGACCTACGGCAGCTGCACCGCCGACTTCCGCGTATCGGAAGATCATCTCGTCCACACGCGGATTGCCTCATGTGGCGTTCACCCGAGGAAGGTGAAACAGCCGCCGATATCAACAGGTGACATCCACGCTCGACATCAACATCAACGAGGACGAACTCCCGTTCGGCAGCAGCCTTCCTGACCGGCGGCCGGCAAAGCGGTCGCGGCGTGGCGAAGTCCTGGCTTCAGCCGCGACGGCGATAGGTCCTTGCTGGCTGAACGGTGCCCGTAACGCTCGTGTTGCTTGACGGCATCGGAGGAGTGAATGATTAGACGTGTACGGTTCTGTCCCTATCGAGGCAAAAGGTGAGGGATTTGCCGCTGCTCACCAACGTGTGAACTGTGGAGGACCCATGTCCGCAACCCGATCCAGCGCCGGAACAGGTGCAGTGTGCGCCACGCTTCTGTGCCTCACGGGCGCAACGACCGCCCCGGCCCTCGCTTCGCCGCCCCGGCCATCTGCAACGGTCTCGTCGCTGGACACCCAGCTGCTCACCGCAGGGCACCAGGGCAACCTCTGGGAGATCGCGACCGGGCAGGCAGCCCAGACGGACGCCACCAGCGCTTGCGTGAAGCAGGTTGGCGCGGTCTTCATCCGGGACCACCGTGCCCTCGATGCGGGCCTCGTCAAGACCGCGTCCAAGCTGGGCGTGGCCCTGCCCTCCGGGCAGACGGCCGGCCAACAACGACAGGCTGTCGCACTCAAGGCCGCAGCCAGGACGCGTTCGTACGACGCTGCGTGGCTCAAGGCCCAGTACACGGCACATGTGCAGACCTTGTCGCTGATCGACAAGGAGATCGCCGCCGGCACCAACCCACAGGTCAAGGCGTTGGCCAAGAGTGCGCGTCCGGTGGTCGAGCGGCACACGCGTCTGGTCAGCAAGGGTGTCTGCCACTCACCGATGGCCGCGAGCTCACGCCCGTCAGCGTCAGCGCGGTAGCTTGATCCGCCGAGGCGCCCGAGAAGGCCCGGGCACCCGATTGTCGTGATCGCGGACTGATCGTGGCGGGGCCCTCCTCTCCCGCATCGCGACGGCGGCGACTACGACCTCATCCGGCCGATAGCCGTGATCACGTCCCGGCCGTCGAGGCGGAGTGCCGAGCCCGTCGTACAGCGGCGAACCCGAGCTGGCATGATCGCGGCATGAACGAGGCCACAGCCGTTCTCCGGGCGGGAGTTCTGCGCCGAGGAGGGCAGCTTTCTGCTGAGGCTGGGCACAGATCTGCATTGGGATCACGCCGCCTTCATCAGGCTGGATCAGGCGATGCGGAGCACCTGTGAGCAGAGTGAGGCGACCATCAAGACCCACGTCACCCGGATCCTGTCCAAACTCACCCTCCGCGCCGAGCCCAAGCCGTCGTCGTCACCTACGAGGCCGGACTGACCGATCCAGGCAGCGCCGACACCGGTCTCGCGATACACGAACGCGGCTGACATCGCCGTCCGTGGTTGCGGCGTCAGCGGGAAACGCGGAATAACCGGGGAGGCCGGCGGCTTGGATACGGGCATGCTGACTGTTCGCTACCTCGGCGGCCCCACTGCGCTCATCGAGCTCGGCGGGCGGCGTCTGCTGACCGACCCGACCTTCGACGCACCCGGCGACTACCCCATCGGGCAGCGCAAGCTGGTCAAGACGGCCGGCCCGGCGATCGGCCCGGATGCCGTGGGCGCAGTCGACGCGGTGCTGCTGTCGCACGACCAGCACCCGGACAACTTGGACCATGCGGGCCGTACGTATGCGGCCGAGGCACCGCTTGTGCTCTCCACGCGCTCCGCCGCGGAACGGCTGCGCGGTCCGGTACGGGCACTGCCCAACTGGGAGTCGTACGACCTGGACGGCGTGCGCATCACCGGCGTGCCGGCGCAGCACGGGCCGGACGGGAGTGAGCCCCTGGTCGGCGAGGTGACGGGCTTCGTGCTGCAGGGTGAGGGCCTGCCCACGGTGTACGTGAGCGGGGACAACGCCTCGCTGGACGTGGTGCGTACGATCGCGGACCGCGTCGGCCCCGTCGACGTCGCGGTGCTGTTCGCGGGCGCAGCGCGCACGTCACTCGTCGGCGATCACGATCTCACCCTGTCCAGCCGAGCGGCGGCCGAGGCAGCGCTGCTGCTCGGCGCCCGCCACGTCGTCCCGCTCCACTTCGAGCACTGGGCACACTTCACGCAGGGTCCGTCCACGCTGACGGAGGCGTTCGAACGGGCGGGTGTGGCCGAGAGGTTGCGCTTGCTGAAGCCGGGGGAACAGGCGGAGCTCTACAGGCCCGGCGACAGGCACACGCGGCTGGCAGGATGAACGCGAACCGACGGAAGAGGTGCCAGGTCATGGCAGTTGTCCACCGCACAACACTCACGCCCAACAAGCTGGAGCTCCTTGGCTCGTGGCTTCCTGCCCAACCGTGGTACCTCGGCACGGGCAGCAAGCCGGAACTGACCAGGGCTGGTGGATTCCGGCTCGACGACCCGCAAGGCGAGGTCGGGATCGAGTTCATGGCGGTCACGGACGAGTCGGGAGACCGGTCGCGCACCTACCAGGTTCCGTTCAGCTACCGCGGGGCACCACTTGGCGGCGCCGATCACGCGCTCATCGGCACGGCTGAGCACGGGGTGCTGGGACGGCGGTGGATCTACGACGGAACCCACGACCCGGTCGTCGTTTCCCAGCTCTTCGCCCTCATCCTCGGCAAGGCCGTTCCGCAGGCCCAGAGCACGAGCAATACCCCCGAACCGTCCGTTACCGGCTACTTCGTCGCAGAGTCCGACCGCACGGGACCGATTGAGCGCATGACCGTGACCAGCGGAGGGGACGCCACCGATCTCGTCGTGCACACCACCGCCGTAACCGGATCACCGACTCGACGTCCCAGGCAACTGACCATCAGGGTAAACCGCGTCCTGCTGCCGGGCCAGGATGAACCATCCGCCGGTGCGCCAGAGGTGCTGGGTGGTGTGACCGCGGATTGGCATGTGCCGGACGGCACCACGGTGCGGGGTTCGTTCGCCGTCGTTCTCGACACCGCGCCGGACTCCACAGCCGGGTAGCGGGTCGATACCGGTCAATTCGCAGCCGGTGTCCCGCGGATGCGCCGCGACGACGGCGTCGGCCAGACCCGTCCGCCGGTGCCCGAGCCGGCCGTCAGCGACATTCCACCGGCAGACCGCCGTCACCGCAGACAACCAACCGACGTCAGTGGATGTCCCCGGGGGATCGTGTCGCGAATGAGCCGGCGCAGCCAGCTGTGTGCGGGGTCGGCCTCATGGCGGGGGTACCAATGGTGGCCTCGTTCACCTCCGCAGTCGCCACCGGTTACCGCATCGTGTCGGTCCTCGTACTGCTGGCCGCCTTTCTGGTCGTCGCCGGACTGCGTCCGCCCTCCCCCCGTCACGCGCGGACCACAGCTCACGTGCGATGACCGGCCCGGTCATTCCCCGCCGGAGAACTGCTCCCAGGCGGACTGGCGGGAGGTTCTTTCGGGGACGTTCACCCGGCTCCCCCCGCTCGGCGTGGTCATGCTCGTCGGATCGGCGGCTGGGGTTTGGCGCTGGCCTTGTTCGGTCTTTCGCCGGATCCCTGGGCCGGGATAGCCTTCCTGGTGCTGGCCGGCGCCGCTGACACGGTTGCCGTGGTGTCCCGGAGCACGATTGTGCAGATGCACACCCCGAATGCTCTGCTCGGCCGCGTCAGCGCGGCCGAGCAGATGGTCGGCCAGGCCGGCCTCGACATCGGCAACATGCGCGGCGGTCTTGTCGCCGACGCAACCTCAGGCGTCACAGCCCTGGTCAGCGCGGGTCTGCTGTGCATCGTGGCCGTCGTTCTGATCGGCGCGACCACTCCCGGAATGCGCTGGTTCTCCGGAACACCTCACCGGACGGCACCGTCGTGATCAACGGCACCCCCCGTGTGCCTGTGCCTTGTGTACGAGGCGAAGGTCAGGTGAGTGACAGGTCGTCCGCGTAGATGTTCCCTTGGGCGTACCAGCCGTGGACGTACACGGTGACCGTGCCCGAGGAGCCAGTGGTGAAGGGGACGCTCAACTGGGCCCAGCCGCTGGAGGAGGTCCAGGTGCTCGCGATCGCTGCGCCGCTGACGCCGAGATAGGCGTAGCTGCCCTGCACCCAGCCGGTGAGCGTGTAGGACGTGTTCGGCTTGAGCGTCACCGTCTGGTCGCATTCGCCGGTCTGGCTCGAGGTGGGGGCGACTTCGAGGGCGTGGCTGCCGGAGTGGACCGGGCTGGTGACCACCTGGTCACCGGGCTGGCAGGTCCAACCGTTGAGATTGCCGGTCTCGAAGGTGCCGTTGACGAGCGAGCCGGAGCCGCCGCCCCCGCCCGGGCCGGTCACGGTGAGGGTGTAGGTCGCGGAGTGGCTTCCTGAGGTGGCGGAGCCGTTGACCGTGATCGCATAGGTGCCCGCGGCCGCCGAGGACGACGCCGAGGCGGTGAGCGTCGAGGAGCCGCCCGCGGTGACCGACGACGGACTGAGCGACACGGTGACGCCGGAGGGCGCCCCGCTCGCCGAGAGACTGACCGTCTGCGCCGAGCCCGAGGTCACCGCCGTTGAGACGGTGGCGGTGGCCGAACCGCCGGGGGCGACGGAGGCGGACGACGGGGACACGCTCACCGAGAAGTCGTTCGTGCTTGTACCGCCGCCGCTGGTGAACGGCTCGAAGGCGTTGCTGAAGTACCAGGTCGGCTGGGAGATGCCGGAGCACGAATCCGAGCCGCCGGTTCCGGGGCAGCCGCCGTTGTCACGCTGCAGCGCCCAGAAGGACAGGGTGTTGATGCCCTTGGAGACCGCCCAGTTCTCCACCGTGGTCGCATCCGCCTGGGTGAAGGTCTCGGCCGAGCCGTAGTCGTCGATGCCGGGCATCTCGGTGACCCCGATCATGCCCCACAGCTGCGACGAATTCTTCGATGGATACAGGGACTGCAGCTGACTGTAGAGCCCGCCGGCGGCGGTCTCCGTGTCCGTCGCCATCTCCTGAGTGGTGCCGATGTAGTAGTCGAACGTCATGATGTTGACGACGTCGACCCGGGCGCCGTTCGACACCGCGTTCTGCAGCACCGCCAGGCCGTCGGAGCTCAGACCGGTGGTGGTCGTCGGCATCGTGTACGAGAACTGCACGGTGTGCCCCGTGCTCGCCGCCCAGCTCTCCACCTGCGCCACCGCTTTGTTGCGGCGGTCGATCCCGGCGTTGCTGGTGAGCGAGTTGGCCTCGATGTCGAGGTCGATCCTGGTCACGCCGTACGTGGTGACCAGGCTTTCGTAGGCTTGCGCGATGGAGTTGACGTCCGTGCAGCTGTCGGCGATGTCCGTGCCGGTGGTGTCGGCCGTGTAACCGCCGAAGGACGGGATGACGTTGCCGCCCGATGCCTGGATCGTGGCGATGTCGCTGCCGAAGGTCGAAGAGGAGACCGGCTGGCTCGTGCTCCCGTTCCAGTAGGCGGTGCACGACCCGGCGGAGGCGGTCTGAAGGAACGCCATCGTCAGGTATTTGTTGCCCGATTCGGAGGCCAGCGTCGCCGGGCTGTCGCCCGTCCACGCCTCGAAGTACGGTGCGGCAACGTGCGCGGGCAGCGTCGGCCCGTCGGCCTGTGCTGCGCCGCCCCCGAACACCACAAGGCCCGCGGATGCGGCGGCGGTTGCGAACGCGACGAGCGCGGCGCGTACGGATCCGGGTCGTCTGGACTTGGGTCGTCTGGACTTGAGTTGTCTGGACTTGGGTCGTCTCATGAACGCTCCCATGCATGAGAAGGCGGCTGAGATGGACGAACGGATCTGTGCTGATCCCCAGCCCCCGGACATGGGCGACATCCAACCGACTTCGGGGACCCCCGCTGGGGTCCCCGAGCTTGGACTAGACCAATCTCAACTGTCAAGAGTCCCGGCATGGTTCGCGCACGATATGCGGCCGATTCGCGGCCGAGCACGGACGACGGGCCGCCGGCAGCGCGACGGCCCGTCTGGAAGGAAACCCGTTGCTACGCGTCGAAGTCGAACGCGCCCTGGTCCTTGCGGCCCTCGGACAGCTCGAACCACACTTCCTTGCCCCAAGGCGTGAGGTCGACGCCCCAGTCGCTCGCCATCGTGTCCACCAGGGACAGTCCACGGCCGCATTCGTCGCCGGGCTGGGCGGCGTGCAGGCGCGGCAGCTCCCGGCTTCCGTCGCGCACATGGCAGGAGACGACATGGCGGCGCACGACGGTGAGACCGAGGGCGCCGCGCGCGTGGATCAGCGCATTGGCGACCAGTTCGCTGACGAGAAGCTCGGCGGTGCCGCTCAGGTGGTCAAGACCCCAGCCGGCGAGAGTGTCACGCACTGCGGTGCGCGCTTCACGGCAGGCATGCGGCGACCGGGGAAGGTCCCATGGCCCCGCGGCGCTCAGGCTCCAGTCGGCAGCCGAAGCGGCAGCGGAAGCGCGGACAGAACCGGGAACGGACACGGACACGGAATCGAGGGCGGGGACAGGGCATGATCCCGCGGTTTCGGCGGGCCACGTGAGGTGGGTGTGCTGCATAGGAAGTCTCCCCTGCGACCCCGATCGGAACGCCGACCAGGAATCCGGTCACTACCTCGCTTTACTGGCGCGTAAAGACCATAAACCCGGTTTACCGGGAAGTAAAGTGCTCAGCATGGTTGATCACTCATCCACATCCTCGGACCGGGGCCGCCGGTCGCCGCGGCCGACCGACGAGGACATGCTGGATGCGGCCTCCGCCGTGTTCAGCGAGGCAGGATTCCACGCGGCGACGATGGACGCCGTCGCCGCGCGCGCACACTCCACCAAGCCCACGCTCTACGCGCACTTCGGCAGCAAGGACGAGCTGTTCGCCAGGTGCGCCGAGCTGGCGGCCGACACACTCCGGAGCGCGCTGTTCACGGCATACTCCTCGGCGTCCGAGCTCCCGCTGGAGCAGCAGGTGCGGGCAGGTATGGTCGCGTTCTTCGACTACGCGACCGTCCACCCGGCCAGGTTCCGGCTTCTCTTCGGCCCGCACACCACAGGCACGGCCTCGGCGGCCCGGCTGCGGCTGATGTCGGAGACCGCGGACGCGATCACTCAGCTGATCAGGAACTTCACCGAGCGTCACGGGCGGCGGCCCTGGACCACCAGCGCGGAGCTGTGCGCATCGTTCATCGTCGGTATGACGGTCGAAGGCGCTCGGCACACCGTCGTCACCGACTCCCTGGACCCCGCGACGGCTGCCGACTTCACCACCCACTTCGCCGTGGCGGCGCTCAGGAACATGGACCCGCACCGCGCCGACGCGATCGACGGCCGGGAACGCTGACGCGCGACCGGCACGCTGCCGTGGCTGGAGACAGCCGTCCCGACCTGCGCGTCACCTAAGATCAGACAGGCGTTCACCTGCGCGAAGGAGACCTCGGAAACCCTGTCAGGTACGCTACATGCCGCTGTACGTCGACCGCCCTAGGAAGAACCGCCTCCGTGAGCCTGACCGGCACGCCCTTCTTCGTCCTTACCGTCGCGGTCCTGGTGCTCGCTACAGTGCTGCTCGCCCTGGTGTGGAATCGAATACCCGGGCCGCGGCCACTTCGCTATGCCGGGCGCCTGGGCGCGACGATATTCAGCCAAGTCGCCGCCGTTGTCGTGGCGTTGGTTTACATCAACAACACCATGGGGCCGTTCTACGACACCTGGCAGGATCTTTTCGGTGACGGCGCGAACAACACCCCCGTCGCCAGCAGCACGTCCCAGAACGGCGGTGCCCGGGGAACCGGAGGCTCCGGGGACGTCGAGAAGCTCACCTTCACCACCTTCAAGCCCGGCATCCTGCGCGCCGACGCCGTCGGCCCCGCCTCCAGGATCAAGGGCAGCCTGTATGTGTGGCTGCCGCCGCAGTACCACCAGGCCGCCTACGCCCACACGGCCTTCCCGGTCGTGGAGCTGCTGCCCGGCACCCCCGGCAGCCCCCAGACCTGGTTCGCCGGGATGGACGCCACCACGCCGCTCACCCGCCTGATCGACGAGGGCAGGGCCAAGCCGATGATCCTGGTCGCGGCCACGCTCAACGTCCTCGGCGGGAACACCGACGCCGGCTGCGCCGACATCCCCGGCGTCGGCCTCACGGCGACCTGGCTGGCCAAGGACGTCCCCGCGCTGGTCAAGCAGAACTTCCGCGCCGCCACCGGTGCCAGGCAGTGGGCGGTGATGGGCTACTCGGCCGGGGCCTACTGCGCGGTCAACCTCACCGTGCACCATCCGGACGTCTTCCACTCCGCCGTGAGCCTGTCCGGCTACAACGCCCCCATCGCGTCACTGGTCACCCGCACCCCGGCCCTGGCCCGAGAGAACAACCCCTATCTCGTGCTGAGGGATGACAGGCACCAGCCCGACATCGCCCTGCTGATGGCCGGCAGCCTCCAGGACCCCGGCACGGTTCCTGCCGCCAAGGCCCTCCTGGCGGTCCTCCGGCGCCCCGGCGGCAGCGAACTCCTCACCGCCGCCACCGGCGGCCACACGACCGCGCTCTGGCGCACCATGCTCCCTGACTCGTTCACCTGGATCTCACGCGAATTCGGCTGAACCTCGCCCCGGTGTGCGTGGCATGCACGCATGGGCTGTTCTCCGGTTGCACCGTGACCAGGACACTCCGGCCGCCTGGGGAAAACCGGTCTCGTCGTCGGCCGTGAGCGTGGCACGATGCGGGCATGAGTGGTGATCTTCGATCCGGGTTCGAGCGCGTGGTGACCGAGCGCCTCGAGCTGCGTGCCGTATCGCTCGACGACCTGTACGGGCTGTTCGCGATCACCTCCGACCCCGACGCCTACCGGCATTCCCCATGCGACCGGCACACCACCGTCGACACGACCCGCGCGTGGATCGAGCGGGCCGCGGCCCGATGGCGCACCGACGGACTGAGCTACTGGATCGTCCGGCGCCGCACGGACGCGACGGACGAGCCGGTCATCGGGGTGGGCGGGGTGCAGCGTCACGCCGCAGGAGGGTGGAACCTGTACTACCGGTTCACGCCATCGGCATGGGGGCAGGGCTACGCGACCGAGCTGTCCCGTGCGGCCATCGCGGCCGGGCGGGCAGTCGATCCGCAGGAGCCCGTCGTCGCCTGGATCCTCGACCACAATCACGCGTCGCGCCGCGTCGCCGAGCGGCTCGGGTTCACCAACTACGGCGAGCGCATCGACGCCAATGACGGGGTGCTGCGGCTGATGTACGCGGACAGACCCCCACGTGATCCCCGATAACGGCGTGTGGCCGCTCACTCTCCCGGAATCACCGGCGCTGCCGGGCTGTTGGCCTTATCGATGAGCCAATAGGCCGAGAGGGGTGGCGTGATGCCCAAGGCAGTCCGGTTCGCCGAATACGGCGACATCGATGTGCTGGAGGTCGTCGAGGTCGATCGTCCCGTGCCCGGGCCCAGGCAGGTGGTGGTCAAGGTGGTGGCCGCCGGGATCAATCCGGGGGAAGCCATGATCCGCAGAGGGCTCCTGCATGACAGGTGGCCCGCCACCTTCCCGTCGGGCCAGGGCAGCGACTTCGCGGGGATCGTCGAGGGTGTCGGCGAGGGCGTGCAGGGATTCGTGCCGGGCGACGAGGTGATCGGCTTCACCAATGAGCGTGCGAGCCACGCCGAGTACGTCCTGGTCGCGGCCGACCAGCTCGTCCCCCGGCCCGCGGGCGTCCCGTGGGAGCAGGCAGGTGCCTTGTTCGTGGCCGGTACGACGGCGTACGCGGCGGTGCGCGCCGTTGCGCTCGGCCCCGGCGACACCGTGGTCGTCTCCGGGGCCGCGGGCGGCGTCGGTTCGCTGGTCGTCCAGCTGGCCCGGCATGCCGGTGCGACAGTGATCGGCCTGGCAAGCGAGCGGAACCATGCATGGCTGCGCGACCACGGTGCTGTTCCGGTGGCGTACGGCGAGGGCGTTGCGGACCGGATCCGGGCCGCAACGAGCGGCACCGTCGACGCCTTCATCGACACCTTCGGCGACGGGTACATCGAGCTTGCCCTCGATCTCGGAGTCGAACGCGACCGGGTCGACACGATCATCGATTTCGCGGGAGCCGAGAAATACGGGATCAAGACGGAGGGCAATGCGGAGGCCGCGAGCGCCGAGGTACTGGCAGAGCTCGCCGGCCTCATCGACCAGGGGGTGCTGGAGATCCCGATCGCCCGCGCCTACCCCCTGGATGACGTCCGCGACGCCTACCGGGAACTGGAGCAGCGGCACACCCGCGGCAAGATCGTCCTCAAGCCCTGAGCACAGGCGCGCCGTGCCCAGGCTCCGGGGTGCGTGGCGGCGTTGGCGTCGGGAACGCCCTGGGGTTCGCGTTGTGCGGACTCCTCGCCTGGCGGCGCCTGGCCGCTGCCGCCGACCGGTTGGCGGTCCGGTGAACGCCCATGAGCCCCGCGAGCCCCACGGGGTCCGTCCGACGTACGCGGAGGTCGGGGCCACCCGCGGCGAGAGGCTTCCGCCCGGCTACCACCACCTCCGCCACCGCACGCTGATCGGCCACGGGCGCACCGTCTTCGAGGCGGCGGGCGCGGCGGTGATGGAGTGGCGAATGCATCGCGCCATCCCGGTACGGCTCACCGCACCGCAGGAGCGGGCGGCGCCCGGCGTCGATGTCACCGTCCTTCTCGGCGTCGGCGGGATCGGTCTGCGGGCGCCCGCCCGGGTGATCTGGACGGCAGAGGATCCCACGCGGACGGGCTTCGGGTACGGGACGCTGCCGGGCCACCCGGAGTGCGGTGAGGAGTCCTTCCTCGTCCACCTCGCCGACGACGGACGGGTGTGGTTCACCGTCACCGCCTTCAGCCGCCCGGGCTCCCGCCTCACCCGCGCGGCCGGGCCGCTCGTCCCCGTGCTGCAGAAGCTCTATGCGCGGCGGTGCGGCCAGGTCCTGCGCCGCCTCGCCCGCCCGCGGGAGTGACTCATCGCACCGGCGGCACGTACGCCGACCAGCCGTCGACCCAGGACGATCCGGTCAGCGGGATCCGCCGCCAGTCGTGTACCACGAGATCACACCGCCCGAACGACTGGTTCAGACCTTCGAGTACGAAGGCGCTCCGGCGCCGGGTCATGTCCTGTTGGAGACGGTCACTTTCGAGGACCTGGGGGACGGCCGGACGAAGGTCACCGGAAGGTCCGTCTTCCAAAGCGTCGACGACCGCGAGGCCATGGTGAAGTCGGGCATGGAGACCGGCGCACGGGAGACGATGGAACGCCTCGCCGAACTGCTGGCCTCGCGGTGACGCCGACGACGACGTGACTGCTCGTCCGGCGGCCTACTCCTCGTCGACGTGCTTCAGCTGCATGCGCGCCTTGAGTACGTCGGGGCCACTCAGCGTCGTCCAGAACTCGTGGCCGAGCACGGCCCCGGCGAGCTCACTGCGGCGCAGCCGCAACGCGTCGACCTGCGCCTGCTGTTCCTCCGTCCACCCCGGCGATGCCTCGTGCTCCACGCCCCGGAAGTCGGCGTACCGCTCGGGCATCGGCATTGCCCGGTGCGGCAGACGCATGAGCAGGTCGTTGAGCTCGGCGGCGACGTTCCGCAGGGCCCGCTGCAGTTCCAGCAGGTCTTCGGGGAAGTCGAAATCAGCCACCCCTTAATCGTACACGTGCTCGAATACCAGCGGGTGGCGTACGCCCTCGTGCCGCGGGGCGGTTCGGCGGGACGTGCGCAGGTTTCGTCTCGCGTGCTCCGGGCGTCACCCACGCGAGTGCCGTTCCTTGCCACCGACAAGGAACAAGCAAGCATTCTGCGAGAGGGTGCCGCGCGGCGGGGGTGCGGACATGCCAAACAACCCGCACCGGCTCCGGGAGGCGCCGCGCACACCACCCACCACGCGCTCGCCGACGTACGGCGCCCGGCCGCCCCGCCGCCTCCGTCGTAGCCCGCTTCTTTGCGCCGAAGGCGCGAGACGAAAGCCGCATCCGGCACCACACCATGCCGCCCCGCGGCGCCACGCCCCGAAGAGCCGGGCCGCACCGGCCCATGGTAGAGAGGGGCATGCGCATCCTCCTCCCGCTCCCCGACCGGGACTTCGACGTCACCGAGGTCGCCGTCCCCTGGCGGCTGCTGCGCGACGCCGGGCACGATGTGGTGTTCGCGACCGAGCACGGCGGACGGCCGCCGCAGGCGGACCCGTTGCTGCTCACCGGTGTGCTGTTCGGGCAGCTCGGCGCGGAGGCCGAACCGAAGGAGTTCTACCGCGAACTCACCGCCGACCCCGCCTTCCTGGGTCCCGTCGGCTGGGACGTCATCGAGCCGCAGGAGTACGACGGGTTGCTGCTGCCCGGAGGGCACGCAACCGGCATGCGGCAGTACCTCGGCTCCCAGGCCCTGCAGGGGAAGGTCGCCCGTTTCTGGGGGATGGGTCGGCCGGTCGGCGCGATCTGCCACGGCGTCCTCGTGCTCGCCCGCACCATCGACCCGGCGACGGGCCGCAGCGTCATCGCCGGCCGGCGCACCACCTGCCTGCCCGCGTACATGGAGCGGAGCGCCTATTACCTCACCGCGTGGCGCCGGGGCCGCTACTACCGGACGTATCCGGCGTATGTCCAGGACGAGGTCGTCGCCGCGCTCGACGACCCCGCCCAGTTCGAGCGCGGGCCGTTCGAGCTGCGGCGGCGCGGCACGGCCACCGACGACACCCCGGCGTTCGCCGTCCAGGACGGCTCCTATCTGTCCGCCCGTTGGCCCGGTGACGCCTATCTGTTCGCCCGCCGCTTCATCGCGCTGCTGAACGGATGAGCGACCGTGTGGGCGCGGGTCAGACCAAGTCGCCGAAGGCAGCGAGCGGCTCGGAACCGTTGGGGGTGAGCAGTTGCTCGGCCCAGATGACCTTGCCCTCGGGGGTGTAGCGGGTGCCCCAGCGCCGGGTGAACTGGGAGATCAGGAAGAGCCCGCGCCCGCCCTCGTCGGTGGTGCGCGGATGGCGCAGATGGGGTGAGGTGCTGCTCGCGTCGGCGACCTCGCAGATGAGCGTGTTCTCGTGGATCAGGCGCACCCGGATCGGCCCCGAGGCGTAGCGGATGGCGTTGGTGACGAGTTCGCTGACGACCAGCTCGGTGGTGAAGGCGAGTTCGTCCAGGCCCCAGGCGCTCAGCTGCCGCAGCGTCACCTCGCGCGCGCCTGCGACCTGGGCCGGGTCGTTCGTCAGCTCCCAGGACGCGACGCGGTCATCGCCCAGACTGCGGGTCCTGGCGAGCAACAGGGCCACGTCGTCGCAGGGGTGAGCCGGTGCCAGGTCGCCGACGACTGTGTTGCACAGGCCTTCGAGCGAGCCGCCCTGGGCTTCCATGGCCCGGCGCAGACGCTCCCGCCCGCCTTCGGACGAGGCGCTCTTCGGGCCGTCGCCGGCGAGCAGGCCGTCGGTGTAGAGGGCGAGCACACTTCCTTCGTCGAGGGTGAACGCCACTGATTCGAAGGGCAGTCCGCCGACCCCGAGGGCTGGGCCGCGCGGCAGGTCGGGGAAGTCCACGGTGCCGTCGGTGGCGACGACCGCGGGCGCGGGGTGGTTGGCGCTCGCCATGCTGCACTGGCGGGTGACGGGATCGTAGACGACGTAGAGGCAGCTGGCCCCCACACCGTGGGCGTCGGCGGCCGCCGTGTCCTCGTCGTCCTCACGGGAGGAGCGGCCGACCAGGTCGTCGAGGTGGGCGAGGAGTTCGTCAGGGCGCAGGTCGAGATCGGCGAGGGTCTGTACGGCGGTGCGCAGCCGTCCCATCGTGGCGGCGGCGTCGATGCCGTGCCCGATCACGTCGCCCACGACGAGCGCCACCCGGGCCCCGGACAGCGGGATCACGTCGAACCAGTCGCCGCCCACACCGGTCAGTTCGTCGGCCGGCCGGTAGCAGGACGCCACCTCGACGGCCACCTGCTCCGGCAGGCCGTGCGGCAGCAGACTGCGCTGCAGCGCGAGAGCCGCGTCGCGTTCGCGGGTGTAGCGGCGGGCGTTGTCGATGCAGACCGCCGCGCGGGCGACGAACTCCTCCGCCAGCCTGACGTCGTCCTCGTCGAACGCCGCGGGGGATTCTCGGCGGTAGAACGTGGTCACCCCGAGTGTGGCACCCCGGGCGCAGATCGGCACCACCATCGCGCTGTGCAGGCCGAGTTCACGGAAGAGCGCGGCACGGCCGCGGGGGATGTCGGTGGCCCATTCCACGGCGAGCGGGTCGAGCCGCTCCACACGCCAGGACGTTCCGCTCTCCAGGGCGCGGATCGGCGGCGATCCCCTGTGGTACGAGGCCGGGTGCCCGATCTCGACCACCTCCTCGGGGGCGGCCTCGCGGACCGAACGCTGGCCTGCCCGGCGCAGTACCACCGTGTCGGTGGCGTCGAGCCGCAGTGGGCAGGGCTCGGCGCCGCTGAACACCGTGTCGAGCAGGTCGACGGCGACGCAGTCCGCGAGGTCGGGCACGGCCACGTCGGCGAGGTCCTGAGCGGTCTGCAGCACGTCGAGGGAGCGGCCGATGGTGGCGCTGGCCCGGTCGAGGAGGGCGAGGCGGTGGCGGGAGCGGTAGCGGTCGGTGATGTCGACGACCGTGTAGAAGACGCCGAGGGCGTTGCCGGCGTCGTCCTCCAGCCGGGTGAACGACATCGAATGGGCGCGTTCTCGGTCCGGGTCGGAACGGGGGCGGCCGATGTGTTCGTAATCGGCGACGGTCTCGCCGGTGTCGAGCACCCGGCGCATCTGTTCCTCGATCACCTTGGCGTTGAGGCCGGGCTGGATCTCGCCCAAGCGCCGTCCGAGCCGCGCCGCACGCGGACCGCCGCCGAACCGCTCCAGTGCCGCGTTGGACCACACGTAGCGCAGATCGGTGTCGACCACGGCCATGCCGATGGCCGATTGGGCGAGCATGCGTTCGGGGAAGCTGCGGCCCATTGCCCAGCCCGGAGAGCCCGTCATGTCGACGGCGAGGACGAGCCAGCACGGGCGGCCGGCGCTGTCCGGCATCGGGACGACGCGTACGCCGAGCGTCGCCTTGCGGCCGTCGCAGCGCACCGCCTTCAGGACACCGGCCCAGCCGGCGTCCTTGCGGCATCGCTGCGCCAGGTCCGGCATCCTCGCCGCGTCGTCGGGGGCAAGCAGGGTGGCGACGCATGTGCCGAGGACGTCCGCGGCCTGGTGGCCGAGCACGCGCTCAGCGTCCTTCGTCCAGTTCCTAACGATTCCGCGGTCGTCGAGAAGCAGTGTGGCGGCCTCCGCCACGTCGAATGATGCTCGCGGTCCGGTGAGGTTCTCTCCCACAGGTATCCCCACAGCCAGCCACTCCGTCTGCGCACGCTATCCCCAGTCCGTGCGCTTTTAATCATGTATTGGCGGTTATCACCACTCTACGGCCCATGGCAGGCCTCCATGCGGGTGCGCCGGGCGCGGCGGAGACGGCAGAGAAGGAGAAGGCAGAGAATTGGAATGAGTGACGCGCACAGGGACGGCCGATGCGAAGGAGCCGCGATGCCCGCCGACACCGCCCCCGCCGACAGCGGCCGCGCCGGGACGATGGCCGCGTGGGTCGTGGAGCGCCCGGGCCCGGCCGGCTCCGGCCCGTTGCGCAAGGTACGGCGCGACCGGCCGCAGCCGGGGCCCGGCGAGCTGCTGATCGATGTGCGCGCCTGTGGCGTGTGCCGTACCGACCTCCATCTGGCCGAGGGGGATCTCCAGCCACACCGGCCGCGGTGCACACCCGGACACGAGGTCGTCGGGCGGGTAGCGGAGGCGGGCGCGGGGGCGGAATCTCAGGGGTTCGCGGTCGGCGACCGGGTCGGCGTCGCATGGCTGGCGGGGACGTGCGGCCAGTGCCGGTACTGCCGCAGGGGCGACGAGAACCTCTGCCCCCACTCGCGCTACACCGGGTGGGATCTCGACGGCGGCTACGCCGACTACACGGTGGCGGACGCCCGTTTCGCTTACCGGCTGCCGGACGACGACCGGCCCGACGAGGAGCTCGCACCCCTGCTCTGTGCGGGGATCATCGGCTACCGTGCGCTGCGCCGGGCCGAGCTGCCGCCCGGCGGGCGCCTCGGCATCTACGGCTTCGGGGCCTCCGCGCATCTGACCGCGCAGCTCGCCATCGCACAGGGTGCCACCGTGCACGTGCTCACCCGGGCCGAGGAGGCGCAGCGGCTCGCGCTCGATCTCGGCGCGGCCTCCGCGCGGGGCGCGTACGACGCCCCTCCGGAACCGCTGGACGCAGCGATCCTCTTCGCGCCGGTCGGCGACCTCGTGCCGGTCGCGCTCGCCGCGCTCGACCGGGGCGGCACGCTGTCGGTCGCGGGCATCCACCTGAGCGACATCCCCGTCCTGCGCTACGAGGACCACCTGTTCCAGGAACGTACGCTGCGCAGCGTGACCGCCAACACACGCGACGACGGCCGCGCCTACCTGGCCGAGGCGGCCCGGCTGCGCCCGCGCGTGCAGGTGCAGCGCTACCCGATGAGCCGCGCCGACCAGGCGCTGGCCGACCTCGCGGCGGACCGCGTCAACGGGGTGGCCGTCCTGATGACCGACTGAGCATGCCGGGGCAGCAGAACGGCGACGACAGCGATGAGCGGCCCCTCCCACGGTTCTCACGGCCCGGCCGCGCCTGGTGGCTCGGGGCACTCGTCGTCATCGTCGCCGCCGTGGTGACCGCCCTGACCCGGCGCGCCGAGTTCGTGAACGCCTCCCGGCTCATCGCGCGGGTGGACGTGGCCCGGCTCGCGGTCGCGATCGGCTTCGAGGCGGCGTCGCTGGTGGGCCTGGCGGCGATGGAGCGGTGGCTGCTGCGGGCAGGGCAGGCGGCGGCGCGGCTGCGCCTGATGGTGGCGCTGACGGTGGCGGCCAACGCCGTTGCCGGCGTCCTGCCGGGCGGGGCGGCGTTCTCGTCCGCGTGGTACTACCGGCAGTTGCGCAGGCGCGGCGTGGCGCAGGTGCTGGCGGCCGCGGTGCTGGTGGTCGCCGGGGCGCTGTCGGTGATCAGTCTGTTCACCCTGCTGCTGGCGGGTGCGGTGGCGGCCGGGTCGTCGGGGCCGGGGGCGAGCCTGCGTCCCGTGATGCTGGCACTGGCCGGACTGCTGCTGGTGGGTACGGCGCTGATGGCCGGGTCATCCCGGTTCCGGCCGGCGCGGCGTGCGGCCTGGCGTCTGTGGCGACGCATCGGCGTACGGTCCCGGCACGCCTGGAGCGTGGAGGACGCGCTGGCCCGCCTGGTGCGGCAGGCGCGCAGCGTCGAGCCGGGCGTGCGGCCGTGGCTGCAGCCGTACGGCCTCGCCCTGCTGAACTGGCTGTGCGACGCGGCGTGCCTCGCCGCCTGCCTGTGGGCGCTGGGCATCGGCGTACCGTGGCGAGGTCTGCTCGTGGCGTATGCGTTGACGCAGGTGGGCGGCAGCCTGCGGCTCACCCCAGGCAGCCTCGGCATCGTGGAGGCGAGCCTGACGGCGCTGCTCGTGCTGTACGGGCTGCGCGGCGAGCAGGCGATCGCAGCCACGCTGCTGTACCGGATCCTCAGCTACTGGGCGCTGCAGCCGATCGGCTGGGCGTGCTGGTTCGGCCTGACGCTGCGTGGCGCCCGGCCCTGGATGGGGAATACCCCATAGGGGTATATCGTTGGCGCCTGGAGAACAGGAGCGAGAGCGAGGACCGCATGACGACGGCACCTTCGGCACCTACCGAGCGGCTCGACGGGCCCGACCGGGTCGAGCTGGAGATCGGCGGCATGACCTGCGCCTCGTGTGCTGCCCGCATCCAGAAGAAGCTCAACCGGATGGACGGCGTCAGCGCGACCGTCAACTACGCGACCGAGAAGGCGAGCGTCTCCTACGGTCCGGGGGTCGAGGTCGCCGATCTGATCGCGACCGTCCGGGCCACCGGCTACACGGCAGCGCTGCCGGCTCCCCCGCCCGCGCCCGATGAGGCGCGGGCGGAGGCCGGCACCGGGGGTGACCACGAGCTCGCGGCCCTGAGGCAGCGTCTGCTCACCGCCGCCGTCCTCTCGGTTCCCGTGATCGCGTTGGCCATGGTGCCCGCGCTGCAGTTCCGCTACTGGCAGTGGCTGTCGCTGGCGCTCGCCGCACCCGTCGTGGCGTACGCGGGATGGCCCTTCCACCGGGCCGCCTGGACCAATCTGCGCCACCGCGCCGCCACCATGGACACCCTGATCTCGATGGGCACGCTCGCCGCGTTCGGCTGGTCGGTGTGGGCGCTGTTCTTCGGGACCGCCGGGACACCGGGGATGAAGGACCACTTCACGTTCGCCGTCTCGCGAGGCGGCGGCAGCGGCTCGATCTACCTGGAGGCCGCAGCCGGGGTGACGGCGTTCATCCTCGCCGGGCGGTACTTCGAGGCGCGCGCCAAGCGCAGGGCGGGCGCCGCGCTCCGGGCGCTGCTCCACCTCGGCGCAAAGGATGTTGCCGTGCTCCGCGGGGGGCGTGAAGTGCGCGTGCCGGTCGCCGAGTTGGCGGTCGGCGACGTCTTCGTCGTTCGTCCCGGTGAGAAGATCGCCACTGACGGCGTGGTGCGCGAGGGCACCTCCGCCGTGGACGCCTCGATGCTCACCGGTGAGTCGGTGCCTGTGGACGTGGTCCCGGGCGACGGCGTCACGGGCGCCACGGTCAACGCGGGCGGACGCCTCGTCGTCGAGGCGACCCGGGTCGGCGCCGACACCCAACTCGCCCGGATGGCCCAGCTGGTGAAGGAGGCGCAGAGCGGGAAGGCGGCCGCGCAGCGGCTCGCCGACCGGATCTCCGCGGTCTTCGTGCCCGTCGTCATCGTGCTCGCCCTCGCCACCCTGGGCTTCTGGCTGCTCGCCGGCGCGGGCGCGACGGCGGCCTTTACCGCCGCCGTCGCCGTACTGATCATCGCCTGCCCGTGCGCCCTCGGTCTGGCCACGCCGACCGCGCTGCTGGTGGGCACCGGCCGGGGCGCCCAGCTCGGCATTCTCATCAAAGGGCCCGAGGTTCTGGAGTCGACGAGGAGCATCGACACCGTGGTGCTGGACAAGACCGGCACCGTGACGACGGGTGTGATGACGCTGTCGGCGGTGCACGCGGCGGAGGGGGAGGACGAGAAGGAGGCGCTGCGGCTCGCCGGCGCCCTTGAACACGCCTCCGAGCACCCCGTCGCCCGTGCCGTCGCCAGGGCCGCCGAGGAGCAGGTCGGCGAGCTCCCGGCCTCCACGGAGTTCGCTGCCCACGCCGGTCTCGGCGTGACAGGCGTCGTCGACGGTCGCACGGTCCTCGTCGGGCGCGAGGCACTGCTGCGCGACCACGGGCCGGCTGTGTTCCCCGCCGCACTGGCCGACGCGAAGGCGCAGGCCGAGGCCGAGGGGCACACCGCCGTCGTGGTCGCCTGGGACGGACGGGCGCGCGCGGTGCTCGCCGTCGGCGACGCCGTCAAGCCGACGAGCGCCGAGGCGGTAATGGCGCTGCGCTCGCTCGGCCTGACCCCTGTGCTGCTTACCGGCGACAACGCGATCGCAGCGAAGGCGGTCGCCGCGGAGGTCGGCATCGACGAAGGGGACGTCATCGCCGAGGTGCTGCCCCAGGACAAGGTCGCGGTCATCAAGCGGCTGCAGGCCGAGGGCAGGTCGGTGGCGATGGTCGGCGACGGCGTCAACGACGCGGCCGCGCTCGCCCGGGCGGAGCTGGGCCTCGCCATGGGCACGGGCACGGACGCCGCCATCGAGGCGGGTGACCTGACGCTGGTGCGCGGCGACCTGCGTGTCGCGGCCGACGCGATCAGGCTCGCCCGCAGCACCCTCGGCACCATCAGGGGCAACCTCTTCTGGGCCTTCGGCTACAACGTCGCGGCACTGCCGCTGGCGGCTGCCGGACTGCTCAACCCGATGATCGCGGGCGCGGCGATGGCGTGCTCCTCGATCTTCGTCGTCGGAAACAGCCTGCGGCTGCGACGCTTCCGTTCGATGAACGGCTGACTGCGTCAGCGGCGTCGACTCGAAGCAGTCGGGGGCCCGTCGTAGGGTTGCGCGCAGGCGACACATGCAACACAGCGACGAGGAGCGAACGATGTCCGAACGGCTTGACCAGCTGCCGCAGTGGGAAGCGCTCGGCAAGCACCGCGAAAGCCTCGGGGAGGTGCATCTGCGGGAGCTCTTCGCGGGCGACGCCGCGCGCGGCAGCCGGTACGTCCTCGACGTCGGCGACCTGCGCATCGACTACTCCAAGCACCTGATCACCGACGACACGCTCGAACTGCTGCGAGAGCTGGCCGAGGTACGTGGCGTGGCACGGCTGCGGGACGCGATGTTCCGCGGCGAGAAGATCAACGTCACGGAGAAGCGCGCGGTACTGCACACGGCGCTGCGGGCGCCGCGCGACGCGGTGATCGAGGTGGACGGCGAGAACGTCGTTCCCGCGGTGCACGCCGTGCTCGACAAGATGGCGGACTTCTCCAACCGGATCCGCTCCGGCGCGTGGACCGGGCACACCGGCAAGCGGATCCGCACCGTCGTCAACATCGGCATCGGCGGCTCGGATCTGGGCCCGGCGATGGCGTACGAGGTGCTGCGCTCGTACACCGACCGCGAGCTGCAGTTCCGTTTCGTCTCCAACGTCGACGGCGCGGATCTGCACGAGGCCGTACGCGACCTGGACCCGGCCGAGACGCTCTTCATCATCGCGTCGAAGACCTTCACCACCATCGAGACCATCACCAACGCGACCTCGGCCCGCACCTGGCTGCTCGACGGGCTCGGCGGGGACGAGGCGGCGGTCGCCAAGCACTTCGTGGCGCTGTCGACCAACGCCGAGAAGGTCGCCGAATTCGGCATCGACGTCGAGAACATGTTCGAGTTCTGGGACTGGGTCGGCGGCCGCTACTCCTACGACTCGGCGATCGGGCTGTCACTGATGATCGCGATCGGTCCCGACCGTTTCCGCGAGATGCTCGACGGTTTCCGCCTCGTCGACGAACACTTCCGGACTGCGCCGCCCGAATCCAACGCACCGTTGCTGCTGGGGCTGCTGGGGGTCTGGTACGGGGCGTTCTTCGACGCGCAGACGCACGCGGTGCTCCCGTACTCGCACTACCTGTCGCGCTTCACCGCGTATCTGCAGCAGCTGGACATGGAGTCCAACGGCAAGTCGGTCGACCGGTCGGGACGTCCGGTGACCTGGCAGACCGGACCGGTGGTCTGGGGCACGCCCGGCACCAACGGCCAGCACGCCTACTACCAGTTGCTCCACCAGGGCACGAAGATGATCCCGGCCGATCTGATCGGTTTCGCACAGCCGGTGGCGGACCTGAGCCCTGAGCTGGCCGGCCACCACGACCTGCTGATGGCGAACCTCTTCGCGCAGGGCCAGGCGCTCGCCTTCGGCAAGACCGCTGAGGAGGTCGCCGCCGAGGGCGTGCCGGCCGAGCAGGTGCCGCACCGCACCTTCCGCGGCAACCGCCCGACCACCACGATCCTGGCGCGCGAGCTCACCCCGTCGGTGCTCGGCCAGCTGATCGCGCTCTACGAGCACAAGGTCTTCGTGCAGGGCGCGATCTGGGACATCGACTCCTTCGACCAGTGGGGCGTCGAACTCGGCAAGGTGCTGGCCAAGCGGATCGAGCCCGCGCTGACGGAGGGCGCCGAGGTGCCCGGTCTCGACAGCTCGACGGCCGGCCTGGTCGCTGCGTACCGCGCGATGCGCGGGCGTTAGGCGTTAAGGCGTCAAGTGACCCGGTGGCCGGGCGCGCGCGGGGAGCGCGGGCCCGGCCACCGGAATGTCAGCCGAGCCGGGTCAGCTTGGCGCCGAAGGACGGTGCCGTGAGGTCCGACTGCAGCGCGACGGGAACCTTCACCTGGCCCGGACCGCCGCCGACGGTGAGCGTGCCCACCGTGGTGCCGGCCTTCGCCGAGTGCGGGATCCCGGACGGCGAGGCGTCCAACGCGACGGTGACCTTGTTGCCCGCCCAGCCGATGGCTTGGACGTTCTGCGTCGCCACGACCGGGGTCCTGCCGCCGAGACCGTCGTCCACATAGCCGACGACGTCGCCCTTCTTGATGATCTGGTCCGCGGTCAACGACTGCTGTGCCGAGACGACGAGTTGAAGGCCGGCGGCGGTGACGGTGTCGAGGATCGATGGCTTGTACTGGCCGAGCACGACACCGAGCACCAGCTGCGTGGTGCCGCCGACGCTCTTGGTCGCCGCGAAGACGAGGTTGCCGCCCGCGGCAGTGCTGGTACCGGTCTTGACGCCGATCACGTTGTTGGTGCCGACGAGGTGGTTCCAGTTGTTGTACGAATCACCGCTCGCCGTCTTGAAGTTCGGCTGGTCGACGACCCGCCGGAACGTCGCGTCGCCCATCGCCTTCTGCGCCAGCTTCAACTGGTCCGAAGCGGTGCTGACGGTGGTCGCATCGAGACCGCTCGGATCGGTGTAGGTGGTGTTGCCCATGCCGAGCTCCTTGGCGGTCGTGTTCATCTTCTGGACGAACGCCGCCTCCGATCCGGCATCCCAACGCGCCAGCAACCGCGCCACGTTGTTGGCAGACGCGATCATGATGTCCTCGAGTGCCTCGAACTCGCTGATCTGCTCTCCCGCGGTGACCTTGACGACGGACTCACCCTGCGTTCCGAGGCTGAAGTCGTTGACCGCCTGCTGATCCACGGCGATCTTCGGGCCCTGGCCCGAGGTGATGGGGTGGTCACGCAGGATGATGTACGCAGTCATCACCTTGGCCACGCTCGCGATCGGCAAGGGCTTCTGCTGCCCGTACGTCCCCATGCTGCCGAGGCCCTTGACCTCCAGCGCGGCCTGCCCCTCACTCGGCCAGGGAACGGAGGGCGCGGCCCCCGGGAAGGTGTACGAAGAGGCGCTGGTCAGCGCCAGCTTCGGGCTGGGCAGCGGGCGCACGGCCTGCACGACGCAGAAGATGATCGCGAGCAGGACGACGAGCGGCGTCCAGATCTTGACCCGCCGCACGACGGTCCGGACAAGGGTCTCCGGCGGGGGCGGCGTATTGGTGAGCTCCGCGAGCAGCTTCAGCGGCTCCCCGGGCAACGGAGGCAACGGCTGCTGCTTCGTCTTCTCCAACGGGCTTTCCGCCGCCGCGGCCTTTGCCTTGGCCTTGGCCGCCGGCGCCTTCACGGCGGGCGACGCCCCGCCGGCGGCGGCAATCTTCGCCGTCGACGCGGCGGGCGCGGCGCCCGCGGCGCCGTCCTTCTCCGCGGACGACTCCGCAGCGTCGCCCTTGGAGGCGCCCGACTCTGCATCGACCTCCGAGACGGCGGACGACTCGTCGGCGTCGCCCTCGGGCCCGTCCGACTCCGCAGCATCGCCCTCGCGCACGCCCGACTCCGCACCGCCCTCCGAGACGGCAGGCGACTCCTCGGGGTCGCCCTCGCGCGCGCCCGACTCGGCACCGCCCTCCGAGACGGCGGACGACACCACGTCGCCGGACTCGTCCGCATCGTCCTTGGCCGCGGACGACTCCGCAGCATCGCCCTTGGAGGCGCCCGACTCGGCCGCGTCGCCGTCCGGCGACTCCGCAGCCGCCTTCGCGTCATCCCCCTTCGGGTCATCCCCCTTCGCGGCAGACGACTCCTCGTCGCCCGGCTGCTCGGCATCGACCTCCGCTGCAGCGCCGTCCTGCGGCTCGGCCGCCTCCGCGGCAGCGTCCTCGGACTCCTCCTCGGACGCGTCCTCAGCCGCGGCAGCGTCATCCGCATCTGAATCGGGCGCCGGCGCGGGCGCGGGCGCGGGCCGAGCGTTCTTCGAGTCGCCCGACGCAGCATCAGGCGGCGCCTGCTCCGTACGCGTCGCGTCGACGGGTTTCCGGGTGGTCGCCACGTCGTTCGACGGCCGTTCGGGCGACGTCTTGGACGTAGATTCGGTCGGCGAAGTGTCTACGTCCGTTCCGCCGTTCGGCGTAGATTCATCCGAGTGGTCCACCGGGTGTCCGCGCTCCTTCTCGGGAGGCGCGACCCGCTTCACGTGGCCGCCGGGGTCCCCGGGGATCCGGATCTGCCGCGTCGCCCGCGAGCCCGTCGGCGCATCGTCGGCGCCGCCGCCCCGGCCCTTGCCGTTGCGCGCCTCGTCCGCCCCCCGCGCCCCCTGGGGCGCCTTCGTCTCTCGGCTCACGGCCAGCCGCGGATCCTTCGCCTTCGCCGTCTCCCCCGACGACTTTTCCTGCTCCGCCCTGCCGGGGGATTTGCCCGCCACCCGTACCTCCCGTACACATTCGACGGGGCGCCTCGCGCGGCGCCCCGCTTGCCCGTACCCAGTGTCCTTCGCCCACCTGTGCCTGCCACGCGGGACCCGCCGGGGCGTCCTCTGCGCCACCGCCACCCCTCGTGTAGACGAGAACGACATACCTGCCGGTTCCCGCCGATAAGGCAAAGGCACTCTCGACACAACGGTGTGAGAGGCGTCACCCTGTCATTCATCCACGCGGGGAGGCATGGATGGGCAGGAGCCGCAGAACAATTCCGGAGGAGCTATTGCTGCTCGCCCTGGACCCGGCGACCGGGACCACGGCGCAGCCGCAGTCGCTCGATCTCGGTCTCGCCGGGGCGCAGCTAGTGGAGCTGGCCCTGGCCGGACGAATAGCCCCAGACGGGGATCGTATCGCCGTGGTGCATCCGCGGCCGACAGGAGATCCGACGCTGGACAGCGCCCTGGAGCTGCTGCGCCGCCGTGGCAGCCCGGTACGCGCTGTCGCATGGATAGGCGGTCCGCGGCTGGGGTTGCGTCAGACGTATCTCGCGCATCTCGAACGGTGCGACATGGTGCACGCCGTACCGGGCCAGATGTGCGGCGTGTTGCCGACGACTCGCTATCAGGCGACCGACAGCGCGGTCAGCCGGGAGATCAGGGCCCGTCTCGACAGCGCGATCCGCACCGGCGTGCCGCCGGACCCGCGGACCGCGGCGCTCGCCGCGCTCGCCCACGCCGTGGGCCTGGGCAAGCACCTGTACCCGGGTAACGAGGGCCGGTCCTCGCGGTCGCGTCTGAGGGACCTGATCAGGTATGACCCCATGGGCGGACTGGTGGCGCACGCCGTCATGGACGTCCAGAACGGCGTGGCGGTCCAGCCGCGGCGGGCACCCGGACAGGACCGGCAGGCCCGGGCCGCGGGGCCAAGCCGCAGGATGGCCCGCGCCGGCGTGCACTGACGGCACGCGACAGCGCAACAGAACGAGAGAACGACGCACCCACCCCCGTCCCCACAGATCGTCGATCGGTACGGGAGCCGCCACGGCGCGCGGGCCGGTGGGCCGGCATGGGCCGGCTCGCCGTTCCGCGCGCCGCGTCGTTTCCGGCGTGTCGCGGTCCACGGCGTGCGCACATCCGTCCACCATTACCCCTCGCCCTACCCCCGCCGTCGCCGATTTCCCAGCGAGACGATGACCGCAAGTGGCAGGCTGCTGACCGGTAGTACAAGAGCAGTTCGAGCCGGAGGTGCATCTCTCATGGCGTCCAGTGTCAATCCCACCGTCAGGCGACGCCGTTTGGGCTCGGAACTACGCAAACTGCGCGAGCAGAAGGGCATGACGGCCGAGGAGGTCGCCGCCCGGCTGCTGGTCTCCCAGTCCAAGATCAGTCGTCTCGAGAACGGCCGGCGCAGCATCAGCCAGCGTGACGTCCGCGATTTGTGCGGCGTCTACGGCGTCGAGGACCACCGGATCGTCGACTCCCTGATGCAGATGGCCAAGGAGTCCCGCCAGCAGGGCTGGTGGCACGCGTTCGGCGACGTCCCGTACAGCGTCTACATCGGCCTGGAGACGGATGCGGCCTCGCTGCGCGTGTACGAGTCGCAGATCGTGCCCGGGCTGCTGCAGACCAAGAACTACGCGGAGGCGGTGATCGCCGGCAACCTGCCGGAAGCCACGCCCGAGCAGGTCGAGAAGCGCGTGCACGTCAGGTTGCGCCGCCAGGACCGAGTCAACGACCCGGACAGTCCGCTGCGGCTGTGGGCCGTCATCGACGAGGCGGCGCTGCGGCGCATCGTCGGCAACCACGAGATCATGCGGGAGCAGCTGGAACACCTCGTGCACCTGAGCACGCTGCCCCATGTGACGGTGCAGCTGCTGCCCTTCGACTCGGGCGCGCACCCGGGGCTGAGCGGGCAGTTCGCGATTCTGGAATTCTCGGACGCGACCGACGCGAGCGTCGTCTACCTCGAGGGGGTCACCAGCGACCTGTACCTGGAGAAGGACACCGACGTGCACACCTACAGCGTGATGTACGAGCATCTGCGGGCCCAGGCGCTGAGCGCGGAGCAGACCCGGCAGTTCATCAGCGACGTCGCCGAAGAATACGCGGGATAGAGCCGGGACAGGGCCGGGACAGGCGGGCTGACCGCACAGCGGTCACCGAAAGGCGGCAGAGTACACCTGCGCCACATGAACGCGGAAGACCCACAGGGAATATGCCATCCGGTCGAGTGAACAGGCTCTCTGCCCAGCGATGTTGACGAGTAGCGTCGATCTCGTCTTCACCACGTGGCGCAAAGACGCCACTTGCACACACCGGAGCAATCATGGCAATCAAGCTCGGCAGCACCCACGCGTGGATCAAATCCTCCCGCTCCGCGGGGAACGGCGCCTGCGTGGAGGTGGCGTCTCCCGCCCCTCGTACCCTCGCCGTGCGCGACTCCAAGAACCCGGGCGGCCCTTCGCTCGCCTTCTCCCCCGAGTCGTGGACGGCCTTTGTGGCCGATGTCGAGTCCGGCGCCCACGACCTGGACTGACCTCAGCGGTACTCACAACGGCACCACACACGGCAATACACTCAGCAACACCGTCAAGAGCCCTCTCGACTGGCCCGCCGTCCTGGCCGAGGGGGCTCTCTGGTGCGCGGGCACGGGGCCCCCAGTCCGTGGAACATGCCCCCAGAAAATAAGTGGACACTGCATCCACTCTCCGTAGGGTGCGGTCATGAACAGAGCCGACGTTCCCGCCCTCGCCGCCCGTGCCGCTTCCGTCGCCGCCTCGCCGGTACGCGAGATCCTGGCGCTGACCGCGCGGCCCGAGGTGATCTCATTCGCGGGCGGGCTGCCTGCGCCGGAGCTGTTCGATTCGGCGGGCCTGCGCCAGGCGTATGCGGACGTGCTCGCCGATGCGCCGGAGCGTGCCTTGCAGTACTCGACGACCGAGGGCGACCCGGAGCTGCGCCGCGCCGTCGCCCGGCGGCTGGGCGACCGCGGTCTGCCGACGCACGCCGACGACCTGCTGGTGACGACCGGATCGCAGCAGGCGCTGACGCTGGTCGCGGGCGCCCTGCTGGAACCCGGCGACGTGGTACTGGTCGAGGACCCGGGCTATCTGGCGTCGTTGCAGTGCTTCGGCTTCGCAGGCGCACGGGTCGTGCCGGTGGCGTGCGACGAGGACGGGATCGATCCGGCGGCGCTGGACGAGGCGGTGGCGCGCAAGCGTCCCAAACTCCTCTATCTCGTGCCGACGTTCTCCAACCCCACCGGGCGCACGCTGTCGTCCGAGCGGCGCGCGGCGATCGCGCGGATTGCGGAGCGGCGCGGGCTGTGGATCGTCGAGGACGACCCGTACGGCGAACTGCGGTACGAGGGCGAGCCGGTGCCGTGGATCGCGTCGCACCCGGAGGCGGCGGACCGCACCGTGCTGCTCGGCAGCTTCTCCAAGACCATGGCGCCGGGACTGCGCCTCGGCTGGCTGCATGCACCGGCGGCGCTGCGACGGGCCTGCGTGATCACCAAGCAGGCCGCGGACCTGCACACCTCGACCGTCGACCAGGCCGCTGCGGCGCGTTACCTCGCGCAGGCCGATCTCGACGCGCATCTGCGGCGGGTGACCTCCGCCTACCGCGAGCGGCGCGACGCGCTGCTCGCGGGGTTGCCCGCTGCGCTGCCGGCAGGCAGCGAGTGGAACGTGCCGCAGGGCGGGATGTTCGTGTGGGCGCGGCTGCCGCGCGGGTACGACGCGACGGCGGCGCTGCGCACGGCCGTTGAGCACGATGTCGCGTATGTGCCCGGTGCGCCGTTCTTCGCCGGGGAGCCCGACATGGCGGCGATGCGGCTGTCCTTCTGTACGCACACGCCTGACGAGATCCGGGAGGGATTGCACCGTCTCGCCACCGCCCTCAGATGCCTCTGTCCTCATATATGAACAGCGATCAGGTTTCTGAATCGTTACCTCCGTTTGTCTTGTTCGAACGCCGGTGCCATGTGACCGTTGGCACACCTTCTCCAGGTGATCATCCAACGGCCCGTCAAGTGCCATGCGGCGACGATGAATAGAGGCGATTCAGCGTGCGAGAAACGGCAATGGCGCCGGCGCCGGCGCCACGGCAGGTGAGCAAAGGCACTCTGTACTTCTTCGGCGCACTCGGCGGGATCCTCTTCGGCTACGACCTCGGCGTGATCTCCGGAGTGCTGCTGTTCATCAAGAAGATCTGGGCCCTGAGTTCACTCGCTCAAGGTGTCGTGGGCGGCTGCCTCGCCTTCGGCGCCGTGTTCGGCGCAGCGATGGCAGGAAAGCTGACCGACCGGCTCGGTCGGCGTGTCACGATCATGCTCGCGGCGTCGATCTTCGCGCTGGGCACCATCGGATGCTCCTTCGCCCCGAATTTCACCGTGTTGGTCATCGCCCGTACCGTGGTGGGCATCGCGGTCGGCACCTCATCCGCAACCGTGCCGACGTACCTGTCGGAACTGGCCCCCACGAAGGTGCGCGGTGCGCTGTCGACGCTCAATCAGCTGATGATCGTCAGCGGCGTCCTCGTCGCCTACGTCGTCGACTGGGCGCTGAGCGGCCCGGCGAACTGGCGTGCCATGTTCGCCGCCGCGCTGATTCCGGCGCTGGTGTTGCTCGTCGGCATGATGTTCATGCCGGAGACCCCCCGTTGGCTGGTGAAGGCCGGCCGCGAGGACGAGGCTCGTGCCGTGCTGCGCAGCACACACGAGGCCGCCGAGATCGATCCAGAGCTGGACAACATCCGCGAGGTCATCCGGTTGGACAGCGAGCAACAGGGCCGATTGCGCGATCTGGCGGCTGCCTGGGTGCGCCCCGCGCTGATCGTCGCGCTCATCCTTGCCATCGGCCAGCAGCTCTCCGGCGTCAACGCGATCAACCTGTACGCGCCCACGATGTTCACCGACCTCGGGTTCGGGAAGTCCTCGTCGCTGCTGGCCTCGATCGTGCTCGGCGCGACCAAGGTCGCGTTCACCGCATGGGTGATCTTCACGATCGACCGAAGGGGCCGCAAGCCGCTGCTGCTCCTGGGGAATGTGTTCATGGCAGCGACCCTGTTCCTGCTGGGCGTCGTGGTGCTCTCCCTCCACAGCCACACCGCGGTCGGCATCATCACCCTCGTCCTGCTCATCGTCTACCTGGCCGGCTACGAGCTGGGCTGGGGTGCGGTGGTCTGGGTGATGATGGCTGAAATCTTCCCGCTGAAGGTCCGTGGCGTGGGCATGGGCGTGGGCAGCGTTGCCCTGTGGTCGGCGACCTTCGCCATCACGTTCATCTTCCCGGTGATGGACTCCAACCTCGGACTGGCCTACTCGGCCTGGATCTTTGCGGCCATCAGCGTGGTGCTGTTTGTGCTGGTGCGACGGCGCGTACTGGAGACGAAGGGCCGCAGCCTGGAGCAGATCGAGCTGGACCTGCGCGGCGCGAGCGACGGCCGCTGCGCGGCGATCCCCTCCCAGCACCGCGACCAGCACCGCGACCAGCACCGCGACCAGGAGGTCCCGGAGACACCGGCCCCGTAGCGCCCGGGGCCCGGCGACCTCCCCACCGCCGACCAGGCGGCCGTTCGCCGCGCTCTTCCCCGGCGCACGCAGCGCATCGGTGCCGGGAGCCCACTTCCCTGGGTCACCGCCCCCGAGGAGCTCACCAAGGCGGTCCAGCGCTTCCTCGACGACTGACGGCGGCTGACGACGACTGACGACGACTGAGACGGCGCTGCGCGGGCGCTACGCGTTGGGGTAGCGCGCCAGCCACGCTGCCGATGACGCGCCGGGGCCGTGCAGCGCGGTGCCCTGCGTCATCTCCATCGCGAAATCGTCCGCGAGCTCCAGAATCGCCGCGCGCCCCTCCAGCTCCACCACCCATGCGGGCGGCAGCGCCGTCTCCCCGTGCTGGACGCCGAGCAGGTTGCCGCAGATCGAGCCGGTCGAGTCGCTGTCGCCCGAGTGGTTGACGGCAAGCAGCAGCCCGTGCCGGACGTCCTCGGCGACGAGCGCGCAGTAGACACCGATGGCCAGCGCCTCTTCCGCCGTCCAGCCCTGGCCGAGGGATTCGACGCGCTCCGCGGTGGGCAGGCCCTGGCGCACCGCGCCCAGCGCCCTCTGCAGTGCTTCCGTGGTCTCCTCGTGGCCCTGGTGGGCCGAGAGCTGCGCGAGCGCCCGCTGCACGGCCGCGTCGAGCGGGTCGCCCTGGGCGACGGCATGCACGATCACCGCGAAGGCGCCGGCCGCGAGGTAGCCGGTGGGGTGACCGTGGGTCTGGGCGGCGCACTCGACGGCGAGCTGGAAGACCAGCTGCGGCTCCCATCCCACCAGAAGGCCGAAGGGCGCCGAGCGCATCACCGTGCCGCACCCCTTCGAGCCGGGGTTCTTCGGGTCGGCGAGGGTGCCCATGCGCTCGTCGCCGAGGCCGGAGAGGCAGGCGCGTCCCGGTGCGCGCTGCGAGTACAGCCACTCCTCGCGGGCCAGCCAGCCGGCGTCCTGTTTGCGCTCGTCCGGCCCCCAGTCCGCCTGGGTGGCGGCCCACCGCAGGTAGGCGCGATGCACGTCGGTCGGCGGGTGCCACGCGCCGGAGTCACGCCGTATGTGGGCGCGGACCAGCCCTTCGACGGTGAACATGGTCATCTGGGTGTCGTCGGTGATCGCCCCGCGCCGCCCGAACGCCGGTACGTAGTCGGTGACCCCCTGCTCACCGTGGTTGCGCCGGATGTTCTCCAGCGAATCGAATTCGATGCCCGCGCCCAGCGCGTCCCCGATGGCGCCGCCGAGCAGGCAGCCACGCACCCGGCTGCGGAAATCCTGCTGCTGTGCCCGTCCCCATATCTGGGTCATCTCCTGCTCCCCTCCCTCGCACTTCGGCCAAGCACTGTAATCGACCCTCTGATCGACCGCCTTCGGCGCAGGTCAGGCGCAGGTCAGGCGCAGATCAGGCGCAGGCCGGTCGCAGGTCAGTCGCCGACGATCGGGAGCAGCTCCGGCAGGTGGCCGTCGGAGGCGCGCCCCGCGACCAGGCGTTCGGCCGGCACCTGTCCGTAGACGGTGTCGCGCTGGCGGGCCGGGCGGCCGGCCGCTTCGGCGATCGCCACCAGGTCGCGTATGGAGCGGTACGAGCCGTAACTGGAGCCCGCCATGCGCGAGATGGTCTCCTCCATCAGGGTGCCGCCGACGTCGTTGGCTCCCGACCGAAGCATCTCGGCCGCACCCTCCGTACCCAGTTTCACCCAGCTTGTCTGGATATTGGGGATGTGCGGGTGGAGGAGCAGCCGGGCCATTGCGGTGACCGCTCGGTTGTCGCGCCGCGTCGGGCCGGGCCGGGCGATTCCCGCCAGATAGACGGGCGCATTGGTGTGGATGAAGGGCAGGGTGACGAATTCGGTGAAGCCGCCGGTCTCCTGCTGGATCCGGGCGAGCAGGCGCAAATGGCCGAGCCAGTGCCGCGGCTGGTCCACATGTCCGTACATCATCGTGGACGAGGAGCGGATGCCCAGCTCGTGCGCGGTCTTGATCACCTCGATCCAGGTGGCGGCCGGCAGCTTGCCCTTGGTGAGCACCCAGCGCACCTCGTCGTCGAGGATCTCGGCCGCCGTGCCCGGGATGGTGTCCAGGCCCGCTTCCTTGGCCGCCTGCAGCCAGTCGCGGATCGACATGCCCGTGCGCGTGGCGCCGTTGGCGACCTCCATCGGCGAGAAGGCGTGCACATGCATGCCGGGCACGCGCTCCTTGACCGCCCGAGCGATGTCGAAGTACGCGGTGCCGGGCAGGTCGGGGTGGATCCCGCCCTGCATGCACACCTCGGTTGCGCCGACGTCCCAGGCCTGCTGGGCGCGGTCGGCGACCTGTCCGAGGGAGAGGGTGTAGGCGTCGGCATCGGTGCGGCGCTGCGCGAAGGCGCAGAAGCGGCAGCCCGTGTAACAGACGTTGGTGAAGTTGATGTTGCGGGTGACGATATAGGTCACGTCGTCGCCGACCGCCGCGCGCCGTACGTCGTCGGCGATGCGGCACAGCGCGTCGAGGGCCGGTCCGTCGGCGTGCAGCAGGGTGAGCGCCTCGGCATCGGTGAGCCGGGTGGGGTCGTCGGCGGCGGTGGCGAGAGCCGCCTGGACGTCGCCGTCTATCCGCTCCGGGACGAGGCCGGGGGCGGCCTGTTCGCGCAGCGCCTCCCAGTCGCCGTAGACGTCGTCGAAGTCGTCACGCCGGTCCGTGGTACGGCCGATGGTGTCGATGGTGGTGTGCAGGTCCGTGCGGCCGCTTTCCGCGAACGCCTCTTCGGGCTCCTGCCAGGGCAGCCCCGACGGGCGGACGCTTTCGTCGGCGAGGCCGGTGCGCGGGTCGGCGAGCGCGCGGACATGCGGCAGCACCCGCGGATCGAGCCACGGCTCCCCGCGCTGGACGAACTCCGGGTAGACGGGAAGGCGTTCGCTCAGAGCGAAACCCGACTCGGCGGCACTTGCGGCGATCTGATCGATGTGCGGCCACGGGCGCTCGGGGTTGACGTGGTCCGGCGTGAGCGGCGAGACCCCGCCCCAGTCGTCGATCCCGGCGGCGATCATCCGCGCGAACTCGCCGTCGACGAGGTTCGGCGGCGCCTGGATGCGCGCCGAGGGGCCGAGGATGAGCCGCGCGACGGCGATGGTCGCCACCAGGTCGTCCAGCTCCGCATCGGGCATGCCGCGCATGGCGGTGTCCGGCTTGGCGCGGAAGTTCTGGACGATGACCTCCTGGACGCTGTGGTATTGCCGGGCCACCTTCCGTATCGCGAAGAGCGATTCGGCGCGCTCGGCTCGGGTCTCGCCGATGCCGATCAGAATGCCTGTGGTGAACGGCACGTTGGAGCGGCCCGCGTCCTCCAGGACACGCAGCCGCACCGCCGGCTCCTTGTCGGGTGAGCCGTAGTGCGGCCCTCCCGGCTCGGACCACAGCCGCGTCGCCGTGGTCTCCAGCATCATTCCCATCGACGCGGCGACGGGCTTGAGCCGCTGCAGCTCCGTCCAGGACAGGACACCGGGGTTGAGGTGCGGCAGCACCCCCGTCTCCTCCAGCACGCGGATCGCCATCGCCCGTACGTAGGCGATGGTGTCGTCGTAGCCGTGCGCGTCCAACCACTCGCGCGCCTCGGGCCAGCGCGCCTCCGGCCGGTCGCCGAGGGTGAACAGCACCTCCTTGCAGCCGAGTTCGGCGCCGCGCCGGGCGATCTGAAGCACCTCGTCCGGCGAGAGGTACGCCCCCAGACTTCGTCCGGGAGGTGCCCCCGCCCGGCCCTCGCGGCGCAGCTTGCCGGGCACGGTCGCGAAGGTGCAGTAGTGGCACTTGTCGCGGCAGAGCCGGGTGAGCGGGACGAAGACGCTGCGCGAATAGGTGATGACCCCCGATCGGCCCAAGGCTTCCAGTCCCGCGTCGCGGATGCGCGCGGCGACGGCCGTGAGCTCGTCCAGGTCATCGCCGCGCGCCGCCAGCAGCACGGCGGCCTCCGCCGCGTCCAGCGCGACGCCGCTGCGCGCCCGGCTCAACGCACGGCGCATCGCATTCGCGCCCGGAGGCTCTTCCTGGGGCCGCGGCAGATCATTCGTCATTTAATGAGGATACGAAGTGGCAGTGAGCGTCGCACGCGAGCGGGCGGAGGGGGCACCTCCCGCCGTGGGCAGAGGGAGGGCGGAGAAGCGAACACAGGCCGGTTACAGCGGCACTCGGGGCGAGGCCGACGCGGAGTCGTGCTCCGCCCTCACCCCGTCGCCACCGTCCGCGTGTCGCGCCCCGAGCGGAGCACCGTGCCCGGGATGGCGCCCGTCACGGCGTCGTCCCGCAGCGTCTCGACGCCGCCCACCCGAACGCTCACCACACCCAGTGCCTTGGAGTCCAGCCGGGGGCTGTCGCCCGGCAGGTCGTGGACTAGAGTGGCCGGTCCCGCGTCGATGCGCTCGGGGTCGAAGAGCACCAGGTCGGCGTGGTGGCCCTCGGCGATGCGGCCCCGCTCGCGCAGTCCGAACAGCCGCGCAGGGTCGTCCGTCAGCATCTGCACCGCACGCTCCAGACCCACCAGCCGGCGTCCGCGCAGGCAGTCGCCGAGGAAGCGGGTGGTGTACGGAGCGCCGCACATGCGGTCCAGGTGGGCGCCTGCGTCCGAGCCGCCGAGCATGACGTCCTCGTGTTCCCAGGTGCGGCGGCGCAGCTCCCAGCTGTCCGGGTCGTTGTCGGTGGGCATGGGCCACAGCACCGTCCGCAGCCGGTCGTTGGCGCAGATGTCGACGAGCGTCGCGAAGGGCTCCTGTCCGCGCTCGGCTGCGACGTCCTGCACACGGCGGCCGGTGAGGCCGGAGTTGGCCTCGGAGTAGGTGTCGCCGATGACGTAGCGGCCGAAGGTGGCCAGGCGCCGGAAGACGCCCGCCTCGGGACTGTTGGCGCGCCGCAGCATCTCCTCCCGCACGGCGGGGTCGCGCAGCTTCTCGATGCGCGCGTCGACCGGCAGGCCGAGGATCTCGCCCCAGCCGGGGATGAGGTTGAGCGCGCAGAAGGTGCCGAGCGACATGTTCATGGGGGTGAGGATCGGCATCGTCAGGGCGACGACGCGGCCGCCGGCCTTGCGGGCCCGTTCGGAGGCGCTCAACTGGCGTGGTACGCGGTCGGGAACGGCCGCGTCGATCGTCAGTACGTTCCAGTTTAGGGGCCGTCCCGCCGCCGCGCTCATCTCGGCGAACAGGTCGATCTCCTCGTCGCTGAACTTGTCGAGGCAGCCGGCGACGATGGCCTCGATCTGTGTGCCGTCGTGTTCTCCCACGGCGCGGCTGAGGGCGAGCAGTTCGTCGCGTGCCGCGTGGCGCGAGGCGACGGGCTTGCCGTCGCCGTCGGAGTGGGTCGCGGACTGGGTGGTGGACAGGCCCCAGCCGCCGGCTTCCATCGACTCGTGGAAGAGGCGCAGCATCTGCTCCAGCTGGGCCGCAGTGGGCTGGCCGCCGACCGCGTCGGAGCCCATGACGTGGCGGCGCAGGGCGCAGTGGCCCACCATGAAACCCGCATTGACCGCGATCCGGCCCTCCAGCGCGTCGAGGTAGGAGCCGAAGCTGGTCCAGTTCCAGTCGACGCCGTCCTCCAGCGCCTTCAGCGACATCCCTTCGACCTTGGACATCATCCGGCGGGTGTAGTCGGCGTCCTCGGGCTTGAGCGGTGCGAGCGTGAAGCCGCAGTTGCCGCCGGCGACAGTGGTCACGCCGTGGTTCATCGAGGGGGTGGCGAAGGGATCCCAGAACAGCTGAGCGTCGTAGTGGGTGTGCGGGTCGACGAAGCCCGGGGTGAGGACGAGACCGGTCACGTCCTCGCTGCTGCGCGCCGGCTCGTCGGTGGTGCCGGGCGCGGCAACGGAGGCGATCCGGCCGGCACGCAGTCCGATGTCCGCGGTGTACGAAGGTGCGCCCGTGCCGTCCACCACGGTCGCGCCCTTGATGAGGTGGTCGAGCATCGTATGGTTTCCCCTTGGTCCCTTGTTCTGCCTCGGCGTGCTGGGGTGGTCCCCGGCCGGACCCGACGGCCGCTGCGAGGGGCGGGTCCGGGCCGGGGTCCGGGGCGGCGGCCCGGGAAGACGCCGCCCGGCTCGGAACGGCGTACGTCTCAGGCGCCGGCCGCGCGCCGCAGCCGCGTCGTGCGGTGGACCGGATCGGTGTCTATCTTCGGGATGACGTGCTCGCCGATCAGCTTGATCGTCGTCATGGTGTCGTCGTACGGAATCCCGATCGGCATACCGAAGACCAACTGGTCGGCGCCAGCGGCCTCCCACCGCTTGCACTGGGTGAGCACCTCGTCGGGGTCACCGCAGATCAGCAGCTCCTCGGCGACCATCAGGTCGATGATCTCCTCGGTGTACTCGGGCAGCAGCTCCGGCCACTGCGGTATGACCTCCGGCCGCGGGAAGGTGTCGTGGTAGCGGAAGAGCAGCGACTGCAGGTAGTTGAGGCCTCCGGCCGCCGCGATCTGCCGTGCCTTCTTCGAGGTCTCCGCGCAGATCGCCGTCGACGTCACCATCACGTTGTCGTTGACGTAGGCGCCGACCGGCTCGGCCTCCCGGATGGCGGTCTTGTAGGAGTCGAGGACCCACTGCATGTCGGATACCTTCTGCACGCTGAAGCCGAGCACCCCGAGCCCCTTGCGTGCGGCCATCTCGTACGAGGACGGGGAGCCGGCCGCATACCACATCGCCGGATGGGTGCCCCCGTACGGCTTCGGCAGCACCTTGCGCGGCGGCAGCGACCAGAACGTCCCCTGGAAGCCCTCGTAGGTGTCCTGCAGCCACATCTTGGGGAATTCGGCGATCGTCTCCTCCCAGATCGCCTTGGTGTGGTTCATGTCGTCGATCCCGGGGATGAAGCCCAGGATCTCGTGGCTTCCTGCGCCGCGCCCGGTGCCGAATTCGAACCGTCCGCCGGAAAGGTGGTCGAGCATGGCGACCCGCTCGGCGACCTTTGCGGGGTGGTTGACCTGCGGCAGTGGGTTGAAGATGCCGGAGCCGAGGTGGATCCGTTCGGTCGCGTGGGTCAGGTAGCCGATATAGACGTCGTTGGCGGAGAGGTGTGAGTACTCCTCCAGGAAGTGGTGCTCGGTGATCCAGGCGTACTTGAATCCGGAGCGGTCGGCCTGGATGACGTACTCGGTCTCCTCCAGCAGTGCGTGGTGCTCGGCCTCGGGGTCGGCCTTCGCCCGGCTCGCGGGCACATATCCCTGTACGAAGATCCCGAATTCCAAGGGTTCACCGCCCTACTCCGAATTTCTGACGCTACGTCAGATCCGTCTCACCGGCGACTCTGGCAGCGCCGGGCCACAGGGTCAAGAGCTGCAGCGCCAGTAGCTGACTGGGCATCAGAAAACTGAGACACCGGCCAGCCATCCGCCGTCGATCACGAACGGCTGCCCGGTGATGTACGAGGAGTCGTCCGAGGTGAGGAAGAGCGCGAGCCGCGCCACCTCCTCCGGGCGCCCTATCCGGCCGAGCGGCACCAGCTTCGCGTACAGCTCGTCCACGGCCGCCGACACCTCCTGCGGGTCGGCATCCGGATCCAGCTGCGCGGGGTTGGTCATCGGGGTGTCGACCGCGCCCGGGCACATCGCGTTGACGCGTATCTTCTTCGGCGCCAGCTCCATCGCCGCAACCCGCGTCATCCCGACGATCGCCGCCTTCGTCGCGGCGTACGAGGTCAGGAAGGTCATACCGGTCAGGGCGGTGTAAGAGGCGGTGTTGACGATCGTGCCGCCGCCCGCCGCCTCCAGCGCCGGGATCACCGCCCGCATGCCCAGGAATGCACCGATCTGGTTGACCTGGACGACCTGCTGGTACTCCTCCAGCGGGGTGCTCGACAGCTCGTTGAAGCGCAGGATGCCCGCGTTGTTGACCAGCCCGTCGAGCCTCCCGAAAGCGCCCTGGACCGTGTCGAGTGCGGCCGCCCAGTCGGTCTCCCGGCCCACGTCGAGATGGACGTAGCGCACCCGCTCATCGCCCGCCTCCTTGGCCAGCTCACGCGCCAGCGCCTCCCCCTGCTCGTCAAGGACGTCGGCGAGCGCGACCTTCGCGCCCTCCGCCACGAACAGGCGCGCCTCCTGCTCACCCTGGCCGCGCGCCGCGCCCGTGACGAGCACGGCGCGTCCATCCAGTTTGCCCATGTCCGTCGATCACTCCTTCGGTAGAGCCTTCAGTCCAGGTGCGGGGCCACGTCGGAGGCGAACGCCTCCATCTGGTCGATCAGTTCGCCGAGGTCACGGCTGCGGAAGCGGACCTGGATCTGGCCGACGCCCATCGCCGCGTACTCGCGCAGGGAGGCGGCGATCGCCTCGCCCTTGCCGGTGAGCGTGCGGCGCCCTACCGGCCAGGAGGGCTCCCCCACGTACAGCGGTTCGGCGATCGCGCCGATGTCGAGCGTGGGGCCGTCGCCGCGCAGCGTTTGCAGCCTGCCGATCTGCCGCGGCAGCTGCTCGCGCGGATCGCCCTGCGGCAGCCAGCCGTCGCCGCGCTCGGCCGCGCGGCGCACCGCGGCGGGCGACGAGCCGCCCACCCAGACCGGCGGCCCCGACGACTGTGCCGGCCGCGGCCGTTGCCCCAGGTCGTGGAAGGCGAAACGGTCCCCTGCGAACTCCGGGAACTCCTCCGGTCCCAGCGCCGCCCGCAGCGCGTCGATGGTCTCGTCGAGCACGGCGCCGCGCCGCTCGAAGTCGGCTCCGAGCACGGCAAACTCCTCCCGGACATGCCCTGCGCCGACACCGAGGATCAGCCGGCCTCCACTGAGGTGGTCGAGCGTCGCGTACTGCTTGGCGGTGAGCAGCGGATGGCGCAGCCCCGCCACCGCCACATGGCTCAGCAGCCGCACCCTGCTGGTGGCCGCCGCAATGTAGGCCAGGGTGGCGACCGGGTCGTACCACGTGGTGCTCATCGCGTCCGAGAGCCGTCGCGGGATGGCGACATGGTCGCAGCATGCGACGTAGAAGAACCCGAGCCGGTCGGCCGCGCGGGCCACCCGAAGCAGATCGGCGGGAGCGGCCTCGGTCTCCCACGGCTCGGCGTAGATCGTGCTCAGCGACTGTACGGGCAGCTGCATCCCGTAGACCAGCCGTCCCTCCGGCAGAATCCGCATCTGCGCCGCCTCCTCATCCTCGGCCGGGCCACAGCCCCTCGGGGGTGAGCCCCAGCAGCTCGATGGCGTTGCCGCGCACGATGCGCTCGACGGCGTTCGCCGGCAAGTGCGCCATCTGCGCCTCGCCGACCTCACGGGACTTCGGCCAGGTGGAGTCGGAGTGCGGGTAGTCGGTCTCGTAGAGCACGTTGCCGACGCCGATCGCGTCGAGGTTGCGCAGGCCGTGGGCGTCGTCGAAGAAGCAGCCGTAGACGTGGTCGGCGAACAGCTCGGACGGCGGGCGGAGCACCTTGTCCGCGACACCGCCCCAGCCGCGGTTCTCCTCCCAGACCACGTCGGCGCGCTCCAGGATGTAGGGAATCCAGCCGATCTGCCCCTCGGCATACATGATCTTCAGCTCGGGAAAACGGTCGAACTTGCCGGACATCAGCCAGTCGACCATCGAGAAGCAACAGTTGGCGAAGGTGATGGTGGAGCCGACGGCGGGCGGTGCGTCGGCGGAGGTGGACGGCATCCGGCTGGAGGAGCCGATGTGCATGGCGATGACGGTGCCGGTCTCGGCGCAGGCGCGCAGGAACGGGTCCCAGGCGTCGGTATGGATGGACGGCAGTCCGAGGTGGGGCGGGATCTCGCTGAAGCAGACGGCGCGCACGCCGCGTTCGGCGTTGCGGCGCACCTCGGCGGCGGCGAGCTCGGCGTCCCACAGCGGGATCAGGGTGAGGGGTATGAGCCGGCCGTGCGCCTGCGGGCCGCACCACTCCTCGACCATCCAGTCGTTGTAGGCGCGCAGGCAGAGCAGCGCGAGGTCGTGGTCCTTGGCCTCGGTGAAGGTCTGTCCGCAGAAGCGAGGGAAGGTGGGGAAGCAGAGGGCGGACTGGACGTGGTTGACGTCCATGTCGGCGAGCCGCTCGGGCACGGAGTGCGAGCCCGGGCGCATCTGCTCATAGGTGATGGCTTCGAGGCGCACCTCGTCACGGCTGTAGCCGACGGCGGTATCCAGCCTGGTGAGGGGTCGGTGCAGGTCCTCGTACACCCACCAGTCGGCGATAGGCCCGTCGTCTCCGGGCGCGCCCATGCGCGGGGCGAACTTCCCGCCGACGAAGGTCATCTCCTTCAGCGGTGCGCGGACGATGCGGGGGGCGGTGTCGTGGTAGGCGGACGGGAGCCTGTCCCGCCAGACGTCGGGCGGCTCGACCGTGTGGTCATCCACCGAGATGATCTCCGGGAAGGGTTCCATACGGATACGCTACGCCGGATCTGACGGATCGTCAGTAAGTGTGAGCCGCGCACTTGCGCCGACCGCATACGTCCCGTGGGACGCGCGCTTACGCCCAGGGTTCCGGTGGCCGGGCCGACACCCGGACCCCGCGGCCCTCGTGGACCGGGAGCAGCAGCCGCCACACCGCGTCGTCGACCCCCTGGACCGACGCGATCCAGCCCAGCTCCTCCTCGCCCGCGCCGAGCCGCGACGCATCCGCCAACTCCCGCAGGACGCCGAGTAGATCCCCGTGGGTGAACGCGGGCTCGAGGCGGCCGCCCATCCGGTCGCCGGGGGCACCCGGCACGAAGCGCCGGTACGCGTCCGCGTCCCGCAGCACCCCCACCGGCCGCCACCACTCGGCGAGTTTCCAGACCGAGCGGCCGCCGACCATCTCGCCGTCCGCTTCGAGCACCGGGACGCGGTCCCGGTTCACCGGCAACGGCGACCAGCCGTCGGCCGAGGTCAGCACCGCTGCCGGAGCCACCCGTTCGACGGCGACCGCGACCCCGCCCGCCTGCGCGCCTGCCAGCAGGTACGGCACAGCGACCATCCCGGCGTACAGACAGCCGTAGAGCGCGCCCGCCAGGTCCGGCCCCTGGCGGTAGGCGAGCAGCACGCGGCTGCCCGGCGGCAGCGCACCACCGAGCCGGGCGGCCACCGCCCGTGCCCGACGGTCGAGTTCGGCGTAGCAGCAGGATGCGGTCTGCGCGAGCGGCACCCCGGGCAGCGCACCGTACGGCACCGCTCCGGGTACCTCCGCCGCACGCCTGCGCAGCATCCGGCCCGGCATCAGGGCCGCACTCATCGGCTTCATCCCCGCGCGCACCGGATCCCGTCCTCCCCCTGCACCGCGGGGGGACCCTCCCCCTGCTCCACGGGGGGACCCCCTCCCGACGCCCCTTGGGCACATGACAGGTCCGTCACTCCTCTTCCCCACTGGCCACACAGTCGGAATGCCAAATTCCGCACATTCTCCATTGATTGGCGCACAACCATCCATGAGGACGTGACCTGGCCCGGCACGACAAGGCAAACTGGCCGTCACGCGGCTGTACACACCACACCCGGAGATGGTCCCGGCGGGCGATGAACGATCGATATACGGCCATCGCGCCCCGTGCGGAATGGGAGTCCACCATGGATGGCGGAACGGCGCCGGCACTGCGCTTCGCGCTGCTCGGCCCGGTACGGGCATGGCGCGGCGACGAGCCGCTGCCTGCGGGCTCGCCCCAGCAGCGTGCCCTGCTCGCCGCACTCCTGCTGCGCGGCGGCCGCACCGCGACCGCCGACGAGCTCATCGACGCGCTGTGGGGCGAGGAGCCCCCGGACAGCGCGCTCGCCGCCCTGCGCACCTACGCCTTCCGGCTGCGCAAGATCCTCGGCGCCGAGACGCTCGTCTCCGAATCCGGCGGCTACGCCCTGCGCATCGCGCCCGGCTCGCTCGACTCCGACAGCGCCGAGCGGTATGCGGTCGAGGCCGACAAGGCGCGCGCGGCGGGCGACTTCGCCCGGGCGCGCGAGCTGCTCATCGCCGCGCTGGAGCTGTGGGACGGCGAACCGCTCGCCGGGCTGCCCGGACCATACGCCGACACCCAGCGCACCCGGCTCGCCGAGTGGCGGCTGTCGCTGCTCGAAGCCAGGTTCGCGCTGGACCTCGACCTCGGCGGCCACGGCGACGCCGTCTCCGAACTGACCGCCCTGTCCGCGGAGCACCCGCTGCGCGAGCGGCTGCGCGTGCTGCTGATGCTCGCCCTCTACCGCGGCGGACGGCAGGCAGAAGCGCTCGGCGTCTACGCCGACACCAGGCGGCTGCTCGCCGACGAACTCGGCGTCGATCCGTGCGCCGAGCTCGCCGAGATGCACCAGCGCATCCTGGAGGCGGATCCGGAGCTCGCAGCGCCTGCGAACACGGGGGCGGCGGCGCCCGCCCCGGCGCCCGTCCGTCCCGCCCAACTCCCTGCTGCCGTTAGCGACTTCACCGGACGCGCAGCATTCGTCACGGAGCTCGTCGAGGAGCTCGCCGACGCGCGCAGCGGCGTCATGGCCCTGTCCGCGGTGGCCGGCATCGGCGGCGTCGGCAAGACGACGCTCGCCGTGCACGTCGCGCACGCCGCCCGGGACGCCTTCCCCGACGGCCAGTTGTACGTCGACCTGCAGGGCCAGGACGCACGCCCGGCCGAGCCCGAGTCCGTCCTCGCCTCCTTCCTGCGGGCGCTCGGCACCCCGGACTCGGCGATACCCGACGGCCTGGAGGACCGCGCGGCGCTCTACCGCTCCGTGCTCGACGGCCGGCGCGTCCTCGCCCTCTTGGACAACGCACGCGACGCCGCCCAGGTCCGCCCGCTGCTGCCGGGCACGCCCGGCAGCGCCGCCCTGATCACCAGCCGGGTGCGCATGGTCGGCCTGGCCGGCGCCCACCTGGTCGACCTCGACGTGATGAGCCCCGAGGAGGCGCTCCAGCTCTTCACCAAGATCGTCGGCAGGGAGCGGGTGCTCGCGGAACGTCAGGCCGCCCTCGATACCGTCGCCGCCTGCGGATTCCTCCCGCTCGCCATCCGCATCGCCGCCTCGCGGCTGGCCACCCGCCGCACATGGACGGTCTCCTTCCTCGCCCGCAAACTGAGCGACGAGCGCCGCCGGCTGGACGAGCTCAAGGCGGGTGACCTGGCGGTCAAGGCCACGTTCGAGCTGGGCTACGGCCAACTTGCCCCTGAACAGGCCCGTGCCTTTCGTCTGTTGTCACTGCCCGACGGGCCCGACTTTTCCCTGGACGCGGCAGCCGCCGTCCTCGGCATGGACCCTTACGAGGCGGAGTCGCTGCTGGAGGCACTGGTCGACATCAGCCTCCTGGAATCGGCGGCGCCCGCCCGCTACCGCTTCCACGACCTGCTGCGCCTGTACGCGCGCGAGTGCGCCGCACGCGACGAGACACGCGAAAGCCGTGAGGCGGCGCTCTCGCGGCTGCTGGACTTCTACCTGGCGTCGGCGGTCTCCCTGTACGAGCTGGAGAATCCCGGGGACCGAGCGCTGGACCATATGGCGCGCACGACACATGCGGGGCTGACGTTCGACACTCAAGCAGGCGGCTTGGAGTGGCTCTTCGCCGAAGCGGCGTGCATGCTGGCAGCCGTGCAGCAAACAGCGACGAACGGACGCGTCGCACCGCTGCGGCGAGCAATCGATCTGCTCTTTGCCTCCCAGAATCTGATGGAATCCGGCATCCACGTTCGCCAGTACGAGCTGGCGCTGCTGGCATTGATCGAGGCGGCAGCGGTCCGCGGCGAGCCGCTCGTCGAAGGGCGTGCACGGGTGCTGCTCGGCAGGCTGCTCAACTGGACTCGTGGGCGCCTGGAGGAGGCTGATGCCGAAGCGCGGCGCGCCCACCTGCTGGGCCTGTCCGTGGAGGATCCGCTCACCTGCAGCTACGCGCCGAACCTCCGGGGACTGATCGCCCGGGACCAGAGCCGCTACGAGGAGGCGGTGGCGTACTACCAGCACGCGCTGGAAGCCTTCCGCGAAGACGGGAACCACAACGGTGAAGCGGCCGTGCTCGGCAACCTCTCCCGCGCCCGTATCGAACTCGGCGACGTCGAAGTGGCGGTAGCCGCTGCCGAGGAAGGGCTGGCTCTCTATCACGATCTCGACATCACGGGATTCCGCCGTGCCACGTGTCAGTACCAGTTGGCGGTTGCCCTGACCGCCGCCGACCGCACCGAAGAGGCCCTGGCCCACCTCTCCGAGGCCCTGACCGAGTTCCGCGGGGCACGGCAACATCTGTGGGAGGGCCTGACGCTCTTCCGCATGGCAGATGCCCACCTCACGGTGGGGAGGCACCGGCAGGCAGCAGCACACGCCGATCAGGCGCTCGTGCTTCTGAACGACAACGCAAGCGAGTTGCGCAAGGCCGAAGTACTGATTGTTCTCGGCCATGCCCTGACGGGAATCGGCCAATCTGACCGGGCACAAGCCTGCTGGCACGACGCGCTGACCATCTACGCCGCTCTGGACTCGCCGGAAGCCGACGCGGTCCGAAGCCTGCTGAGCGACCCGTCGGCACCAACCGTTGCTGTATAAATCCAGGTCAGCAACGTCAGCGCATGCGTTTATCGGTTGCTTATCTCTCGCTGCCACGATTCCATCACGTCAACAGCTGCCCGCCTGGTGACGCACGGGGGTCGCCACCAGGCGGGCGTCAAGCCACCACCACACAACACCCAACGGGAGAATCCAATGGCCACAGACCTTCCAAACACAGGAACGGGTCCGGGCCCACGCCGGAACCTCGGCTCGGGCATCGGTTCGGGGGAGTTCGAGGAGCCGAAGGCTCCCGAGCAGCGGCCGCTGGTTGGTGGCGAGGAGGAGGACGAGCTCCTGCCGCAGGTCGAGAGGCCGATCGTCAAGCCCGACAACTGGGCAGGCGGCTGATCGGATCCGCCCGTTGAGGGCAACGGGGGTACGGGGGACCACTCAGAGCCGGCCATGGCGTGGAGGGGGCGCCGTGGCCGGCGTTTTCATGGCGATCGACGATCAATCGCCCATCAGGGGAATGGAGCAGACATGACTGCGATGCACAGGGCCGCCGTCGTGGCGGTCGGCCTCGTCGCAGCCTTGGCGGTGCTGATACTGCCCGTGACGAACGCGAGCGCGGACAGCCCGACCGCCTCACAGCCGACCACGGTGCGGCCGGCCAACTGGGGCGGCGGCTGAACCGCCCCGCGCCCATCAGCCGGGGTGGCGGCGGACAGGGGGGTCGCCGCCACCCCATCCTCATGCCCGGCGCACACTAAGGCTGCCGGTCGGCAGTCCCGCGTGACCTCAGCTCGCGCTTGAGCACCTTGCCGCTCGCGTTGCGCGGGAGTTCCCGTACGAACTCCACCGTGCGCGGCACCTTGTAGTTGGCCATCTCACGGCGGGACCACGCGATCAGGTCGTCCGCGGTGAGCGCGGCATCCGCGCGGCGGACCACGTACGCCTTGGCGACCTCGCCGAGACGCGCGTCCGGGACGCCGATCACCGCCGCGTCGAGCACGTCGGGGTGGGCGGCGAGGATCCGTTCTATCTCCGCCGGGTAGGCATTGAAACCCCCGACGATGAACACGTCCTTGATGCGGTCGGTGATGCGCAGATTGCCGTCGGCGTCCAGCTTCCCGACGTCGCCCGTGTGCAGCCAGCCGTCGGCATCGATCGCCTTCGCGGTCTCCTCCGGCTCCTCGAAGTACCCCGACATCACGTGATAGCCGCGCACCAGCACCTCGCCCGACTCCGCGATCCGTACCTGCGTGTCCGGGATCGCACGGCCGCTCGTCGTCGCGATGGCCTCGGCGGGGTCACCGCTGCGGCACATCGTCACCGTGCCGGACGCCTCCGTCAGGCCGTACGCCGTGAGCACCGTGGCGATCTTCAGCTCGGTGCGGAGGCGTTCGACGAGTTCGAGGGGGACGACCGACGCTCCGGTCACCACCAGACGCAGGGCCGACAGGTCATGGGCTCCACGCGACGGGTGGTCGAGGATCGACTGGTGCAGCGTCGGCGGGCCCGGCAGCACGCTGATGCGCTCTGCCGCGATGTTGGCGAGCGCCGTCTCCACATTGAAGACCGGTTGCGGGACCATCGTGGCCCCGCGCATCAGGCAGGCGATGATGCCGGCCTTGTAGCCGAAGGTGTGAAAGAAGGGGTTGACGATCAGATAACGGTCGCCCTCCGTGAGCCCGGCCAGTTCGCTCCACACTCCGTAGACGCGCAACGTCTGCTCATGGCTGATGACCGCGCCCTTGGGATGGCCCGTGGTGCCGGAGGTGAAGGTGATGTCGGAGGGCACCGACGGGCGTACGGCGTCCGCCCGTTCGCGTACCACGTCCGGCGACACCCGCTGTCCGCTGCTAAGGAACTCCGTCCAGGAGCGGAAGTCCTCCGGGGCATCGTCGGCGAGCACCACCACCTCGCGCAGATGCGGGAGCCCCGGCAACGGGCCCGGTCCGCTGCCCCTCCCGACGCCTCTCCCGCTGTCCGTTCCCGCCGCGCGCCGCAGCGACGCGACGTACGACGTGCCCAGGAAGGTGCCGGTCACGAAGAGCATGGCGGCCCGCGTCCGCTGCAGCACATAGGCCGCCTCGGCCCCCTTGATGCGGGTGTTGAGGGGTACCAGGACGCCCCCGGCCGACACCGCGCCCAGCGCGGCCACCACCCAGTCGAGGGTGTTGGGCGCCCAGACGGCGACCCGGTCACCACTCTGCAGCCCCGCGGCGATGCAGGCCGCCGCCGCGCGCTCGACGCGCTCGCCGAGCTCGGCGTAGCTGATCCGGGTACGGCCGTCGACGACAGCCTCGCGCATCCCGTACCGCCGCGCAGCCTCCCGTACCAGCCGGGGGATGGTCCCGAACTCCAGGTCACCACGCATGGTCCCGCCTCCGCCGCCTCCGCCCAGATAGCTGACTATCTGTCAGATTAGCGGTAGCCTGACGCGCTGTCAGCAATGATGAAGCGCCATGGAGGTGGGCGGTGGGGGCATTGGTCAAGGACGCTACCGCGATCGTCGGCATAGGCCAGACTCCGTTCGCAAAACGACTCGACGAGCCGGAGAAGACCCTCGCCTGCCGGGCGATCCTGGCCGCACTCGACGACGCCGGCATCGACGCATCGGAAGTCGACGCCTTCGCCTCCTACACCATGGAGGAGACCGACGAGGTCGAGATCGCCAAGTCGATCGGCGCAGGTGACGTCACCTTCTTCTCCAAGGTCGGGTACGGGGGCGGAGGCTCGTGCGCGACCGTCGGCCACCTCGCGGCCGCGATCGCCACCGGCCAGGCGAGCGTCGGCGTCGCGTGGCGCTCCCGCAAACGCGGCTCCGGCAAGCGCCCCTGGACCGACACGCAAGTGCAGCTGCCGACCCCCGCGCAGTGGACCAGGCCGTTCGGGCTGCTCCGCCCCACCGACGAGATCGGCATGCTCGCCCGCCGCTACATGCACGAATACGGCGCCACCCGCGACCACTTCTTCAATGTCGCGCTCGCCTGCCGCAACCGGGCCAACCAGAACCCGGCGGCGATGATGTACGAGCGCCCGCTCACCCGCGAGATGTACATGACCGCCCGCTGGATCAGCGAGCCGCTCTGCCTCTTCGACAACTGCCTCGAGACGGACGGCGCGCTGGCCTGCGTGATCACCTCGGCGGAACGTGCACGCGACTGCCGGCGCCGCCCCGTCTACGTCCACGCCACCGCGCAGGGGCTGCCCGCGCAGCACCACGGCATGGTCAACTACTGGGCCGACGACCCGCTGTCGGGGCCGGCCTGGACCGCGGCCCGCCACCTGTGGAAGACCGCCGACTTCGGACCGCAGGATATCGACGTCGCGCAGATCTACGACGCCTTCACCCCGCTGATCCCGCTCTCCCTCGAAGGCTACGGCTTCTGCGGGCGCGGCGAGGGCGCGGCGTTCACCGAGGGCGGCGCGCTGGAGCTGGGCGGACGGCTGCCGCTCAACACCTCCGGCGGGGGGCTCTCAGAGGCCTACGTCCACGGCTTCAACCTGATCACCGAGGGCGTCAAGCAGCTGCGCGGCACCTCCACCGCGCAGGTGCCGGACGCCGCGACCTGCCTGGTCACCGCGGGTGAGGGCGTGCCCACCTCCGCTCTGCTGCTGAGGAGTTGAGATGACTGCTGCTGCGACTGCGACGTTGCTGACCCCCGTCACGGACGACGACGGCGCGCCCTTCTGGGAGTACGCCGCACGCGGTGAGCTGCGTATCCAGGCGTGCTCCGGGTGCAAACGGCTGCGCTTCCCACCACGGCCCTGCTGCCCGTACTGCCGGTCGTTCGAGAGCGAGTGGCGCAGGATGTCCGGACGCGGCCGGATCTGGTCGTTCGTGATCGCACATCCGCCGCTGCTGCCCGCATACGCGGAACAGGCCCCGTACAACGCGATCGTCGTCGAGCTCGCCGAGGCGCCGGGCATCCGGCTCGTCGGCAATCTGGTCGCGCGCCCCGACGCGCCGCTCGACTCGGTCGATCGGGCGCGGTTGCGCATCGGCGCCGCGGTGAAGGTCTGCTTTCACCGCATGGGCAGTGCGGACGGCGTCACCGTGCCGCGCTGGCTGCTGGAGCGGCCGTGACGACCGGGGTGGACGTCGATGTGCGGGGGAAGGACGGCATCGCGGTGGTCAGGCTGGGCCGCCCCGAGCGGCTCGGCGCGATCGACCCGGCCACCGCCGGTGAACTCACCGCCGTCTGGCGGAGGTTCCGGATGTCGGACGAGGTCCGCGTCATCGTCCTCACCGGCTCGGGCGACAAGGCGTTCTGCACCGGCCTTGACAGATCGGCCGATGTGCCGCAGCCGCCCTCCCCGTACGCGATCGACGACCCGTTGATCGCCATCGGACCGAAATCCGCCGACCTGTGGAAGCCGGTGATCGCCGCGGTCAACGGAATGGCGTGCGGCGGAGCCTTCTACCTGCTCGGGGAGTGCGAGTTCATCATCGCCGCCGAGCACGCCACCTTCTTCGACCCGCATACGACGTACGGGATGGTGAGCGCGTACGAGTCCATCGGCATGGCGCAGCGCATGCCGTACGGCGAGGTGATGCGCATGGCGCTGATGGGCACGGCGGAACGGGTCGGCGCGCGGCGCGCCTACGAGACCGGGCTGGTCTCCGAGGTGGTGCCGGGTCCTGAGCTGCTGGACGCGGCGCTGCGCGCGGCCTCCGTGATCGCCGCCTGCCCGACGGAGGCCGTGCAGGGCACGGTACGGGCGGTGTGGTCCGCGCGCGAGGCGGCACGGGCGCAGGCACTGGCCTACGCGCCCCACCTGATCGCGTTGGGCAACGCGGCGCCCGCCCGGCAGGCGGAGCTGTTCGCCGACCGGGGGCGTGAGTTCCGCGTGCGCTGAGCCGACGTTGAGCTGCGACCGGCGCGCCTGACTCAGGCCTGACTCAGACCTGAGTCACGCCCGGCTCACGGCCGGCGCGCCGACCCTCCCGTGCCTTTGGCCGCGTCCAGCGCGTACACGCAGCGGTCCTTGCTGCACGCGTACACGACCCCGTCCCGGACCACCGGCGATCCGGTGATCTCGCCGCCCGTCTCCAGCTTCCAGCGCAACTGCCCGGTGACCGCATCGAGGGTGTAGAGGCAGTGGTCGGTCGAGCCGAAGTGCACCCGCCCGTCGGCCACCACCGGCGAGCCGACGATGTCGCCCTGGGCCGCGAAGCGCCACTTCGGTGTGCCGGCAGCCGCGTCCAGCGTGTACAGGGCGGCTCCGCTGCCCAGATGCACCAGGCCGCCCGTGACGACCACCGGTTCTACGGACTGCCGCGCCTCGGTGGCCACCCGCCAGCGCTCCACGCCCGAGAGCGAGTCGAGCGCGTACACCGTCCCCAGGTAGTCGCACGTGTACACCCCGCCCGCCGCATGCGCGGGCGGACCGAAGATCACGGCGGGCGCGTCGAAGCGCCAGCGCTCGGAGCCGGTCGCCGCGTCGAGCGCCAGCACGCGGCTGCCCGCTGTGACGTACACGCAGCCGTCGGCGCCCGGCACCGGAGGGACCGGGACGCTGCCCATCGCCTCGCCCTCGCCCAGCGGGTACGCCCACCGCTCGGCGCCCGTGTGCGCGTCGACGGCGTACAGGCGGCCGCCACCACGGAAGTAGACCGTGCCGTCGATCAGGGCGGGACCGGACTCAGGGGTCTCGAAGTCGGCCTGCGCGCCGGTTCGTTCCCAGCGCAGTTCGCCGGTGGCCGCGTCCCAGGTCTGAACGCCTCCGCCGCGGGTTCCGGTCACGACGGCTCCGTCGGCCACCTGCAGTGCGTACACCCACCCGTCGACGGCGACGCGCCAGTGGTCGGCGCCGTCGGCCGCGTCGAGCGCGTACAGGCCCGGGCCGTCGGAGGCGTGGATGCGGCCGTCGGCGACGGTCATCGTCCACGCCACGTCGCGGGTCTTGAACTGCCGCTGCCCGGACGCCACGTCGAGCGCATGCACCTCGAACGACGTGACATACAGCCGGCCCACGTGGACGACGGGCGTGCCCCAGACGTCGTTGGACATGCGGAAGCGCCACGGCCGCCAGCGTGCGTCCGCGCCGGCGCCCGCCACGTCGGCATGCTGGGTGGCCGGAGCCGACTGGGCCAGCTGGGCCTGCTGGACCTGGTGGGCCGGCTCCGCGGGCGGGCGCTGCCGGGGCTGCGGCGGCTGTTGCTGGGGCGGTTGCTGCTGCGCGGGGCCGTACTCGGCCGGCGCGCCGCGGCCGCGGGCGGTCCAGGCGACGCCGGGCGCGGCAGCGGCGGCCTGGGCGCCGCGCGGGTCCTTGCCGTCCGCGGCCCTCGGACCCGGCCCGATCGGCACCGACCCGGCCATCTGCACGGGCCCGCGCTCATCCGGCACGGGCGGCGGCTGCGTGGGCATCGGCGGTGCCGCGGGCGCAGCCATGGCAGCGGCGGCAGCGGCAGCCGACGCGCGCCGGCCGCTGCGCTGCTCGATGACGGCGACCGCGTTGGCGGGCAGCCACGCCGACGCCGTACCGCTGTCGTCACCGCCGGCGGCGAACAGGTGCGGCGCGAGCTGCGTCTGCAGCTCTTCCGGGCTGGGCCGCTGGTCGGCCTCCATCCGCATGCACGACTCGATGAGCGGCCGCAGCTCGTCGGGCAGCCCGGACAGATCGGGACCCTCACGCAGCAGCATGAAGACGGTCTCGACGGGGTTGCCGCCGTGGAACGGCGCATGCCCGGTCGCGGCGAAGACGAGGGTCGAGCCGAGCGAGAAGACGTCGCTCGCCCCTGTCACGCTGCGCGAGTCGCGCGCCTGCTCGGGCGACATGTACGCGGGCGTGCCGACGGCGACATTCGTCATCGTCAGCCGCGTATTGGACACCCCGGAGGCGATCCCGAAGTCGATCACGCGTGGACCGTCCTCGACGACCAGGACGTTCGACGGCTTCAGGTCGCGGTGGACGAGGCCCGCGCCGTGAATGGACTGCAGCGCCTCGGCCACACCGGCGGCCAGCCAGCGCACCGCCTGGGCGGGCAGCGGCCCGGATTCGTTGACTATCTCCTCGAGCGAGGGCGCCGGTACGTAGGCGGTGGCCAGCCAGGGCACCGCCGCCCGCGGGTCGGCGTCGACCACCGCCGCCGTGTAGAACCCGCTGACCGCCCGTGCCGCCTCCACCTCGCGGGTGAAGCGCACCCGGAACAGCTGGTCCTCGGCGAGTTCGGCACGCACCGTCTTGATCGCCACGCGTCGGCCGGACGCCGAGCGGGCGAGATAGACCAGGCCCATGCCTCCGGAGCCGAGCCGTCCGAGGACCTCAAAGGGTCCGATCCGCCTCGGGTCGTACTGCGTCAGCTGCTCCACCACTGCCCTGCCACCTCCCCGTATCCCCCGGAATTGTCGCAGCCCCTCGGGCCGTCCCACCGTCAACCGTCCGGGGCACGGTCCCTGATTCTTCCTGGGAAGCGCCCCGGTTGCGAACCCGGGCCGATTTTGTGCGTGGCGCGGACCTCAGCGTGGAGGGCAGGCGGGGGCCGGATCCGGCCCGAGGAGGTCGTCGGCGACGGCCGCGCGGTGGTGAGCCGCGTCACCCCAGGCGGACGACAGGGCCCACACCCGGCGCAGCCACAGCGACAGGTCGCACTCCTCGGTATATCCGATCGCGCCATGCACCTGGAGGCAGGCCCGGGCGGCGAGATCGGCGGCGTCGGAGGCGAAAACCTTGGCCATGGCGGCGTCGCGGGCGGCGGAGGGGAGCGCGTGATCGTAGGAGTGCGCGGCGCGCAGCACCGTCGGACGCGCGAACTCGATCGCCGTCAGCACATCGGCGAGCTTGTGCTTCACGGCCTGGTACGTCCCTATGGAGCGGCCGAACTGCTCACGCCGGCCCGCGTACTGGACCGTCAGGTCGAGCATCGCGCGGGCCGAGCCCAGCAGATCCGCAGCGGCCGCGATCGCGCCGAGCCGGGCCGCCTCGGCGAGCGCTGCCCCCTGCCCCGTGGCGAGCAGGAGCGCGGCGCCGGGGGCACGTACGACGGTGTCGATCCGGCCGAGCGCACGGCCGGGGTCCACCCCGCCGACCGGGACGATCCGCGCTGCGGCGGCCGGCATGCCGTACAGCGCATCGTCCCGCGCGACCAGTACGAAGTCCGCGTGGACGGCGTGGGCCACCGGCGCCGCGGGGCAGAGTGCGACGGCCGCGGTCGCGCCGCCGTCGGCGAGCGCCCGCAGCCAGTCCGCCGCACGTCCGGTGTCCTTGCCGTCGGCGGCGTGGGTCAGGAGCGCGGCCGCAACCGCCGCCTCGATCACCGGCTCGGGCGCGCAGGCGCGTCCGGCCTCCTCCGCGACGGCCGCCAGCTCCCCGGCGCCGAGGCCGAGACCGCCGTACTGCCCGGGCACCAGGAGCCCGGGGACGCCGATCCCGGCGAGCGCCTCCCACCGCTTCGGCGAGAACCCGGCGCGCGCGTGCTCCGGCATGCACTCGCGCCCGAGCAGCGCACGCACCGACGCGGCGAACAGCTGCTGATCCCTGTCGTGACCGAGCCTCATCGCCGGCCCCCCTTCGGTTCCCGCTCCATGCCGAGCAGCCGCTCCGCGATCACATTGCGCTGGATCTCGTTGGTCCCTGCATAGATCGGCCCGGCGAGGGCGAAGAGATACCCGTCCAGCCAGGGGCCGCCGGTCTCGGCATGGGGGCCGAGGAGGCGTTGCGCGGTGGTGTGCAGGTCTGCGTCGAGCTCGGACCAGAAGACCTTGTTGAGGCTGGACTCCGCGCCGACGACCACCCCGCCCTCCTGCAGCCGGGTCACCGTCTGGAAGACGTACAGCCGGTATGCCTCGGCGCGCATCCACGCGTCGGCGACGGCGTCCCGGTATGTGTCCGGCGTGCGGCGGCCCGGTGTCGTGCCGGCCCGTACCTGCCCGTAGAGCGCGACCAGTCGGTCGGCGGCGGCGAGGAAGCGCCCCGGGCTGCGCAGGCTCAGCCCGCGTTCGCTGCCCGTCGTCGACATCGCGACGTTCCAGCCCTGACCCGGCTCGCCCAGCACATCGGCGTCGGGGACGAAGACGTCGTCGAGGAAGACCTCGGCGAATCCCGGCTCGCCGTCGAGCTGGCGGATCGGCCGTACGCTGACGCCGTCCGCCGCGAGGTCGGCCATGAGGTAGGTCAGGCCCCGATGGCGTCCGGCCGCCGGGTCGGTGCGGAAGAGCCCGAAGAGGCGGTGCCCGAAGGCGCCGCGTGAGCTCCACGTCTTCTGGCCGCTGAGCACCCAGCCGCCCCGCCGCTCGTCGCGCACGGCGCGGGAACGCAGCGCCGCGAGATCCGATCCCGCGCCGGGCTCGGACCAGCCCTGGACCCATATCTGCTCACCGCGGGCCATCGGCGGAAGGATGCGGTTCTTCTGCTCTTCCGTTCCATACTCGAAGAGGGTGGGCGCGAAGAGGAAGATCCCGTTTTGTCCCACCCGGCCGGGAGCGCCGGAACGCCAGTACTCCTCCTCGAAGATCAGCCACTCGAAGAGCGAGGCGTCCCGTCCGCCGTACCGTGCGGGCCAACCCACCACAGCCCAGCCCGCGTCGTACAGCTCGCGTTCCCACTCCTGGTGGGCACGGAACCCCTCTGCGGTGTCCATGGACGGCAGGGGCTCACGGGGAACATGAGCCGCGAGCCATTCGCGTATCTCGCACCGGAAGTCTTCTTCGGCAACAGTGAAGGCAAGGTCCGTCACCCGCGCTAGCATAATCTGACAGAGCGTCAGATATAAGAGCCGGTCCATACGATTGGAGCACCCCCTCATGGCCGAGGCCTACATCGTCGAAGCGGTACGCACCCCGGTCGGCCGCAAGAACGGTTCGCTGGCGTCCGTCCACCCCGCAGACCTGGGCGCACACGTCCTGACCGCCCTGGTCCAGCGCAGCGGAGCCGACCCGGCAGCCGTCGAGGACGTGATCTTCGGCTGCCTGGACACCATCGGAGGCCAGGCGGGCGACATCGCGCGCACCTGCTGGCTGGCCGCGGGGCTGCCCGAGCACGTGCCCGGCGTCACGATCGACCGGCAGTGCGGCTCGTCGCAGCAGGCCGTGCACTTCGCCGCCCAGGCGGTCATGTCGGGCACCAGCGACCTGGTGGTCGCGGGCGGGGTACAGAACATGTCGCGGATCCCCATCGCCGCCGCGTTCCGGGTCGGGAAGGAATACGGGTTCGACGATCCTTTCTCCGGGTCGGACGGCTGGCGCAAGCGCTACGGCGACCAGCCGATCACCCAGTTCAACGGCGCCGAGATGATCGCGCACCAGTGGGACATCTCGCGTGAGCGCATGGAGCAGTTCGCGCTGACCAGCCACGAACGGGCACTGCACGCGATCGACAACGGATGGTTCGGGGCCGAGACCGCGCCGCTGGCTGAGCTCGCCGTCGACGAGGGGCCCCGCCGGGACACCACACTGCAGAAGATGGCCGAGCTCAAACCGCTCGCCCCCGGCGGGAGGCTGACGGCAGCCGTCTCCTCGCAGATCTCCGACGGCGCGGCAGCGCTGCTGCTGGCGTCCGAACGAGCCGTCAGGGAAAACCACCTCACCCCTCGCGCCCGCATCCACCACCTGTCGGTGTGTGGCTCGGACCCCGTCCTGATGCTCACCGGCCCGATCCCGGCGACCGAACGCGCGCTCGCGAGGACCGGCATGTCGATCGACGACTTCGACGCCATTGAGATCAACGAGGCCTTCGCGCCGGTGGTGTTGGCCTGGTTGCAGGAGACCGGCGCGGACCCCGCCAAGGTCAACCCGTGCGGCGGGGCTATCGCACTCGGCCATCCACTGGGCGCGACGGGCGCGCGGCTGATGACTACGCTGCTGCACCAACTGGAGCGCACCGGCGGTCGCTTCGGCCTCCAGACCATGTGCGAGGGCGGGGGCCAGGCCAACGTCACCATTATCGAACGCCTCTGAACGGCGGCCATCGGACGACAGCAGCTGACATCACGCAGGCGGCTCACCCACCTTCCTGGACATGTCGATGACGACGAATGCGGCGCCCTGGTCGTCGATGACGGCCGCGTTCCGGCCGTACGGGCTGTCCATCGGCTCGCGGTTCACCCTGCCGCCCAGCTTCCCGACCGCCGCCACGGCGGCGTCGCAGTCGTCGACCCCGAAGAACAGCTGGAAGTGCGAGGGAAGCTCGGCCGGAAACTGAGGACCCATCTGCATGCGGCCGAGCTGCGGTATGCCCGGCTCGTCCTGCACCGACCACACCTCATAGTCGAAATCGCCGCCGGCCTCACCTATCTGCTTGCCCTCGTAGCCGAACACGGCTCGGTAGAAAGGATCGACACGCGCGCTGTCCCGGGTGAGCAGCTCGGTCCACGCGTACGAACCCGGCTCGCCCTTCTGCCCGAAGCCGGGCTGTGTCCCCGCCTGCCAGACGCCGAAGACCGCGCCGCCCGGATCGGCGGCCATCAGCATCGTGCCGTGCTCCCCGACCTGTCCCGGCCCGACGATGACCTGCCCGCCGGCCTGACGTACCTTCTCCGCACTCGCGGCCGCGTCCGGGGACGCGAGATAGATGTTCCACACCGTCGGCATGCGGCCGTCGGTCTTGGGAAGCAGCGCCGCGACCGGCTTGCCGTCGAGCACCGCGATGGTGAATGCGTTGCGGTCGCCCTCGTCGTCCTGGAACGTCCAGCCGAACAACTCACCATAGAAGCGCTTGCCCGCCCCCATATCGGGGATGAATGCGTCCGCCCAGCAGGGGACGCCCTCAGCGAATGCGGCCATGGCCCTCGTTCCTCCCGTTCCCTTTCGAAGGGATGTTCACGAAGCCACGCTAGCCCTCGATCAAGACACCCGCCCGCCCTGTGGATAACCCTGCTGTGGATAACTCGGGTCCGCTGCAGGCTCTTCTGCACGGCCCGCCGCCGCGCGGCCCCAGGGCGCCATCCGCTCCTCCGCCTGCGCCACGATCCGCTCCACCAGCTCGACACACGACGGCAGATCCTCGATCACCCCCGCCACCTGCCCGGATGCCATCACCCCCAGGTCGACACGGCCCTCGACCATCGCCGCCCGCAGCAGCACCGGCGTGTTCGCCGCCATCATCACCTGCGGCCACGTCAACCCGCGCGCACGGCGCATCGTGCGCCCCTCACGCACCATCGCGCCCAGCGGCATACCCGACAGCCGGGCGAACCGCAGTGCATTGCCCAGCGCCCTGACATAGCGCCGCAGCTGGCCACCGCGCTCCAGCGACCGCACGAAGCCGGTGTCCAGCACCCGGTGCGGCACGCCGTCCACCTCGCGAGTGACCCTCGTCCCCGTCACGTCCGCCGCGAGATAGCGGTCCTGGACGACGCGCGGCACGGGAGCGTCCGAGGTGAGCAGGAAACGCGTCCCCATGGCGATGCCGTCCGCACCGTAGGCGAGAGCGGCGGCGAGCCCGCGCCCGTCGAAGAACCCCCCGGCCGCGACCACTGCCACACCCGAGCCGTCAAGGGCGTCGACGACCTGCGGCAACAGCAGCGTCGTCGGCACCGCACCGGTGTGGCCGCCGCCCTCGCCGCCCTGCACGACGACCGCGTCGACGCCCCAGGCGGCCACCTTCTCCGCGTGCCGCCGCGCGCCGATCGACGGAACGACGACCATCCCCAGATCCTGCGCCCGACGGATCAGCTCGCCGCGCGGCGCCTGCGCGAACGAGGCCACACGCACGTCCTCCCGTCCCATCAGGTCGATGCGCCGCGCGGCATCGGGCGCGTCCGCACGCAGGTTGACGCCGAACGGCAGGCCCGGCGCCGCCGCCCTGACCTCGCCGATCGCCCGCTCCAGCTCCTCGTAGGTCATGGTGGCCGAGGCGAGGATCCCCAGCGCCCCGGCGCGCGCAGTCGCCGCGACCAGGCGGGGGTAGGCGACGTATCCCATCGCAGTCTGGACGATCGGGTGCTCGACACCGACGAGCTCCGTCAGCCGAGTGCGGATCGTCAAGCCGTCACCTCACGATCGCGCAGTGACGCCGGGTCGAGCACCTCGCGGATGAGGTGCAGCTCAGCGGCGTCCGGGGTCCGGGTCGTGGGGACCTCGGCGGCGTCGACGAGAGGCTCGAAGCCGGTGGCGGCGAGGACGTCGTCCACCGTCACCCCCGGATGGACGCAGGCGAGCCGCATCCTGCCGTCAAGGGTGTCGAAGTCGAAGACACACAGATTGGTGACGACGCGCCGCAGATCGTGAAAGCGCGCGGCGGGTCCCGGCAGAGCCGCGGCACGGTCGTTGCCGACCCCGCAGACGACATCGACGCGCTCGGTGAAGACGCGGGGCGCATGCCGGGACACCCAGTAGCTCGTCGCGTGGTTGACGGAGTTGCCGGGTGCGCCACGGGCGCCGAGCAGTTGGCGCGCGGGACGGTTCCAGTCGCCGATGCAGGAGATGTTGGCGTTGCCGTAGGCGTCGATCTGGACCGGGCCCATCATCACATGGCGCCGTCCGCCGGCGAGGGCATCGAGCACGGTCCGATACGGCAGCCAGCCCTCGACGGTCAGCGCTTCGGAAGACGTCCCGAGCGGAACGTCCCCGTCGACGACGTAGGCGAGCCCGTCGGTGAGGACGAGATCCGGTTCACCGGTGGCACGGGCGAGGCGGGCACCGAGGGTGGGGATGGTGCCCATCGGGCTGGCGATGATCTCGCCGTCGCCGCGCCATGCGTCCGCGCACGCGGCGACGCAGACCTCGGCGCGGGTGGCGGCGCGGGTGGCGGGTCGGGTGACGCCTCGGGTGGCGGCTCGCGAGTGGTTGGTGATCACTTGGCATCCTCCACGGCTCGCTGGTAAGCGGGCTCGTCCGGAGCTCCGAGGAAACGTTCCGTGAACGCCGCCCACCGCTCCGGATCAGCCGCGGCCTGTGCGTACGCCCGCTGGAACGTCTCGTCCCGCCCGTACTGCGGCAGGCATTCCGTGAAATGCGCGCCGTACGGCGCCTCGACGACCCCGGCCGTCAGATGGCGGTGGATCGTCAGCGCGTGCACACAGCCGGCCTCGTCGAGCAGGTCGCAGGTGGGCACGATGCGCTCCGCCGAGACGTAGGCCGCCTTCGCCGCCTGGCAGAACAGGTCGTCGAAATACGGATCGGGGCCGGTCAGCGCGGCGTTGCCGCGCCGGTCCGCAAGATTGGCGTGCACCAGCGCGACGTCGAGTCCGAGCGGCGGCATCGCCACCACCTCGTCCCCGCTGCCGTAGGGATCGGCTATCGTGCGCAGGGCGGGCGCATTGCGCAGCACGTCGGAGCCGATCCCGGCGCGCACGGGCATGAAGGGCAGCCGCAGCGCGGCAGCGCGCAGTCCGGCGAGGAACATGCCCTCGTCGAGTTCGAGCGCCTCGACCGCCCCGGACTCGCGCGCGGCCCGGAAGTGCGGTTCCAACGGGATCGAGTCGAGCGAGACAAACCCGTAGACGACCTTGCGCGCCTTGCCGGCGGCGCAGAGCAGGCCGACGTCAGGGCCTCCGTAGGAGACGATCGTGAGCTCCTTGACGGGCGATCGCAGCAGCGCCCGTACCAGCGCCATCGGCTTGCGGCGCGAGCCCCAGCCGCCGATGCCGACCGTCATGCCGTCCGCGATCTGCGCGACGGCCTCGTCGGCAGTCATGCGTTTGTCCGTCACTTGCCTCACGTGAGACACCTCAGTTCTCCTCAGTCCCCCTCAGTCCCCCTCAGTCCCCGTCTCCTCGTACGAAGCCGTCGCGCAGCCGGTCGCTGACGCCGGTGAGGTTGAGTTCGAAGGTGAAGCCCTGCTCGTAGCGGTAGGAGCGCTTGACGTCGACCGGGTCGATGCCGTTGAGCGACTGCTTCGCGGCGCGGATGACGGCCGGGTCCTTCGCCGCGATCCGGTCGGCGATCTCCAATGCGGCGTCCCGCAGTTCGGCGCGGTCGACGACGGCGAACACCGAGCCGTAGGCGTGCAGCTCGGCGGCGGTCGCGCTCTCGGCCGTGTAAACCATGTGCCGCATCCGGTGCTGCGGCACGAGGCGGGCGAGGTGGGTGGCGGCGCCGAGCGCACCGCGGTCGACCTCGGGAAGACCGACGTATGCGTCGTCGGCGGCGACAACGATGTCTGCGTTGCCGACGAGGCCGACTCCTCCGCCGAGACAGTAGCCGTGCACGGCCGCGATCACCGGTACCGGGCAGTCGTAGACGGCCGCGAAGGCCGCCGCACACCCGGAGTTCGCGCCGAGCAGTGCCTCGAACCCCGATGTGGACTGCATCTGCTTGATGTCGACTCCGGCGCAGAATCCGCGGCCTTCGGCGCGCAGCACCACGGCCCTGGTGGCCGGGTCCGAGCCCTGCGCGGTGAGGGCGTCGGCGAGCTCGAACCACCCCTTCACGTCGAGGGCGTTGACCGGCGGGGCATCGAGCACGATCTCCGCGATGTGCGGTCCGTGACGGCCCGTGCGTATCGCCATCAGCCCTCCCGTCCAGCCTGCTCCGACTATCTGACGTTGTGTCAGTTTCTCTGGCACGATAGCCCACGTGACCTACGACCTGGAAGGCCGAGTGGCTCTCGTGACCGGCGGCACACGCGGCATCGGGCGCGCCATCGCGCGGCGGCTGCGCGACGCGGGGGCGCAGGTCGCCGTCTGCGGCCGCACCGCACCGGGAGGGACCGCCGGATCCGCCACGACGGGCGCGACGGGCGCGGCGAGCACGACGCGGGCGCCAGGCGCGACGAGCACGACGCGGGCGCCAGGCGCGACGAGCACGACGTGCGCGGCAGGGGCGCTGCCGGGCGGGATCACCTTCTTCCCCTGCGACGTCCGTGACCCCGATGCCGTCGGCGCCCTCTTCGAACGGCTCGACGCCACGTACGGACGCCTGGACGTGCTGGTCAACAACGCCGGGGGCTCCCCCTGCGCGGAGGCCGCCACCGCCTCCCCGCGCTTCTCCCGCGCGATCATCGAGCTCAATCTGCTCGCGCCGCTGTACTGCGCGCAGGCGGCGAACGCGATGATGCAGCGCCGCCCCGAGGGGGGAGTGATCGTCAACATCGGCAGCGTGAGCGGTGAGCGGCCCTCGCCGGGTACCGCCGCATACGGCGCCGCCAAGGCCGGACTGTCCTCGCTCACCCGCTCGCTCGCGGCAGAATGGGCGCCCAGGGTTCGGGTGAACTGCGTCGTCGTCGGCCTGGTCCGCCCCGAAGGGCCCGAGGCGTCGGCGCACTACGGCGACGATGCCGCACAGCGGGCGCTCGCCGGAGCCATTCCGATGGGCCGGCTCGCAACCCCCGACGAGATCGCAGATCCCGTACTCTTCCTAGCCTCTCCCGGCGCACGCTACATAACCGGCGCTGACCTGCAGGTTCATGGTGGAGGAGAGCGCCCTCCCCATTTGCAGGCAGCCAAATCGCGCGCCGATCACCCGAAGGTAAACTGACGGCATGACAGGACAAGTTCGCACCGTCGACGGCCGTGTGGCCGGGCGTCGCGGGCAGGCGACGCGGCAGAAGCTGCTCGAATGCCTCAGCGAGATGCTCAGCACATCGCCGTACCGGGACGTCAAGGTCATCGACGTCGCCCGGATGGCGGGAACCTCCCCCGCAACGTTCTACCAGTACTTCCCCGATGTCGAGGGCGCAGTCCTCGAGCTCGCCGAAGAGATGGCCAAGGAAGGCGCGACCCTGACCGATCTTGTCGCCGGCCGCAACTGGGTGGGAAAGCCCGCCTGGGCCGCTGCCGAGGACCTGGTCGAGGGTTTCCTTTCCTTCTGGCGAAAAAACGACGCGATCCTTCGCGTCATCGATCTCGGTGCGGCAGAAGGGGACAAGCGGTTCTACCGGATCCGCATGAAGATCCTCAATGCCGTCACCAATTCCCTGACGGACTCGATCAAGGAGCTCCAGGACAAGGGAAGGGTCGACAAGTGGGTCAGCCCCGCGGCCGTGGCCGGTTCGCTGGTCGCGATGCTCGCCGCGGTGGCCGCCCATCAGAAGGGCTTCCAGTCCTGGGGCGTCAAGCAGGCGGAGCTGAAGCCGAACCTGGCGCTGCTCGTGCACCTGGGCGTCACCGGGAAGAAGCCGACCAAGTAGCGCTCACGACGCAACTTGTCGTCATGAGCCGATCTTTCATGTGTCGATCTTTGAGTCGATCTTTCGTGAGTCGATCTTTCGTGAGTCGATAGTCGATCGTTCAATAGCCCATATCGCCAACATTTGTCTCGTCCTGCCACGCATCGACGCGGGCGTCGGCCGGCCCTCGGGGGAGGTTGCCGGTTCGCCGCCCGCGTTTGCTGTTGCGAACGGGATAGCGGGACACCTGACGGCACACCTAGTCGCGCGGTACGAGCCGGAAGAGACGGATCTCGCGGTCGACGCGTGCGGCGTAGGCGGCATACGGGGGCCAGAAGCGGAGCACCGACTCCCATGTCTGCGCACGCTCGCGCCCTGTCAGAAGTGTGGCCGTTACAGGGACGTCACGCCCCCTCCAGCTGATCCGTGCCTGCGGATTCTTGATCAGGTTGGCCGTCCACGCCGGGTGATCGGTGCGGCCGAAGTTGCTCCCCACCAGTACGAACGTTCCACCGTCCTCCGGCATGCAGGCGAGCGGTGTGCGGCGCGGGCGCCCACTCCTCGCGCCCGTCGCGGTCAGCACCACACTCGGCAGCATCTGACTGCTCAACATCACCTTGCCGCCGGTCAGCCGGTGCACCGCCTTGTCCATCGCCGGGACGACATGCGGGGCGACCTTCGTGAAGGCACGGGTCGAGGAGACCCTCTGGACCAGCAGCCTGCCGCGCTCCGACGCCGTCACGCCACCGCTCCTGCCGTCGTCCGGGCCGACCGGGGTCGAACGGCGCCGGAGAAGAGTCCGGTGCGGTGCGCGGCCTGCGCCCGCAGCCGGTGCGCAGGGCCGAAGAGCAGGTCGTCGCAGGCAGCGCGCTTGACGTACAGATGCGCGTGATGCTCCCAGGTGAAGCCGATGCCGCCGTGCAGTTGAACGGATTCGGCGGCGGCGGAACGCAGCGCTTCCAGCGCCTGTGCGAGCGCGAGCGGGCCCGCCACGGCGATCTCGTCCCGCCGGTCCCGGTGGCCGCCGCCGTCGTGGCCCTCGCCCTCGCGGCCGTCGCCGCCTGGGCTGCCCTGGCCGGCAGCCCAGGCGGCGTAATAGGCGGCGGAACGCGCAGCCTGCACCTGCACGTAGAGATCCGCGAGACGGTGCTTGACCGCCTGGAACGAGCCGACCGGGCGTCCGAACTGCTCTCTGACCTGCACGTACTCGACCGTACTCGACAAGGAGAAGTCCGCGGCACCGACCGCTTCTGCGGCCAGTACGGCGGCGGCGAACTCACCCGTGCGAAGCAACTGCGCTGCGAGGTCGCCGGGCTGCTGCGCGTCGTCGCCGAGCGGCATCGCCGGGACGTCGCGCAGCTCGATGCGCGCCTGCGGCCGGGTCTCGTCGAGGGTGGTCAGCCTGGTACGGACAATGCCGGGCGCGTCCGGCTCCACCAGGAAGAGGCGCGTGTGGCTGCGCGCGTAACCTCCGCAGTGCGCGGCGACAAGCAGGACCCCGGCGCTGTGGCCGTCGAGCACGCCGTCTGCCTCCCCGTACAGCCGCCATCCGGCGGTGCACGCGCCATCGGCGTCGTCGGTGCCGCCGGTGCCGCCGGTGCCGCCGGTGCCGCCGGTGCCGCCGGTGCCGCCGGCGGCAGCGAGCGGTCCCGTCCGGCGAGCCTGTATGCCCCCGGCTCGGCCGCCGCCCGACCAGTCGCCGTCGTTGGCATCGGTGAGGCCGAGGGCGGCTCCGAGGGGCCCGGGGACGGCCAGTGCCGCCGTCAGCTCGCCGGAGGCGATGCGCGGCAGCAGGGCGGCGCGCTGCTCGTCGAAGCCGAGAGCGGCGATCAGGGGGGCGGCGAGCACCGCGGTCGCCAGCAGCGGGGAGGGCAGCAGGGCCCGGCCGGTCTCTTCGCAGGCGAGGGCAAGTTCGGTCGGTCCGCAGCCGACGCCTCCGTAACGTGCCGGCAGGGCGAGACCCGGCAGGCCGAGGTGTTCGGAGAGCCGTCGCCAGAGAGGCTCGTCGTAGCCGGCGGAGGTGCGGGGCGCGGCCTTGACCTCGTCGGGCCCGCAGTGCTTGTGCAGCAGTTCGCGCAGGGTGCGCCGTATGGCGCTCTGCTCCTCGGTGAACCTGGCATCCATCGGCGGGCTCCTCACGACCACAGATCCGGCCACACAGATATGTCATGCGCTTGCATACCTGACGGATCGTCATCTTAGGGAGAGGGGACCCGCAAGCACAGAGCCACGCACGGTTCGGTGCATCATCGACCCATGGAAGAGAAGAAGCCCAGAAGTGCGGCGGTGCGCTGGTTGTCGCCGGGCGAGGACAGCTCGGCGACGCAGTTGCGCTGGACGGTGGGACTGTGGTCGGCACTGACGGCGCTTTGGATCAGCTGGCAGTTCTGGGGCGACGGATCGGCGCCGCGGCGGGGCCTGATCGCACTGCTCACGGTCATCTCGCTGATCCAGGCACTGGGCGCGCTCGGGCTGCTACGCAAGAAGCGCGGGGCGACACCGAGACGCAGGTGAACACCTCGACAAACTGATGTACCGTCAGATTCATGCCGAACGCCATACGCACCGCCCCGCGCAAGGTGGCCGTCGTCGGCGTGGCCCTCGCCGACTGCGGTCGGGTCGACGAGGCCACGCCCTACGCCCTGCACGCCCAGGCGGCGCGCCGCGCGCTTGCCGACTCGGGGCTGGACCGATCGGTCATCGACGGCTTCGGTTCGGCTGGTCTGGGCACCCTGGCGCCCGTGGAGGTCGCCGAATACCTCGGCCTGCGCCCCACATGGGTGGAATCGACGTCGGTCGGCGGTGCGACGTGGGAGGTCATGGCCGCCCACGCGGCGGACGCGATCGCCGCCGGGCGCGCCAACGCCGTGCTGCTCGTCTACGGCTCGACCGCACGTGCCGATCTAAAGGCCGGGCGCCGCACCGCGAACCTCTCGTTCGGCTCGCGCGGACCGCTCCAGTTCGAGGTGCCGTATGGGCACACCCTGGTCGCCAAGTACGCGATGGCCGCCCGCCGCCACATGCACGAGTACGGCACGACGCTCGAACAGCTCGCCGAGGTGGCCGTCCAGGCACGTGCCAACGCGGCCCGCAATCCCGAGGCGATGTACCGCACCCCCATCACTGTTGACGACGTGCTGTCCGGCCCATTGATCGCAGACCCGTTCACCAAGCTCCACTGCTGCATCCGTTCCGACGGCGGCTGCGCCGTGCTGCTCGCCGCGGAGGAGTACGTACCGGACGCAGCCACGACGCCCGTGTGGATCCTGGGCGCGGGTGAGCATCTCTCCCATGCCGCGATGTCGGAGTGGGACGACTTCACCGTCTCGCCTGCGGCGGTCTCGGGGCGTCTCGCCTTCGAGCGGGCCTGGGTGCGGCCCAGCGACGTCGACATCGCCGAGATCTACGACGCCTTCACCTACATGACCTTGGTGACCCTGGAGGACCTGGGCTTTTGCGAGAAGGGCGAGGGCGGCGCGTTCGTGGAGAAGGGCAGACTGCTGGCGGACGGCGAGCTGCCGGTCAACACCGACGGCGGCGGGCTCTCGGCCTGCCATCCGGGCATGCGGGGGCTGTTCCTGATCGTGGAGGCGGTGCGGCAACTGCGCGGCGACGCCGGCGAGCACCAGGTGCATACGGCCGGCGGTCGCACGCCCGAGCTTGCCGTGGCCTCCGGAACGGGCGGATGGTTCTGCTCCTCCGGCACGCTCGTCCTCGGCCGCGGCTGAACGCGGTCAGTCCGTGGGACGGAAAACGGGGACGGCCGGGGCACCGGCCTCGGCGCGGAAAAGCACCCGCAGGGGCATACCCACCCGAAGGTCGCTCCCGGCGCAATCGACGATCTCGGTCATCATGCGCGGCCCCTCGTCGAGGTCGACGACGGCGGCCACGTAGGGGACGCGGTCGCGATGCGGCGCCAGGTCGTTCAGGTGGACCACCGACCAGGTGTAGAGCGCTGCCCGGCCGCTCGCCTCCTCCCACGCGACGTCCTCGCTCCAGCACCGCGGACAGAATTCGCGGGGGTAGTGATGCGCGGCACCGCAGGCACCACAGCGGCGTATCAGCAGACGGCCGTCGGCGGCGGCGTCCCAGTACGGACGGGTGAACGCGTCGATGTCGGGCAGGTCGAAGCGCGCAGTGGGCATGGCGGATTCCTCCAGGGGGAGCGTCGCAGGTCCGATTCAGAAGAGCCCGAAGGCGGCATCGAGTGACCATGTCTGCCAGCTCATGGCGAAAAGGGCGACCAGCGATATCAGCGCCATCATTCCGTTCTGCCCCTGCTCGGCCCAGTCGTGGATCATGAGGACGAGATAGAGAAGGTTCAGCACGAGGCCGCCGACCAGGGCGATGGGCGTCAGCAAGCCAAGGGTCAGGCCAAGGCCGAGGGCGAGTTCGGCGTAGGCGACGACGTAGGCCATCACCTTGGGACGTGGCGCCACTACCGCCGCGAAACCGTTCTGCACAACGGGCCACCGGTGTTTGGCCGCCACATCGGCGGCCCACGCTATCCCCGAGCCCCGCTCGAACCAGGCCTTCTTGTCCTTGTGCCGCCAGCTCTCCAGCCACCACAGCCCGAGGCCTATCCGCAGGACGGCAAGCCACTGCGCTCCGGTGAGCCATGTCGTATGCATAGCGGGCCTCCCTGTTTCTGGCTGACGGTATGTCAGTTCAGCCGAGCCGGACGCTGCACCGCAAGACCTCGGGGCGGATCCGACGACTTCTGGTCAAAACCATTCACAAGCGGTCGACGGCGATACCCGGCGCGCCCTTGAGGATATTGATGGATGCGACACATGCTTCATGGGCGAACACCGGACAGCCGGGGGAGGGCGCGAGGCCATGCGGCTTCGGCGCGAGGCGTCGGAGCCCTGACCGGCGGGTCGGCCGGCCCACCCCCCTCCGCCGACCGACCCGCCCTCGATCGCCCCGCATCTCCCGAGACCTTCACCGCCGCAGGGCCTTTCATGCCAACCCCTGTTCCTGACTGCGCGTCAGTCTTAGAATCTGACTGAGCGTCAGTTCTTCTCTCCGAGGACCATCAGGAGCGGACGAGGACCATGCTTGGATCGACACACGGAACCCTCAGCACCGACCCACGTGCGGCCCGAGCCGTTGCCTGCAGCGAGCGGTGCGGCCCGGCCGTGCGCCACTCGACCGACTTCGACGTGGGCGGCCGTCCGCTGCACTCCCCCGTTCCCGACCTCGACCGGTTCTTCCGGCCGGAGTCGGTGGCCGTCATCGGCGCATCCGACAGCGAGGGGAGGCCGAACACCGGCATCACGCGGCAGCTCCTCGCCTGGTCCGAGCGCGTCGGTGCCCGGCTCTTCCCCGTCAATCCCGGACGCGAGAGCGTCTTCGCCATCCCCTGCCGCCCTCGTGTCGCAGACCTCCCGCATCCTGTCGATCTCGCCGTCGTTCTGGTATCCGACCCCCTTCCGGTGATCGAGGAACTCGCTGAGTCCAAAACCAAGTTCGCGGTCGTCTTCGCCTCCGGATTCGCCGAGACCGGTGCGGACGGCGCCGCCGCCCAGGAACGGCTCACCGACGCGGTCTCCCGGTCGGGCCTGCGGCTGCTGGGCCCGAACACCAACCTCAACGCCTTCGAGAAGTTCCGCGACGACCTCGACGGTCCCGCCATCGCCCTGATCACCCAGTCAGGCCACCAGGGCCGTCCCGTCTTCACGCTCCAGGAGCTCGGCATCCGCCTGAGCCACTGGGCCCCGACCGGCAATGAGGCCGACCTGGAGACGGCGGACTTCGTCAACTACTTTGCCGAGCAACCCGAGGTCGGCGCGATCGCCGCATATGTGGAAGGGCTCCGCGACGGCCGCTCGTTCACTCTCGCCGCCGACCGAGCGGCTCGTAAAAAGGTACCGATCGTGGCCGTCAAGGTCGGCAGGACCGAGACGGGGGCGCGCACGGCCGCCTCGCACACCGGCAAGCTCACCGGCTCGGACGCGGTCGCCGACGCAGCCTTCCGGCAGTTCGGCGTGATCCGGGTCGACGGACTCGACGAACTGCAGGACACGGCGGCTCTGCTTGCCAGGGCCCGCCCCCCGCAAGCCGACGGTGTCGTCGTCTACTCGATCTCCGGCGGCACGGGAGCGCACTTCGCCGACCTCGCAGCCACCGCAGGGCTCCGCCTCCCGGAGCTGCCGCAGTCGACCCAGGACGAGCTGCACCAGTGGATACCCCCCTATCTCAACGTCGTCAATCCGGTGGACAACGGGGGTCACCCCGTCGGCGACTGGCGCGGCCGCAAGATCATCGACGCGATCCTCGCCGATCCCTCCGTCGGCGTGCTGGTCTGCCCGATCACCGGCCCCTTCCCGCCGATGAGCGACAAGCTCGCGCAGGACCTGGCAGACGCGGCCGAGGAAACGGACAAGCTCGTGTGCGTCGTGTGGGGTTCGCCCGTGGGAACCGAGGACGCCTATCGCACCACCCTGCTCGGCTCCTCCCGGATCGCGACCTTCCGCACCTTCCGCAACTGCATCACGGCCGTCAAGGCCTATCTGGACCACCACCGCTTCGTCACCTCCTACCGCTCCCCCTTCGACGACGCTCCGCGCACGCCTTCCCCGTCCGCTCGAAAGGCCCGCGCCCTGACGCGCCCCGCCGGGCGGCTGAGTGAACACGCCGCCAAGCAGATGCTGCGGGCCTACGGGATCAGGGTGCCCCGCGAGCAACTGGTCAACAGCGCGGCCGGCGCCGTACGCGCGGCGGGCCTGGTCGGGTACCCGGTCGCGATGAAGGCATCGGGCCCGCAACTCGCCCACAAGACCGAACTCGGACTCGTCAAGTTGAACCTGACCTCTGCGAGCCAGGTGCGGGACGCCTATCGCGAGCTCACCGACATCGCTCGGTACGAGGACATCGACCTCGACGGCGTCCTTGTCTGCCAGATGGTCGAACAGGGCATGGAGATGTTCGTGGGCGTCACGCACGACCCCGTCTTCGGCCCGACCGTCACCCTCGGCCTCGGCGGCGTCCTCGTCGAGGTGCTGCGGGACACGGCCGTCCGTGTCCCTCCGTTCGGCGAGGGCGAGGTGCGGTGCATGCTCGGCGAACTGCGCGGGCGCGCGCTGCTCGACGGCGTGCGAGGAGCACCTCCGGCCGATACCGACGCCCTGGTCGATGTCGTGCTGCGTGTACAGCGTATGGCGATGGAGCTCGGCGACGACCTCACCGAACTCGACGTCAACCCCCTGATGGTGCTTCCACGCGGGCAGGGCGCCGTCGCGCTCGACGCGCTGGCGGTGTGCCGCTGAGCCGAGCCCGCGGGCCACCGCGAGCACGACCCTCCGAAGGACATCCATGGCCGACTCCCCCTCCAGTGCCCCCTCGAACTCCCCGGTCCCGCTGGGGAATTCCCTTGATTCACTTGTACTCCACGCCACTGACAACGCCGTCTCGTGGATCACGCTGAACCGCCCGGAGGCCCTCAACGCGCTCACCTGGGCGCAGCGGGAACGCGTGATAACGCTGCTGGACGAGGCATCCGCAGACCCGGGGATCCGCGCCGTCGTGATCGCCGCGAGGGGCCGCGCCTTCTGCGCGGGAGCCGACCTGAGCGGCGGGGCCGCGTCACAGGAGGCGCGTGTCGCGGGTGATGTGGCCCGTACGATCCGCCTCGGTGCTCAGCGCCTCATCGCTGCCGTCCAGGACTGCGAGAAGCCGGTGATCGCGGCGGTCAACGGGACGGCGGCCGGAATCGGGGCGCACCTCGCCTTCGCCTGCGATCTGGTCCTCGCGGCGGACAGCGCACGGTTCATCGAGGTGTTCGTCCGCCGCGGTCTTGTCCCCGACGGCGGCGGAACGTATCTGCTGCCGCGCCTGATCGGCCCCCAGCGCACGAAGGAACTGATGTTCTTCGGCGACGACCTCCCCGCCCCGGCGGCCGAACGCCTTGGCCTGGTGAACCGTGTCGTCCCCATCGGCGATCTGGAAAAAACCACCCGTACGTGGGCCGAACGTCTCGCCTGCAGCCCCACACGCGCGCTGGCACTGACGAAGCAGCTGATCAACTCATCTCTCGACGGCGGGCGAGCTGCCGCCTTCACCGCCGAATCCGCCGCCCAGGAGGTCAATATGACCACGGCGGACGCACAGGAAGGGGTCCGCAGCTTCATGGAGCGCCGCGCCCCGCGTTTCCGGGGCCGGTGACCTCGGAATTGCCCGCCTCCACACCCTTCCTACCTGACGTATCGTCAGTTTAAATGGATGCGTGATGGGACATGCAGAGATGGCGGTCGCCGCCGTCCGCTACCTCCGGTCGGTCGGCGCGGCGACCTCCGCTGCCCCCGTGGAAGCACTGCCTCCGCCGGAGCTGCGCGCGGTGCGCGAGAACGAACGCGCGCCGCTCGACACGGGTGAGTTCCGGCGCGTGCTCGGCCACTTCGCAAGCGGCGTCACGATTATCACCGCACCCGCCGCCGACTCGCACACGCCTCCGGCGGGCTTCGCCTGCCAGTCCTTTGCATCCCTCTCCCTGGAGCCGCCGCTCGTCGCCTTCATGGTGGCCCGCACCTCGACCAGCTGGCCGCGGATAGCGCAGGCCGGAGTCTTCTGCGTCAACATCCTCGGCGCCGACCAGGGCGAGTTGTGCCGTTCCTTCGCCGTGAGCGGCGCGGACAATCCGGATAAGTTCGCAGGCGTCGCGTGGAGCCCCGCCCCCGCAAGCGGCGCGCCGCGCCTGGCGGGCGTCCTGGCGTGGGTCGACTGCACCATCCACGCCGTCCACACCGGCGGCGACCACCTGATCGTCGTCGGCCGCGTGGACGCCCTGGGCACGACAGACACAGTGGAAGCGCCGTCCGAGCCCGCCCCATTGCTCTTCCACCGGGGCCGCTTCGGGCGGTTCACCCCGTGAGCGAACAAGCCGCCTCTCAGGCCGCGGCTGCAGGCGCCGCGATCCCTACGGTCCCAGGCCCTGCCCCTCGCCGACGGATCACCAGAGCCATCAACGCCGCTACGGCGCACAGTGCTCCCGAGCAGTACCAGGCGAGGTCGTAACTTCCGAAGGTGTCGCGCACCACGCCCGCCAGGAAGGCGACGAGCGCCGCACCGACCTGGTGGGAGGCGAGCACCCAGCCGAAGACGATGGGCCCGTCCTCGCCGAAGTGCGCCCGGCACAGCGCGAGCGTCGGCGGCACGGTGGCCACCCAGTCGAGGCCGTAGAAGATGATGAAGAACAGCATCGGCGGTTGCACGGTGGCGGCGAAGAGCATCGGCAGAAAGATCAGCGACAGGCCGCGCAGCGCGTAGTAGACGGCGAGCAGTCGGCGCGTGTCGAAGCGGTCGGTGAACCAGCCCGACGCGATCGTGCCCGCGATGTCGAAGACACCGATGACGGCGAGCAGGCTCGCAGCCGTCGTCTGCGGCATGCCGTGGTCACACGCGGCCGGGACGAAGTGCGTGCCGACCAGGCCGTTCGTCGAGGCCCCGCAGATGGCGAAGGTGCCGGCGAGCAGCCAGAACGGCTTGGTCCGCGCGGCGCTCAGCAGAGCCCGCACGGCCCGCACGGCCGCGCCCGACTGCCGGGGCGGTACGGGCACGGGGCGGGCCGGATCGGCCCCGTACGGCTGCAGGCCGATGTCCTGCGGGCGGTCGCGCAGCATCCACACCACGAGCGGTACGACGGCGAGAGCCGCGAAGGAGACCACGAGGGAGGCGGTGCGCCAGCCGTGACCGCTGATGATCGCGGAGACGAGGGGCAGGAAGACCAGTTGGCCGGCCGCACCGCCCGCCGTCAGCACGCCCGAGACGAGGCCGCGCCGCCCCACGAACCAGCGACTGGTGATGGTCCCCACAAAGGCCAGCGCCATCGATCCGGTGCCGAGGCCGACCAGGACACCCCAGCACAGCAGGAGTTGCCAGCTTGCCCTCCATGAAGACGGTCAGGCCGCTTCCGGCGCTGACGAGCAGCAGTGCGCAGGTGACCACTTTGCGGATGCCGAAACGATCCATCAGTGCGGCGGCGAAGGGCGAGGTCAGCCCGTAGAGCACCAGGTTGATGGAGACGGCTGAGCTGATGGTGGCGTCCGACCAGCCGAATTCCTTGTGCAGTGGGTCGATCATCACGCTGGGCACCGCGCGGAATCCGGCGGCGCCGACGAGCGTCAGAAAAACGACGACCGCGATCCACCAGGCGCGGTGGATGCGCGAGCGCCGCACGGCGGTCCGGGCGCGGACAGTGTTCTCGGTGCCTGTCGGCTCTGGGGATGTCTGCGTCACGCCGACCATCCTGTGTGAGCCGTTTGGCCGGAACGAGTGGCCCGAAGGCCAGGATACGTAAGGATCGGGCCACGAAGTCCGACTGCCCGGGGAGTAGGCGGTCCCTCAGAACGTCAGGACGGATCGCGCTACCCGGCCGTGGAGGGTGTCCTCGGCGGCCTTGTCGAAATCCTCGACCGGATAGGCCTTGGTGACCAGTTCGTCGAGGAGAAGGCGTCCCTCGCGGTACAGCTGCGCATAGAGCGCGATGTCGTGCTGCGGCCGCGAGGACCCGTAACGGCAACCGAGTATCGACTTGTCGAGATACATCGCCGAGACGAGAAAGGACGCCTCGGCCGTGGCCGGCGGCACGCCGAGCAGCACCGCCTGGCCGTGCCGGTCGAGCAGGTCGATGGCCTGGCGTATCAGCGTGACACGCCCGACGCACTCGAACGAATGATCGGCGCCGTGCGGCAGCAGTCGGCGGACGGCGGACACGGCGTCGTCGACCGCGGACGCATCGACGAAGTCGGTGGCGCCGAACAGGCGCGCCGCCGCTTCCTTCGCCGGGTTGGCGTCGACGGCAACGATCCGCAGCGCGCCGGCGATCCGTGCGCCCTGGATGACGTTGAGGCCGATACCGCCCGCGCCGATGACCACGACGGAATCACCGCGCTCGACGCGGGCACGGTTGAGCACCGCGCCGACGCCGGTCACGACTCCGCAGCCAATGAGCGCGGCGGACGTGAAAGGTATGTCGCTGGGGATGGGGACCGCTTGCACCGCCTTGACGATCGTACGTTCCGCGAAGGCGGAGTTGGAGGCGAACGAGTAGAGCGTTTCACCCGCACGCGTGAACGGTTGTCCGGGGCGGCCGATGGCTTTGCGGCACATGGTGGGGCGGCCACGATCGCAGTCGGCGCATGTTCCGCAGTTGGCGAGGGTGGACAGGGCAACGTGGTCGCCGGGAGCCACATGGGTCACGCCGGCGCCGGCCGACTCGACGATGCCCGCTCCCTCGTGGCCGAGAACGACGGGGACCGGGAAGGGAATCGTTCCGTCGACGACGGACAGGTCGCTGTGGCACAGGCCGGCGGCCTGGATGCGCACGCGGACCTCGCCCGGTCCGGGTTGACGCACGTCCAGGTCGTCGACGACGTGCGTCTGCTTGCCGTCGAAGATGACGCCTCTCATGTCTCACTGCCCCCTCAGGAAGGCCAGACGACGGACTGGAGTTCGCTGTACGCGTGCAGGCCGAAGGAACCGCCGTCGCGTCCGACGCCGCTGTCCTTGAAGCCGCCGAAGGGGGTTTCCGGATGCCGCTGCACGGTGTTGATGCCGACGTTCCCGCTGCGCAGCCGTCCGGCAAGATTCCAGGCGCGGCCGGCGTCGCCGGAGAAGACGTAGTCGTAAAGGCCGTACGGCGTGCCGTTGGTGATCTCGACGGCCTCCTCTTCGGTGTCGAAGGAGAGCGCGACGACGACGGGCCCGAAGATCTCCTCCTGGGCGACGCCCATGCCGGGGCTTGCGTCGCTGACGAGCGTGGGCGCGACATAGAAGCCGGGCTTCAGGTCGGGGCGGACGCCACCTGTGACGATGCGGGCGCCCTGTTCGCGGGCGGATGCGATGTACGCCTCGACCCGGTCGCGTTGGGCAGCGCTGATCAGCGGGCCCACGACGGTGGACTTGTCCACAGGGTCACCGATTGTCAGTGCCCGCGCGTACTGTGAAAGGGAGTCGACGACCTTCTCGTACAGCGCGCGATGCACGAGCACACGGGTCGGCGCCGTGCAGATCTGCCCACTGTGGAATGCCCATGTCGAACCGACAGCGCTGACAGCCGAGTTGAGCGCCGCATCCGGCAGGTCCTCGAGGACGATGGCCGCACCCTTGCCGCCCAGTTCCATCAGGGTGCGTTTCATTGTCCGCCCGGCCGCCTGCGCTATCGCCTTACCAACCGAGGAGGAGCCAGTGAAACTGATCATGTCGACGCCGGGGTGTGCGACGAGGGCCTCGCCCGCGGTCGCACCGGATCCGGTCACCACGTTGAACACGCCGTCCGGCAGACCCGCCTCCTTGAGGATCTCACCGAGGAGGAGGCAGGTCAGCGGGTCCTGAGGCGCCGGCTTGGCGACCACGGTGTTGCCCGTCGCCAACGCCGGGGCGAGCTTGCCCGCCAGATTCACGATGGGGAAGTTGTAGGAGGTGATGCAACCGACGACGCCTACAGGGCGTCGCACGGCGGCCGCGCCGATCAGGCCGCCGGGCGCGAGGGGCGAGGCCTTCACGGGAACGGGCGCGAGGGGGATGGTGTCCGTCTCCGTGGCCCCGCGCGCATACCGGCGGAACCGCTCGGCGGCAGTGGGGAGCTGCATGGTGCCGGCCACCCGCATCGTCGCTCCGGTCTCTGCCTGCAGCAACGGTACGAGATCCGCGCTGCGCTCCGTCAGCAGCTCCGCGACCTGGTTGAGCAGGGCGGCGCGCTGTGCCGGGCTGGTCCTGCTCCAGTCCTCGTACGCGGCGCGGGCAGCCCGTACGGCGGCGTCCACGTCATCGGGGCTCGCCTCGGGGGCATGCCCGACGACCTCCTCGGTGGCCGGGTTGATGACCGGGTAGTGCCCCTGGGCCGGGTGCTGCCACCGGCCGTCGATCCAGTGCCCGTACCGCTTCATTCGACTGTGCCCTTCACGGGTGTTGGGAGGAGACCGATACGACTTCACCGGTCATGTAGGAGCTGTAACCGCTGGCGAGGAAGACGATGACGTTCGCGACCTCCCACGGCTCCGCGGCCCGGCCGAAGGCTTCGCGGGAAGTGAGTTCGACGAGCGTCTCGTCGCTGGTCACCTTGGCGAGATGGGGGTGCATGGCGAGGGATGGTGCGACGGCGTTGACACGGATGCCGTACGGGGCGGCCTCGATGGCGGCGCAGCGTGTCAGCGCCATGACGCCGGCTTTGGCGGCGGCGTAGTGGGCCTGTCCGGTCTGGGCACGCCAGCCCAGGACGGATGCGTTGTTGACGATCACACCCGTGCGGCGCTGCCGCATGTGCCGCAGGGCGGCGCGTGTGCATCGGAAGGTGCCGCCGAGTGTGACGTCGAGGACGCGGTGCCACTGTTCGTCGGTCATGTCGACGAGCTCGGCGGTGCCGCCGAGGCCGGCGTTGTTGACCAGCACGTCGATGCCGCCGAGTTCGGCGGTGACGGCGGTGAACAGCCGCCGCACGTCGTCCTCGACGGTCACGTCGCACGGAACGGCGACGGCCTTGACGCCCGTGGTGGCGGTGAGCTCCTCGGTGCATTCGGCGAGACGTCGCTCATGGCGGTCGCTGATGGCTACGGTGGCGCCCTCCTCGGCGCAGCGCTTGGCGGTGGCGAAGCCGATCCCGGTGCCCGCAGCGGCGGTCACCAGGACGGTCCGTCCTGCGAGGAGGCCGTGAGCCGGTTCGTAGGCGGGCCCGTCCCCAGCACTTCCCATGTGCCTGCCAGGGCGCCGCTCGGTGTGCTGGTCGTCGCCGGTCATCCGCGAGGCTCCTTCGGGAGCCCGAGGACGCGTTCCGCAATGATCGTGCGCTGGATCTCGTTGGAGCCGCCGTAGATCGTGTCGGCCCGGGAGAACAGGAAGCGGTGCTGAAGCTCGTCGAGGGCGTAGGGATCCTCGGGGGACCAGCGCTTCGGACCGGCCGTGGCAGCGGGGCCGCGGACGGCCATGGCGAGTTCGCCCAACCGCTGGTGCCAGGCTGCCCACAGCAGTTTGGACATGCTCGGCGCTGCGGGGTCGTCGGTGCCGAGGGTGCGCAGGGCGTTCCAGCGCATCGTCCGCAGCTGCGCCCACTGGTGGGTCAGCGCCGCCCGTACGACGGGATCGGTGCAGGCTCCGCTTGCGGTGGCCAGCTCGATGATCTCCGCCAGTTCCCGTTCGAAGCCGACCTGTTGGACCAGCGTGGAGACGCCGCGCTCGAAGCCGAGGAGGGACATGGCGACACGCCAGCCTGCGCCCTCAGGGCCGACGCGGTGCTCGACGCGGGCGCGTGCGCCGTCGAAGAAGACCTCGTTGAAATCGCTCGTCCCCGTCATCTGGCGGATCGGGCGGATCTGGATCCGGCCCGGCTGGTCCATGGGGACGAGCAGGAAGGAGAGCCCTTGGTGACGTATTGATTCCGGATCGGTGCGGGCGAGGACAAAGCACCAGTCGGCGTCCAGGGCGAGTGACGTCCAGATCTTCTGGCCGGTGATGCGGTAGACGTCGCCGTCGCGTGCCGCCGCCGTGCGCACACCGGCGAGGTCGGAGCCGGCGCCGGGCTCGCTGTAGCCCTGGCACCACAGCTCGTCACCGCGCGCGATGGGCGGCAGGAAGCGGTCGCACTGGGGGCCGGTGCCGTGCGCGAGGAGGGTCGGCGCGAGCAGGTTCTCGCCGATGTGCCCAGCGCGCGTCGGTGCTCCGGCGCGCGTGTACTCCTCGCCCCAGATGACCTGTTGGACGAGGGAGGCCTTCCGGTTGCCATAGTCGGCGTCCCAGCCGAGGCCTATCCACCCGGCTGCGCCCAACTCCCGTTCCCATGCGCGGGCGTCGCAGGCGTCGGACGCGTGCTCGGTGAGCCATGCCCGCGCCTCCGCGCGGAAGGCCTCGTCCTCGGGTCCGAATGCGAAATCCATCGCGGACCTCACCCTCAGCCCTGCACCGCGTCGGACGCGTTGGGACGGGCGCCGGCGACTGCCGCGTGGCGCATGGCCTCCAGTTGTTCGAGCATCGGCATCGGATCGACCCCGACGGTTCCGGGCAGGAAGTCGGCGATCCGTTCAGGCGTCCACGGCCCCTCCCCGTATGCGGCGCGCAGCTCGCGCGGCTGGGCCCACACCGCGATCTTGGGCCCGGCGACGGTGTACACCTGCCCCGTGATCCCCCGTGCCCGGTCGCTCAGCAGATAGGCGACGAGTGCGGCGACGTCCTCCGGCTCGCCGATCTCCTTCAGCTCCATCGGCACGTTCGCCGACATGCGGGTACGGGCGACGGGCGCGACGCAGTTCGCCGTGACCCCGTACTTGTGCAGGCCGAGGGCGGCGCTGCGCACCAGGGAGATGATCCCGCCCTTGGCTGAGGAGTAGTTGGCCTGCGAGACACTGCCCTGGTGGTTGCCGCTGGTGAATCCGATCAGCGTCCCCGAGCATTGTTTGCGCATGACCGCGGATGCCGCACGGAAGACGGTGAAGGTGCCCTTCAGGTGCGTTGCGATGACCGGGTCCCACTCCTCCTCGGTCATGTTGAACAGCATGCGTTCGCGCAGGATGCCGGCGACGCACACCACGCCGTCGATGCACCCGTACGCCTCCGTGGCGGCGTGCACGAGCCTGGCTCCGCCCGCCATGGTGGACACGTCGTCGGCCACGGCGACGGCTTCCCCGCCCGCCGCCTCGATCTCCTTGACCACACCGGCCGCGATCTCGCTGCTCGGATCCCCGCCGTCGACCGAGACGCCGTAGTCGCCGACCACGACCTTCGCGCCCTCCGCCGCGCAGGCGAGCGCGACGGCCCGGCCTATGCCGCGCCCGGCACCCGTGATCGCGATGACCTTGCCGGCCAGGAAGTCGGTCACGTCCCGCCCCTTCCATCGGTTTCTGACGGACCGTTAGATTCTAGCCCCGGGGGCGCCGGTAAGCGAGGGAGGAAGCGATGCCACTACCGCAGGAGTTCCACGACATCGCCAAGCGAGTCAACAACTGGGGGCGCTGGGGCGCCTCCGACGAGATCGGAACGCTCAACCTCATCACCGACGAGGCCGTGCGGTCCGCCGCGGCCGCGGTGCGCACCGGCCGCCGCTTCCCGCTCGCCCTCCCCCTCCAGCAGGATGGCATCCAGACGGGCGTGATCCCCGGTCGCGTCAACCCCTTGCACACCATGGTCGCCGTCAACCTCGAGATGTTCGGCTCCGGCACCGTCGCCACCAGTGACGACATCGTCACCACGGCGCTGCAGGCAGCCACCCACTGGGACGGTCTCACCCACGCATCGCACTCCGGCCGTATCTACAACGGCCGCCCCGCGGACTCCATCACCGCCCACGGCGGCTCCGAGTTCAGCGGAATGGAGAAGATCACAAACGTGCTCTCGCGCGGAGTGCTCCTCGACGTGGCCCGCGCGCTCGGCGCCGACCGCCTCCCCGTCGACCACGCGATCGGCCCCGACGACCTCGACGCCGCCGAGGAGTTGGCGAGCACACGGATACGCCCCGGCGACATCGTCCTGGTGCGGACCGGGCAGATGCGGCATTACCTCGCCGGCGACAAGCACTCGTACGGCTACCCCTCACCGGGACTTTCGATCCGCGCGCCCGAGTGGTTCCACACCCGCAATGTCGCCGCCGTCGCCAACGACACCCTCACCTTCGAGATCTTCCCGCCGGAGATCGAGAACCTGTGGATGCCGGTGCACGCCCTCCACCTCGTCGAGATGGGCATGCCACAAGGTCAGAACTGGAACCTCGAGGAGCTCGCCGCCGCATGCGCGGACGACGGGAAGTACGCATTCCTGCTCAGCGCGACCCCCGAGCCGTTCACCGGCGCGACCGGCAGCCCCGTCGCGCCCGTCGCGGTCAAGTAGCACCGCAACGCGACCCCCAGAAGCCAAGGGTGGCGGTGCGCCCATGCACACCCCGAGCTCGGCACCGCGTACCGCCACCCGGCTCCGGCGCTCTGGCCCTGGTCAGGCAGCCGGACGGTGACCCGCCATGTCGCCGAGAAGGCTCCCCAGAAGCCTCCTCGCCGTCCCCTCACAACGGATCCCCACTCCCTAGAGTGAGCAAACGGATACGGTACGTCAACACCTCAGCGAGATTTGGCGCGTTTTGTCCAACATGCCGCCCATCAGCGGCGCACCCTGTGACTTGGAGCGGTCCACCTCGCACCAGATGTGCTTACCGCTCCCCTCGCGCTGCCACCCCCAGCGGTCGGCGAGTCCATCGACCAGCTCCAGGCCGCGCCCGCCGGTGTCGTCGCCGCGCGCATGGCGCGGCGACGGCGGCCGGTCGCTGCTGTCGGCGACCTCGACCCGTACCGTTCCGGCGCCGCCCGGCACCGGCCCCGCCTCCGACGTCTCGGCGCCGGGAAAGAGCATTCGCAGCACGGCCGGACAACCGGTGTGCACCACGGCGTTGGTGACCAGTTCGGAGATCAGCAGGAGCAGCGTCTCGGCCAGCGGTTCGTCGGCCCCTATCCCCGAACCGGCGAGCCGGGACCGGGCCCATCTCCGGGCCCGGCTGACCTCGGCCGGGTCAGGAAGGACTTCCAACTGCACCTGAAGCACCTGCACCGCTCACACGCTCCGAACCGGCGGACACATCGCCTCGCGCCTCCGTGGCATCACGGATTGTGACACCGACGGAAAACAGCATGATTGACGTACAGTCACCGCAACAAGCGCTTCAGGCATATTCCAGCGCAACGAGGTATGCGTGCTGCATACTGTGCCGCGCTCACCACGGGGAGTGGAGGCGCGGAACGCGCAGCTCGAAGCACGTCCCCGGTCCGCGCAGACGAGCGGACCGGCTGCCACGTGAGCACCGGCACACTGCTTGCGCCCTTGAACCACTCGCACCCGAAGGAGCGTACCCGAGGCAGGCCTCGACTCCGTGCCGTGACGAGTCACACGTAGGACACAACCCGATATCAACGCTCGGTCACGCTTTATTCCTCGCAAATCAGGCATTTCCATCCACGCCTTGGAGGACCCGCTGACCGCACGCACGATTCGGGCCATTATGACAGCCCTGCAGCCAGAGCTTCCTCCGCTTCACGCGCCCCCATGAACCGCTCGACGCGCACCCACGCCCGCTTCAGATGCAGATGCACATCCGCCTCCCACGTGAAGCCCATGCCGCCGAACACCTGCAGGCAGTCACGGGCATTGCGCACCGCCGCCTCGTCGGCGAGCAGCTTGGCGGCCGCGGCCTCCTGCGGGTCGCCCGTGACCGCGGCGGCGTAGACGGCGGTCCGGCCCATTTCGGCACGCACCAACATGTCCGCACATAGATGCTTGACCGCCTGAAATGTCCCGATTGCTTGGCCGAACTGATGGCGTACGCCCGCGTATTCAACGGCCATCTCGACGGTACGGGCGGCGCTGCCGCACTGCTCGGCCGCCGTGAGCAGCGTGGCCTCCCGCCGGAAGCGCCCGACAGGCAGGCCCAGTACGCCGGCAATCGGGCCGCCGCCAGTCGGGCCGAGCGCGCCTGCCTCGCCGACCGCCACCCGGTGCAGCGGCGTCAACGGATCCACGGACCGCACCGGCCGTACCGCCCACTGCGCCGCCGCGGACGCAGCATCCGCGACGTCCGCGGCGTCCGCGGCGAGTACACGGAGCCGGACGCCCTCCTCCGTACCGACCAGGAGCGCGTCCGCCTGCGCCAGATACTCGACCATCGCAGTCCCGCCCACGCCGGGCTCGGCTACGGCCACCACCGCCTCGCCCTCCGCCGCCCCCTCCACGTGCCCCGCCGCGAGGTGAGTGGCCACGAGAGGCCCGGGCAGCAGGACGCGCCCCGCCTCCTCGAAGACGAGCACCGCCTCGGCCGTCCCGAGCCCCGCCCCGCCCGCATCCTCAGGCATCCGCAGGCTGAAGAACCCCGCCGCGCCGAGCTCGCGCCACAGGCCCCGGTCGACCACGCGGGCCCTGTCCACCGCCTCCCGCAGCCGCTCCCGCGGAAAGCGGCCCGCCAGCAGCTCACGCACCCCGGCCCGCAACGCCCGCTGATCATCCGTGAGTTGGAAATCCATCCGTCACGGCCCTTTCGGCAGGCCGAGGATGCGCTCGGCGACGATGTTCTTCTGGATCTGCGACGTCCCGGCGGCGATGGTGTACGACAGCGACGAGAGCCGGGCGTTGGTCCACTCCTCGTCCGCGTCCAGCGCGCCCCCGCCGAGCACCTCCGCCGCCGCCTCGTACAGCTCCTGCCGCGCGTGCGAATAGCGCAGCTTGAACACCGAGCCGCCGGGCCCCGGCACCGCCCCCGGACCCGACCGCTGCGCCTCGCTCACATTCCACTGCGTGAGCCGCCACAGGACGGAGAACTCCGCCGCAAGCCGCCCGAGTCTGCGCCGCAGGACCGGATCGTGCCATCTGCCGTTGGCCCTGGCGGCCGCCGCGATGTGCCCCAGCGTGCGCCGGCACGCGACGACTTCCCCCACGAACGCCGTACCGCGCTCGAAGGAGAGGGTCACCATGGTGACGCGCCACCCGTCGTTCTCCTCCCCCACCCGATGGGCCACCGGCACCCGCACCTCGTCGAGGAATACCTCGGCGAACTCCTCGGAGCCCGCCACCGTGCGCAGCGGGCGCACGGTGACGCCCGGTGCGTCCATCCGCATCGCCAGCCAGCTGATGCCCCGGTGCCTGGGCGCTCGCGGATCGGTGCGCACCAGCAGCTCGCACCAGTCGGCGACTTCGGCGTGCGATGTCCAGATCTTCGATCCGGTGACGACGTAGGCGTCGCCGTCGCGCACCGCCGCCGTGCGCAGCGCCGCGAGATCGGAGCCGGCCTCGGGCTCGCTGAACCCCTGGCACCACACCTCCTCCCCGCGCAGGATCGGCGGCAGCCAGCGGCGCCGCTGCTCCTCGGTGCCCTCGGCGGCGATGGTGGGCCCGGCGTGCAGCAGGCCGACGAAGTTGGCGCCCACGTACGGCGCGCCCGCGCGCTCGGTCTCCTCCAGGAAGATCAGGTGCTGGGTCGGGGTGGCACCGCGCCCGCCCGCATCGGCGGGCCAGTGCAGACCGGCGTATCCGGCGTCATAGAGCATGCGCTGCCAGGCACAGTCATAGGCCCGGCGGCCCGGCCAGTCGGACGGGTCCGGCGGTGGCGGGAGCTTGGGCAGCACCTCGCCGAGCCAGGCGCGCAACCCGGCTCGGAACGCTTCCTCCTCCTCACTGCAGTCCAGGTCCATGACTCACCCCGTGGGTCCGCCGGGGCCCGAAGGCCGCGCTCCGTAGACGGGTTCTGGAGCGGGCGCCTGGTCGGTCAACTTGCCCACGACCGCGCCGAGCTCCTCCGGACGCCATCGGCGCCCTGCGTCCGCAGCCGGTCCGTGGCGCCAGCCGTCGGCGAGCGAGATCCTGCCGCCCTCGACCTCGAAGACGCGCCCGGTGACCGCGGACGACTCGGCGCTGCCGAGCCATACGACGAGGGGCGCCACATTTCCCGGGTGGTAGTGGTCGAAACCCGATTCCGGCTTGGCCACGAGCTCCGGCATCGTCGCAACGGTCATACGGGTACGGGCCGCCGGCGCGATCGCGTTGACAGTGACCCCGTACCGCCCCAGCTCCTCCGCGGCGACCAGCGTCAGGCCGACGATCCCGGCCTTTGCCGCCGCGTAGTTCCCCTGCCCGACACTGCCCATCAGCCCTGCGCCCGAGGTGGTGTTGATCACGCGGGCGTCGACGGACCGCCCCGCCTTGGCCTGCCCGCGCCAGTACGCCGCGGCGTGGCGCAGCGGCGCGAAGTGCCCCTTGAGGTGCACGCGGACGACCGCGTCCCACTCGTCCTCGTCCATCGAGACGAGCATGCGGTCGCGCAGGATTCCGGCGTTGTTGACGAGGACGTCGAGTCGTCCGAACGCGTCGAGGGCGGTGCGGACGAGCGAGGCCGCACCAGACCAGGTGTCGATGGGCTCGGTATGCGTGACGGCCTCGCCACCGTGCTCGCGTATCTCCTCGACGACCTCCGCGGCGTCACGCGCCGCCACGTCGCCGACCACGACCCGGGCGCCCGCCGCGGCGAAGGCGAGCGCGTGCTCGCGTCCGATGCCGGCGCCCGCGCCGGTGACCGCGACGACTCGCCGCGTGCACAGGCCCCGCTGCTCACTGCTGCGCTCACCGGTCAAGGTCCAGCTCCAGCATCCGGATGGCGTTGCCGCGCATCAGCTTGTGGACCGTCTCGTCGTCGAGACCCTTCACATGGTCGAGAGCGATCTCCTTGGTGTGCGGGAAGGTTGAGTCGACGTGCGGGTAGTCGGTCTCGAACGTCGCGTTGTCCCGGCCCACCGCATCGAGCGAGGCGACCCCGTGCTTGTCGCGGAAGAAGCAGCAGAAGATCTGCCGGTAGTAGTAGGTGGACGGCGGTTCCGGAACGATGTCGCGCACCCCGCCCCAGGCCCGGTGCTCCTCCCACACGTCGTCGGCGCGTTCGAGCGCGTACGGGATCCAGCCCATCTGCCCTTCGCTGTAGGCGAGCTTCAGCCGCGGGAAGCGCACCAGGACCCCGCTGAAGAGGAAGTCCATCATCGACGCCATCGCGTTGTTGAAGCTGAGCGACGCCTGGACGGCAGGGGGTGCGTCGGGGGAGGCGGCGGGCATCTGTGAGGAGGAGCCGATGTGCATGTTGACGACCGTGCCCGTCCCCTCGCACACCGCGAAGAACGGATCCCAGTACCCGCTGTGGATACTCGGCAACCCCAGGTACGTCGGGATCTCGCTGAAGGTGACCGCCCGCACGCCGCGCGCCGCGTTCCGCCGGATCTCGGCGACGGCCAGTTCGACGTCCCACAGCGGGATCAGGCAGAGCGGGATCAGCCGGCCGCCGCTGTCCCCGCACCACTCCTCCACCATCCAGTCGTTGTAGGCACGGACGCAGGCGAGCGCGACCTCCTTGTCCTTCGCCTCCGCGAAGGTCTGGCCGCAAAAACGCGGGAAGGTGGGGAAGCACAGCGACGCCTCGACATGGTTGAGGTCCATGTCGGCGAGCCGGGCCGCCGGGTCCCAGCAGCCGCGTCGCATCTGCTCCCGTGTGATGCCTTCCAGCGTCATCTCGTCCCGGTCGAAGCCGACGGCGGCGATGTTGCGCTTGTACGGGAACTTCAGGTCCTCGTAGATCCACCAGTCGGTCGGCGGGCCGTCCGGGTCCATGGTGATCTGGTACTTCCCGCCCACGTAGGCGAGTTCGCCGATGCCCGCGGTGAGCGGCTTGGGTCCGCGGTCGCGGTACTTCGCCGGCAGCCAGGTCTCGAAGAGGTGCGCGGGCTCGATCACATGGTCGTCGACGCTGACGATGCGCGGCAGTTCCATCCGGTTCTCCCCGCGGCCGATAGCTGATACTCCATCAGAACTACGGTATACCTGACACTGCGTCAGGTGAAGCCGGAGTCCGCGCGAACGAAAGGCGGCCATGGACACCACGACCCCCAACGACCTCGCCGCGTCACGCACCCTGTGGGAGCTCATCGCACGCCGCGCCGCCCTCACCCCCGACGCGGCCGTGCTCCTCGACACCGCCGACCGTCACCTCACCTTCGGCGAACTGCACGACCGCGCCGAACGCGTCGCCGCCGGGCTGTACGGCATCGGGGTGCACCCGGGCAGCCGGGTCTGCTGGCAACTGCCCACCCGGATCGAGACAGTGCTGCTCTCCGCCGCCCTCGCACGCCTCGGCGCCGTCCAGACGCCAGTGATCCCCCTCTACCGCGACCGCGAGGTCGGCCACGCCCTGCGCGAGACCGGCGCCGCCCACCTCGTCATACCCGGCGAGTGGCGCGGCTTCGACTTCACGGCCATGGCCGACCGGCTGGCCCGCGGGCTTCCCCGGCCGCCCGCGGCTTTGATCGTCGACGGCACGCCCCGGCACCCGCTGCCCGACGGCGATCCGTCCGTCCTGCCCTCCGCGCCCTCAGACGGCACCGAAGTCCGCTGGATCTACTGGACTTCCGGAACCACCTCCACCCCGAAGGGCGTGCTGCACACCGACCGCAGCCTGATCGCAGGCGGCTCGTGCCTCGCCCACGCCCTGCGCATGCGCTCGCACGACGTCGGCTCCATCGCCTTCCCCTACGCCCACATAGGCGGCCCCGACTATCTGGTGATGCTGCTGCTCTACGGCTTCCCTGCGCTGCTGTTCGAGCACTTCGCCATGGAGGACGCGCTGGACGCCTACCGCCGCCACGGCGTCACCCTGGCCGGCGGCTCCACCGCCTTCTACACGCTCTTCCTCGCCGAGCAGCGCAAACTACCGCCCGGGACACAGCTGATCCCCTCCCTCCGTCTCCTCGCGGGCGGCGGCGCCCCCAAGCCGCCCGAGGTGTACTACGACGTCGTGCGTGAGCTCGGCTGCCAACTCACCCACGGCTACGGCATGACCGAAGCCCCGATGATCACCATAGGGCGCCCCACTGACACTCCGGAGCAGCTCGCCACCACCGAAGGCCCCCCGCCCGCCGCCATGGAGATACGCATCACCGACCCCGACGGCAAACCCCTGCCGCCCGGCGCCGACGGCGAGGTGCGGCTGCGCGGCGAGGCCGTGTGCCACGGCTACCTCGACCCGGCCCAGACCGCCGAGGCCTTCGACGAGGACGGCTTCTTCCGCACCGGCGACCTGGGCCATCTCACCCACGAGGGCCACCTCGTCCTCACCGGCCGCCTGAAGGACATCATCATCCGCAAGGGCGAGAACATCTCCGCCAAGGAGATCGAGGATCTCCTCTACGCCCACCCGGCGGTCGGCGACGTCGCCGTCATCGGCCTGCCGGACCACCAGCGCGGTGAGCGCGTCTGCGCCATCGTGGAACAGCCACCGGGCGCCGCCCCGCTCACCCTCGCCGAGGCCACCGCATACTTGCGCTCCCGCGGACTGTCCGTCCACAAACTCCCCGAACAACTGGAGATCGTCGACGCCCTGCCGCGTGGGGACACACTGCGCAAGGTCCTCAAGTACAAACTGCGCGAGCGCTACGGCGACCACCGCTATGGCGACCGCGACGCGGCGAGGAAGGCGGAATAGGCGTTCTCGTCGAAGAGGACGAAACGCACCTCGGAGACCTTGGTGGCCGCGGCACGCACAGCCGCGACCGCGATCCGGGCGCCGTCGTCGAGCGGCCACCGGTAGACGCCCGTGGAGATCGCCGGAAACGCCACCGCCCGCGCCCCCAGTTCATCGGCCACACGCAGCGATTCGCGATAACAGGAGGCCAGCAGCTCCGAGCGGTCCTCGCTCGCCGACCACACAGGCCCCACCGTGTGGATCACCCAACGCGCAGGCAGCCGCCCGGCGGTCGTGGCCACCGCTTGCCCCGTCGGCAGCCCTTTCCCGTAGCGCGAGGCCCGCAGCTCGCGGCATTCCGCCAGAATCTCCGGACCGCCCCTGCGGTGAATCGCGCCGTCGACCCCGCCGCCGCCGAGCAGCGAGGAATTCGCGGCATTCACGACGGCGTCGACGGCCTGCTCGGTGATGTCACCGCGCATAAGAACGAGGGAGACCATGGCCGGATTCTCCCACCCGGGCGACGCATCCGGCCGGGTGCGTCGCCCGGGGGCGCACCGCGCGGCGCGCCGTTCCCTCGACGATCTGCGAGACGATCTGCTATTTGATGATCCTGGTGACCTGGCCTGCGCCGACGGTCCGGCCGCCCTCGCGGATCGCGAATTTCAGGCCCTCCTCCATGGCGATCGGTTGGATCAGCTGCACCAGCATCGTGGTGTTGTCGCCCGGCATCACCATTTCGGTGCCCTCCGGAAGAGTGACGACGCCCGTCACGTCGGTGGTCCGGAAGTAGAACTGCGGGCGGTAGTTGTTGAAGAACGGGGTGTGGCGTCCGCCCTCGTCCTTCGACAGGATGTACGCCTGCCCCTCGAACTCCGTGTGCGGGGTCACGGTGCCCGGCTTGATGACGACCTGGCCGCGCTCGACATCCTCACGCTTGATGCCGCGCAGCAGCAGACCGACGTTCTCACCCGCCCGGCCCTCATCGAGCAGCTTGCGGAACATCTCGATGCCCGTGACGGTGGTGCTGATCTTCTCCGGGTGGATTCCGACGATGTCCACCGCGTCGTTGACCTTCAGCACACCGCGTTCGATGCGGCCGGTCACGACGGTGCCACGGCCGGTGATGGTGAAGACGTCCTCGATCGGCATCAGGAACGGCTTGTCGATGTCCCGCTCCGGTTCCGGGATGTACTCGTCGACGGCCTCCATCAGCTTCACCACGGACTGGGCCCACTCCGGGTCGCCCTCCAGCGCCTTCAGCGCGGAGACCCTGACCACCGGCAGGTCGTCGCCGGGAAACTCGTACGCCGAGAGGAGTTCGCGGACCTCCATCTCGACAAGTTCCATGATCTCCTCGTCGTCGACCATGTCGGCCTTGTTCAGGGCGACGACGATCGCCGGCACTCCGACCTGGCGGGCGAGGAGCACGTGCTCCTTGGTCTGCGGCATCGGGCCGTCGGTGGCCGCGACCACGAGGATGGCTCCGTCCATCTGGGCGGCGCCGGTGATCATGTTCTTGACGTAGTCGGCGTGCCCCGGACAGTCGACATGCGCGTAGTGACGGTTCTCCGTCTGGTACTCGACGTGCGCGATGGAGATCGTGATACCGCGTTGCCGCTCTTCGGGGGCCTTGTCGATGTCCTCGAACGGCGTAAACGGGTTGAGATCGGGGTGCGCGTCGTGCAGCACCTTGGTGATCGCCGCAGTGAGCGTCGTCTTACCGTGGTCGATGTGACCGATGGTGCCGATATTGACGTGCGGTTTTGTCCGCTCGAACTTCGCCTTGGCCACTGCATTCCTCCTGTCGGCCCGCGACCCACTGTCGCAGTGAGTAACCTTCCGTAACGATATGTTGTCACGGAGCACCGAGCAGCGAGGCCGGGACATCAGCGCGCGCTGTGCCGCATGCCGCTATGCCGTGAGGGGCCGTGCCGCCTCGTCGACGGCCGCGCTCTGGTCGGAGTAGACGTCGAAGAGGCGTCGTACGCCGAGCGCCGCGAGGACCCGGTTGACGTGGGAGCCGTCCACCGCGCCCTGGGCCGGCAGAATCAGCCGCAGCCGACCCGCACACGAGCGCATCAGTCGTCGGGCGGCGATCAGCACGCCGACCCCGCTGGAGTCGCAGAACCTCACGTCGGACAGGTCGAGCACGACGCTGCGCCGCCCGTCCGCGACGGCGTCGTGCACGTGCTGGCGCACTCCGGGGGAGGACACCAGGTCCAGCTCACCCGACACCTGCAGGATCGTCCAGCCGTCCCGCTCCTCGGCCTTCACGCTCAACGCCACTGGCTCGCTGCCCTTCGTCAGCAGGGTCTTCCCGTGCCCCCACTGACCCTATGCCCAGCGGCAATCCCTTCCCCGCCATCCCACTGTCACACCCGCATAACACGTCGACTCCCGCGGTCTGTTCTGTGCACGATGCGTAATCAATCGATCGGTTTCGGTGAGTTCTCGAAGCTCGTTGCGGCAAAGGGGCGTACGTTGTCGGAGGCGGCGGATACATTCGAGGCGGAGGGCACGGAAGGGTCCACGCACGGACCGCAGGGCAGGACGCGCGAGCCGAGAGGGGGCGGCCGGATGGCGACACCCGCACCACCGCGCTGGGACCGCAAGATGCAGCAGCGCCTCGCCCGCGGCGAGGAGGCGGCGCTCGGCGAGTTGTACGACCGTTTCGCCTCGCTCGTCCACAGCATCGCGCACCGTGTCATGGCGGACGAGGACGCGGCTGACCAGATCACCCGTGAGGTCTTCGGTTACATCTGGGAGAACCCGGATGCGTTCGATCCCAAGGACGGCAACATGCGTTCGTGGATCGCCAGCCTCACCCAGCGTCAGGCCGTCCACCGGCTGCGCCGCTCCGAGGCCGAGCGCGTACGGATCGGCGGCGAACGGTCCGCGGCCCAGCTCGAGGCGAGAGTCCGTGAGGCGAACACGGCCGCACGCGCGGACTTCATTCGCACGTCCATGCCGTCCTCAATACGCGCCACGCTCGAACTCGCCTATTTCCAGCGGCGCGACTACCGGCGGACCGCCGCGGAACTCGGCCTCACGGAGAACGAGACACGCCGCCGGCTCCGCCTCGGGCTGCAGATGCTCTCCACCGCAATGCAACCGCCGCAGTCCTCGCCCTCGCCCCCGTCCGGCTCTTCCGGCGGTGTGTTGTGAACGGCCCGATGGGCAACGAGCCGCTGGGCGACGGGGACACCCCGCCGCACGGCATGCCCTTGCCTCGCGTACCGCAGCCGCGCGATGCGGCGGACGACATGCCGTCCATGCCCGAGTCCCAGCCTGTGCCTGCCCTTGAACCGGAGCTGGAGCCGCAGCCCCGGCTCGTCGCGGATCCTGCCCTGCCCGCCTACCACTTCGACCACGACACCCTCAAGTCCCTCCTCGGGGCCTGGGCGTTGTCCGCCTGCTCCGCCGAGGAAAGTGCCGCCGTCGAAGACCACCTCACCCACTGCGCCTCCTGTGCGGAGGAGGCGTTGCGGCTGCGCGACGCGGTGGGGCTGCTCCACCGGGAGGACTCGCTCGACCTCGACCCGCTGCTGCGGGCCAGGGTGCTGGAAGGCTGTCTCGGCCGACGGCCGGCGCGCATCCCCGTCCCCGAGTGGGCGGGCCCGTACGATGCCGAGACCGCGCGGCTCGACGCCTTCCTCGGTGATCTCGGCGATCCGGAATGGGAGATGCCGGTCCGGCTGACGTGGTCGGGCGGGCAGCGGCAGCTCACGCTCAGCGGGGTGCTCGCCCATCTCGGCTCGATCGACGGCCTGGTCGCCATGGCGATCGGCCTCGACGATCCGCTCGGCCCCGACGCACCGCGCACCATTGCCGGCCGTACCGACGAAGCCGCCGACCGGTGCGGCCACCATTCGCACGCACTCATACGGAGCTCCTGGCGCGCCCAGACCCGCGGCATCGTGCGCACACTGTCGTTCGCGGGGACGAGCAGCGGCGGCCTGCCCGTCGACTTCACCGGGCTCGTCCTGCCGATCCGCGACGCGCTGATCGACCGCGCCTTCGAGTGCTGGATCCACGCCGAGGACGTCGCCACGGCACTGGACTACCCGTACGAGCCGCCCGCGCCGCGGCACTTGAACCGGATCATCGACCTGGCCGCCCGCCAGCTGCCGGCCGTCCTGGCCGAGCGCAGAAGAGCGGGACTCGCCTCGTCGCCGGGCTGGTTGACGGAGGCGGGCACGCCGGGCCGCACGCTCCATCTGGAGGTGGAGGGGCAGGGCGGAGGCCACTGGTACATCCCGCTCGACTCGCCCGCGGCGATCGCCTCACCGGACACCGAGGTGGCGCATGTCGCCCTGGAGGGCATCGAGTTCTGCCAGCTGGCCGCGGGTCACCGGCATCCGGAGGACCTGGCGGCAGGCCAGGACGGCGAGCGGGAGGCGATCCGCGACGTGCTCTGCGCCACTGCGAGCATGTCCCGGATGTGACAGGCGCGGATGAGACAGGCGCGGATGAGACAGGCGCGGATGAGACAGGCGCGATGTGAAGCACGCAGCTGTGACGGACGGACGTGGCCGTCAGGCCCGGGGGTGCCATGCCACGGGCGTCAGGCGAAGACGACCGTGCGGGTGCCGTTGAGCAGGACGCGGTGCTCGCTGTGCCACTTCACCGCACGCGCCAGCGCCTGGCACTCGACGTCCCGGCCGACCGCCACCAGCTGTTCCGGGGTGGCCTCGTGCCCCACGCGCTCGACCTCCTGCTCGATGATCGGGCCCTCGTCGAGGTCGGCGGTGACGTAGTGCGCCGTCGCGCCGATCAGCTTCACACCGCGCGCATGCGCCTGGTGGTAGGGCTTGGCTCCCTTGAAGCTCGGCAGGAAGGAGTGGTGGATGTTGATGATCCGGCCCGCTAGTTTCTTGCACAGATCGTCGGAGATCACCTGCATGTAGCGGGCGAGCACGACCAGCTCGACGCCCTCCGCCTCCACGATATCCAGCAGCTCGGCCTCGGCCTGTGGCTTGGCGTCCTTGGTGACGGGAATGTGGTGGAACGGGATGCCGTAGGAGCCGACCAGCTCCTCGAAGTCCGTGTGGTTCGAGACCACCGCGGCGATCTCGACCGGCAGCGCCCCGATCCGGCTGCGGAAGAGGAGATCGTTCAGACAGTGCCCGAACTTGCTGACCATGATCAGAATGCGCATCTTCTGATCGGCCGAGTGGATCTGCCAGTCCATCCCGAAGCTGTCCGCGACGGCGGCGAAGCTCGCCCGCAGCTTGTCTGCGGTGACCGGCGGCTCCGCCGAGAAGTGGACCCGCATGAAGAACAGGCCAGTGTCCTGGTCGCCGAACTGCTGGCTGTCGACGATGTTGCAGCCGGTCATGAACAGATAGCTGGAGACGGCGTGCACGATGCCCCGCTTGTCGGGGCAGGACAGCGTCAGCAGGTACTGGTCGTGATCGGAGCGTGCGGGCTTGGCGGGCTGCGAGTCGTTCACCGCAATAGCGTCGCACACCGACCACCGGCCCTCGCCACCCGTCCGCCAGACGGACCGACCCTGAGACGGACCGCGTCCGGACGGACCGACCCCGAGACGGACCGGGTCCTAGACGGACCGGGTGTAAATGGCGAGCACGTCGAGCGAGCGCGGCGGTGCGTCCGGGTCGTCCTGGTCGTTGGTGGCCAGGACGACGTGCGCCTCGCGTGCCGCGCGTACCGCATCCGGCCAGTCCGGGTTCTCCAGGTACGCCTGCACGGGTGCGTCAGCGCCCACCTGGTGCAGGATCCGCAGCACACGCAGCACCGCCGCATCGACCAGCGTCGCCTCGTGAGCGTCCCGGAATATCGTCCCGACGTACTTCTCGGCCGACCAGTTGTCGAGCCAGGTGTCCTCGACCAGCCGGTAGACGGCATCGGTGACGTCCCCGTACCCGGGACGCCCCGCCAGCCAGCACTCCTGCTGGAAGACGGGATCGCTGATCATGTGCAGCGCGGAGCGCACATTGCTGCGCCAGCGCCACCAGGGCATGTCGTTGAGCGGCATACGCCCCATCGTGGAGGAGCGGGCACCTCGCCGGGAAGACTTCTCCGAACCTTGCACGGTCATCGATCGTACGTTCAGATGAAGCCACGATCGAACACGCCATGGGCACATGCCGCCCCGCCCGCCGCCCGTAGGGGCTTCACAGCGATGCGCCCGCTGTTCACCGTGCCGTCACTTCGCGTTGCACGAGCAGCACTGCCCCGTTGGTAGCAGGGCACAAACCTACGTATCCATGACCGCAACGACCGCAACACGCCGCGTCGGTGTCTTGGCGGCGGCAGCCGCCTTCCTGCTCAGCGGATGCGGCGTGATCCCGGGAACGTCCGGCTCCCAGGACCCCATCGTGGTCATGACCTGGGCCCCCGAGGGAACCGACGCGACCAATATGCCTGGTATGCCTGCGATGGCCGAGGCATACGCGCGCATGGTCAATGCCCAGGGCGGCATCAACGGTCGCTCCCTGCAGGTCCTCACCTGCAACGAGCACAACGACAGCGTGCAGGCCGAGAATTGTGCGCAGCAGGCCGTGGAGGCGCACGCCGTCGCCGTCATCGGGTCCTACAGCCAGTACGGCGAAAGTTTCATGCCCACGCTGGAGGACGCCGGCATCCCGTACCTCGGCGGCTACGGGATCACGCAGGAGGAGTTCACCAGCCCGCTCTCCTACCCCGTCAACGGCGGGGCGCCCGCGCTGCTCGCCGGCAACGGACGTCAGCTCGCCAGTGGCTGCCGCAAGGTCTCCCTCGTACGGCCCGACACCGAGGCGGGCGACAGCTTCCCCGAGTTCCTCGACGCCGGACTCGCCTACGGCGGCAACTCCACCCCCGCGCAGGACGTCAGGGTCCCCGAGGCCGCCACCGACTACAGCGGCGCTGCCCAGACCGCGGTGGGCTCGGGTGAGCCCGGCCAGTGCGTCACCGCGGTGCTGGGCGGCAACACCGGAACGTTCTTCGACGACTTCCGGCGGCTCGACTTCGGGCCGCAGATACGCACCGCGTCCGTGCTCGGCAGCGTCGACCAGCCGATGCTCGACGCGATGGGAGGCGCGGACGGTCCGATGGAGGGCTCCTACGCAACCGGTTGGTATCCGCCGCCGGGCGATCCGCGCTGGAACGCGATGCGCGACGCCGTCGACAAGTACGCCTTCGGGGACACCAACCTCGACGTCGCCGACCCGGGCGCCGAGACGACATGGATCGCCTACACCGCCTTCGCCACCGTCGTCCGCTCGCTCGGCGACGGCCCGGTCACGGCATCGACCGTGCAGCACGCTCTCGACCAGGCGCACGGCATCTCGACGGGCGGGCTGACCCCGCCGCTCGGATGGCAGTACGGGGACCTGCTCGCCGTGCAGAACTATCCGCGCATGGTAAATGCAACCGTGACATATCAGATCGTACGGGACGGCGAACTCACGGCGGTGGGCCGGGGCGGCTTCGTCAACATGAGCAGCACGCTGGAGCGCGCGCACGACTGACGACCGGGCCGCCGACGGCGGCGGCCCGGTCGCCGGCCGCTAGAGCTGCGAGTACTGGCGCTGGGTGAGGCCGTACTGCCGGGCGATCGGGTTCCACAGCGCCGCTGCCTGCTGCTTGGCATAGGTGGCCTCGCCGCTCGACGCGTTGCCCTGCTGCATCTGCGGGGTCGGCGAGGAGTGGCCCTTGCGGCAGCCGTTCTTGTCCCTGGCCATCTGGTCGGCCCACTGCGCGTAGTGCTGGTCGGCGGCGGCCGATGACTTCCACGCCATGGTCAGTTGGCTCACCAACTCGGAGTGACTGGGCAGCTGATCGAGGGAGAGCTGGGACAGCTGCGAGACGAGGGCGTCGCGCTGGCCGGCAGCACCGCGCAGGTCGGCCGCCGCGGCGGCGAGATTGCCACAGTCCTTGATGGACTGGACGGCGTTGATCACGGTGGTGCGGCTGCTGCCGCTCTGACCGAGCAGCGCGTCCAGCGACTGGGCCTGTTGGGCCGCGGCGGCGTTGGCACCGGCACCCGACGAGGCCTTGGTGGTGGCGGACGCGGCGGAACCCGCCTTCTGCTGGTCCGAGCCGTTGCCCCCGGCGCCGAACAGGGCACCGGCGGTGAGACCGACGACCGCGCAGGCGGCGACGGCGATGCCGACGACGGCGCGCGTCGAGAGCTTCTTGCGCGGGAGCTGCGGATGAGGCTGCTGCCGGGGCTGCGACGGGCCGCCGTAGGACGGCGGGACGGGCGGCATCGTACGTGTCGGCGGCGCCACCGCTTCGTCGTTCCTGCGGTAGAGAAAGTCGTAGTCGTCCTGCGGCTGCGGCTGCGACTGCTGCAGGCCCTGCTCAGGCGACGGCGACGGCGACTGCGACTGCGACTGCGACTGCCACGCCTCGTCGATCCGGGGCAGCTGCTGCGTCGCAGCCGCCCTGCCCAGGACGGCGGTCTCCTGCTGGTGCCCCAGTGGTACGGACGGGTGGTCGCCGGGCGCACCCGGGCGGATCGCGTACGGAGCGGCCTGCGGCATCGGCGGGCTCGGCGGCGGCGCAGGCGGCTGCTCGGGCAGCGGCGGGACGGGAGCGCGGAACTCCTGCTCGGGCGGGAGCGGCATGCGCGCGGGAGGGCGCAGCTGCTGCGTGTGCTCCACAGGCTGCTGCGCCTGCTGCTGGTAGGGCGAGATGAGCTGGGTCTTCTCGGCGTCGGAGCCGTGCCCCGCGCCGTACCCCTGGTCGTGCACCTGCCCATAGGGCGCGATCAGCTGCGTCGCCTCACCGTCTGCCTGCGCATGCGGGTGCGCCATCTGCGGGTGCGCCGCGGGCTGCTGCGGCTGTGGTGCATCAGCCGACTGTGCCGACGGGCCCCACGGCTGCCCCACCGCGGGCTGGACGACCTGAGTCGGCCCGTCCCACTGCTCGCCGTGCGCGGGCAGCACAACGCCCTCGCGGGCCTCGGGCACCGCCGGAGTCTGCGGCTCACGCGGAATCGGCAGTGGCCGGTACGTGCCGTCCGACGCCTGGTCTCCCCGTCCGCTCTGCATCACCGGAAACTCCTGCCTGCTGCGTAATGTGCCCGCCCCCGGCCGGGCCTACGGAACGTCGGCTCACGCTACCGGGTCAAATAACGTCACCACCACGCACCCGTGGGAGTGACCCGGCAGTAGCAGGCTGACGCCGGTCCGCATGGCCGGAATCGCGCGCGATTCGCCATGGGTTGAGGCACCTTGCGGGGCCGGTGTGTCGGTCCCGTAACAATTCGGCGTACGGATCCCGGAGAACCTTCCCAGGAGCGTCGTCCGGTGTGAGCTACGCCGCCGCACCGACCTCCTCCAGCCGCGCGTCGAACTCCCTCACCGACGTCTCCTGGCCGAACGGTTCGAGGCGGCGCCTGAAGTCGTCCAGATACTCTGCGCCACGGCTGGACCGCAGGCCACCCAGCAGCGTCACCGCCTGCGTCGCCGTGTGACAGGCCTCGTCGACCTCACGCGCCTGCAACTGGGCGGTGGCGAGCAGCAGCAGGCCGATCGCCCGCCGCCGTGCCCGCGTCGGCGGATGCCCCGCCAGCGCCTCCTCCGCCCGCCGCGCCGCGGGCCCGGCCTGCCCCAGGTCGCGGTGGCAGTGCGCCAACTCGTCCGCGAGATAAGCCTGGTCGAAATGGGCGATCCAGTCGGGGTCGTCGCCCGGCGTGGCACGTTCCAGCGCCTCGACGGCCTTGCCCGCGACCACGCTCGTCGTCCGCGCGTCGCCCAGCAGCGCGTGGCCGCGCGCCTCCGCCGCATAGAACATCGCCTGCGCGGTGGGCGTGGCGTGGCCGCGCGCACCCTCCTGCGCGGCCCGGGCCAACTGCGCGATCTCCCGCGGATTGCCGAGCGAGGCGGCGAGGTGGCTCATTCCGGCGGCGAGCACATAGCCGCCGTAACCGCGGTCGCCCGCGGCCTGGGCGAGGCGCAGCGCCTGGATGTAGTAGCGCTGGGCGAGGCCCGGCTGGCCGGTGTCGACGGCCATGTAGCCGGCCAGCTCGGTCAACCGGGCGACGGCGGCGAAGAGTTGGCGGCCGGTCGCCTCCCGGTAGGAACCGGCGAGCAGCCCGGAAACCACACTGTTGAGGTAATGCACGACCACCGGTCTGACGTGGCCGCTGCCGAAGCGGTGATCGAGTTCGACCAGCGCCTGCGTCGTCGCCCGCACCGCCTCGACGTCGCAGGTGCCCACACGCGGCCCGCCGTTGCGGGAGACCGCGGTGTCCGGACCGGTGATCAGCCAGTCGCGGCTGGGCTCGACGAGCGCGGAGGCGGCGACCGTCGAACCGGTGAGGAAGTCGCGGCGGCCGGCGTCACTGCGCCACAACTCGCAGGCCTGCTCCACGGCGCCCAGCACGGTCGGTGCGAAGTGCAGGCCGACACCGGACGCCAGATGCTTGCCGTTGGCCATGCCGATCTCGTCGATCGTCACGGTACGGCCGAGCTTGCGGCCCAGTGCCTCGGCGATGATCGCGGGAGCCCTGCCGCGCGGCTGCTGCCCGCCCAGCCAGCGGGCCACCGACGTCTTGTCGTACCGCAGGTCGAGGCCGTGTTCGGCGCCGCAGACGTTGACCCTGCGGGCAAGTCCGGCGTTGGAACACCCTGCTTCCTGGATGAGTACCTGCAGCCGTTCGTTCGGCTGTCGCGCCACGAGCGGTCGCGCGGCCATCGTCGTCCCCCTCATTCCGCCGGGCGCCCTGGACGGCCCCCGGCACCCCTGCAAGATCCCTACGCGAGATCTCTGCCCACCACGGCTCGGTCTGTATGCCGCCGATACCCGACTGATTCATGAATTGTTCAGGTATCTTCCGACTGTTTCCCACCTGCTCCGCCGGACGGACCGAAGGGGTCCTACCCGCCGCCGACCCCGCCCCCTCCCACGCGCCCCCGTCCTGCTTCCGTGCGCCCCGCGTGTCGCGTCATGGCCGCCCGTAACCCTTACTGACAAGGGGAGTTGTGATTCGCGTGGAAGACACCATCGCATCCTCGCCGCGCCTCGCCGTGCCCACGCCGTCCGCGTCCACCCCACCGTCCGCACCGACCGAGCAGCTGCGCGAGGCGGCCCTGCGCTACGCGGAGGAGCGGCACTGGGACGTGCTCCCCGGCACCTGGCTGGAGGAGGGCGACGACGGGGCCGTGCACTGCTCGTGCGGCGACCCGGTATGCGCAGAGCCCGGCGCTCACCCGTCCCGCGCCGACTGGCCCGGCCAGGCGAGCGGCAGCGCCGTCGCCGTCCGCCGGATGTGGCGGAACGAGCCGCGTGCATCCGTCCTGCTGCCCACCGGCCGCACCTTCGACGTGATCGACGTGCCCGAGGTCGCCGGATGCCTGGCGCTGGCGCGGATGGAACGGATGGAGCTCCCGCTCGGTCCCGTGCTGTGCACGCCGACCCGGCGCCTCGCCTTCTTCGTGCTGCCCGGCGCGGCCGTCAAGGTCCCGGATCTGCTGCGGCGGTTGGGCTGGCCGCCGTACGCCCTCGACCTGACGGTGCGGGGCGAGGGCGACTACGTGGTGGCCCCGCCGACCCGCATGACCGGCGCCGGGTGCGTGCCCGGGTGTGTGCAGTGGGCGCGCCATCCGACCGAGATGAACCGCTGGCTCCCCGACGCCGAGGAGCTGCTGAGCCCCCTCGCCTATGCCTGCGGCCGCGAGGCGGCGGCCCGGCGCGGCCGGTAGCCGCTCGACCGCTCCGTGGCCGCCGCACGCCGGGGATCACCCGTACGGGCGATGGCGTCCACGGGATGTGACGCAAGGTCACACATCTGTCGCAACCGCGCCGAATGGCAACTATTTGCATTTGTTCGACTACAGTGCGCAATCATGTATGCGAACGTGTCTGCCCTGACAGCTGCCACGTCTGCCAGGTCGGGGCGATTCCCGGTCGGCACCAGAGCGCGGTCGGTGTCATGGTGCCGCCTCCTGGGCGCAGCAGGGGCGGTCGCGCTGACGACGGGCGCGCTCGGGGCGGGGGCGCTCCCGGCACACGACCCCTCCGGATTGTGGCTGTGGCGCGGCCCGCAGTTTGCGCAGCTGGGTCTCGCGCTCGCGTACGGCGGCCTCGTCCTGCTGGTCGGGGCCTGGTGGCGGCTGGGCTCGCTCATCGCGCGCGGTACACGGGTCGAGGGACGTGACGTGCTGGTCACGCTGGCCTGGTGGACGGTTCCGCTGTGCGTGGGCCCGCCGCTGTACAGCAGCGACGTCTACAGCTACGTCGCCCAGGGGGCGATGGCGCTGCGCGGCCTCGATGTCTACCGCTACGGGCCGGCGGCGCTCGGCGGGGTGCTGGCGCACAACGTGGCCCATGTGTGGCGGTGGACCCCCTCCCCGTACGGGCCGGTGTTCATGAGTGTCGCCAAGCTCGTGGCACGGGGCGCCGGCACCAACGTGATCGCCGGCGTGCTCGGCATGCGGGCAGCCGCGCTCGCCGGGATCGGACTGATCGCGTGGGCCGTACGGCGTCTTGCGGGCTTCACCGGCGTCGCGGAGGCGGGCGCGCTGTGGCTCGGGGTGCTCAACCCGCTGGTGCTGATCCACCTGGTTGCGGGGGTGCACAACGACGCCCTGATGATCGGCCTGATGATGGCCGGTTTCGTCCTGACGCGACGGGACAGACCCGTGCTGGGCACGGTGTTCGTCGCACTGGCGATGCTGGTCAAGTGGCCGGCCGGGGTCGGGCTGCTCTTCCTGCCCGCGCTGTGGCGTACCGTGCCCGGGCGCGCAGGCCGCTGTCTGTGGGTGGCCGCAGTGGCGGCGGCGACGGTCATCGTCACCACGGCGCTCGCCAGGACCGGCTACGGGTGGCTGGTTACCCAGCACGCGCCGATCGCGATCCGCACGCCGATGTCCATCACGACGGACTTCGCGCAGCCGTTCGTGGTACTGGCCAAGGTGTCGGGCATGGCCGGTCCCGACGAGACCCTCACGGTGGTGCAGGAGTTGGGGATGGGGGGCGCGCTTGCCGTCGTCGCGGTGTGGGCGTGGCGCGTCCTGCGCAGCGCCGGAAGCGGAACACCGTCGGGCGGGGGCGGGCGCATGGCGCGCGGTCCCGTACCCCGGCTCGCAGGGCGGTTCGGGGAACGGTTCGTGCGGCGCGTGCCGAAGCATGCTCCGGAGTGCGCGGCCGACGGCGCACCTCGGCGTCCTGCGCACCACCCCGAGTACGCACTGGGCCTGAGCCTGCTGGCTCTCGTGGCTCTCGCGCCCGTCGTGCAGCCGTGGTACATGCTGTGGGGCCTGATCCCGATCGCGGCCACGGGCTGGGACCGTACGACCGGCGACGTGCTGAAGGTGGCCTCGGCGGGACTGGCCTTTCTCGTCCTTCCCTCGGGCAACGGACTCGACCCCGAGATCGTCCAGTACGCGCTGGCCGGCATCGCGTTGGTGGCCGCCGCGCTGCGACTGCGGCGTACGACCGCACAACTCCGTTCCTGAACCCTCGGGCTCGTAACCCCACCCCTCGGCGTCCGCCACGCCCGCCGGCCGCCGCCGGGCTAGGCACCGGTCTGGGCGCGCCAGCTCGGGAGGAGTTCGTCCAGCAGCGCCCGCGTGCGGGGTGGGAGGCCGCGCGGTCCGTGGTGGGTTCTGGCGCGGTCCGCCAGTTCCGCTGCCGTCGACCGGAGCCGGGCCTCGTCACCGGTGGCGTGCACGGCGCGCAGCAAGGCGACCCACAGCCGTTCGTCGCCGGGGGTGACCCGCATTGCGGCCTGGATGGCGTTCACCGCAGCCTCGGCGTTGCCCGTCGCACGGTGCTCGTCGCAGAGCGCGATGGCGACTTCGCTGACCAGCAGCGGGAGTTGGGCCTCGACGATCTCGTGGGCCAGCCATCCGTATCGGCCCGCCGGGCGGTCCGCGAGCAGCGGCCCGCGGGCCAGCGCGAGGGCGTCGCCCAGCAGGCGGCGTCGGGCGGCGGCGTCGCGGCGGCCGCGGCCGTCCTCGGCGTCGTGGCGGAGGGTCTGCAGGACGTCCCAGTCGGAGACGACGGAAGTGGACAGCGACAGGCGGCCGTCCTCACCCGTCCGCAGCCGCGGGGTGCCGTCGGGGTCCGTGCCGAGCCAGCTCCCGACCCGCTCGATCACCGCGTCGCGCACGTCGTCGGTGGCGCCGCGCGGCCACAGCGCGGAGGCGAGCACGCGCGGATGCACGCCGTCGCGGTGCAGGAGCAGCAGGGCGAGGGCCTCGTGCGCGAGGACGCTGCGGTCGGCGTCGAGCGCATCCACGCCCATGACCTCGAACGGTCCCATCAGGCGTGCGTAGACCGCCGGGCGTCCCTGATCGCTGAGGTCGACGAGGAACGGCGGCGCCGTCGAGCCGGGCTCGGGAGCGCCATCGGGACCGCCGGCGTCGGCGAAGAGCCGCAGTACGGCCTCGTACTGCGTTTGGGGAAGGCGCTGTGCTTCCAGGTCGAGGCCGAGCAGCGGGGCGAGCAGCCGCCCGTCCGGCGTGGCCTCCAACTGCCATGCTGCACCCGGGAGTTCGGGGCGCGAAGTGGCGATGAGGTAGCCGATGCCCAGCAGGCCCGAGTCGGCGGCGAGCGCGGCAAGCCGTTCGGCCTGCTCGGGCGTCGGGTCGGCGGCGAGGAGCACGAGGTGCGGGGCCCACTGGGTGTGCTGCGCCTGGCCCGCGCGCCCGGTCAGCACACTGTTGTGCCCGGCCGTGCCAAGGGCTCCGCGCCGCTGAGTGGTCTCGTCCTCCATGGCTTCGAGGAGTTCGCCGAGATCGGGGAGGATCCGTACCCGTGTGGGCGCGAGCGCGCCGAGCGGTTCGCCGAAACCGACGAGGGTGACGGTCATCCGGTCCGACCAGCCGTTGGTGGCGAGTTCTGCGGCAAGGGAGGCGAGCACCGTCTCACGGTCGGCGGGCCCGCCGGAGAGCGTGACGAGGCCGGGAACCGCCTCCAGGTTGAGCAGCAGCCGCGAGCCGTCGAGCGTGCCGAGTGTGGCGAGCCCGGGGTAGGGGGCGACCGGGCTCAGCTCGGCGTCCACGGGCAGCGCGGTGCGGTCGAGCCGCCAGAACGTCTGGTCCTGGCCGATGCGCCAGGGCGCGGGCGGTTCGCCGTCCGGCCAGGCGAGTTGCAGGTGGAGGGCGTCCTCGGCGAGCCAGGCCGCATAGACGGTGGGCAACCTGCGGCCCAGGGCGGCCAGTCGGGCGGACAGCGATCGCAACGCGCGGTCGAGGAAGGCGACGGCACGCGGGTCGGCGCCGACGAGCAGCGCGTCCTGGGTGTCGGCCTCGGCGCCGGGACGCGGAGCGCGCACCGACGGCATACGCAGGCCGGCCGCGGCCGCCTGCAGCAGCGCGGTGCGGCGGCGACGGCCGAGGGCGGCGAGCAGACCCGCGGCGAGCAGCGGCGCGGCGACGAGGGCGTCGGGCAGGCCAGCGTCCTGAACGCTGTGGGAGGCGGCACCGCCGCTGTCGGGTGCGGCAGTCGTCGCGGCCGGGGCCCCCTGCGTCGCCTGTTCCTGCGCCTCGTGTGTCTGGCCTTGGGACGTCTCGCCTTGCGACGTCTGGGTCTGAGGCGTCTGGGTCTGAGGCGTCCCCGCCTGAGGCGTCCCGGCCTGCTGCTGTTCCTGCGCGTCCGGCGTCTGCTGCGTGCCGTGCTGGACATCGTGCTGCGGCGCCGGCGCCGGCGTTGGAGCCGGCGTCGGCGCGGGGACCGGGACAGGCGCCGATGCCTCGACGAGGTCGCCGCCGCGTGCGTCGCCCGGCATCTCCAGGATCCAGCCGGGCCGGATCAGACTCGCCTGCGACAACCGTGAACCGTCCGGCTGTACGCGGTCCTTGTTGAGCTCGAAGATCTCCTTGTAGCGGCGTCCGTCGCCGAGGTGCCGCTGGGCGATCTCCCAGAGCGAGTCGTGGTGACGGCCCTCGGGCGGCTGGATCCGGTAGAACTTCGTGGACTGCCCGGCCTGTGCGGAGTCAGCCGCGATGTCGGTGGTGCCTGTTACGTTGTGATCAGTGTGGTGCTGCTGCACATCGGCTGCAGGCGATGCCGGGGCCCGCTGTCGCATGTGCTGCTGCTGACCGGGGAGTTGCTGGGCGGCGGCAACGGAACCGGGCCGGGCCGGGCCCTGATGCTCCAAACCGCCCCCGAGGGAGGACAGACCGGGCGTGAGGCTCGCCGCGGTCGCTCCCACGAGCAGCAGTGCTGCGACGAGTTGACGTGCGAGCAGCTGGCTCGGTCCCGCGCCGGGGATACGGGACGGAACCCCGACGCCCGAGACCGCGGCCTTGGCCTCGACCAGCACGCAGGCGGTGAACTGCGCCCAGGCAAGCCACACCACCACCGCCAGCACATCGACGAACGTTGTGGAGGTGATCGGATCCTTGAGGGTGTCGAGCGAGGGTACGGAGTGCGGCAGCGGCCAGCCAATGAAGTAGACGAGCGCGCCGGGCACGCCGACGACGAGCACGACGAGGGCAAGGAACGCAGCTGCGGCACGCAGGAAGTCGCCCGTGGTACGCCGCGGACGGGCGCCGGCGGACCCGGCCGGTCCGATCGGTTGTCCGGGTCCGTGTCCGGGTCCGTGTCCGGGTCGCCCACTGGCGGTGGTGCGTGCCATGGTCGTGCCTCTGCCTTCTCTCGGTACGTGGTTCAGCCGGTGAGGGGTTCGGCGTTCGCGCTGCCGTGGACCTGGATGGGGGCGTCGTAGAACAGGCCGGTGAGGACAGGACGGTAGGTGAGCTGGACCTCGACCTGGACCTGCTGTGCGGTGGCGGCCGTGCATCCGGAGGCGGCGACATCGGCACCCGAAAGCCCCGACTGCTGCGCGAACTGCCGTACGCGGGCGGTGCAGTCGGCGGCGTTGATGACGACGGTGCCGTTGTCGCGCAGGGCGCCTTGCTGTACGTCCTCTGCGGCGTAACGGGCTGCCTGCTCGGCGATGTCGGCTGCGCGCTCACGCTGCGAGATCGACAGTCCTCCGTCGATGACGAACGCTGCAAGCCCCATGAACACCACGGCGAAAATGATCACGGCAGCGGCGCCGGAACCCCGCTCGTCGTGGCGCAGCCGCACCACCACCTGCGCGCACCACGCCCTCACTGCCCTCATGACACTCTCCGGTACGGGTCGAGGGGCGCCGTCGAGCGGCCGGTGATCTGCGTGCCGATGTCGAGTCCAAGCATGGCGAGGCCGCGCACCTGGCAGCTGACCTCGACCGTGAACAGCCCGCCCGCCTGGAATCCGGCGCTCATCTGCCGTACGCTGACCGGTCCGCTGCATGTGCTGGCCAGATCTGCATCGGCCGCGGCCTGGGCCTGCCCCATCGCGCTCGCCTCGTCACGTTCCAACGAACCCGCGCGGGCCGCGTCGCGCGCCGCGCCGTCGATCGCGCCACGCGCGTCGACGATCAGCCCGAAGCCGACGAGCACGAGGACGAAGAGCATCAGCACAGGCGCGAGGACGACGACCTCGATCGTCGACAAGCCCTCGTCACCCTCGCGCACCATGGTCGTAAGCGTCGTGAGCCTCATCGGCACCTCACCCGCCCCCGTCCGGTACGAAGCGTTCGACCGGCCCCTGCGACAGCGTGTCGACGGTCAAGTCGAGCCCCGGGAACACCGACGGGACGCGCGCGGTGATGCGTATGCCGACCTGGTGCGCGGCCGGTGACACGGGCTGGACGTTCACTCCTTCGAGCAGTTGCGGTCCGAGCTGCTGAATGTAGCTGTCGGCGGTGGAGCTCGCCTCACCCTGCCAACCCGCGGGGTTCGCGTCCGCCTCGGCGCGTGCCTTGCGCGCGCCGGCCTGCGCCGCGGCCTGGGCCACATGGTCGGCGAAGAAGTACAGGGCGAACTGCACCGTCGCGAAGATCATGAAGAACAGGACGGGCGTCAGGAACACGAACTCGATCGCGGTCATGCCGGAATCGGACACACCGGAGTCGCCGCGGGCGGCGTTCAGCCGGCGGCGGATCAGAGCGGCGAGGCGTCGAATCACGGACAGGTTCGGGCAATCAGCAGGTGCTGCTTGCGGTGGCACCCTTGATGCAGTTGCCGACCTTGTTCGCGCCCTGGCTCAACGCGGAGTTGATGATCGCGGCGACCACGCCGACGATCGCCACCACCACCGCAGAGATGATCACCCACTCGACCGCGGACGCGCCGCGGTCCAACTCCCTGCTGCGCGCCCGCTGCACACGACCCTGCAGAAACGTCACCAGGAAGGTGACGGCCGGGTCGGCGAAGTCGTTGCGGCTCTTCAGACCCTTCAGCCTGTTCAGCGTCTGCATGATGTGGCAAGTCCTCTCGAAGTAATGGTTGTCCGGGTCTCAGACCGAAAAGACGCGCATCGCGGCCGGGAAGATCAGGAAGACCAGAAAGCCCGCGCAGAGCAACAACTGGGCAACGAGCATCGACTGCGATTTCTCGCCCGCGCTGCCCTCGATCTCGGCGAGTTCGCGGTGCCGCATCGTCTCCGCTCGCGATCCGAGCGATTCCCGTACCTTCGCTCCGTCATCCGCGACGAGCGCCAGCGAAGCCGACAGATCCTTCAGCTCCTCGATGCCCAGCTCCTCGCCGAGCTGCCCGAGCGCCTCCCACTGGCTGGTCCCGGTGATGCGGGCGTCGGCCAGGCAGGTGCGGATCCGCCGCAGCGCCCATCCGTCGCTCACCTCGGCCGCCGCCATCAGCGCCTCGGGCAGCCCTCGGCCTCCCGCGAGGTTCATCGCCACCAGGTCGAGGTACGCGCCGACGACGCGTCGCAGGTCGCGCCGCTTCGCCGCGGCGTCCCTGCGCACCTCGACATCGGGCAGAAGGAAGAAGACGACGGCGCACAGCACCGCGAGCCAGACGGGGATGACGGGACTGCTGCCCATGCCGATCGTCCACGCGACGGCGAAGACGAACGGCCCGAAGAAGACCCCGACCGCAGCCAGCAGCACCTTCGTTGCGAGGAACCCCTCCCAACTGCGCTGCAGCACCGCCAGATCCGCACGCAGCGACCGCTGCTGCCATCCCTGCTGCACATAGAACTCGGCGACGCGCTGCCCGATGCGGGACCGTACACCGGGCTCACGCTGTACAGGCGTCCCGCCGATGCCGCCCGCGGGCCGGGCGGCGCGCAGCGCGTCGATGCGCGCCACCTGCGCCACCGCGCCGCGCCGGCTCGGCATCAGCGCGCGTACCAGGACGAAGAGCCCGAGGCCGAATGCGGCCCCGGCCAGTACGGCCAGCGTCATCGCACCGGCACCCCCCACTGCTGCTGCCCGGGCGCCCCCGCGCCGGGCATCTCGTCCCGCCGCAGGAACCGGTCCGGCGTCTCGATCCGCGACAGCTTCCGCAGCCACCAGAACCCGGCCGCGAACAGCGCGCACACGCACGCCAGTACCAGCTGCCCGATGGCCGTCCCGTACGGGGCGACGAAGTCGCGGTTGAAGACGGCCAGCCCCAGCACGAACGCCACCGACACCCCGATCACGATCTGCACACTGCGCCGTGTGCTCGCGCGCTGCGCCATCACCCGCTGCCGCATGTCGACCTCCTCGCGCGCCGACTTCGCCAGCGCGCCCAGCACCTCCCGCAGCCCCGGCCCCCGCAGCCGGGCGTTGAGGATGAGCGCCGCGACGACGATGTCCGCGGACGGGTCGTCCAGGTCGTCGGCGAGCTGGTGCAGCGCATCCGGCAGCGGGGTACGGGAGCGCAGCCGGTCGACGAGGCCGTCCAGGTGCGGGCGCAGCGCCGGGGCCGCGGCGCGCGCGGACGCCGGAATCGCCTGCTCCAAGCCGACCGCCCCCGCGATCGTGTCCCGCAGCGACTCCGTCCACGCCGCCAGCGCCTCCACCCGCCGCATCGCTGCCCGCTCCTCGGCCGCGCCGCCGAAGAGCCGGTCCCATGCGAAGACCAGCACCCCCGCCGCGATCCCGGCGATCGGCCACCGGGTCAGCAGCAGCACGAGCAGGCCCGCACCCACGGCGAGCGACCCGCGCCGCGTCAGAAAGCGCAGCAGCTCGGCCGGATCCCGCCGCGATCCGCCCGGGCGGTCGCCGTTCGCCTTGGCCGGCAGGCCGCGCACCGCCACCACGAGCAGCGCGATCCCGCCGCCCGCGACAGCGCCGCACACAAGCCCGTACAGCACGGGAAGCGAGAACACCCCGCCCATATTCAACGAGCCCATCGAGCCCATGCTCACCACGCCCCTGGTGGCTGATAGCCGTGCGCGAGGAGCTCATCCAGGCACGCGACCGGCGCATGCGCATGCGGCCGCCCGTCCGGGCCCTCCGCGAACACCTCGGACGACAGCACCCGCCCGTCCACGCCGTTGACCTCCCGCACGGAGGTGACCACGCGGCGCAGCGTGCCGCCGCGGGCGAAGTCGTTGCGCCGCTCGATGAACACGACGAAGTCGATCGCGCCCGCCACCAGCATCTGGGAGGCCTCGATCGGCAGCCGCTCGGCCGCCTGCAGCGCATAGGTGGAGATGCGGTTGAAGACCTCGGAGGAGCTGTTGGCGTGGATCGTCGACAGCGAACCGTCGTTGCCCTGCGACATCGCATTGAGCATGGTGACGATCTCGTCGCCGAGCACCTCACCCACGATCACCCGTGACGGGTTCATGCGCAGCGATCGGCGCACCAGCTCCGCCATAGTGATCGCGCCGTGTCCCTCGGAGTTGGGCAGCCGCTCCTCGAACGCCACCACGTTCGGGTGAAGTTCGGGGAACTGGTCCAGCCCGAGCTCCAGCGCCCGCTCCACCGTGATCAGCCGCTCCGACGGCCCGATCTCGTTGGCCAGCGCCCGCAGCAGCGTCGTCTTCCCCGCATTGGTCGCCCCCGCGATCATGATGTTCTTACGTGCCGCCACCGCCGCGGCCAGGAAACTCCCCAGCTCCTGCGTCAGCGTCGCGTTGCCGATCAGATCGGCGAGGAAGACCTTGCCGAGCCGGGCACGGCGGATCGACAGCGCAGGACGCCTCGTCACGTCCATCACCGCCGACAGACGCGAACCGTCCGGCAGCCGCAGGTCGAGCTGCGGATTGGCGGAGTCGAACGGCCGCGACGACAGCCCCGAATACGCGCCGAGCACCTGTATCAGCTCGACGAGCTCCTCATCGCTCTCCGCGACCGGCTCCCCGCGCACCTCACGCCCGTCCGCGTACCCCACGAAGACCTGGTCACAGCCGTTGATGTCGATGTTCTCGACCTCGGCGTCGTCCAGCAGCGGCTGCAACCGCCCCACCCCGAACAACGCGGCGTGCACGGCCGCCGCATACGCCTCCTCCGCCTCCGCGCTCGGCGGCGTGCGGCCCACCGTGATCTCGGTGCGCGCGTACTCCTCCAGGATCTGCGCGATCACGGCGCGCGCGAACTGCCGCTCGTCCTCAGCGGACATCGGCGGCAGACCGGACACCTGATCCAGGCGCCGCTGCTCGGCGATGCGGTCGCCCGCCTCCTGCCGGAACCGCTTGACGAGCTGATGGTCGACCGCGCTCATGCCGGGCCCTGTCCATACGGGTACGACGTGGACGGGTGCGACGCGGACTGACCCGCCGTGGCCTGACCCGCCGTGGCCTGGTACGACGTGGCAAGGTTGAACCGGTGGAAGACGTCACCGGCGACCTGGCGCGCCGAGCGCACGAGAAGCGACTTGCCGACATGACCGCGCCGCCGCCCCGCCAACTGCTCGGCCCCGGCCGGGTCGTAGGCGAGCGTCCCCACCACCTGCGCGCCGATCTGCGCCGCGATGAGCATCGTGTTGACCTGCCCCGCGATCTTCTCGCCGCGCCCCGGCTCGGCGACGAGCAGCACACCGATCGGCGGAAAGCCGAGCTGGGCGGCGCCCCGGTGCGCGCCGTGCAGCTTCGCGGACAGGGCCGCCGCCCGGTCCCGTACCCGGGCGAGATGCTCCGGCTCCGTCCGCGCCAGCAACAGCACCAGCGAGGCGTGCGGCAGCAGTTCTTGCACGGGACCGTCCGCCCCGATCCGCCCGCAGTCCGCGATCACGTCGGCGCCGCCCTGCGGCGAGTCGGCAAGCGCGGCGAAGGCCCGCCCCAGCGTCGGCCACAACCCGCCAAGGCCGGCGGCCTGTTCGGCACCCCCCAGCCCCACCAGCACATCCAGTCCGCCCGCGATGGGCTGCGCGTGGTCCCAGACCTGCTCGGCGACCAGCCCGCGCCGGGCCGTCGCGGCGAGCGAGAGCATGCCGGTGTTGGGGTCGAGCGCACCACCGTGCGCGGCAGCACTGCGATAGACCAGGTCTCCGCCGGCTGGGTCCACCTCTGCGAACAGCGCGCGGCGCGGCCACACCGCGGCCAACGCCACGGCCGCAGTGGTCACACCCGGCGAGCCCTTGTCGGCGGCAAAAGCGATCAGCGCCATGTCAGCTGCCGCTGCCGCTCGGGACCACGACGAGCGCCACCTGCCCGGCGGAGGCCGCTTGAGCGAGCGCCGGCGCATCGCTCTGGTCGACCACAAGCGTCACCGGCAGATTTCCGCTGCTCACGCCGTTGCTGTCGGTGCTGGGGGTCGCGGACTGCACGGTCGCGCTCGCGGCCAGTAGATTCCCGCCGCCGGCGGTGCTCGATGAGGACGTCTTCCCTGAACCAGGCCCGGAAGAGGAGCCCGAGGCGGCGCCGGAGTCTGTGCTTCCGCTCGTGCTCACCAGATAGGCCGCCACCGTGTCCCCCGCCTTCAACCCCGGCGGATACTGCCCGTCCTTGAGTGACAGCCCGACCAGCACCTTCCCGGAGGCGAGCCCGCTCTGCTGCGTCAGCATCTCGCCGACAAGCGCCGTACCGGGCACGAGAGTGGTGGCCGCACGAAAACCGGAGAGCTCGTTCCGCTGCGACCACGGCACATAGTTGATTCCCGTACCGGATGCGACGTCGACCTCGGTGATCGCGGAGGAGGGAATGGACTGCCCCTGGGCGACCGGCGCGATGATCTTGATGGCCTGAATCTTGTTGCCGGCGCGCAGCACCAGCACCGTCGAACCGAGCGCCCCCACGAGAATCAGCAGCACGGCGAGTGCGGCCAACGCGGGCTTGCGCTCCCGCGGAGCGACCGGAAGCCGCTCACCGACGCCCTGACCATAGCCCTGCCCCTGACCCGCCGTGGCGACAGGCCGGTTGGCACCTCCGCCGGCACCGGTGCGTTCCTTGGTCCTCACGCAATATCCCCGAAGATCCCCGAAGCTGGTCGCTCACTGGCTCACTGACGTCACAGGTCCCCCTGACAGCCCCTCCCCGACCGTCAAGCCATCCGACGGTATCAGCGGCGCAGAAAGCCCCTCAAGGCGCATCCGATAACAGCAGCCTCACGACTGACGCGCCCGGCGCACGCAGCCGTGATCACTTGGCAGGCCATCGGATCTCACGCCCGCGCCGCGGGAAAAGCGAAGAATCGAGAACGCGTGGCCGTCGGCCGCGGATGTAGCCGTACCCAATGTCGTACGCGGCGAACGGAATCCCGATCCAACATCCAACGACAGAACTCCGCCAAATCCTTCTAATTCTCCCGACCTGGCTGACGACTCCGACCCGGCATCCGTCCGCGTCGAGAAGCACGAGATGCGGCCCGTTGCCACGGCGCCTGACGAACGCATCGGCGATCGACGGAATACGCCAGCCCCTCACCCACACCAGCTCCCCGACCGACCGCCCGATCACGCCATCGCTCTCCTCACCCTCCGCACGCCCGGCCAACGGCCCGCACTCCGTCGCCCGCCGCAACGGCAGCGTCACGGCGCCCAGCCACAACGCAAACCCGGTCACGGAGAAGAAGTCGCCGGAGCTGGAGTCGCTCTTCCCGGCAGCGGCGCCGTGCCCCTTGGCGTGGCTGGTCCATCCGGGACTCCCCACCGATGCAACTCCATCGCGGACGAATGACCCCCAGCGATGCTGACGCGTGGACCCCTCCGGCACGGTTAGAGACAAGCACCGACTCAGATTGTTCACCTCTGAATGACCGTAGAGTGCCTGCTCGATTCGCCGCATACCTGAATCGGCACGCTCACTGCCGGTGTGTGCGATCTTTGCAATGTGGTCACGATCGACCTCAACTCGCCCAAGAACCCGTAGCGTATGGGCGCTTGTGCCTCACAGACAACGGGAGATACGCACGTGACCACCCGCACCCTGACCACTGCGGCAACGCTCGTCACGGCGGCCGGCCTGCTGCTGACCGGATGTGGCAGCGGCAGCGGCAGCAACCAGAGTTCCGGGCCGATCAAGGGAGCGCAGAGCGCTGCTCCGTCGTCAGCGGCACCGTCGGCGTCGAGCTCTGTTCCGCGGCCGCAGATCACGCTGCCGAGCGATCTCCATCTTCGCTTCGAAGGCGACAAGACCGGCGATCCCACCAAGGACGCCGTGCTCTATGACAACGAGCAGTTCATCGAAGCCACCCACCAAGCCATCGCACGCAGCAACCCCAACGACAAGGCATATCAGTTCTACTCGGAGGGGACAGCAGGTGCGGACACGTACAACTGGATCAAGACCTTCGTCGACGCAGGCATGCGCTCCACCGGCACCGCGCGCTACTACGATCGTGAAGTGACGATCGGCAGCGGCGGCTGGGCGACGATCAGCTACTGCGAGGACGAGAGCAAGGCGTACGGCAAAGACCTCAAGACTGGCAAAGTCGACGTCACGCCGGTGACGAAGAATAGCTACGTGTACTACGCCGGTTCCGTGAAGAGGAACAGCGAAGGCATCTGGGTTGCCGAACAGATGACGTCACAGCGGGGGGCCGCAAAGTGCCAGCCATGATGCGGATACGTGCCATTGCACTCACCGCCAGCGCGATCGCCCTGGCGGTGCAGCCTTCGTTGGCCTACGCGGACTGGCCTCCGGGTGGTCAGACACAGTTCCCGAGCGGGCCTTCTGGCAATGCGAGCAGTGGCCAGATATCCGCGACCGCCGCAGGCATTCGGTACGACACGTCCAAGAACGGCAGCGGACCCGCCGTCGGGGGCCTGTCCCCGACGACCACCTGGACGCCCCCTGCGTGCTGGTACGCCCCGACCTATACGCCGCAACAGTTCCAGCAGGAGAGTGAAGCCATCTGGAGCGAGCCGTCCGTCGGGTACCAATGGGTCAACCAGCAACGTGACCGCTACGTGAACGGCCATCCGTACACGAACTTCAACCTGGACAAGGCGGGGCATGGCTACTGGTGGACGGCCATCCCCAATCCCGACCGGCTGACCGATCCGAATGCCTTCTCATGTACAGAACAGCCCTTCTGGGTTGACAACGGTCAATCGCCGCCCCCGATCCAGAACGTCATCAGCCCTCAGGTTCTTGCGGAGCTTGCCTACGCGAAAGTACTTGTGCCCAACCGCGCGATCGACATGAATCCGGCTGGCATACAGACCGTCAACCTCAACACCTGGGCCTGGCTAGACAAGGCCACCTTCAAGCCCGTCTCCGTGACCGCGTCACTGCCCGCGCTCAACATCTCTGCCACGACCACCGCGACTCCCGTCGCGCTGCACATCGATCCCGGCACGCAGGACGCCAATGTTTACCCCGCCTCCGGCGACTGCCCGATCAACGCGGACGGGAGCATCGGCACCCCGTACACCTCCTCCGACGGGAACAACGTTCCGCCGTGCGGGCTCACGTACCTGCGGGCGACGACGAGCTCCGGGCCGTATCAGCTGAGGGCCACCATCACCTGGAGGATCCGCTGGACCGGAACGGGCAATGCCGGCGGCACTCTGCCTGATGGGACCTTCGGCACGACAACGCCCGTCAGTGTTCAGGAGGTTCAGACCGTCGTGCGGTGATCCTTCAGTCCGGCGCATGCCGATGGGGCATATCGAGCCCTCGGATGTCCACCGGAGTCCACGGGGTTTCTCCGCTTGATCGAGTGGCCCGCGCACGCTGCCAGGCCTCCTTGCTCATACCGCGTGGCAGAGTGCCGGCGTCGCGTGGCGTTCTCGGACAGGATGCCAGGCACGGCATGCCTCTCTTTTCTTTGCTCACGCTGACACGGCCGGCAGCGCAAAGACATGGCCGCCCAGGGTTGCGATGATGCGGCCGGTGGCGTTCGTCAGTTGCCAGACGTCCGTCGGCGGAGCGGCCGGCTTCGGCGGGCGGAAGTTCCACGTCACCGTGCCGGTCGACCGGTTCAGGGCGTAGATGCCGTCCGTGACTGTGTTGCTTGCCGCGTACACGGCGTTGTCCGTGACCACGAGGTCGTTGCCGTTGCCGGCGCCTGCGAGATGGGTGGTCCACAGCTGGCGGCCGTCGGAGGCGGACAGGGCGCGCACGCCCGTGGTGTTGTCGCCGACGTAGACCACGCCGTCGCGGACCGACGGGGCAGAGAGGAAGGAACCGCCGCCCGGCGACGACCATTTCTGGTGGCCCGTGGCGAGGTCGTAGGCCGTGATCGCCTCGTCCGTGACGAAGACCGTGCCGTCGGCGATCGCCGGGAGGATGGTGTTGCCCTTGCTCGCGAAGGGAACGGACCACAACTCCCGGCCGTCAGCCGTGTCGCGGACGGTCAGGGCGTTGGTCGCATCGTCCGTGGAGGCGAGGTAGCGGCCGCTCACCGTGCCGAACGCGCCCCCCACCGGGGTCTTTCCGCTGACCGGGATGCGCCAGCGCTCGCGCTGGCGCGTGGTGTCGATGCTCAGCAGGACGGGGCGGCGGTTGGCCGTTGCGAAGGCGTAGACGGCGTCGGTGTCGACAGCGACGAACGCGTCGATGCTGGTCAGAGGCGAAGGGCGCGGCCACTGCCATTGTTGGGCACCCGATGTGGGGTCGAGAGCGATGACGTTCCCGGTTGTTCCTGTTCCTACCAGCGTGTTCGCACCCGCGAACATCGGGTATGCCTTCCGTCGGCCGTTCTGCGGACCGCCGATTCGTCCCTGACCGGTCCACACCTGCTTGCCGGTCGTCAGCGACAGCGCGGTCACGTCACGGGTCGGCAGGATCACCGACTGCCCGGCGGCCCAGACGATCTGGTTGTCCGTGTCCTCGCCGTCGTAGGTCCACAGGGGCGTGGGCTGATGCGATGGCTTGTCGCCGTGCCCATCGCCCTGGACGAACGCCACGGCCGCTCCCGCGCCGCCGAGCGTCACCACACCGGCCGCTGCGGCGATGGTGAGGAAGCGGCGGCGGGAGGGGGCCGTGGGTGCCACGGTGCGCGGCGCCGTTACGGGCTCGGGCGCAGGCACCGGCGCAGGCGTGGGCACGCGCGCGTGGACCGGCGGTACCGACGGGGACGGGGGCGCCGCCATCAGCGGGGCCGTGTCCAGGTCGAGGATGCGCGAGGCGTGCTGGGCGATGGTGGAGGCGACCGGTCCCGGCAGCCAGCCGCCCCGCAGCACCGACAGCCCGCGGCCGGCGACGCCCTCGGCGATCTGCTGCGGTGTGGGCCGCTTGCCCGGGTCCTTGGCGAGGCATTCGGCGATCGGTGCCTGAAGCGCCGCGGGGACGGCGCTCAAGTCCGGTTCCTCGTGAACGACTTGGTAGAGCAACGCGGCAGGGGCGCCCGCACCGAAGGGCATCTCGCCGGACGACGAGTACGCCAGCACCACGCCGAGCGAGAAGACGTCACCCTCCGGTCCGACGACCCGTCCCATCGCCTGTTCCGGCGACATGAAGCCGGGCGAGCCGACGACGACGCCCGTGCTGGTGAGCCGTTCGCCGTCGATGGCCCGCGCGATGCCGAAGTCGATGACGCGCGGCCCGTCCGCCGTGAGCAGCACGTTCGACGGCTTCAGGTCGCGGTGCACAAGGCCCGCTCCGTGAATTCCCCGCAGCGCCTCCGCCAGGCCGCCGGCCAGCGCCCACACGCTCTCCTCCGGCAGCGGGCCATGCTGCGCGATGACGTCGTCGAGGCCGGGCCCGAGTACGTACGCCGTGGCCAGCCACGGCAGCGGACCCTCCGTGTCGGCGTCGACGACCGGTGCGGTGTACGGGCCCGAGACCGCTCGCGCGATCTCCACCTCGTGGCGGAAACGCCGCCGGAACTCCGCGTCCTCGGCGAGCTCCGCGCGTACCACCTTCACCGCGACCGTACGACCGCCCGGGCTGCGCGCGAGATAGACGCGGCCCATGCCGCCCGCCCCGAGCCGTCCGAGCATCCGGTAACCACCGAGGACCTGCGGATCGCCCGACCCCAAAGGCTGCACCCGCAGCCACCCCCGTCCAGCGTTCGACGTACGGCATACGCCCGTTCGCGCCCGTTCGGCGCCGGTCGAACCCGAAGCTTAACGGGCCGCTCGAACGCGGTGTCCTCCTGCCGGGCGTGGCGGATATCGTCCGTAGCGCCGTCCGTATGGACCCCTTCCCTGACCACGGAGGACGATCGTGCGCCTGACCTTGACCGTCGTCGACCCGTTCGGCGGTGACCGGGCCGATGTGGTGGTCGAGGCGGAGGCGGAGACGGCTGTCGGGGAGCTCGCAAAGGAGCTCGAACGGCAGGTCGGGGGCGACGACGGGCGGGTCATCGCGCTGCGGGAGCACGGCGCGCAGCAGCAGGGCGCACCGAGGACGCCGACCGTCTACGTCGACGGGTTCGCCGTCGATCCGTCCCGTACCGTCACCGACTCGCCGCTGCGCGAGGGCGCCGTCGTCAGTCTCCACGATCCGGCCGGCTGCCTGGGCGGAGAGCCCACGGGGGCGGTGGAGATCAGGGTCGTCGGCGGGCCGGATGCCGGGGCGGTGCACCGGCTCGGCGTCGGACGGGTGGAGATCGGCCGCGGTGCGACGGTACGGATCCGCATCGACGACCCGGAGATGGCCGAGCGGGCCGCCGCCGTCGCCATCGGGATGGACGGGAGCTGCCGGGTCACCATCGGCACCCGGACCACGGACTGGCGGCTCGGAACCCAGCTGGCGCTGGGCAACTCGCTGCTCGAACTCTGCCGTTACGCGCCGCCGAACGCCGCGCTCCTCGGACGTGATCGACGCACCCGACGCCGGGCGCATCGCCAAGTCCACACCCGGCCGGGCGTATGTACGGCTCGGGCACGCCTCCCTCGTACCGTTCCAGGCGGGGCGCGTCGGCGGGCGGCATCCCGGGACGGCCACGGCCGGCCCCCCGCGCCCGCCGTGGTCCGCACCGGTCGACTGGCAGGGGCTCGGGCGCCCACAGGCGCGCCGCCCGGCGAACGCGCAGGCGTCCCAGGGCGACGACGAGATCACCGACTTGATGGTGCTAGTGGAGGCCGTGCGGGCAGCGAACGACCGGCTCGCCGTGCCCGCACAGCACAGCCCGTGGCTGCCGCCGCTGCCCGAGACGCTGGTGCTGGACGAGCTGGAGGAGCTGGAGGAGCTGGAGCAGCCGGCGGAGCCGGGCGGGATGCCCGTGGCGCCGTACGGTGTCGAGGACCTGCCGGCACAGCAGGCACGGCGCACCGCGGCGATCGATTTCGCGGCCTTCGGTCATCTGCTGGCCGCGGGCGCACCGCGTTCGGGCCGCTCGCAGTTGCTACGCACCATCGCCGGCTCACTCGCGCTCACGCACAGCACCGCTGATGTGCACCTGTACGGGATCGACTGCGGTAACGGCGCGCTGGCCGCGCTGACGCGGCTGCCGCATTGCGGCGCGGTGGTCTCCCGGGCGCAGACGGAGCGCGCGGTCCGGTTGATCGCGCGCCTGACACAAGAGATGACACGGCGTCACGAACTGCTTGCGGCCGACGGGTGTGCGGACATCGGGGAGCAGCGGGCATCAGCTGCGCCCGGCGACCGACTGCCGCACATCGTGGTGGTGCTCGACCGGTGGGAGAGCTGGCTGGCGGGGCTCGGCGAGGTGGACGGCGGGCAGCTGACGGACAATCTGTTCGCGATGGTGCGGGAGGGCGCGAGCGTCGGCGTGCACCTGGTGATCACAGGGGACCGCACCCTGCTGACGGGCCGGATCTCCGCGCTGACGGAGGACAAGATCGCCTTTCGACTGGCCGACCGTTCGGACGCCTCGATGATCGGGATCAATCCGCGCAAGTTGCCGGATGAGATCCCGGCCGGGCGGGCGTACCGCAACGAGACCGGCATCGAGGTGCAGATCGCACTGCTGGACACGGATCCGGGCGGGCAGGCGCAGGCCGCCGCCCTCACCTCGATCGGGGAGCGGGCAAGAGAGCGGGACGCGTCGCTGTCGCGCGAACAACGGCCGTTCCGCGTCGATGTGCTGCCGTCACGGCTGAGCTTCGAGGATGCGTGGCGGATGCGCGATCCGCAGGGGCCGGCGGGAGCGTCGCGGCTGTGGGGCCTTGCCGGCGTCGGTGGCGACGAACTCACCGCGTACGGGCCGGACCTGGCGGACGGGCTGCCCGCCTTCGTGATCGGCGGACCGTCGAAGTCCGGGCGCTCGACGGCCCTGCTGACGCTCGCCCGCTCCCTTTTCGCCCAGGGCACGCGCCTGGTGGTGGCCGCGCCGAGGCCGTCACCGCTGCGGAGGCTCGCCGAACACCACGACGTGCTGCGGCTGTTCACCGGCGAGGACATCCCGGCCGACGGGCTGACCGAGGCGCTGGAGAGGGCGGGCGGCGAGCCCGTGGCCGTCATCGTCGACGACGCGGAGCTGCTGCGCGACTGCGATGCCTCGCCCGTACTGCGCGAGATCATCGCGCGCGGCAGCGAATCGGCGCATGCGCTGGTGTTCGCCGGGGACGAGGAGGACATCTGCTCCGGCTTCGCCGGCTGGCAGGTCGACGCCAAGCGGGCGCGGCGCGGGATGGTGCTGTCTCCTCAATCGACGATGAGCGGCGACCTGATCGGCGTGCGGCTGCCGCGCAGCGCGGTGGGCAGCGGTCCCACGCCGGGCCGCGCGCTGCTTCACCTCGGCGACGGCGAACTGCTCACGGTCACGGTGCCGATGGCGTGAGGACCTCCGCCAGGAAGGAGTCCACCGCGGACTGCCAGGCGGCCGGCTGGTCCCAGGGGACGTGATGGCCTGCGTCCGCGATCTCGGCGTAGCTGCCGTGCGGCAGGACGCGGACCATCTCCTGGGCCTCGGCGCGGCCGAGTTCGCCGTCCCAGCCCCTGACGACCAGCGTCGGGCAGCGGACGTGCGCCAACTCCTCCCAATGCGCGTCCGGGATCCACGGCTCACGGGAGCTGAGCATGTGGGCGAAGGAGAACAACGGCCACCAGCCGTCGTCGCGCTCCTCCATCACCTCGGCGAAGAATGCGCCACGGGCGGGACGCGGGCGCTCCAGCGTCGGATCGTCGGACCCGAACCACTTGCCGACGTCGGCGAGGGTCGCGAACGGCAGCGGCCAGGATGCGAACCACTCCTCGCCTCGCCGAGTGCGGAGGCACGCATGTCGCAGATGACGAGGGCGCGCACGAGATCGGGGCGGCGGGCGGCGAGCTGCCAAGCGGTGAGGGCGCCCATGGAGTGGCCGATGACGACGGCCGGGGCGAGGCCGAGCTGTTCGATCGCGGCAGCGGCGTCGGCGATGTACGCCTCGCGGCTGTAGGGGCCGTCGGGGTGGTCGGAGCGGCCGTGGCCGCGCTGGTCGAGGGCGACGGGACGGTAGCGGGCGGCGAGCGCGCGGGCCGTGGCGGCCCAGTGCGAGGCACGGCCCATCAGGCCGTGGAGGAGCAGGACCGCGGTGCGCGTCTCGCCGTACTCGCTGAACTCGTCGTCGCCGAAGAGCGCCATGATGCCGTCCACTGCGCAGGCATCGGCATCGGTGCGCTCGGCGTGCTCGTCGCGCGGCTTGTGCTGGTCGGTGTAGTCCCAGGCGGCGAGCTGCACGCCGCCTGCTCCGGTCACGTCGATTCGCCGCATGGGGCACCCCCGGGCTCCACCTGCCCGGCCGGACGGCCGAACAACGACACGATATCGAACGTCCATTCTAAAGAGTCGGGCCCGCGCACAACATCGCTCTTTCGAGTGATGGCGCTCAAGTGTGGTCCGGGCCTGCCGAGGGGAGAGTTCAGGCGGGAGGGACAAAGTCCCCCAAGGCGAGGGGAAGGACCCGGGGAGCTCGGGGTTCCGGGTACGGCGCCCGGGGGACGGAAGGGGAGGAAGGGCCCCGGCACCATGCGGTGCCGGGGCCCCTCTCCGTTCAGGCGTGGTGATGGACGCGTGGTGGTGGTGCGGACGCCGGACGTCAGGCCTTGGCGACGAAGACATGGCTCGCGACATCCTGCGTGAGCTCGGCTGCCTCGCCGCCACTGCCCACCAGCACACCACCCGCCGCGCTCGACACACTGACCACGGCGCCCGGCTGCACACCGGCCCGCCGCAGTGTGTACATCAGCTGCGCGTCGGTCTGGATCGGCTCGCCGATCCTGCGGATCACCACGTTCTTCGACTCGGAGCCGCAGTCGGGGGCCAGCTCGGCGAGGCTGACCGTGCCCTCGTCGAGGAACGGGTCGGCCCCCGCCTTCTGGCCCAGCTCCTCCAGGCCCGGGATCGGGTTCCCGTACGGCGACTCGGTGGGGTGACGCAGCAGCTCCAGCACCCGCCGCTCCACCGCCTCGCTCATCACGTGCTCCCAGCGGCAGGCCTCCGCGTGCACCTGCTCCCACTCCAGGCCGATCACGTCGACAAGCAGGCACTCGGCGAGCCGGTGCTTGCGCATGACGCGCGTGGCCAGCCGCCGCCCCTCGTCGGTGAGCTCCAGGTGGCGGTCGCCCGCCACCTCCACCAGACCGTCGCGCTCCATCCGCGCCACCGTCTGGCTCACCGTCGGCCCGCTCTGGTCGAGCCGCTCGGCGATGCGGGCGCGCATGGGGACCACACCCTCTTCTTCGAGCTCGAGGATGGTGCGGAGATACATCTCCGTCGTATCGATGAGGTGTCCGGACATCTATGCCCCTCACTAGCTCGTGCGTGGCCCTGCTACCAATTCTGACGCATGGCACCGACAAGACGGCCCCATGCCGTGTTGACAGTCCGCAGCGCCAGGCTTCACCGTGATCGGCAACAATTCGACCGGGAGCGGCCGTCCGGAGGCCCACATGGCACACGTTGGCACGGCGACATCAGCCGTCGGCGGGGCGGGTCGCGATCTCGCCGGGCAGTACCTCGACGCGGCCATCGGCCTACTGGAACGGGTACGGGACGAGGAGGCCGGCGCCGTCACCGAGGCCGGCCGGCTGATCGCGGACACCGTCGAGGCGGGCGGGCGGATCTTCGTCTTCGGGGCAGGGCACTCCTCCCTGCCCGCCCAGGACATCGTCTACCGGGCGGGCGGCCTCGCCCTCGTCAACCTGCTCGCCGTTCCCGGCACCGTCGGCGTGGACGTCATGCCCGCCACCCTCGGCAGCGCGCTCGAACGCGTCGACGGCCTCGCGGCAGCCGTCCTCGACACCAGCCCGGCCCGCGCGGGCGACGTGCTGATCGTCATCTCGCTCTCCGGACGCAACGCGCTGTCCGTCGAGATGGCGATCAACGCTCGCGCCCTCGGCCTGAAGGTGATCGGCGTGACCTCGCTCGCCTATCCGCAGGCGACGAAATCGCGCCACTCCTCCGGCACGTATCTGAAGGACCACTGCGACGTCGTGCTCGACAACAAGATCGCCGTCGGCGACGCGGAGCTGGCCACCGACGACATCCCGGCCCCCTTCGCCCCCGCCTCCACAGTCGTGACCTGCGCACTGGTACAGGCGGTCGTGGCGACGGCGGTCGGCGCGCTCGCCGGCCGCGGGATCACGCCCCCGCTGCTGCGCTCCGGCAACGTCGACGGCGGTCACGAGTGGAACGGGCGGATCATGGCCGAATACCGCGACCGGATCTTCTACCGGTCCTGAACCGGCCCGGCGAGGTCGAGCGCCGCCGCGACCCGGGCGGCCACGTCCTCCGCGTACGCCGCATCACCCGCGTCGAACGGCTGGCGGGAGGCCCCCCTCAGGAACGTCACGACGCCGAGCGTCCGCGCCCGGCTGCGCAGCACCGAGCACAACCCGTGCACCGTCCCCTCCGGCCAGCACCACTCCTCCACCTCCGCAGGCCCCAGCTGCGAGGCCCGCACCGAACCGGTGCGCCCCAGCGCCTGCAGCGCCGGGTGCCCCTTCTCGTACCGCACCGGTATCCCGGCCGCCGCCGAGTCCGCCGGCAGACAGGGTCCCGACCCGGCCGCCGGCGTGCCCGCGGCCCGTACGAGCCTGCCGCCCGCCTCCACCACATCGAGCAGCGCGTGATCGGCGAAGCCGGGAAGCGCGAAATCCAGGTAGCAGGTGGCCGCCTCCATCGGCTCCTCGCACTCGATCGCCGCCCGCGCCGCGCGCCGCAGCTGCGTGATGCGGAAACGCTGCCGCGCCGCCTCCTGCTCGGCGGCCTTGGTGTCGGTGATGTCGTGGAAGAGCCAGCCGACGCCGAGCGGCACCGGCTCCTCTCCCAGCGGCGACCCCAGGCGTACGAAGCCGCTGCGCAAGCACAGCCGCCGCGCCTCGGGATCGGCGCGGGGCGTGAGCCACAGGTCGACGGCGGCGGGCGGGGTGCCCTCGGCGAGCACGTGATGGAGCACGTTCTCCAGCTCCTCCACCCCCTGCGCCAGCACCTCGCCGAGCGGGCGGCCGAGCATCGTGTCGCGGCCGGTGCCCAGCGCGCGGGCCGCGTGGCCGTTGACCACGGCGGGCCGCAGATCGGCGTCGATGAGGACGACGCCCCAGGAGGCCTCCTGGAAGAGCGCGTCGCTGAGCGCGATCGAACGCTCCAGATCGATCTGGGCGTGCACCTCGGAGAACGCGCAGTAGACGCCGACCGGCGCACCGTCGAGGGCGTGCACGGCGCATGTCTGGGCGCGCACCAGCACCCGGTGGCCGTCCTTGGTAAGCAGCGCGAACTCGTGCACCTGCCTCCCCGGGCGCCGCATCACCCCCAGCAGCCTGGTCATCAGCTCGTCGGCATCGGCGGCCCGCACGGCCCAGCCGGCGAGGCCGTGCCGGCCCACGGCGTCCTCGGCGGTCCAGCCGAGGACTCGGGCGGCCTCCGCGTTCCAGTGGGTGACGACGCCATCGCTGTCGAACGCGCACAAAGCGGCGTCCATGCTGTCGAGGAGGGCGGCGAGGAGCTGCTCGTCGCCGCCGCTCAGCGGCTGCGCGTCGGGAGGCTGCACATTTACCCATTCAACTCCGCTGTGACGCAGCACACACACGCTTCACGAAAATCGCTTGTCCCAAAGCGATCGGGTTCTTACTGTTGCGAGTACACGGAGAGGAGGTGGTCCGAAGAATGAATGCTTATCGGACGCGTGAGGTGACTGCGGGCTAGCGCCGCAGACCTCGCCTGCGACGCGATCTGCGCAGCGCGGGCCTAATCCAACGAAGTCACCCGACCCGTGGGCTACCGGCATCGTCCGGCCGGTCCTGGAGCTTCGCCGCCGCGCAAGCGGCTGGTGTCAGTTCCAGGCGGCAGCCCACGGGTCGTCTGCGTTCGTGTCCACGTTCGTGCTCAGGGGCACAGGCGCTGCAGGGTCCACCCCTCACCCTTACGGGTGTAGTAGAGCCGGTCGTGCAGCCGGTTCTCCCGGCCCTGCCAGAACTCCACGGTCTCCGCCTCGACCCGGAACCCGCCCCAGAACGGCGGTGCCGGCACCGCCTCGCCCTCCGGATACCGCGCGGCCAACTCCTCGTACCGCTGCTCCAGCTCCGCCCGCGACCCGATCGGCGCCGACTGTTCGCTCGCCCATGCGCCGAGCTGCGAGCCGTGCGGACGGCTGCGGAAGTAGGCGACCGTCTCGTCGCGCCCGACGCGGGTGACCGCGCCGCCGATGATGACCTGCCGTGCGATCCCGTGCCATGGGAAGAGCAGCGAGGCGTACGGGTTGACCGCGAGGTCGCGGCCCTTGCGCGATTCGTAGTTGGTGTAGAAGACGAAGCCACGGTGGTCGTAGCTCTTGAGCAGCACCGTGCGCGAGCTGGGGCGGCCCGCGCGGTCCGCCGTCGAGACGACCATCGCGTTCGGCTCCATCATCCCGCTGCGCGCCGCGTCGGCGAACCAGCGGGCGAACTGCTCGTACGGATCATCGGCTACGTCCGATTCATCCAGTCCGGCCGCGCGGTAGTGCGCACGCATGGCCGCGGGATCAGGGTGAATGTGGCGGATCTGATGGTCACTCTCGCGGCGGGGCACTCGCACATCTTGCAGTACGGGACCCGTCGTCCGCCCGCGGGGTCCGGTGGGCGCCCTTGGAAGGCGGGAGTGTGCCGGACGTCACGCTTCCCGTCACTCGCCGGAACCGCCAAGATTACGATCTGGACCGCTGTGGCCTCTCGACATCAAGAGATATCGTGGCGCCCGGCAACTACCCGACCGCACGCCCATGGAAGCTCAGGCCGCCACCCACACGCGCTTGTTTTCTTCTGGGCCGGGTGACCCGCACAGGCGCGGGGCATGACCGGGGTGTCACAAGCCACCCGTCGACCACATCATGAGGAGCCGCCTGATGTCCGACTTCGTTCCTGGACTCGAAGGAGTCGTCGCGTTCGAAACGGAGATCGCCGAACCCGACAAGGAAGGCGGCTCCCTGCGCTATCGCGGTGTCGACATCGAGGACCTGGTCGGGAAGGTCTCGTTCGGCAACGTCTGGGGCCTGCTCGTCGACGGTGCGTTCAACCCCGGGCTGCCGCCCGCCGAGCCGTTCCCCATTCCGGTGCACTCCGGTGACATCCGCGTCGACGTGCAGTCGGCGCTCGCCATGCTCGCGCCCGTGTGGGGCCTGAAACCGCTGCTCGACATCGACGCGGAGCAGGCGCGCGAGGACCTTGCCCGCGCGGCGGTCATGGCACTCTCCTACGTGGCACAGTCGGCGCGCGGTCAGGGCCTGCCGATGGTCCCGCAGAGCGAGATCGACAAGGCCCACAGCATCGTCGAACGCTTCATGATCCGCTGGCGCGGCGAGCCCGACCCCAAGCACGTCAAGGCAGTCGACGCGTACTGGACCTCCGCCGCCGAGCACGGCATGAACGCCTCCACGTTCACCGCCCGCGTGATCGCCTCGACCGGCGCGGACGTCGCCGCCGCGCTCTCCGGTGCGGTGGGTGCCATGTCCGGGCCGCTGCACGGTGGTGCGCCCTCCCGGGTGCTCGGCATGATCGAGGAGATCGAGCGCACGGGGGACGCGGCCGCGTATGTGAAGAAGACCCTCGACAAGGGTGAGCGCCTCATGGGCTTCGGCCACCGTGTCTACCGCGCGGAGGACCCGCGGGCGCGCGTGCTGCGGCGTACCGCGAAGGAGCTGGGGGCGCCGCGCTACGAGGTCGCCGAGGCGCTGGAGAAGGCAGCGCTCGAAGAGCTGCACAACCGCCGCCCGGACCGCGTGCTCGCCACCAACGTGGAGTTCTGGGCCGCGATCATGCTGGACTTCGCGGAAGTGCCGGCGCACATGTTCACGTCGATGTTCACGTGTGCGCGCACGGCCGGGTGGAGCGCGCACATCCTCGAGCAGAAGCGGACCGGCCGCCTGGTCCGGCCGTCCGCCCGCTACGTCGGACCGGGCCCGCGCTCGCCTCAGGACGTCGCGGGATGGAGTGGCATCGCGGGCTGACCCGGTGCCGTGACCAGCCGGGTAACGTGCCTGAGGTCACGTGCGCGCGTCCACGTCGGTGACCAGCCCAGTCACGTGCGCCTTGGCACCGCGCCGCCGGCGTGATTGGCCTGATCACGTGCCTGGGCTCACGTGCGCGCGGCACCGCTGGCGTGACTGGCCCGGTCACGCGCCCGGGCTCACGTTGCGCCGTGGCGTCGTTGGGGGGTCGGTGCCGCTGTGGGGTGCCTCCTCGGCGCTCGAACGTCACGTGGCCTGCTTGTGTGCCGCGCGGTTGTTCTCGTCGCCTGCGGGGGCACCCCTGCGCGTCCCCTCCATTG
>NZ_JANFNG010000050.1 GCF_024436035.1 Streptomyces humicola
CTAAGCCTTTCAGCGCCGATGGTACTGCAGGGGGGACCCTGTGGGAGAGTAGGACACCGCCGAACAATTCTTACGGACCCTCGGTCCTGGCCTAAGCGCTGGGACCGAGGGTCTTTTGTTTTTCTCAAGTGCACAGTCGCCCGTCGGGTACGAGAGACTGGCACTACAGCAGCACGAAGCTAGGAGTCACGCCGATGTCCAACTCGTCCGAAGATCGCTCCCAGAGGCCTGAGCGGCCCGCGCGCGGGGAGCGGAGTGCGGGTGCCGGAAACCGGCGCGACTTCCGCAGTGGAGGGCCGCGTCGCAGCGACGAGCGCGGTGGTGGCTACCGTCGTGACGACCGCTCGCGCGGGCGGGACGATCGTGGTGGCTTCCGTCGCGATGACAGGCGCGATGACAGGCGCGATGACAGGCGTGACGACCGACGCGACGATCGCGGCTACGGCCGGCGCGACGACCGTGACCGCGGACCGCGACGTGACGACGACCGTGACCGCGGACCGCGACGTGACGACGACCGTGGCGGGTTCCGACGCGATGACCGTCCGCGCTACGGGTCCGACCGTGGCCGTGATGACCGCGGGGGGTTCCGGCGTGACGGCCGCCGGGACGATCGACGCGACGACCGTCCGCGGTATGACCGGGATCGGCCGCGCTATGGGTCCGACCGTCCCCGTGATGATCGTAGGGACGACCGGCGTGACGATCGGCGTGAGGACCGTCCGCGGTACGACCGTGACAGGCCTCGCTACGACCGCCCCCGGGCCGACGACCGCGGCCGTGACGACCGCGGTGGATTCCGGCGCGACGAGAGGCGGGACGACCGGCGTCGCGAAGAGCGTCCCCGTTACGGATCCGACCGTCCGCGGTATGACCGGGATCGGCCGCGCTATGGGTCCGACCGTCCCCGTGATGATCGTAGGGACGATCGCCGTGACGATCGGCGTGAGGACCGTCCGCGGTACGACCGTGACAGGCCTCGCTACGACCGCCCCCGGGCCGACGACCGCGGCTACGGTCGGCGGGACGATCGTCCCCGTGGCCCGCGCCGCGACGACGAGCGCGGCGGGCGCGACGGGCGCGGCGGGCGCGGCGGCGGGTACGACGGACGCCGCGATGACGGACGTGGCCGTGAGCGGCGGCCGTACGGGCAGGCCGGTGGCGGACGGAGCCGTTTCGAGGGAGGACGGCGTCACGACGAGTCCCGAGAGGAGCGCGAGCCCGTCAAGCGGCTGCCGATTCCGGAGGACGTCAGCGGCGACGAGCTCGACAAGGCCGTGAAGCAGGAGCTGAAGAGCCTGCCCAAGACGCTCGCGGAGGACGTCGCGTGCAACCTGGTCATGGTGGCCCGTCTCCTCGACTCCGAGCCGGAGCAGGCCTACGCCTATGCGAAGGTCGCGTTCCGCCTCGCTTCCCGTGTGCCCGCGGTCCGGGAGGCCCTGGGCTTCGCTGCCTACGGGACCGAGCGGTACGCCGAAGCGCTCGCTGAATTCCGTGCCGCGCGCCGCATGACCGGCTCCGTGGAGCTGTGGCCGGTCATGGCGGACTGCGAGCGGGGGCTCGGCCGCCCCGAGCGTGCGCTGGCCATGGCTGGCGAGCCCGAGGTGCAGAAGCTCGACAAGGCCGGGCAGGTGGAGATGCGGCTCGTCGTCGCCGGCGCACGCAAGGACATGGGGCAGGCGGACGCTGCCGTGGTGACGCTGCAGAGCCCCGAGTTGGCGTCGAACGCCGTGCACCCGTGGACGGCGCGGCTGCGCTACGCGTACGCGGATGCCCTGCTTGCCGTCGGACGGGAGAAGGAGGCCCGCGAGTGGTTCGCCAAGGCGCTGGAGGCGGACCAGAGCGGGAGCACCGACGCCTCCGACAGGTTGGCCGAGCTGGACGGTGTGGAGTTCGTCGACGCTCTCGATCCCCAAGCGGACTCGGAGGCTGAGGACGAGGCGGAGGAAGTGGCTGAGGACGAGGTGGTCGCGGCCGCACCCGAGGCTGAGTCCGCACCCGAGGCTGAGTCCGCACCCGAGGGTGAGCCCGAGACGGACCCGTCGGCTTTCCTCGACGACCCGTTCAAGGAGCCGGAGCCGGAGACGGAGACGGCGACGGAGCCGGCGACGGAAACCGAGGCGGAGTCCGACGGCGCCGTCGGCCCGACAAAGGGCTGATGGCACCCGCCCGATGAGGGATGAGGGGCATCCGCGATGCGCGGATGCCCCTCCTGCCGTATCCGCCCGTCCCCGCCCCCCTCAGCCCAGATCGAGGCCGCGCAGCACCAGTCCGGAGGCCGGTTTCGGCCCGAAGGACGTCGACTTGTGGGGCATCATCACGCCCTGCCGCGCCAGTCGGAGCACGGTGGCCTCCGGCACCGGATGCATCAGTACGGCCGTGCCCCCGAGGCGTTCCGCCTGGCGTACGGCGGCGAGTGAGTCGTGCACGTAGCCGATGTGCTCCGGGGTGTCGGGGACCTGCCACAGCCGGTCGATGAGCAGGCTGTGCAGCACGGTCGCGTCGAGCCGCCGCCACTCCTCCGGGCGGTCACTCGGTACCGCTTCGTCGACGCGGCGCTCGTCGGGACGGGTGATGAGGTGAAAGCGGCCGTCGCCGGCGATCAGATACGCGTTCCGGCCGCCGTGGCCCGCGTGGCCGCCGTCGCCCGTCACCGCCGCGTCGAGAGCCTCCAGCGCTGCCGGCAGCGGGCCCTCGACGCTCTCCACGTCGAAGACGTCGCGCACGGCGGACAGTGCCCCGGCCACCGGCAGGTGCTGCAGCACGCGGTGGATCGCCCGTACCCGCAAGGGGAAGCGCGTCGTGTCGACAAGCAGCACCAGGCCGTAGTCCCACGGTCCGGGCCCGCGCTGCTCGTCGCGCAGCCGCAGATATGTCGCCCAGCGATGATGGCCGTCCGCGATGAGCGCCTGGCGCGGAGCGAGGGAAGCGTCGATCGCCGCGATCTCGGAGGGATCGGTGATCGCCCACAGCCGGTGTCTGACGCCGTCCTCCGTGGTGGTGCAGAGCAACGGAGTCTGCTGTGCCGCGCGGTGCACGGCGTTCGCCGCTGTGTCGTCGTCCTGCCCGTCCTCGTTGCCGCGGTAGGCGAGCAGCAACGGCTCGAGATTGGCCGCCGTGGCCCGCATCAGCCCGGCACGGTCGGCCACGGGCGCGGGCATCACATTCTCGTGGGGGAGGACGACCTTTTCCTCCACCGTGGTCAGGCGCAGGGCGCCGATGAGGCCGCGCTGCACGTCACCTTGCGCGCCCGTCTGCTCGTACACGTACAGCGACGGCACCGGGTCCGGGACCAGCACTCCCTCGTCGCGCCAGCGGCGCAGGGCTCTGGCGGCCTGCGCGTGGCTGGCGGCCGGGTCGCCGTCCTGCGGGAGGATCAGCCGGACGATGTTGTGCGGGTCCGCGCTCTGCAGCGCACGCACCTCGTCCGGCCGGACGACGACGTCGTACGGTGGCGAGGTGACTGCGGAGAGGCTCCCGACTCGCTCGGGGACGTAACGCAGCCCGCGGAACGGCGCGAGCCGCAGGCCGGGGGACGGCCCGGCCGGTCCAGGAGTGCTCATCAGTGCATGCTATGCGGCCCGCGGTGCGCTGCGATCATTGGGACAGGCGGCGCATGAGGCGCGCAGGCGATGTGAAGGAGCGAGTAGGCGATGAGCTACCGGACCCGGCCGGAGGCCAGTGAGCGGCCGTTGTACAAGGCCTACGACACCGCCTTGCTGGATCTGGACGGGGTCGTCTATGCGGGCGGGCATGCGATTGCCCATGCCGTCGCGTCGCTGGGGGACGTCCGCGACGGCGGGATGCACCTGGCGTATGTGACCAACAACGCATTGCGTACCCCGCAGGCGGTCGCCGAGCATCTGACCGAGCTGGGGGTGCCCGCCGAGGCGAGCGACGTGATCACCTCGGCTCAGGCGGTGGCCCGGCTGATCGCCGACCAAGTGCCACCGCGCGCACGGGTGCTGGCGATCGGAGGCGAAGGGCTGCGCTTGGCGCTGCGCGAGCGAGGCCTGGAACCGGTGGACTCCGCGGATGACGATCCGGCGGCGGTCGCGCAGGGGTACGGTGGGCCGTCGCTGACGTGGGACCGGCTGGCCGAGGCGTCGTACGCGGTGGCGCGCGGCGTGCCCTGGTTCGCCTCCAACACCGATCTGACCATTCCCAGCTCTCGCGGGATCGCCCCGGGCAACGGGGCAGCGGTCGAGGTGGTGCGGCTGACCACGGGTGCCGAGCCGCAGGTGGCGGGGAAGCCGCAGCCGCCGATGCACCGCGAAACGATTCTGCGAACGGGGGCCCGGCGGCCCCTGGTGGTCGGGGACCGGCTGGACACCGATATCGAGGGCGCGCACGCGGGCGGCGTCGACTCGCTGCTCGTCCTGACGGGCGTCACCACGCCCGCCCGGCTGCTCGCAGCCGAGCCGCGTCACCGGCCGACCTATGTCGCTCCCGATCTGCGCGGGTTGCTCGTCCCCCAGCCGCGCGTCGAGGAGACGGCGCAGGCTGCGGGTGACGGCTTCCGCTGCGGCGGCTGGACGGCGTCGGAGGACGGCGCATCCCTGGTCGTGGAAGGCGCGGGCGACCCGTACGACGGGCTGCGCGCGCTGTGCGCGGTGGCGTGGACGGCGGCGCGGGACGGCTCCTGCGGACTTGACGCAGACAAGGCGCTGGGGCAGCTCGGGCTCTAGATCTAGAGCAACGCTAGAGCAGGGTGCGCAGTCGCAGCAGGTCGAGGAGGCCGGCCTCGAGGCGGACCTGTCCGCTCGCCCAGGCCTTGGCGAAGTTGAGCCGCCCGTCGACGAGCGCGACCAGGTCGTCGCCGGCCATGGTCAGCCGGATCTGGGCGCGCTCGGGCGGCGGGCCGGGGACGGTGACAACCTCCCGGATGCGGCCGCCCCTGAGCCGTCCGGTGAAGGTGATGTCGAGGTCGGTTATCCGGCAGCTCAGCGAGCGGTCCAGGGCGGCGGCGCGACGTACGTCGCCCTCGGCCTGGGCGAGGTTGTCCGACAACCGGTCGAGTGCGGTCCGGCATTCCTCGATGGTCGCCATGGGTGGAGCTGCTCCCGTTCCGTCACGATCATGCGGTGCGTACCGGTTGACGGTACACCGCAGCCGAAGCCCGCTACGCCGGGCTCCGTACGACGTGGCGGGCCTTGCACGCGGTAGCGTCATGACCATCACCACCATCATCACCGTCAGGGGCAATGGCGAGGCGAGGAGTGAGGGCATTGCGTGATGCGCTGCGCACGTGTCTGCAGATCGCGGGCGGGCTGACCGAGGCGACCCGGCGGCGGGCCTCCGAGGCCGCCCGGCAACTGCTTGACCAGGCGGGGGTGGACGTCGCCGAGCTGCAGCGGAAGGTCGGCGCCCGTATCCCGCCGGAGGTGCAGACGCTCGCCGACGAGCTGATCGCCACGGGCCGCGCCAACCGCGACTTGCTGGCCGGGCTGATCAGGGAAGAGGTCGACAGGACGATGGCGAGGGTGGGCCGCCTCGCCGACGACGTGACCAAGGTCGGGGTGATCCTGGAGGCGCTGGAGCGCCGGGTGCGCAGCCTGGAGGACACGGGCAAGCCCGCTGAACCGGCCCCGGCACGTGAGCGGGTCCCGTTCGCGGAAGAGGAGGAACCGCCCGTGCGGGCGGAGGCCGCGGCAGCCGCGGAGGCTGCGCCCGCGGAGGCTGCGCCGGTGAAGAAGGCTGCGCCGGTGAAGAAGACGGCCGCGAAGAAGGCCCCTGCGAAGAAGGCCCCTGCCAAGAAGACCACGGCGAAGAAGACCACGGCGAAGAAGACCGCCACCGCCAAGAAGAGTGCGCCTGCGAAGAAGGCAGCTGCGAAGAAGGCGGCGGCCAAGAAGACTGCGCCGGCCGCGCAGGGGGAGGCGGGCGATGAGTGATGCTCTCGCCGGGGCGGCCCCGCAGCATGTCGTCGCGTCGGAGGAGGCGGCTGCCGCGGCCTCCGGCCCCGTGCCGCTCGGGGTCGAGGTGGAGGTGACGGGGAACGCCGAGGTCGACGCGCTGATCGAGAGGCTGGGTGATGCCGACGCCCTCCCTACCGAGAGCCACATCGAGGTGTACGAGGATGTGCACCGGGGCCTGCGCGACACGCTCACGGCGCTTGACGCCAGGCCCGGACCCCTGGCCCCGGCACACAGCCCGCACCAACCGCACCACCCGCACGACGACAGGAGCTGAACCCGACGTGGCACGACGCCGACTCGACGCGGAGCTGGTGCGCCGCGGGCTCGCCCGTTCGCGCGAGCACGCCGCCCAGCTGATCGCCGCCGGGCGGGTGACCGTGGGCGGCGGCGCCGCGACCAAGTCCGCGACCCAGGTGGAAACGAGCGCCGCCGTCGTCGTCGCCAAGGACGACAACGACCCCCAGTACGTCTCGCGCGGCGGCCACAAGCTCGCCGGCGCCCTCTCCGCGTTCACCCCGCTGGGACTGCGCGTCGAGGGACGCCGCTGCCTCGATGCCGGGGCGTCCACGGGCGGGTTCACCGATGTGCTACTGCGGGCCGGGGCCGCGCACGTCGTCGCGGTCGACGTCGGCTACGGACAGCTGGCGTGGTCGCTGCAGAGCGACGACCGTGTCACCGTCAAGGACCGTACCAACGTACGCGAGTTGACGCTCGACCAGATCGGCGGCGAGCCGGTGGACGTGGTGGTCGGCGATCTGTCGTTCATCCCGCTCGGCCTGGTGCTGCCCGCGCTCGTGGGCTGCGCCGCACCCGACGCCGATCTGGTGCTGATGGTCAAGCCGCAGTTCGAGGTGGGCAAGGAACGTCTCGGCAGCGGCGGCGTCGTCCGCAGTCCTCAGCTGCGCGCCGAAGCGGTGCGGGGGGTCGCGGCGCAGGCCGGCGGCCTCGGGCTCGGCGTGCTCGGGGTGACGGCGAGCCCGCTGCCGGGGCCGTCCGGCAATGTCGAGTACTTTCTTTGGCTGCGCGCCGGGGCGCCCGACCTCGACCCGGCGGATGTGGATCGTGCCGTAGCGGAGGGGCCCCGTTGACCGAATCGAGTGCATCGACACCCAGAGCATCGGCGTCGCCGAACCGCCGCACCGTCTTCCTGCTGGCGCACACCGGCAGGCCTGCCGCCGTGCGCAGCGCCTCGCGCGTCGTGCAGGGGCTGCTCCGCTGCGGGATAGGGGTCCGGATCCTGCAGGAGGAGGCGGGAGACCTGCCGTTGCCGCCGTCGGTCGACGTGGTGCCGCACGAACCCGATGCCGTCGACGGCTGCGAGCTGCTCGTGGTGCTCGGCGGTGACGGAACGCTGCTGCGCGGCGCGGAGTTCGCCCGGCGTTCCGGCGTGCCGATGCTCGGTGTCAACCTCGGCCGCGTCGGCTTTCTCGCCGAGGCGGAGCGCGACGACCTCGACAAGGTCGTGGACCGGGTGGTCACCAAGGCGTACGAGGTCGAGGAGCGGATGACGCTCGATGTGCTCGTCCGCGAGGACGGCCGCGTCGTGCACAGCGACTGGGCGATGAACGAGGCGTCGGTCGAGAAGCGGGCGCGGGAGCGGATGATCGAGGTCGTCACCGAGGTGGACGGCCGGCCCGTGTCGGGGTTCGGGTGCGACGGAGTCGTGTGCGCGACGCCGACGGGTTCGACGGCGTACGCCTTCTCCGCCGGTGGGCCGGTGGTGTGGCCCGAGGTCGAGGCGCTGTTGATGGTTCCTATCAGCGCGCACGCACTGTTCGCCAAGCCGTTGGTCACCTCACCGCACTCGGTGCTCGCGGTCGAGGTGCAGCCGAAGACGCCGCACGGCGTGCTGTGGTGCGACGGCCGTCGTACGGTCGAGCTGCCCGCCGGCGCCCGTGTGGAGGTGCGGCGCGGTGCGGTCCCGGTGCGCCTGGCTCGCCTGCACCACGCGTCGTTCACCGACCGGCTCGTGGCCAAGTTCGCGCTGCCGGTCGCGGGGTGGCGCGGCGCACCGCGGTAGTTCCCGGACGGTACCCGGGCTCCCGGAGCGCAGCGAGCCCTCGCAGACGATCACGGTGGACCATTACGCTCGCTTCATGCCCAGAATCTCCCCAGAGGGGTCCAGCACTCGCCGAGAGGAAAACGTGCAGCTCAGCGCGGTGGAAAGGCCGCATCTGGAGGAGATGCGGATACGTTCGCTCGGCGTCATCGACGACGCCGTGGTCGAGTTGTCGCCGGGGTTCACCGCGGTGACCGGTGAGACGGGCGCGGGCAAGACGATGGTCGTCACCAGTCTCGGCCTGCTGCTCGGGGGACGCGCGGACGCCGCACTCGTACGGGTCGGGGAGAAAGCCGCGGTCGTCGAGGGGCGTATCGCCGTCGGGCCGCACTCTCCCGCCGCGGTCCGTGCCGAGGAGGCGGGTGCGGAACTCGACGACGGCGCACTGCTGATCAGCAGGACCATCTCGGCGGAGGGCCGCTCGCGAGCACACGTCGGCGGACGTTCCGTGCCCGCGTCACTCCTCGGCGAGCTCGCCGAGGACCTCGTGGCAGTGCACGGACAGACCGACCAGCAGGGGCTGTTGCGCCCCGCCCGGCAGCGGCAGGCGCTGGACCGCTACGCGGGCGACGCCGTCGCGGGACCGCTCGCCGAGTACGCGACGGCATACCGCCGGCTGCGCGAGGTGTCGGCGGAGCTGGACGAGCTGACGACGCGCGCCCGCGAACGTGCCCAGGAGGCGGACCTGCTGCGGTTCGGACTCGACGAGATCGCCGCGGCCGAACCGCGGGCGGGTGAGGACACCGAACTCGCCGCGGAGGCCGAGCGGTTGGGGCACGCCGAGGCGCTGGCATCCGCCGCGTCCGCTGCGCACGGCGCGCTGGCCGGCAACCCCGAGGAGCCGGAGGGCGTGGACGCCACCGCACTCGTCGCCGGGGCGAGCCGTGCGCTGGAGGCCGTACGCTCCCACGACCCGGCGCTCGCCGCGCTCGGCGACCGGCTCACCGAGATCGGCATCCTCGTCGCGGACATTGCGGGAGAACTCGCCGGATATGCTGACAATCTGGACGCCGACCCGCTGCGCCTCGCCGCGGTCGAGGAGAGGCGGGCGGTGCTCGCCCAGCTGACGCGCAAGTACGGCGGGGACATCAGTGAGGTGCTGGCCTGGGCGGAGCAAGGTGCGGTGCGGCTGGCCGAGTTGGACGGCGACGACGACCGGATCGGCGAACTCGGCCGGGAGCGGGATGCGCTGCGCGCCGAACTCGGACAGCTCGCACAGGCCCTGACCGATGCGCGCAGCGAGGCGGCGGAGCGATTCGCCAAGGCGGTGACCACGGAACTCGCCGAGCTGGCCATGCCGCACGCCCGCGTCACGGTGGAGCTCCGCCAAAGCGACGACCCGGACGGCATCGAGGTGGACGGACGCACCGTCGCCTTCGGCGCCCATGGTGCCGACGAGGTCGAATTGCTGCTCGCCCCGCATCCTGGGGCACCGGCGCGCCCCATCGCCAAGGGCGCCTCCGGGGGTGAGCTGTCTCGGGTGATGCTCGCCGTCGAGGTGGTCTTCGCGGGCTCCGACCCCGTGCCCACCTACCTGTTCGACGAGGTGGACGCGGGCGTCGGCGGCAAGGCGGCGGTGGAGGTCGGCAGGCGGCTCGCACGGCTGGCACAGTCCGCCCAGGTGGTGGTCGTCACGCATCTGCCACAAGTCGCGGCGTTCGCCGACCGGCAGCTGCTGGTCGAGAAGACCAACGACGGCGCGGTGACCCGCAGTGGCGTGCGGGTGCTGGAGGGGGAGGAGCGGGTGCGCGAACTCTCCCGCATGCTTGCCGGCTTGGAGGATTCGGAGACGGCGCGGGCGCATGCGGAGGAGCTCCTCGCGGCCGCACGTACCGCGCGGTGAACGGCGGCGTGGAGGGCGTTGGCGCCCACTCGTACGGGTGACGGCGCGCAACGGCGCACCAGCCGGCCATGCCGCGGCGACTGCCAAGTGTCGTACCCGACTGGCATTCTGGGATTCCGCGGCGGACACCCGCCCGCCGCGTCGGCCGTTCCTCGCCACCCCCGCCACGAATCCCTTCAGGAGCCGCACCCCGCGTGAGCAGCATCCAGACCCCGGTGCCGGGGCCGTTGCGCGCCGTCCAGGTACTGGGCGCGACAGCGGCGGCGCATGTGTGTTCGCTGGCCGGCGGCCTCGCCGCGCGCGGGGTCGAGGTGACGGTGTGCGGTCCTGCCGAGGTGATGGACGCCTACGGCATGTGCGGAACGGGCGCGCGGTTCGCGCCTGTCGAGACGGCGGCACCGCCCGGCCCCCGCACCGATGCGATGGCCGTCGCCGCGCTCCGCAGCGCCTGCGCCGGCGCAGACGTGGTGCATGCGCACGGGCTGCGCGCCGGGTTGCTCACCTCGCTCGCGCTGCCCCGTATGCGTCGCCCGGCGCTCGTCGTGACCTGGCATGGCGGCAAGCAGTCCGGCGGTGCGCGGTCGGCCATGACCAGGCTGCTGGAGCGGCGGGTGGCGAGGACCGCCACGGTCGTGCTCGGGGCGTCGTCCGATCTCGTCGACCGGGTGCGCGCCCTGGGAGCGCGGGACGTGCGGCTCGCGCCCCTCTCCTTCCCCGCGCCGCGCACCGAAGCCGACCGCCCAGCCGAGGACACCGAACGGATGCACAGGAAGATCCGCGAGGAACTCGGCGCGGCCGACCGGCCGTTGATCGTCGCGGTCGGGCGCCTCGAACCGGACCAGGGCCACGGGCTGCTGCTCGACGCCGCACTGCGCTGGCGTGCCCTCGACCCGCAGCCGCTCGTCGCCGTCGCCGGTGAGGGCAGGCGGCGCCAGGCCCTGCAGCGGCGGATCGACGCCGAGGAGCTGCCGGTGCGGCTGCTCGGGCGCCGCGACGACCTCGCCGACCTCCTCACCGCAGCCGACCTGGTTGTGCTCGCCGGGCGCGGAGGCGCCCACCCGCTCATCGCCCAGGAGGCCCTCTACGCCGGTGCACCGCTCGTCGCCACCGCCTCAGGCGGCCTCCCCGAGCTCGTCGGCGAGGCCGCCGTCCTGGTCCCGGACAAGGACGCGGACGCGCTCGCCGGCGCAGTGGCCTCGCTCATCGCCGACCCCGGCCGCCGTGAGCGGCTCTCGGCCGCCGGCCGCGTCCAGGCCGCGAGCTGGCCCACGGAGGACGACATGGTGGCCCAGGTCCTCAGCGTCTACGACGAGTTGGCCAGCCGCAGGCCGTAGCGCCCCTCAAGGCCGGGGGCACACTAGCCGCCGTATGCGCCGCACGCCGTCAGCCGCAGCGCCGTGTCGATCATCGGCACGTGGCTGAACGCCTGCGGGAAGTTGCCGACCTGGCGCTGCAGCCGCGGGTCCCACTCCTCGGCGAGCAGCCCGAGATCGTTGCGCAGCGACAGCAGTTTCTCGAAGAGCACCCTTGCCTCGTCCACCCGCCCGATCATCGCCAGATCGTCCGCGAGCCAGAACGAGCAGGCCAGGAACGCACCCTCGTCACCGGGCAGCCCGTCGACGCCCTCCTCCGCGCCCTGCGTCGGGTACCGCAGCACGAAGCCGCCGTCGACCGTCAGCTCCCGCTGGATCGCCTCGATGGTGCCGATCACCCGCTTGTCGTCCGGCGGCAGGAAGCCCACCTGCGGGATCATCAGCAGGCTGGCGTCCAGCTCCTTGGAGCCGTACGACTGCGTGAAGGTGTTGCGCTCCTTGTCGTATCCCTTGTCGCACACATCGCGGTGGATGTCCTCGCGCAGGTCGCGCCAGCGCTCCAGCGGCCCGTCGACCTCGCCGGACTCGATGAGCTTGACGGTGCGGTCCACCGCCACCCACGCCATCACCTTCGAGTGGACGAAGTGCCGACGCGGACCGCGCACCTCCCAGATGCCCTCGTCCGGTTCGTGCCAGTGGTCCTCGAGGTACTGGATCAGCTTCAGCTGCAGCAGGCTCGCGTAGTCGTTGCGCGACAGGCCCGTCATGTGCGCCAGGTGCAGCGCCTCGCTGACCTCGCCGTAGACGTCGAGCTGCATCTGGTGCGCGGCGCCGTTGCCGACCCGCACCGGAGTCGACCCCTCGTATCCGGGCAGCCAGGTCAGGTCCGTCTCGCCCAGCTCGCGCTCGCCCGCGATTCCGTACATGATCTGCAGGTTCTCCGGGTCGCCGGCGACCGCGCGCAGCAGCCACTCGCGCCACGCCCGCGCCTCCTCGCGGTAGCCGGTGCGCAGCAGCGACGACAGGGTGATCGCGGCGTCCCGCAGCCAGGTGAAGCGGTAGTCCCAGTTGCGGACCCCGCCGATCTCCTCGGGCAGCGAGGTGGTGGGGGCGGCGACGATACCGCCGGTCGGGCCGTAGGTGAGCGCCTTGAGCGTGATCAGCGAGCGGACGACCGCATCGCGGTACGGCCCGTGGTATGTGCACTGGCCGACCCAGTCCTGCCAGAACTGCTCGGTCGCCTCCAGCGCGGCCTCCGGCTCGGGCATCGCGGGCGCGTGGTGGTGCGAGGCCTGCCAGCTGATGGTGAAGGCGACGCGTTCACCGGGCGAGACGGTGAAATCGGCGTAGGTGGTCAGGTCCTGCCCGTAGGTCGGGACCTCTGTGTCCAGCCACACCGAATCCGGTCCTGCGACGGCGACGACCCGTCCCTCCGGCGCCTGCGGATCGGTGACCTTGTGCACCCACGGCACCACCCAGCCGTAGGAAAAGCGCATCCGCAGCGCCGAGCGCATCGGTACCCGGCCGCTGACGCCCTCGACGATCCGGATCAGCTGCGGGGCACCGTCGCGGGGCGGCATGAAGTCGGTGATCCGGACCGTGCCCCGCGGGGTGTCCCACTCCGACTCCAGGATCAGCGAGTCGCCGCGGTAGCGGCGCCGCGTCGCCGCGGGCGGCCCGTCCTCGGGCGCGTACGACGGCCCCAGCCGCCAGTAACCGTGCTCGTCGGTACCCAACAGGCCCGCGAAGACGGCAGGGGAGTCGAATCGGGGCAGGCACAGCCAATCGGCGGTGCCGTCCCTGCATACGAGGGCGGCGGTCTGCATATCGCCGATGAGTGCATAGTCCTCGATGCGCCCGGCCACGTACATCTCCAGTCGAACAGCTGAACAACCCCGAGAGTCGTTCGATTTCCAGGTGTGGCGAAATTCCACGAACCTTGCTCCGGTGCCCCGAGGAGTCGCGTCCCTCCACCACTACCAGTAGTACTAGTGCTTGGTGAAAAAGGGGGACGCAGCTGTGATGGAGCGGGCGGTGGATGGTGCCGTGCCGGTCGGCTCGCTTGGGAGTGTCCGAGCAGAATACGACGTCGGGGCGGGGGGTGCGCGAGTGACGAAGGTCGCATGGTGCGCCGGTCGGGTGAGCGTAGCGCCCTCTGTCCCCGTCGCGCGGCCCGCCGACGGAGTCGGCTGATGTCACTGCTGCTCGCTCGTTCCTCGCTCGGGCGTCAGCCCGCTGTGCCCGTCGCGCGGTCCTCCTGCTCGCTCGTTCCTCGCTCGGGCGTCAGCCCGCGAGAAGGACGTGCCACTGATACCCTGGTAGCCCGTGGGCCGGTGGGCTGAACCACTGAACCGCCACGACGGCTCGCCCGCACCAGGGCCGTCCGACTCCACCTCGCGACCACGGGAGCCCCCTGTTGGCACTGCCTCACCCTGGCAAGAACCAGACGACCAAGCACCTCTTCGTCACCGGGGGCGTGGCCTCCTCACTCGGCAAGGGCCTCACCGCCTCGAGCCTCGGCGCGCTGCTCAAGGCACGTGGCCTGCGGGTCACGATGCAGAAGCTCGACCCGTACCTCAACGTCGACCCGGGCACCATGAACCCGTTCCAGCACGGCGAGGTGTTCGTCACCAACGACGGGGCCGAAACCGATCTTGACGTCGGCCACTACGAGCGTTTCCTCGACGTCGACCTCGACGGCTCAGCGAATGTGACCACCGGGCAGGTCTACTCCTCCGTGATCGCCAAGGAGCGCCGCGGCGAGTACCTGGGCGACACGGTCCAGGTGATTCCCCACATCACCAATGAGATCAAGTCGCGCATCCGGCGGATGGCCACCGAGGACGTCGACGTCGTGATCACGGAGGTCGGCGGCACCGTCGGCGACATCGAGTCGCTGCCGTTCCTGGAGTCGGTGCGCCAGGTACGCCATGAGGTCGGCCGCGACAACGTCTTCTTCGTCCACGTCTCGCTGCTGCCGTACATCGGCCCGTCCGGCGAGCTGAAGACGAAGCCCACCCAGCACTCGGTCGCGGCGCTGCGGAACATCGGTATCCAGCCGGACGCGATCGTGCTGCGCGCGGACCGCGAGGTGCCCACGGCGATCAAGCGCAAGATCTCGCTCATGTGCGACGTGGACGAGGACGCGGTGGTCGCCGCGATCGACGCCAAGTCGATCTACGACATCCCCAAGGTGCTGCACGCCGAGGGCCTGGACGCCTACGTGGTACGCCGCCTCGACCTGCCGTTCCGCGACGTCGACTGGACGCAGTGGGACAACCTCCTGGAGCGCGTCCACAACCCCGCGCACGAGGTGACCGTCGCGCTGGTGGGCAAGTACATCGACCTGCCCGACGCCTATCTGTCGGTGACCGAGGCGCTGCGCGCGGGCGGTTTCGCCAACAACGCACGAGTGAAGATCAAGTGGGTCACCTCCGATGACTGCAGGACGCCTGCCGGTGCCGAGCGGCAGCTGGCGGACGTGGACGCGGTCTGCGTGCCCGGTGGCTTCGGCGACCGTGGGGTGGAGGGCAAGGTCTCGGCCATCACGTACGCCCGTGAGAACCGCATCCCGCTGCTCGGCCTGTGCCTCGGCCTGCAGTGCGTGGTGATCGAGGCGGCCCGCAACCTCGCCGGGATCACCGATGCCAATTCCACCGAGTTCGACTCGGCGACGGCCCACCCGGTGATCTCCACCATGGCCGAGCAGCTCGACATCGTGGACGGCAAGGGCGACATGGGCGGCACCATGCGGCTCGGCCTGTACCCGGCGAAGCTCGCCGAGGGTTCTATCGTCCGTGAGGTGTACGGCGGCGAGCCGTACGTCGAGGAGCGGCACCGCCACCGCTACGAGGTGAACAACTCCTACCGGGCCGAGCTGGAGAAGAACGCGGGGATCGTCTTCAGCGGCACCTCGCCCGACAACAAGCTCGTCGAGTACGTCGAGTACCCGCGCGAGGTGCACCCGTACCTCGTCGCCACTCAGGCGCACCCGGAGCTGAAGTCCCGCCCGACCCGCCCGCACCCGCTCTTCGCCGGGCTGATCAAGGCCGCGGTGGCCCGCCAGCAGGGCGTGACGGCGGAGCCGTCGGCCGCGCCGGAGGAGACCGCGGTGCCCGCCCAGGCGGTGAGCGAGTGAGCGACAGGCTCCATGACACCCCGGAGGAATGGCCGGTCACCGGGACCGAGAGGCCGTTCCAGGGCAGGGTGACCGGCGTGCGCACCGATGTGGTGACCATGCCCGACGGCAGCCGGGTACGGCGCGACTACCAGACCCACCCCGGGTCCGTCGCCGTCGTCGCCCTCGACGAGCGGGGGTGCGTGCTCGTCCTCAGGCAGTACCGGCACCCGGTACGGCAGAAGCTCTGGGAGATCCCGGCCGGACTGCTCGACGTCCCGGGCGAGCACCCACTGCAGGCCGCCCAGCGCGAGCTGTACGAGGAGGCCCACGTCAAGGCCGCCGACTGGCGCGTGCTCGTGGACATCTACAGCACGCCCGGTGGCTCCGACGAGGCGATCCGGATCTTCCTCGCACGCGACCTGGCCGCGGCGGAGGGCGAACGGTTCGCGGCCGCGGAGGAGGAGGCCGAGTTCGAGTACGCCCGCGTCCCGCTGGACGAGCTGGTGCGCGGGGTTCTCGCCGGTGAACTCCACAATTCGTGCCTCGCAGTAGGCGTGCTCGCGCTGCGCGCGGTGCTGGGCGGCGACGGCGTCGAGGCGCTCCGCCCGGCGGACGCGCCGTGGCCCGCGCGGCCGTACGAAGCCTGAGCATGGTGTGATGAACGGCTGATCCGGTGGGGTGATTATCCACGCGATTCGTCGCGTCGACGCCGGTCGGGCCCGTCCCCCGTCAACTAGTCTCTTGCTCTCCCCGTACGCAGCGGTGACGGGCATTTGTGCGCAGGCAGACGGGAGTTGGCCGGTGGCGGATCACGTGCGGCACGCACCTGTCGGTGCGGAACCCCTCGCGGAGCGGGAATCCGATTGCGGGACGGCGCCCGGCGGCGGCGCCGACGCGCCGGTGGAGGTGCCGGCGCCGGCACCTCCACCGGAGGCGGCAGCGGCGCCCGAACCGGATGCGGAGGACGCACCGGCGGAGGCCGAGGCGGCCCCGGACGCCCCGGAAGCCGAGGCGGATGCGCCGGCGGATGCGTCGGCGGCGGAAGATGTGGATCACGCCGAGGCGGAGGAGCCGCCCCCGGTCGTGGAGACACCCGCGGAGGAGGAGCCGGCTGCTTCGCCCGCCGCGCCGCAGCCCGAAGCCGCGGCCGACGCCGGCGAACCGTCCCCACCCCGCAGCGGTACGTTGCCCGAAGGGGCACCGTACTTCGTGGGGCGGCGGCGTGAGCTGCGGCAGTTGCGGGGCGACATCGACCGTCCGGGGCTCGACGTGCTCCGGGGCAAGCTGCCCGGCAGCTGCCGGGTGCTCCTTGTCGCCGGGCGTCCGGGTTCGGGGCGTACATCCCTCGCCGTGCGGCTCGCGCAGCGCCTCGCCGACCGCTACCCGGACGGTCAGCTCTTCGCGCGGCTCACCTACGACGACGGGGAGCCCGTGCCCGTGGAACGCGTCGTCGGCGAACTGTTCGGCGCGGCGCCCGGCGATCCCGCCGTCGCTCTGCGCACGGCCGTGGAGAACCGCCGCATCGTGCTTGTCCTCGACGATGTGACGCACGCCAACCAGCTTCTGCCGCTGATGCCGGACGAACCGGGCTGCCTGGTCGTCGCCACCGCGGAAGGCCCGCTGCCCGGCGTCCCCGACATCCGGCCGTGCACGCTCGGCGGGCTCGACGCCGTGGCCTGCGCCGAGCTGCTCGCCCACATCGTCGGCTCGACCCGCGTCACCTGCGATCCGACCGCTGTCGAGGCGCTCGCCGAAGCCTGCGCGGGCAACCCCACCGCGCTGCGGCTCGTCGGAGGGTGGCTCGCTGCACGGCCTGGAATGTCCGTCACCGACGCCGTGCTCAGCCTGAGCGAGGTACCGGACGACCTCGCGGCCGCCGCCGCGACATCCCCGCCCCTGGCTCGCGCCTTCCGGCTGGTGTACGACACCATGGGCCCGCTCACCGCCCGGGTGCTGCGGATGCTGGTCTGCGCGCCCGAAGGGATCGTCGACGCGCACATCGCCTCCGCACTCGCCGGGTGCTCACTGGACGAGGCCAGGACTGCGCTGGACGATTTCGTACGGTACGGGCTGCTGCACCCGGACGGCGAGGTCGGCCCGCAGACCCCTCAGTACCGCCTACCCCGGTGGCTGCGCCCCCTGCTGAACCAGCTGGTCGAGGCGCGTGAGCGCCCCGCCGAGCTGTGCCTGGCCCGCGCCAGGATGCTGGAGCGCACGGTGCGGCTGCTGCAGTCCTGCCGTGGCGCCGCGGAACCGCCCGGTTCGTCGTCGAATGCGCTCCTGCAGGAGCTGCCCCGGGCGCTGCGTTTTCCGTCCGCCGGTATCGCGGCGGGCTGGCTGCGCCGACGGCTGCCCGTCCTGCTCTCCGCCGCGCGCGCCGCCGTGGCCGACGGCGAGCTCGACACGCTCGCGCGGCGGCTGATCGCCGCGCTGGTCCGGGCGCTGGAGGCGCACCGGCCCGACACCGACGCAGCCTGCGACGAGGCGGAGCTGTACGAGTTGCACGGTCTCGTCCTCGGCCTCGCCGAGCGGCGCGCGCTGCCGCGTGACAAGGCCGCGGCGCTGATCAATCTCGCCGACCTCGATGCCGCCGCGGGCCGTACGAAGGAGGCGATCCGGCGTTACCGGGCAGCGCTCGACGCGGCCCGCGACGCGGAGGACGGCTTCGCGGCCGGCCGCGCGCTCGAAGCGCTGGGCGAGGTGTATCTGGTGCTCGGCGACGGCCTGCGGGCCGCGGACTGGTACCGCAGGGCGCTCGCCCTGCGGCAGACCCGGGGCGACCTGCCGGACCAGGCCCGCCTGCACGGCAGGCTGGGCACGCTGCACACCGTCGGGCAGCAGTACGACGCGGCGCTGCGCGAGTGGCGGGCCGCGGTCGCCATCCACCGCCGGCTGCGCGACCACGCCGGTCACGGACGGGCGCTCACCGAGCTCTCCCGGGTCCAGGAGTACGCGGGGCATCCGGAGGACGCTCTGCGCACCGGCCGGGATGCGCTGCACTGGGCGCGGCAGGCCGGTGATGCGGAGGTGGAGGGTGCGGCGCTGCTGCGCATGGCGGAGGTCCTCGAACGGCTCGGCGATCCGGCGGGCGCGGGGCTGCAGCGTTCGGCCGCCCAACGCCTGCTGGAGGGTCCCTCGCGCCCTGCTCAACCGTGCACGGCATGAGCTACTCCCGAGGGGCTTCCGGCGGCCAGCCTACGAATCTGCCAATGCGTTCAGAAAAATTATTCACTTTGTAAGGCTGGACACGGAGTCTTCCTTCATTAGACTTGGCGGCACCGCAGTCAATGCGGTCAGTTCCGGCGTGTGCTGTTATCTGCCGCGATGTCCGGACGGAGCATCTGCACCTCTCTCATTCAAGGACCGTGATCGACGTGAAGGTCGGTATCCCCCGCGAGGTCAAGAACAACGAGTTCCGGGTCGCCATCACCCCGGCCGGTGTGCACGAGCTCGTGCGCAACGGGCACCAGGTCTTCGTGGAGCAGGGAGCCGGGAACGGCTCCTCCATCACGGACGACGAGTACGTGGCGGCCGGCGCGACGATCCTCGGCACCGCCGACGAGGTCTGGGGCATCGCCGACCTCCTGCTGAAGGTCAAGGAGCCGATCGCGGAGGAGTACCACCGGCTCCGCAAGGACCAGACCCTCTTCACCTACCTCCACCTCGCGGCCTCGCGCGAGTGCACCGACGCGCTGCTGGAGTCGGGTACCACCGCCATCGCGTACGAGACGGTCGAGCTGGCCAACCGCGCGCTGCCGCTGCTCGCCCCGATGTCCGAGGTCGCGGGCCGGCTGGCGCCGCAGGTCGGCGCGTACCACCTGATGCGCTCGGCCGGCGGCCGCGGTGTGCTCCCGGGCGGCGTCCCGGGTGTTGCGCCCGCCAAGGCCGTGGTGATCGGCGCCGGTGTCTCCGGCTGGAACGCCACCCAGATCGCCGTGGGCCTCGGCTTCCACGTCACGCTGCTCGACAAGGACGTCAACAAGCTGCGCGAGGCCGACAAGGTGTTCGGCACCAAGGTGCAGACCATCGCCTCCAACGCGCTGGAGCTGGAGAAGGCCGTCCTCGACGCCGACCTCGTCATCGGCGCGGTGCTCATCCCGGGCGCCAAGGCCCCCAAGCTGGTCACCAACGAGCTGGTGTCGCGCATGAAGCCGGGTTCCGTGCTCGTCGACATCGCGATCGACCAGGGCGGCTGCTTCGAGGACTCCCGTCCCACCACCCACGCCGAGCCGACCTTCCAGGTGCACGACTCGGTGTTCTACTGCGTCGCCAACATGCCGGGCGCGGTGCCGAACACCTCCACCTACGCGCTCACCAACGCCACGCTCCCCTACATCGTGGAGCTGGCCAACCGTGGCTGGCGCGAGGCGCTGCGGCGTGACGCAGCTTTGGCCAAGGGTCTCAACACCCATGAGGGCCAGGTCGTTTACGGTCCGGTCGCGGAAGCACACGGTCTGGAACCGGTCGACCTCAGCACCCTGATCGGCTGACGGGAGTCAACCCGCGTCAGTCGACATCACCACAGCTCAAAGCCGTCCCACCGGCCGGGCCTTGTCCGTCAAGGCCCGGCCGGTGTATGTGCTACGGGCTGTCCCGCCGCGGCCCAACTGGCCCAGAAGATAACTGTTTCACCGGTTTGCGCACTCGTGAAACATCGCGGTACCCGCCGTTACACCCTTGACAGAGGGGTGTTCGGTTGCCGACACATCGTGCCGTCTCCGGTGGATTGTGTTGCTGAGATGCGCCGACACGCCATAGAGTCGCCAACCGTCGGCATGGTGTCACGCTGACCTATCTAGATGTTTCCTGGTCACCAAGGAGGTAAGACGACTTGTGAATGAGTCGACATTTGCTCCCGGGGGTGGTCAACCAGGAATGACCGTTCATGGTCCCGGCCCTTCCGGGCTCGAGGCCGTCGGTTCCGTCGCGGTCCACACGTTCGAGGCCCGCAGGACCGCCACCCATACGGAGACTCCGCACACGCACGCCATGGCGCCATACGAGGAAGACCTGCAGGACGGCCAGTTCTACGACCCGGATGCGGAGTACGAGCCGGACCCCGAGTACGCGGCGACCCTCGCCCCCGACGCGGCGCGCCAGCGCCGTGAGCGCGTCGGGCCGACGGGCCGCCCACTGCCGTACTTCCCCATCCCGGGACCGATCGCCGAACACGGTCCCGCGCAGATCATCGCGATGTGCAACCAGAAGGGCGGCGTCGGCAAGACCACCTCGACCATCAACCTGGGCGCGGCGCTCGCCGAGTACGGACGCAGGGTCCTGCTCGTCGACTTCGACCCGCAGGGCGCGCTGTCGGTGGGCCTGGGCGTCAACCCCATGGAGCTCGATCTCACCGTCTACAACCTGCTGATGGAACGCGGCCTTGCAGCCGACGACGTGCTCCTCAAGACCGCCGTCCCCGGTATGGACCTGCTCCCGAGCAATATCGATTTGTCAGCTGCCGAAGTGCAGCTGGTGAGCGAGGTCGCCCGCGAGTCCACCCTGCAGCGCGCTCTCAAGCCGCTGATGGGGGACTACGACTACATCATCATCGACTGCCAGCCCTCGCTCGGCCTGCTGACCGTCAACGCACTGACCGCCGCCCACCGGGTGATCGTCCCGCTGGAGTGCGAGTTCTTCGCGCTGCGCGGCGTCGCGCTGCTCACCGAGACCATCGAGAAGGTCCGCGAGCGGCTCAACCCCGACCTCGAACTCGACGGCATCCTCGCCACGATGTACGACTCGCGCACGGTGCACAGCCGCGAGGTCCTCGCTCGCGTCGTCGAGGCCTTCGACGATCACGTCTTCCACACCGTCATCGGCCGCACCGTCCGCTTCCCCGAGACCACCGTGGCCGGCGAGCCCATCACCACCTACGCCTCCAACTCCGTTGGCGCGGCCGCGTACCGACAGCTCGCCAGGGAGGTGCTCGCCCGGTGCCACGCCGAGTGAGTCTGCCCGGGGCCGACGAACTGTTCCGTACGACAGGGGGGATGGCGCTGCAGTCCACGTCGTCCCGCCAGCACAGCAACGGCGAGACGGCGGGGCCGCAGGCCGGTGAGCGGCTGCGTCCGGTCCCCGTGCCCGCCGACGAGGACGGGCAGGAGCAGGCGGCGCGCGAGCGCGCGGGCGACGACGAACCGGGCACGGTCTCCACCGTCAACGGCACTCCCGGCACCCCCGCGCAGCGCGAGAACGCGGCGCAGGAGCCGTCGGCGGCGGCCGGCGGCACGCCCGCCCCGGGATCCGCGACCACCGCGGAACACACCCGCCCCACAGCCGACGGGACGCAGCCCTCGCCCGTGACCCCTGCGCAGCGCAGGCAGCCGCCGCAGGAGCACGCCCCGGCCCCCGCCACACAGCGGCGGCGCCGTAGCGCCGCCAACCGCCGTCCCAGCGGCCGGGAACGCCACGACGAGAAGATCACCGTGTATGTCTCGGCCGAGGAGTTGATGGATCTCGAACACGCCAGGCTCGTGCTCCGGGGCGAGCACGGCCTCGCGGTCGACCGCGGACGCATCGTGCGCGAGGCAGTCGCGGTGGTCCTCGCCGACCTCGAATCGCGCGGCGACGCGAGCATCCTCGTCCGGCGCCTGCGAGGACGCTGAGCGGATCACCGGTACGGTGTCGCACCTAGGGCCTGTTGCGAAGGTCGCGCCGGGCCCGCGACGCCCGGCACGGACGCTCGCTGCGTTGTCGGGCTCGCCCAAGTACGACCCGGTACGCGGGCTGATCCGGCGCGACCTTTGCAACAGGCCCTGACCCCGCACCCTGGACCACGATGCCGACGACCGAGAATCTCGCCCGCAACCGCCGCCGACCACTGGGCCGCGGCCCGGCCGCGACGCCGCCGGAGGGTGACGAGGGCCACGACGAAGCCCATGACGAGGACGGCGGGGCGCAGCCCACACCCGAGGCCCCGGCCGCCGTCATCCCGGCCCCTGCCGCCCCGGCGGAGCCACCGTCAGCGACGCAGGACGAGACGCAGCCCGAGACGCAGCCCGCGACGCAGGACGAGCTGCCGGACGGTGAACCGGCCGTCGACGACGGCCGGTTCACCGTCCGGCTGAAGAACTTCGAGGGCCCCTTCGACCTGCTCTTGCAGCTGATCTCGAAGCACAAGCTCGACGTCACCGAGGTCGCCCTCTCCAAGGTCACCGACGAGTTCATGACGTACCTCCACGCCATGGGCCCCGACTGGGACCTGGACCAGACCACCGAGTTCCTCGTCGTCGCGGCCACCCTGCTCGACCTCAAGGCCGCCCGGCTGCTGCCAGCCGCCGAGGTCGAGGACGAGGAGGACCTCGCCCTGCTCGAAGCGCGCGACCTGCTCTTCGCCCGGCTGCTGCAATACCGTGCGTACAAACAGATCGCGGCGCTCTTCGCCGAACGGCTCGACGCCGAGGCGCTGCACCACCCTCGTACCGTCGGACTCGAGCCGCACCACGCCGAGCTGCTGCCCGAGGTCGTCATCAGCATCGGCGCCGAGGGCTTCGCCAAGCTGGCGGTCAAGGCGATGCAGCCCAAGCCCAAGCCGCAGGTGTACATCGAGCACATCCATGCACCCCTGGTGAGCGTGCGCGAGCAGGCGGAACTCGTCGTCGCCAGGCTGCGCGAGCGCGGCGAGGCCTCCTTCCGCGAGCTCATCGAGGACGCCCCCGACACCCTCACCGTCGTCGCCCGCTTCCTCGCGCTGCTGGAGCTGTACCGGGAGAAGGCGGTCGCGCTCGACCAGACCGAGGCGCTCGGTGCGCTGCTGGTCCGCTGGACCGGCGGTGCTGCCGAGAGCGGACAGCCGCTGGTCACCGACGAGTTCGACCAGGAGACGGCCCCGACAAAGGCCGAGGAGGAATGAGCGACATGACCGAGGCCACCACCGAGGAGAGCCCCGACGCGAGCGCCGAGGAGAGCGCCGGGACGCCCGCCGGGGTCGGCGACATCGAGCTGCGGCCCGCGCTCGAAGCCGTCCTCATGGTTGTCGACGAACCCGCCACCGAGGAGCATCTCGCCAAGGTGCTCCAGCGGCCGCGTCGCGAGGTCGCCGACGCGCTTCGCGCGCTGTCCGACGAGTACACGCGCGACGGACGCGGCTTCGACCTGCGGCTCGTCGCGGGCGGCTGGCGCTTCTACACCCGGCCGCAGTGCGCTCCGGCCGTGGAGAAGTTCGTCCTCGACGGCCAGCAGTCCCGCCTCACTCAGGCCGCGCTGGAGACCCTGGCGGTCGTCGCCTACCGCCAGCCCGTCAGCCGCTCGCGGGTTTCCGCGGTGCGCGGGGTGAACTGCGACGGCGTCATGCGCACCCTGCTCCAGCGCGGACTGGTGGAGGAGGCTGGGACGGAACCCGAGACAGGTGCGATCCTGTACAGGACGACGAACCACTTCCTGGAACGGATGGGCCTGCGAGGTCTGGACGAGCTGCCCGAGCTCGCCCCGTTCCTGCCGGAGGCGGACGCCGTCGAGGCGGAGTCCCAGGAGGGGGTTCCGTCCTTCGATCCGGACGCCCCGGACGACACCTCGACTACGGAAACTTGATGCGAACCAGCGGCAGCGGCAGGAACAGCGGGAACCGGAATCACAGGGGAGCGGGCAACCAACGCGACGACAAGAGCAGGCGCGCCGGGCGCCCCCGGCCCGAGGAGCGCCGCTACGACACCGGGGCCTCCGACGGCAGGACGGCCGGCGGGAAGACCGGCGGCAAGGCGGCGGGCGCACGCGGACGGGGCCGCGGTCGCGGCACCGCGCCCGCGCGCCCGCGTGAGCTGGACGCGCAGATCGAGGAGCGCAATCGCGCCCGCTACGACAAGCCGCAGGTCAAGCTCCCCAAGACCTTCCCCGGCGCCGAGCAGGAGGGCGAGCGGCTGCAGAAGGTGCTCGCCCGCGCCGGCATGGGCTCGCGGCGCGCGTGCGAGGAGCTGATCGAGCAGCGGCGCGTCGAGGTCAACGGGAGGATCGTCACCGAGCAGGGGCTGCGCGTCGACCCGGAGAAGGACGAGGTCAAGGTCGACGGGCTCACCGTCGCCACCCAGTCGTACCTGTTTTTCGCGCTCAACAAGCCCGCCGGCGTCGTCTCGACGATGGAGGACCCGGACGGCCGCCAGTGCCTCGGCGACTACGTCACCAACCGCGAGACGCGGCTGTTCCACGTCGGCCGCCTCGACACCGAGACCGAGGGCATCATCCTGCTCACCAACCACGGCGAGCTGGCCCACCGCCTCACCCACCCCCGCTACGGCGTGACCAAGACCTATCTCGCGGCGATCCAGGGGCCGATCCCGCGCGACCTCGGCAAGCGGCTGAAGAACGGTATCGAGCTCGACGACGGCTATGCCCGCGCCGACAGCTTCAAGGTCGTGGAGAACACCGGCAAGAACTATCTCGTCGAGGTCGCCCTCCACGAGGGCCGCAAGCACATCGTGCGGCGCATGCTCGCCGAGGCAGGCTTCCCCGTCGACAAGCTGGTGCGTACCCGCTTCGGGCCGATCGCGCTCGGCGACCAGAAGTCCGGCTGGCTGCGGCGGCTGACCAACACCGAGGTCGGCATGCTGATGCGCGAGGTCGATCTGTAGCCCTTGGAGGGCGGGCGGCGACGGACGGAGACGGCCGGCGATGCGGTTCACGACCACAGCGACAGCCGCACCGCGTGACCTTCCTCGTCCCGCTCGACCTCGAGCATCCCCGCCACCGCATTGCGGTTGATGCGTCCGTACACGTGCGGGAAGAGCCCGGCCGATGCGGCGGCGCCGCCGAGGCTCCGCGACGCCGCCGGATCGGCCGGCTCCCACCGGACGGGCGTGTCCAGCGCCTCTTCGTCGATGAGCAACACCATCAGCGGGCCGACCGCGTCCCGGAAGAGGGCATCGGCGACGGCGAGCGCGGTGCTCTCGTCCGGCGAACAGTGGACGAAGCCGTCCTCCGCGAGTGTCGGCGGGGCGTACGGCCGGTCCGGAACGCGCAACCAGTCGTCGAGCGGGACAACGTGGTAGATCATGCGCAACGTTCTACCGGATCGGCCCCCGCAACGGCCGCACGACGGCGGGTCCGGTCCCGTCCCACTGATTAGGCTGATCAGGTACACCCAACGCGAAGGAGCTGTGACGTGGCGGTACGAGCGGTGCGCGGCGCCGTCCAACTGGACCGGGACGACGCACAACACATGCACGAGCGGGTCGCCGAGCTGCTCACCGCCATCCTGGACCGCAACGACTTCCGGGTGGACGATCTGATCAGCGTCATCTTCACGGCCACGCCCGACCTGCACAGCGACTTCCCCGCCGTCGCCGCGCGCAAGCTGGGCATCACCGATGTCCCGCTGATCTGTGCGCGGGAGCTGGACGTCGAAGGGGCGATGCCACGGGTCGTGCGCGTCCTCGCGCACGTCGAGACGGGCGTCGGCAAGGCCGGGATCGCCCACGTCTACCTCGGCGCGACGACCGCCCTGCGAAAGGACATCGCACAGTAATGCGTACCGCCGCCGTCATCGGCACCGGCCTGATCGGCACCTCGGCCGCGCTGGCCCTGACCTCCCGCGGGGTCACCGTCCATCTCTCGGACAGCGACCCGGACGCCGCCCGCACCGCCGCCGCCCTCGGCGCGGGTGTCGCCGAACCCGCCGAGGGCCCGGTCGACCTCGCGATCATCGCCGTGCCCCCGGCGCACGTGGCCGCCACCATCGCCGAGGCACAGCGCTCCGGTCTCGCCCACGGCTACATCGACGTGGCCGGCGTCAAGGGCGGCCCGCGCCGCGACCTGCAGGCTCTCGGCGCCGACCTGAGCCAGTACATCGGCACCCACCCGATGTCCGGACGTGAACGCTCCGGGCCGCTCGCCGCGACCGCCGACCTCTTCGAGGGCCGCCCGTGGGTGCTCACCCCCACCCCGGAGGCCGAGACCGAGGTCCTCAATCTCGCGCTGGAACTCGTGGCGCTGTGCCGGGCCGTGCCGGTCGTGATGGACGCCGACGCGCACGACCGGGCCGTCGCCCTGGTCTCGCACACCCCCCAGCTGCTCTCCAGCATGGTCGCGGCCCGTCTCGAACACGCCGAGGAGACCGCCGTACGCCTGTGCGGCCAGGGGATACGCGACGTGACGCGGATCGCCGCCTCCGAGCCCGGGATGTGGCTCGACATCCTCTCCGCCAACCCCGGGCCCGTCGCCGACGTGCTGGCCGGTGTCGCGGAGGACCTGGGCGAGACGGTGCAGGCGCTGCGTGCGCTGCAGTCCGCCGACGAGGACAAGCGCCGCGAGGGCGTGGCCGGCATCGAGGACGTGCTGCGGCGCGGTAACGCCGGCCGGGTCCGGGTGCCGGGCAAGCACGGCGCGGCGCCGGCGGCGTACGAGATGGTGGCGGTACTCATCGGCGACCAGCCCGGCGAGCTGGCGCGGGTGTTCGCGGACGCCGGCGCGGCCGGGGTCAACATCGAGGACGTGCGGATCGAGCACTCGACCGGGCAGCAGGCCGGCATCGTGCAGATCATGGTCGAGCCGAAGGCGGCACCGGTCCTGACGGCGGCGCTGCGCGAGAAGGGCTGGTCCATGCGGCAGTGACGCGGCAGGGACGTACGGGGGCCTGCGCAGACCCAGTAACCTTGAGTCTTGGCATCCAGCGGTTGCGATGCCCGTTTCCGTGCTCCCGTCCGGCACCCGTGCAGAAGAGGAAGGTCCGCAGACTGTGGCAACTCCGGTGATCGTCGCCATTGACGGCCCCTCGGGCACGGGCAAGTCCAGCACGTCGAAGGCGGTCGCTGCCAAGCTGGGGCTCAGTTATCTCGACACGGGCGCCCAGTACCGGGCGATGACGTGGTGGATGCTGAGCAACGGCATAGACGTCGACGACGCCTCCGCGGTGGCCATGGCGGCCGACAAGCCCGTGATCGTCTCCGGCACCGACCCGGGCGCGCCGACCGTCACCGTCGACGGCGTCGACGCGACGGGCCCGATCCGCACCCAGGCGGTCACGGCCGCGGTGAGCGCAGTGAGCGCGGTGCCCGAGGTCCGCGCCCGGCTGGTCCGGCTGCAGCGGGCCGCGGCCGCGTCGGCGCCCGAGGGCATCGTCGTGGAGGGCCGCGACATCGGCACCACGGTGCTGCCGGACGCCACCGTCAAGATCTTCCTGACCGCGTCCCCCGAGGCGCGGGCCGCCCGCCGCAACGGAGAGCTGAAGGGCATGGAGGCGACGAGCCTGCAGGCCACCCGCGAGGCGCTGGTCAAGCGGGACGCCGCCGACTCCGGCCGTGCCGCCTCGCCGCTCGCCAAGGCGGACGACGCCGTCGAGGTCGACACCACCGAGCTCACCCTGGAGCAGGTCGTCGAGTGCGTGGTCACCCTCGTCGAGGAGCGGACTTCTCGGTGACGACGCAAGGCACCGCGGTGCCCGGTCCCGTCGGGGCCGCGATCGGCCGCGGCATCGGCATCGGACTGATGCACGGCCTGTGGCGGCCGCGGGTGCTCGGGGCCTGGCGGATACCGGCCACCGGACCGCTCATCCTCGCCGGCAACCACGCGCACAACATCGACGGCCCGATGCTGATGGGCACCTGCCCGCGACCGGTGCACTTCCTGGTCAAGAAGGAGGCCTTCATCGGCCCCCTCGACCCCTTCCTGCGCTCGATCGGGCAGCTGCGCGTGGACCGCTCCGGCGCCGACCGCGCGGCTGTTACCACGGCGCTCGGGGTGCTGGCACGCGGCGGTGTGCTCGGCATCTTCCCCGAGGGCACGCGCAGCGGGGGCGACTTCGCCGAACTGCGCTCCGGGCTCGCCTACTTCGCGGTGCGCTCCGGCGCGCCCGTCGTACCGGTCGCCGTACTCGGCAGCGCCCGCGAGGGCCGCATGATCCCGGCCCTGCCTCCGCTCCGCAGCCGTATCGACGTCGTCTTCGGCGACCCGTTCGAGGCGGGCGACGGCAGCGGGAGACGCACCAGGTCGGCGCTTGACGCCGCCACCACCCGGATCCAGGAGCGGCTGACCGCACACCTGGACTACGCCAGGCGCGCCACCGGCCGCCTGTGAACTGACGGACGAGGAAAAAGACTTCATGGACAACGAGATCGAATACGGCGAGCACGGCGCGCTCGGCGACGCCGAGTACGCCGAGTTCATGGAGCTCGCGGCGGAGGAGGGCTTCGACCTCGAAGAGGTCGCGGGCGACGTCGCGGCCGCGGGGCACGGGCCGCTGCCCGTGCTCGCCGTCGTCGGCCGTCCGAACGTCGGCAAGTCGACCCTGGTGAACCGGATCATCGGCCGGCGCGAGGCGGTCGTCGAGGACCGGCCGGGCGTCACGCGCGACCGGGTGACGTACGAGGCGAACTGGAACGGCCGCCGCTTCAAGGTCGTCGACACCGGCGGCTGGGAGCAGGACGTCCTCGGCATCGAGGCCTCCGTGGCGGCGCAGGCCGAGTTCGCCATCGAGGCCGCGGATGCCGTCGTCCTCGTCGTCGACTCGAAGGTCGGCGCCACCGACACCGACGAGGCGGTCGTCAAGCTGCTGCGCCGGGCAGGCAAGCCGGTCGTGCTGTGCGCCAACAAGGTCGACGGCCCGAGCGGCGAGGCGGACGCTGCCGTGCTGTGGTCGCTGGGGCTCGGTGAGCCCTACCCCGTCTCCTCATTGCACGGCCGGGGGACCGGCGATCTGCTGGACGCGATCCTCGAGGCGCTGCCGGAAGCGCCCGCGCAGAGCTTCGGCGAGCCGGCGGGCGGACCGCGCCGGGTCGCGCTCATCGGCCGCCCCAACGTCGGCAAGTCGTCGCTGCTGAACAAGGTGGCGGGCGAGGAGCGGGTGGTCGTCAACGAGCTGGCGGGCACCACCCGCGACCCCGTCGACGAGCTCATCCAACTGGGCGGCGAGACCTGGAAGTTCGTGGACACCGCGGGCATCCGCCGCCGCGTCCACCTGCAGGAGGGCGCCGACTACTACGCCTCGCTGCGCACCGCCGCCGCCCTGGAAAAGGCCGAGGTCGCGGTCATCCTGATCGACGCGAGCGAGACGCTGTCGGTCCAGGACACCAGGATCATCTCGATGGCCGTCGACGCGGGTCGCGCGTGTGTCATCGCGTACAACAAGTGGGACCTGCTCGACGAGGAGCGCCGCTACTACCTGGAGCGGGAGATCGAGCGGGACCTGGTGCAGGTTCAGTGGGCACCGAGGGTGAACGTCTCGGCCACCACCGGACGCCACATGGAGAAGCTGGTCCCCGCGATCGAGACGGCGCTCGCGGGCTGGGAGACCCGCGTCCCCACGGGACGGCTCAACGGCTTCCTCGGTGAACTGGTCGCCGCCCACCCGCACCCGATCCGCGGCGGCAAGCAGCCGCGGATCCTGTTCGGCACCCAGGCCGGGACCAGGCCGCCGCGGTTCGTGCTCTTCGCGACCGGTTTTCTCGAAGCCGGCTACCGCCGCTTCATCGAGCGGCGGTTGCGCGAGGAGTTCGGCTTCGAGGGGACACCGGTGCAGGTGTCGGTGCGCGTGCGCGAGAAGCGCGGGCGCAAGAAGTAGAGCTCGTGGGGATCAGCGCGTAGGGATCGCGGCGGGGTGTTCAGCGCCCGCCGTGCGTCCGGTTGTCGCGCGGCGGCGCGGGCGGCAGCGCCGCGAACGCGCCACCGCCCCGCTGACGTCCGGTGTACGGGCGGCCGTACGCCGAGTTGCGGGGGTCGTGCTCCGGGTCCTGCATGGGCTGCCACGGCTGGAACGCCTCGAACCGCAGCTCCTCCTCACCGGTGCGGTCACCGGGCAGTGCCCGGAACAGACGCCGGTACTCCGAATAGAGCGCGTCGTAAATCGGTGTGCCCGAGCCTGCGACGGGATCGTGCGGGGTGCGCATCGGCGGGATCTGGTTCGGGTAAGGGGCGCGGGAGAAGGCGTCGTAGGTCTGCACGTATCTGCCAACGAGCGCATCGCGTGCGGGATGCGGCCTTCACGGGCTAACACCGTCCAAATGGTCAACCCCTTACCAAAACGGACGATATGTGGATGACCGCTGGTCAGCCGCGCATCGTCCGTTCGGTTCCCGTACCGGGCAGATCAGGTCCCGGCGAGGGGCATCATGCCGCCCATCAGCTTTCCGTCCCGCACCGCTCGCAGCAGCGCCTCGCGCAGCATGTCCTCCCGCGGCTGACGGCCGATCGTCCCGGCAGGGGAGGCGAAGACCAGCACCTTGTTGGACAGGTTGACCTCGGCGCGCCAGCCCTCGCTGACGGCGAGCGGCTGGTGCGCCTGCCACCAGGCGGTCGGGTTGCCGCCGTCGGGGCCGGGCTGCAGGACGGCGTGCAGCTTGCCGACCGCGAGCAGCACCGACCAGCCGGCGGGTACCGGATCGGGTGGCGTGTCGAGGTCCTTGACCGGGTGGAAGCCCTGCTCGGCGAGGAGGGTGAGGAACTCGTCCTCGGTGCCCGTGCTGCCCGGACGGCCGACCGGGCCGGTCGGCTCGACCACCAGGGAGGGGTAGAGGGCGTCCCGGCACATCACCAGGCCGGCGGTGATGCCGAGCACGGCCTGTCCCGGTGCCGCCTGCACCGCTGACGGGTCCTGGGCCTGTCCCGGGCCGAACTGCCCGGTCTGGCCGGCCGTGATGCTGCGGACGGCGCCCTGCAGCTGTTCCTCGGAGACCGGCACGACCTGGGAGGGGATGCAGGAGGCGTGGGCGAAGGCGAGGACCGCGGTCTCCTCGCCGACGAAGAGCACGGTGCTGGTGCGTTCCCGGTCGGTGTGGCCGGGGGTGCGGCAGGAGGTGCAGTCGTACGTGGTGGGTGCGTTCTCGCCCGCCAGCAGACGGTCGGCCTCCGAATCGCCGATCTCTGCGCGTACCTCGTCGCTGACATCGAGCATGGGCGGCACGGCATGACTCCTCGGGTGTGGATAAGACTCCGAGCCCGGCATTTCCTGGCTCGTACTCACAACGCCCGATCTGTGGCAGGAGTCACGCGCCGCCCGGTGTGCGTTCGGGGCGCCGCATGCGGATAGTCATCATTTCGCCGGAACGCATCACTCCGCGTCGAACTATCGGGCCCCTGCATGTGTGTGAACTCGTGAACTGAATCACAGGGGAGCTCTTCGACTGTCCGTGATATCCCCATAAAGAGTCGCCAATTGCCTTGCGGAAAGCGTTGCATACCGCCGGTAACCCTCAACTGGCCTGCATGTCAAGGCAATTGGTTGATATCGGCGCTTCCCCCTCCTTAGATTCGGCGGCCGTGTGCACAGAGCACCGCCCGGGGAGGTCCGCACGGAGGACGACGACGCCGCGCACAGCGGGGCGCCGTCGAGCGGACGGGCGGGACGGGCACCGGCGCCGGGCGCCGGGCGCGCGTCCCGTCGATGGAGTAGCACGGGGACCCCGGGTCCGTAGAGAAGGGGATCCATGTCCGGACATCCGGAGCGCCGTACGGACCGTCAGTACACCGCCGCGCTCGGCACGACAGGACGATTGAGCCGTCGGGCACGGGCAGCGGTGATTGCGGGCGCGGCAGTCGTCGCCCCGCTCGCCGCGATCGCGGCGGCGAGCCCCGCGCAGGCGGCGGACGGCGGCGTGTGGGACCGCATCGCACAATGCGAGAGCGGCGGCAACTGGCACATCGACACCGGCAACGGGTTCTATGGCGGCCTGCAGTTCAGCGCCTCGACATGGCAGGCGTACGGCGGCACGGCCTATGCGCCCTCCGCCGACCAAGCCGGCCGCGCACAGCAGATCGCGGTCGCGGACAGGGTGCAGGCCGCGCAGGGCTGGGGCGCCTGGCCGTTCTGCTCGGTGCGGGCCGGGGCCTCCGGCAGCGCACCCGGCGCCGACGCCACCGCGGGCAGCGCAACCGTCGTGAGCCCCCAGAGCACGGTCGACAAGCCCCTCGCCGTGCATGAGACCCCGGCGGCCGGCCATGGCACGTACACCGTCGCCCCCGGGGACACGCTCAGCGCCATCGCTGCCGCGCACGGCACCACCTGGCAGCGGATCTACGCCGCCAACCGGCAGGTGATCGGGGACGATCCGGACCTGATCCTGCCCGGTCAGCGGCTGACCGTCTGACCATGGCCGTGGGGGTGGGCCCGCGCGGCCGGGCACCACCCCGCCCCGC
>NZ_JANFNG010000051.1 GCF_024436035.1 Streptomyces humicola
GCTCGAACGTCACCTCGTACGCACACTGACCGTGGAATCGTTCTCGTCGCCTGCGCACCCCCTCCCAGGCCGGCTCCGCGCCTGCCACCGGCAGCACGAGAGGGTTCCTTCTCATGCGGCCCCCGCGCACAGAGGTGTCGGCGGAAGGTGCCACCGGCCCGCAGCCGCCCGACGGCATAGGAGGGGACGCGCAGGGGTGCCCCCGCAGGCGACGAGAACAACCGCGCGGCACACAAGCAGGTCACGTGACGTTCGAGCGCCGAGGAGGCACCCCACAGCGGCACCGACCCCCCCAACAACGCCACGGCGCAACGCGACCCCAGACACGTGACCAGACCAATCACGTCGGCGGGCCGACGGCGCTGCCAAGGCGCACGTGACCAGACCGGTCACGGGAGGGTGTCGATCTGCGGGAGCAGACGCTCGTACGCGGCGCCGTCGAACTCGCCCGCCGCAGGCGCCAGTACCGTTGCCGCGGACAGGGCCGCCGCGCGGGCGAGGCGTTCCGGCCACGGGAGCCCTTCGACGAGGGCGGAGAGCAGGCCGGCCACGGCCGCGTCGCCGGCCCCCGTCGGGTTGCCCTCGAATCGTGCGGGCGGAGCCGCCCGCCACGTGCCCTCGTCGGTGACCGCGAGCAGCCCCTGCGGGCCGTTCGATGCGACGACCGCGTAGGCGCCGCGGCGCCGGGCCTCGTGCGCGGCACGCAACGGCTCGGTGAGCCCCGTGAGTCGCGCCAGCTCCTCCGCGTTGGGCTTGATCACGTCCGGGCGGGCGGCGATGCCGCGCCGCAGCGGCTCCCCGCTGGTGTCGAGCAGCACGTGAACACCGGCCGACCGCGCGGTGCGCACCAACTCCGCGTAGCTGCCCACCGGGAGCCCCGGCGGCAGGCTCCCGCACAGCGCGACCACGTGCGCGTCGATGAGCAACTCGCGGTAGGCGTCCTGGAAGTGCGCCCACTCCTGCGCGGAGACCGTCGGGCCCGGCTCGTTGAACATCGTCGCGTCGCCGGACTCGCCGTCCACGACGGCGATCGTGCGGCGCGTCTCCCCGCCGACGGGGACGAGCGCGTCGACGACGCCGGGCGCGGCGGCCGCCAGATGGGCGCGCAGCGCCTCGCCGGTGCGGCCGCCGACGAGGCCGGTGGCGACCGTGTCGTGGCCGAGCGCCGCCAGTACGCGCGCGACGTTCAGGCCCTTGCCGCCGGGCCGCTCGACGACCTCGCCCACCCGGTGCGTGGTGTGCGGCTGCAGTCGCGGCACGTGGTAGGTGATGTCGAGAGCGGCGTTGAGAGTGACCGTCAGGATCACTGGCTGACCACCTCTCGGGAGCGATTCGCGAGAGATCATGCCAAAAGATCTACGGTGGGCCCAGAGCCCGGAGGCCGCCTGCACTAATCGTCCGTCGGCCGCACCAGCCACTCGCCCTTGCGCATGACGCCCGTGAGAGAGAAGTCCTCGTCGAGCACCACCAGGTCGGCGTCCTTGCCCGGTTCCAGGGAGCCGATCCGGTCGTAGAGGCCGAGCAGCTTCGCCGGGCCCGCGGAGACCGCCTCGACGACGTGCTCGACCGGCAGCCCGTCGACCGTGATGGCGCGCCGGAACGCGACGTCCAGGGTGAGGGTGGACCCGGCGATCGAACCGCCGTCGACGAGGCGTGCGACGCCGTCCTTCACCTCGACCTGCATCGGGCCGAGCGGGTAGAGCCCGTCGTCCATCCCTGCCGCGCCCATGGCGTCGGTGATGAACGCGACACGGCCTGGACCCGCGGTCGCGAAGGCGAGCTCGAGGACGGCCGGGTGCAGGTGCGTGCCGTCGTTGATCAGCTCGACGGTGACGCGCTCGTCCTCCAGCAGCGCGGCGACCGGGCCAGGGGCGCGGTGCCCGAGCGGGGGCATCGCGTTGAACAGGTGGGTGGCCACGGTCGCACCGGCGTCGATCGCGTCGATCGTCGCCTCGTAGGCGGCGTCGGTGTGCCCGACGGCGGCGATCACCCCGGCGTCGGCGAGCAGCCGCACCGATTCCAGGCCGCCGGGGAGTTCGGGGGCGAGCGTCATCATGCGCGCGGCGCCGCGGGCCGCGTCGAGCAGCTTGCGTACGTCGGCCGGGTAAGGGTCGCGCAGCAGCGAGGGCTGGTGCGCGCCGCAGCGGTGCGGGGAGATGAACGGGCCCTCGAAGTGGATGCCCGCGAGCTCCCCCTGCTCGACGAGCTCGGAGAGGACGCCTGCCTGGCGGGCGAGGTCGTCGAGGTCGTCGGTGACGGTCGACGCGAGCATCGTGGTGGTGCCGTGGGCGCGGTGGGTGGCGGCGACCGTCAGCGCCTCCTCGGCCGACCCGGCGGAGAACGACGCGCCTCCGCCACCGTGCACGTGGATGTCGACGAAGCCCGGCACGATCCAATGGCCCGCCAGGTCGAGCGTCGCGTGCTCCTCCGGCACGTTCGAGGCGATGCGGTCGCCTTCGACCGTCAGGCGTTCCCGTGCGACGCCGGATGGGAGCACCAACCGGGCTCCGGCGAGAACCTCGCGCCGGGTCGTGACATCAGCCAACTCCGTCGGCGGGTCGGATGCGGCCATCAGGCGGTTACCTCCACGGAGAGTCGGTCCCAGGCGAGCAGCCCCGCGCCCAGGCAGCCGGCAGCGTCCCCGAGGGCCGCCGGAGAGATCAGGGGGAGCGTCTGGAAGGTGAGGCGCTTGTCGACCGCTGCCCGCAGCGGTACGAGGAGCGTGTCCCCCGCCTCGGCGAGGCCGCCGCCGAGGATCAGGACCCGCGGGTCGAGCAGGGTGATGCCGGTGACGAGGCCGTCGGCGAGGGCGTCGACGGCGGCCTGCCACACGGCGGCGGCCTTCGGGTCGCCCGCCTCCACGGCCCCCGCGCACTGCGCCGCAGTGGCCTGCGCGTCGCCGCTCGCCTCGGCCCAGGCGCGGGCCACGGCCGTCGCGGACGCCTCGGTCTCCAGGCATCCGGTCTGGCCGCAGGGGCACGGGCGGCCGCCCGGCCGCACCACGATGTGGCCGATCTCGCCGGCACAGCCATGCGCCCCGGCCTCGATCCGGCCCTCGATGCCGATCGCGGCGGCGATGCCGGTGCCGAGCGCGAGGAAGAGGAAGCGGTCCTGGCCGCGCCCGGCGCCCAGCCGTCCCTCGGCGAGCCCGCCGCAGCGCAGGTCGTGCCCGAGGGCGACGGGTACGCCGCCGAGCCGCTCGGCGAGCAGGTCGCGCATGGGCACGTCACGCCAGCCGATGTTGGACGAGTACACGGCGATGCCCTTGGCGTCGTCGACGACCCCGGGCACGGCGACGCCGGCCGCCTCGGCCGGGTTGCCGTGCTCCCGTATGCCGAGGTCGCGCAGGTCTGCGGCGAAGTCGAGGACGGAGGCGATCACGGCGTCGGGGCCGCGCTCGCGGCCGGTCGGACGGCGTGCCTCGTGCAGCAGGGCGCCGTCCGCGCCGACCAGCGCGGCCTTCATCCCGGTGCCGCCCACATCGAGGGCGATGACGTGTCTCACGGGAACAGTCTGGCGCCTTCCGCCACGACAGGTCTAGTCCACTTGCGTCGAACGGTGTGCCGACGTGGCGAAGACGGCATAGGCGCGGTGCCTTGCCGCGAAGCGGCTCGACTGAGGGTGACGTGGGCGACGGGCGGAACAATCGGTGCGATACAGACAGTGGAGTAGACCTTACGCAGGGATTGCGAGGAGACTGGGCGCCTCCGCACACCGGAGGCTCACATGGGCGGGCCCTCCGGACCAGACGGGGATGCGGGGGACATCCGGGGACAGTGAAGAAGGCGGTTGACAAGTGAATCGGCGGAGAATCCTGGGGCTCGCGGCAGGGGGCCTGGCGGCCGCACTGACGCTCACGGCATGTGGCACCGGCTCCGGAGTGGGAGGCTCCACCACCCTCACCATGATCGCGGCGGACTACGGCGACGGCCCCGCCAACACCTCCCAGAAGTACTGGGACGACATCGTCAGCCAGTTCGAGCAGAAGAACCCCGGCATCAAGGTCGACGTCAAGGTCTACAGCTGGAACGTCGTCGACAAGAAGCTCGCCGAGATGGTCAAGAGCCGCGACGCACCCGACATCGCGCAGGCCGGTGCGTACGCCGACTACGCCGCGCGGGGCGACCTCTACAGCGCCGACAACCTGCTCTCCATCCCCACCGAGGCGGACTTCATCAACTCGATGGCCACCGCGGGACAGGTCAACAGGACTCAGTACGGAATGCCGTGGGTGTCCAGCTCGCGGATGTTCTTCTACAACAAGACGCTCTTCCAGAAGGCCGGGATCGTGAACCCCGACGGCACCGCCAAGCCGCCGACCACCTGGGACGAGCTGAAGGCCGACGCCGTCAAGCTCAAGGCCGCAGGCGTGAAGGTGCCCTTCGGGCTGCCGTTCGGCCCCGAGGAGCCGGCCGCCGAGACGCTGATATGGATGCTCGGCGGCGGCGGGAACTACGTCGACGACGTCAGCTCCTACACCATCGACTCGCCGCAGAACGTCCAGACCTTCACCTGGCTCAAGAACAACCTCGTGGACACCGGGCTGACCGGCGGCAACCCCGCCGACACCAACCGGCAGACCGTGTTCAACGGCTTCAGCCAGGGCCAGGTCGGCATGCTCAACGGTCACCCGACCCTGATCGACCAGGCCAAGCAGGGCCACATCGACTACGGCATCGCCAAGATCCCCGGCCAGAACGGGCCGCTCGGCTCCACGCTCGGCGTCGCCGACTGGATGATGGCCTTCAAGAAGCGCGGTCACGCCAAGCAGATCGGCACATTCCTCGACTTCGTCTACAGCGAGCAGAACCAGCTGAAGTTCCTCGACGAGTACAACCTGCTGCCGGTGACCGTCTCGGCCTCCGACGTCATGGAAGCCGACCCGTCGCGCAAGGACCTCGCACCGTTCATCGCGGAGCTGCCGACCGCGACCTTCTACCCCGACAGCAAGACCTCATGGGGTCCGGTCAACGCCACCCTCAAGCAGGTCATCGGCAAGGCCGTCACACAGGACCCCAGCGGTGTGCTGTCGAGCCTGCAGCGGACGGCGGAGGCAGCGGACAGCGCCGCGGCCGCCAAGTAGCCACCGGGTAGGTTGTGAGTGTGGCCGAGCACAAACCCGAGCCCGAGCCCGCGCCCGAGCCCGCGCTTGAGCCGCTCTCCGACCGCGACCGCGCCGTGCTCGCGCTTGCCGCGCGCCAGTGGCCGGCCCGGGCGGCGATGGACCGTGCGATACGGGAGCAGCTGGGGATCTCGCCCACGCGCTACCACCAGCTGCTGGGCGCACTGCTCGACGACCCGCGGGCGCTCGCGCACGACCCCGTGACCGTCAACCGCCTGCGCCGCGCGCGCGACCGGCGGCGCGCCCATCGATAGGGTTCGGGACATGGGCAGCCACTCCCTTCCCACCCCCGCGACCTCCGAGGGCAAGGCCGGACTCGACGCCCTGCTCGCCGCGCCCGGCCGGGCGGTCGTCGCCCTCGACTTCGACGGGACGCTCGCTCCCATCGTCGACGACCCCGACAAGGCCCGCGCCCATCCCGGTGCGGTGCCGGCGCTCTCGCGGCTCGCACCGCGGATCCGCTCGGTCGCGGTGATCACCGGGCGTCCGGCCGCACTCGCCGTACGGTACGGAGGCTTCGCCGGCGTACCGGGCCTGGAGCACCTCGTGGTGCTCGGACACTACGGCGTCGAGCGCTGGGACGCCGCCACCGGCGAGCTGCACGCACCGGAGCCGGACCCGGGCGTCGCCGCCGTCCGCGCCGCCCTCCCCGCGCTGCTCGAACGCCTCGGCGTGGCGAACGCGCACATCGAGGAGAAGGGCGGGCGCGCCGTCGCCGTCCACACCCGCCGCACCGAGGACCCGCAGGGGGCGTTGGAGGTGCTGCGCGGCCCGCTCGCCGAACTCGCCTCACGCCACGGCCTGATCGTCGAGCCCGGACGCATGGTGCTCGAAGTGCGGCCGCCCGGCATGGACAAGGGCGTCGCGCTCGCCGACTACGTGCGCCGGACGGGCGCTGCCGCCGTGCTCTACGCCGGCGACGACCTGGGGGACCTCGCCGCCTTCGACGCCGTCGACCGGCTCCGCGCACAGGGCGTGCCCGGAGTCCTGGTGTGCAGCGGCAGCACCGAGGTGACGGGGCTCGCCGCCCGCGCCGACCTGGTCGTCGACGGCCCTGCCGGCGTCGTCGAACTGCTCGACTCCCTTGCGGAGGCGTTGAGCCGTTGAGTTAGAGCGCTTCGAGCTGGGCGAGGAACCAGCGCTGCGGAGGGAGCGCCGTAGCGGCGGCGGCGAGGCGCTTGGTGCGGACGGCGCGTTCGCCGGTGCTCATGGTGAGCGCCTCGTGGAGCGCGCGCGCCGTCTCCTCGGTGTCGTACGGGTTGACCACGATCGCGTCGCCGCCGAGTTCCGCGTACGCACCCGCCTCGCGCGAGAGCACCAGCGCGCACCCGTCGTCCGAGACGACCGGGATCTCCTTGGCGACCAGGTTCATGCCGTCCCTGATCGGGTTGACGAGGGCGACGTCCGCCAGCCGGTAGGCGGCGAGGGAGCGCGCGAAATCGTCCTTGACGTGCAGGATCAGCGGCCGCCACTCGCCGCGCCCGAACTCGGAGTTGATCTCCTCGGCGAGCCGCTGCACCTCGGCGGTGTACTCCCGGTACACCGCGAGATCGTGGCGCGAGGGGTAGGCGAATGCGACGTGGACGACGCGGCCGTGCCACTCCGGGTGCGTGCGCAGCAGCCGCCGGTAGGCGATCAGCCCGCGCACGATGTTCTTCGACAGCTCGGTGCGGTCCACGCGCACGATCACCTTGCGGCCGTCGCCGATCTGTTCGCGAAGGTCCGCGAGGCGCTCGTCCACGTCCGGGCGGTGCGAGCGCTCGCGCAGGAACTCGCCGTCGGCGCCGAGGCCGTGCACCCCGATGCGGGTGGACCTGCCCTCGTGCGTGACGGTCAACTCCTCACCCTCATGGGTGACTTCGGCGCCGAGGAGCTCGGCGCAGCAGTCGGCGAAGGCGCGCGCCCAGCGGTGCGTCAGGAACGCGGCACGGTCCGCACCGAGGATGCCGCGGAGGACCTCGGCGGCGACGTCGTCGGGAAGCAGCCGGTAGTAGTCCGGCGGGGCCCACGGGGTGTGCGAGAAGTGGCCGATCCGCAGATCGGGACGGCGTTCGCGCAGCAGCCGGGGTGTCAGTGTCAGGTGGTAGTCCTGGACGAGGACGGCCGCGCCCTGCGCCGCCTCCTCGGCGAGGGCGTCGGCGAAGGCGGAGTTGTAGGCCTCGTATGCCGCCCACTGGGAGCGGAACCCCTCGTCGAAGACGGGCTCCAACGGCGTCTGGTAGAGGAGGTGGTGCACGAACCACAGCGTCGAGTTGGCGATGCCGTTGTATGCGTCCGCGAAGGTGGCCGCGTCGATGTCGAGCATGCGCACCTGCTGCCCGCCGGTGTCCTCGGGGGCGAGCCGGGTGTGCCCGTGGGCCGCCTCGCGGTCCACGTCCGACAGCGCCGCGCACACCCAGACGGCGCCCGCGTCGGGACCGATGGCGCTCAGCCCGGAGACGAGCCCCCCGCCGCCCCGCTTCGCCGTGAGCGTCCCGTCCTCGGAGCGGGTGTACGACACGGGGCCTCGGTTCGACGCGACCAGGACCTGGGCAGGGGCGGTTGTGGCCATGTGGCCAGGGTAGCGGCCCCCATCGGCGTGATCGTCCGGTTGCGTGATCTTGGCACTGCCCGCACGCGCACCCGGCACCGTTACGACACCAGCCCGCGGCGCGGTTGCGCCGCGTGCCCCAGTCCGTGGCGCGGCTCCGCCGTGTACTCCGGGATCGTGATCATCGGCGGGCGCTCCTCGGCCGCCACGTCGTGGACGCGTGGCTCGAAACCGCCCTCCGTCCCGCGGTCGAACTGCGTGAGCACCGGCCGTACCAGGTGCGCCCTGGCCAGCCGCACCTGGGCGGTGCGGTAGATCGTCGCGGCCATCCGCCCGAGCGCTTGACCATCCTGGTGGCGGTGGTGGCGCACCCCCACGTCCACCTGCGCGAGCGCGTCGAGCCCCACCGTGTTCAGCGCGTCTACGAGCATGCCGAGCTCCACCCCGTACCCGACCGGGAACGGCAGCCGTTCCAGCAGCGAGCGTCGGCCCGCGTACTCCCCGCCGAGCGGCTGTACGAACCCCGCCAGCTGCGGCCAGTGCAGATTCAGCAGCGGCCGCGCGACGAGCTCGGTGACCCGCCCGCCGCCCGCCGGGACAACCGCCCCGCCGGTCTCCAGCGGCCGGTCGTACATCGCCTTCACCAGGGCGATGCCGGGATCGGTCAGCAGCGGGCCGACCGTGCCGTATACGAAGCTGGCATCGAAGTCGCGCAGGTCGGCGTCGACGAAGCAGACGATCTCACCGCTGGTGACCAGCAGTGACCGCCACAGCACCTCGCCCTTGCCCGGCAGGGCGGGGATGCGCGGGAGTACGGCGTCGCGGTGCACCACGTGCGCGCCGGCACATGCCGCGACCTCACCGGTGCGGTCGGTCGAGCCGGAGTCGAGCACCACCAGCTCGTCGACGAGCGGCACCGCCTCGCTCATCAGCTCGCGCCGGATCTCCTCGACGATCGCGCCGACCGTGGCCTCCTCGTTCAGCGCCGGGAGCACTACGCTGACGGTGCCCGCAGGCCCCGCCGCACGTTTTGCGGCAAGCAGCAGGTCGAGCGATCGGTCGGCGGCGGAGAAGGACCGTCGCTCAAGCCAGCGCTCCACCTCGTCAAGCACGTGCGCGTCTCCCCTTGTCTCGCGGTTCGGACGACTACGTCAAGTGTCCGGGGCTTCGGTTACAGTCTTGAACAACGCGCGTGACCACCGCATGCCAGGGGGTCCGCTGCGTGTAACAAATTCCTGGGTGCGAGCCCAGGCCATAGAGCTCATCCAGAGGGACTGAGGGAACGGCCCGTTGACGTCCCGGCAACCCTTCTACCGGCCACGATCTTTCCGACGAGGCCACGGTGGGGAAGGTGCCAATTCCGTCCTGCGGCGAAACGCGCCGTGGGGAAGATGAGGAGAGAGGCCTCGCCACATGGCTGTTGAAACCGTCGCATCCGCCACCACCACGTCCCCCGATTTCGGGCCCGCCGTCGCCCTCTCCTGCCGTGAGTGCGGTGAGCGCGTGCCGCTCGGCCCGGTCTTCGCGTGCGCGGTGTGTTTCGGGCCGCTGGAGGTGGCGTACGAGTTTTCCAGTGGTGCCGCCGAGGACGCAGAGGGTCTGCGCAAGCGGATCGAGGCCGGACCCCACAACATCTGGCGTTATGCGCCGCTGCTGCCCGTCCCCGCCGACGTGGCGAGCAAGCCGAATCTGAACCCCGGCTTCACCAAGCTGGTCAAGGCCGACCGGCTCGCCCGCGAGCTCGGCATCACCGGCGGCCTTCACGTCAAGGACGACTCCGGCAACCCGACGCACTCCTTCAAGGACCGCGTCGTCGCGATCGCCGTCGAGGCCGCCCGCAACTTCGGCCTGACCACGCTCTCCTGCTCCTCCACGGGCAACCTGGCGGGCGCGGTCGGCGCTGCCGCGGTACGGGCGGGCTTCCGCTCGTGCGTCTTCATCCCGCACGACCTGGAGGACGGGAAGGTCGTCATGGCCGCGGTCTACGGCCAGGACGTGGTCGGGATCGAGGGCAACTACGACGACGTGAACCGGTTCTGCAGCGAGCTGATCGGCGACCCGATCGGCGAGGGCTGGGGCTTCACCAACGTCAACCTGCGCCCGTACTACGGCGAGGGCTCCAAGACGCTCGCGTACGAGATCTGCGAGCAACTCGGCTGGCGCCTCCCGGACAACATCATCATCCCGATCGCCTCTGGCTCCCAGCTCACCAAGATCGACAAGGGGCTGCAGGAGCTGATCAAGCTCGGTCTGGTGGAGGAGAAGCCGTACAAGATCTACGGTGCGCAGGCGGAGGGCTGCTCGCCGGTCTCCACCGCCTTCAAGGCCGGCCACGACGTCGTACGCCCGCAGAAGCCGAACACCATCGCCAAGTCACTGGCGATCGGCAACCCGGCTGACGGCCCGTACGTGCTCGATATCGCACGCCGCACCGGCGGCGCGGTCGAGGACGTCAACGATGACCAGGTGGTCGACGCCATCAAGCTGCTCGCGCGCACCGAGGGCATCTTCGCCGAGACGGCGGGCGGAGTGACCATCGGCGTGCTGAAGAAGCTCGTCGAGACCGGGCAGCTCGACCCCGCCGCCGAGACCGTCGCCATCAACACCGGTGACGGCCTGAAGACCCTGGACGCGGTCGCGCCGACGACGCGCCCGTCCGCGATCATCCGTCCCACCCTTGACTCGTTCCGAGAGGCAGGTCTCGCATGAGCGTCTCCGTCCGCATCCCGACCATCCTTCGCACCTATACCGGCGGACAGGCCGAGGTTCCGGCCGAGGGCGGCACGCTCTCCGAGGTGATCGAGTCGCTGGAGAAGAACCACCCGGGCATCGCGGCCCGCGTGCTCGACGACACGGGCAAGCTGCGCCGCTTCGTGAACGTCTACGTCAACGACGACGACGTGCGCTTCTTCGAGGGCCTGCAGACCCCGACGCCGGACGGCGCGGGCGTGTCGATCATCCCGGCCGTTGCAGGAGGGGCCGGGGCGTAGCCCCGTCCTGCCGGGGTGGCGGCCGGGCGACGGGTGGGCGTCTGAGCGACATCTCGGCGCAACACCTCAGCGAGTTCACGCCATTTCCCAATGCCCCGTTTGCCATTGCGGCGGACGGGGCATTGGCATGCCTCCAGGCGCGGTAGAGTGACACTCGCATTGGTGGTCCATGTTTCAGTCGCGCTGCTCTGGACCACCGGAAGACCGCTCAAACCCCTCATCCGGTCATTTCTGGTCACGCCGCACCATCTTGGGTCACCCCCTCGGTGCGGGGCCTGCCGTGTCCCGGTCGCGGTGGATGTGCCGAGGGCGCGTGAAGAACACGACAAGTTGTGCTCAAAATTTGGGCGTTATTTGTCGTGTTGGTCCGCTATGCCCGGCCCGGGATGACCTGAATTCTGAGTGTTTACCCGGTAATTACCGATCGGCCGTGCCAAGAATTCTCGTCCGATTGACCTGTTGCACAGGGCGTCCGTGCAGATACATTCAGCCGCGGTCGACGCGTTCCGGCGCACGCCCCCTGACCGGGGGGTGAAAGTCATGACCCGGGTCCGCGGAGTGCGGGTCCGTGCAACAGGGCCAGTAATAGGGGAGTTAGGGATGGCTCAGGGCACCGTCAAGTGGTTCAACGCGGAGAAGGGATACGGCTTCATCGCGGTCGACGGTGGTGCGGACGTCTTCGTGCACTACAGCGCGATCCAGATGGACGGCTACCGCACCCTCGAGGAAGGCCAGCGGGTCGAGTTCGAGATCTCGCAGGGCCAGAAGGGGCCCCAGGCCGACATGGTCCGGATCGCAGCGGCCGGCTGACCTCCGACGCACCACGCCACGAGACCTCTTCCGAGGGGCCCGCACCCGGCACGGGGTGCGGGCCCCTCGCGCGTATCCGGTCGGTCGGACGCGCTTGCTCCCGCCCGTCGCCCACCACCACCCTCAGCGGACGCCCTTCGGACGCTTGCACTCGAAGGGTGAGAGTGCTAATCATTGGCGTTAGCACTCTGACGTTGAGAGTGACAGAAGGACCGGGTCGGTGAGGCCCGTCCGACCGCCGGGAAGGAACCGGCGGCCGGCAGGCCGTCCGTCGCGGGCGCCAGCGCGGTCCGGAGCTAGCCACCCCGTCCGGGAGGACCACTTCACATGGCCAAGATCATCGCGTTCGACGAGGAGGCGCGGCGCGGCCTCGAGCGCGGGATGAACCAGCTCGCCGACGCCGTCAAGGTGACCCTCGGCCCGAAGGGCCGCAACGTCGTCCTCGAGAAGAAGTGGGGCGCCCCCACGATCACCAACGATGGTGTTTCCATCGCCAAGGAGATCGAGCTCGAGGACCCGTACGAGAAGATCGGCGCCGAGCTGGTCAAGGAGGTCGCCAAGAAGACGGACGACGTCGCCGGTGACGGTACGACGACCGCGACCGTCCTCGCCCAGGCGCTGGTCCGTGAGGGCCTGCGCAACGTCGCCGCCGGTGCCAACCCGATGGCCCTCAAGCGCGGCATCGAGCGTGCCGTCGAGGCCGTCTCCGCTGCCCTGCTGGAGCAGGCCAAGGACGTGGAGACCAAGGAGCAGATCGCTTCGACGGCCTCCATCTCCGCCGCCGACACCCAGATCGGTGAGCTCATCGCCGAGGCGATGGACAAGGTCGGCAAGGAAGGCGTCATCACCGTCGAGGAGTCGCAGACCTTCGGCCTGGAGCTCGAGCTCACCGAGGGCATGCGCTTCGACAAGGGCTACATCTCCGCGTACTTCGCGACCGACATGGAGCGTATGGAGGCCGTCCTCGACGACCCGTACATCCTGATCGTCAACTCCAAGGTCTCTGCGGTGAAGGACCTGCTCCCGCTGTTGGAGAAGGTCATGCAGTCCGGCAAGCCGCTGCTGATCATCGCCGAGGACGTCGAGGGCGAGGCCCTGTCCACCCTCGTCGTCAACAAGATCCGTGGCACCTTCAAGTCCGTTGCCGTCAAGGCCCCGGGCTTCGGCGACCGCCGCAAGGCCATGCTCGGTGACATCGCCATCCTCACCGGTGGCACTGTCATCTCCGAGGAGGTCGGCCTCAAGCTGGAGAACGCCGGCCTGGACCTGCTCGGCCGCGCCCGCAAGGTCGTCATCACCAAGGACGAGACCACGATCGTCGACGGTGCCGGCGACAGCGACCAGGTCGCGGGCCGGGTCAACCAGATCCGCGCCGAGATCGAGCAGTCGGACTCCGACTACGACCGCGAGAAGCTCCAGGAGCGCCTCGCCAAGCTGGCCGGCGGCGTCGCCGTCATCAAGGCCGGCGCGGCCACCGAGGTCGAGCTGAAGGAGCGCAAGCACCGCATCGAGGACGCGGTGCGCAACGCCAAGGCCGCTGTCGAGGAGGGCATCGTCGCCGGTGGTGGCGTCGCTCTCATCCAGGCGAGCCAGGTCTTCGAGAAGCTGGAGCTCGACGGCGACGAGGCCACCGGTGCCCAGGCCGTCCGCCTGGCTCTGGAGGCCCCGCTCAAGCAGATCGCCGTCAACGCCGGTCTCGAGGGCGGCGTCGTGGTGGAGAAGGTGCGCAACCTGACCCCGGGCCACGGCCTGAACGCCGCGACCGGCGATTACGTCGACCTGATCGCCGAGGGCATCATCGACCCGGCCAAGGTGACGCGCTCGGCGCTGCAGAACGCCGCCTCCATCGCGGCGCTCTTCCTCACCACCGAGGCCGTCATCGCCGACAAGCCGGAGAAGGCCGCCGCGGGCGCCGACGCCGCCGCTGCCGGCATGGGCGGTGGCATGGACTTCTGATCCCCCGCGGATCGGGTCCAGCCAAGCCGTACGGACCGAGGGCGGCACCCCTGCAAGGGGGTGCCGCCCTCGGTCGTTTCACCGACCGGCTTGGGCGGTGCGCAGCGCCGCGCGCAGATGGCCGCCGGAGGCACGCAGCAGCGCCTGAGCGGTCGGGCCGTCGACGTCGCCGAGGAGAGTGAGGATCGCGTTCTTCACCTCACCGTCGGTTTCCGCGAGCGCTGCCTCGATCGCGTCGTCCGGCGCGCCGGTGGCGAGCGCGACGATGCGGCGCGAGCGGGCGCGCAACTTCTCGTTGGAGGCGCGCACGTCGACCATGAGGTTTCCGTAGGTCTTGCCGAGACGGATCATCGTGATCGTCGAGACCATGTTGAGCACCAGCTTCTGTGCGGTGCCGGCCTTCAGGCGGGTCGAGCCGGTGAGCAGCTCCGGGCCGACGACGATCTCGATGCCGTGGTCGGCGGCCGCGGCGAGCGCCGAGCCCGCGTTGCAGGCCAGGCCGACGGTGAGCGCGCCGCGGTGACGGGCGTGCTCGACGGCGCCGACGGCATAAGGGGTGCGCCCGGAGGCGGAGACGCCGACCACCGTGTCGTCAACGGTAATCCCGAGGGCGTCCAGGTCCTGCGCCGCCAACTCCTTGCTGTCCTCGGCGCCTTCGACGGCGTCCGTCGTCGCCTGCGGGCCGCCGGCGATCAGGCCGATCACCTCTCCGGGCGCGGTGGCGAAGGTGGGCGGGCATTCGCTGGCGTCGAGGACGCCGAGCCGTCCCGCGGTGCCGGCGCCCGCGTAGACGAGGCGCCCGCCGCGCGCCATGCGCTGTGCGGTGGCGTCGATGGCCGCGGCGATCGAGGGCAGCTGGGCGGCGACGGCGGCGGGCACGGTGGCGTCCTCGCCGTTCATGATGCGGGCGATGTCGAGGGTGGGGAGCTGGTCGATGTCGGCGAGTTCGGGGCGGAACGCCTCGGTGGTGAGCGTTTCGAGCTCGCGGCGCAGCTGTCCGTAAGGGGCGTCGTGGGAGGAGGACATGAGGCCGTGGTTCCTCACTGCTTGCGCGGTGCGCGGTGCGCGGTGCGCGGTGCGTGGCGTGCGGGGCGGTCAGCGTGATCGGTGGCGGTGGGCGAGTGCCTCGTAGGAGGCGGACAGGGCGGGCGCGGCGTGGTCGTAGGTGCGCTGCGCGACGCCTATGAACAGGCAGTCGACGACGAGGAGTTGGCCGGTCCTGCTGGACATGGCGGCCGGGCGCAGCTCGCTCTCGCGTGCGGTCGATGTGGTGAGGACGTGGTCGGCGTACTGGGCGACGGCAGCGTCTGTGCGGGCGGTGATGGCGAGTGTGGTCGCGCCGTGGTCGAAGGCCACGCGCAGCGGCTCGATGACGTCGGTGGTGGATCCGGAGTGGCTGATGGCGACCGCCACGTCACCGGCGCGCAACTGTACGGCGGTGGTGACGGCCAGGTGCGGGTCGCTGTGCGCGTGCGCGACCAGGCCGATGCGCAGCAGCTTCTGCACCAGGTCCTGGGCGACGAGGGCGGAGGCGCCGACGCCGTAGACGTCGGTGCGGCGCGCGGTGGCGAGTACGGTGACGGCGGCGTCGAGCTGTCCGATGTCGAGGCCGTCCGCGGTGTCGGCGAGCGTCTGCTGCTCGTCGTGGGCGAGCTTGGCGACGACGTCGGCGAGCGGGTCGTCGACGGCGATGTCGGCGGTGACGGCGGCGGGCGCTCCGGCCGCCTGCTGGGCGGCGAACGCGGCGAGCGCGAGGCGCAGATCGCGGTAGCCGGGGTAGCCGAGGAGGCGGGCGGTGCGGACGACGGTGGCCTCGCTGGTGCCGGTGCGCTGTGCGAGCGCAGTGACGGTCAGCTGGGCGCATCCGGCGGGGTCGCCGGCGACGGTCTCGGCGACGCGCTGCATGGAGCGGGTCATGGTGGGCAGAAGCGTGCGGACCTTGGCGGCAAGCCCGGAACCGCCTCCGGCGTGAGGCGGGAAAATTCCCTTCAGAGCGTGTGCCACGTTATGGAAGTTATTTTCGGCGACCGTGGGTCGTCAAGCGGTCGGGAGGAGAATGGGCAGCATGGACCTGGAGCCTGCGCTGCATGCCGCCCGCGCACGCGTTCTCGCCGATCTGGCGGCCTGCGCCGTGGACGACGCAGCCGTCGTCTCGCTCGTCGAGGACGCCGTCGTCCACCGCAGGTGGTGGGTGGAGCAGTGGCCCGAGGGGGCGGACTTCGTCGCCGGGCTGATCGCCCAGGATGTGCAGGACGCGCTGCTGGAACATCACGGCCGTTGGCCGCCGTGCCCGGTCTGCACGGTGGAGGGCGACCCGCACGCCCTCGACGTCGAGCCGGAGCTCGGCCCGGATCCGCACTGGGTGTGCGGCAAGCAGGGCGTGGTCGTCGCGTCGGTGGGCGCGCTCGGCGGGGCGGTGCAGCCGTGACCGTCTACATCGATCCGCCGGTCTGGCCGGGGCACGGACGGCTGTGGTCGCACTTGGTCAGCGATGTCTCGTACGAGGAACTGCACGGGTTCGCGGCGGGGCTCGGCGTGCCGTTGCGCGCTTTCGAGCGCGATCACTACGACGTGCCCGCGGAGCGGTATGCGGATGCGGTGCGGCTGGGCGCGGTGGAGGTCAGCAGCCGCCAGATCGTGGAGCTCCTGAGGCGGGCGGGGTTGCGGCGGCGCAAGAACCGGACGCGATAACGCCAGGCACTCGGCGCACGGGGACGCTCAGGGCACTAGGAACCGAGCAGGTCGAGCTCGGTGGCGAGATTGCGGCGCGCCCTCCGCTCCCAGTGCTGCTCGCCATAGGGGGTGCGGAAGAGCCGTTCCGGGGCGAGGAGTTGCCGCAGGATCTCGGCGCGGCCTGCGCGGAAGGCGTCGTCGGGCACGAACGCATACTCCTCGCGCACGGCGGCCGCGTACTCGGCGTACTCCTGTGGCGAGCCGGCGAGCACGGCGAGATCCGCGTCGCACAGCACCTCGCCGTTGCGGTCGCCGGGCGCCGGGTCGTGGTCGGTGGTGAGCCGCACCAGCCGTGCGACCTCGGCGACGAGCTCCGCCTCCACCCCGGCCTCGGTGAGCGCGCGCTCGGCGAGTGAGGCGCTGCGCTCCTCGTTCTCCGAGCGGTCCGGGCGGTAGACGGCGTCGTGGAACCACACGGCGAGCAGCACGGCGTCGGGGTTGTCGGCGTAGGCGGCGAGTCCCTCGGCGCGGTCGAGGACGGCCAGCAGGTGATCGGTGGTGTGGTAGCGGCGGTGCTGTTCGGCCCAGCGGCGCAGCAGGTTCTCGCCGTAGGGGACGGGATCGGGGCCGCCGGACGGCTGGTTGCGGCGCAACAGCTCCGTCCAGCGGACGAGCAGGGCGTCGTGGGCGGCGTGGCGGGGGGCGGTCGTCGCGGGCATGGTCGCCATTGTGCGACACGGCAGTGTGCGACTCGGCCTGACAGCGGCCGCGCCGGTGTGGCAGGCTGGGGTACATGTCTAGACCAATCGTGGAAGTCATCGCTCTGACGGCCGACGACGCGATCGCCGCGCAGGCCGGCGGGGCCGACCGCCTCGAACTGGTCACCGACATGGCGGCCGACGGGCTCACCCCGTCCCGCGAGACCTTTGCCGCGGTGCGCGCCGCCGTCTCCGTCCCGCTGCGCGTCATGCTCCGCGCCGACGCCGGCTTCACCGCGGGCGAGCCGCGCGACACCGACCGGCTGTGCAGCGCGGCACAGGCCTTGCGCGCCGAGGGCGCCCACGAGTTCGTCCTCGGCTTCCTCGACACCGGCGGCGGCCCCGATCTGGCGGCCGTACGACAGCTCGCCGACGCCATCGGCGGCTGCCGCTGGACGTTCCACCGCGCCATCGACCACGCCGCCGACCGCGCCGTGCTGCGCCACGCCCTCGACGGGCTGGCCGGCCTCGACACCTACCTGACCGCCGGATCCCCGCTCGGCGTCGACGACGGTCTGCCCGTACTGACCACCGAGGCGGCCCGCGCCGGCGAGCCGGGCTACCGCCAGCGGATCCTCGTCGGCGGCGGGCTGCGCCTGGACCACCTTCCGGCGCTGCGCGCCGCCGGCATCGACGCCTTCCACGTCGGCAGCGCCGTCCGGCCCGGCGGCTGGACGGCGCCCGTCGACGCGGCAGCCGTCCGCACCTGGCGCGAGGCGCTGGACGAGCCCGTCCCCGTCACCGGACGGGCGGCTCCAGCTCCAGCGGCAGCGGTGCCGCGTGCACGACGATGAGCCCGGAGACGGCACGGGTCAGCGCCACGTACAGGCGGCGCAGCCCGGTGCGGGCGTCGGGCTCCCCGTCGACGACGGCAGCCGGCTCGTCGAGCACCACGTAGTCGTACTCCAGACCCTTGGCCAGCGAGGCCGGGACCAGCGTCAGCCGCGCCCCCGCCGAAGTCTCCTCACCGGGCGACAGATACGGCAGCCCGGCAGCGGCGAGCGCCTCGGCCACCACCGGCACCCTCGCATCCGCGGTGATCAGGCCGATCGACCCCTCGCGCTCCAGCGACTCGTGGCACGCCTCGATCACGGCCGCCGTCAGCGCCTCCGCGGCCACGCCCCGCACCTGCATGTCGCCCGCCGACTCCCGAACCGAGGTCGCAGGCGCGAGACCGGGAGCGATCGACGGCAGCAGCCGCGAGGCGTACGCGATCACCTCACGCGGCACGCGGAAACCGCGCGTCAGCTCCTCGACACGCGCCTCGGGCTTGCCGAGATGGGCCAGCGCCTCCGTCCAACTCCCCGTCGCCCAGGGCGTGGTGCCCTGCGCGAGGTCACCGAGGATCGTCGCGGAGCCCGTGGTGCAGCGGCGCCCCACCGCCCGGTACTGCATCGGGGACAGATCCTGCGCCTCGTCGAGGACGACGTGGCCCAGCGAGGGCGTGCGCCGCACCAGGTCGTTCGCCTCGTCGATCAGCACGGCGTCCGCCGCCGACCACGGCGCGGACTTCACCCCGCGCGCGGGCCTGTCCCACAGGATCTCCTTCTGCTCCTCCTCGGTGAGGACGCCGTCGGCGCAGGAGGCGAGGAACTCCCCGTCGGACAGCAGCCGCAGCACCAGTTTCGCGGGATCCACCGGCGGCCAGGCGGCCTTGGCGGCGTCCTTGACCGGTCTGGAACGGGCCACCGCGTCCTGCACCCGGTCGTCGGGCGCCTCTCCGGCCGCCTCCATCCGCACCAGCACGGCGTGCGCGATGCGCTGCGGCAGCGCCTCCGCAGCCGCCCCGTAGCGCATGTCACGTTCCATCAACTCGCATACAAGCTCCTCGACCTCGTAGGCCGGGACCCGCCAGCGGCGCGAGCCGCGCACCACGACCACCGGCTCGGACGGCATGGTGATCCCGCTGCGGACGGCGCGGCGCAGCACCTGCGCCATCCGGGCATCGCCCTTGATGCGCGCCGCCTGTGCGGTGTCCGTGCCGCGCACCGGCACATGGGCCACCAGATCGTCGACGGTGGCCTGCTTGACCTGCAACTCGCCGAGCGCCGGCAGTACTTGCTCGATGTAGTGGAGAAAGGAACGGTTCGGCCCGACGACAAGCGTGCCGGTGCGCGCCAGCCGCTCGCGGTGCGCGTAGAGCAGATAGGCGACACGGTGCAGGCCGACCGCCGTCTTACCAGTGCCCGGCGCGCCCTGCACACACACCGTGCCGCCGATGCCGGCGCGCACGATCTCGTCCTGCTCCGGCTGGATGGTGGCGACGATGTCGCGCATCGGGCCCACGCGCGGCCGCTCGATCTCCGACTGGAGCAGCCTGCTGGTGGTCTCCTCCTCGGCCGGGTCGGTCAGGTGCTCGTCCTCGTAGGCCGTCAACTCGCCACCGGTGTAGCCGAAGCGGCGGCGCAGCGCCACGTCCATCGGCTCACGGCGCGAGGCGCGGTAGAACGGCTGGGAGACGGGCGCACGCCAGTCGATGACCATCGGGTCGCCGTCCCCGTCGTGCACATGGCGGCGCCCGATGTAGAACTGCACCCCTTCCGCTCCCTCCGCGTGCTCGGCGCCCGGAGGATGGAGGAAATCGAGGCGGCCGAAGAACAAGGGCGTGTCGGCGAGATCGGCGAGAGCGGCGATCCGGTCGCCGATCTGTGCCTTGAGGACCTCCGCGTTGACCCAGTTGGCGGCGACGTCCTTGATGTCGAGCGCCTCCGCGTCGGCGCGCATCGCCCGCAACGCGGCGCGGGACGCGGCGAGGTGGGCGTGCTCGCGACCGAGCGGCTCGGATGGCCCGGACGGCCCGGACGGCCCGGATGGCCCGGATGGCTCGGACGGCTGATGCAGTGTCGTGGACACGGGTGTGATGCCTCCGGCGGTACGCAGGCGTGACACGGCAGACCGCGCGGGGGAGGTCCCCGGCGGCTGCTGCGTTACGCGATCGGTTCCGATGCCGGCCGGTTTCCGTCCGGACGGCGGCTCCCTGGGCAGTCCGGCGCGCGGGGCGCACGGGTTGCGGGAGGCGGCAAGACGGGGGATCCTACGCGCCCGCGGCCGACGGCGCGAATGATTTACCGGCGCCCTCTTCCGGCGCGCCCCCTACGTCTCCCCCGCTCCCCGGCCCCCCGGATGACGGCATCAGGGTCCGCGTAGACCTGTGGGCGTACGCGGCGGTCCGCGGGTGGTACGGGCGGCCTGCCCGCTGATCGTCCTGATGACCGATGTGGGCCAAGCGGGTGAAAACCTACCGTTGAAGCATGACAGCAACCGCACTCACACCCATCCGCGGGTCCACCGCCGTCGGCCCGCCGCCCACAGTCGACCACAAGCACTCCCGCCACCTGATCGGCAGCACGCTGCGCGCCATCGGCGTCTTCGCCGACACCGCCTTCCGCGTCGTCGTCCTCGGCACCGACGGCACCCGGCAGCCGGACATCCCCAGGCTCCACGACATACGCCGCTGATCACCGAAACGGGCCACTGAGCTTCACCCGAACGCCACCCGGGTAGGGTCCCAGCCGGGACGAACGGGACGTACGAACGGCATCGGAAAGGCTGGCTCGGTGACGATGACGACAGCCGTGCGCGGGGGCACGGACCGTGACACATCGACGCTACGAGCAGCCCTGGCGGCCGCCCCCAGACGGCCGCTCATCCTCGCCACCGCACTCCTGGCCCTCTCCCTCACCGCCTATGCGGCGCTGTGTCTCGCCATGCGGTTCGAGATGGCGGACGCCGTGGTCTACCGGGCCGAGGGCGCCGCTGCCGCCGCGGGCCACGGCCTGTACGAGCTACGCGTCACCGAGTGGAACCTGCCCGCGACCTATCCACCGTTCGCGGCGATACTCTTCATCCCCACCTCGTGGCTGCCGATGGACGTGCTGCGGCTCGCGGTCACCGAGGTCAACGTCGTTCTGCTCGCCGTCTTCGCGCACCTGTCGTTCCGCTTCACCGGGTGGCCGCGCCGCACCGAGCTGCGCCCGGTGGCCATCATGATCGCGGTTGCGGCAGGCATATGGGTCGAGCCCGTCTTCCAGACCCTCGTCTTCGGGCAGGTCAACATCGCGCTCGCCTGCCTCGTGCTGTGGGACCTGTCCCGCCCGGACGGCGCCCGCGGCAAAGGCATAGCGATCGGTATCGCCGCGGGCATCAAGCTGACCCCGGGGCTCTTCACCGTCTATCTGCTGCTCTCCGGCCGCATCCGGGCCGCCGCGGTCTCCGCCGCCGCCTTCGCCGGGACCGTACTGGTCGGCTGGCTCGTGCTGCCCACCGCCACCGTCCAGTACTTCACGCGGATGATGTTCGACACCGCCCGCGTCGGGAAGACCTGGATCGTCGACAACCAGTCACTGCAGGGCACCGTCGACCGCTTCCTGCACACCCCGTCGGCGGGCCTGTGGTGGATGGTCCCCGCCGCCCTCGTCGGCGCCGCCGGACTCGCCGTCGCCGTCTTCGCCTCCCGGCGCGGCCTCGAAGCGTGGGGTGTGCTGTCCGCAGCGGTGACCGCGCTGCTCATCTCACCGATCAGCTGGTCCCACCACTGGGTCTGGTGCGTGCCGCTGATCACCCTGCTCGCCGCCGAGGCCCGCCGCATCCCCTGGAGGCGGGCGGCACTCGCCGCGGTGATCGTCGGCTTCACCGCCCGCACCATGTGGATCGTCCACGAGAACGGCGACCTCACCCTCCACCTGCCCTGGTGGCGGCAGGTGCTCGCATCGCCGTACCCGCTGATGGGCCTGGCCTTCCTCGCCGTCACCGCCGTCCGCGTACGGCGCCGGACCCTGCGCCTGCGGGGCGCCTGACGCCTAGACCTCGTCGAGCTCGTCGCCCGTCAGCAGATCGTCCGCGTCGACGATCCGGTAGGCGTAGCCCTGCTCGGCGAGGAAGCGCTGCCGGTGTGCCGCGAAGTCCTGGTCGATGGTGTCGCGCGCAACGACCGAGTAGAACCGTGCCTCGTGGCCGTCCGCCTTGGGACGCAGCACCCGCCCGAGCCGCTGAGCCTCCTCCTGCCGGGAGCCGAACGTTCCCGACACCTGGATGGCGACCGTCGCCTCCGGAAGGTCGACGGAGAAGTTCGCCACCTTCGACACCACCAGCACGCTGATCTCCCCGGCCCGGAAGGCGTCGAAGAGCTTCTCGCGCTGAGCATTGGTCGTCTCGCCCTTGATCACCGGAGCGCCGAGGTGCTCACCGAGCTCGTCGAGCTGGTCGATGTACTGGCCGATGACGAGGGTCTGATCGCCCCTGTGCCGGGCCACCAGCGCCTCGGTCACCCGGCGCTTGGTGTCGGTCGTCGCGCAGTATCGGTACTTCTCGTCCGCCTCCGCGGTCGCATACGCAAGCCGCTCGGAGTCGGTGAGATTCACCCGCACCTCAACGCAGTCGGCGGGCGCGATGTAACCCTGCGCCTCGATCTCCTTCCACGGCGCGTCAAAGCGCTTCGGCCCGATCAGCGAGAACACGTCGGACTCGCGCCCGTCCTCCCGCACCAGCGTCGCCGTGAGCCCCAGCCGCCGCCGCGCCTGCAGATCGGCGGTGAACTTGAAGACCGGCGCCGGCAGCAGATGCACCTCGTCGTAGACGATCAGCCCCCAGTCGCGCGAGTCGAACAGCTCCAGATGCGGGTAGATCCCCTTCCGCTTGGTGGTCAGCACCTGATACGTGGCGATGGTGACCGGCCGGATCTCCTTGCGCGTACCGCTGTACTCCCCGACCTCGTCCTCGGTCAGCGATGTGCGCCGTACCAGCTCGTGCTTCCACTGCCGGGCCGAGACGGTGTTCGTCACCAGGATCAGCGTCGTCGACTTCGCGGTCGCCATCGCGCCCGCGCCCACCAGCGTCTTGCCCGCACCGCACGGCAGCACCACGACGCCGGAGCCGCCGTGCCAGAACCCCTCGACCGCCTGCCGCTGGTACGGACGCAGCTCCCAGCCGTCCTCACGCAGCTCGATCGGGTGGGCCTCGCCGTCCACGTACCCCGCGAGATCCTCGGCCGGCCATCCCAGCTTCAGCAGCGCCTGCTTGATCTGCCCCCGCTCCGACGGGTGGACGACGACGGTGTCCTCGTCGATCCGGGCGCCCACCAGCGGATGGATCTTCTTCGAGCGCATCACCTCGTGCAGCACCGGCCGGTCGGTGGTCTCCAGCACCAGGCCGTGCGTGGGGTGCTTGACCAGCCGCAGCCGCCCGTACCGGGCCATCGTCTCGGCAACGTCCACCAGCAGGGCGTGCGGCACGGGATACCGCGAGTACGTGACGAGCGCGTCGACGACCTGCTCCGCGTCGTGCCCGGCGGCCCGCGCGTTCCACAGCCCGAGCGGCGTCACGCGGTAGGTGTGAATGTGCTCCGGCGCCCGCTCCAGCTCGGCGAAGGGCGCGATGGCGCGACGGCACTCGTCCGCCTGCGGGTGATCGACCTCCAGCAGGAGCGTTTTGTCGCTCTGGACGATGAGCGGACCGTTCACGCGGTGACCCTTCCGTTCCGGCGGACATCGGGGGAGCAAATCGGGGACAAGCATCCAGTGTCCCTCATCGGGTCAAGGAGGGGTGGGCGCCGTTTGCGGGACATCCCGGCAGGGCCGAGGCCCCGGTGCCGATGCCAGGGTGACCGCGACGGAGGCCGCGGCCATCGCGGCGGGCGGGGGGACATGCACTGGGCGGCAGCGCCCGCGAGGGCGGCGCCCACGCCCCTGCATCGCGAGCACGCCGGACGAATGCAGACCGAGGGCGTGTCCGCCGGCGTCACCGCTGCCGCGGCGACGCACGGTGCCGGGTGGAGGACGAAGACCGGGTACGGAGCGGCGAGCAGCAGGCACAGCGAGACGACCAGCAGGTGCTTGCACCGCTGGGGGACGAACGGTCAAGGAAACTCGTTCCAGTCGTACAACTACCCGAGCACGTACATCCGGCACTACGACTACGACGTCTACATCGCCGGCGACGGCGGCTCGAACGCGTGGGACAGCGCCACGTCCTGGACCGACGACGTGAGCTGGGTCGTCAGTGCGCCCTGGGCGCCGTAGGCCGTCTCATGCCGGTTCGTCGCCGGCCCCGGCGGGCTCGGCGAGTTCTGCGACACCCGTGATGCGGTGGAGGGCGAAGGTACGGACCTCGTCGGCGGTGTGGTCGAAGGCCGTGACGAAACCGCCCTCCACCCGCACGGGTTCGACGACGCGCTGGCTGGCGGCGCCGTCGGCGTTGACATAGCCGATCCACAGCGCCTCGCCCGCCAGCACCGCGGCCTGCACCGCGGCAAGCGTGTCCGCCGACGTGGTCCGGGGCAGCCGCGCGCCTGCCGGGCGCGGGACCGGCTTGCGGACGGCCGTCGCCGCCCGGTCGCCCGCGCGGATCGCCTTCACGGCGGCTCCCAGCAGCGTCTCGTCCGGCACGGGTGGGCCCTCCGGCACCGGGAGCGACGCACTGCGCGGCGGTGTGCGGTACGCGTCGGGGCGCGTGATCAGCACATCTCCGGCCGCGGACTCTGCGGCCGGCGCAAAGCCCATCGACCGCAGCCGTTCCAGCAGCACGTCGGGAGGCGACTGGGCGGCCAGCACCGTGGGAGCGAGGCGGCGCAGGCCCAGGCCGGCGGCGCGCCGGTCGGCAAGGATCTCCGCGAGCAGGGAGTCGTCGTCGCACCGCACGTACGCCGACGCGGCCCCGACCCGCAGCCGTCCGTGGCGCCGTGCCACGTCGTCGACCAGGTACGTCAGCGGCTGCGGCACGGGGGTGCGGGAGTGAGCGGCGAGGAATGCGTGCAGCTCGTCGGCGGTGCGCCCGGCGTCGAGTGCGCGGCGTACCGAATCGGGCGTGAACCGGTAGACGGTCGCGCCGCCCTTGGACTCGACGTCGGCGAGCACGCCCAGCGTCTCGGCGAGCGGAGCACGCAGCGGGCCCGGCGCGACGGCGGTCAGATCGGCCTGCAGCAGGACGTGGTCGAGCGGTTCGGGGAGCAGTGGGGCGAGCAGCCCGGCCGCCTCGGCGGCTGCCGTCTGCGCGTCCGTCGCCGCTTCCGTCCGGCCCTGCAGCGCGCGGCCGTGGGCGGACAGGGCGCCGCGGCCGGTGACGCCCAGCAGCTCGGCCTCCTCCAGCGTCCAGTGCACCAGCTGAGCGCGCAGCGCGTCGGCGCCGCCGCGCAACGGCCGCTCCCAGCGCAGCCGCGCCAGCAGCGCCTCGGGCTTGGCGGACGCGCCCTCGGGGAGCGAGGCGAGCAGAGCGAGCACCCGCCGGCGCACCTCGGGCGCGAGGGAGCGGTCGAGCTCGGGCCCGAGTGCCGACAGCGCGCGCCCCTTGGCGTCCCGGCCGCCAACGAGGCCGGGGGTGCGGGTCGCCGGCAGCCAGGCGGCGACCAGGGCCGCCCACCGTTCCTCGTCGGGGAGACGCAGCCACTCGTCATAGGCGGGGGTGGGCGCGTAGCGCTCGTCGGCCTCGCCGTCGGAGGCGAGCAGCCCGGCCGCGTAGGCGGTTTCCAGCCAGAAGGCGGCAATCGGTTCACCGACGTCGAGCGCGACGGCGGTGCGTTTGAGATCGCGGACGCTCATGCCGCCCGCGCGCAGCACGGGCGGGCCGCCTGCGTCCCACGACTTCAGCAGGTCCTCCACCGTCCGCACCGCCGTGAACGCCTGCCCTGCCGCCGTCGCATCCACCGTTGCTATGGCGTGCGTCGCGCCGGGCTGGACGGCGGGCGGATGCGGCTCCGGTGTGCGATGCGCGAGACCGCCGCGCAGATGCAGCGCGGCCTCCCGGGGCAGGACGACGTTGCCGGGCCCGGCGGGCAGCAGCACCCCGCGCGCCAGCAGCCACCGCACCGGCGCACTCGCGCCCTCCGCCCTCACTTCGCCGTACGGGGGTCCCCACATCAGCTTGGACAGGACGGTGGCCGTGCCTTCGGGCGCTTCGGCGAGCAGTGCGCTCATCCGCGTGCGGTCGCGGAAGAGTGCGGTGAGTGCGGCGACGGCGCTCACCGGGTCGTGCGTCGCGGGCAGCCCGGCCGCGGCGAGGAGCTCCTGCAGCCGGCCCGGCGACATGCCCGCTGTGGCCTCGGTGACGGTCGGGCCGAGGCCGGTCGCGGAGGGCGAGGTCGGCGTGGGCGCGAGCAGGTCGCGGGCGGTGCGCACCAGGTGCAGACGGTCGTCGCCGCCCCACACCAGCGCGCTCGCGCGCAGCGCGTCGACGGCCCCGGGCAGCGCCTCGGTGACCTCCGGGATCCCCTCGTCCCCGCCGAGCAGGGCGAGCAGTGTCTCGTACGGGCACGGGTCGGGCGCGACCGCGAGCGCCTCCGCGGTCTGCAGCGCGAAGCGGTCGAGCCGTTCGAGTGCGCGCACCACCGAGGCGCGCGTCCCGGCGCGGGTGGCGAGCTGAGTCAGGTCGTTGGGCACCGGGTTGAGCAGGTCGGGACGGAGACGGAGCAGCGTGGCGACGGCGTCGTCACCGCGCCCGCGCAGGTCTTCCGCAAGGGTGCGCGGGGCGTCGGACATCGGGCCCTCCCGCTTCCGCTCAGTGGTCACTCGGTGGTCATCCGTCCCACATTAGCCCGCACGCGCCCGGGCGATGCGCGCTGCGTCAAGGCCCCCCACGGCGGTACGGTCAACGTCGAGCCGGCGGACGCGACTTGGGCGACTTGGGGTGACGGAGGGCATGGGAGTCGAAAGCGATCACCTCGTTTACGACTATCTCAGCCGGGTCGGCGACCTGGCGCAGACCGCCCTGCCCGCCGACCGGCGCATGCGGCTCGTCACCGAGTTGCGCAAGGACATCGACCACGAACGCAGCAAGAGCGGCTCCGGCGACGACGCGGCGACGGTACGCCGCATCCTGGGCAAGCTCGGCTCGCCGGACGAGGTGGTCAAGGCGGCGGCGCGCCGCCCGCTGCCGCGCGGCGCGCGCGAGGCGGCGGGGACCGCGATTCCGCTCCCGCGCGACGAGGCGGGACCGGGATCCGGCGAGGAGCCGGAGGAGTGGTGGCGGCTGCCGGGGCAACGGACCGCGGGCGGGTCGGCCGCCCGCACCAACGAGGTGCTGGCCGGCTGGACGGGCGGGCTGCTGACGCCCGAGCTCGAGGACGAGGACGAGGACGAGGCCGACGGTGCGGCCGAATGGCCGGAGCCGGAGGACGAAGAGGAACCGCAGGAGGCCGCGTCCGGGGGTTGGCGGCGCTTCCTGGGCGCAGGGCGGCGCCGCCAGGAGCCCGACGTGCGCCGCAGGCGGCTGCCGGTCGGACCGCTGGAGCTGCTGGCCGCGCTGGCGCTGGTGGCGGGCGTGGTGGTCGGATCGTGGTGGGCACTGGGGGTGGGCTGGCTGATCGCGTACTGGACGCGGGGGCTCAGCAGGACCGAGGCGAAGTGGGCCGCGCTCGGGATGCCGGGTCTGGTGGCGGCGGGGGAGCTGGTCTGGTTGTGGGGCCGTATGAACGGGCGCTGGGGGCGCCCGCTGAGTGGCGCGCAGCTCGGTCCCGTGATCGCCGCGGACTTCCCCGTGGCGGTGAAGGTGGCGGCGATCGCCTCCGCGGCCTTCCTTCTCTGGCGCAGCGCGCGCCGGTTCCGTTAACGGCGCCGTGACTGGCCTGGTCACGTGTCTGAGGTCACGTGCGCCTGGCGCTGCGCGTCGTCGGCCCGGTGTCGTGATTGGTCTGGTCGCGTGGGTGGGGTCGCGTTGCGCCGTGGCGTTGTTGGGGGGTCGGTGCCGCTGTGGGGTGCC
>NZ_JANFNG010000052.1 GCF_024436035.1 Streptomyces humicola
CACCGTCTCCCGGAGCATCTCGTGCTCCTCGGACAGCCGGTAAAGATCGAAATCCGTCGAACCGGACAAGGTGTCCTCACTCCCAAAGCTCAAGCTCAAGCACCGCTAACTACCGTTAAGTAACCTAATGCTAGAGGTGGTACGGGTAAACGGATACGTGAGTGACGCGTGAGGTAGCCGACAGGGGCAGCCGACCACCGAACCCCGACTATGCTCGGCGCGACGCACTGCGCCGATCCCCGAAAGGCAGACCTCCGTGACGATCAAGCTCACCGTGATCGGGACCGGCTACCTCGGCGCGACGCACGCCGCCGCCATGGCCGAGCTCGGCTTCGAGGTGCTCGGACTCGACATCTCACCCGAGAAGATCGCGACACTGGAGACCGGCCGGGCCCCGATGTACGAGCCGGGCCTCGACGAGCTGCTGGCCCGGCACGTCGCCGGGATCGGGGGATCGAGCGGGCGGCTGCGCTTCACCACCTCGTGGCAGGAGGCGGCCGCCTTCGGTGATGTGCACTTCATCTGCGTCAACACCCCGCAGAAGCACGGCGAGTACGCCTGCGACATGAGCTATGTCGACTCCGCCGTCGAATCGCTCGCCCCGCATCTGACACGGCCCGCACTCGTCGTCGGCAAGTCGACCGTGCCTGTGGGCAGCGCGGAGCGCCTGGCCGACCGGATCACCGAGCTCGCCCCGGCCGGGCAGGACGCCGAGCTGGCGTGGAACCCGGAGTTCCTGCGCGAGGGGTTCGCGGTCGAGGACACCCTGCGCCCGGACCGGATCGTCGTCGGCGTACGCTCCGAGCGCGCCGAGACGCTGCTGCGCGAGGTGTACGCCAGGCCCATCGCCGAGGGCACGCCCTTCGTCGTCGCCGACTACGCCACCGCTGAGCTGGTCAAGAACGCCGCGAACTCGTTCCTCTCCACGAAGATCTCGTTCATCAACGCGATGGCCGAGGTCTGCGAGGCGGCCGGCGGCGATGTGGTCAAGCTCGCCGAGGCGATCGGCCACGACGATCGCATCGGCCACAAGTTCCTGCGCGCCGGGATCGGCTTCGGCGGCGGCTGCCTGCCCAAGGACATCCGCGCCTTCATGGCCCGCGCCGGCGAGCTCGGCGCCGCCCAGGCGCTCACCTTCCTGCGCGAGGTCGACTCGATCAACATGCGGCGCCGCGGCCACATGGTCGAGCTCGCCCGCCAGGCGTGCGGCGGCGCCTTCCTCGGCAAGCGGATCGCGGTGCTCGGCGCTACGTTCAAGCCCGACTCCGACGACGTACGGGACTCGCCCGCGCTCAACGTCGCCGGCCAGATCCACCTCCAGGGCGGCCAGGTCACCGTCTACGACCCGAAGGGCATGGAGAACGCCGCCAGGCTGTTCCCGACGCTCGAGTACGCCCCGTCGGCGATCGACGCCGTGCGCGGCGCCCATGTCGTGCTGCACCTCACCGAGTGGCGGGAGTTCCGTGAGCTCGACCCCGCCGCGCTCGGCGAGGTCGCCTCGGAGCGGCACCTGCTGGACGGCCGCAACGCGCTCGACCCCGAGCTGTGGCGGAAGACCGGATGGACCTTCCGCGCGATGGGCCGCCCCCAGGCGTGATGCCCGACCGGGCGCTCAGCCGTCGCGCCGTCGATCTCAGCCGTCCGAGCCGTCCAGCTGGTCGATGGTCGCGTTGGACGGGCCGCGCTCGGCACGCAGCGTTCGGGCGACGCACTCGGCCTCCCGCAGCACACGCACCGCATTGCGCCAGGTCAGCTTGGCGAGATCGTCGTCCGACCAGCCACGCCGCAGCAGCTCTGCGACAAGATTGGGGTAGCCGGAGACGTCGTCGAGACCGTCCGGTGTGAAGGCGGTGCCGTCGAAGTCGCCGCCGATGCCGAGGTGATCGATGCCTGCGACCTCACGCATGTGGTCGAGGTGGTCGGCGACGGTCGCGGCGGTGGCGACGGGACGCGGGTGCTCCGCCTCGAACGCCCGCTGGACCTTCATCCCCTCCGGGGTGGTGTCGAGCGCGTGGAGGCCATGGGCGCGCATGTTCTCGTCCGCGCGCCGCGTCCACTCGACGGCCTCCGGCAGGATGAACTTCGGGACGAAGGTGGCCATCGCCACACCGCCGTTGGCGGGCAGCAGCGCCAGCACGTCGTCCGGGATGTTGCGCACATGGTCGCAGACCGCGCGCGAGGAGGAGTGCGAGAAGACGACGGGAGCCGAGGTCACGCGCAGCGCGTCCCGCATCGTGTCGGACGAGACGTGGCTGAGGTCGACGAGCATGCCCAGGCGGTTCATCTCGCGGACCACCTCCTCACCGAAGCGGGTGAGTCCCGCCCGTCGCCCACCACCGCCCTCAGACGAGGCTCCCCCAGACTCCGTCCGGGGGGACCCCCTACGCGCCACCTTGAGCCACGCCTTGGGCTCGTCGGTCGCGGAATCCGCCCACGCGACGTTGTCGTTGTGGGTGAGCGTCATGTAGCGCACGCCGAGCTCGTACAACGACCGCAGCGTGGCAAGGGAGTTGTGGATGGAGTGACCGCCCTCGGCGCCCATCAGCGAGGCGATACGGCCCTCGGCGCGCGCCTTTTCCATCTCGTCGGCGGTGAACGCGAGCCGCAGGTCGTCGGGGTAGCGGTCGGCCAACTGCCGTACGATGTCGATCTGTTCGAGCGTCGCGCTCACGGCGTCGTCCCCCGCCATGTCGCTGCGCACGTACACCGACCAGAACTGCGCGCCCACGCCACCGGCCCGCAGCCGCGGGATGTCGGTGTGCAGGGTCGCGCTCTGGTCGGTGGCGATGTCGAGGCGGTCGATGTCGTAGCGGACCTGCTCGCGCAGCGCCCACGGCAGATCGTTGTGGCCGTCCACGACGGGGTGCGCAGCGAGCAGTTCGCGGGCGCGGGCCCGGTAGTCCATTGTGTGTGTCCCTCAGTCGCCGGTGTGCCGCCGGTGTGCCGCCGATGAGTTGGCGGTCAGTTGCCGAATCCGAAGCCCGACGCGCCGTCGACCTTGGCCCGCAGCCGCTTGCCCTTCTCCGTGGCCTGCTGGTTCAGCTCCTCCTGGAACTGGCGCATCCGCTCCCGCAGCTCGCCGTCGTGCGCGGCGAGCATACGCACCGCGAGCAGCCCCGCGTTGCGCGCCCCCGCCACCGAGACGGTCGCCACCGGGACCCCGGCCGGCATCTGCACGATCGACAGCAGCGAATCCATGCCGTCGAGGTACTTCAGCGGTACGGGAACGCCGATCACGGGAAGCGGGGTCACCGAGGCCAGCATCCCCGGCAGGTGGGCCGCACCACCCGCGCCTGCGATGATCGCCTTCAGCCCGCGCGCGTCGGCCTGTTCGCCGTACGCCACCATCTCGCGCGGCATGCGGTGCGCCGAGACGACGTCGACCTCGTACGGCACCTCGAACTCGTCGAGGGCCTGCGCCGCCGCCTCCATCACCGGCCAGTCGGAGTCGGAACCCATCACGATGCCGACAAGGGGCCGAAGGGACTGGTTGGAGCTCATTCCTGGATCGTTCCTCGCAGGTAGTCGGCGGCGTGACGGGCGCGTTCGCGCACCTCGGGCAGGTCGTCGCCGTAGGTGGTGACGTGGCCGACCTTGCGCCCCGGCTTCACGTCCTTGCCGTACATGTGGATCTTCAGGGCCGGGTCGCGCGCCATGCAGTGCAGGTACGCGGAGTACATGTCGGGGAAGTCTCCGCCGAGCACATTGACCATCACCGTCCACGGCTGGCGGGGGCGCGGATCGCCGAGCGGCAGATCGAGCACCGCCCGCAGGTGGTTGGCGAACTGGGAGGTGACGGCGCCGTCCTGGGTCCAGTGACCGCTGTTGTGGGGGCGCATCGCCAGTTCGTTGACGAGCACGCGGCCGTCGCGCGTCTCGAAGAGCTCGACCGCGAGGTGGCCGACGACGCCGAGCTCCTTGGCGATCGTCAGCGCGAGCTGCTGCGCCTGAGCGGACAGCTCATCGGCGAGGCCGGGCGCCGGGGCGATGACCGTGTCGCAGACGCCGTCGACCTGGATCGACTCGACGACCGGATACGCGACGGCCTGGCCGTGCGGGGAGCGCACGACGTTGGCGGCGAGCTCCCGTACGAAGTCGACCTTCTCCTCGGCGAGCACCGGGACACCGGCCCGGAACGGGTCGGCCGCCTCCGCCGGGGACGACACGACCCATACGCCCTTGCCGTCGTAACCGCCGCGGACTGTCTTCAGCACCACGGGGAATCCCGAGCCCTCAGCGGCGAAGGCGGCGACGTCGTCGGGATCGCGCACGATGCGGTGGCGCGGGCAGGGGACGCCGATCGCGTCCAGCTTCGCCCGCATCACGCCCTTGTCCTGGGCGTGGACGAGGGCCTCGGGGCCGGGGCGTACGGCGATGCCGTCCGCCTCCAGGGCGTGCAGGTGCTCGGTCGGCACGTGCTCGTGGTCGAAGGTGACCACGTCGCAGCCGCGTGCGAAGGCCCGCAGGGTGTCCAGGTCGCGGTAGTCGCCGACGGTGACGTCAGCGATCACCTGCGCCGCCGAGTCCTGAGGGGTGTCACTGAGAAGTTTGAACCTGACGCCGAGAGGGATGCCCGCCTCGTGCGTCATGCGGGCGAGCTGGCCGCCCCCGACCATGCCGACTACGGGGAATGTCACCCTCACAGGGTATCGGTCGCAAGGTCTAAGACGTTTTTAAGGCAACCCGGACCAACCCCCGCCGACAAGGGGACGTCTTCACTCACGGGAACCGAGCGTGCAACAGGTCGTACCCTTTCGCACGCCGGGTTACACCCTTCGGCAGGCAGCTGTTCACCCTCAGCGGTTAGCATGAGGCTTCGGGGGCGTCCACGCACAGCCGTATCGCCGGCATCCGACAGACACCGACAGACAAGGCCCTGCGATCACCATGAGTCGACTGAGCGCGTTGAACACCCGAGTGAAGCTCCTCTACCGGGAGGTCGCCAAGTTCGGCCTCGTCGGCATCGCGGGCATCTTCGTCAACATGATCGCGCTGAACCTGCTCCTCAGCACCGGTCTCCAGACCGTCCGCGCGAGCGTGATCGCCACCATCATCGCCATCGCCTTCAACTACGTCGGCTTCCGGTACTTCACGTACCGGAACGCCGACAGGAGCCAGCGCGGCAAGGAGATCGGCCTCTTCGTCTTCTTCAGCGTGGTCGGCCTGGTAATCCAGAACGGCATCCTCTACGCCGCCACCTACGGCATGGGCTGGGACGGCCGGCTGGCCAACAACTTCTGGAGCCTCACCGGTATCGGCGTGGCCACACTCTTCCGCTTCTGGTCGTACCGCACCTGGGTGTTCCGTTCGCTGCCGGCCAAGGCCGTCGAGCAGGCCGAGGCGTTTCTCACCGAGTCCGAGCAGCAGGCGAGGGCCGGCGCGCGCAAGTAGCCGTAGCCGCCGCCCAGCACAACCTCACCGCAGCACAGGAGGGCCCTGTTCGGGGCCCTCCGGCGTTTCACGGCCCTGTGCGACGCCGCCGACGTCGTCGCCGCCTTCGGCGCCCGCACGTGCCAGGAAGAGCGCGAAGACCGGCGGGCGCTGCTGCAGCAGCTCCAGACGGCCTCCGTCGGCCTCCGCGAGGTCGCGGGCGACGGCGAGGCCCAGACCCGTCGAGTTGCGGCCGCTCACCGTCCGCTCGAAGACCCGCGCTCCCAGGTCCGGCGGCACCCCTTGGCCCTGGTCCGTCACCTCGGCGACCGCCTGGTTACCGGTGACACGGGTGTGGATGACGACCGAGCCCGCGCCGTGCATGAGCGAGTTCTCGATCAGCGTGGCGAGCACCTGGGCGACCGCGCCGGGGGTGCCCACCGCCCGCAGCCCCGGGGTGCCCGAGCGGGAGATGGTGCGCCCCTCACCGCGGTAGGCCGGGCGCCACTCCTCCAGCTGCTGCTTGATCACTTCGTCGAGGTCGAAGGCGACCGCGGAGCCCGAGCGCGGGTCGCGTGAATTGGTCAGCAGCCGCTCCACGACGTCCGTGAGCCGCTCGACCTGGCCGAGCGCGATCGACGCCTCCTCCTTGACCGTGTCGTGGTCGTCGGTGGCGATGATCTCCTCCAGCCGCATCGACAGCGCGGTGAGCGGCGTGCGCAGCTGGTGCGAGGCGTCCGCGGCGAGCCGCCGTTCGGCGGTGAGCATCCGCGCGATGCGCTCGGCGCTCGCGTCGAGCACGTCGGCGACCCGGTCCAGCTCGGGCACTCCGTAGCGGCGGTGGCGCGGCCTGGGGTCGCCGGAGCCGAGCCGCTCGGCGGTCTCGGCGAGGTCGAGCAGCGGCGCGGTGAGGCGTCTGCCCTGCTGCACGGCGAGGACGACGGCGGCGGCGATCGCCAGCAGCGCGACGGTGAGGATCACCAGCAGGGTGCGGCCGATCTGCCTGGTGACCTCCGAGTGCGGTTCCTGGACGAGCACGGTCTCGCCGTGCGCCCCGGCCTGCCGGGCCTGGACGACGTCACCCCTGGGCGGCGCGCCCAGGGTGATGGGGGCCTGTCCCGGCACGCTGATCACCGCGTACCGGCCGGGCTCGACCTGCCGCCCGAGCGTGGCGGAGGTGACCTTCTCGCCCGCCGCGATGCGGTTCTCCACCACTCCTATCAGCTGGACGGCGTCCGACTGCACGCTGTCCTTGGCGCTGCTCTCGATCGTCCTGCTCTCCACGATCACCAGCGACAGGCCGAAGACCGCGATCACGACGAGCACCACGGCGAGTGTGGAATTGATCAGGCGGCGGCGCACTCAGCTCAGTCCTGCTCTTTTCGCATCTTTTCGAATCAGTTCTTCTCGAACCGGAAGCCGACCCCGCGGACAGTCGAGATGTAGCGGGGGTTGGCGGCGTCGTCGCCGAGCTTCTTGCGCAGCCAGGAGATGTGCATGTCGAGGGTCTTGGTCGACGACCACCAAGTGGTGTCCCACACCTCGCGCATCAGCTGGTCGCGGGTGACGACCCGGCCCGCGTCCCGTACCAGGACGCGCAGCAGGTCGAATTCCTTGGCGGTGAGCGAGAGTTCGTCGTCGCCGATCCAGGCGCGGTGCGACTCGACGTCGATGCGCACGCCCTGGGTGGCGGGCTGCGCCTCCGCGCTGCCGCGGCGCAGCAGGGCCCGCACCCGGGCCAGCAGCTCCGCGAGGCGGAAGGGCTTGGTCACGTAGTCGTCGGCACCGGCGTCGAGCCCCACGACAGTGTCGACCTCGTCGGCCCGGGCGGTGAGCACCAGGACGGGGAAGCCATGGCCCTCCGTGCGCAGCCTGCGGCACACCTCGAGGCCGTCCATGCCAGGCAGGCCGAGATCCAGCACGAGCAGGTCCACGGCGCCCTGGAGGCCGGCGTCGAGTGCCGTGGGTCCGTCTTCGCGCACCTCGACCTCGTATCCCTCGCGGCGCAGGGCACGTGCGAGCGGTTCCGAGATGGAGGCGTCGTCCTCGGCGAGCAATACGCGGGTCATGCGCCGATGGTAGTCCGCGCGGCATATCGGGGACGTGCGCGGGCAAGCGTGAACGGGATCATTGCCGTGGCAGGCCGGGGGCGCGGGCTGTCACCGGGCACCTCGGACGGCACCAGGTGCCCCCTGTGACCTGCATCTCAGAGAGGTGCAAAACCTTCAAGTTTTGACCTACCTTAGGTTGACGTCCGATAAGCGAACAGCGAACCCCCGGTGACGCACAGTACCGGAGGTTCTTTCTGTGCCCGGACCTGCAACGACAGCCCCCTCCGGCTTGCGGTGGGGGCTGCACCCCCACACCCAGCGGCCGCGTCCGCTCTCGCCCCGCCGCGGCAGGGGGCACCTCCCGCCGCAGGCAGGGTGGGCGGATGTCGCGGCCCGACCACAAGGAATGCCCATGGCGTCCAGCCTGACGAAGGATGCCGCCCCGCAGGCAGCCCCTGCGACCGGCGGCAAGACCTTCTTCGGCCACCCCCGCGGCCTGGCCACCCTCTTCATGACGGAGATGTGGGAGCGCTTCAGCTTCTACGGCATGCGGGCGCTGCTCGTGCTCTACCTGATCGCTCCGGCGTCCCAGGGCGGGCTCGCATTCAAGGCGGCGACGGGTGCCGCGATCTACTCGGTCTACAACGCCACGGTGTACCTGCTGGCGATGCCGGGCGGGTGGATCTCCGACCGGTTGTGGGGACCGCGCAAGACGGTCGCGGTCGCCGGCACGATCATCATGTGCGGCCACTTCCTGCTGGCCGTGCCGGTGGAGATGTCGTTCTTCATCGGCCTGGTCTTCATCGCGGTCGGCTCGGGTCTGCTCAAGGCCAACATCTCGACGATGGTCGGCCACCTGTACCCGGACCGCACCGACCCGCGCCGGGACAGTGCGTTCACGATCTTCTACATGGGCATCAACCTCGGTGCCTTCGCCGCTCCGCTGGTGATCGGCACGGTCGGCCAGAACGTCAACTGGCACCTGGGCTTCGCGCTCGCCGGCGTCGGCATGGCGCTCGGCCTCGGCCAGTTCCTCTTCGGCACCCGGCACCTCGCACCGGTCAGCAACGTCGTCCCGGCCCCGCTGCGGGCCGAGGAGCGCGCTGCGCTGCTGAAGAAGTCCGGTCTGTGGGCCGCGGCGGCCGTCGTCTTCTACGCCGTCGTCCTGGCGACCGGCAGCTTCACCATCAACTGGGTGCTGTGGCCGCTGTCGCTGGCTGGCATCGCGCTGCCCGCCTTCTACTTCGCCAAGATCCGCCGCGACAAGGAGATCACGGCGGATGAGAAGTCGAAGATGACCGGATACATCTGGTTCTTCATCGCCGCTGCCGTCTTCTGGATGATCTACGACCAGTCCGGCTCGACGCTGACGATCTTCGCCAGCCAGGACACCGCGGGCACGCTTTTCGGCATCGGCTTCCCGAGCAGCTGGTTCCAGTCGCTCAACCCGCTGTTCATCATGGCGCTGGCCCCGGTGATCGCCGTGCTGTGGGTGAAGCTGCGCGACCGCAACCCCAGCACGACGGCCAAGTTCGCGATGGGCATGATCGGCATCGGCATCTCGTTCGGCGTGATGATGCTGGCGCAGGCCGCAGCCACGGGCGGCGTCAAGGTCTCGCCGATGTGGCTGGTGATGGTGTACCTGGTCCAGACCGTCGCGGAGCTGAGCCTCTCGCCGGTCGGCCTGTCGGTCTCGACCAAGCTGGCGCCGGAGAAGTACGCGGGTCAGGTCATGGGCCTGTGGTTCCTCGCGGTGACGGCGGGCGACTGCACGGCCGCGCTCACCCAGCTGATCGTGGGCAACGCGTTCATGTCCGAGGCGTCCTTCGCCATCCAGGGCGCGGTGGTCGCGCTCGGCGGTGTGGCGCTGCTGATGTGGCGCAAGAAGGTCATCAAGCTGATGGGCGACGTGCGCTGACGCACAGACGCTGACGCACAGACGTACGTGATCCGGAGGGGTCCTGGGGACGCGTTCCCCTGGACCCCTTCGCGTTCACCGGCGCAGCCTGCGCCAGGGCGTGAACGTGAAGATCGCACCGCCGAGCAGGATGACCGTGCCGGCGACGAGGCCGAGCGCGTGCAGGCTGCCGATGTTGCCGGCGCCGGTCTGGGCGAGACCGCCGGAGGTGCTGCTGCCGGACGTGCTGCTGCCAGAGGCGCCGCTGCTTCCGCTCGTACCGCTCGTACCTCCCGAGGCGCTGCTGCCGCCGCCCGACGTGCCACCCTGCTGGGCCGATGTGTCGAGGGTGAGCGAGACACCCGGGTCGCTCGCCGGCGTGCACGTGGTCGTCGTACCGAGGGCGTTGACGGTGAGCACACCGGGCGTGAGTGTCACCGATCCGGAGGCGCCCGGCTTGTAGGTGCCGGTCATGTCCGGGATCACGATCGGGTCGCCCGCGTTGATGGGCTTGGGGTTGGTCGGGCCGGCGACGGCGACCTGCCCGCTGTCCGCACCGCCCACCTTGACCTCCATCGACGGCTTGACGGAGTTGGCGGGGATGGAGGCCGGGCTGTTCATGACGCTCTTGCTGAAGTGGACCGTCAGGCCGAAGTCACCGCCGTTCCTGTCGGCGTTGATCTGGACCGGCGAGACGGCGCTCTTGTTGCCGATCGGCGTGATGCACTGGTAGTTGACGTTGACGACCTCGCCAGCGAAGTGCGTCCCGCCGGAGCCGCCCGAGCCGCCGCTCGAACTCGACCCTCCCGACGAGCTGCTGCCGCCGGAACTGCTCGTACCGCCCGCCCCTCCCAGGACCGGCAGCCCGCTCGGCAGGCACGAGGATGCCTGGGCCGCGGCGCCCGACACCACGGCGGTGAGCGTCGAGCTGTTGAGCGACGGCAGGGAAGTGGGCACGGAGGTCGGCAGGTCGCCGGTCGGCAGGGAGCACGGGAGCAGGGACGTGGACGGCAGCGGCACGGGCGAGGACGACGAGTCGGCCAGCGCGGGTCCCGCGGACCACATCAGTGAGGCGCCGCCCAGCATCATCGCGACTCCGACCGCGGCGGCTGCGGTGCGGCTCCTTCGTATGCGTGTCACGGGCTTCCCTTCGCTGTGGAGTGCTCAGTGGCTGACGGTGCGGAGGGTGCGGATGGTGGTGTTGTGGTTGGTGAGGTGTCCGGGGTGAACCACGGCAGTGCCGAGGCGTCGCGCGCGGAGGTGGCGACGGGGGCGCGGTCCGGCTCGGTCTTGGCCCTGCTCTTGGCCTGGGCCTTGGCCGCATCGGCCGCCCTGGCCAGGGAGGCGGCGAGCGTGCTCAGCCTCGCCGGCCGTGCCGGCCGAGCCGGGGCGTGCGGGCGGCGCGCACCCCCGCCGTACACCGTGCCGGGCCTGCGCGGCCGCAGACGGTCGACGGTCGCCATGCCGATGCGGAAGATCGCCGTGGGGACGACGACGAAGAGCAGCACCCAAAAGAGCGTCACTCCCCAGGGGCGCGAGACGCCCCACGGCTGCACGGCGAGCACCTTGCCCGCGTACTTCAGCGTCACCTGGTAGTCGCCGTGCGCGCCCGCGGCCAGCTCGACGGGCACACTGACCTCCGCCTTCTGGCCCGGCTGCACGGTGCCCTGCCACTGCTCGTCGTTCCATTGCGGCGCATAGACGCCGTGCGCGATGCCGACCTGGAAGACCGGATTCTTCGCAGGGTCGGAGGCGAGATTGCCCACGGTGACGACGAGTTGGCGGGAGGGCGGCGCGCCGAACCAGGTGAGCAGACCGCTGCTGCCATCGAGGCGGGCGGCGAGGGCGGTGAGCAGGCCGCCGCCGGTGTCCGGCGGCAGCGCTGCGACCGGGTGCCCGGAGACGACGAGCGGCGCGTCGGCGGTCTGGTAGTCGCCGAGCACGGTCGCGACGTGCACCATGCACGGACACGGCTTGGGCGGATCGGCGACCGGCAGCTGTTGGTGGAAGGCGCCGGAGGCGTCAGTGGTCACGGCGCGGCCGGTGGAGTTGTCGCAGGAGTCGGTGCCGCCGATGGCGTCCTGGCCGCAGACGAGCAGCGTCAGCAGGGCATGTCCGCGCCATCCCTGGCCGGTGACGGTGAGCGTGCTGCCGGGGCCGGCCTGCTGGGCGGAGAGGCTGATGGTGGGGCCGCTGCCCGCCGCGGCGGCGGAGGACGGCACGATGAGCACGGCGAGCGACAGCACGGCCGCCGCCCACCGGTTCCACCGCTTCAGCCGAACCGCGCGTATCGCGCTCACGATCGCCCTCACGTGGCCGCTCCCGCCAATTGCCGTGTGCTGTCGTCCTGTTGGTCGTCGTCAAGGAGTTCGGGTCGCCTGCGGCGCCGCAGGGCCAGGAGCACAGCCGCACCGAGGACGCCGCACGAGGCGGCCGCCGCGGCCGCCGCCGCCGCGTCCAGGGGCAGCGCCTCGTACGAGGTCGTGGCCGACGCCTGGGCCTGGCCGTCCGCTGTGACCAGCAGCCGGACGCGCACCCGGTCGAGGGCGGGCGGATCCGGCCACGGCTCAGTGAGCACGGCCTGGCGGCCGGGCAGCAGCTCGATTCCGAGCGGGCGCGCGGCGCGGTGCAGGACGGGGCCGAAGAGGCCGTCGGCCTGGACGGCGAGGCTCGGGCTCAGTGCGGTGTCGCCGCGGTTGACGAGGGTGTACCGGATGCCGGCGGCCCTCCCGTTGCCCACGACGGCGACGTCCTCGACGGCGATCTCGGAGAGCGTCGGCCCGGTGACCCGCAGATGGACCGGTATCTCCTGCTGCCTTCCGCCGCCGTCCTTGACGACGATCGCCGCCGGATGGCTGCCGATCGCCGTGCCCGCGGGCACGGTGATGGTGAAGGGGATGTCCGCACGGGTCCTGGCCGGGATCGTGGGCGCCGATGAGGCGAACCGGATCCACGTCCCTGCGTCGGTGCTCTCGGCGGCGGTGCGGGGGTGGAAGGAGCCGTCGGGCGCCTCCACCGCGTCGGCACCGAAGAGGGTGAACTGCTGTGCACGGGAGGAGGAGTTGGCGAGCGAGACGGTGTCCTGGAGCACGCCGCCGGGTCCGCCTTCGAAGTAGAAGTACGGCCTGCCGGCGGCCGGGAACGCCGTCCACCCGCCGACGGCCAGGCACGCCAGCAGCGTGGCGACCGCGGCCGCCACGCGCAGCGTCCTCAGCGACGACATGGGCTCCTCCTGCTTTCTCTCGCTTTCTCGCGCTAACGCGTCTGGCTCCTGCGGGTCAGCCACAGCACGCCGCCGACGCCGATCAGGAGCACGGTGCCGCCGAAGGTGCCGAGGGCGATCGTGGAGTCGTCGGGGCCGGTCTTGGGGAGCGTGCCGCCGGTGTCCGTGCTGCCGCTCGTACCGCTGCCGCCGGAGCTGCTCGACGAGCCCGACGACCCCGAGGATCCCGAGGATCCCGATCCGCCGGCAGCGGTCACGGAGAGCGTCAGCGACGGGCCCGGGTTGTTGGAGGGGTTGCAGGTGGTCGTGGTGCCGAGCGCCTTGATGGTGAGCGTCCCGGCCGTGAAGGTGACCGTCCCGCTCGCCTTGGGGTTGTACGTACCCGTCAAGTCATTGATCTTGATGGGTGTGTTGGCGGGTATCGGCTGGGCATTGGGCGGGCCGGAAACGGGGACCTCCCCGGAGTCGGCGCCGCCGACCTTGATCACCGCGCTGGGGTTCATCGCGCCGGCGCCGAGCTCGATCGGACTGGACGAGACGCCCTTCTCGAAGCTCATCGTCAGCTTGTAGCTCGACCCGGTCGGTGCTGCCGTGATGTTGATGGGCGAGACGCCGCTCTTCTGCCCGATGGGCGTCTGGCACTGGTAGTCGACGTCGACGGTGTTGGCGTACGCGGCCGGGGCGGTGGTGAGCGCCACCCCCGCCACCACCGATGCGACCAGGGCGAGCGCTCCGCCCCGGGACGCCGTCCTGTGCGTGGAGTGCGACACCGCTGTCTCCCTTCGGCCTTCCGCCGCCAGCCTTCCCTGACGAGTTACTGACGGCACATCAGATTCGGGGCCCGACGGTACGCCGGGGACCTTGCCGAGGGAAGACACAGGAAAACAACGAAGAAAAACCGGGCCTTGGACCCGGAACGGAAGTCTGCGGCGGACCGCGCTAGACGGGCCCCGCCAGTTCGGCCCATACCGTCTTGCCCGGACCGCCCTCCGGGCTCCGCGAAACCCCCCAGTCCAGGCAGAGCCGCTGGACGATGAACATGCCGTGGCCCCCCGGCCGGCCTGCCCGGTGCGGCGTACGAGGTGCGGGGTCGCCGGAGCCCCCGTCGGTGACCTCCATACGCAGCACCTTGGGCGCCCGGTGCAGCCGCAGCTCCCGCGGGCCGCCGCCATGCAGACACGCATTGGTGACGAGTTCGGAGACGACGAGCAGGATGTCCTCCGCGGCGGCCCGTGACTCCTCCGAGGCGGCGGGCAGCCAGCCCCACTCGTAGAGCGCCTGGCGGGTGAAGTCACGGGCGAGCGGGACCACGCCTATCGCGTCGGCGAGGTCGATGCGACGCACCTGGCGGCCGCCTCCAGGCACGCCGGAGTCGGCCGCCTGGCCCCGCTCGTGGCCGCGGTCGTCCGGCGCGAAGGGCCGGGTGGTGCTCATCAGCGCTTCACCTCACCGATGTCCGACAAGTTCGAGGGGTCTCCTGCCCGACGGATTCCGGGCAACACCCACGGATTCCTATGAGCCGGTGCGGCGGCAGTGAGAGGACGTCGGTGATCCCCTCGGCCGCCGGTCGTTCGCCGGTCAGAAGCCGGTCGTCAGGCCGTCATCAGCCAGTCATCAGCTGGTCATTCGGTGAGCGCCTCGTCGAGCCTGTCATGCACACTGAAAACGGCATCGGCACCTGTGATCTCGAACACCCTGGAGACCGTCGGGAGCAACCCGGTGAGATGAACCCCTCCCCCGGCGGCCTCGGCCTTCAGGCGCGCGCCGAGCAGCACGTTCAGACCTGTGGAGTCGCAGAACTGCAGCTGCGAGCAGTCCACCACCAGCTTGGCGAAGCCGTCGTCGACGCTGCGTTCCATCGGCTCCCGAAGGAGCTCCGCGGTGTGGTGATCCAGCTCACCTGCGGGCGTGAAGATCGCGGAGCGCCCGCTGTGCCGCACCGCGACACTGAGACGGTCCCGGCCGGTCGTGCCGACCATCCCGCGGTCCATGCCATTCCTCCTGATTGCCTTCAGCTGCGCTGTTGAACCCTACGCCGTAACGGAACCGGGCGGTAGTCGCAAAGATCCGTCACGGGTTCACTGCCGAACTTGCCACGCGCACGGGGAAGCGGGTAGGCAGGGAGGGAGATATCCGTAGACGGCCGACTCGGAGGCGCCGCGATCAGCAGTACGACCACGGCAGCGGCAGCCGCGTATCCCCGGCCGAAGGAGGAGATCATGGCACCCCAGCTCGACGCGCACACGCTCCAGGAAGCGCAGGGCGCATCCCTGGAGCCGCCGACGTCGTCGACCAACACGCCGGCGGAACTGGAGGGGCTCGGGCTCCCGGAGATCCCGCCGTTCGACGAGGTCGGACCGCTGGACGCAAGGGCTCTGTCCAAGACGCTCTTCCAGCGCCTGGAGACGCTGGAAGAAGGCACGCACGAGTACGCGTACGTCCGCAACACGCTGGTCGAGCTGAACCTGGCGCTGGTGAAATTCGCCGCTTCCCGGTTCCGTTCCCGCAGTGAGCCGATGGAAGACATCGTGCAGGTCGGCACGATCGGGCTCATCAAGGCGATAGACCGCTTCGAACTCAGCCGCGGTGTGGAATTCCCCACCTTCGCGATGCCGACGATCGTCGGCGAGATCAAGCGTTTCTTCCGAGACACCAGCTGGTCGGTGCGGGTCCCGCGCCGCCTGCAGGAGCTGCGGCTCGACCTGGCCAAGGCCGGTGACGAGCTCGCCCAGCAGCTGGACCGCGCCCCGACCGTCTCCGAACTCGCGGAGCGGCTCGACCTCACCGACGACGAGGTCGTCGAGGGCATGGCCGCGAGCAACGCGTACACGGCCAGCTCGCTGGACGCCCAGCCGGAGGAGGACGACTCAGAGGGTGCGCTCGCCGACCGGATCGGTTATGAGGACCACGGTCTGGAAGGCATCGAGTACGTCGAGTCGCTCAAGCCGCTCATCGCCGAGCTGCCGGCGCGCGACCGCAAGATCCTTTCGCTGCGGTTCGTCGGCAACCTCACCCAGTCGGAGATCGGCGAGGAGCTGGGGATCTCCCAGATGCACGTCTCCCGGCTGCTGACGCGGACGCTGACGCGTCTGCGTCGCGGGCTGCTCACCGAAGAGTGAACCGATAGGCAAGGGCAAACGGGCCCGGGGCGCAGCCCCGGGCCCGTTTCCCGTCCGCTACACCTCGCGTACTCCCGCCCGCCAGACCGCGCTGACCAGCGGGACGCCCGGCCGGTAGGCGAGGTGGACATGGGAGGGCGCGTCGAGCAGGACGAGGTCGGCGCGGGCGCCCTCGCCGACGCGGCCGACGTCGGTGCGGCGCAGGGCCGCGGCGCCGCCCACGGTGGCGGCGTGGAGCGCCTCGTCTGGTGTCATGCCCATGTCCCGCACCGCAACGGCGATGCAGAACGGCACGGAGCTGGTGAAGGACGACCCTGGGTTGCAGTCGGTGGACAGGGCGACGGTCACACCCGCATCCAGCAGCCGCCTGGCGTCGGGGTAGGGGGAGCGGGTGGAGAACTCCACGCCGGGCAGCAGGGTCGCGACGGTACTGCCGCCGGCGAGCGCGTCGACGTCCTGCTCGGTCAGGTACGTGCAGTGGTCGGCGGAGGCGGCGCCGAGCTCGACGGCGAGCTGGACGCCGGGGCCGGGACCGAGCTGGTTGGCGTGGATGCGCGGGGTCAGGCCGCGGGCGGCGCCCGCGGTGAGGACGGCGCGGGCCTGGTCGCCGTCGAAGGCGCCGCGCTCGCAGAAGACGTCGATCCAGCGGGCGTGCGGCGCACAGGCGTCGAGCATCGGCCCGGTAACGAGATCCACATAGGCGGCGGGGTCGTCGGCGTGGTCCGGGGGGACGATGTGCGCGCCGAGGAAGGTGACCTCGTCGGTGTGGCGGGCCGCGATGCGCAGGCAGCGTGCCTCGTCCTCGACGGTGAGACCGTAGCCGGACTTGGTCTCGATGGTGGTGGTGCCCTGGCGCAGCGCCTCGGCGACGTGCCGGGCAACGGTGGCGTCGAGCTCGTCGTCGGAGGCCGCCCGGGTGGCGGCGACGGTGGTGCGGATGCCGCCGGCCGTGTAACGGCGGCCGGACATACGGGCGTTGAACTCAGCGGTGCGGTCGCCCGCGAACACCAGATGGGAGTGGGAGTCGACGAAGCCGGGGACGGCCGCCCGCCCTTCGGCGTCGGTCCGGTTGTCAGTGGGGGGTGCTTTGCTGGAACTGCCGACCCAGGCGATGCGGTCGCCGTCGATGACGACGGCTGCGTTCTCGATGATGCCCAGGGGGCCCTGGCCGAGGGAGGGATCGTTGGTGACGAGGGTGCCGATGTTGGTGATCGCGGTCGCCATCTCAGTGGTGGTGTCCTTGGTCGTGGCCTGCGACGGATGGTGGGCTGTCAGGTGCGGACGGCGGCGATGGCGCGCGCCAGGGCCACGGGCACGTCCTGGACCAGCCGGTGGGCTCCGTCGCGTACGACGTGACGGCCGCCGACCACGGTGTGGCGTACGTCCGCTGCGCTCGCGGCGAATACGGCGGTCTCGGTCGCGAGCCGGGGCGTGGTTCCCGCAGTACGGACGGTGTCCAGCGCGATCGTGGTGAAGTCGGCGAGCGCGCCGGCCTCTATGCGGCCGGCCTCGTGCCAGCCGAGGCAGGCATGGCCGTGCTCGGTTGCGGAGCGCAGCAGCTGCGATGCGGTCCAGTGGCCGCGGGTGCGGGAGCGCAGCCGCTCGTCGAGCTCCATCGCGCGTGCCTCTTCGAGAATGTCGACGACGGCATGACTGTCGCTGCCGAGACTCAACGGGCTCCCCTTGCCGGCGAGTTGCGCGGCGGGGCCGATGCCGTCGGCGAGGTCCCGTTCGGTGGTGGGGCACATGCACACGGTGGTGGCCGAACCGCCGAGGAGGCTCATGTCCTCGGGGGTGAGGTGGGTGGCGTGGACGGCCGTGGTCCGCGGGCCCAGTGCACCGTGGTCGGCGAGGAGCCTGGTCGGGGTGGTGCCGTGGGCGAGGACGCAGGCCTCGTTCTCGGCGGTCTGCTCGGAGAGATGGACGTGCAGCGGGGCCTGCCGTTCCCCGGCCCAGCGGACGACGGTGGAGAGCTGGTCGGCCGGCACGGCACGCACAGAGTGGATGGCGGCGCCGATCCTGACGTGGTCTCGGCCGGGTGTGCCGGAGTCGAGGCCCTGGACGCGGGCGGCCCAGGCATCGGAGTCGCCGTCGCTGAAGCGGATTTGGTGCGGCTCCGGGGGCTTCCCGAAGCCGGAGGAGAGGTAGCAGGTGTCGAGGAGGGTGATGCGGATTCCGGCCTCGGCCGCGGCGGCGATCAACGCCTCGCCCATGGCGTTGGGTGCGTCATAGGGCGTGCCGTCGGGCTGGTGGTGCACGTAGTGGAACTCGCCCACGCAGGTGATGCCCGCCAGCGCCATCTCGGCGTAGACGGCGCGGGCGAGCGCGAAATAGGTGTCGGGGGTGAGGCGGGCGGCGGCCGAATACATCTGCTCACGCCAGGTCCAGAAGGTGCCGGCTCCCACCTGGACGCTGCCGCGCAGGGCGCGGTGGAAGGCGTGCGAGTGGGCGTTGGCCAGGCCGGGCACGGTGAGGCCGTGCAGCACGGTCGAGCCCGGTGGCGGGCTGCCGGCCGCCGTGCGCACGGACGTGATCCGCCCACCCTCGGCCCTGACGGTGACGCCGGACTCCACCGTGCCGTTCAGCCAGGCGTGTTCGAGCCAGAAGAGGGCATCAGGAGTGGTCACGGACACGCGAGGCCTTCCAGTACGTCGGCGAGTGCGGTCACCCCGGCGAGGCAGTCGTCCTCGGCGGCCGCTTCCGCCGGGGAGTGCGACACCCCGGTGGGGTTGCGTACGAACAGCATGGCGGTGGGGACCGAGGCGGACAAAATACCCGCATCGTGTCCTGCGCCGGTCGGCAGCACGGGAACCGGCGGGCCCAACAGTTTCGCGACGTGATCGCGCAGTGCGTGCTCGAACTCGACGACGGGGGTGAAGGACTCGCGGGTAACGGTCACATCGACGCCGTCGCGGCTGCCGCGCTCGGTCGCCGCGCGTTCGATCTCCTCGACGACAGCGGCGAGGGTCTCCTCGTCGGCGGCGCGGGAGTCAAGCCAGCCGCGCACGAGGGAGGGGATGGCGTTGACCCCGTTCGGTTCGACCGCGACCTTGCCGAAGGTCGCGAGCGCGCCCGCCAGCCGCGCCTTCTTCCGGGCTGCGAGCACGGTGGTGGCGTAGGTGAGCATGGGGTCGCGGCGGTCGTCGAGCCGGGTGGTGCCTGCGTGGTTGGCCTCACCGCGGAAGTCGAACCGCCAGCGCCCGTGCGGCCAGATCGCCGAGGCGATGCCCACCGGGTCCCCGGACAGGTCGAGCGCACGTCCCTGCTCGACGTGGAGTTCGACGAACGCGCCGATGCGGGCGAGCCGTTCGGGGTCCGGGCCGATCGCCGCCGGGTCGTATCCGGCGCGCTCCATCGCCTCCGGCAGCGAGACACCGTCCGCGTCGCGCAGCTCACGCGCCGCCTCGGGGCTGAGCTGTCCTGCGGTGAGCCGTGAGCCGACGCAGGCGAGCCCGAAGCGTGCGCCCTCCTCGTCACCGAAGTTGACGATGCCGACGGGCCGGCGCGGCGCGCTCTCGCGCGCCCTCAGCTCGTCCAGCGCGGCGAAGGAGGAGACCACGCCGAGCGGCCCGTCGAAAGCGCCTCCGTCCGGTACGGAGTCGAGGTGCGAGCCGGTGACGACGGCGTCGCCCTCGGACGGATCACCGAGCCACGCCCACTGGTTGCCGTTGCGGTCCACCTCGTAGGCGAGCCCGCGTGCCTCGGCCTGTTCCCGGAACCACGCCCGGCACTCGGCGTCCGCGTCGCTCCACGCATATCGCCGGTACCCACCGCTGCGGGGCTCCCGCCCGACGGGCAACAGCTCCCGCCACATCCGCAGAAACGTGTCCGCGCCTCCCAGCGCGTCGCGCGCGTCGCTCACGCCTCCTCCTTGTTCGCTTCTCCGCCCGCGCGGCGCACA
>NZ_JANFNG010000053.1 GCF_024436035.1 Streptomyces humicola
TGGTACTGCAGGGGGGACCCTGTGGGAGAGTAGGACGCCGCCGAACAATTATTGACAGGCCTTGGGCCCGGGACCTCGTTCCGGGCCCAAGGCCTTTTCGAGGTTCCCGGGCCTCGCCCCGGGGAGCACCCCCGACGAGAACCCCTGTGCGGACCGGTGCCGCGACCCCGGTAAGGTCAGGAAGCATCGTCGGCGCACGGCAAACAGGAGGCACTCCGGGTGGAGGTCCAGGAGACACGGGTACAGACCGACCGGGTGCTCACTGTCCCCAACATCCTCAGCATGGCCCGTCTCGTCGGCGTGCCCGTTTTCCTGTGGTTGATCCTCTGGCCCAAGTTCGGCGGGCCGAATGCCGATTACTGGGCTCTCGCCATCCTGGCCCTCAGCGGTATCAGCGACTACCTCGACGGCAAGCTGGCACGCCGGTGGAACCAGATCAGCAGCCTCGGCCGCATCCTCGACCCCGCTGCCGACCGCCTCTACGTCCTGTCCACCCTCCTCGGGCTGACCTGGCGCGAAATCCTGCCCTGGTGGCTGACCGGAGTGCTGGTGGCCCGCGAGCTCATGCTCGGGGTCGCCGTGCTCGTCCTCCGCCGCCACGGATACGGTCCTCCGCAAGTGAACTTCCTGGGCAAGGCCGCGACGTTCAACCTCATGTACGCGTTCCCACTGCTGCTTCTGAGTGAGGGCAGCGGGTGGGTGCACGAAGTCGCTGCTATTTTCGGATGGGCGTTCGCAGGATGGGGTACAACGCTCTACTGGTGGGCAGGGATCCTGTACGTGGTCCAGGTCCGCCGACTCGTCAGGGCGGACGCCACGGCCGGCTGAGCCCCGTACCCCGGCAGAGGTAAAGACAGGCCGGGTGCCCCACCGCGCGATCCGCGGGTCATCAGGATGGGCGATGTCGGCGAGAACGCCGTCTCTTCAAGGAGGACACTTCCGACATGAAGGCCGTCGTGATGGCCGGTGGCGAAGGCACACGCCTGCGCCCGATGACCTCGAGCATGCCCAAACCGCTCCTGCCGGTGGCCAACCGGCCGATCATGGAGCACGTCCTGCGGCTGCTCAAGCGGCACGGTCTCACCGAGACCGTGGTGACCGTGCAATTCCTTGCGTCGCTGGTTAAGAACTACTTCGGTGACGGTGAGGAACTCGGCATGGACCTCACCTACGCCCACGAGGAGAAGCCACTCGGCACCGCGGGGAGTGTCAAGAACGCGGAGGAGGCGCTCAGGGACGATGCGTTTCTGGTCATTTCCGGTGACGCGCTGACCGACTTCGATCTCACCGAGCTGATCAACTTCCACCGGGAGAAGGGCGCGCTCGTCACTGTCTGCCTCACCCGGGTGCCCGATCCGCTCGAATTCGGGATCACCATCGTCGACGAGGAAGGCAAGGTCGAGCGCTTCCTGGAGAAGCCGACGTGGGGCCAGGTCTTCTCCGACACCGTCAACACGGGCATCTACGTGATGGAGCCCGAGGTCTTCGACTACGTCGAGCCGGATGTGCCCGTCGACTGGTCCGGGGACGTCTTCCCCGAGCTGATGAAGGCCGGCAAGCCGATCTACGGCTTCGTCGCCGAGGGGTACTGGGAGGACGTCGGCACTCACGATAGCTATGTGAAGGCGCAGGCCGACGTGCTGGAGGGCCACGTCGACGTCGAGATCGACGGCTTCGAGATGGCGCCGGGAGTCTGGGTCGCCGAGGGCGCGGAAGTGCACCCTGACGCCGTCCTGCGCGGGCCGCTGTACATCGGCGACTACGCCAAGGTCGAAGCCGGATCCGAGATTCGCGAACACTCGGTGATCGGATCCAACGTCGTCGTGAAATCCGGAGCCTTTCTCCACAAAGCGGTGATCCACGACAACGTCTATGTGGGTCCGCAGACCAATCTGCGGGGCTGCGTGATCGGCAAGAACACGGATGTGATGCGAGCCGCACGGATCGACGACGGCGCGGTGATCGGTGACGAATGCCTGATCGGCGAGGAATCGATCATCGCCGGCAATGTGCGCGTCTACCCGTTCAAGACGATCGAGGCGGGCGCGTTCGTCAACACCTCCGTCATCTGGGAGTCCCGCGGGCAGGCGCACCTGTTCGGCGCGCGCGGCGTCTCCGGGATCCTCAACGTAGAGATCACGCCCGAGCTGGCCGTCCGCCTCGCCGGCGCCTACGCGACCACGCTGAAGAAGGGCTCCACTGTCACCACGGCCCGCGACCACTCCCGTGGCGCGCGTGCGCTGAAACGTGCCGTCATCTCCGCCCTGCAGGCGAGCGCCATCGACGTGCGCGACCTGGAGAACGTCCCCATGCCGGTCGCCCGCCAGCAGACCGCTCGCGGCGGCGCCGGCGGGCTGATGATCCGCACCACGCCGGGTGTGCCCGACTCCGTCGACATCATGTTCTTCGACGAGCGCGGCGCCGACCTCTCCCAGGCAGGTCAGCGCAAGCTTGACCGCGTCTATGCGCGGCAGGAGTACCGCCGGGCGTTCCCCGGGGAGATCGGCGACCTGCACTTCCCGTCCAGCGTCTTCGACTCATACACCGGTGCCCTGCTGCGCGCCGTCGACACCTCGGGGGTGCGCGAGTCCGGTCTGAAGATCGTGGTGGACGCGGCGCACGGGAGTGCCGGGCTCGTCCTGCCGAGCCTGCTCGGACGCCTCGGCGTCGACGCCCTCACCATCAACCCCGGCCTCGACGAGGCGCACCCGACCGAGACGGTCGACGAGCGCCGCTCCGGGCTGGTGCGGCTCGGCGAGATTGTCGCGTCGGCCGGGGCCGCGTTCGGTGTGCGGTTCGACCCGGTGGGCGAAAGGATCTCGCTCGTCGACGAGCGCGGGAAGATCGTGGAGGACGACCGCGCGCTGCTGGTGATGCTCGATCTCGTCGCGGCGGAGCGGCGCAGCGGTCGTGTCGCGCTCCCGGTGACCACGACACGCATTGCCGAGCAGGTGGCGGCGTATCACGGTACCCAGGTCGAGTGGACGACGACGTCGCCCGACGACCTGACCCGGGTCGCCAGGATGGATGGCACCATCTTCGGCGGCGACGGCCGTGCCGGCCTGATCGTTCCCGAGTTCAGCAGTGTCTTCGACGGTTCGGCCGCTTTCGTCCGGCTGATCGGTCTCGTCGCGCGGACCCAGCTCACGCTGAGTCAGATCGATGCCCGTATCCCACGGGCGCATGTGCTCAAGCGTGATCTCGCCACGCCGTGGGCAGTGAAGGGCCTCGTGATGCGGAGCGTGGTGGAGGCCGCAGGCGACCGGTCGGTGGACACCACGGACGGCGTCCGGGTGGTGGAGGCCGACGGCCGTTGGGTGATGGTGCTTCCCGACCCGGCGGAGGCGGTCACCCATCTATGGGCGGAAGGGCCCGACGACGCCTCGGCCCAGGCGCTGCTCGACGAGTGGTCGGCCGTCGTGGACGGCGCAGGCCACTGAGCGCCTCCCGGGCACCCGGGGCGGCCCCGAACCAGTCGTGAACGGCCCCCGACGAGGGGGCCGTTCGCTCCCGGGCACCCCACGTGCGACGATGTGTGGAGCGTGCCGTGGGAGAAGATCGTCGCCTTGCCTTGCGATCCCCGAAACAGCCTGACTACGCTCGGTCGCCAGGCCAACGAGGGCTATTGAGGCGGGAGAGGATGGAACGCCCTGCCGTTCGGCCGAGGGGAGTCGGCAGGCGGGAAGGTCATGACCACGCGGGGGGTCGCCGCACCGACAGGGTGGCGCGTGGTGGAAACTGTCTGGCGGCCGCGATCGTTGTCCGGATGACCGGAGCCGCCGGTCGGTGTTGCGAGGATTCGTCCTGCCCCACGGGCGGGTCTGTTGCTGTCAAGGGGAATCGCCCGTGAATTTGTTTGGGAAGTTGTTCGGCAAGCGCGCACGGAAGGGAGCCAGTGAGCCCGCTACAGCGCGTCACCGCGCCCCGCGTCCGACGCAGCCCGATGCGCCGAACGCAGAGCGCCCGCTCTTCCGTGACGAGGCCACTGGGCCGAGCGGAGCCATTTCGGGTGGTCATGGGCCGGTATCTGTTGACCCTGGCGTATCCGGCCCCATAGGTTTCCAGGAACCATCGACCTCAAGTGCAGGTGGAGGGTTTTCCTCCGGTCCGTACGGGTCGAACGTCCCCGCGGGGCATCCGCGGCAGGAGGGGCAGCCGATGGGGCCTGTGACGGTCTGCAACAGGTGCGGGCACAGCAACGCCGAGGCCGGCCGTTTCTGCTCGAACTGCGGTGCACCGCTGCGCGCCGGCACCTCCTATGAGGGTTCGTCGGAGACCACCTCCACCATCTCGATCTCCGGTATTGAGGCCTACGAGGCGGAGGTGACCGGTCAGACGCCGATCCCGTCGCTCAGCCCGGAGGCTCAGGCCGCGGTCGACGCGCTGCCGCCCGGATCCGCACTGCTGATCGTCCGGCGCGGACCGAACTCGGGAAGCCGCTTCCTGCTGGACGCCGAGGTCACCACGGCGGGCCGTCATCCGCAAAGCGACATCTTCCTGGACGACGTGACCGTCTCGCGGCGGCATGTCGAGTTCCGCAGGAGCGCCGACGGCGGTTTCACCGTCGCCGACGTCGGCAGCCTGAACGGTACGTATGTGAACAGGGAGCCCATCGACTCGGTGGTCCTGTCCAGCGGGGACGAGGTACAGATCGGCAAGTACCGGCTGGTCTTCTACATGAGCCACCGGGGCATCTGAGGCGCAGCAGGCCCGCGAGAGGGGTCCCATGCCGCAGACGAAGGAAGGGTTGCCCGTGCCGGGAGGCAAGGGGAGGTCCCCGCTTCGACCAACGTCACCGTCCGGTGGTGCCGTGCGCGGCACCACCGGCACGGAGGACCGTCTGATGAGTATCGGGGCGGTGCTCGGGCTGCTGCGCGACGAGTTCCCCGAGGTCACCATCTCCAAGATCCGCTTCCTCGAGGCGGAGGGACTTGTCGACCCGCAACGCACCCCGTCGGGGTACCGGAAGTTCAGCCTCCGCGACGTCGAGCGGCTCGGCCATGTGCTGCGTATGCAGCGCGATCACTATCTGCCGCTGAAGGTGATCAGGGAGCACCTCGACGCGCTCGACGCGGGCGAGTCGCTGCCCTTGCCGGCCCCCTCGGAACCCGTCGATCTGCTCGACGGCGCGGTGGCCGAGCCCGAGACCGGCGGCCTGCGGCTCGGCCGCGAGGAGCTCATGGCGGCGGCCGGCATCGGCGAGGAGGAACTGGCCGAGTGGGAGTCGTACGGCCTGATCGAGCCGGGGGCGGACGGTGGGTTCGACGCCGAGGCGGTGAACATCGCCCGCCTCGTCCGTGAGCTGGGAACGTTCGGCCTCGAACCGCGCCATCTGCGTGCCGTCAAGGCGGCGGCCGACCGGGACGTCGGCTTGGTGGAGCAGGTCGTCGCCCCGTTGCGCAGGCACCGCAACCCGCAGACGCGGGCCCATGCGGAGTCGACGGCCCGCGAGCTGGCCACGCTCTCCGTGCGGCTGCACGCCGCGCTGGTGCAGTCCGCGCTGCGGCTGCGGCAGCTGTGACCGCCGCGTCCTCCCGGCGGCCGACAGGGGCCGTATCGCGCCGGTGCGGCGGATCTCCGACTACCCAAAGCGTCCAGTCACGGCCTAGGGTTGCTGTGTGAACGAGCTCGACGTCGTGGGTGTCCGGGTCGAAATGCCCTCCAACCAACCGATCGTGCTTCTGCGTGAAGTAGGGGGCGACCGGTACCTCCCCATCTGGATCGGACCGGGGGAGGCGACCGCGATCGCCTTCGCGCAGCAGGGCATGACGCCCGCGCGCCCGCTGACCCACGACCTGTTCAAGGACGTCCTGGACGCCGTGGGCCAGCAGCTGACCGAGGTGCGCATCACAGATCTGCGGGAAGGGGTCTTCTACGCGGAGCTGGTCTTCGCCAGCGGAGTCGAGGTCAGCGCGCGCCCGTCGGACGCCATAGCGCTGGCGCTGCGCACCGGGACGCCGATCTTCGGCAGCGACGGCGTGCTCGACGACGCGGGGATCGCCATCCCCGACGAGCAGGAGGACGAGGTCGAGAAGTTTCGGGAGTTCCTCGACCAGATCTCGCCGGAGGACTTCGGCACCAGCAATCAGTAGCGGCGCAAACTAACAGCCGTTCCCGCAGCGAGGTCACGCGAAACCACCCCTGGGGCTGAAATCACTCGGCGTGCCGAGCGTGGCGATCGTTGACGCACTCCGAGTGACTGCCTACCGTCGAGTGGGTAAGTCCCGGGAAGGCACTGCGCCCCGGGACATGAAGGGACGGAGGTCGGCGTGAGAAGCACCGGCGACGGGACGGCCGCAGGCAGTGCGTTCCCGGTCCGCGGAACCGTATCCCGTCCCTCGTACCGGCCATCGGACGAGGGCCGTCCGAGTGATGATCCGGCGACCGACCTCATCGGCTACCGAGGCCCCACGGCCTGCGCGGCCGCAGGGATCACCTACCGCCAGCTGGACTACTGGGCGCGCACCGGCCTGGTCGAGCCGAGCGTGCGCCCCGCCTACGGTTCGGGAACCCAGCGGCTCTACAGCTTCCGCGACGTCGTCGTCCTCAAGATCGTCAAACGGCTGCTCGACACCGGTGTCGCGCTGCAGAACATCCGCACCGCGGTGCAGCACCTGAGCACCCGGGAAGCGGCCGACGTGGCCCGTCTGACCCTGATGTGCGACGGCGCGACCGTGTACGAGTGCACCTCGCCCGATGAGGTGGTGAGCCTGCTCGAAGGCGGCCAGGGCGTCTTCGGCATCGCCGTCGGGGTGGTGTGGCGGGACGTGGAGAGCGACCTGGCCCAGTTGCACGGCGAGCGCGTGGACACCGGGGAGACGGTGATCGGTCACAACCCGGCCGACGAGCTCGCCCGGCGCCGCAACCGCGCCGGCTGACCGATCGCCGGTCCGACCGGCCCGAACCGGCGTGCCGTACACCTGTACGGCAAATGTCCGTGCCGTGCGGCAGTATCCGTTGCGTGAGAAGCACTCCGACGATCCTGCATCTCGACATGGATGCCTTCTTCGCCGCGGTGGAGCAGGCGTCCAAGCCGAGCCTGCGCGGGAAGCCGGTGATCGTCGGAGGGCTGGGGCCGCGCGGGGTGGTCGCCACGGCGTCGTACGAGGCGCGAGTGCACGGCGTCCACTCGGCCATGGCAATGGCGCACGCCCGGCGGCTGTGCCCCCACGCTGCCTATCTCGTCCCCCGCTTCGCCGTGTACCGCGAAGTGAGCGAACGCGTCATGGGCCTGCTCCACCAGTTCTCCCCGCTCGTCGAGCCGCTCAGCCTAGACGAGGCCTTTGTCGACCTGGATGCGGGCCCGTGCGGGGAGCGGCTTCGCGGCCGTCCGCCGGAGGAGACGACCGAGGCGGTACGGGAGGTCGGCGAGGCGCTGCGTGCCGACATCGCCGCCGCGACGGGGCTCACCGCCTCGGTGGGCATCGCCGCATCCAAGCTGCTGGCCAAAATCGGCTCCGAGGCGGCCAAGCCGGACGGCCTGCTGGTGATCGAGCCGGGCACGGAGCGGGAGCTGCTGGGTCCGATGCCGGTCCGCACGCTGTGGGGCGTCGGGCCGGCCACCGCGGAGCATCTGCGCAAGGCCGGGATAACGACGGTCGCCGAGGTCGCGGAGGCGGGGGAAGCGGAGCTGGTACGGCTCCTGGGCAGGGCGCACGGCGCGGGCCTGTACGCGATGGCCACCGGGCAGGACGACCGGCCGGTCGTGGCCGAGCGCGACGTGAAATCGGTGTCGGTGGAGGACACCTTCGATGTGGATCTCACCGACCGGGCGCGGGTGCGCGCCGAGGTGGACCGGCTCGCCGACCGGTGCGTCCAGCGGCTGCGCGGCGCCGGCCGCTCCGGGCGCACGGTGGTGCTCAAGGTGCGGCGGTACGACTTCACGACACTGACCCGCTCGGAGACACTGCGGGCCCCGACCGACGATCCGGCCGTGGTCAAGGAGACGGCCGCCCGCCTGCTCGACGGGGTGGACACCACGGGCGGGGTGCGGCTGCTGGGTGTCGGGGTGGCCGGGCTCGCCGACTACACCCAGGAGGATCTGTTCGCGCACGGCCTGGCGGGCGGCCTTGCGCTGCACGAGCGGCCGGGAGACACCGAGGCCGACTCGCCCGGGCCGCTCACCCCGCACCCGGCCCCGCACCCCGCCCCGCCGCCCGCGGAGCCGACGCCGCCATCACGCCGCTGGATTGCTGGACAGGACGTCCGGCACACGCAGTACGGCCCCGGCTGGGTGCAGGGCAGCGGGGTCGGCAGGGTCACGGTCCGTTTCGAGGTGCCGGGCGGGGAGCCGGGCCGGATCCGTACCTTCCCCGTCGACGACCCGGGGCTCGAACCGTCGGATCCGCTGCCGCTCGTTCCCGGCCGTGATTAGCCCTCCGAGCGGTCGCCGCCGTCGCCCGCGAGCTGTCCGAAGCCCGGCGCCTCGCGGGCCGGTCCGCCGGCCTCCGGGGCCGGCGGCACCTCGAGGCCGTAGTGGTGGTAGAGCTGGAGCTCCTGTTCGGGAGAGAGGTGGCGGCCCACACCGAAATCCGGTGCCCCCTTGACCAGGGACTTCACGAACGGCACGTGCAGCGTCTCGTTCTTCAGCTCGCTCGGTCCCAGGGGGACGAACGCGTCGCGCCCGAAGAGCCCGGTGCGCACGGCCGCCCATTCCGGCTCACCGGTCGCGTCGTCGAGGTACACCTCGTCCACGGTGCCGATCTTCACACCGTTGCAATCGAAGGCTTTGCGGCCGATCAGGCTGCGCGGGTCGACGTCTGTCTGCACGGTCCCTCCAAGTGGTAGCAACCGGTCCCACATCATTACAAAAGGCCACATTTGGGATGGTGTCGAGTCGAGGACCGATCGCACGGAGGTCGCGGTGGTCCCGAGGCCCGCCGGAAGGTCATCGGCGGGCTACGCCGACGCTGGTAAGGTGGCAATTGGCCGTTGACCCCGTGCGGGAGAGTCCCGACGAGAGTGACTGACACCGTTCAGACACTGTCGCCGGGCGCCGAAGGAGCAATCCCTCCCCGGAATCTCTCAGGCATCCGTACCGCGCGGACGAGGTCACTCTGAAAAGAAGGGTGGGCCTTCAGGTCGCAGTGACGCGGCCGGGACCCGCCCTCACCGACGGTGAAAGCCGCACCGCCTCGGCGGCGTGGTGAAACTCTCAGGTTGATGACAGAGGGGGAGGCCGTCCGGGCACCCGCGCCGAGGTGCCCCTCGCAGGTCGCATTCGACCAGGAGGCCTCCGCAGATGACCGCCAATCGCACCCCCCTCACCGGCACGCCCCTTTCGGAACTCGCATGTGGCACGCCCTTCGAGCACCGTCACATCGGTCCCGACGCCGCCGCGCAGGCCAAGATGCTCGCTCAGGTCGGCTACGGATCGCTCGACGAGCTGACCGCTGCCGCCGTGCCGGACACGATCAAGAGCGCCGGGGCGCTCGGCCTGCCCGAGGCGCGCAGCGAGGCCGAGGTGCTCGCCGAGCTCCGCTCGCTCGCCGACCGCAACCAGGTGCTGCGCTCGATGATCGGCCTGGGTTACTACGGCACCTTCACCCCGCCGGTCATCCTGCGCAACGTGCTGGAGAACCCCGCCTGGTACACCGCCTACACCCCCTACCAGCCGGAGATCTCCCAGGGCCGCCTGGAGGCGCTGCTCAACTTCCAGACGATGGTGGCCGACCTGACCGGCCTGCCGACCTCCGGCGCGTCCCTGCTCGACGAGAGCACCGCGGCTGCTGAGGCGATGGCACTGTCGCGCCGTGTCGGCAAGGTCAAGGACGGCGTCTTCCTGGTCGACGCCGACTGCCTGCCCCAGACGATCGCGGTGATCGGGACGCGCGCGGAGCCGACCGGCGTCGAGGTGGTCGTCGCCGACCTCACCGACGGGATCCCGGAGGACGTCGCCGAGCGCGGCGTGTTCGGCGTGCTGCTCCAGTACCCGGGCGCATCGGGCGCCGTGCGCGACCTGCGGTCCGTGATCGCCCGCGCCCACGAGCTCGGCGCGATCGTCACCGTCGCCGCCGACCTGCTCGCGCTCACCCTGCTCACCCCGCCCGGCGAGCTCGGCGCCGACATCGCCGTCGGCACCACCCAGCGCTTCGGCGTACCGATGGGCTTCGGCGGCCCGCACGCCGGCTACATGGCCGTGCGCGACGCCTACGCCCGCAGCCTGCCCGGCCGCCTCGTCGGCGTGTCCGTCGACGTCGACGGCAACAGGGCGTACCGGCTCGCGCTGCAGACGCGCGAGCAGCACATCCGCCGCGAGAGGGCCACGAGCAACATCTGCACCGCGCAGGTGCTCCTCGCCGTGATGGCCGGCATGTACGCCGTCTACCACGGCCCCGAGGGGCTCGCTGCGATCGCCCGGCGCACCCATCGCTACGCCGTCGTTCTCGCCGAAGGGCTGCGCGCCGGCGGCCTGGAGGTCGTCAATGACACGTACTTCGACACCCTCACGGTGCGGGTGCCCGGCCGTGCCACCGAGGTCGTGGCAGCCGCCCGCGACGCCGGGATCAACCTGCGCCAGGTCGACGCGGACCTCGTCTCCCTCGCCTGCGACGAGACCACTGACCGCGACGAACTCACCGCCGTCTGGTCCGCGTTCGGTGTCTCGGGCGACATCGACGCGCTGGACGCCGCGGCCGTGGACGCGCTCCCGGCCGGGCTGCTCCGTTCGCACGACTACCTGACCCACCCCGTCTTCCACCAGCACCGTTCCGAGACGGCGATGCTGCGCTACCTGCGCCGCCTCGCCGACCGCGACTACGCGCTCGACCGCGGCATGATCCCGCTCGGCTCGTGCACGATGAAGCTCAACGCGACCACCGAGATGGAGCCGGTCACCTGGCCGGAGTTCGGTGCGCTGCACCCCTTCGCCCCGATCGAGCAGGCGCAGGGCTACGTGACGCTCATCCGTGAACTGGAGGAAGGGCTCGCCGAGATCACCGGGTACGACAAGGTCAGCATCCAGCCCAACGCCGGTTCGCAGGGCGAGCTGGCGGGCCTGCTCGCCGTGCGCGCCTACCACCGTGCCAACGGCGACACGCAGCGGCGCGTCTGCCTCATCCCGTCCTCCGCCCACGGCACCAACGCCGCGAGCGCTGTGATGGCCGGAATGAAGGTGGTCGTGGTCAAGACGAGCGAAGACGGGGACGTGGACGTCGCCGATCTGCACGCCAAGATCGAGCAGCACCGCGACGAACTGGCCGTGCTGATGGTCACCTACCCCTCCACGCACGGCGTGTTCGAAGAGAACATCACCGACATCTGCGCCGCCGTCCACGAGGCGGGCGGCCAGGTCTACGTGGACGGCGCGAACCTCAACGCGCTCGTCGGACTCGCCCGGCCGGGGAAGTTCGGCGCCGACGTCTCGCACCTGAACCTGCACAAGACGTTCTGCATCCCGCACGGCGGCGGCGGCCCGGGCGTCGGCCCGGTCGCGGTGCGCGCGCATCTCGCGCCGTACCTGCCGAACCACCCGCTGCAGCCCACCGCGGGTCCAGAGACGGGCGTCGGCCCGATCTCCGCGGCCCCCTGGGGCTCGGCGGGCATCCTGCCCATCTCGTGGGCGTACGCGCGGCTGATGGGCGCGGACGGGCTGCGCCGCGCGACGCAGGTCGCCGTGCTCGGCGCCAACTACGTCGCCAAGCGGCTCGCCCCTTACTTCCCGGTGCTGTACACCGGCCCGGGCGGTCTGGTGGCGCACGAGTGCATCATCGACCTGCGGCCGCTGACCAAGGCGACCGGCGTCACCGTCGACGACGTGGCCAAGCGGCTCATCGACTACGGCTTCCACGCGCCGACGATGTCGTTCCCGGTCGCCGGAACGCTGATGATCGAGCCGACCGAGAGCGAGGACCTGGCCGAACTCGACCGGTTCTGCGAGGCGATGATCGCCATTCGGGCGGAGATCGACCGCGTGGGATCCGGCGAATGGCCGAAGGACGACAACCCGCTGCGGAACGCCCCGCACACCGCGGCGGTGCTCACCGTCGAGTGGGAGCACCCGTACCCCCGTCAGGAGGCGGTGTTCCCGGCCGGTGTCCAGGCCGCCGACAAGTACTGGCCTCCGGTGCGCCGGATCGACGGTGCATACGGCGACCGGCACCTGGTGTGCTCGTGCCCGCCGCTCGACGCGTACGAGGGCTGAACAGGGCGCGCGAGCATCGAGAGCGAGGGGCCGGTGCGGCGGAGGCTGCGCCGGCCCCGGTGCGTTCGATGGCGCGTGCGATGCTGCCCGGGCGTCGGGAGGCGTCGGTTCAGGCGCTCGTCACGCGGCCGTTGCGATGTTCTTCGCACCCAGCGGGCGGTGCGGGGCGATGATCTGACCGTCCGGCAGCAGCTCGCCGGTGTCCTCGAAGAGCAGTACGCCGTTGCACAGCAGGCTCCACCCCTGCTCCGGGTGGTAGGCCACCGGGTGGGCAGCCTCCCGGTCGGCGGAGTCTGCTGACGGGCACGGCGGTTGGTGCTGGCACATGGACGTTGTCTTTCGCTGCGGGCGGCCGGCCGGATCGCCGGACCGGCTGTTCGGCTCTGAGGTGGATGAGGTGTTCATGGCTGTCCCCCCGTTCGTCGGTTCGTGTCCCAGTGTTGCCCTGCGAGCGCCCTCCCGCAGGGATTTCGGCTCAGCTCTCCTCACTAGGTGATGACGCATCACCCGGGCGGAGGGTTCAATCCGCTCCGTCCCTCTCCTCGGGTGGTACCCGGTAGCCGTGGCGGACTAGTCCGCTCCCGGGCGCGCAGGGGCGAGCGCACGGGGGCATGCGGCCGCACGCGGTGGCGCACCGATACGCACGAGTGCGCCCCCTCGACCGATCGGAAGAGGGGGCGCGCTGCCGCCGTCCTGCCGGTGGCTACACCACCGTGCCCAGCAGCGGCGCCGGCGCCGGAGTGAGCCGGTGGCTGAGCACCGGCAGCAGCTCGGCGACCGCATGCGGCCGGTGGGCGGCGATGCCGGGCGGCGCAGGGGCCAGCGGGATCAGGACGTCGGCCGGCGCGGGCTGTGCGTCGTCCCCGTCGGCGATGTCCCGGTGCAGCCACAAGGTGAGCATGTACAGCCCGGGGATGGACAGCAGCCTGGGCTGGTAGGCGCCGGTCAGCGGCTCGGCCTGGTGGAGCGCGCGCTCTGTCGAGGCGAGGTAGGGACCTTCGCTGAAGTGTGAAAACGCCCAGCCGTCCGGGGTCCACATGGTGTCTGCGGCCGCCACCACGCGATCGGCCCCGCGGATCAGGAAGCGCCATCCGGTCAGCCGGGCCTGCGGCAGTCCGCCGCGCGCGGGCACGGGATCGAGCAGGTGGACGGGAAGCGGATGTTCGGGCGTCAGCGGCCCGTCCGGTGCGCTCAAAAACGGGGTGCCTGCGGCTCGTACGGCCGATGGTGAGCCAAGTGCCGCGAGAACGCTCCGGAGAGCGGGCGCGGGGGCCGGGGGGACATGCAGCGGCATGGTGTGGGTCGCCTCTCACTGGAGACAGGTGTGCATGGTGGGTGCGGACAGCGCTGTCGGCGGTGCTCGTGGAGCGGGATCGATGGTGCAGGGTGGTGCTGGGGTGTTGCTGGTGGCTGTTACGGGCAGCGGGGCCAGGACACGTGGCACCCGAAGGGGGCTGCGGTACGCGAAAGCTGCGGTGGCATGCCGATCCCTTCCCGTGGCCGGGGGTGTGCGCGGGGGCGCAACCTGAGGGTCGCGGAGTCTCTGCCTGTGCGCGAAGTTTATACGATCCGTGTTCACCTGGCGTTTCGGCTAACCGACCCCCGTATTACGGGCAAGCCTGTTTTGCGCCCGCTTCGCAGGGCTATTCCTCCGCATTCGTGACGGAGCCCGCCGCTGTGGGCTGCATCGACCGTGCCGCAGGGGATGGCCGGATCCGGTCGGCGTAATTCACGATGGTATTGCACGGGCTACCGGACGGCACCTCATGCCCACGGAATGTGCCTGCGGACCGCGGTTATCAGCCTATCGTCCGCAGGCCGAGCCCATGGCGTTATCGATCTATTGTGCTGGGCATCATCGGTGCACGGCCCACTCGAGGAGGGACGCTTCGATGGGGGAGAAGGTCGTGGCCACGGGGTTCGACCTGTCCGATCGGCAGCGGTACCGGCAAAAGCTGCGGCAGTGCCTCGTGGGGCTGGAGCGGCTGTTGGAGGAGAAGCGGTTCGACCGGCCTCGCAACCTCATGGGGCTGGAGATCGAACTGAATCTCGCGGATTCCGACGGGCTGCCCTGCATGGTCAACGAAGCGGTGCTTGACCGCATCGCGAGCCGTGATTTCCAGACCGAGCTCGCGCAGTTCAACATCGAGGTGAACATCGCGCCGCACCGCCTTTCCGGCAGGGTGCTCGACCAACTGGCTGAAGAACTGCGTATCGCCCTGTCATATGCCGACCGACAGGCCGCCGAGGTCGGTGCCCGCATCGTCATGGTCGGCATTCTGCCGACGCTCGGCGCCCAGGACCTCGTACAGGCGAACCTCTCGCGGGTCGACCGGTACACCCTGCTCAACGACCGGATACTCGCCGCCCGCGGCGAGGACATCAGCCTGGACATCGACGGCCCCGAGAGGCTCACCTGCACCTCCGCCTCGATCGCCCCCGAGGCCGCCTGCACCTCGATGCAGATGCACCTGCAGGTGACACCCGGGCGGTTTGCGGCCGTCTGGAACGCGGCGCAGGCAGCCGTTGCGGCGCAGGTCGCCATGGGAGCCAACTCCCCGTTCCTGTTCGGCCGGGAGCTGTGGCGAGAGACCCGTCCCGTCCTCTTCCAGCAGGCCACCGACACCCGGCCGCAGGAGCTGCAGGCGCAGGGCGTCCGCCCGATCACCTGGTTCGGCGAACGCTGGATATCGGGCGCCTACGACTTGTTCGAGGAGAACCTGCGGTACTTCCCCTCGCTGCTGCCCATCTGCGATGACGAGGACCCGCTGCGCGTGCTCGACGAGGGCGGGGTGCCACGGCTGAAGGAGCTGCAGCTGCACAACGGCACCATCTACCGCTGGAACCGTCCGGTCTACGCGGTGGTCGACGGCGTACCGCACCTGAGGGTCGAGAACCGCGTCATGCCGGCCGGGCCGACCGTCACCGACGTCATCGCCAACGCGGCCTTCTACTACGGCCTGGTGCGGGCGCTCGCCGAAGCCCCGCGTCCGGTGTGGACCCGGCTGCCGTTCCCCGCCGCGGCAGCGAACTTCGAGGCCGCGTGCCGGTACGGCATCGACGCGGAGCTGTACTGGCCGAGACCCGGCCGGGGCGGCGCGCTGGTGCGGGTGCCGGCCGTACGCCTCGTGCGCGACGAGTTGCTGCCGCTGGCTGCGGCCGGTCTCGACGGCTGGGCGGTGGCACCGGCCGACCGCGACCGGTATCTCGGGGTGATCGAGGAGCGTTGCCGGATGCGGGTCAACGGTGCGTCGTGGCAGGCGGCCGCCTTCCATCGGGCCGAGGAGCGTGGCCTGGACCGGCAGGCCGCGCTGGCGGCGATGACCCGCCGCTACTGCGAGCTGATGCGTTCCGGCGAGCCGGTGCACTCCTGGCCGGTGGACGAGGTTCCTGGCGCACCCTCGTGAGCCCCCGGGCCGCGCACGTGCGATCTTCTTATGAGTCCAGATCGCACGGGCGGAGGCGGATGTGCACGAAGAGCGACGCGGGGCCGATGAGGGCACCCGGGAGGGGGCCGCAGGCGTTGGGAGTGCCGTGACACGTTCGACGCCCGGTGCAGCCGGCCCCGCGCGGCGCACCCTGCGAAGCGAGGTGCTGCTCGTCCTCGCCCTGTCGCTCGGGGCCGACGCGGTCGGCGCGGTGATCAGCTTCATCGGCTCGGTCACCAAGCCCGGACCGCTCAAGAACCAGGCCGCCACTCTCGTCACCACGCAGGCACCCGGTCGTCCGTGGCTCGATCTCGCCTGGCAGCTCTTCGGCGTGGCGACGGCGCTGATCCCTGTGGCGCTCGTGGCGCATCTGCTGGCCAGGGAGGGCGCCGGGATGCGCGCGATCGGCCTTGACCTGCGCCGGCCTCGCTCCGACCTGGTACGGGGAGCCGTGATCGCGGCGGGCATCGGCGGCACCGGACTGGCGCTGTATCTGGGGGCGCGGGCCGCGGGCTTCAATCTCACCGTCGTACCGGAATCGCTGCCCGACGTCTGGTGGCGCATTCCGGTGCTCGTCGCCGCGGCTGTGCAGAACGCCGTGCTCGAAGAGGTGATCGTCGTCGGCTATCTGCTGCGACGGCTGGAGCAACTGGGGTGGGCGCCGATGGCGGCGCTCGTGGCGAGCGCGGTGCTGCGCGGCTCGTACCACCTCTACCAGGGCATCGGTGGGCTGGTCGGGAACATGGCGATGGGCGTGATCTTCGTCCTGCTCTACCGGCGGTGGCGGCGGGTGGGGCCGCTGGTGGCCGCGCACGCGCTGATCGACACAGTGGCCTTCGTCGGGTACGCCCTGCTCGCCGGAAAGGTGAGCTGGCTGCCGACGTGACGCGGTGCTCCCGAGGCCCTTGCGGGGCCCCGGGAGCGGTGCGTCATACGCCCGCGAGCAGTTCGCCGTCGATGACGGTGACCGCCGAGCCGGTGAGCAGGACGCGGTCGCCGCGCAGTGCGGTGTGCACCAGGCCCGCACGGGCCGAGGCCTGAAGCCCCGTCAGTTCGTCGCGGCCGAGCCGGGCGGACCAGAAGGGCGCCAGTGCCGTGTGGGCACTGCCGGTCACGGGGTCCTCCTCGATGCCGACGGCAGGGCCGAAGAACCGGGAGACGAAGTCGTACCCCGCGGACGGGTCCTCGGCCGGTGCGGTGACGATGACGCCGCGGTGCGACAGGTGCGCGACGGCCGCCAGGTCGGGGGTGAGGCCGCGCACGGTCTTCTCGTCGGCGAGCTCGACGAGCAGGTCGCCGACGTCGGGACCGGTGTCGTGGGCGGACAGTACCTCGGCGCCGAGCGCCGCCGGGACCCGGCCGCCGGCGGGCTGCGCGGTGAGCGGGGCGGTGGGGAAGTCCAGGGTGATGCGGCCTTCGTCGCCGGCAGCGGCGGTCAGTACGCCGCTGCGGGTGGCGAACCGCACCGTTCCGGTCGCGGCGCCCGTGGTGTGCAGGACGTGCGCGGTGGCGAGGGTGGCGTGGCCGCAGAGGTTCACCTCGACGGCGGGGGTGAACCAGCGCAGTGCCCATTCCGCGTCACCGCCGTCCGGCAGCGGGTGGGTGAAGGCGGTCTCGGAGAGGTTGACCTCGGCGGCGAGCCGCTGCATCAGCGCTTCGTCCAGGAAGCCCTCGGGGCCGAGGACGACGACGCCGGCGGGGTTGCCGGCGAAGGGGCGGTCGGTGAAGGCATCGACGATACGAATCTTCATGATCGCGAAGGTAGGGCGACGGCGTCCCGGGCGCCACGGCCAATCAGTACGCAGTGGTCGGAAGGGGCTTGTCTTCCGAGTGTCAGCGATATATCGTTGAGATGTCGCGACAGCTCAGCGACAGCCCATTGCGATCGTAGGATCGCGGACACAAGGAAAGGAGCGCCACCATGCGTTCCCACGAGCACATTCATGGACATGGACACGGGCGCGGCCGCCCCGGACGCGGAGAGTTCCGCGGCGAATTCGAGCGTGGCCGTGGGGCATTCGGGCCGTTCGGCCCGCCCTTCGGCGGACCGGGCCCCTGGGGTGGCCCGTTCGGCGGTCCCGGCCGAGGACGCGGCGGCCCACGAGGGCGGGCGCGGCGCGGAGACGTACGCGCGTCGATCCTGGCCCTGCTCAAGGACCGTCCGATGCACGGTTACGAGATGATCCAGGAGATCGCCGAGCGCAGCGGCGGCGCGTGGAAGCCGAGCCCCGGCTCGGTCTACCCGACGCTGCAGCTGCTCGAGGACGAAGGCCTGATCGAGAGCTCGACGGAGGGCGGCAAGAAGCTCTTCACGCTCACCGAGGCCGGCCGCACGGAGGCCGAGGCCGGGGCCGACGCGCCCTGGGAACAGGCCGGGCACGGCATCGACTGGGAGTCCGTGCAGGAGATTAGGCAGGCGGGATTCGGCCTTGTCGAGGCGTTCCGCCAGGTATGGGGCAACGGGACCCCGGAGCAGCGCGAGAAGGCGCTGGCCGTGGTGAACGAGGCCCGCAAGAAGCTCTACCTCATCCTCGCCGACGAGGACTGACGGACGACAGACATCACGGCGGTGGGGCGGGGGCCCCCCCCCCCCCCCCCCCCCCCCCCCCCCCCCCCCCCCCAAGACCAGCTAC
>NZ_JANFNG010000054.1 GCF_024436035.1 Streptomyces humicola
ACGCTACCCATCAGCTGCCGATGGGTAGCGTCACCGCTGCGGGCTACGGAGAATGGCCGCGTGCTGAAGATGTCGCGCGAGGACTTCGAGGAACTGGTCAGCTCGGCGCTCGACCGGGTCCCGGCCGACCTTGTCCAGGTCATGGACAACGTGGCGGTCTTCGTCGAGGACGAGCCCGACCCGCAGGGCCCGGAGCTGATGGGCCTGTACGAGGGGACGCCGCTGACCGAGCGCGGCGAGTGGTACGCGGGTGTGCTGCCCGACCGGATCAGCATCTACATGGGCCCGATCCTGCGGCGATGCGAGGAGCCGGAGGAGGTCGTGCACGAGGTGGCCGTCACCGTCGTCCACGAGATCGCCCACCATTTCGGCATCGACGACCAGCGCCTGCACGAGCTGGGCTGGGACTGAGCACCGCCACGAAGCGCAGGTAACCGTTTTGGCGATACCTCCCGGCATCCCATATGCTTCTCGCGTCCCCGACGGTCAAACCGTCCTCGCGGAAGCGAGGGTAGACCCGGCGGGCCATCAGCCCTCATCGTCTAGTGGCCCAGGACGCCGCCCTTTCAAGGCGGTAGCACGGGTTCGAATCCCGTTGGGGGCACGCACCATCATGTGCGAGACTAGTGGTCGCGCACCTTTGGTCCTGTGGAGCAGTTTGGAGTGCTCGCCACCCTGTCAAGGTGGAGGCCGCGGGTTCAAATCCCGTCAGGACCGCTGCGGCTGGGTAGCTCAGTTGGTACGAGCGACCGCCTGAAAAGCGGTAGGTCGCCGGTTCGACCCCGGCCCCAGCCACGCAGTACGTAGGCCCCGTCTCCGGACGGGGCCTACGTGCGTGTGCAGCGCACCACGGCGTACAGCGGTACAGCGAGGCGCACGCCGAAATGGGTTCGCTGCACGCCCTCACCGGATGCGATCCTGGACTCCGTATGTCCACTCAGCCCGTCCCCGCCCCCTCCCTCGCCGACCTCGGGGCCCGGCTCGCCGAGCTCACCCTGCGCGACGCGCAGCGGCTCGGCCGCCGCCTCGACGGCACCCGGCGCATCCGCAAGCCCGAGGCCCGTGCGGCGGTGCTGGCGGAGATCGCCGCGCACATCGAGGAGGCCGAGGCGCGCGTCACGCTGCGCCGCTCCGCCGTACCGGAGATCACCTACCCCGAAGCACTCCCGGTCAGCCAGAAGAGGGACGAGATCCTGGCGGCCATCCGCGACCACCAGGTGGTGATCGTCGCCGGTGAGACCGGCTCCGGCAAGACCACCCAGATCCCCAAGATCTGCCTGGAGCTCGGCCGCGGCATCAAGGGCCTGATCGGCCACACCCAGCCACGCCGTATCGCCGCCCGCACCGTCGCCGACCGCGTCGCGGAGGAGCTGAACACCCCGCTGGGCGAGGCGGTCGGCTGGAAGGTCCGCTTCACCGACCAGGTGAGCGACTCCACGCTCGTCAAGCTGATGACCGACGGCATCATGCTCGCCGAGATCCAGACCGACCGCGAGCTGCACCAGTACGACACGATCATCATTGACGAGGCCCACGAACGCAGCCTCAACATCGACTTCATCCTCGGCTATCTCGCGCAACTGCTGCCGCGCCGCCCGGATCTGAAGGTCGTCATCACCTCGGCGACCATCGACCCCGAACGCTTCTCGCGGCACTTCGGGGACGCCCCGATCGTCGAGGTGTCGGGCCGTACGTACCCGGTCGAGGTGCGCTACCGGCCGCTGCTCGAAGAGGGTTCGGACGACGGCGACCGCGACCAGATCACCGCGATCTGCGACGCCGTCGACGAACTACAGGCCGAAGGGCCCGGCGACATCCTGGTGTTCCTCTCCGGCGAACGCGAGATCCGTGACACCGCCGACGCGCTGGCCAAGAAGCAGCTGCCGCTGACGGAGATACTGCCGCTCTACGCCCGGCTCTCCCACGCCGAGCAGCACCGCGTCTTCCAGCCCCACGCCGGGCGGCGCATCGTGCTCGCCACCAATGTTGCCGAGACCTCGCTGACCGTCCCCGGCATCCGCTACGTCATCGACCCCGGCACCGCCCGCATCTCCCGCTACAGCCACCGCACCAAGGTCCAGCGGCTGCCGATCGAGCCGATCAGCCAGGCCAGCGCCAACCAGCGCAAGGGCCGCTGCGGCCGCACGTCGGACGGCATCTGCATCCGGCTGTACTCCGAGGACGACTTCCTCTCCCGGCCCGAGTTCACCGACCCCGAGATCCTGCGCACCAACCTCGCCTCCGTCATCCTCCAGATGACCGCGGCCGGGCTCGGCGACGTCACCCGCTTCCCCTTCATCGACCCGCCCGACAGCCGGAACATCAAGGCGGGCATCCAGCTGCTCGAGGAGCTCGGCGCCCTCGACCAGAAGCAGAAGATGCCCCAGTCGGGGAAGGCTGGGCAGCGGCTCACCGACATCGGCCGCAAGCTCGCCCAGCTGCCCGTCGACCCGCGGCTCGCGCGCATGGTCCTCGAGGCCGACCGCAACGGCTGCGTGCGTGAGGTGATGGTGATCGCGGCGGCCCTGTCCATCCAGGACCCGCGCGAGCGGCCGTCCGACAAGCAGCAGCAGGCCGATGAGAAACACCGCCGTTTCGCCGACGAGAGCTCCGATTTCCTCGCCTTCCTCAACCTGTGGACATACATCCGCGAACAGCAAAAGGCCCTGTCCTCGTCCGCATTCCGGCGCATGTGCCGCAACGAGTACCTCAACTACCTGCGCATACGGGAGTGGCAGGACATCTACGCGCAGCTGCGCGCCATCGCCCGCACGATGGGCATCCACGTCAACGAGCCGACCGCTCCCGATGCGGCCGGCCCCGACCCGCAGCGCATCCACACCTCGCTGCTCGTCGGACTGCTCTCCCATATCGGCCTGAAAAACGCCGGGGGGGAGGGCGGCAAGGACACAGGCAAGAACGAGTACCTGGGCGCGCGCAGCGCCAAGTTCGCGATCTTCCCAGGCTCGTCGCTGTTCAAGAAGCCGCCGCGCTGGGTGATGTCCGCCGAGCTCGTCGAGACCTCGCGGCTGTGGGCGCGGGTCAACGCCCGCATCGAGCCGGAGTGGATCGAGCCGCTCGCCCAGCACCTGGTCAAGCGCACCTACAGCGAGCCGCACTGGGAGCAGAAGCAGGCCGCGGTGATGGCGTACGAGAAGGTGACGCTGTACGGCGTGCCGATCGTCGCCCAACGCAAGGTCAACTACGGCAATATCGACCCCGAGGTCTCGCGCGAGCTGTTCATCCGCAACGCGCTCGTCGAGGGCGACTGGCGCACCCATCACCAGTTCTTCCACGACAACCGCAAGCTGCTCGAAGAGGTCGAGGAGTTGGAGCATCGGGCCAGACGGCGCGACATCCTCGTCGACGACGAGGCGCTCTTCAACTTCTACGACGAGCGGCTGCCCGCCCACATCGTCTCCGGCGCGCACTTCGACTCCTGGTGGAAGCAGAGGCGGCGCGAGGACCCCGAGTTGCTCAACTTCGAGCACTCGATGCTGATCAACGAGTCGGCGGAGGCGGTCACCAAGGACGACTACCCGGACTCGTGGCGGCAGGGCAGGCTCACGTTCAAGGTGACCTACCAGTTCGAGCCTGGCGCGGACGCGGACGGCGTCACCGTCCACATCCCGCTTCAGGTGCTCAACCAGGTCACCCCGGAGGGCTTCGACTGGCAGATCCCGGGGCTGCGGGAGAATCTCGTCACCGAGCTGATCCGCTCGCTGCCCAAGGCGATCCGCCGCAACTACGTCCCCGCGCCGAACTACGCGGCACGCTTCCTCGACAGCGTCGTGCCCGTGCAGGAGCCGTTGACGGTGGCGCTCGCCCGTGAGCTGCACCGCATCGGCGGGGTCGCCGTTTCGCCGGACGACTTCGATCTCGCCAAGGTCCCCGACCATCTGAAGATGACCTTCCGGGTGACGGACGAGCGCAGGCGCAGGCTCGCCGAGGACAAGGACCTCGAAGCGCTGAAGCTGAAGCTCAAGCCGAAGACGCGGGAGGCGATCTCCAAGGCGGCCGGCTCGATCGGCATCGAACAGCGCTCCGGGCTCACCCAGTGGACGGTCGGCACCTTGCCGCGCACCTTCGAGACGCGGCGCGGCGGGCAGCCGGTCAAGGCGTACCCGGCCCTCGTCGACGAGGGCGAGTCGGTGGCCGTGCGGCTCTTCGACACCGAGGCGGAGCAGAGCGAGGCGATGTGGCGGGGCACCCGTCGGCTGATCCTGCTGAACCTCCCCTCCAGCCCAGCCAAGTTCGCGCAGAGCAAGCTGAGCAACGCCCAGAAGCTCGCGCTCTCCCGCAGCCCCCACGGCAGCGTGCAGGCGCTCTTCGACGACTGCGTGACCGCCGCGGCCGACAAGCTCATCGCCGACCACGGCGGCCCCGCCTGGGACGAGGAGGGCTTCCGCAAGCTCTTCGACTCCGTCCGTGCCGATCTGGTCGACGCCTGCGTGCGTACGGTGGCAGCGGTGCAGCAGGTGCTCGCGGCGTGGCAGTCGTGCGAGCAGCGGCTGAAGGCGACGACGAGCCTCGCCCTGGTGGCGAACGTGACCGATGTGAAGGAGCAGCTGGCGGGCCTCATCCAGCCAGGCTTCGTGACCGCGTCGGGAGTCGGCCGCCTGCCGCACCTGCTGCGCTACCTGGTCGCCGTGGACCGCCGCCTGCAGCAGATGCCGGCCAACGCGCAGCGCGACCGCACCCGTATGGAGAAGGTCCAGGAGATGCAGGAGGAGTACGCAGAGCTCCTCGCGGCCTTGAAGCCGGGGCGGCCGGTGCCGGCCGAGGTACGGGAGATCCGCTGGATGATCGAGGAGCTCCGGGTGAGCTACTTCGCGCACGCACTCGGCACGGCCTACCCGGTCTCGGACAAGCGGATCATCAAGGCGATCGACCAGGTCTGGCCGTAAGGCCTGGGAGGCGAGATCGCGAGTTCGACCGGCGGCCCTGACCTGCTGTACAGTCTTCCTCGCACCACACACCAGGTCCTGTGGAGCAGTTTGGAGTGCTCGCCACCCTGTCAAGGTGGAGGCCGCGGGTTCAAATCCCGTCAGGACCGCACGATCGGCCCGCATCCCCACCGGATGCGGGCCGTACTGCATTGCGGCCCCGTTGGCGGCCTTGACGTGGCCTGCCTGGCGGCGTACCCCTGGCAACAGGGGGGTGGCCGCTTGTGCGGCGGGCGAGAGGCGGTGGGGCGAATGGCATCGACGTCGGGACAGGAACGGGCAGCGCGCCATGAGACGCGAGCGCTGCTGCGCGCCCATCTCGCCGCCTCCGCGAGGCGCGGCCACCTCACCCGCCACTGCCCCGTCTGCCACCGGCTGCTACGGCTCGCGATGGAGCCGCACGACGCTCGCGAGGCTCGCGAAGCCGACTGAACCCCTTTATCGCAGGCCGACATCGGGCAGCAAGGGGTCCGGATGTGACAGGAGTCACGCAACGAGTTCTGCGAGGAGGGGAACTGAGCACCCTCCAACGACCCGTCAATTTAATATGTGCAATTGCACCGCTTCGGGGACGGTTCTGCGGCATCGGACACGACTGCCCACGACCATCCTCTACCCACACCACACACGCACGGCACACGCGCCGCACACGCGCCGCGCACGCAAAAGATCGCGCCGGACCCGGCGGAGTCCGACGCGATCTTCAGCAGACCCTGATGGGGACAGGGGCAAGCAGTGCACTGACATCAGCCGCTTGCGCGGCGCGGCATGGCATGGGCACACCCGGGCTGGGGGACCCGGAATGACCCGGTGTGGGGGTGTTTCAGCTCTCCGCGCGCTGCTGCGGGATACCCGCGAGCAGCGCCCGAACCTCCGCCTCGCGGTAGCGGCGGTGGCCACCGAGCGTGCGAATGGACGTGAGCTTGCCCGCCTTTGCCCAGCGCGTGACCGTTTTCGGGTCCACACGGAACATCGTGGCGACCTCAGCGGGGGTCAGCAGCGGCTCGGCATCAGGGGTGCGAGCGGTCATGAGCGGCCTCCTCGGGAGAACCGAACCATCACGGTTCTTTCCTCTAAATTCTGCACCTTGACCCGCGTTGCCCGAAATGGCGGACGCGAGCCGAGTCGGTAATAGGACGAACGGCTTGTCCTCGGCACTACAACTACACCATCTGTCCAGCCGCGTCGGCCAAACCGATGGAATTGCCCTCTCAGGTGTTCAAGCTCGGCGGAAGCCGATGGACCATGTCATAGCGGACAGTCACGCAGGCGTGACGATCAGTCACAACGTATCCAGGTACCCCTAGACGCCTCAGAGCGTGCAATGGCGGGCATTCCACCCAGAGTTGGGCGGAACGATTCCCTCCACGACACGTTGTCCTATTTTGACATCAGGAGAGGCCATGGAGGCAATAGTCCCGTAACGTGCTCTCCGTCACGCTTGACGCATAGGCCCGGATCAGGACCTAGGTCCTGGCCAGGGGATAAGCGTCCGGTAAGGGTACTCATCGAACCCGAGGGGACAACCCCGGCGTGACCCAGGTCTCATCGATCGCCGTGACCCAGGTCTCAGCGCCCGCGCCTCAGCTCGCGTACTGCAGCTCGCGGATGCCCCGCCAGTGATCCGTGAGCCGGGTGTACGCCTCGCTCGCCCGCGTACTGTCCCCGCCCCGCAGCGCGGCCAGCCCCTCGGCCACCAGCGCGGCGCTGTGATCGGCCGCGAGCCGTGCCTCCGGGATCGCGTACACCAGTCCGCCGTAGTCGAGTTCGACCAGCGAGCGGGGGTGGAACTCCTCCAGCCAGCGTCCGAGGTCCACCAGGCCGTCGATCAACGGCCCTTCCTCCAGGGTGTCGCGGAGCACCCGCAGCCCCCTGGCGACCCTGCGGCGGGCCTCCACCATCGCCGTGCGATAGCGCATCACGGGCGCGGTCGGCTGCTTCTCGCCGGCGCCCGATGTGTCCTCGGTCACACCGCTGGGCTCGAACGTCCGTTCCGCATCGTCGAAGAGCGCGAACCAGCGCACCGGCACGTGCCAGGTCGCCGAACGGATCCACGGAAGCGCGTCGGGGTTGGCCATCCGCCACCGCTCGTAGTCCGCCGCGGCCGCGGCCCGCACCACGGGCGGCAGCACTGCGTCGAGCAGGGGCGCGGGCAGCTGCCCGGTGAGTTCGTCGAGGGCGAGCCACGCGCGCAACCGCGTACGCCAGGGACAGATGTGGGCGACGTCGTCGACGACCGCGACGAAGGCCTCGCGGCTCTCGTGCACCGGGACCGGGACCGGCGGCACCGGCACCAGATCGGCGAGCGACTGCCGCAGCTCGTCCTGTGCCGTGCGCTCCGCACCGGAGGCGACGTACTGCTTCCAGTACGTCCGCTCCGGCTCAGGAAAGGCAGCCAACGGCTCGTAGACGCGCAGGTACGTCGCGTACGGGACCGCCACCGTCGCCAAGCCCACTCCCGCTCCCTCAGGCCCGAGAACCCCTGTTCAATCCGCATCGTCCCACGCGCATTCCCCCAGTGGGGGTGATCCACGACACTGTGCGGTCCGACGCCCTCCGGTGGGCCTACCCTTTTGCCAACCGGCCCTCCCCACCAGCTCGGAGGGCGCCTACACCGACCTCGGGAGTCACCACCGTGACCGACGTACGTCCACCAGATTCCGTGGTCTCCAAGCTGTTCCGATCGGAGCAGGGGGGACACGAGCAGGTCGTGCTCTGCCAGGACCGCGAGAGCGGCCTGAAAGCCGTCATCGCCATCCACTCGACCGCTCTGGGCCCCGCCCTCGGGGGCACCCGCTTCTTCCCGTACGCGAGTGACGAGGACGCCCTGGAGGACGCCCTCAACCTCTCCCGCGGCATGAGCTACAAGAACGCCCTGGCAGGGCTCGACCACGGCGGCGGCAAGGCCGTGATCATCGGCGACCCCGACACCGACAAGACGCCCGAACTGCTGCGCGCCTACGGCCGTTTCGTGGCCTCGCTCGGCGGACGCTATGTGACCGCCTGCGACGTCGGCACCTACGTCGCCGACATGGACGTGATCGCCGGGGAGAACCCCTGGACCACGGGCCGCTCCCCCGAGCACGGCGGCGCAGGCGACTCCTCCGTGCTCACCGCCTTCGGCGTCTTCCAGGGCATGCGCGCCGCCGCCCAGGTGCGCTGGGGCGCGCCCACACTGCGCGGGCGCCGGGTCGGCATCGCCGGCGTCGGCAAGGTCGGCCACCACCTCGTGGAGCACCTCCTGGACGACGGCGCCGAGGTCGTCATCACCGACGTGCGCGAGGAGGCCGTGGCCCGGATCCGCGCCCGTCACCCGCAGGTGGGGGCGGTCGCCGACACGGCGACGCTGATCCGCGGCGACCTCGACGTGTACGCGCCGTGCGCCCTCGGTGGCGCCCTGAACGACGCCACGGTACCGGCGCTGACCGCCTCGGTGGTCTGCGGTGCCGCCAATAACCAGCTCGCGCACCCCGGGGTGGAAAAGGATCTCGCCGATCGCGGGATCCTCTACGCGCCCGACTACGTGGTGAATGCGGGAGGCGTGATCCAGGTGGCGGACGAGTTGCACGGGTTTGATTTCGACCGCGCCAAGGCAAAGGCCTCGAAAATCTTTGACACAACTTTGGCGATTTTCGAACGCGCCGCTGACGACGGAATTCCGCCGGCGGCCGCGGCCGACCGCCTCGCCGAGCAGCGGATCGCCGAGCGTACGCCCGCGCAGGAGTGGCTGCGCCCGACCGCCGGGTAGCCGCCGGGCCGGGCCGTGGCACAGTGCCCCCATGGTGAGCGATCGATGGGTGATCGATCGATCGGACACCCGTACCACGGCTCGGCAGGCGACCCGACGCCGCCTCGGCCGCAGAAGAAGGTAAAATCGCCAGAACCAGTCGGCTGACCAGCCGGGACAAGGGCTTCCGCGGAGACTGCTTCGACGCGCGTCGTGCGGGCGACGTACCGTGCGGCCTGAGAAGCAGGTACCGTTGAAGCCCTACGGACCGGTCCCCCACGGGAGGCCGTTCCAGATCATGAACGCGTGTCAAGACTCGGGGCCTTCGCGCCCCGCCGTTGAGGGGGTCGAGCCATGGGGCGCGGCCGGGCCAAGGCCAAGCAGACGAAGGTCGCCCGCCAGCTGAAGTACAACAGCGGTGGGACGGATCTCTCACGTCTGGCCGAAGAGCTGGGCGCATCGACGTCGAGGCCGGTTAATCCGAAGCCTGCCGAGGACGACGATGAGCTGGACAATGACCCGTACGCACAGTACGCGGATCTCTACAACGACGAGGACGACGAAGACGAGGACTCGCAGGAGCACTCGTCGCAGCGTCGTCGTGCTTGACTCCTAAGTCTTGCTGACCCGGCCCGGGGTCCGACCCCGGACCGGGTTTCGTCGTGCCTGCGTGCGCCTCTCCCTACGCCGCGTAGTCGCCCGTGAGCAGCACCGCCTCGCCGTGATCACCGCGCTCGGTGATCTCTCCGGCTACCCAGGCGTCGAGCCCGCGGTCGGCGAGCGCGGCCAGCGCCACGTCCGCCGACTCCTGCGCGACGACGGCAATCATGCCGACGCCCATGTTCAGGGTCTTCTCCAGCTCCAGCCGCTCGACCCCGCCGACCTCGCCCACCACGCGGAAGACCGGGGCCGGCGTCCACGTCGACCGGTCGACCGTCGCATGCAGATGATCCGGGACGACGCGGGCCAGGTTGGCGGCGAGCCCGCCACCGGTGATGTGCGAGAAGGCGTGCACCTCGGTGGTCCGGGCAAGCGCCAGGCAGTCCAGCGAGTAGATCCGCGTCGGCTCCAGCAGCTCCTCGCCGAGCGCCCGCCCGAACTCCGGGATTTCGCGGTCCAGCGCCCATCCCGCGCGGTCGAAGAGCACGTGCCGGACCAGTGAGTACCCATTGGAGTGAAGCCCGGAGGACGCGATCGCGATCACCACGTCACCCGTACGGATGCGATCCGCGCTCAGCAGACCGTCCGCCTCGACGACGCCCGTCCCCGCGCCTGCCACGTCGAACTCGTCGGGCCCGAGAAGCCCCGGGTGCTCCGCGGTCTCCCCGCCCACCAGCGCACAGCCGGCGAGCACGCACCCTTCCGCGATCCCCTTGACGATCGCCGCGACACGCGCCGGGTGCACCTTGCCGACGCAGATGTAGTCGGTCATGAACAGCGGCTCGGCACCGCAGACGACGAGGTCGTCCACGACCATGCCGACGAGGTCATGCCCGATCGTGTCGTACACGCCCATCCGCCGCGCGATGTCGACCTTCGTACCGACGCCGTCCGTCGCCGAGGCGAGCAGCGGCCGCTCGTAGCGCTTGAGTGCACTGGCGTCGAAGAGTCCGGCGAAGCCGCCGAGACCACCGACGACCTCGGGGCGCGTGGCCTTCGCCACCCACTCCTTCATCAGCTCGACCGCGAGGTCTCCAGCCTCGATGTCGACGCCGGCGGCGGCATAGCTGGCACCGGTTGTCTCAGGCATGGCCAAGCAACTACTTTCGCTTTCGTTTTTCGTCGGACGATCGGATGACCGCGGATCTCGTACAGGTGATCACGTGATCACGTGATCACGGGCGGATGATCACGGGCGGCGCAGCGCATCGGCGGCATCGGGGCCGCCGGCCAGCTCGGTCTCCAGCAGGTTCTTGCCCAGCAGCTCCGGATCGGGCAGCTCCATGGGGTACTCGCCGTCAAAGCAGGCCCGGCACAGGTTCGGCTTGGCGATCGTGGTGGCCTCGACCATCGCGTCGATCGAGATGTAGGCGAGCGAATCTGCGCCCAGCGACTTGCCGATCTCCTCGACGGACAGGCCGTTGGCGATCAGCTCGGCGCGGGTCGCGAAGTCGATCCCGAAGAAGCACGGCCACTTGATCGGCGGGGAGGAGATGCGCACGTGCACCTCGGCCGCCCCCGCCTCCCGCAGCATCCGGACGAGAGCGCGCTGGGTGTTGCCGCGGACGATCGAGTCGTCGACGACCACCAGCCTCTTGCCCCGGATGACCTCCTTGAGGGGATTGAGCTTGAGCCGGATGCCGAGCTGCCTGATCGTCTGGCTCGGCTGGATGAAGGTCCGTCCCACGTATGAGTTCTTCACCAGGCCCGACCCGTACGGTATGCCGCTCGCCTCGGCGTAGCCGACGGCCGCCGGGGTGCCGGACTCGGGAGTCGGTATCACCAGGTCCGCCTCGACCGGGGCCTCCTTGGCCAGCCTGCGCCCCATCTCGACGCGCGAGAGGTAGACGTTGCGGCCCGCGATGTCGGTGTCGGGGCGGGCGAGGTAGACGTACTCGAAGACGCAGCCCTTGGGCCGGGCCTCGGCAAAGCGCGAGCTGCGCAGACCGTTCTCGTCGACGGCGACCATCTCACCCGGCTCCACCTCACGGATGAAGCTCGCGCCGACGATGTCCAGTGCGGCGGTCTCGGAGGCGACGACCCAGCCGCGCTCCAGGCGGCCGAGCACGAGCGGACGGATGCCCTGCGGGTCACGGGCCGCGTAGAGGGTGTGCTCGTCCATGAAGACGAGGCAGTAGGCCCCCTTGACCTTCGGAAGCACCTGGGCGGCCGCCTCCTCGACGGGCAGCGGCTTGCCGTCCTCGTCGCTCTGGCCGGCCAGCAGCGCGGTGACCAGGTCGGTGTCGTTGGTGGCGGCGACCCTCGTCGACCGGCCGTCGCCCTGCGGCAGCTGGGCGACCAGGTCGGCGAGCTCCGCGGTGTTGACGAGGTTGCCGTTGTGGCCCAGGGCGATCGATCCGTGGGCGGTGGCGCGGAACGTCGGCTGTGCGTTCTCCCACACCGAGGCGCCGGTCGTCGAATAGCGGGCATGGCCGACGGCGATGTGGCCCTTGAGGGAGCCGAGCGAGGTCTCGTCGAAGACCTGGGAGACCAGGCCCATGTCCTTGAAGACCAGGATCTGGGAGCCGTTGCTCACTGCGATGCCCGCGGACTCCTGACCGCGGTGCTGCAGCGCGTACAGCCCGAAATAGGTGAGTTTGGCGACCTCTTCGCCCGGAGCCCAGACGCCGAAGACGCCGCATGCGTCCTGGGGGCCTTTTTCGCCGGGAAGGAGATCGTGGTTGAGTCGTCCGTCACCACGTGGCACGACACCGAGTCTAGGGCAGGCCGGGCATTGGTCCGAACCGCCCCCGCACCGCCGCCGTCGGCGTCACAGCCCGTCGTCACACCAATACCGGCAGGTACGGGCTCAGGTCGGCCCGCTCGCCGCTCGCGGAGAGCTCGGCCGCCTCCAGCGCCGCCGCCCACCCGGTACGGCCGGTGGCCAGCCTCAGCCACGTGCACGGGTCCGTCTCGACGACGTTGGGCGGGGTGCCGCGGGTGTGCCGGGGCCCCTCGACGCACTGCACCGCCGCATACGGCGGGATGCGCAACTCCACCGCATTGCCGGGCGCCTTCTCGGCGAGCGCGTCGGCGAGCAGCCGGGTGGCGGCGGCAAGCGCCTGCCGGTCGAGCGGTACGTCGGCGCCGGCCGCGTCGCGCAAGTCGTCGGCGTGGACGACGAGTTCGACGAGCCGGGTCACCGCGAAGTCCGCCGCGGACATGGTGGCCCCGGGCGTGCCCAGCGCGATGAGCACGAGGCGCTCGGGAATCCCCTCGGCGAGGGCGGCGTCGAGCGCATCGCATGCCCTCTCCAGACGGGCCGACGGATCGAGGGTGAGCGCCATCGCCTCCCGGGTGTCCTCGTCGAGCAGCCCGGCGATCCGCACCGTCGACAGCGCCCACCGGGTGAGCGTCACGTCGGGCTTTCCGGCGGGCGGGTCCACGGCGAGCGCCCGCGGCAGTATCTCGACCTGCCGGCAGATGTGGACGACGAGCTCGCGCACCGTCCACGCCCCGAGCCGGGTGGGCGCCGCGTACGCCTCGGGTGCGAGACCCCGTACGGCCCCGCACAGCGCCCGCGCCTGCGCGAGCAGCGCGGTGCGTGTCATGACGGGGTCGTAGGCTCGCGCCTTACGGCTACGCGGCGGCATGCGATGAGCGTACGACGTCGGCGCCCTCCCGCCTGACGGTAACGGGCGGGAGGGCATGCAGAACACCTGGAGCAATACCTGGAGCGACCCCGACGGCGGCGGCGGGCCAGCCGCAATGATCAACCCAGCAACGAGGGCAGCGCGCCCTCATACACCTCGCGCAATTCGTCCAGCGGGATCTCGAACTGCCCCTGCACGGCGAGCGCGTCACCGTCGATCACGCCGATGCGCGTGGCCGGCAGGCCGCGTGCCCCGCACATGTCGGTGAAGCGGAGCTCCTCGCTGCGCGGCACGGCGACGATCGCACGCCCCGCCGACTCGCTGAAGAGCGTGACGAAAGCATCGTCGCCGTCCGGGATCACGATCCGCGCCCCCTTGCCGCCCTTGAGGCACGACTCGACGAGCGCCTGCACCAGGCCGCCGTCCGAAAGGTCGTGCGCGGCGTCGATCATCCCGTCCCGCGATCCCGAGATGAGAATCTCGGCGAGCAGCTTCTCGCGCTCCAGATCGACCTGGGGCGGCAGCCCGCCGAGGTGATCGTGGGCGACCTGCGACCAGGCCGAGCCGCCGAGCTCCTCCCGGGTCTCCCCGAGCAGGTAGATCAACTGGCCCTCCTCGGCGAAGGCGATGGGCGTGCGGCGCGTGACGTCGTCGATGACGCCGAGCACACCGACCACCGGCGTCGGGTGGATCGCCACGTCACCGGTCTGGTTGTAGAACGAGACGTTGCCGCCGGTGACCGGGGTGCCGAGCGCGAGACAGCCGTCTGCGAGGCCGCGGCAGGCCTCGGCGAACTGCCACATCGCCGACGGGTCCTCGGGCGAGCCGAAGTTGAGGCAGTCGGTGACCGCGAGCGGCCTGGCACCGGTGGCGGCGACGTTCCGGTAGGCCTCGGCGAGCGCCAGCTGGGCGCCGGTGTACGGGTCGAGCTTCGCGTAGCGGCCGTTGCCGTCCGTCGCCACCGCAACGCCGAGGTTCGACTCCTCGTCGATCCGGATTAGACCTGCGTCCTCCGGCTGCGACAGCACGGTGTTGCCGAGCACGAAACGGTCGTACTGGTCGGTGATCCACGCCTTGGAGGCCTGGTTGGGCGAGCCGGTCAGCTGCAGTACGGCCGCGCGCAGTTCGTCACCGCTCGCCGGGCGTGACAGCTTCGCCGCGTCGTCGGCCTGCAGCGCGTCCTGCCACTCGGGCCGGGCGTACGGGCGCTGGTAGACCGGGCCCTCGTGAGCGACCGTGCGCGGCGGCACGTCGACGATCTGCTCACCGTGCCAGAAGATCTCCAGTCGGTTGCCGTCCGTCACCTCGCCGATGACGGTGGCGATCACGTCCCACTTCTCGCAGATCTCCATGAAGCGGTCGACGTGCTGCGGCTCGACCACCGCGCACATCCGCTCCTGCGACTCGCTCATGAGGATCTCCTCGGGGCTGAGCGTCGCGTCGCGCAGCGGGACGGTGTCGAGCTCGACGCGCATGCCGCCGGAGCCGGCGCTTGCCAACTCGCTGGTCGCGCAGGAGAGTCCGGCGCCGCCGAGGTCCTGGATGCCGACGACGAGCTTCTCGCGGAAGATCTCCAGAGTGCACTCGATGAGCAGCTTCTCCTGGAACGGGTCGCCGACCTGGACCGCGGGCCGCTTCGTCGGCTTACTGTCGTCGAAGGTCTCGGAGGCGAGCACCGAGACGCCGCCGATGCCGTCGCCGCCGGTGCGTGCGCCGTAGAGGATCACCTTGTTGCCGGTGCCGGAAGCCTTGGCGAGGTGGATGTCCTCGTGCTTCATCACGCCCACGCAGAGCGCGTTGACCAGCGGATTGCCCTGGTAGCACGAGTCGAAGACGACCTCGCCGCCGATGTTGGGCAGGCCCAGGCAGTTGCCGTAGCCGCCGATACCGGCGACGACGCCCGGCAGGACGCGCTTGGTGTCGGGGTGGTCGGCGGCACCGAAGCGCAGCGGGTCCATGACGGCGACCGGGCGGGCACCCATCGCCAGGATGTCGCGGACGATGCCGCCAACGCCGGTGGCCGCGCCCTGGTAGGGCTCCACGTAGGAGGGGTGGTTGTGCGACTCGACCTTGAAGGTGACCGCGTACCCCTGGCCGACGTCGACGACACCGGCGTTCTCACCGATGCCGACGAGCATCGCGTCGGACTGCGGTGCCTTCTCGCCGAACTGCCTCAGGTGCACCTTGCTGCTCTTGTACGAGCAGTGCTCGGACCACATCACCGAGTACATGGCGAGCTCGGCGCCGGTCGGGCGGCGGCCCAGGATCTCGACGATGCGCTCGTACTCATCGGGCTTGAGACCGAGTTCGGCCCACGGCAGCGGCGTGTCGGGAGTCTGCTCGGCGTGCTTGACGGTGTCCAGGGTCACGCTCGGTCGCTCCTTCGCGCGATGTGGTTCTGTACGCGAGGACGAGGGCGCTCAATCGCTCCCTCGGCTGCTCCGGTATCCAGGGTCACGCTCGGTCGCTCCTTCGCGCGATGTGGTTCTGTACGCGAGAACGAGGGCGCTCAATCGCTCCCTCGGCTGCTCCGGTGTCGAGAGTCATGCGCTGACCAGCCTCTTGAGGATCGAGGTGAAGAAGCCGAGCCCGTCGGTCCTGCCGGTGCCGACCAGCGGCTCGACGGCGTGCTCCGGGTGCGGCATGAGGCCGACCACGTTCCCGGCCTCGTTGGTGATGCCGGCGATGTCGCGCAGCGAACCATTGGGGTTCATGCCCGTGTACCGGAAGGCGACCCGGCCCTCGGCCTCCAGCTGGTCCAGCGTCCGCTCGTCGGCGGTGTAGCGGCCGTCGATGTTCTTCAGCGGAATGCTGATCTCCTGGCCGGCGGTGTAGTCGGAGGTCCAGGCGGTGTTGGCGTTCTCCACGCGCAACGTCTGGTCCCGGCAGATGAAGTGGAGGTGGTTGTTGCGCAGCATCGCGCCGGGCAGCAGGTGGCTCTCGGTGAGCACCTGGAAGCCGTTGCAGATGCCGAGGACGGGCAGTCCGTCCTTGGCCCCGGAGATGATCAATTCCATGATCGGCGAGAAGCGCGAGATGGCTCCCGCGCGCAGATAGTCGCCGTAAGAGAAACCGCCGGGCAGGACGACGGCGTCGACCTGCTTCAGGTCCTTGTCCCGGTGCCAGAGCGGCACCGGCTCGGCTCCGGCGATCCGTACGGCGCGCAGCGCGTCGCGGTCGTCGAGCGTTCCGGGGAAGGAGACGACTCCGATGCGTGTGCTCACGACTCGACCTTGACGAAGAAGTCCTCGATCACGGTGTTGGCGAGGAACGTTTCGGCCATGGTGTGGATACGGGCGAGGGCGGCCTCGTCGACCGGGCCCTCCACCTCCAGCTCAAAGCGCTTGCCCTGGCGGACGTCGGAGATCCCGTTGAAGCCCAGGCGCGGAAGTGCGCGCTGGACCGCCTGGCCCTGGGGGTCGAGGATCTCCGGCTTGAGCATGACGTCGACTACGACGCGTGCCACGTGCACTCCCGGTGGTGTGGTGCTGAGGAGGGGTCCCCCATGCCGAAGGCCAGGGGATGTCTCAGCCTACCCGCCCCGGAAATCTACGCGGGTAGATATGCAGGGCTCGTCCATCACGGTTACGCATCGGCGGGGGTACCCTCTTTGGAAAACGCGGAGAAAACCGTAAGGTCCCGATTGCGGCGTGACACGCGGGGAAAAATAAACCTGCAGCTTCCGCCCGTAATGCTTCTCCCTGTACAAAAGAGAACGCATTGACCCCGACCAGCAGGCGACGGAGCATCCCCGCACGTCAGAGCATGTCCGAGCGGGTTACCGGCAGGCCAATGGGCACTTCCGGCATACCGTTGCCGCACGAAAGGACCGATATCCAATGGCGCAGCGCGTGGTGGTCACCCTCTCCGACGACCTCGATGGTGGCGAAGCCGAGGAAACGGTCGTGTTCGGCCTCGACGGCAAGGCTTACGAGATCGATCTCTCCGCCGCCAACGCGGACAAGCTGCGCGATGCGCTGACCCCTTACCTGAACGCCGGCCGCCGCCGCAGCCGCTCCGGAAAGACCTACCAGCGCACCGCCGTCGCCCCCGACCCGGCCGCCGTCCGCGCCTGGGCGCGCTCCAACGGCATGGAGGTCCCGCCGCGCGGCCGCATCCCCAAGCGCGTCTACGAGGCGTTCAACTCGGCGAACTGACCGCGAGTTGGACAACCGCCCGGCCTTCGGAGTGGACAGACACCCCCGGTGATCAGATAGAGTCTGGAGCGCGCCGGGGGCGAGGCCACAAAGGCCGGGTCGCCGGAACGCGCGGGTGTAGCTCAGTAGCAGAGCGCCCCTTTTCCAAAGGGGAGGCGCAGTGTGCGATTCCTGTCACCCGCTCCGACAGCTCCGACCGGTCGAAACGATCAGGTAGAGTAGTCAGCGCGCCGGACGGTGAGAGCCGTTCGGGAGCAATGCGGACGTGGCTCAGTTGGTAGAGCATCACCTTGCCAAGGTGAGGGTCGCGGG
>NZ_JANFNG010000055.1 GCF_024436035.1 Streptomyces humicola
GCCCCCGCCACGCTTCTCCTCCTCTGCGGCCGCGAACTCCGCGACAACTGAACCAACCCAAGACCGGGGGGGAGGAGAACGGGGGAACCGGGAAAACCGGGGGGAACAGCTCGCCCGCGCCGCTTTGCCTCTTCTGAGGGGTGGAGGCCGGCGGCGCGGGCGGCACACACTCCGTCCGGTGGTGCGTCGACACTGTCCCGTCGCGCCCACCGCACCACCGGGCGGCTCCACTTGTGCAAGGCCCGTTACGGACGTCCGTAACGGGCCTTGCGCGTTCAACGACCGCGGACCAGACCGGACAGGTAACGCCCACGGCGGGGCCGGGCCGGCAGATCCGGGCGAGGGGCCCCGCCTGCGTACGGGGGAGAACGCAGGACGGGGCCGTGCGCGTGCGGCGGACTCCGCCTTCCACCACGGGGGAACGGTGGCCGGGCAGGTCCGTTCCCGGTTGCCGTGTGGCGCTCGGGGGTTGACCACACCTCTTCCGGTGCACGCACCGCGCCGCACGTTACCCGAGGTAAGTTGATCGTTCAACTCGACTACCGCCCCTGCATGCGGACACCTTGGCACTGATTCACCGTCAAATGTTTTGTACATTACCAAAACTGAACGGCCGGGAATCGCTGCGGAGGGTTCAGTCGTCGATCCCGGAGCGCTCCACGCCGGCGACGATATGACGCTGCAGGGCGACGAAGACGACCACGAGCGGCAGGATCGACACCGCGGCCGCGATGAACAACTCGTGCAGATCTACGGTCTGCGCGGTGGTGAACGTGGCAAGCGCCACCTGGACCGTCCACGCCTGCTGGTCCTGACCGATCACGAGTGGCCACAGGAACGAGTTCCACGACCCGATGAAGACGATCGCGCCGACGGCGGCGAAGACCGGGCGCGAGTTCGGCACCACGACACGCCAGTAGGTGCGCCAGTACCCGAGGCCGTCGACCCGGGCCGCGTCCTCCAACTCCTGCGGGAAGCCGAGGAAGTACTGCCGGAAGAGGAAGGCCGCAAAGGCGCTGAACAGCGTCGGGACGATCAGCCCGCGCAGCGTGGAGATCCAGCCGAGGGTGGAGACGAGCACGAAGCTCGGCACAAAAGTCACGGCCGACGGGATCATCAGGGTGCCGAGGATCGCGTAGAAGACGTGATTGGCGTACGGGTACGGGATCCGTGCGAGTCCGTACCCGGCGAGCGAGGCGAGCAGCAGGGTGCCGGCCGTGGTCAGCACCGCGATCTGGGTGGAGTTCCACAGCGCGTGCAGCATGGGCACGGACGGGTCGTCGAACAGCTGCCGGATGTTTCCCCAGTGCACAGTCCTGGGGAGGAAGGTCCAGCCGGGCGCGGTGATGTCCGTCTCGGTGGAGAGCCCGTTGCGTACGAGGAGATAGAACGGCACGAGGAAGAGCAGTGCGAGCGCGCCGAGGACGACGGCCCGCAGCGCCCGGCCCAGACGCACATGAGCGTCCCGCATCATGCCTCCCTCCGGCCGAGGCCGAACCAGCGCGCCTGCACCACCGTGACGGCCACGATGATCAGCGCGAGGACCACCGCGCCCGCGCTGCCGAGCCCGAGATCCTGTCCCTGGCCCAGCGCCACGTAGTACAGGTAGACCAACGGCGGCCGGGCGTAGGGCGGATAGCCGCGCGCCGTCGACAGCAGGTTGTAGAACTCGTCGAAGGCCTGGAAGGCGTTGATCACAAGCAGCAGCACGACGGCCACCGAGGTCGCACGCAGCTGCGGGAGGGTGATGTGACGCAGGACCTGCCAGCCGGGGCGTGCGCCGTCGACGGCGGCCGCCTCGTAGAGCGCGCGGGGGATGCGCTGCAGCCCGGCGAGGAAGAGCACCATGTAGAAGCCGGCCTGGAGCCACAGCCGTACCGTGATGATCACCAGCCAGTACCAGGGCGGGTGCGTCGTCGACAGCCAGGCGACCGGGTCCGCGCCGAACCAGCGCAGCACGGTGTTGGCCAGACCGAACCGTACCCCGTTGAAGACCGACATCTTCCAGATCACCGAGGCCACCACATAACTGCACGCGGTCGGCAGGAAGAAGACGGAGCGGAAAAAGGCCCGCGCGAAGCGAAGCCGGTTCACCATCAGCGCCAGGGCGAGCGAGAGGGCGAAGGTGGTGGGGACGATGAAGAGCGTGAAGGCGGCGAACGTCGCGAGGCTGGAGGTGAAGGCGGGGTCGGTGAGCATCGACGCGTAGTTCGACAGGCCGACGAAGTGGGTCGGGGTGACGGTGTTGTGGGCGTCGAAGAAGCTGAGGGCGATGCTCCACAGCAGCGGGATGTACGCGAAGACGGCAAGCCCGACGACGAACGGCCCGGTGAAGACCCAGAACCACAGGTACCGCTTCTGCGGGCCCCACAGTGAACTGCGCACGCGTCAGCTCTTCTTCTGGACGCGCCTCAGCTCCGAGGTCACCACGCCCGCTGCCGCCTTCAGCTGGGCCGAGGGGTCGGCGCCGTTCTGGATGACGCGGGTGAGGGCGTCCTGCAGCGCGGTCTGCGAGGCGGGTGTCCACAGCAGTGGGTTGGCGTGTCCGCAGTCAGTGGTGAAGCTCACCACGTCGGCGGCGGGCCCCGACCGGAGCTTGGCCGCCTTCTTCGCCAGCGAGATGCGGGCGGGGATGTGAAAGCCGTAGGAGAGGGCGAAGTCCTCCTGGTAGTCGGTGCGGTCCACCCACAGCCATTGCACGTAGGCCTTGGCGGCGTCGATGTGCCTGCTGCGGGCGTTGACGGCCGATGCGTACGCGCCGACGGGTACGGCGGGCCGACCGGCGGGGCCGTCCTTCGGGAACGGCAGCACTCCGAAGTCGTCGCCGACGGCCTGTTTGATCTGCGGCATCGCCCACAGGCCCGTCCACTGCATGGCGGCAAGGCCCTCAGTGAACGCCGACGGGTCCGACCAGTCGGCGGGGGCGCCGAGCAGCAGGGACTTGTCGGCGTAGAGAGTGTGCAGCTTGCCGAGCGTGGCGGCGGCGGCCGGATCGTCGAAGCCGACGGTGCCGCTGTCGGTGACGAGCTCCAGTCCTGCGGCGAACAGGGGCGTGCCGCCCAGCACTCCGGCGCCGCCGTCGTTGCCGAGGAAGAGCCCCTTGACGTCCTTCGTCGTCAGCCGTCCGGCGGCGTCCACCAGCTCGTCCAGCGTCTGCGGTGGCTGGACGCCGGCCTTGGCGAGCAGGCTCTTGCGGTAGTAGAGCAGCTGGGTGTCGATAACCTGCGGGATGCCGTAGACCCTGCCCTGGTAGGTCTTGGGCGCGAGCACCGCGGGGTTGAAGTCGGAGCGCACAGGTGCGATCCGGTCGGTGAGGTCGACGACCTGGCCACCCTGGATCTGGTCCAGGGTCGGCCCGTTGACCTCGAAGACGTCGGGGCCCGAGTCGGTGAGCAGCGCCGCCGCGGTCTGCTGGTCGTAGTCGCCGGGCCGCCATTCGACGCTGACTGTCGCCTTGGTGTAGGCGGCCGCGTAGCGCTTGACGGCCTGTTCGGTGCCGGCCTCCCCGTACTGGTGGTACCACTGGGACAGCGCAGGGCCGTCGCCTCCCGCACCACCTCCCCCACGGCCGGTGTTGGAGCCACAGCCGGCGAGGGCTCCGCTCAGGGCGACGGAGCCGCCCAGGGCGAGCAGTTGTCGGCGGGAGAGCCGGTGGTCGGGGTGGGTCATGGTGGTCAAGTATCTCCGCAATCTGTGGATCGCATGTGGCAACTCCATGAATTCGCCACGGACGGGTGGCACGGAGCTGATTGGTATGGACATGACCTGACGGCGGGTCTATCGTGCGCCGTGGTCCAGACCACAAGCGGGCGCGGCGCTTCACCGCCCGGCACGCCACCACCGACTTCGAGTACTTCACCACCAAGAACGGCTACGACCCCACCAAGCCGCTGACCAGGGACGAGCTCGAACCGCAGCCCTTCCTGACGGTGCCCTACGGTGGCCGGCCCCCGTCGAGCGACACCGTCACCCAGCAGGGCACCGTCCCGGCCGGGCTGACCGGCAAACACCTGATCCTCGGTGTCTGGAACATCGCCGACACCGGCAACGCCTTCTACGCCTGCTCCGACGTGCAGTTCTGAGAACTGCCCGGCTTCGCGGGCGGTGTCACGCAACCCGCGCGCAGGCCGTCCACGAAGCCCGGATTCCCTCGCGCGTTGAACCGGACTCGCACTCCTTACGTTTTTCAGCTGTCACCGTCGTCCCGGCAGGATCGGTGATCCGATCGGGAGGCCGGCCGCGGCGGCGAAAGAAGCGTGAGGAGAGTGGTCGCGTGCGCAAATCTCACCTATTGGTCGTGGCGACATCCGCCACGGTCGTGTTCATCGGCGCGGCCCCGGCCTTCGCCGGGACCGGAACCGGACAGGTGATTGTTTCGCCGTCGATGGCAAGCCCTGGCCAAATGGTGAACGTATCCGGAACTTGCCCCAATAACGGCGGATCCCTGCAATGGGTGGGATCACCGGCTTTCGCTGCCAGGTCGGGCGATCCGTACTATGCCATGACGGGCAAGGGCGGTTCCGCCGCAATGGCATCGACCAATCCGGTGAACTGGTCGGGCCGCGCGATGATATCGCAGCATGCCAAGCCCGGAAAAGCCACCGTCACGGCGCGGTGCGGGACCGTCAACATCGCAGTGCAGATCATCGTCGTCAACCGCGGTACGACCGGCACGATGCCCACGCCCACCCGCTCGGGCGGGATGATGATGGGCTCCTCGATGCCGTCGACGATGCCGTCGTCCATGCCGTCGGCGATGCCGTCGATGACCACGGCCACGAGCCAGGGGCAGATGGGCGTCATGCCGAGCGGCGCGCCGGATACCGGAGCCGTCGCCTCCGGCCCCTCCTTCCCCGGTGGCTATGCCGCTGAAGGGGCCGTGGGCGGCGTGCTCCTGGGCGCCGCGGGCGCCGCCGTGTTCCTGCTGCGCAGGGCCAGGGTTCACCGTTGACACGACATGCCGCCGGTCCGTCAGCACCGCGTCGCGGGGGCTGCATCGCCACCGCGGTGATGGTGCTGATGGTGCTCGCCGGGGCGGCCGGGCTGGGGCTCGCATACGAGGGGTGGCGTGCCGCGTCGGCGCAGCAGTCGGCCGTGCAGGCACCCCCCGCGAGCCCCGGGCCGGCGGCCCCGAGCACCTCGGCGCCGCCGTCGCACCGGGCGGCGGGCGGGCTCGTCCTGCCCGCGTCGGTTCCGGTGCGCCTGGACATTCCCGCCATCGGGGTCAGCACGCCGCTGATGCGGCTGGGTCTGAATGCGGACCGGACGGTTCAGGTGCCGCCGATACAGAAGGATTCCCCGGCGGGCTGGTATCAGTACTCACCGACGCCAGGCCAACTCGGCCCCTCCGTCATTCTCGGCCATGTCACCGTCGGTCAATTCGGCAACGGCGTCTTCCTGCGACTGGCCGCACTGAGAGCCGGCGACCAGGTCGAGGTGTTCCGGTCCGACGGTACCGAGGCCGTGTTCCAGGTGCAGAAAGTCGCCGAATACCCGAAATCGAGCTTTCCGACCCGGGAGGTGTACGGGGGAATCGCCTACGCCGGACTCCGCCTCATCACCTGCGGAGGTTCCCGTAATGAGCTCACACACACCTATCCGGACAATGTCGTGGCCTACGCCTCACTTGTGTCGGCAAAGGCCTCGGCCGCCTAGACAGGAGTTGACACTGTGTATCGACGCCCTCGCAACGGCAGGCACCGATCATGGCCGCAACTTGTGCGGCGTCGGCGTTTCTCCATGCTCACCTTCATCACGGCGGGCCTTTCGGTTGTGCTTTTCGGAGTCGGAGGTGCCGTGTTCGCGGCCAACCTGATGAACCAGCAACCACAGGCGGCTGCGGCCAACCCCGACCCGAACGGCACCCTCGTCGTGCCCGCCAGCCCGCTGAGCACACAGGGGCTCGCCGGCACCAACCTCACCCTGCAGAACCCGTACCGGACCGGCGTCGACCAACCGCCGGTCGGCAACGCTGCGAGCGGAGACCCCACCGCTTACTGCCGCACCATGGTCGCCATCCAGCAGCGGCGCGTGCAGCTGGACAGCAGGATGACGATGCAGGTCACCTCCCCCGGCCCGGCGATGGCGAGCAACCCGTTCACCTTCCTCGCCAACAGACTCAACCAGTCGTTCACCAACCTCGGTTGCACGGGCCTGCTGCACATGAAAAACCCCGTCACGGTCACCGCCGACGGCGCGGGTGTCGTGGTCGCCGCCACCTTCGCCCACCCGATCGCCTGACCCCGGGGAGTCTCGAGGATGTCCCCACGGGCATCGCGACAGGACCGTCCGCCTGCCATGCACGGTGAGGCGAACGGGAGTCCCCCGTGCCGAAGGCCAGGGGACCACGATCGCGCAGACCATGACCGCGCAGACGACGAGGCGCTCCGCTCGCTCTATGCCGCACACGCCGCCTCGCTGTTCAGGTACGTGCTCCCCATGACCCGCGGCGACCACCAGCGCGCGGAGGACGTCGTGCAGGAGACCATGCTCCGGGCCTGGCGCACGCCCAGTGTGCTCGATCCGTCGGAAGGGTCCGCTCTGGGGTGGCTGCGTACGGTGGCGCGCAACCTCGTCATCGACCAGGAGCGGATGCGCCGGGCCCGGCCCGCCGAGGTGGGTGAGGAACCCCTGATGCTCCATCCGTCGTCGACACCGGGACCCGATGAAGCGCTCGCGAGGACACTGCTGTCCTGGCAGTTGGCCGAGGCGCTCGCGACGCTCACCGCGGATCACCGTGCCGTGCTCCTGGAGCTGTACTACCGGGAGCGCTCGGTCGCGGAGGCCGCCGAAGCGCTCGGCATACCACAGGGCACGGTCAAGTCGCGGGCGTACTACGCCGTTCGCGCGCTGCGGCTGGTCTGCCAGGAACGGGGGCTGACGCGATGATCCGCCCCGGCACGGGTACGGAGTGCGAGCACTTCCGGCTGCTGCTGGGCGTGCTCGTGCTGGGCGCGCTGACGCCCGAGGAGTCCAGGGACGTGCGCGGGCACCTGGCCGGCTGTCCGGAGTGCCGCCGGGAGCACGACGAGCTGGCCGGTGTGCCCGCGCTCCTCGGGCTGCTCTCCGCGACCGAGGCCGAGGCCGTGGGATCCCGCCGGGGTGCGGAGCGGCCGACGGGCGCCGAAGGCGCCGCCGGCCGTTCCGTGGCCTTCATGGAGCAGGGACGGGGACGAGGACGGGGACGGGGACGGGGACGGCCTCGCGGTCACGGACGGATGCGGCCGCGGGCGAGGCGACGTCGGTGCGCCCGCAACCGCATGGTCGCGCTCGCCGCCGGCTTCGTCGTGCTGGCCGCCGGTGCCGCCGCAGCGTGGTCCTCCGCCGGGGGCGGCCAGAGCCCGCCGGTCCACATCACCTCGGCCGTCGACCGCACGACCGGAGTGGGCGCCTCCGTGTCGGTGCTTCCCGCCGCATGGGGCAGCCGCATCTCGCTCGCCCTGCACAACGCGCCTGCCGGATCGAGCTGTTCGCTGGTGGCGGTGGGGTGGCACGGCGAGCACGAGACGGCCGCCAGCTGGACGGCGAAGTACCGCGGCGACCTCACGATCCCGGGCGCCGTCGCCATGTCGCCCCAGGAGATCGCCAGGTTCGACGTGGACACCTTCGACGGCCACCGGCTCGTCTCGGTGCCCGGATGACCTTAGGGCAATGCAAAGCATCGCACGGCAGCACAAGGGAAGTCGGCGGAATTCAGCGCAGTTCGAGGAATTGACGCACAGGCGACAGGGAGGCTTCCGCCCATGAGCTCGACGGCAAGCAGACACCGTGCTTCGCTGCACCGGCGGATCACGCACCGCCGCACGCCGAGCATCCGCCGCAGGATCACGTACTACCGCTATTTCCCGGCCCGGCACGGTTTCCGCACCGGCGCGGTCGCCATGCTCTTCGTCCTTTTCCTCTCCGCCTACGCAGGGATCTTCCTATATTTCCCCCACTGATGACGGTCTGTTCTCATCCCATCACTCCTTCCTCGTCCAGGGTGCGCCGCAGCGCCATCAGCCCGTAATGCACCCGCGACTTCACTGTGCCGCACGGTATGCCGAGCACCGCGGCAGCCTGGCGTACCGAGCGTCCCACCAGATACGACTCGACGATGGCCTCGCGCTGGGCCGGTGTCAGGGTGGCGAGCGCGTCCGCGAGGGCCAGGAGGGACAGCGCGCGGTCGAGTTCGTCCGGACCGGCGAGGAACTCCAGAGCCGTGTCCCCCACCTCCTGGGGCCGCACCCGACGGCTCCGGTAGTCGTCGATCACGATGCGCCTGGCCACTGTGGCGAGCCACGAGCGGGTACTGCCCGCGGCGTCGACGAGCTGTTCGGCGTGGCGCCACGCCCTCAACAAAGTTTCCTGGACGACGTCCTCCGCCCAGTACAGGTCGCCGCCGGTGAGGGTGACCACATACCGCAGGAGGGAAGAGGCGTGCTCGTGGTAGAGCCGTGGCAGGAAGCACTCGACAGCGGTATCCATGCGCGCACCTCACCGGATCTCCGCAGTGATCGCGCCTGCGCGGCCGTACGCGCCGTCCGCGGCTGCTGCCGAGGGCAGGTGTTCCGCGAGCTCGCGCAGGCTCCAGACGCGCCCGACGAGGTGGTGGTAGGCGAGGAGACGCTCGGAGCTGTCGAAGCCGACGACACCCGTGAGCTGGAGCGCGTCGGCCGAGACGGGCCGGGTGAACGCGGCGAGGAACCTCAGTTCCTTGGGCGAGCCCTCGACGAGACTCACCCGGCTGCCCAACGCGGGCGATCCGACGGCCTGCAGCCGGATTCCGTGCTGCTCCGACCAGAAGCGCGGTACGGGGGTGAAGGGCGTCGCCGCCGCGGGCCCGGCAAGCAGCGCGTCGGCTGCCGCCTGGCCCATCTCCACGGCGTTGATCCAGTGTTCGACGCGGCGCGGCACTGCGTCGAAACGCCAGTTGGGCCACCGTGCGACATCGCCTGCGGCGACGCACCCCGGCATCGGTGCTCCCAGCGGGCCGATGACATGGCAGCTCGCGTCGCAGAGCACTCCGTCGGTGGTGTCGAGCCCTGTGCCGGCCAGCCAGTCGACGCGTGGCACGCCACCGAGTCCCAGGACGACGAGGCCGGCGTCGAGCACGTCGCCCCCGGCGAGGCGCAGCCGCAGCCCCTTGCCCGTCTCACGCCACTCGACGATGCGGGTGCCCAGTCGCAGGTCGACGCCTGCCTGCCGGTGCAGCCGCCCCACGATCCGTCCCAGCCGGCTGCCCAGGGTGCGGTGGAGCAGCGGCGCGCCCTGGGCGACGATGGTGACGTCCATCGCGCGGGAGCGGGCGGCGCAGGCCAGTTCGCAGCCGACGAAACCTCCGCCGACGATGACGATGCGGCCGTCGGCCTCGGCGAACGCCGAGCGGATCGCCCGGGCGTCGTCGAAGCTGCGCAGCGTCAGGATGCGGTCGCTGTGCAGCGGTGCCCGGTCCATTCGCCGGGCGTCCACGCCGGTCGCCATCACCAGCCCGTCGAAGGGGAGTTGCTCGGCGCCGGGCAGCGTCAGGACGCGCCGGCCGGGATCGAGACCGGTCACCCGGGTGCCGAGCCGCCAGGCCGCGTCCGCTTCGGAGGCGTCGAGCCGGAGGTCGTCGGCGCCCCAGGCGCCGGCGAGGTACTGCTTGGACAGGGCCGGCCGGTTGTACGGTCCGAGGCGTTCGTCGCCGACGAGGACGAGCTCCCCGTCGAAGCCGCGGCGCCGCAGCCGCATGGCGGCGCTCAGCCCGGCCGGGCCGGTGCCGACGACGACGATGCGCTCTCGGCCCCTGACGCGTCGCCGCGGTCCGCGCGGCGGAGTGGCGTGCCGCAGGGAGATCGCCTGCATGGGGCAGCAGCGTGCGGCCTGGCGCACCTGGTCGGCGGAGTGCGCCGACGGGTCGGCGACGTAGTCGAGGGTGCCCCTGGTGGTGAGGCGGAAGACGCTCGGGGCTTCCTGTACGCAGATCCCGTACAGATGACAGCGGTTGTTGTCGACGCTGACCGCGGGCGGTGGTGCATCGATCGCCGACAACGTTGGCCGGGACGGGGTCGGTGCCGGTCGCGTGATGCTCATGCGTCCCCTTCCGCCGGGGTGAGCCGATCGGCGGGCAGCAGCCTGAGGGTGAACAGCAGGAAGCATGCGCCGGCCCCCGCCGCCACCCCCATCCCGACCAGACTCAGGGTTCTGGGTTCCGGGTTGACGGTGATGATGTGCAGCCAGACGAGCAGGAACGCGACGTACGCGCCTTGGTGCAGGCGGAGCCAGCGCCGGTACCCCAGGCGCCGCTGTGCCCACACGGATACCCCTACAGCCAGGGCGAGTTCGAGGCCGAGCACGCCGAAGCCGACAGGCACCTTCTGCACTCCGCCGACGAACGGCACCACGAGGTTCACCAGGGCGATGCGCCAGACCGGCTGGTAGATGAAGGTCAGTCCGTGCACGAGGCTGAAGACGACAGCAGTAAGGGCAAGCACCATGTGTGCGCCGTACAGCGTCTGGCGTCTGATGTGCCGTTGTGCGAAGCGGGTGCGCAGCAGGACGCCGAAGACGACGGTGGCCACCATCAGCGCATAGGCGAGCAGTGCGGCCAGCCTGGCGATCTTGTGCACGCCCTCGTCGTAGGCGATGTGCTGGACGCGGGCGGCGCCAGGCGACCCGGGCACGGGTAAGGAAGGCATGGGCATGACGACACGCTCCTTGGTGCGGGGGGTGGCGTCCGGTCGCGAATTGCCGGATCCGCCAATCGCAAGGTGCGGTGGATTCGGGTGGGCTATACTCGGGGTAACAGAGAATTTGCTGATAGCCCGTCACCTCGGGGTGGTTACCCCGGAGTACCGCGGAAGTTAACCAGAACCCCGAGTTCATATCAATGGTGTGACGACACTTTCCGATCCATGTGAAATTGGCATTCTTTGCCCTCTTGGTATCGGTATGCGCCGACAGGCCTGCGCGAGGCGGTCGAAAAGGTTCTGAACCCATTCCCGTTCCGGTCCGTATTGAGCGTGCACACGTGAGGCCCGATTCAGCCGGACGTGACGGGAGACCGACCGATGAGCCGCATCGACGCACTGGTGTACCTTCGGCCCTCAGGCCGCCACCGGGCCCGCACTCTCGGACACCCCGCCGTGGTGCGGGCGTTGCCGCCCCATGTGGGAACCCTCGCACCCCTCGGGGGCTTCATTCTCTATGTCGTCCTGTCGGCCTACGGCGGCGGGGCGTTGAACACGCCTCTCGGCGGCGGACTCACCCTCGGCATCGTCCTCGGCCTGCTCCAGCTGGCCGGTTTCCTCGGCTCGGCCGTACGGGCGGAGCAGACCGGCGGCGTCGACTGGCCGGCGGAGCCGCACCGATGACCATCTCCCAGTCCGCGCAGACCGCTGCCCTCGCCATCTTCTCCGTGCTGGCCACGCTCGCCATGCTGCTGTGCATCGTCACCGCATCGGACTCCGGGGACCCCGCCGACTTCTACACCGGCTACCGCGCCCTCACCCCCTGGACCAACGGCCTGGCAGTGGCCGGCGACTACATCTCCGCGGCGACCGTGCTGACCACCTCCGGCATCGTCGCGCTCAGCGGCTACGACGGCGTCGTCCTCGTCCTGAGCACCGTCCTGTCACTGCTGTTGATCTCCGCGGCTGCCGAACACCTGTGGAGGGCAGGGGGGTTCACGCTCGGGGACATCCTCGCCCGGCGGATGCCGGGCCGCGCCGTGCGCGCCGCTGCGGCCGGCGTCACGCTCGCCGCCCTGCTGCCGTTCCTGCTGGTCCAGTTGTCGGTGGCCGGAGCGCTCGTCTCGTTCATGCTCGGGGCTCCGGACGACGGGGTGAAAGCCGTGTGCATCTGTGTGGTCGGTGCGCTGATGATCGGTTATGCGGCCTTCGGCGGCGCCAAGGGCACCGCACTGGTGCAGATCCTCAAGATGGTCATCCTTCTCGGGGCGAGCCTGACGGTCGTCCTGATCGCGCTGGGCCGCTTCCATGGATCGACCACCGCACTGCTTCAGGCCGCCGAGCGGGGCAGCGCCGCCGGGACGGCCTATCTGCACCAGGGCCTGGAGTTCGGCCAGGGCGCCACCGGAAGGCTCGACTTCGTCAGCGTGCAGCTCAGCGTCGCCCTCGGTACCGCGTGTCTGCCGCACGTCACGATGCGCATGAACACCGCGACCGACGCCGGTGCGGCGCGGCGCTCGATGTCCTGGGCGGTCGGCACGACCGCGCTCTTCGGGTTCTTCGTCGTCGTCATGGGCGCGGCGGCCGCAGCACTCGTCGGACGGAGGCTGATCACCGCGAGCGATCCGCAGGGGAGCACGTCGATGATGCTGCTCCCCCAGGTGCTCGGCGCGCGCTTCCCGTCGTTGGGCGAAGCGGTGCTCTACGCGGCAGTCGGCGGGGCGGTCTTCATGACGCTGCTGGCATCCGTTTCGGGGCTGACGCTGGCGGCCGCCGCCTCGATCGCCCGCGACCTTTTCGCCCACGTGATACGCCGGGGCGAGGCCACGCGGCGCGCCGAGCTGGCGGCCGCCCGGTGGGCGGTGCTCGGCATCGGCCTGCCGGCCGTGGTCCTGGCGGTGCTGGTACGGCGGTGGAATCTGCAGGTGCTCATCGCCGTGGCGTTCTGCGTGGGGGCCTCAGCGGTGGCACCGGCGCTGGTGTACAGCCTGTTCTGGAAGGGCTTCACCCGGCGGGGGCTGATGTGGACGCTGCTGAGCGGCACGGGCTGCGTGGCGGTGCTGATGACGTTCTCCACGGCGGTGTCGGGAACGCCCCAATCCCTCTTCCCCTCCCATGACTTCCACTGGTTCCCGCTGCAGACCACCGGGATCGTCACGGTCCCGGTGGGGTTCCTCGCCGGATGGCTCGGCAGCCGGCCCCTGCCTACGGCGGCCTCGCTGCTGCGCCACCCGCAGCCGGCTGCGGAACATCCTGTGCCGGCGGGCGTGCACGATGCGCCGACGGGGGAATGATCAGACGCACAGGGCCTGTCGGTATCGTGCGGAGCACCACGCAGGGAGGCGTGCCATGAGCGAACGAGTCAGCGGCGTGGTCAAGTGGTTCAACCAGGTGAAGGGGTACGGGTACATCACCGGGGACGACGGCAGCGACGTCCTGGTCCACCGCCGGGAGATCGTGGGCGGCACGTTTCTCGCCGAGGGCATGCGGGTGACGTATGTCGCGGTGGGCGGTCCCGAGGACATACAGGCGCGGGAGGTCCACATCGTCGAGTAACGCAGGCTAGCGCAGTTCGTCCACGTACCTGTCGGTCCCCGGAACCGTCGGGATGAACGGGGCCACCAGTTCGACGCGGCCGAGGCCGGTGCGTGCCACCTCCTGGTCCATACCCGTGAAGTGGTCCTGCCAGACCGGCCGCGGATCCCGCTGCAGGAACCACAGCAGGGTCAGCCGGGTGCCGACGCCCTCGACCTGTTTGACGTACGACATGCGGTCGAGCGGGAGCGGGGTCGGCTCGAAGACGGTGACCATGGCGGCCGGGGAGCCGTGCAGGCGCCGCGGCAGATGGTCGGTGCGCAGCCAGTTGAGCAACGCGGGCCGGTCGTGGGCGGATTGCGCGTCGACGACTTCGACGACGAGACCGGTGTACGGGTGGTCGAGGGCGTGGATGTCACGCGGGCCTTCGTCGCCGCCGTCGCGGTGGACGGTGGCCACATGGTCCTGGAAGGCGGTGAAGACGTGGGTGCGGTCGTGGTGGACGCGGCCGTCCCTGTTCAGCCGTTTGTTGATGGCCACTGTCCACTTCATGTGCTCGTCGTAGCGGCCTGCGGTGAGCCAGTAGACGGTGATGTAGCACCCGGCGGTGACCGGTTGGGCCACCGCGGACTTCTCCGGGTAGCGCAGCAGCTGCAGTTCGCGGGTGGCGACCCAGCGGCGGCCGGCGAAGATCCAGGGCATCGCCATCGCCCCTGCGATGAAGTGGTCGTCCTCGTACCACCTGTTGTAGGCCCGCTCGTGGCCGGGATGGGGCTCGACCATCGTGATCAGGGCGTGGCCGAGGTCCGCCCCGTAGGGCCCCACGGAGGCCAGCTCCGCGTAAGTCTCGCTGTGTGTGTCCTGCGTCATGCATACAGATGTAACTGACATAGCGTCAGTTGACGAGAGACTCCGTAGACTCATGGCATCGCAATAATCTGACAGCCAGTCAGGGTGAGCGTCGGTTCGATCCGACTGGAGGCGGCCATGCTGCTGGAGGGGAAGACCGTGGTGGTATCCGGTGTCGGCCAGGGCCTCGGCCACCAGGTCGCGGCGGCCGTGGTCCGCGACGGCGGTAACGCCGTCCTGGGCGCCCGGACGGAGGCCGTCCTCGCCAAGGCGGCCGAGACGCTCGATCCGGACGGCGGGCATGTGGCATGGCACGTGACCGACATCGAGGACGAGCGGCAGTGCGACGCGCTCGCCGCGCTGGCGCGCGAGCGGTTCGGGCGGATCGACGCGCTGGTCCAGGTCGCGGCGGTCGACCGCCACTTCGGCGGTCTGCAGGATGCGGACTTCGACGCATGGCAGCAGGTGCTCCAGGTGAACCTGCTGGGGTCGCTGCGGATGACCCGGGCCTGCCTGCCGGCGCTCAGGGAGCGCGGCGGGGCCGTGGTCTTCATCGGTACGCAGTCGGCGGTCGCCGCGCCCACCCAGGTCAGGCAGGCGGCGTACGCGGCATCCAAGGGCGCGCTCACCTCCGCGATGTACTCGCTCGCGCGCGAACTCGGCCCGGACCGCATCCGCGTCAACACCGTGCTGCCCGGCTGGATGTGGGGTCCGCCCGTCCAGGGCTTCGTGGCGATGACGGCGCGTACGGAGAACGTGCCCGAGGCCGAGGTCCTGGGCCGGCTCACCGCACGGACGGCGCTGCCCGACCTGGCGACGGACGGCGATGTCGCCGAGGCCGCGGTGTTCCTCGCCTCCGACAGGGCGCGAGCCATCACCGGCCAGTCGCTGCTGGTGAACGCAGGCGAACTGATGCGGTGACGGCTCGCGCCGGTGGCCGGTCAGGGAGTCGCGGACTCCGAGGCGCTGGTCGCGTGCTCGCTCGGGGTCCTGGTGCTCGGCGCAGCGGAGGAATCCGAGGGCGACGGTGAGGTAGGGGCGGTTCAGCCCCGCTTGGGCGCTGCCTGCTGCACGACCTCGAACGACCACAGCGTGGAGCCCGATGCGGCAGGCCGACGGTGCTCGCCTGTACCACCCTGCTCGCCCCGGTGGGCGGCCTGCATCGGCCCGGACATCCAGTTCTGGAAGTCCTCCTCGCTGCGCCAACGGGTGTACACCAGGTACTGGTCGGTGCCCTCGACGGGCCGCAGCAGTTCGAACCACTCGAAGCCGTCGGACGATTCGACGGCCCCGGCCCGCGCGGCGAACCGCTTCTCCAGGGTCTCCCGCTGCTCGGCCGGGACGGTCAGCACATTGATTTTTACCACACTAAGGGCTGTCCCGTAAATGATCTACGGCCTAGTGTGGGTGTGGTCGGCTGTGG
>NZ_JANFNG010000056.1 GCF_024436035.1 Streptomyces humicola
GCCCTGGAAGTCGATCTCCATGAAGTGGTCGACCGGCACTCCGGTGAGCTGGTGGACGGCCGCTGCCGTGCAGCTCGGGCCGTACTGCAGGGTGCTGTTGATCCGGTTGCGCTGGGCCTGCATCGTCTGGTGGGTCTGCGGGTCCGTACAGGACGGCAGCTCCGTGACGGTGTCGCGAGGGATGCTTATCACGGTGGCGTTGGAGCGGTCCGCGGAGACGTGCACCAGCATCTCCACATCCGCGTTGGCTCCCGGGCCGCAGTCGCCGCCGATCTTGCAGTCGGCTGCATTGTCGCGCCCGTCCGAGCCCATCATCAGGATGTTGATCGGGGTGCGCCCGAACGCGTCGGGCTTCTCCGTGCCGCCCCCGATCAGCGGCACACCCTTGATGTTGCCGTTGAGCTGCTCGTAGACCACGGCGCCCACACCGGCCACGATCAGCACGAGCGCGGATGTGGTTATCGCCACAATCTTGCCGACGCTGCGTTTCTTGCGCCGCGAGCGGCCGCGACCGGACGCCGCCGCCCTGTGCCCGGACCGCGGCGCCTCCCGCACGGGCGCACCCCGCCGGCTCTGCCGGGGGGTCGGGATCCCGCTGTGCGTAGCCGAGGCACCCCGGCGGTGCGATACGTCCGTCATGCCTCACCCTATGCGGTCGAGCCGGGCCGTTCCGGCGCTGATTCTGTGCGACGGCAGCACACGAGTACGCGTATCGTGCGGCCGCGGGGAGCCCCGATCAAGTAGATGCATGATGGTCACCTAAGGTTGCGTGATTGCGCAACCTAACAAGGCCCCATGAAAATCACGTAAAAAAGGCGCCGCAGGTCCGCAATGGAAGCGCTTCGTATGTCGCCCGGTACGGACCGTGACCACCTTCAGGCTCTGCGCCGCAATCCGCGCAGCACCTTCGCCTCGGTGTTGAGGTAGCCGTTGCGGTAATCGAAGCGCGGGGTGTCGGAGAACGTCAGGTAGAGCCACTTGAAGTTCTCGGCAAAGGAATAGGCGGGGAAGTAGTCGCCCTGCACCATGGGCCGCTTGGTCACGTCGGTAATGATCGTGTAGCCGTTCGCGACGCGGTGGTACGTCCTGAGGTTCTCGAAGTACCGCCAGGCGGTGGTGCGATAGAACGGGTCGCCCGTATGCCCGTACAAGTCGAAGGCGCAGTTGGCATATTCCGGGCGCAACTCGTTGGCCGGGGAGACGACGGCGAGGGTGGTGTAATCGATCTCCTCGGGGATGACGGCGTATTTGTCGAGAACGGCCGTCCAGGACCGGTAGAAGTCCGCGGCAAGTGTGTTGTCACCGCCCTCGGACAAGTTGTCGACGGCGAGTTCCGACTGCTGCCTGCCGAGCACCTCGCCGGTGTTGAAGTCGACCTGCTTGAACCACAGCAGGCCGTCCACCCACTCGACCTGGTACTTCTTGAACGCCGCGTCGAACATATGGAACCAGCCCAGGCAGTCGGTATCCCCGAACATGGCCCAGCCGCCCCACAGATATTCGTAGAAGGAGTCGGCGGGCGGATTCGGGGCGGCATCGGTGGAGTCCGTCCACTCACCCGTTTCGATGTTCATGGTGGTGCCGAGCAGGTTCAGCGAAGAGCGCCGCTGGATCGCCGCCCGATAGGCGAGCTTGGAGGCGCGGTAGTACTTCGGGTTGCCGGTGAGCTGCGACAGCACCCCGAATTCCAGGATGTTGGTGCCGATCTCCGCAAGCGGCACGCTGGTGCCGGAGACCTCGCCGGTGCGCAGATTGACGTGCGAGTACGGCATGCCCGTCGGCGAGGAGGTGAACGCCGTCAGCAGGCGGTCGGCCAGGTCCGTGCACGAGGTGAGCAGACTGCGCCTCCCGGTGGCGAGGTAGCCGGAGATCAGCCCGCCGACGAGCCGGATGTTCGCCTCGAAGACATGGAAGTCAGCGTCGATGTCGAAGTCGAGGTGGGACTCGATCCACGCCACGCACTGCGCGACCTCGTCGTCGAGTCCCATCACGAAGTGGGTGTCGAGCGCCTCGACGATCGACAGGCCGACGGGATGGCCGGGAGCGAAGAACTCCTGGTAGCCGCCGGAGACCGGCAGGACCTCGTCATGACCCCACGCGAAGCGCTTGTAGCCGCCCCAGGCGTGCAGGAACTCGGTTCGGATCGCATCCGCCTTCACCGGGTCGGGCGGGCCGAGTCTGGACGGAGCGGGCGTGGGCGCCGCGCCGGGCATGCCGGACGGTGTGGCGGCCGCGGCCGCGGCCTGCGCTGGGACGGCCAGACGCGTCGCAGCGGCCAGGCCACCCGCGGTGAGCCACGTCACCGCACGGCGTCGCGACACCATGTCCCGCGGATGCGAAGCACCATTCATGACCCGCTGCCCTCCCGGCTGAACCGCCCTGGTGTGACCCACCCTGTGAGTGCCCGTCAGGTCGTCGGAGATGACCGACGGCTGCGCTCATAGTGATGCAGACGGCTGCGCTCATAGTGATGCAGGGGACGGGCGGTGTCAGCGGAACGGACTCGACAGATCAGATCGGGGGATAGCGGCAATAGACTCGTGTGCCTGCGACGCGGACGGGAGTGGTGACAGGTGACCCGAGCACGCCCTGCCTCGGCAGAGAGGGCGGACCGCGGCGAGCCGACCGCCGACGTACTGGAGGAGGCCGCCGCCGCCTTCGGCATGCTCGCATCCGCGGCCCGGCTGCACATCGTGTGGGTGCTGGCCCAGGGCGAGTGCGACGTCAGCACCCTCGCCGATCGGGTCGGCGGAACATTGCCGCAGGTCAGCCAGCATCTTGCCAAGCTGAAGCTGGCGGGTCTGGTGCGGTCGCGGCGCGAGGGGCGCCGCCAGGTGTACCTGGTGGACGACGCGGACGTGGTGGATGTGGCGCGGTCCATGGTGGGCCGGCTCACCGTCCGCCGCGCGGGCGGGGAGGGCGCGAGTGGCCGGGGGGCGTGTTGACGCCGCTTGACCTCTTGCGACGGCTGGACACCGGCCCGCGCGGACTGCTCGAGGCGGAGGCTCACGAGCGCCTGCTGCGGTACGGGGAGAACGTCGTACTGCCGCAGGGCGTAGCCGGGCGTCCGCGCCGGCTGCTGCGCGCGCTGCGTGATCCCTTCACCGCCGTGCTGCTCTGCCTCGGGACGGGATCCGCGGTGATCGGGTCATGGGGCACCGCCTGCGTCATCGCGGCTCTCGTCGTCGTCAGCTGTGTGCTGCGAGCCGCCGGCGAGTACCGCGCCGACCGCTCGGCGGCCGCGCTGCGCAAGCTCGTCGCCTCCACCGCCACCGTCGTGCGCCGAGCTGCCGGCGCGGCCCAGCCGCTGGCGCGCGAGATCCCGGTCGACGAGCTGGTGCCAGGTGATGTGGTGCGTCTGGGGCCGGGCGACATGGTGCCGGCGGATGTGCGACTGCTGCGCGCGGACGGGCTGACCGTCCACCAGGCCACGTTGACCGGCGAGTCCGCACCGGTGCCCAAGTGCGCGGACGCGATGCCGGGCGATCACGGCGATTCGCTCTACGACCAGCCGCACCTGTGCTTCGCCGGAACGAGTGTGGCCTCCGGGACGGCGACGGGCGTGGTCACCGCGACGGGTCCGCGGACGCATTTCGCGAGCGCGCACGGCGGTCTGGCGCGGCGCCGGGTCAGCGCTTTCGACCGGTCGGTGAACGGAGTCTCCTGGACGCTGATCCGCTTCATGGCGCTGACCGTGGCGCTGGTACTGACGGCTTGCGCAATGGTGACCGGGCGCGGACTCGAGATGCTGCCGTTCGCCGTCGCCCTGGCGGTGGGAATGACCCCGGAAATGCTGCCGGTCGTCGTCACCACCGCGCTCGCCCGTGGCACCGCCGAACTGGCGGGGCAGGCCGACGTGATCGTCAAGCGGCTGCCGGCACTCCACGATCTTGGTGCCATTGACGTCCTGTGCACGGACAAAACAGGCACCCTCACCCGGGATGCGCTCACAGTCGCCTGCCATCTGGATGCCGAAGGCCGCGACGATCCCGAGGTGTTGTACTGGGCGGCCATCAACAGCCTGTGGACGATCGAGCTCGCCGACGCACCCTCGGCGGACGCGCTCGACGAGGCCATCCTCCGCGCAGCAGACAACGCCGCGGCCGACGACGGCGACGCAGAAGCCGACACCGCCGCCGACGCCGACACCGACGCCTCCGACGATGCGGCAGCCGGTCCCGGGCGGCGCGCGCCCACGGGTGTGGACGCCATCGGCTTCGACCCCTCGCGCCGCCTCTCCACCGCCGTCGTCCTACGGCCCGGCAGCCTGGGCGTGCACACGCTGGTGGTCAAGGGCGCGGTCGAAGAGGTCGTCGAGCGGTGCACGATGGACGACGCCGCGCGCACCCGCATCCTCGCCCTCGCCACCGAGCAGGCCGATGCGGGCCTGCGCCTGCTGGCCGTCGCGACCGCGGATCGTCCGGCGCGCTCCCGCCCGTACACCCCCGCCGACGAACGAGGGTTGACACTGCTCGGCATCGTCGGCTTGCGGGACGAGCCCGCGCCTGGTGCCGCCGACGCCCTCGATGCGCTCGCCCGCCGCGGTATCGCCGTCAAGCTCCTCACCGGCGACCATCCCGGAACCGCCGCCCGGATCTGCCGCGACCTGCAGCTCGACCCCGGCGAGGTCGTCACCGGCGACCGGATCGACGCGCTGGACGACCGCGGGCTCGCCGAACTCGCCCGTGGCACCACAGTCTTCGCCCGCTGCACCCCGGCCCACAAGACCCGTGTCGTGAGTGCTCTGCGCGACGCCCGGTACGGCGGCCACACGGTCGGCTTCCTCGGCGACGGCGTCAACGACGTCCCGGCCCTGCTCGCCGCCGATGTGGCGATCGCCCCGCGCGACGCCGTCGACGCGGCCCGCGAAAGCGCCGACGTCGTCCTGGCCGCCAAGGAACTCACCGCGATCGACCGCGCCGTGACGGCCGGCCGCGCGACCACGGCGAACATCGCCACCTATCTGCGGGTCGCGGTCTCCTCCAACCTCGGCAACGTCTTCTCGATGCTGACGGCCGGGCTGCTGCTGCCGTTTCTGCCGATGCTGCCGGTCCAGGTGCTGGTGCAGAACCTGTGCTTCGACGCCTCGCAACTGGCGTTCGCCTTTGGGCGTTCCGGCCCCGCGACCCCCGACCGCCCGTCGGTGCTGCGTCCCTTCGCGTTCGACCGCTACATCACGGTCTTCGGAGTGATCAACGCGATGGCCGACCTGGCCACGTTCGCCGTGCTCGGTCTCGTCGCTCCACTGAGCCGGAGCACCTCAGGGCAAGGGCTCTTCCACGCCGGGTGGTTCACCGAGAACCTCATCACCCAGGCAATGGTGATGGTCCTGCTGCGTGGGATGGGCGGCCGCCTGCCACGGGTGCCGGGTCCGCTGCGGCTCGCGACCGGCGCGCTCGCAGCCGTCGGCCTGCTGCTGCCGCTCTCGCCCCTCGCGCGCCCGCTGCATCTGGCCGCCCTGCCACCGCAGTACTACGCGCTGCTGCTGGTTGTCCTTGCCGCGTACGGAGGTGCACTTGCGCTGGCCCGGCGCTCGACGACGTCAGTCCTGGGATCGCCCGTACCGGCCGGCGATCCAGGCGGCCCCGCGTGCGGCCAGCCGCCTGCGCCGCTGCCAGCGGGAGTTGCGGACGACCGGCTCGGGCGCACGCCGGCCGGGGGGCAGGACCGCAACGGCAGCGAGACGGTGGGCGGCGCGAGCGAGGTCGGCGCGTAACTGCCGCTGACGCTCGGCGCTTGCGGTGCGCAGCAGCGCCGAGTAGAGCCCTTCGATCTCCGCTATGGCCGCTCCGAGCCGCAGATTCGTCTCCCGGACCTGCCGGATCTCCCCGTGGGGCATGAACGCAGTCTCCTCATGGGTTGCGTGGTTGCGCAATACCATAACTTTTGCGGCTACCCTTGGCCCGATCGCTACGGGGACAAGGGTCCGGGAGGGTGCGGGGTCATGGGAGCGGACGGCAGAGACGGCAGCCGGCGATATCCGGCGGCGGAGGTCTGGGGAGCGTCGGCCGCCGTCTTCGGGCTGCTGGCGAACCCGATGCGCCTGCACATCCTGTGGGATCTGTCGCACGGCGAGTGCGATGTCTCACAACTCGCTGAGAGGGTCGGCGGGACACCGCAGGCCGTCAGTCAGCACTTGGCCAAGCTGAAGCTGGCGGGTCTGGTGCGGGTACGAACCGAGGGCAGACGGCGCATATACCGCGCCAATGAGCCGCGCGTCACCGCGGCAGTGCTGCTGATGGTCGAGGGGTTCGCGACGGGCGACCGCACGCAGCAGGCTTCGACCGGCGCCGTCGCGTAACGGCCCGAGGGTTCACAGGACCTTCAGAGGAGATCTGTAGGTTGCGCAACCGTGCAACCATTGGCCACCATCAGACGTCTTCTCGTCGGAGGCTGCGCGCTACGTGTGGCACTGCCGTGATCAGCGCCGGAACGGCCCGGCCGGACCGCATAAGGGTGAGCTATGACCGACGTTTCGCACCGCCGAGGCGCGCCGGCCACGCAGGACGGTGGCGCGATCCCGTCCCCGAGGCGGGGTCGGCGAGGTGTACAGACACCGGGGGCGTCGCGGGCCGCGGGCAGGACGGCGGCGCGCGGCAGCGGCCGGGCCCGGCGCAGGAACAGGAAGCGGTCGGTCGGCAGGATCGTCGCCATGACGACGTCGGCACTGATCCTGGTTGTGGCCGGTGTGGGCGCGGTGGTCTACGAGCAGCTCAACGGCAACATCAAGGGTGTGCCGATATTCGGTGGGGGAACCGAGAAGCCGGACAGGTTCGGGCGCACTCCGATCAACATCCTGGTGATCGGTTCCGACACCCGCTCCTCGGCGGCGGACTGCAAGCTCGGCGGCGACTGCGGCGGCGGACCCGGCAATGCGGACGTGGAGATGATCCTGCACGTCTCGGCGGACCGCTCCAACGCCACGGTGATGAGCGTGCCACGCGACACCGTCGCCCAGATCCCGGCATGCAAGGACCCGAGCACGGGCCAGACGGTGCCGCCCCAGACCACCATCATCAACAGCGCGCTGGCCTATGGCCCGGCTTGTCAGGTGGCGGCCGTGCACCAGCTCACCGGCATCCCGATCGACCACTTCATGATGGTCGACTTCGGTGGG
>NZ_JANFNG010000057.1 GCF_024436035.1 Streptomyces humicola
CACCGACCGCGCCCACGTACTGGCCGCGATCCGGTCTCTGAACCGGCTGGAGTTCGTCATCGAGACCTTGCGCGCGGCGCTCAACACGCTGGCCGCCGCGTCCCCCGACTGGCTGACCAACCACGCCGGGGCCGCGTGGTTCGACCGGTATGCCACCCGGCCGGAGGACTACTGGCTGCCGTCCGGTAGGGCCAAGCGCACGGAACTGGCCGAGCAGGCCGGCCGGGACGGGATGCGCCTGCTGGCCGACGTGCAAGCACCGGAGGCACCCGGATGGCTGCGCGAGCTGCCCGCCGTCCAGACCCTGCGCCGGGCATGGGTGCAGCAGTACGTGCTTGATGACGGGGGCGAGGTGCGGTGGCGGGACCCAAAAGACTGCCCGCCGGGCGCCCTGCGCCTGGTCAGCCCCCATGACACCGAGGCCCGAGCGAGCATCAAACGCGACATCAAATGGGACGGTTACAAGATCCACCTCACCGAGTCCTGCGACCCGGACACGGCCACCTGATCACGAGCGTGCCGACCAGCGACGCCACCGTCCCCGACATCAAAGCCACCGACACCGTCCACGACAGCCTCGCCGCCAAGGACCTGCTGCCCGGCGAACACCTGCTGGACTCGGGCTACATCGACCGTCCCCGCATCGTCACCGCCCAGACCCGGCACGACGTCACTCTGACCGGCCCCATCAAGGGCAACACCACCGCCCAGGCCATCGGACCTACGGGCAGGAAGCGTTCACCGTGGACTGGGACAACAAGACCGTGACCTGCCCGAACGGCAAGACCACCGGCCAGTGGCGCGACGCACTCTCGCACCGCGGCACCCCCGTCATCCGGATCCAGTTCTCGCCCAAGGACTGCCGCTCCTGCCCCTCCCGGCCCCAGTGCATCAATTCGGCCACCCGGCCGCACTGGGAGATCACCCTCCGGCCCCAGTCCGAACACGAAGCCATCCAGCAGGCCCGCATGGCACAGGGAACCCCCGAGTGGCGGGAACGCTGCGCAGCCCGCAACGGCATCGAGGGCACCATCTCCCAAGTCATCCACGCGACCGGCCTGCGCCGATGCCGCTATCACGGGCTCGCCAAGACCCAATGACGGGAACTTTAGGTTCGCCATCTCCGTGTCCGGTCGGTGGCTGTGGTGATGGAGATGGCGATCTTCGCGTTGGTGATCGGGGTGTTCTTCCTGGTCATGTTGTAGGCGAAGGTCGAGATCGGGCGTTTGACGCGGCGGGGCAGGATCCTGGTCGGGCGGTGCGACGGCGCCACCTCGCGTGGGTGCAGGATGGCGCGGCGGATGTCAGGGGTGGGCTGGCAGCCGTGAGGTGCCGTCGTCCCGGCCGCGGTGATCACGGTATGGCGGGCAGTCCGAATGGTGACGGCCAGTGAGATCCGGGACGGATCGATCCCGGCGTGGGTGGCGGCGTCGACGGCGATCCGCCGTGCGACCTGGTAGACGACGAGCAGGCCGAGCAGTTCCTGACGGGCGTCGTCGGTGTGGTGTGAGCGCAGCACGCGGTCAGACCCGCGCAGCGTGATCTTCAGCCCGGAGTACGCGGTCTCGGCCTGCCACCTTCGGTGGTAGAGCTCGGCGAGTTCGGCAGCCGGGTAGCGCCGGTGGTCCAGCAAGGTGGTGAACAGTCGCAGATTTGTGGTCGTGTCCGTGCCGTCGGCGGCACGGACCACCACCATGGCCTCGATCACGCGGATGGCGACACCGGCGATCTGTGGTGGTGCCGTGCGCTTGTGGCGGCTCCACCGGCGCAGCCGGTCGCGTTCATTGGTCCCGGTGGACATCGAGAGGTAGGTGCCATCGGGAAGGGCGTGGAGCACCGGCGGCTGCAGGTCGGCGCTCATCCGCCACGGCAGTTGCGCCCCAGTGACCGCTGCCGACCGCGCCAGTGCGAAGCCCTTGCTGCCCCGGTCGGCCAGCACCAGCATCCCCGGCCTCAGCGCCCGGCACAGCATCGTGCACTGCGCCTCTTCGGCCTGGGTCCACGGCCCGAGTACCGCGTCGATCAGTGCCCTGGTGCCGCACTCGACCAGCGCGGACAGCCGGATCATGGGGAAGCCGCAGACCCCGTTCCTTCCGGAGGCCCGGCCGCAGTACGACCGGTTGGCCTCGCTGTCCGCGACCAGGATGCCTGTACTGTCCCAGGCCACCGTGCGAAGTCCCCGCCACCATGATCCAGCCGCGTCCTCGGCCGCCACCGCCCCCTTCACCCGGTCGAACAGTACGGACAGCGGCTCCGAGCCGAGCCGGCGTCGGGCCCGGCGCAATGCCGCAGCGGACGGATCGACGTCCGGCATGCCCGGCGCAGCGACCAGCGCGGCCCACACGCCTCGATACCCGCACTCGCCGAACAGCGCCATGGCCAGCACGAAGTAACCACCACCCGCGCGGGCAGCTTCCGCACCCGCACCTGCACACGTTCCGTCTTCGCCAGCACCTCGTCCACCAGTGACGGCGTGATGACCTGCGTCAGCTCTCCCAAGTGCCCGGCCGCGAAGGCCCTCCCGCCAGCATCGACGTGTGCGGGCATGCCAGACTGAACCAATGGGGCTCCTCGTAGCAACGGTGTCTTGGTCGACTTCCGTCCTACGCGGAGCCCCGCCTCTCCTACATCAACTTCGCCGAACCGCTTGACAATAGCCCAGGACTGCAAACTTCCTGGCATTGCGCCAAGACCCGTCTCCAGCACCAGCTCACCGCAACCGCGATCAACCTCGGCCGCCTGGATGCCTGGACCACCAACAGGCCGCGAGCCCGCACCCGCACCTCCCACCTGGCAGCACTTCGCCCCGCCGAGCACAAACCCGACGGGGCGAATTAGCCAACAGCATCCCAGCAAGAACGGTCAGGGGCCGCGCCCATGCACTGTCTCCGCGTCACACGGGCCGATCACCGATGCAGCGCTGCATCAGTGGTCTGCGCCTCACGTGGCATCGCCTGGCTCGCCTTGGGCCTGTGGATGGACCATTGTGCAAGCCCGGCGGCGACAAGGGCGGTGATGGCCAGCGCGGCAGTAATGGCGGTGAACGCATGGATCGCCACGGCACGGCCTGCGTGCGGCGCGAGATCGAGGTAGACCGTGCCGAACGCGGCGACGCCCAGAGACCCGCCCACTTGGATCGTGGTGTTGAACAACCCACTGACATCCGCGGCGTACTGATCGGTCACCGTACTGGTCAGGTGGCTCAGCGTGCCACTGAAGCCGGCGCCGTATCCGAGACCGCCGACCCCGAGGAGGATGATCAGCAACGCGTCATTGTCGGCGAGGCCCAGCGTGAGAGCGCCGGCCATGCCGGCGAAGCCTGCAGCCAGGACGACCCTCCCGATCGGCGCAGCCAGCCTCTTGGCACGAAGACCGCCCCGGCCGAGCAGCGGACCCGAGACACCGAACGCGGCGACCCATGACACCAGTGACAGCCCGGAGAACGCAGCGCTCTTCCCCAGGCCCTGCTGCAAGTACAGCGCGAGGACGAACAGCAACCCGAAATAGGTGGCAACAGTGGCGGCCTGCGAGATCAGTGCCAGCGCCACCGGCCTGCGGGTCAGCAGTGCAAGGGTGATCAGCGGGTAGCCGCCGCTCGCCACCTGCTGACGCTCCACCCGGACGAACAGCACAAAAGCGGCCACGCTGCCCGCCAGGCAGACCCACGTCCAGGCCGGCCAGCCGACCTCTCGCCCCAGCACGAGCGGCACCACGAGCAGTAGCAAGGCCGTGGAGAGGGTGGCGACACCGGGGATGTCGAGCCGCTTGCTGCGCTTCGGCTCGTCAGCGGGCAGACAGATCCACGAGATCACCACCAGCGCAATGCCGATCGGAACGTTGATCAGGAAGGCAGGACGCCATGTCGTGCCGAACAGGTTCGCGGAGATCAGCACACCGCCAAGGACCTGACCGAGGACCGCGCTGGTGGAGAGCACCGCCGTGTAGAGGCCGAGAGCCCGGGCCCTCGCCCGCCCCTCGAAATGGAGCTGAATGCCGATCAGCACCTGTGCGGTCGTCAGTGCGGCGCCGGCGCCCTGGACGATTCGGGCGCACAGCAGCACAGGGGCCGTGGGGGCGAGGCCGCAAGCGCAGGACGACAGAGTGAACAGCACGAGTCCGACCAGATACACCTTCCGGTGGCCACGCATGTCACCGAGCCTGGCGCTGGTGATCAACAACATCGCATAGGTCAGCGTGTAGCCGGAGACGATCAGTTCCAACTCGCTGCCGGAGGCATGAAGGTGGTCCCGGATCGACGGTGTCGCGATGTTGACGATCGCGATGTCCACGCTGCCGAGAAACATCCCACCGAGCAGCGAGACGAGCAGCCAGCCCGACCTGCCCGAGCGTCGTGTGTTCGGTTGTGCTCCCATGAAAGAACTCCGGAGAGGTCGCCTTGTCTGACATCTGATGTCGGCTGGTCCCGACGGCCTGCCGATACCGGGAGAACCCCGCCGAGGCGCAGTCCGTTGCACGACCTGCGTCACCAGCGCCTACGCGATGACGGCGCCAGTCCGGGCCGCCATGCAACGGCCGCGCGGCGGACGGTGTTCTTTTCTCCGAGACGCCCGGAAGCACCGTCCAAAACGGAGGGATCACCATGAGCAACATCGCCCAAGCCGAATCCGCTGTGCTTGCAACCCGCAGCATCAGCCTGTCCGGTGCACAACGAGTAATCAGCGCCGCACTGGAGCGCGCAGAGGAGCTGGACTGCCGGGTCTCGGTCGTGGTGATCGACGCCGGAGGCAACGTGTCGGCGCTGGCAAGAACGGACGGCACAGCGGCCACCGTCACGACGGTGGCGCTGAACAAGGCCAACACTGCTCTCACCGTCCGTGAGGCGACCGATGTGTTCGTCCAGGCCATACAGGCGAACCAGGTGTTGGTGACCAGTCTGGCCGGCCAGCCGGGCATGGCGCTGATCGCCGGCGGACTGCCGCTCACCTTGGGAGAAACCGTGATCGGAGCGATCGGGGTCAGTGGCGCCCGGGACGGGAAGGACCTTCTCATCGCCCGCGCCGGAGCGGCGGCGCTGGGCTGAGGCACGGTGGGCGGTGAGGGTCGGCCGTTGCGCACGCGCATGCCCTCGCCGGTGGTATCCAGTTGGCGCTTTTCATCCGTGCAGCGCTGGTTGCGGGGGCGGAAGTTGTCGCGTTCGTCGGTTTGTGGAAGACCGGCCAACAACTAGCCGTATGAGTCCCCTTGCTGCGGTCGGCGTCTTCTGCGAGGGGTCTGGCTCGCCATCGGCCCTTCTCCTGCCAGCCGGCCGAGGAGGGGCGGCATGGACCGCGGATGGCGACAGTACAGATCTCTGGTCCGGCAGGGGCGTTCGCCCATCGGTCGCTCGTGTTCCTCGCGCTTGTACCAGTCTCCCCGCCCCGCCGGTCAGGCGCCGGCCTTGGTCCGTTCCGGCTCGGGAGAGGCCGCGGCCGGAGCGGAGGGCTTGCTGGTGATCGCCAGGCGGCACACCACAGCGGCCACCAGAGCGACGGCGCCGAGCGTGAGGGTGACCACCGTGAATCCGTGCACCGCGGCCGCCCGTCCGCCGTGGGGCACCAGGTCCAGGTAGACGGTGCCGAACGCCGCCACCCCCAGCACGCCGCCCACCTGCAAGGTCGTGTTGAACAGCCCGCTGGTGTCCGCCGCGTACCGGTCCTCAACCGAGCTGGTCAGATGGGCGAGAGTGCCGCTGAAGGCCGCCCCGTAGCCCAGTCCGCCGAGGCCGAGCAGGGCCGTCAGCAGCACACCGCTCGTGGTACCGGCCAGCAGGCCCGCGCTGATGCCGGCGAAGGCGATCGCGAGCACCACAGTGCCGATCGGCGCCACCCACCGGTTGACGGCAGCGGGCGCATGGGCGAGCAGCGGGCCGGAGACGCCGAAGGCGGCCACCCAGGAGACCAGCACGAGACCCGAGTAGGTGGCGCTCTTGTGGAGTCCCTGCTGCAGATACTGCGCCAGGACGAAGAGCAGCGCGAAGTACGTGGCCCGCGTGGCGGCCTGGGAGACCAGGGCGTGCACCACGGGCGGGCGTCGGAGCAGCGCCAGCGTGATCAACGGCTGTCCGCCGCGTCGGCCGACGCGGCGCTCGACTCCAGCGAACCACACGAATGCCGCCAGGCTCGCGGCGAAGCTCAGCCACGTCCACAACGGCCATCCCGCGTCCTGGCCCAGCACCATCGGTAGCACGAGCAGCAACAGCGCCGTGGACAGGACGCCCACGCCCGCCAGGTCCAGCCGCTGGGTGCTGGGCCGGCCGTCCGTGGGGAGGAAGTGCCTTCCCATCAGGATCAGACCCAGGCCGATGGGCACGTTGATCAGGAAGATCGGACGCCATGCGGTGCCGAACACGTCCGCCGAGACCAGGACCCCACCGACGACCTGTCCGAACACCGCGCTGCCGGAGAGTACCGCCGTGTACAGCCCCAGCGCCCGGCTGCGGGCGCCTCCCTGGAAGGTGAGCTGAATGCTGGTCAGGACCTGCGAGGTGAGCAGCGCGGCCCCGGCGCCCTGCACGACGCGCGCGGCCACCAGCAGCACGGGTGTCGGCGCCAGGCCACAGGCGAGGGAGGCAAGCGTGAAGACCGTGAGGCCGATCAGGAACATGCGCCGATAGCCCCGCATGCCGCCCAGCCGCGCACTGGTGATCAGCAGCACGGCGTAGGTGAGGGTGTAGCCGGAGACGATGAGCTCCAGTTCGGCACCGGAGGCATGCAGGTGCTGCTGGATCGAAGGAGTGGCGACGTTGACGATGGCGATGTCCACATTGCCGAGAAACATGCCGCCGAGCAGCGCGGTGAGCAGCCATCCCCCATGCCGTGGCCATTGCGTGCCCTCAGTCATCGAGCCTCTCTTCACATGAGCCGGCGTGCCTGGTCCGTACCCGAGTGAACAGGAAGAGGAGGGAGAGGGCTGGCGGAAATCGGACACGGCATTCCGATCAGCCGGGCTCCGCCGGGCTCCGCCGGGCTCCGCCGGGCTCCGCCGGGCTCCGCCGG
>NZ_JANFNG010000058.1 GCF_024436035.1 Streptomyces humicola
AGCACAGGCAGAATGATCCGGTGCGAAGCCGAAGGGGCCATACGGTGTGGGATCTCGTCGTACCGCTCAAGCCGCTGGCGCTGGCGAAGAGCAGGCTCGTGGGGGCGGGCGGCGAGGGCGGGCGGCCCGGTCTCGCGCTGGCGTTCGCGCAGGACACCGTGGCCGCGGCCCTGGCGTGTGCCGCGGTGCGCAGCGTGTCGGTGGTCACCGATGACGTGCTGGCGGCGGCGGAACTGTCGGCGCTCGGTGCGCGGATCGTTCCCGACGCCCCGGCGGCCGGCCTCAACGCCGCGCTCGCGCACGGCGCCCGGATCGTGCGTTCCGGCTCGCCGGAGGCGTTCGTGGCGGCGTTGAACGCGGATCTGCCGGCGCTGCGCTCCGCCGAACTGGAATTGGTGCTGGACGCCGCCTCCGCCGCCGATCGCGCTTTTCTCGCCGACGCCGCCGGAATCGGCACCACACTGCTCACCGCTGCTGCGGGAACCGGACTGGCACCGGCGTTCGGCGGGGCGTCGCGCGCACGCCACCGGGATTCCGGCGCACGGGAGATTCCCCTGGCGGGCGTGGATTCGGTGCGGCGGGACGTGGATACGGCCGAGGATCTGCGGGTGGCGCTCTCGCTCGGCGTCGGGCCGCGCACCACGGCGGCGACGGCGGATCTCGGATGGGCGGGCCGCTGTGGCACCAGCCGCTGACGCGGCGGGCCCGCGCGGGCCGAGTAGGCGGACCGAGTAGGCAGGCCGATTGGACAGGCCGATTAGGCTGCGCATATGCAGGCGACTTCGTACATGTACGACCCCGACACCCGGTGTGGCAGCGTGCTGCTCGACGACGGGACGCCGGTGCCGTTCGACGCGGCGGCGTTCGACGCGGGGGGCCTTCGGATGCTGCGCGTGGGGCAGCGGGTGCGGATCCGCACCGAGGGCGAGGGGCAAGCCCGCCGGGTGGTCTTCATTACGCTCGCCACATTCGACGATCCGGGGGCGTGACCCCGGGGATCTGCGTCCCCCGGAACGGGCGCGGGCCGGGCTCCCCGTGGGGTGCCCGGCCCGTCGCGGCCTGCTGTGCTGCCTACCTGCGTGCGGTCCGCTTGGTGGCGGTCTTGCGCGCGGTGGCCTTCTTGGCCGGGGCCTTCTTGGCGGCCTTCTTCGCCGTGGCCTTCTTGGCCGCCGCCTTCTTCGCGGTGGTCTTCTTCGCGGTGGTCTTCTTCGCCGTGACCTTCTTCGCGGTGGTCTTCTTGGCGGTGGTCTTCTTCGCCGCGGCCTTCTTCACCGCCGCCTTCTTCGCGGCCGCCTTCTTCACCGCGGCCTTCTTGACCGTAACACCGCCGCTCAGGCTGCCCTTGGGAGCCTTCTTGACCGCGACCTCGCCGCCCTTGGGCAGCTTCTTGGTGCCGCTGACCAGGTCCTTGAAGCCCTGTCCTGCGCGGAACCGGGGCACTGCGGTCTTCTTGACCCGCACCCGCTCACCGGTCTGCGGGTTGCGTGCGTAACGGGCCGGGCGTTCCACCTTCTCGAACGAGCCGAATCCGGTGACCGAGACCCGGTCCCCCGCAACGGTCGCGCGAACGATCGCGTCCAGTACCGCGTCGACCGCTTCCGCCGCGTTCTGACGTCCGCCGAGCTTGTCGGCAATCGCTTCTACGAGCTGCGCCTTGTTCACGTCTTCCCCTTCGGAGACTTAGCCGGAACGATAGAGTTCAAGCTTTTTCGCACGTTAGGCAGATATATACCGCAAATCAAATACGAAACGGGCGAATCACCCTTGTGCCGCAACGAACTCGGCTCTCAGGCACTTCCGTCATCGGGGAATCGACCCTCGTCGAGGTCCCGCATCAGGCGGTCGAGACGCTGCGCCGCACCCGCCACGTCGTGCTTGGCCGCGGCTGTGATGACAAGCAACTTCCGGATCAGCGCCAGTCTTACGTCCTCTGGAGCGTGCAGGGAGCGCACCCTGCTGTGCGCCTCCTTGAGTCGGTCGGCGACGACGCGGTAGAGGTCGAGTTGGCCGTCGCTGTCCATGCGCCAATTGTGCCATCTGCGGCGAGTTGTCACCCCTCGTGGGACGCAACTTACGGTGCGGTCAGCGGTCAACCGAACGCGCCCCCCGCCTCGGGGGCGGGGGGCGCGTTCTAGGCTGCTTGTGGAGGTCAGGCGTGGATGGTGCTCGGCTTGTACGCGGGGCGCTTGGCCTCGTACGCCGCGATGTCGTCCTCGTGGCGCAGTGTCAAGCTGATGTCGTCGAGTCCTTCTAGCAGCCGCCAGCGGGCGTTGTCGTCCAACTCGAAGGGTTCGGTCAGCGACCCAGAGGGGCCCTCGGCGCGCACCTCGCGGGCGACGAGGTCGACGGTGATCTCGGCCTTCGGGTCGGCCTCGACCAGCTTCCACAGCCGGTCGATGACGTCCTGCGGCAGTACGACGGTGAGCAGGCCGTTCTTCAGCGAGTTGCCCCGGAAGATGTCGGCGAAGCGCGAGGAGAGTACGGTCTTGAAGCCGTAGTTCTGCAGCGCCCACACCGCGTGCTCACGGGACGAGCCGGTGCCGAAGTCGGGGCCGGCGACCAGCACGGTCGCCCCCGCGTACTCGGGCTGGTTGAGGACGAACGACGGATCCTTGCGCCAGGCCTCGAACAGGCCGTCCTCGAAGCCGTTGCGGGTGACCTTCTTCAGCCAGTGCGCCGGGATGATCTGGTCGGTGTCGACGTTGCTGCGGCGCAGCGGCACGGCGCGACCGGTGTGCGTGGTGAAAGCTTCCATGGCGCTCAGGCCTCCACGGGGGTACGGACGTCTGCCAGGTCGGCCGGGGAGGCCAGGTGACCGAGGACTGCGGTGGCGGCGGCCACCTGCGGGGAGACCAGGTGGGTGCGGCCGCCCTTGCCTTGCCGCCCCTCGAAGTTGCGGTTCGAGGTGGACGCGGAGCGCTCACCGGGGGCGAGTTGGTCGGGGTTCATGCCCAGGCACATCGAGCAGCCCGCGTGGCGCCACTCGGCGCCGGCCGCGGTGAACACCTTGTCCAGGCCCTCCTTGACCGCCTGCAGCGCGACGCGCACCGAGCCGGGGACGACCAGCATCCGTACGCCCTCGGCCACCGTGCGGCCTTCCAGTACGGAGGCGGCCGAGCGCAGATCCTCGATGCGGCCGTTGGTGCACGAGCCGACGAACACGGTGTCGACCTTCACCTCGCGCAGCGGCTGCCCCGCGGCAAGTCCCATGTACTCCAGCGCCTTCTCCGCCGCCAGCCGCTCGCTGGGGTCGGTGAAGGAGACCGGGTCCGGCACGGAGGCGGACAACGGCGCACCCTGGCCCGGGTTGGTGCCCCAGGTGACGAACGGCGCCAGCTGGGAGGCGTCGATGTAGACCTCATGGTCGAAGACGGCGTCCTCGTCGGTGCGCAGCGTCCTCCAGTACTCGACGGCCGCGTCCCAGTCGGCGCCCTTCGGCGCGTGCGGGCGGCCCTTCAGGTACGCAAAAGTGGTCTCGTCCGGGGCGATCATGCCGGCCCGCGCGCCTGCCTCGATGGACATGTTGCAGATGGTCATCCGCGCTTCCATCGACAGCTTCTCGATCGCGGAGCCGCGGTACTCGATGACATAGCCCTGGCCGCCGCCGGTGCCGATCTTCGCGATGATCGCCAGGATCAGGTCCTTGGCGGTGACGCCCTCGGGCAGCTCGCCGTCGACGGTGATCGCCATCGTCTTGAACGGCGCCATCGGCAGCGTCTGCGTGGCTAGTACGTGCTCGACCTGGCTGGTCCCGATGCCGAACGCGAGCGCACCGAACGCACCGTGCGTGGAGGTGTGACTGTCACCACAGACCACCGTCGTACCGGGCTGGGTCAGGCCCAGCTGCGGGCCCACGACGTGCACCACGCCCTGCTCGACGTCGCCCAGTGGGTGAAGGCGCACGCCGAACTCCGCACAGTTCTTGCGCAGCGTCTCCAGCTGGGTACGCGAGACCGGGTCGGCGATCGGCTTGTCGATGTCGAGGGTCGGGGTGTTGTGATCCTCGGTCGCGATGGTCAGGTCGAGGCGCCGCACGCCGCGGCCGGCGAGCCGGAGCCCGTCGAACGCCTGGGGGCTGGTCACCTCGTGCAGCAGGTGCAGATCGATGAAGAGGAGGTCTGGCTCGCCCTCGGCGCGCCGAACGACATGGTCGTCCCAGACCTTCTCCGCGAGTGTCCGTCCCATCGCTTTCCCTTCGGCCGGCCTCGTCGCCGGCCAGCTCGGTGAGTTACGGCGGCGTCCCGTCCCTGTGGTGTGCGGCCACCGGGAGACGCCGATCCGGCGTTGACATCAAGCGTGCCGTCTCCGCCGGAAAAATGAACTTGCGTTTCATACTTTGAGACGCGAGTATCGTTGCATGGACAACTCTAGCGGCGTCGGCGTTCTCGACAAGGCAGCTTTGGTGCTCAGTGCACTGGAGTCGGGTCCGGCCACCCTGGCCGGCCTTGTCGCCGCCACCGGCCTCGCCCGCCCCACCGCGCACCGCTTGGCGGTCGCACTCGAACACCACCGGATGGTCGCCCGTGACATGCAGGGCCGGTTCATCCTCGGCCCCCGCCTGTCCGAACTGGCCGCGGCGGCGGGCGAGGACCGGCTGCTGGCCACGGCGGGCCCCGTCCTGACCCACCTGCGCGACGTCACCGGCGAGAGCGCCCAGCTCTACCGCCGCCAGGGCGACATGCGGATCTGCGTGGCCGCCGCGGAGCGGTTGTCCGGACTGCGGGACACCGTGCCCGTCGGCTCCACGCTGCCGATGAAGGCCGGCTCCGCCGCGCAGATCCTGCTGGCCTGGGAGGAACCCGAGAGGCTGCACCGCGGCCTGCAGGGCGCGCGCTTCACGGCGACCGCGCTGTCGGGCGTACGGCGGCGCGGCTGGGCCCAGTCGATCGGCGAGCGCGAGCCGGGCGTGGCGTCCGTCTCGGCGCCGGTACGCGGTCCGTCCAACCGCGTGGTGGCCGCCGTCTCCGTCTCCGGCCCGATCGAACGGCTTACGCGCCACCCGGGCCGTATGCACGCCCAGGCGGTCATAGACGCGGCGGCACGGCTGTCGGAGGCGCTGCGGCGCAACGGGGGATGATCGCGGATGGGCTGGGTCCCGCGGGACCCGGCCCGCATGCCCGTATCGGGACAACACCAAAGCCCTCCGCTGCCGCGGAGGGCTTTTCGATCAGTACCCCCGACCGGATTCGAACCGGCGCTACTGCCTTGAGAGGGCAGCGTGCTAG
>NZ_JANFNG010000059.1:2500-5217 GCF_024436035.1 Streptomyces humicola
CACCCAAGTAGCACGGGGCCCGAGAAATCCTGTGTGAATCTGGCGGGACCACCCGCTAAGCCTGAATATTCCCTGGTGACCGATAGCGGATAGTACCGTGAGGGAATGGTGAAAAGTACCGCGGGAGCGGAGTGAAATAGTACCTGAAACCGTGTGCCTACAAGCCGTGGGAGCGTCGCCATGCGGGTTTTGCCTGTGTGGTCGTGACTGCGTGCCTTTTGAAGAATGAGCCTGCGAGTTTGCGGTATGTTGCGAGGTTAACCCGTGTGGGGTAGCCGTAGCGAAAGCGAGTCCGAAGAGGGCGTTTGAGTAGCGTGCCCAAGACCCGAAGCGGAGTGATCTAGCCATGGGCAGGGTGAAGCGGCTGTAAGAGGTCGTGGAGGCCCGAACCCACCAGGGTTGAAAACCTGGGGGATGACCTGTGGTTAGGGGTGAAAGGCCAATCAAACTCCGTGATAGCTGGTTCTCCCCGAAATGCATTTAGGTGCAGCGTCGTGTGTTTCTTGCCGGAGGTAGAGCACTGGATAGGCGATGGGCCTTACCGGGTTACTGACCTTAGCCAAACTCCGAATGCCGGTAAGTGAGAGCGCGGCAGTGAGACTGTGGGGGATAAGCTCCATGGTCGAGAGGGAAACAGCCCAGAGCATCGACTAAGGCCCCTAAGCGTGCGCTAAGTGGGAAAGGATGTGGAGTCGCAGAGACAACCAGGAGGTTGGCTTAGAAGCAGCCATCCTTGAAAGAGTGCGTAATAGCTCACTGGTCAAGTGATTCCGCGCCGATAATGTAGCGGGGCTCAAGCGTACCGCCGAAGTCGTGTCACTCCAGCGTGTGCCTAACGGTTGCTGGGGTGGGTAGGGGAGCGTCGTGTGCCGGGTGAAGCAGCCGTGGAAGCGAGTTGTGGACGGTATGCGAGTGAGAATGCAGGCATGAGTAGCGATACATGCGTGGGAAACGTGTGCGCCGATTGACTAAGGGTTCCTGGGTCAAGCTGATCTGCCCAGGGTAAGTCGGGACCTAAGGCGAGGCCGACAGGCGTAGTCGATGGACAACCGGTTGATATTCCGGTACCCGTGATGGTGCGTCAACGCTGAATCTGGCGATGCTAAGCCCGTGAAGCCGCCTTTGATCCCTTCGGGGTGATGGGGAGTGGTGGAGCCGGTGGACCAGACTGGTAGTAGGTGAGTGATGGGGTGACGCAGGAAGGTAGTCCAGCCCGGGCGGTGGTTGTCCCGGGGTAAGGGTGTAGCCCGAGTGGTAGGTAAATCCGCTGCTCATGTAGGGGTGAGACCTGATGCCGAGCCGATTGTGGTGAAGTGGATGATCCTATGCTGTCGAGAAAAGCCTCTAGCGAGTGCTGTTGCGGCCCGTACCCTAAACCGACTCAGGTGGTCTGGTAGAGAATACCGAGGCGTTCGGGTGAACTATGGTTAAGGAACTCGGCAAAATGCCCCCGTAACTTCGGGAGAAGGGGGGCCACGCCTGGTGATGGAGTTTTCCTCCGGAGCTGGGGGTGGCCGCAGAGACCAGCGAGAAGCGACTGTTTACTAAAAACACAGGTCCGTGCGAAGCCGTAAGGCGATGTATACGGACTGACGCCTGCCCGGTGCTGGAACGTTAAGGGGACCGGTTAGCTCCATTTTGGTGGGGCGAAGCTGAGAACTTAAGCGCCAGTAAACGGCGGTGGTAACTATAACCATCCTAAGGTAGCGAAATTCCTTGTCGGGTAAGTTCCGACCTGCACGAATGGCGTAACGACTTCTCGACTGTCTCGACCATAGGCCCGGTGAAATTGCAGTACGAGTAAAGATGCTCGTTTCGCGCAGCAGGACGGAAAGACCCCGGGACCTTTACTACAGTTTGATATTGGTGTTCGGTTCGGCTTGTGTAGGATAGGTGGGAGACTGTGAAGCTTGAGCGCCAGCTCAGGTGGAGTCGTTGTTGAAATACCACTCTGGTCGTGCTGGATGTCTAACCTGGGTCCGTGATCCGGATCAGGGACAGTGTCTGATGGGTAGTTTAACTGGGGCGGTTGCCTCCTAAAGGGTAACGGAGGCGCCCAAAGGTTCCCTCAGCCTGGTTGGCAATCAGGTGTTGAGTGTAAGTGCACAAGGGAGCTTGACTGTGAGACTGACGGGTCGAGCAGGAGCGAAAGCTGGGACTAGTGATCCGGCGGTGGCTTGTGGAAGCGCCGTCGCTCAACGGATAAAAGGTACCCCGGGGATAACAGGCTGATCTTCCCCAAGAGTCCATATCGACGGGATGGTTTGGCACCTCGATGTCGGCTCGTCGCATCCTGGGGCTGGAGTCGGTCCCAAGGGTTGGGCTGTTCGCCCATTAAAGCGGTACGCGAGCTGGGTTTAGAACGTCGTGAGACAGTTCGGTCCCTATCCGCTGTGCGCGTTGGAGTCTTGAGAAGGGCTGTCCCTAGTACGAGAGGACCGGGACGGACGGACCTCTGGTGTGCCAGTTGTTCTGCCAAGGGCATGGCTGGTTGGCTACGTTCGGGAGGGATAACCGCTGAAAGCATCTAAGCGGGAAGCCTGCTTCGAGATGAGGACTCCCACCCACTTGATGGGGTAAGGCTCCCTGTAGACGACGGGGTTGATAGGCCGGATATGGAAGCCAGGTGACTGGTGGAGTTGACCGGTACTAATAGGCCGAGGGCTTGACCACACACATTCGTGTGTTGCGTGTTTCGCGTCCACTGTGCGGTTCTG